>NZ_CP116221.1:1065000-2265000 GCF_023556315.2 Psychroserpens ponticola | reverse complement strand
GCTTTTTACGAAGCATCACGATGTTTGTTCTGTTATGATGCACCATGTATTCAGGCTTGTCCGACGAGTATTGATATTCCTTTATTTATCAAGCAAATCCATACAGATAACATAACAGGAGCCTCTAAAACTATTTTCGATTCTAACTGGCTCGGAAATGCATGTGGTGTCGTTTGTCCAACAGGTGTCTTGTGCGAAGGAGCTTGTGTGTATAATCATCAAGATGTGCCTCCAATTCAGATAGGTAGACTTCAAAATTATGCAACAAACAAAACAATTGATGCTGAAAAAGTGATTTTTAAAGTTGGAGAGTCTAATGGAAAAAAGATAGCAATCATTGGAGCTGGTCCAGCAGGAATTGCTTGTGCTTGTGAAGCACGAACTTTAGGTTATGATGTGGATATATATGAAGCAAAAGATAAACCTTCTGGTTTAACCGTTTACGGAATTGCACCTTATAAAATCACAAATGAAGAAGTGTTGAAAGAAGTTGATTATCTTCAAAAACAATTGAGTTTCAATATTAAATATAATAATGCTATCAATTCTAAAGAAGAATTAGCAGCTCTAGAAACCAATTACGATGCCATATTTATTGGTGTGGGTTTAGGAGTGACGAGACATTTGGGTATGGATGGTGAAGATAAAGAAGGTGTTGTTGGTGCAGTTGAGTTTATTGAAGAATTACGTATGAAGCAACATGAAATTAAGGTTCCTGCTAAAGTTGTGGTGCTAGGTGGAGGAAATACGGCAATGGATGCTGCTTCTGAAGCGGCAAGAATGGGAGCGCGTAAAACGGTTTTAGCTTATAGAAACTCAAAACAAAAAATGGGAGCTTACGGATTTGAATATGACCTAGCTATTAGTGCTGGTGTGGATAGTTTATTCAATGTAACTCCAATAGCTATCACAGGAAATGGTAAAGTTGAAGGTGTAAAGTTTGCAAAAACCGAAATGGTTGATGGAAAGCTACAAACCAATATGAATAATACATTCATCGTACGATGTGATATGGTAATCAAAGCAACTGGTCAAGCAAAGCAAGGTCATTTGTATGCTATGATTGATGATTTAGACTTAGATAATAAAACAAGAATTAAAATTAATGATGAATTTCAAACATCAAATCCAAAGTATTTTGCTGGAGGAGATGCTGTAAATGGAGGTGCAGAAGTTGTAAACGCAGCTTACGATGGTAAAATGGCAGCACAAGGAATTCATAATTGGTTAAACAAATAATATACACCTCTCGGCTAGGATCGAGGAGATGGAAAATAAACTAATGTCTGGTCGAGCGCAGTCGAGACCTATTTAAAAACAAAAACATGATTGACTTATCAGTAAATTTCGGAGGAATAAAAGCGCCTAATCCATTTTGGTTAGCATCGGCTCCACCAACAAATTCAGGATATCAAATAATGAAAGCTTTTGACGCTGGTTGGGGAGGAGCTGTCTGGAAAACACTTGGTGTTCCTGTGGTTAATGTGTCGAGTCGTTATGGTTCGGTGAATTATAGAAACACCAAAATGATGGGTTTCAATAATATTGAATTAATTACAGATAGACCATTGGCAGATAACCTTCGAGAAATTGAAGAAGTCAAAAAATATTTTCCGGATCACGCTGTAATTGCTTCCTTAATGGTAGAAAGCAGGGCAGAATGGGAGCAAATTATTAAAGATGTTCAAAATGCAGGAGCGGATGGTATTGAACTCAATTTCGGTTGTCCACATGGCATGTGTGAACGTGGAATGGGTTCAGCGGTCGGACAAGAGCCTGAGGTCTTAAAAACCATCGTTGGTTGGGTGAAAGAGGCTGCTAATATTCCAGTAATTACAAAATTATCTCCAAATATTTCTCATATTACTGATCCTGGATTGGCTGCTGTTCAAGGAGGAACAGATTCAATTTCATTAATTAACACTATTAAAAGTATTGTTGGTATCGATTTAGATTCTTATGCGCCTTATCCAATTGTGGATGGTAAAGGTAGTAATGGAGGTTATTGTGGGCCTGCAGTTAAGCCAATTGCGATGCATATGCTTAAAGATTTAGCACAGCATCCTGAAATAGGAAAAGTGCCTTTGTCTGGTATTGGTGGTATTGAAACTTGGCGTGATGTTGTGGAATTTATATTGCTTGGCGCTACTTCTGTGCAGGTTTGTACTGCTGTAATGCATTATGGCTTCGGAATTGTTCGTGAAATGGAAGCTGGCTTACGTCAGTTTATGGAAGAGAAGAATTACAACACAATTTATGATTTTGCAGGTAAAGCTTTACCGAATGTAACTGAATGGAAGCATTTGAATTTAAAGCATAAAGTCGTAGCCGAAATAAATCCAGATAAATGTATAGGTTGCGATCTTTGTTATATCTCTTGTGATGATGGAGCGCATCAGGCAATTGCATTGTCGGATGATCCAACAAATAGAATACCGAGTATTATTGAAGAAAATTGTGTTGGTTGTAATTTATGTTCTTTAGTTTGTCCTGTCGAAGATTGTATAACAATGGTTAAAAAAGATGATGGTACAGAAAGCTTAACATGGAACGAACGTACGCTTAATGATGATATTCCTGTGACATTTGATGATGATAGAGCTGGAGGAAAAGGGCATTTCGTGCCAACACCTCAAGATGCATTGAAGCACAGGAAATAGTAGTAGTTTCAATATTTTATTTGAGTTACCCTTTGTATATTGCTGCTGTTAAAAAAAATCAAGCAAGGAGCTTACAGTAGCTAAATATGCCAATATTAGAATCAACCTACAAACCGCCATTTCAGTTTAAAAACGGATTTATAGCAACTGTGTATTCAGGTTTAGTCCGTAAAATCAAAAACTTTGAACAGCAACGAGAACGCATTGAAACTAGGGATTATGATTTTTTAGATTTAGATTGGAGTTACTCTGAAAACAAATCGGATGCTGTCATCATTTTGCTTCATGGCTTAGAAGGTCATGCGCAACGTCCTTACGTCACAGGAACTGCAAAATTATTCAACGAAAATGGAGTAGATGCTGTTTGTGTGAACTTTAGAGGTTGTAGCGGAGAGGATAACCGATTTTATAATAGTTACCATTCTGGAGCTACTGATGATTTGGATGATGTCGTGAAGCATTGTGTTGAAAATAAAGGGTATTCAAAAGTCTATATAAAAGGTATTAGTTTAGGTGGAAATATTACACTTAAATATTTAGGTGAAGACCGAGAAATTCCTGAACAAGTAAAGTCGGCAATTGCGATTTCTGTTCCAGTTTATTTGAATGGCTCTGCAAAAGAATTACATAAACTGAAGAATAAAGCTTTTGCAATTCGATTTAAAAAGCATTTGGTTGACAAGTTAAAGTTAAAAATCATACAATTTCCTGATAGAATTAGTGTTATGAAAATTAACTCAATTAAAACTTTAAGAGATTTTGATGAGGTTTATACCTCAAAAGCGCATGGTTTTGAAGATGCTTTAGACTATTATGAGCAATCAAGTAGTTTACAATTTCTAAAAAATATTAAGGTGCCAACCTTGCTAATAAATGCCTTAAACGATTCGTTTTTATCTTCGGAATGCTTTCCTGTAAAAGAAGCAAAGCATAATGATAACTTATATTTAGAAATGCCGAAGTTTGGTGGTCACGTTGGGTTTATTCAAAAAGGTGGTATTTACTATAATGAAAGGCGTGCTTTGGAGTTTGTAAAACCTGAATAAATGGTTAACTTACAGCTTGTAAATTATATGCTATGAAAAGATATTACTCGACGACACTTCTATTACTTTTTTTATTTCAGATGTCTTTTGGGCAGATAAGTTTTCAAGAACATGTTATAAGTACAAATGCAAATTTTGCAACATCAGTTTTTGCAGCTGATTTAAATGGAGATGGTAATAAAGATGTAATTTCATTTTCAAGATTTGATTCAAAAATTGCTTGGTATGATAATGTTGATGGTTTAGGTGGTTTTAGTGAAGAAATAATTGTGTCAGATGATATACAAAATGCAGGTTCTGTTTATGCAGCAGATCTAGATGGAGATGGAGATATAGATATTATTTCAGCCGCTAGTGCTAGTTCTAATGCAGGAGAAGTTTGCTGGTTTAAAAATCTTGATGGTTTCGGGAATTTTAGCCCGAAAATTGTTATTTCTCAAAATAATCAATACTCAATTTCTGTCATTGCAGCAGATATGGATGGCGATAACGATTTGGATGTTGTAACACCAATGGCTTGGTATAGAAATAATGATGGAAATGGTAATTTTAGCGATGCGATACCTATTCCAAGTATAGTAACTTCATATTTACCGAAAGCTGTTTATGCAGCTGATCTTGATGGAGATGGAGATTTAGATTTAGTAACTGTAAGGTCTGATGGAACGAATGGTAGATCGATATGGCATGAGAATTATGATGGTTTAGGATCATTTTATAGCTCGAATTCTTATATTTTGCCTGGACAATATGGTGGGTTGAGTGATGTTTGTATTGCAGATGTAGATAGTGATGGTGATAATGACATTGTGGTTACTTCTTCAGATAATTCTGTAGATAATAGTGTTGTAAGAGTGTATTTGAACTCTGGAAATGGAAACTTTACAGGTCAAACTATTGCCACAGCAGCGCAATATAGAGCTGTGTTTTCTTCCGATATAAATAATGATGGAAATATAGACATCATAGCAGCTTCAAGTGGTTACTTGCATTGGTTTGATTCTGCTCAAGGCTTTAGTGAAAATACTATGAATTTTTCATTTTACAACTCAATAACAGATGTTTATGCTGCTGATCTTGATAATGATGGTGATGTAGATATTTTATCAGCATCGTCAAATGATGATTCGATTATATTTCTTGAAAACATGGGAGTTCTTGGTAACGAAATTGTAGGAACAGTTAAACTGAATTTGCCTACAAGCGATTGTAATGAAAACAACATTTACTTACCTAATATTTTAGTGTCCTCAGATGATGGCGGTTCAAATAGCTTTTCAACATTTACTCAAGAGAATGGGGATTTTCAAATACCAATTAATATAGGAGAATTTACAACTACTACGTATTCTCCTTCTAATTATAATAGTAACCCTAGTTCTGTTTTTATTGAATTTACTGATTTAGGTAATACTGAAGATGTCGATTTCTGTATGGAGCCAATAAATGTCATAAATGACTTAAATATTGTAATTTATCCCTCAATCAACAATCCAAGACCTGGTTTCGATACAACATACCAATTGGTATATAAAAACATTGGAACTACACAGTTAAGCGGTTCTGTAGCTTTCGAGTTTGACGACACAAAGCTCCAATTTTTAAACGCAAGTGAAACGATATCTTCTCAAACAAGTAGTAGCTTAACTTTTGGTTTCACAAGTTTAAATCCTTTTGAAACAAGAATAATAGATTTAGAATTCAATGTATTTGCGCCGCCAACAACAGAAATAGATGATGAGCTAGTCGCAATTGCTACTATAAATCCAGTTTTGGGAGATGAGACAGAAGATGATAATGTTTTTGAATTACAGCAAACAGTAATTGGTTCATACGACCCTAACGATATCGCAGTTTTAGAAGGCGATCAAATCTTAATCGAAGACGTAGATAAATATTTACACTATTTAATCCGTTTTCAAAACACTGGAACTGCAAGTGCTATTAATGTAACAGTAGAAAATGTATTAGATGATAAGTTAGATTGGACAACCATGCAATTAGAAAATTTAAGTCATACAGGTCGTGTTGATATCTTAAATGGTAGTGAGGTTAGTTTTGTTTTTGATAATATTAATCTGCCTGATAGTTCAAGCGACGAGTCTAATTCTCATGGATTTATTGCTTATAAAATTAAACCTAAAGACAATGTTGTTCTTGGTGATATTTTTTATAATACTGCAGCAATTTATTTTGATTATAATCCTCCAATCATAACAAATACAGTGTCTACTGAAATTGTTGAAGATCAATTATCTATTTCAGAATTTGAAAATGATATGTTCAAAGTATTTCCAAATCCAACTGATTCTAAACTAACCATTCAAAGTAAAGATGGAATGAGTGAAATTAATATTGTTGATATCAACGGAAGACTCTTGAAAACGTTTCAGAATTTAGATTCTAGTACAGATGTTGTTGTTGATGTAGGGAGCTTGTCTAGCGGAATTTATTTCCTTAAAATTCAAGTTAATAGTAAAAAACAGGTTGTTAGGTTTATTAAAAACTAATCATAGAAAAAAAGGGAAAATTTTAATTAGGCCATTTTTTTCATAACTTTAAGTCATATAAAATCTAGAAAAATGAAAAAAACTAGAAGGGTAAAGGAGGTGACTGTGAAGTCCAAATGTCTAAAGAAACAATAATTTCAATTCTTAATTTGTTAGGTCATGATATTTAAAGCAACAATTAAAAAGATGGTGTCAATTAAAAAATCAGTTTTCATAATGACACTAGTCTTGGTGTTGTCTTCTTGTCAGAGTCTTAAGACAGCTATTTTTGATCAATATTCTTACCAGCAAGCAATTTCAATAAAAGTAGAAAGCTTAAACCTTATGAGTGATGCTGATCAATCCTTTAGTGTTTATGAGGTGGAAGTTCAGGATTTATTGTTAGAGCTTCAGAAAATGATTGAATATGAAAAAAACAAGCCAGATAATGAGGTTAGTTATGCTATGTGGAAAGTGCTTGCAAACAAAGAGAAGAATCTATTGGCAGGTTTTTTTAAGCGCTGGAAAGATGGTGGGAAGCTTTCGGAAACATTTACAAACGAAGCAAAGCTACAGGTTGCTGAAGCTTTAGATTTGATAATTAAATACGAAGCGCAAAAGAATAAAACCAATGAGACTAATATTCTTAACTTTTTAGGAACCAATTAAATACAGATGTTATGGATATTGATGCATTGATAAAGCTATTAAAAGATGAACTAGTTAGTGTTTTGGGCGAAAGTTATTCGGATTATAAAAAAGAAACTAAAGAAGATGTAGAGTCATTTTTAACACTTTCTAAAGTGAAGCTTGAGCGGTGGACAGGCTTGTTACAATCTGGAGAGTTAACTCCAGATGATTACGAATGGCTTTTGAAGAGTCAGAAAGATTTATTAGTATTGAACGCTTTGTATCAGGCAGGTGTTTCAAAGTTGAGGCTTGGACATTTAAAAAATAAAATCATAAAAACAATTGTAAATACGGTAATCACTGTTGTAATTTAATTAACCAACGTATTAAAACATAATAATTTGTAGAATATTATCTATATTTGAGTAAATATTCTATAAATGCTCAAAAAAGTTTATGCTAGTGCAGTCTTTGGTGTTGAAGCTTCAACCATTACTGTTGAGGTTAATGTGGATAGCGGAATAGGTTATCATCTCGTAGGACTTCCTGATAACGCAATTAAAGAAAGCAATTTTCGTATTGCGGCAGCACTTCAAAATAACGGTTATAAAATACCAGGAAAGAAAATTATCATTAATATGTCGCCTGCAGATTTGCGTAAAGAGGGTTCTGCTTACGATTTAACCTTGGCAATCGGAATCTTAGTTGCGACCAATCAAATTAAAGCAGAATTTTTGGAGCAATATCTCATTATGGGAGAATTGTCTTTAGATGGAAATCTACAACCTTTAAAGGGTGCATTGCCAATTGCGGTAAAAGCAAAAGAAGAAGGTTTTAAAGGTTTTATTCTTCCGAAGCAAAATGCAAAAGAAGCAGCTATTGTCGATGGATTAGAAGTGTTTGGTGTTGAAAATATTAAAGAAGTAATTGATCATTTCGATATGAATATTAAAATTTCTAAAACCATTATCAATACTAAAGAGGAGTTTTACAAAAATTTAGATTTCCCTGAATTTGATTTTTCTGATGTAAAAGGACAGGAAAGCATTAAACGTTGCATGGAAATCGCAGCAGCTGGTGGGCATAATATTATTCTAATTGGTCCTCCAGGAGCAGGGAAAACCATGTTAGCGAAGCGTTTGCCTAGTATTTTGCCACCAATGACTTTGAATGAGGCTCTTGAGACTACAAAAATACATTCGGTTGTTGGTCGAGTGAAAGAGCATACAGGAATTATGGCGCAACGACCATTTAGAAGTCCACATCATACGATTTCAAATGTGGCGCTTGTTGGAGGAGGAAGTTATCCGCAACCTGGAGAAATCTCCTTATCGCACAATGGCGTTTTATTTTTAGATGAGCTGCCAGAATTTAAACGTGAAGTTTTAGAAGTAATGCGTCAGCCTTTAGAGGATCGGGAAGTGACAATCTCTAGAGCTAAATTCACAGTGACTTATCCATCGTCATTTATGCTGGTTGCAAGTATGAATCCTAGTCCGAGTGGTTATTTTAATGACCCAGGTGCTCCTGTAACATCGTCTCCAGCAGAAATGCAACGCTATTTGAGTAAAGTTTCAGGTCCTTTATTAGATCGAATTGATATTCATATTGAAGTGACTCCAGTGCCTTTTGATAAATTGTCTGATGATAGAAAAGGTGAATCTTCAGTGGAGATAAGAAAACGTGTAACTGCTGCTCGTGAATTACAAACCAAACGTTTTGTAGATTCAGAAAGTGTGCATTACAATGCGCAAATGAATATGAAGCAAATCCGAAAATATTGTAAATTAGATGATGCGTCTTTACAATTGCTAAAAACTGCCATGGAGCGTTTAAATTTGTCTGCTAGAGCATATAATCGTATTTTGAAAGTGTCAAGAACAATTTCTGATTTAGAAAACTCTAAATTTATAAATGGTTCTCACATTTCTGAGGCTATTCAATACCGAAGTATGGATCGTGAAGGTTGGTTGGGTTAAAAATCTTAATAATGTTATGGTTTAAAGTCTTAAATTTATAACATGAAAAACTATTATTTACTCTTTTTTGCGCTTTTAATATTGAGTTGCGATACATTCGAAAAAAAATCAATTACGGTTTCTGAACAAAAAATCGAAGTCAAGAAAGCTGTTGTGCCAATTCTGAATTTGACTGAAGCTAATCGATTAGCGCAATTGCCAATAGATTGTATTCAAACGGAGTATCCTAACAAGCTTAATCAGGTTATTGGTGGAAACGAAGATCTTCAGTCTCCACAAGCATTACATCCTGCATTTTATGGTTGCTTTGATTGGCATTCTGCTGTGCATGGTCACTGGAGTTTAGTGACGTTGTTGAAGCAATTTCCAGAGCTTGATAATCGTGACGAGAGTATTAGGATGTTGCTCGAAAACATCTCTGAAGACAATATAAAGATAGAGGTGTCTTACTTCTTCGGAAAACATAATGCGTCTTATGAGCGAACTTATGGTTGGGCTTGGTTGTTAAAGTTAGCAGAAGAGTTACATACTTGGGATGATCCAAATGCAAAAATTTTAGAGGGTAATTTACAGCCGCTTACAGATTTGATCGTTGATAAATACTTGGAGTTTCTTCCGAAACTAAATTATCCGATTCGAGTAGGAGAACATTCAAATACTGCCTTCGGACTTTCATTTGCTTACGATTATGCTAAAACAGTAGATAATGTTGAATTGAAGTCGCTTATAGAGCAACGTGCAAAAGATTTTTATAATACTGATACAGGGTGTCCTTTGTCTTGGGAGCCAAGTGGATTCGACTTCCTGTCACCTTGTTTAGAGGAAGCTGCTTTAATGAAGCGTGTATTGTCTTCTGGGGACTATAAAGCATGGCTAGATGATTTTCTTCCGCAATTAAAAAATAAAAATTTCACCATTGAAACAGGAAGAGTCAGTGATAGGTCTGATGGGAAATTAGTGCATTTGGATGGTGTTAACTTTTCTAGAGCATGGAGTTTAAACGAAATAGCAAAAGACTTGCAAGAATATGAACATTTGAAAAACATTTCAAACAAGCATATTAATTATTCGCTTCCAAGCATAGTGGGTGATGGTTACGAAGGTGGTCATTGGTTAGGTAGTTTTGCTATTTATGCTTTAAATTCTGTAGAGCGTGATTAAAAGTTGGTTTAAAAATATTGGACCAGGACCTTTGGTGGCTGCTGCATTTATTGGGCCAGGAACGGTTACTGTTTGTACGCTTGCTGGTGTAAATTTTGGTTTTTCTTTGCTTTGGGCTATGGTCTTGTCAATTGTTGCTACTATTGTTTTGCAAGAAATGGCAGCGCGTTTAGGAATTGTGTCTCAAAAAGGATTGTCTGAGGTAATTCGTTCTCAAATATCTAATCCATTATTAAGAGTTGCGGCTATTATCTTAATTCTTTCTGCTATTGTTGTTGGAAATGCAGCTTATGAAGCGGGTAATATTAGTGGAAGTGTTTTGGGTTTAGAAAATTTGTTTGGTGTTCAAGTTGTTGTTATTGGTGCTGTAAAACTTAATTTATTTAGTCTTTTAATTGGAATTGTGGCTTTTGTATTGCTGTACATAGGGAATTATAAAATTTTGGAAAAAGCATTGATTTCTTTAGTAATCTTAATGAGTTTTGCTTTTTTGATCACAGCTGTTATGACGAAACCAAATTTGTCTAAAGTGCTTAGAGGGTTATTTATTCCTGATTTTTCTGGTAACAATTTATTGACGATTATAGCTTTAGTTGGAACAACGGTAGTGCCATATAATTTATTTTTACATGCGTCTTTAGTAAAGGAAAAATGGAAAAGTGAAACTGATCTTAAATTTGCTCGTAAAGACACTGTAATTGCAGTGGTTTTAGGTGGAGTAGTCTCAATGTGTATTATGATTTCTGCTGCTGCAATTAAAACTTTTGAAGTTAGTAGTGCTGCTGATTTAGCAAAGGGTCTTGAGCCACTTTTTGGTAATTATGCGTCATTGTTTTTGTCTGTTGGATTGTTTGCTGCTGGAATCACAAGCGCAATTACTGCACCTTTGGCAGCTGCGTATGTAGCTTCTGGTTGTTTGGGTTGGAGTTCGAATATGAAAACTAAGCGATTTAGGATGGTTTGGGTATTTATCTTAGTATTAGGGGTTCTGTTTTCATCTGTTGGTTTTAAGTCTATCGAAATCATCAAATTCGCTCAAGTTGCAAATGGCTTGTTGTTGCCTGTTGTGTCTGGTTTTTTACTGTGGATTATGAATAAATCATTAATACTTGGGAAGTATAAAAATTCATTGCTTCAAAATGTGTTTGGTTTTGCGATTTTGGTAATTGTAATGTTTTTAGGAGTAAAAAGTATTTTGAAAGTATTCAGTTTTATTTAAAATGAAACAAATAGATATCAATTGTGATTTAGGTGAAGGTTTTGGTAATGAAGCATTATTGATGCCTTACTTGTCGTCGTGCAATATTGCTTGCGGTGGACATGCTGGAACATTAGAAACTATGAGGCTTGTTTCTAAGTTGGCGAAAAAGCATCACGTGAAAATTGGTGCGCATCCGTCATTTCCTGATGAAAAGAATTTTGGAAGGCAAATAATTGATATGTCAGTCTCAGATTTGCATAAAGCCTTATATGAACAGATTGATTCACTTGTAGAGGTTGTGAAGTCTATAGGTTTAGAGTTGCATCATGTTAAACCACATGGAGCTTTGTATAATTTAGCGTCAATAGATAAAAAAACGGCACAAATAATAGTTAGTGTAATAAAAAGTGTAGATGAAAACTTAATTCTTTATGCGCCTTATCGATCCATGATTTCTAAAATAGCTATTACTGACGGATTAAAAGTTATGTATGAGGGTTTTGCAGATAGAAATTATAATGAAAACCTAACTTTAGTGTCAAGGGAAAATAATGATGCAATAATTCGTGATTCAGAATTGATTTTTGAGCATGTTTTTAAAATGATTTCTGAAGGGAAAGTAAAGATGAAAAATGGAGTAGAAGTGGAGTTGAAAGTTGATACATTTTGCGTTCATGGTGATCATGAAAATGTGGTTAATAATTTAAAAAATTTGATACATAAATTAAAACAAAATTCAATAAAAATTTTGTAACTTTTGAAAGATTTTGAGCTTACATATCATCGCTTTTCAGAACGTTCTATTTTGGTGCAATGGCCTCATCGAATTAGTAAAAACATACTAAATGACGTGTTGATTTTTAAAAACCACCTTCTAAAATCAAATATTAAACAAGTGCTTCAGGTTAATAATGCATATAACTCGATATTAGTTATTTATAAGTGTACTATTGATGTTGTCTATGACGAGGTTTTTGCATTAAAAGCGTTATATTTTAGTCGAGCGAACGCAAAAAATCATGTCTTTAGACTCTGGAGAATTCCGGTGTGTTATGATGATAAATTTGGAATTGATTTAGATGAAATGTCAATAGAAATGAAACTCTCGAAATCAGAAATTATTAAGCGACATTCTGAAGTTTTTTATACTGTTTTTTTTATCGGATTTTTACCTGGTTTTTTATACTTAGGAGGTTTGGATAAACAACTGTTTTTTCCACGTAAAAAAAGTCCGAGATTACAGATTGAAAAAGGTGCAGTTGCAATTGGAAATCAACAAACAGGAATTTATCCAAATGTTAGCCCAGCTGGTTGGAATATAATAGGGAATTCACCTTTAGAATTTTTTAATAATGAACCTAATCTTCCATGTTTTGCAAAAGCTGGAGATACAATTCAATTTATACCTGTTTCAATTGAAGTACATAATGAAATATTAAAAGCAGTTCAAAACGGAACTTATAGTATAGAAAGTGAGGTTGTTTATGGTTGAAGTACTTAAAACGGGTTTATATGATACTATTCAAGACATAGGACGCTTTGGAGTTCAAAAATACGGAATTCCTTTTTCTGGAGTTATGGATTTGCAATCAGCCACTATTTCAAATACTGTTTTGGGTAACTCTATTTCAGATTCCATTTTAGAAATAACAATGACTGGACCTAAGCTACTCTTTCATTGTGATATTGAAATTGCTTTGGCTGGAGCCGATTTAAGCCCGAAAATAAATTCCAAAACCATAAAAATGAATACGCGTATTCATGTGACTAAAAATGATATCCTGACTTTTGGAAAACGAAACTATGGTTCTAGAGCTTATTTAGCAGTTAAGGGAGGATTTCAAACAGAATACTATATGAATAGTTACAGTATGTATGGCACTTTAACGAAGCAATCAAAATTAATAAAAGGGGATCAGCTCTTAATTTCAGAAGTTAGTGATGCATATGAAAATATTAATGCTTCGATTAAAATTGATAAAACCCATTTTAATGTAAGTGAAATCAAAGTTTTCAAAGGCATGGAATTTAACTGTTTATCTAAAATTGAACAAAACACACTTTTATCAACGAAATTTACAATTTCAAAGGATAGTAACAGAATGGCTTATCATGTCAATGAAACTTTAGAAAACACAATTGAACCCATTATTACTTCTCTAGTATTACCAGGAACAGTGCAATTAACGCCATCTGGTAAGCTTATGATTTTAATGCGAGATTGTCAGACAACTGGTGGTTATCCTAGAATTTTACAGGTTTCAGAAGCAGCTATCAATCATTTATCTCAGAAGGGTTTTGGTGAAAAATTTAGGTTGAAATGCATTGATTAGTAAGAAAAAACTTAGATTTTTTTCGTTTTGTTGGTTTTATCCTAAGATTTTCAATACATTAGACTAACAATTAATTCAAACTAACCAAATTATGAAAAAATTAGTATTACTTATTTTAGGATTTATCTTAGGTGCTTTAGCTATGTATTTTTATTTTCATAGTGATAAAAATCAAGAAAATATGGATGACACACCAATTCCAAAAGGTATTATTAAGCCTGATCAAATTAAGACATTAACTAAAGCATATGACCCTCGATATAATTTAATAAACGATAGTATTTTTAAAGGTGAAAAAGATGGAGATAATAGATCGTCTTGGTACTCTTTAGAGGACTTACAAAACTTTATTACTTTGGCTCAAAAACAAGCAGGAGACTTAGGTTACACCATGGATGGAATCAGGATTTATCCTGGTGCTCATCAGCAAGAAGCAGGTAAACCTGGATACACAACTTTTTTATTAGTACCAACTGGATATCTAAATACATCTGAAGGAAGTATGTTATCGATGCAAAAAGGCGGAGGAGATGATATTGATGGTGGAAATGGTTTAAATAATGGAGATAATGGTAAGCCACCAGGATCAAATTATCCTCAATAGTAGCAAGCTTTGAATGAGTTTTTATATCAGTATGATTCTGTAATAACTAAATCATTTGCTTTATTAGCTGCTGTATTTGGTTCTTTGTATTTGTATAAAACAAAGAATGAAAAGATTAGAATATTTGTGTACTTTTTATGGTTAACAGTTGTTGTTGAAACTATAGGAGGTTATACAAAAGTATTGCAAAATAATTTCGACTATTCTTGGTACATAGCTTTAAAAAACAGCATATTTTGTAGGAATTCATGGCTTTACAATATTTATAACTTTTTGTCTATAGGATTATTAGGAATTTACTATTCAGATTTGCTAATAAGTAAATCATTAAAGATTATTGCAAGGTCGGTTTTCCTGATTTATTGTGTTTTTACTTTAGGATATTACATGTTTACAGATGCGTTTTTTACAATGGGATTGCCATTTGAAAATATTTTGGCAACTTTAATAATAACGGTTTACGTAATTTGTTATTTTATAGAGTTAATTAGAAGCGAATACATATTGCAGTATTATAAAATGCCTTCGTTTTACATTAGTATAGCTATTTTAATATGGCATCTTACTGTAACACCTTTATTCATTTTTAACAGCTATTTTAGGGCTGTAAATACTGAATTTGTAATTTTTAGAACATACTTTTTGTTTTATATTAATATTTTCACATACTCATGCTTAACATTTGGTTTTTGGTATTCACTTTACAAGAGCAATCAATCAATAGAGAACAGATAGCTCTAATTGGTTATATGATTTTTGTGGTTTTGCTGTTGGCTGTCATGGTCATCCTGTTTTTTGTGACGTTTCAGAAAAGAAAAAACAAAATTCTAAGAGATAAGTTTAAACAAGAACAAGAGTTTAATGAAGAGATTTCTAGGACACAATCTGAGATACAAGAACAAACCTTAAAACATGTTGGTTGGGAATTACACGATAATGTTGGTCAATTATTGGCTTATGCAAGTATGCAATTAAATATGTTAACCTCAAAAGCTCCAGAAGATTTAAAAGTTAAGGTTGGTGAAACTTCAGATATTGTAAAGGAAAGCCTTAAAGAAGTTAGGTCATTATCAAAATCATTAAATAATGAAGTGATTTTAAATATGGGTTTTGAAGACTCTGTTTTGAATGAATTGAGTCGTCTAAAACGTATGAAATTCTCTTCCGCAGAATTAATTATAAATGGCTCAAATAAAGCTATTGCAAACAAAAAGCATGAATTGATTTTATTTAGAATATTACAAGAATTCTTTTCTAATTCGGTGAAATATTCTGAAGCAGAAACCCTTGAAGTATGTTTAGATTATCAAGACTCACAATTGTTAATAATCGCTACAGATAATGGCATTGGGTTTGATGTTGTTTCTTCTGAAAAAGGGTCAGGATTGATTAATATGAAAAGCAGAGCCCAATTAATTAATGCCACATTTGATTTAGTTTCACAGCCAAATGAAGGTGTGACTTTAAGCATCAAGTATCCTTATTAATTTTCACATGCATTCCAAATAGGATCATCTGGCAAAGGAGCAGTAACATCAATAGTTTCTTTTGAAACTGGATGTAAAAACTGTAAACGTCTAGCATGTAAGCTGATACTCGCATCTTTATTACTTCGGTTAAATCCGTATTTTAAATCTCCTTTTATTGGAGAGCCAATGCAAGATAACTGACATCTAATTTGATGATGTCTTCCAGTTTCTAATTCAATTTCAAGAAGCGAGTAATTATCTAGAACCTTTATTAAATTATAATGTAGAATAGCTTTCTTACTACCATCAATTTCACTAGAATATGCAGTAGACTTATTGTTTTTTGGATTTTTTTTAAGCCAATTAATTAAAGTGTCTTTAGGTTTTTTAGGACTAATTTTAACAATTGCCCAATAGGTTTTGTTCGCTTTCTTTTCTGAAAACAATTTATTAAGTCGAGGTAGTGCTTTACTCGTTTTAGAAAACATTACGATACCTGTTGTTGGTCTATCTAAGCGGTGTACAACGCCTAAATACACATTTCCAGGCTTATTGTATTTTTCTTTAATATAGTCTTTAACAACATCACTTAAAGGTTGGTCTCCAGTTTTGTCACCTTGAACAATATCTCCAGCACGTTTATTTACGATGATGATGTGGTTGTCTTCATAAATGACTTGAAGATTAGATCTGTTAGAATGGATTTTTTCTTTAGACAAGGCTAATATTCTAAATTAATACTGTTCTTTATCATTAGGGAAATCGGAAGCTTTAACATCGTCAACATACTGACCAATAGCTTGTGTCATTTCTTCATATAGATTCATGTATCGACGTAAAAAACGCGGATTGAATTCGTGTGTCATGCCAAGCATATCATGTAAAACTAATACTTGACCGTCAACTCCTCCACCAGCACCAATTCCGATAACTGGTATAGATACACTGGCTGCAACTTCTTGAGCTAATGTTGCTGGGATTTTTTCTAATACAATTCCAAAACAGCCTGCTTTTTCAAGCATTAAGGCATCTTCTTTTAATTGTTGTGCCTCTTGTTCTTCTTTGGCTCTAACAGTGTAAGTTCCGAATTTATATATAGATTGTGGTGTTAAGCCTAAGTGACCCATTACAGGAATTCCTGCATTTAAAATGCGTTTAATTGATTCTTTAACTTCTTTTCCACCTTCCATCTTTACAGCGTGACCACCAGATTCTTTCATAATTCGAATAGCAGAACGTAAGGCTTCTTTGGGATCACTTTGATAACTTCCAAAAGGCAAATCGACAACAACTAGAGCTCTGTCAATAGCTCTCACTACTGATGACGCATGATATATCATTTGATCTAAAGTTATAGGAAGTGTTGTTTCATGTCCTGCCATGACATTACTTGCCGAATCGCCTACTAAAATTACATCAATCCCAGCTTCATCTACTATTTTAGCCATAGTATAATCGTAAGCTGTAAGCATTGAGATTTTTTCACCTTTAGACTTCATGTCTACTAAGGTTTTTACTGTAATTCGTTTGTATTCTTTTTTTGCGGTTGACATGTGATGCTATTTAATTATTCGTAAAAATACAGAGATTTCTTAAATTTTATTTATTCTGAAGGATAAAAACTAACAATCACTCAAATGTACACCAACAGCTAAGCCTCCTTCTGATGTTTCTTTGTATTTAGTATTCATGTCTTTGGCAGTTTCCCACATGGTATTCACAACTTTGTCTAAAGGTACTTTTACGTTATTCGGATCAGTATCTAAAGCTAATTCACAGGCATTGATTGCTTTAATGGCACCCATAGCATTACGTTCTATACAAGGAATTTGAACTAAACCACCAATTGGGTCACATGTTAATCCTAAATGATGCTCCATGGCAATTTCTGCAGCGACTAAAACTTGCTCTGGTGTACCGCCTGAAAGCTCACATAAAGCTCCAGCAGCCATTGCAGATGATACTCCAATTTCTGCTTGACATCCACCCATTGCGGCACTAATAGTGGCTCCTTTTTTAAAGATGCTGCCAATTTCACCAGCAACTAACAAAAATCGTTTTATGTCTTCAAAATTACCATCGTGGTTTTCAATAACTAAATAATACATCAAGACAGCAGGAATAACACCTGCGCTTCCGTTTGTTGGTGCAGTAACCACACGACCTAAAGATGCGTTAACTTCATTTACTGCAAGAGCAAAGCAACTAACCCATTTTAAAATTTGACGAAATTTAACTTCAGTATTCCGTATAGAATTTAACCATTCAACAGGAATTGTGTATGTGGTGTCACCTTTTAGGGTTTTATGCATGTCATAAGCACGTCGTCTTACATTTAAGCCTCCAGGAAGGTTGCCTTCAGTGTGACATCCAATATACATGCATTCTAACATAGTATCCCAAATGCGATGTAATTCAGAATCAATGGTTGCTTCATCTCTTATTGATTTTTCATTTTCTAAAACTACACCAGAAATAGGGAGTTTTAAATCAGTGCAAAATTTGAGCAATTCATTTCCAGTAGAAATGGGATATGGATATGTACAATAAAAAATAATTTTATTGGCTTTAGAAACTTTACGTTCTTCTTGTACAACAAATCCTCCACCAATAGAGTAGTAGGTCGATCGATAACGCCTTCCATTTATATGTGCAGAAAACACTAAGGCATTTGAATGAAAAGGTAAAAATTTTCTATTGAAAATAATATCTGTTTTTATATCAAAATCTATAGGTCTTTCGTTATTAAAAGCTAAAGTATTTGTGTTTTTAATTGATGAAATAATGACATCAATTGATTCAACGGGAATATATTCAGGATCTGCGCCACTTAAACCTAAAAGTACTGCGTAATCTGTGGCATGTCCTTTGCCAGTTAATGATAAAGAGCCATAAAGGTCTACAGTTATTTTTTCAACCTTTTCAAATTTGTTGGAACCTTTTAATTCTTTAATCCAACGTTCTGCTGCTCTCCATGGTCCTAAGGTATGGGAGCTTGAAGGACCAACGCCAATTTTGAGCATGTCAAAAACAGAAATACACTCCATTTACTAAATCGTTTTAGTTGTAGAGCAAATATACGTTTTGTTAAACATGTGCAACACGTCTAGTATAAGATTCTGTATTATCTAATATTAAAACTTTCAATATTAGAGGCTTGCATAACCGTATTTAGATTAGAAGTATCAAGATTATCTATATTATCTGCAGGAACTACTACAACTCTAAAGATCTGATTTTGTGTCCAAATACTGTCTAAATTCTCTAAATCAGTAGTGCCTTCTAAAAAGAAACTGACGTCAGATTGTGTAAAATCATAATTATATACTAAGGTTCCATCATCAAACTCTACGGTTTGAGGCAACAAACGCCAAATGTCTTGTCCGTTTACAGTATCCCATAAAATGTAAACTAAAGTTACATCAGACGGATAGACATCAAATCCGTAGGCTTCAATAAAAGAGTAATCATCATCAGCATTAAAATCGATTTCAATTTCAAACGCAGAGGATACTAATAAGCCTCCAGTCACACCTTGTGGACCTTGAGGACCAGGATCGCCTTCACAAGACAAGATAAAAAATGTAGCAAACGCTAAAACTAAGTAAGATATATGTTTCATAAGGATAAGATTTGTTTGTTAGCATCAAATCGCGTACCAAAACTACAATTTAATGAGACAATTTTCAGAAAGAATTCTGACATCATGTCATATTTTTTGTAATGGCATAATGATTGTCATAATCAAATCGTAAATAAAAATGAACACAACGTTTCTGTGATAAGCAGAAATCTTTAAAACAAATATAATATTATGAGTAAGATTATTGGAATCGATTTAGGAACAACAAACTCTTGCGTTTCTGTAATGGAAGGTAACGAACCAGTTGTTATCCCAAACGCTGAAGGTAAAAGAACAACACCTTCGGTTATCGCCTTTGTAGAAGGAGGAGAAATTAAAGTTGGTGATCCAGCTAAGAGACAAGCAGTAACAAACCCAACAAAAACGGTTTATTCAATTAAACGTTTTATGGGTAACAAGTATTCTGAATCTAAAAAAGAAGCAGAACGCGTACCTTATACAGTGGTTAAAGGTGATAACGATACACCAAGAGTTGATATTGATGGTCGTTTATACACACCACAGGAGTTGTCCGCTATGATTCTTCAAAAAATGAAGAAAACGGCTGAAGACTATTTAGGTCAAGATGTAAGTGAAGCAGTAATTACTGTGCCAGCTTATTTTAACGATTCTCAACGTCAAGCCACTAAAGAAGCTGGTGAGATTGCTGGTTTAAAAGTTCGTAGAATTATCAACGAGCCTACTGCAGCTGCATTAGCTTATGGAATGGATAAAAAAGGTGTAGACCAAAAAATCGTTGTTTTTGATTTTGGTGGAGGTACACATGATGTATCTATCCTAGAATTAGGAGATGGTGTATTTGAAGTATTATCTACAGATGGAGATACACACTTAGGAGGTGATGATGTTGATCAAAAGATCATCAACTGGTTAGCTGACGAATTTAATGCTGAAGAAAATATTGATTTACGTAAAGATCCTATGGCTTTACAACGTTTAAAGGAAGCTTCAGAAAAAGCGAAGATTGAATTATCATCTTCAGCGCAAACTGAAATCAATTTACCTTACGTAACAGCTACAGCTTCAGGGCCAAAACACTTAGTACGTACATTAACACGTTCTAAATTTGAACAATTAATAGACGATTTAGTAAAACGTACAATTGAGCCATGTGCAGCAGCTTTAAAAGCAGCAGGTTTATCAAAAAGTGATATTGACGAAGTTATTTTAGTAGGTGGTTCAACTCGTATTCCAGTAGTTCAAGCAGAGGTAGAGAAGTTCTTCGGAAAAGCACCAAGTAAAGGTGTTAATCCAGATGAGGTTGTATCTTTAGGAGCAGGAATCCAAGGTGGTGTATTATCAGGTGATGTGAAAGACGTTCTGTTATTAGACGTAACACCATTATCTCTTGGTATTGAAACTATGGGTAATGTGATGACAAAGTTGATTGAAGCAAATACAACGATTCCGACTAAGAAATCTCAAGTATTTTCAACAGCAGCAGATAATCAGCCATCAGTAGAAATCCATGTATTGCAAGGAGAACGTTCAATGGCAGCTGATAACAAAACAATTGGTCGTTTCCATTTAGATGGTATTCCGCCAGCGCAAAGAGGAACACCTCAAATTGAAGTGATTTTTGATATTGATGCAAATGGTATTATTAAAGTATCTGCAGAAGATAAGGCTACTGGTAAGAAACAAGATATTAGAATTGAAGCGTCTTCAGGATTAACTGATGAAGAAATTCAAAAGATGAAACAAGAAGCTGAAGCAAATGCTGATGCAGATGCTAAAGCAGTAGCAAATGCAACGAAATTAAATGAAGCTGATGCTATGATTTTCCAAACAGAAAGTCAGCTTAAAGAATTTGGTGATAAATTATCTGATGATAAAAAACAACCAATCGAAGAAGCTCTTGAAGAATTGAAAAAAGCTTACGAAACTAAGGAAATTGAAGTTATCGAACCAGCTTTAGAGAAAATCAATGAAGCTTGGAAAGTTGCTTCAGAAGAAATGTACAAAGCGCAAGCCGATGCTCAAGGTGGAGCTGAAGCACCAGGACCAGATGCAAGCCAAAATGGCGAAGCAGAAGGAAGTGATGTTGAAGACGTAGATTTTGAAGAAGTAAAATAAACATCGTGTCATTCTTGTGAAGGCAGGAATCTCATAAACATAATTACTTAACATTTGGAAAAAGCGCAATCAGAAATGGTTGCGTTTTTTATTTCTATTAAATTAAAGAATATCGTTTCTTTGCGCAACGATTTCACACCTTACTAAATGCCTTTTTCAAAACATATAGAAACCAATTACAAACCCAAACGCCTAGCCGTAAAACTCACAGCTAAAGGAGAAAATTACGTGCAACAAGGACATCCTTGGGTGTTTTCTGATAGTATTGTAAAGGTAAATGCTGATGCAAAATCGGGAGACTTAGCTATTATATTTGGAAAGCGAGCCAACAAAATGATAGGTATAGGCTTATACGATGCCAATTCTCCAATTCGAATCAAAATGATTTACAGCGATACAAAACCTGTAACTATTGATGAAGCCTTCTTTTTTAAAAAGATTGAAAATGCCTATCAAAAAAGACTTCCGTTGCTTAAAACGAAAACCAATAGCTATCGCTTGTTATTTGGTGAAAATGACGGATTCCCTTCGTTAATTGCAGATGTCTATGCTTCAGTATTGGTCGTAAAACTCTATTCTGAAATATGGTTGCCTTTCCTAGAAACTATTCTAGAAAGCTTGGTTCGAGTTTCAAAATGTAAAACGGTTGTGATTCGTTTGAGTCGAGGTTTGCAAAACTCAAAGACGCATCAATTAGAAGATGGACTAGTTGTTTTTGGTACTTTAATAAGTGAAGTTGTTCAGTTTGTAGAACATGGCGTTAGCTTTTCAGCAAATGTTATTAAAGGTCATAAAACAGGTTATTTTTTGGATCATCGTGAGAATAGAAGGCAAGTCGGACTCTTAAGTAGAAACAAAACGGTTCTAGATGTGTTTTCTTATGCTGGCGGATTTTCAGTGCACGCTTTGGCTAATGGAGCAAATGAAGTCACTAGTTTAGATATTAGTTCGCAAGCTTTAGACATAGCTCTTCAAAACGGAAAATTAAATCCTCATTCTGGGCATCATAAAATATTAATTGGTGATGCTTTTCAACTATTAGAACAGCTTATTTTAGAAAAAAAACAATTTGATGTTGTCGTTATAGATCCTCCAAGTTTTGCGAAACAACAAACTGAAGTCAATTTAGCTAAGAAAAAATACGCACAACTTGCTCAGTTAGGAATTCAGTTAACAGCAAAATGTGGTGTTTTAGTTCTTGCATCTTGTTCTTCTCGAGTAACAGCTACTGCATTTTATGATATTAATGCACAGACCTTGCATAAACAGCAACGTTCATTCTCTATTGAACAGAAAACCCAGCATGATGTAGATCATCCTGTTGGATTTCCGGAAGGTGCTTATCTTAAATGCGCTTATTATAGATTTTTTGATTGATAATTAATACTTTTTAGATATGCCAAAACCCAAAGGTCAAAAAAACGGAAACAATAAAGCCAAGCACTCTAAGCTCATAGCTCAAAAAAAGAATAAACTCAAATCTGAGGCGGCAACAAGAAAAGAACGTTTAAAAGCGATTATTAAAAAGGCTAAAGAAGAGTAGCCTATACTGTTAAAAACGAATACTTCAACGGTTAATGTGTTTTATTTTAATACCTTGTGTAATCAATCAAACTTTAAGAATTTATGAAGAAAATTACACTCGTACTTACATTATTAACTTTAACAGTTCAAGCACAGTCTTTTCCTAGCCCATATTGTGTTGTTGATGAGGCAGATACATCTGTAGAAGAAATTACAACTGTTGCTTTTGGAGGAACAACAATCAATAATACTGATTTATTATCACTTTCAGTTGATGAAACAGCAACGATTATAACTGTAAATCAAGACGAAACTTATACGCTTGAAGTACAAGGAAACACTTACGATAGTGGAGGTAATGCTTTTGACAATGATATTGTTGCATTTATAGATTGGAACCAGAATGATATTTTAGATGATGTAGGCGAAATCTATCAAATAGGAACTATTACAGGTTCCACTGGGAATGATGGTACTACTGTGAGTATGGATATTATTATACCAACTGATGCTGTTTTAGGAACTACACGTATTAGAATCACAAAAATCTATCAAGATCCAGATTCTCCTGCGGAAATAGATCCTTGTGGAATTTTGTTTTACCCATTCGGTTTTGGGCCTTATGGAGGTTACGGACAAGCTTTAGATTTTACTTTAGAAGTTGAAGAAGCACTTGCTTTTCCTCTTCCATATTGTGTTGTCGATGAAGTAGATGTTTTGGTAGAAGAAATAACAACAGTTACTTTTGGAGGAACAACCATCAATAATTCAGATTTAACTTCTGTTTCAATAGATGAAACAGCAACGATTATAACTGTAAATCAAGACGAAACTTATACGCTTGAAGTACAAGGAAACACTTACGATAGTGGAGGTAATGCTTTTGACAATGATATTGTTGCATTTATTGATTGGAATCAGAATGACATTTTAGACGATACTGGCGAAATCTATTCAATAGGAACCATTACAGGTTCCACAGGAAGCGATGGCGTTTCTGTCACTATGGATATTACTATACCAACAAATGCTGTTTTAGGAACTACACGTATTAGAATCACAAAAACCTATCAAGATCCAGATTCTCCTGCAGAAATAGATCCTTGTGGAATTTTGTTTTATCCCTTCGGTTTTGGACCTTTTGGCGGTTACGGACAAGCATTAGATTTTACTCTTGAGGTAGAAGCGCCTTTAAGTGTCGCTCAGTTTGAGCTTGATGCCTTAGCAGTATATCCTATACCTGCAAAAGATGTTTTAAATGTAAATTACAATTCTGTACTAAGTGCTGTAAAGATTTATAATCTTGTTGGACAAGAAGTGTTTGTTGAAGAAACAGCTTCAGCAACTTTACAATTAGACCTATCGTCACTAGCTATAGGAACTTATATTGTGAAGTTATTTTCGGAAGAAGCAGTACATACCTTAAAAATTATAAAGCAATAAAAGTCGCTTAATGAAATATTTTAGACCAGTATTAAAACTGAATAACCATTCTATTGTTATTCAGTTTTGTTTTGTTAAAAAGTTGTTCGAAAGACGAAAGTAACTTAACATTTTAAATCAACTCGTCTCCGTTTCAGCCATAAAAATATTACTAACGACAAGATTCCAAAAACAGAAAACCCAATAAAAAGAGGTAACACAGACGTCTTCACAAAGCCACCAATAAAATTAGCAATAGGCACAGCCATAACCGTAGACACAAACCCATTAATAGCAGAACCAATACCAGCAATATGGCCTAAGGGCTCCATAGCAAGTGAACGTAAATTTCCGAAGAGAAAACCAATAGCAAAAAACTGTATTAAAAAGAAAGTAATCAAGATCCCAATACTTGGGTTATTTCCGGAGTGAAATAATATCACATATATTAATGAAATAACCGCATAGGCAATCGTAGCATAATATGCAATATTAAACGATCCAAAGCGAATCACAAGTCTACTATTTGTAAACGTCGCAAATCCCACTGAAAAGGCTGTACTGGCAAATATATAAGGAAACAAATCGCCCAATGCATATTGCTCTTGAAAGATGTGTTGAGACGTGCTTAAATACACCATAAATGATCCTGTTATAAACCCTGAAACAAGGGTAATTGCCACAGCTTCTTTATGTCGTAAAAATTCTTTTGTACCTGTAATAAAAATGGCAGGCGAGAATTTAATTCGATTCTCGTCTTTTAAGGTTTCGGGTTGTCGTTTCCAAAACCATAAAATGATAAGTAGTCCTATGAGTAAATTGGCATTAAAAATGGCTTGCCAATTAAAAATGTGTAGTAACCATAAACCAAAGGTTGGTGCAACAATTGGTACGAGAATAAAAAACATCACAATAATAGATAACACTTTCGCCATAAAGTCACCACTATAAGTATCACGCGTCATGGCAATGGCAATCGTACGAGGTGAGGAGAGACCAACACCTTGAAGGATACGACCAACAATCATTACTTCAAAGCTATTGGTAGTCACACAAATAATACTAGCAATCACAAAAACAGCAAATCCAAAATAAACCATAGGTTTTCGTCCGAAACTATCAGACAAAGGACCGAAGATTAATTGTCCGAAGCCTAAACCTAAAAAGATCATGGTAATCAATAGCTGATTATCACTAGGATTCGTTACACCAAGAGCTTTGCCAACTTCTGGTAAAGCAGGTAATAATGCATCAATAGATAAAGCAACAATTGACATCAACGATGCCATGAGTGCAATAAATTCGACTTTAAATGTAGGCTTATTTTGCATGCCGCAAAAGTACGAGAAAAGGAAGTGCGTACGACCTTATAAAATGAATTAACAAAACATTGACTTTTGGAAAAAACAGCGTACCAATATCAAGTGTATCTTTGTATCATAAATTAGAACGATGCAACATTTAAAAACTACAGATAAATCAGATACTAAAAATCCAAAGGTGACTTTAAAACAAGCCTTTAAAACGATTATTTGGCCACGAAGAAACCTCGTTTTTATAGGTTTGTTGCTAATTGTTATTAGAAGTTTATCTGGTTTAATTTTACCATGGCAAAGTAAAGTGTTGTTAGATGATGTGGTACCAAATGGTGATTCGAGTGCTTTATGGACACTTATTATTATTGTTATTTGTGCAATTACAGTGCAAGCTGTGACCTCTTTTTTATTAACAAAAATACTAAGCGTGCAAGCACAATATTTAATTAGTGAATTACGCGCACAAGTGCAAAAGAAAGTCTTGTCTTTACCCATTAGTTTTTTTGATAACACCAAATCAGGTGCTTTAGTCTCACGAATTATGACAGACGTTGAAGGTGTTCGTAATCTTATTGGTACAGGATTAGTACAATTAGTAGGCGGAAGTTTTACAGCAATTGTATCCTTAATTATTCTGATAAAACTCAATGCATGGATGACGCTTTTTGTGTTTGTACCTTTGTCTATCTTCGGAATTATTGCCTTGAAAGCCTTCAAATATATTCGTCCGATTTTTAGAAGCAGAGGAAAAATTAATGCTGAGGTTACAGGTCGTTTAACGGAAACCTTAGCAGGCGTTCGTGTTATTAAAGCCTTTAATGCAGAAGATCAAGAAAACAAAATCTTCGAAAAAGGGGTTGATAGACTCTATCAAAACGTAAAGAAAAGTCTAACAGCTACAGCCTTAATGACCAGTTCATCGACTTTTTTAATTGGAGTTGTCACAACAGGAATTATGGGAATTGGTGGTTATTATATGATCTTAGGAGAAATGACGACAGGTGATTTTCTGTTTTTTACGTTGGTGTTAGGTTTTATGATTGCGCCAATTGTGCAAATGAGTAATATTGGAAGTCAGTTAACCGAAGCATTAGCAGGTTTAGATCGTACAGAAGAATTGATGAATATGGCTGCGGAAGAAGATGATACAAATCGAAGTATAGAACTTCAAGATTTTAATGGTGAATTAGAATTTAGCGATGTCTCTTTTGCATATGAAGAAGGAAAACCTGTATTACACAATATTAATTTTAAAGCTGAATCTGGCTCTGTGGTTGCCTTAGTAGGAAGTTCTGGCTCAGGAAAATCTACTATTGCAGGATTGTCGGCAACATTTTTGAATCCGAAATCAGGACAAATTACCATTGATGGAAAAGATTTGTCTCAAGTGAATTTAAAAAGTTTCAGACAACATTTAGGTGTCGTCTTGCAAGATGAATTTTTGTTTGAAGGTACCATTCGTGAGAATATTATGTTCCCAAGACCTAATGCTTCCGAAGCACAAGTGCAAGCAGCAGTAAAAGCCGCTTATGTCAATGAATTTACAGACCGTTTTGATGATGGTTTAGAAACGATGATAGGAGAAAGAGGTGTTAAGTTATCTGGTGGGCAAAGACAACGGATTGCCATTGCTAGAGCTATTTTGGCTGATCCTAAAATCATTATTCTAGATGAAGCGACGTCTAATTTGGATACAGAAAGTGAAGCGCTTATTCAAAAGAGTTTAGGAGAATTGACAAAAAATAGAACAACCATTGTTATTGCGCATCGATTGAGTACCATTCGTAAAGCAGATCAAATTTTGGTTATTGAAAACGGAAAAATAGCCGAACGTGGCACTCATGATGAACTCATAGCAACTGAAGGTCGATACTTTGATTTGTACACGTATCAGGCTAAGATTTAACTTGTTGTGAGTTGTGAATTCATGAATATTATGAAGCGTCAGTTCGAGTGATTTTGTAGTATGAAAAATCGTAACGAGAACTTATTCTTGATACAAGTTTCACTTATTTCTAATCGTAAAATTTATTCGAATTGACGAATTTAATATATTTTAAATAAATTTATAGAATACTAAAATAGAAACCAATGCTAACAGATACATTAATTAAATTATTCGATAGAGATTTAAACGCTTTAAAAAAGGAAATTGAACTTTATAATGAAGAGGAGAGCATGTGGTTAACTCCAGAAGGAATTACAAATTCCGCAGGTAATTTATGTTTACATCTTATTGGAAACTTAAATCATTTTATTGGAGCTGGTTTAGGTAATTCAGGATATGTAAGAGAACGAGAACTCGAGTTTTCTTTAAAAGATATTCCTCGAGAAGATTTAATACAACAGGTAGATGACGCAAGCGTTATGGTATCGCAAATACTAAAACAAATTACTGAAGATGATTTACAAAAAGACTATACGCATCAAGTTTTTAAAGAACCTATGACGACTGCGTTTTTCTTGGTACATCTAAGTACGCATTTATCGTATCATCTTGGACAAATAAATTATCATAGACGACTTTTAGACAAGTAAATTATGACTTTTGATCACTATAAAATTAATCTACTTCAAGCCAATGAAAGCGAAGCATTTTTCAATTTAATTGATACTAATAGACCACGTTTAGAAGATTTCTTTGCTGGAACGGTTTCTAAAACCTTAACGCTAGAAACTACTGAAAACTACTGTGTTGACATTCAGAAGCGGATTGAAAATAAAAGCTATTTGCCTTATATGATTACAGATATTGAAACTAATGAATTTGTTGGATTAGTAGATGTAAAGAATATCGATTTGAATGTGCCAAAAGCAGAATTGGGTTCTTTTATAGATGGTAATTACGAAGGGAAAGGCATCGTGACTGAAGCTACTAAATTGGTTGTCGATCATATCGTAAAGCAGTATAAGTTCGTCAAACTTTTATGCAGAGCAGGAAGTCGAAATAAAGGTAGTATTGCTGTAATACTAAAAAACGGATTTGAACTCGAAGGCACCATTCGTAAAGACTATAGAACTACCAAAGGAGACATAGTAGATTTAAATTATTACGGTCGCGTGTTTGATGTTTAGTTTCTATAAAAATCATTTGAAATTCCTTTTTTGCTTTAAAGACTTTAGATTTTTGACCTATTTTTATTAATAGTTTATAGTTATGAGATTCCTGCCTGCGCAGGAATTTTACAACGGAATATTTCCATGCTTGCGATTAGGCTTCTTTACATCTTTATTTTCTAACATTGAAAAGGCTTTGATTAATTTCCGTCTTGTGTTCTTCGGAAGAATGACCTCGTCAATAAAACCTCTTTCTGAAGCACTATAAGGATTTGCAAACAATTCAGCATATTCGGCTTCTTTTTCTTTCCATTTGGCTTCAGGATCTTCAGAAGCATTAATTTCACGTTTGAATATAATTTCGGCAGCACCTTTGGCTCCCATCACAGCAATTTCAGCGTTAGGCCAAGCAAAGTTCATGTCTGCTCCAATATGTTTAGAATTCATTACATCGTAAGCTCCTCCATAAGCTTTTCTTGTAATAACAGTCACTCTTGGTACTGTAGCTTCACTAAATGCATAAAGGAGTTTGGCTCCATGTACAATAATACCGTTCCATTCTTGATCTGTTCCTGGTAAAAAACCTGGAACATCTTCTAATACCAATAACGGAATATTAAAACAATCACAAAAACGTACAAAACGCGCAGCTTTTTTAGAGCTATTCACATCTAAAACACCTGCTAAAAACATAGGTTGATTGGCAACAATACCAATAGATTTTCCGCCTAAACGTGCAAAACCAACAATGATATTTTCGGCATGATCTTTATGAATTTCGTAAAATGTGTCTTCATCAATAATGCCTTCAATCACCTGATGCATATCGTAAGGTTTGTTTGCGTTTTCTGGAACGATATCAGATAAACTATCTCTCAGTTCTTCCTGAAATTCAAACCCTAAATCTTTAGGCGTTTCTTTATTACTCTGAGGTAAATAACTCAGTAGTTTTTTAACATCTTCTAAGCATTCAACATCATTAGCTGAGGTTTTATGAGCCACACCAGACTTAGTAGAATGCACACTTGCTCCTCCTAATTCTTCACTAGTGACTTCTTCATTAGTGACTGTTTTTACAACATTCGGACCAGTAACGAACATATAACTGGTATCTTGAACCATAAGTGTAAAATCGGTCATTGCAGGAGAATACACTGCACCACCAGCACAAGGTCCCATAATTGCAGAAATCTGTGGAATTACACCAGAAGCCTGTACGTTTCTGTAAAAAATATCGGCATAGCCACCTAATGAACGCACACCTTCTTGAATTCGAGCACCTCCAGAATCATTCAAACCAATTATTGGAGCACCAACATTAACAGCCATATCCATGATTTTGCAAATCTTTTCGGCATGTGTTTCAGATAGAGAACCACCAAATACAGTAAAATCTTGAGCAAATACATAAATTAATCTTCCGTCAACGGTTCCATATCCAGTAACCACACCATCACCATAAAATTTTTGCTTTTCCATGCCAAAGTCTTTTGTTCTATGGGTTACCAAAGCACCAATTTCTTCAAAAGAGCCTTCATCTAAAAGATATAGCACACGCTCTCTAGCGGTTAGTTTTTTCTTTTGATGTTGTTTATCAATACGTTTTTGTCCACCTCCTAATTTGGAAAGTTTAAGTTTGTCGTTAAGGGTTTTTATTTTGGTATTCATGATTTTAAAATTTCATTATTTTGATAAGGTCTCGACTGCGCTCGACCTGACATTTGTGTCTTTAGTTGTTTTGTCAGGCTGATCACAGTCGAAACCTCCATGACAAGAATTAATTTGGTAACCTTAATAATTTATGATCTTCCAAATAGCATTTTAAAGCAATTTTTGCAGCTAGTTCAGCTTCCTCCTTGTGTTTAGCTTCCAAAAGGCTAGGTGAGTAGTAGTTTTTTACAAAGTGTGTATCAAAGTCTCCACTTTTAAAAGCATCATGTTCGCATACAAATCTTCCGAAAGGTAATGTGGTTTGAACACCTTTGATATGGTAATTATCAATGGCTTTTATCATTAACTGAATAGCTTCAGAACGTGTTTTTCCGTAGGTAATTAATTTAGAGAGCATTGGATCATAATAAATAGGAATGTCCATGCCTTCTTCAAAACCATTATCCACACGAATATTGTCGCCTTCAGGTAATTGATAGACTTCTAAATTACCAACACTAGGCAAGAAGTCGTTCATAGGATCTTCAGCATACACACGAAGTTCTAAAGCATGACCATTAATTTTTAAGTCCTCTTGTTTGATGTTTAAGGCTTCACCACGAGCGACTTTAATTTGCAGTTCCACTAAATCAACACCTGCAATCCATTCAGAAACAGGATGTTCTACTTGCAATCGCGTATTCATTTCTAAGAAATAGAAATTATGATCAGCATCTAGTAAAAATTCAACTGTTCCAGCACCTAAATAATCACAAGAACGCGCTACGTCTATAGCAGCTTGTCCCATTTTTTCTCTAAGTTCAGGTGTTAAAATGACTGAAGGCGCTTCTTCAACTACTTTTTGATGACGACGTTGTATGGAGCATTCACGCTCAAATAAATGAATGATATTACCATGACTGTCAGCCATGATTTGAATTTCAATATGACGAGGAGACGTGACATATTTTTCAACAAAAACAGAGCCATCACCAAAAGCAGACGTTGCTTCGCTAATGGCACGTTTCATTTGTTCTTCAACATCTTTTTCTTTTTCAACAACACGCATTCCTTTTCCACCACCACCTGCAGCAGCTTTAATTAGAATAGGAAACCCGATGTCTTTAGCAATTTGAATGGCTTCTTTTGGTTCAGTAATGGCATGGTCAACACCAGGAACCATAGGAATGTTATAATCTTTAACCGCATCTTTAGCAGCTAATTTATCTCCCATCATTTTGATGGCTTTAGAACGTGGACCAATAAAGATAATATTATTCTTTTCGGCAATCTCAGCAAAATCTGCATTTTCACTAAGAAATCCGTAACCTGGATGAATACCATCTACATTTAAAGATTTAGCGACTTCTATAATTTTATCACCTTTTAGATAGGATTGATTTGAAGGAGCAGGACCAATACAAACGGCTTCATCTGCATATTGAACGTGTGGTGCATTTCTATCAGCTTCAGAAAATACAGCGACAGTTTTAATGCCCATTTTTTTTGCAGTTCGCATGACACGAATTGCTATTTCTCCACGATTGGCAACTAATATTTTTTTCATATTTATTATATATCAATATGTCACATCTAGCGATTTTCTTCTGAAAATTATATTGAAAAGTTCTCGATACATTTTGTTCATACTTCTCAAAACACTTGAACTGACGAGTAAAAATTATTTAAATTCAATTAGAAGAGAATTTTTGTCTACGGTTTCACCTTGGTTTACATTTACAGATTTTATAACACCATCTCTAGGAGAGGTAATCACATTTTCCATTTTCATGGCTTCCAAAATTAAAAGCGCATCATCTTCTTTGACTTCCTGACCTTCACTAGCATTAATTTCTAGAATAAGTCCAGGCATTGGAGCTTTAATATCATTGACTTGTTTGGTAGCTCCAACCTCAAAACCTAAAGCTTCGATAAGTTGATCTAAATCATCATTGATGTCAACATTATATGTATTACTATTAACTTTTATAGTGTAGTTTTTTTTGTTGAAATCTGAGTTTAATACCGAAACTTTAGTAGAACTATTATGCTGTAACACATGAAAGTTACTTGTGTTGGTTTCAATAGCATCTAGTTTGTCTAAATCTGCTTTTGAAATGTCAAAACTATGGGTGTCATTGACTTTTATTTTATACATAAAATTGAAGTTTAATAAGGTATTGTAAAGTTAATAATATAAGCACTTCTAAAATGTGAAAACTGTAAAAATTTCTAGCTTTTCTTCACAATGATTTAAATTGAGAACGCTCTTGATGTTTTGCGATGGCTTTTCTAGATAAAACAATACCTATAATTAAAGATACAAAAGCACCAATCCAGATACCAGGAATGAAATCAATAAATAAGAAGAAATCATAAGCACCATGAAACAAGATGGCTAAGGCTAATCCATAAAGATTTAACTTAATTCGATTAGAAGAAAACTTAGCTTTTCCCATGAAGTAACCCATTAAAATCCCAAAAGTTGCATGAGCAGGAACTGCTGTAAAGGCTCTTAAAACAGCGACTTGAGCTCCTCCTTCTAATACGTAGAATACATTTTCGGTAGCAGCAAAACCCATAGATACCATAACAGCATAAACAATACCGTCAAAAGGTTCATTAAATTCATATTTTGGTTGTGCAAAATAGCGAACAATAACATACTTGCTAAACTCTTCTATTAAAGCGACTACAAAAAAGGCTTTTACGAATTGTTGCCAAACGCTAAAGTCATCTTTTAATGGCAATAGAATATCAAAACCAAGATATAGAATTGTAGTTATGATAATACTAACAATAGCACCAAAAAGGAAACACAAAAGAAGCAAACCTTTGGGTTCTTTTTCATATTTGTCTTTACAGTAGATGTAGATAATTATGATAAGAATAGGAGCAACTGCTAATAGTAAATTCATAGTCAAAAATATAAAATATACGACAAATTACGTATTTACATCAATTGATTTTCAAAGTAGTTTTGTGTATAAATTAAAATACTGATAAGATGAAAAAAATCACACTATTGATATTACTAATAATTACTGGAGCTAATGCTCAAGATTATTCTAGAATGTATTCAGTGTCTAACAGCTTAAGTACTGAATTAACAGATTATCAAATTCTTGTAGAGTTAGATACTCAAGCATTAATTTCTGAAGGAAAAATGCAGGTAGATTGTGACGATGTTCGTTTTATTCCAGCACTTGGTAGTGCAACACAATTAAGTTATTGGTTAGAATCTGGTTGTAATACAACATTGACACGGGTTTGGGTGAAAGTTTTATCTATACCAGCAGGAGGAACAGATATTTATATGACTTATGGTGATAATTCTGCAACTTCTGAAAGTGATGGCGAAGCAACCTTCATGTTTTTCGATGATTTTACTTCTGCGAGTTTAGATACTTCTAAATGGAATGTAAATACTAATGCTACCATTGATAATACAATGGGAGATACAGATATGAGTTCGGTTAAAATGAATCTCACAGGAACCAATGCTAATGGGTTACAGTCTAATTTGCTTCCTGATAACAATTTTGCGATTCATTCTACGTATTATGATCATGGTTTTGGAGGTGCTTCTACAAATACATGGAGTGGTGTTTTTGGAGCAGATGTCTATTCTGGAGTAGAATCTGGAGCACTGCCAAACTATTCATATTATACTGCTGGATATGGTAATACTGGAGTTGCAAGAAGTATTGGTTGGCATTATAGTGAAGTTTACTTTTCTAATAATCAATCTAAAACCATCGTTGATAGAGGTGCTTTTGAAAGCCCTTTAGTTGCTAATAACGGAATACCAGGAGATATGATTTTTTATAGTTGGAATGTACAGTCAAATTTTGATACTATTTTTGTTCGAAATTACGAAGCCGAACTTATAGTGACTGAAGGTGAAACGTTATCTAATATTGATTTTGATTACGCAAAGAAGAACGTGCTTGTTTATCCAAATCCAACTACTACTGAATTTTCTATAAAAAACGCACTCCATTCAAAGGTGACAATTTATAACACTTTAGGGAAACGTATGGTTGATGTTGTTAGTTATGATGGTAATGCAATTGATGTTTCTGATTTTAATTCAGGATTGTATTATGTTAATATAAATTCTGAAAAAGTGAATTCAACTCGAAAAATAATGATAAAATAATTACTTTAGTATAGTTGAAATTTCATCAAGTACTGTTTCATAATAGGAATTGTTTGAAGCTATAAAATGACCATTAGTTGCGCTGTTTTTTAATAATAATTTAAATTCAGGGATTGATATTAATTTTAAAGCTTCAACTTCTTCCTTTTGAAGTGTTAAGTCTTCAATGTTGACATTAATTTCAGCTATAAATGTGTTGTGAAATTCATTATCAATAATTCCATTTGTATACGATTGAAAGCATTCAAACACGCCAATTTTCATTAGTTGTTCTTCTGTAATAGTTATACCAATTTCCTCTTTAGCTTCTCTTACAGTAGCTTGTTTAGGAGTTTCTCCAGCATCAATATGTCCTGCAACAGACACATCCCAAAGTAATGGGTAAATAGCTTTTGAAGCAGCTCGTTGTTGGAGTAGGATGTGACCTTCCGAAGTAAAAAACCAAACATGAGCTGTGTTGTGCAAATGCCCTTTTGAGTGGATTTCAGATTTAGGAGCTGTAACTCCTGTTGGTATTCCGTTTATATCTACGATGTCTATGTATTCTTCCAAAACGAGAGTTTATAGTGCAGATTTTATACAATTTACTAAAGTCTCAAAATCAGATTTTGTATTATATAAATGACAAGAGATTCGGATATATTCACCTCGAAACGAAACAAATATTTGTTGCTCTTGAAGTGCGGTTTTTAATCGTTCGACATTTAGATTCTTAGGAAGTTTAACACCAAAAAGGTGATGTGTTCTATAGGTTTCATTTTCGATAATACATCCTAATTTTGACAATTCTTGAGAGGCTTCAAAAGAAATGGATTTACAGTAATTCTGTATCATTTCAGGTGTCCATTGAATAACTTGTTTTAAAGCTTCAATTTGCATTTTTACATAAATGAAGTTTCCATTTTCTCCAACAGCATAGCGATTTGCAAGTGGTTTGTATTGCGATTCGTAATTAGTTAATTCTGATAAGTTTTCACTATGTAATCGGTTAGACCAGCTGTTTTCAATAGGTTTACCATTATCAAAATATTTTCCGTAGTAGGCATAAGCACAGCCATAAGGGCCAAATAACCATTTGTAGCCAGCACATATAAGAGCATCTGGTTGAATGTCTCTTATCGAAAAAGGAAATGCACCAATTGTCTGACTGCCATCAACTATAAGTAAAGCATTATGCTTGTTGGTTTTTTGTCTGATAGCTTTTAAATCGAAAATCGTTCCGTTGGACCAATGAATATTTCCAATTGCTACAACTGCAGTGTTTTGCGTTATATTTTTTAATAGACCTTCGTTCCATTGTTTTGCATTATTCGTTTTAAGATTTGGGCTTTTTACAGTAATAATTTTTGCGTTGTATGTTTCAGCAAGGTTTTGCCAGGCATAAATATTACTAGGAAATTGCTCTTCAATTACTAAAATCTCATCATTAGGGTTGAGTTTAATATTGTTGGTAACTGTAGCTATTCCATAGGAGACAGAAGGAATAGTAACAATACGTTCAGATTCATTCGTGTCAATGAGTTTAGCAAATAACGATTTCAGTTCTGTTACAGGATCAAAGAAATCTGAAACAGTAATCGTATAAGGTTTACTTTTTTGAAGTACAGCATCTATTCCTGCTTGTTCTACAGCTTTAAAAGAAGGAGAGATGCTTGCTATATTTAAATAGGTGATTTTTTCAGGAATGTCGAATAAGTGTTTTTGATGTTGCATGCATAAATGATAAAAGTCACGTTGAGCGCAGTCAAAAAAATACATAGTTTTCGATTGCGCTCGAACTGACAGATGATTAATTATTTGAAATAAGAGAATGTCTCTCCATCTTTTATATTCAATAATGTTTCATAAATCATTTTAATTACATTTTCTACATCATCACGATGCACCATTTCTACAGTGGTATGCATATAACGAAGAGGTAAAGAAATTAATGCAGAAGCAACGCCTCCATTACTATAAGCAAAAGCATCAGTATCAGTTCCTGTTGCTCTTGATAAAGCAGAACGTTGAAACGGAATTTTTTTAGCTTCAGCTGTGTCTGTGATTAAATCACGTAATTTTTGTTGTACGGCAGGAGCATAGGCTATAACTGGACCTTTTCCCATTTCAAGATGACCTTCTTTTTTCTTGTCGATCATAGGCGTCGTCGTGTCATGAGTTACATCTGTTACGATTGCTACATTAGGTTTTATGGTTTCAGTAATCATTTGTGCGCCACGTAAACCAATTTCTTCCTGTACAGAGTTAGTTACATACAATCCAAAAGGCAGTTTCTTTTTGTTTTCTTTTAAAAGACGAGCCACTTCAGCAATCATAAATCCACCCATTCTATTATCTAAAGCACGACAAACGAATTTGTCTTTATTCAGAATATGAAATTCATCAGGATAGGTAATCACACAACCAACATGAACGCCAAGTTTTTCGACTTCTTCTTTTGTCGTGCAACCACAATCGATAAAAATATTATCTGGTTTTGGAGCTTCTTCTTTTCCTTTATTTCTAGTATGAATTGCTGGCCAACCAAATACACCTTTTACAATGCCTTTTTTTGTATGAATATTTACAATTTTACTAGGTGCGATTTGATGATCACTACCACCATTTCTAATTACATAAATTAATCCGTTGTCTGAAATATAATTAACATACCACGAAATTTCATCAGCATGACCTTCAATTACAACTTTGTACTTAGCTTTTGGGTTGATAACTCCAACAGCAGTTCCGTAGGTATCTGTAATGAATTCATCTACATAAGGCTTTAAATAGTCCATCCAGATTTTCTGTCCGTCCCATTCATAGCCTGTTGGTGCAGCATTGTTTAAATATTTTTCTAAGAAATCAATTGATTTTTTATTAAGTATGCTTTTTGAAGCCATATGTGTATCTTTTGTTTGTGTTTCTGTAAAAATAAAAGGTTTTATTTTGTTTTTAAGGCTTTGGAAAATGTTTTTGTAACAAATCCTCTTATTTTTGTACTTATTGACAAATAAACTAAAACAAGTACAGATGAAGCTTATCATTAAAGATTTAACTAAAACGTATAAAAACGGAGTAAAAGCAATTGACAATCTCAACTTAGAAATAGGTAGTGGAATGTTTGGTTTATTAGGCCCAAATGGAGCAGGAAAATCGTCTTTAATGAGAACAATAGCGACTTTACAAAGTCCTGATTCTGGTTCGATTACTTTTGGAGACATCAATGTGCTTGAAGATAATATGTCATTGCGAAAAGTGCTTGGATACTTACCACAATCCTTTGGAGTATATCCAAAAATGTCTGCTGAAGATTTGCTAAACTATTTTGCAACGCTTAAAGGCGTAAGTTCAAAAACGGATAGAGCCGTTTTAGTTAAAGAAGTATTAGAAATCACGAATTTGTATGATGTTAGAAAGAAGCATGTAGCTGGATATTCTGGAGGTATGAAGCAACGTTTTGGAATTGCGCAATTGCTATTAAATAATCCGAAATTAATTATCGTAGATGAACCAACAGCAGGACTAGATCCAGCAGAAAGACACCGTTTTTTAAATGTTTTAAGAGAAGTAGGGACTAATTGTACTGTTATTTTTTCAACACACATTGTTGAAGATGTAAAGGAATTATGTAACGATATGGCCATTTTAAATGGAGGACGAATTTTGAAACAAACCACACCATCTCTTGCTAGAAAGGAATTGATTGGTAAAGTTTGGACTAAGATTGTTGAGCGCGATGATTTAGAACAAAATGAAGCTAAATACAATGTGTTATCCTCTAATTATAATGAAGACAATACGCTAAATATAAGAGTGTTTTCTGAAGAACAGCCAGACACCGATTTTAAAACATCAGAACCACAATTAGATGACGTGTACTTTATAGCCTTAAAACATGACGAACCTGTTTTAAGCTAATTAATTTATAACTAAAAAAGTACACTATGTTTTCTACTATATTTTTTCATGAATTAAAATATTGGTTTAATAAACCAGCATTTTACATCTATATGGCAATTTTCTTTGCCTTAGCATTATTCTTTTCAGCGACAACAGCAGGGATTTTTGATAGTATTACAGCCACAACAGGTTCTTCACGAATTGTAAATTCACCTAGTGGAGTTACAGGATTGTTTAATGGATTGACTGTTTTTATTTTCTTCTTATTTCCGTCAATTATTGGTGTGTCTGTATATCGTGACTATAAAAGTGAAATGCATACCATTTTGTATTCGTATCCATTTTCAAAAGGAAGCTATTTATTTGCGAAATTCTTTAGCTCCATTTTAATTGTGACATGCATTGTTTTAGTTATTGGTTTAGGTATGTTCATTGGATTTAGAATGCCTGGAACTAACTCTGAATTAGTTACTGCTTTCGATTTTAAGTCCTATTTTGATGCCTATTGGTTATTCATTCTTCCTAATATTTTACTCTTTGGAGCTATTGTATTTGCTGTCGTTACGTTTTCAAGAAATATTGCAGCAGGATTTATAACAGTCATTCTTTTATTGTTTGTTCAAGGTGTTACTGAAAGTTTATTGTCTGATCCAGATAACAGATATGTTGCAGGATTACTAGATCCTTTTGGAGCTGCTGCATCAGATTATTATACAAGATATTGGACAGTTTCTGAACAAAACGAATTACACATACCTATCAAAGAATTGATTCTTTACAACCGTTTATTATGGTTAGGCGTTGCGAGTTTGATTTTCGGTTTGGTGTATAAATTCTTTCAGTTTAGTCAGAATGCTGTGTCATTTTTATTATTTAAAAAAGAAAAAGGAGAACGTGCTACCAAACGTAATTTTGGAGGAATCACACGTATCAATCTTCCGAAAGTTAATTTTGATTATTCAATACTTCAGAATATAAAAACCACTTGGAAACTCTCAAATATAGATTTCAAATACATTGTTAAAAGTTGGGCTTTTATAAGTATTGTATTGGTAGGATTAATCATCGTTTTAATTGCGCTTGCAGATGTTGGAAATCCTTATGCAACACCTACATATCCAAAAACTTGGCGTATGTTAAGAAGTGGAGGCGCATTTGTAATTGCGATAAATATTTGTACGTTTTTATATGCAGGAATGCTAGTGAATCGAAGTAAAACAACACGAATAAACTTTTTGATTGATGTGACTCCAATTCCAAACTGGTCCTTGTTTTTGTCAAAATTTATCGCCATAGTAAAAATGCAAATTCTTTTACTTGCTGTAATTATGGTTGCAGGAATTCTATTCCAAATTTATAAAGGGTATTACGATTTTGAATTTGGTTTATACATCAAAGAATTATTCGGTTTAAAACTGATTAATTATGTTTTATGGGCTTTTTTAGCACTAGCAATTCAAACACTAATTAGAAATCCTTATTTAGGCTTATTCGTCTTAATTGTGATATCTATTGGTATTCCGTTTTTATCTTTAGCTGGTATAGAGCAAGCTATATTTAAATATAATGAAGGTCCTGGTTTTAGATATGATGATATGAATGGCTATGGTGATTCACTAGGTCGTTATCTATTGTATAAAAGCTATTGGTTTTTATCTGGATTAATTTTGCTAATTGTAACTGCTTTATTTTGGGTAAGAGGTTTGCCACATTCATTTAAAGAGCGTTTGTCGATTGCTAAATCGAGATTTAGCACACCTGTAGCAATAACATTAGTAGTGTTACTTATTGGTTTCTTTTCTTTAGGTTATAGTATTTATAAGGAAACGAATATTGACAATGTTCGTTATTCTTCTAAAGAAACTGAACAATTAAGAGTAGACTGGGAGAAAACGTATAAGAAGTTTGAAAATTATGCACAACCGAGAGTCGTTTCAGTAAAGGTTGATGTTGATATTTTTCCGAAGAAAAGAGACTTTGCAGCGTCTGGAGAATATCTGATGATTAATAAAACGAATGAAGCCATTGATAGTATTTTTGTGAATCATAACGACTATCTTAGTACGTTTGAGTTTGATCGCGACAATGAGTTAGTTAAAGAGGATACGATTTTTAATTTTAATATTTATGAGTTAAAACGTCCTTTAGTTCCAGGAGACACCATGACACTTAATTTTACGGTTAAAAATCAGGCCAATACCTTAATTAATAATAATTCTCCTGTACTTACTAATGGTACATTTATTAACAACATGCAATTGTTTCCGAGTTTAGGCTATTCTGGAGGTAATGAGCTTACAGATGATAAAACGAGAAAGAAATTTGATTTACCACCAAATGAGCTCAAGCCTCATCCAAGTGATTCTACAGCTTTAGGGAATACTTACATCGCAAAAGATAGTGATTGGATAGATTTTGAAACAACCGTGAGTACAAGTGAAGATCAAATTGCTATTGCACCTGGTTATCTTCAGAAAGAATGGACAGAAAATGGGCGTCGTTATTTCCATTATAAAATGGATAGTAAAATATTGAATTTTTACGCTTATAATTCCGCAGACTACGAAGTAAAACGTGATAAATGGAAGGATGTCGATTTAGAAATTTATTACCACAAAGGTCATGAGTACAATTTAGAGCGTATGATGGATGGAATGAAAGCATCACTTGAGTACAATAGCGAGAATTTTAGTCCGTATCAACATAGGCAATTGCGTATTGTAGAATTCCCAAGTGGTGGATTTGCACAATCGTTTCCTAATACAATTCCGTTTGGAGGCGATACTGGTTTTATTGCAGATGTTGACGATAGTGATGAAGGTGGAATTGATTATACGTATGCAATTACAGTTCATGAAGTAGCACATCAATGGTGGGCACATCAGGTGATAGGAGCAGATGTTTTGGGAGCAACAATGTTATCAGAAAGTTTATCAGAATATGTCTCACTTAAAGTACTTGAGAAAGAATTAGGAAAACCTCAAATGCGTAAATTTTTAAAGAAATCTTTAGATGATTATTTAACACAAAGAACATTTGAGTCTAAACGTGAAAAAGCACTGATGTATAACGATGGTCAAGGGTATATTCGCTATCAAAAAGGATCTTTAGTGTTTTATGCATTGAGTGATTATATTGGAGAAAGAGTTCTTAATGATGCATTAAAAACCTATGTTGAAAAGGTTAAATTTCAAGAAGCACCTTATACGACATCAATAGATATGGTGAATCACATTAAAGCGGTTACTCCAGATAGCTTGCAATATGTAATCAAAGATATGTTTGAAACCATCACGCTTTATGATAATCGTATTGTAGATGTTACTTCTACGGAAATGGATAATGGTAAATTTAAAGTCGATATAGAATTTAATGTGAGTAAATACAGGAATGATGAAAAAGGAAAACGTTTTTATTCTGAAATTGGTCGTGATTCAATTTCGTATTTAGCTGAAGGAAAGAAGAGGCCATTACTTTCAGTTAAATTAGAAGATTATATAGACATTGGGATATTCGCTGAAGATGAAATTGATGGAAAAAAGAAAGAGCGTATTTTGTATTTACAAAAACATAAAATTACAGAGATCAATAATAAACTATCGATTATTGTGGATGAAAAACCAAATGAAGTAGGCGTAGATCCTTTCAATATCCTTATTGATACGCGTTCTGACGATAACAGGCAACGACTCTAAAAAGTAAGCGTCTTTTTCATTTTGAGCGCAGTTGAAAAACTTATAGTTTTAACTCGTATTGCATTTCAACTGCGCTCAATGTGACAAATAAAATTTTTAAAGAGACTTTTTATACAGTCTCTTTTTTATCTTAGAGACTTATATTTATGATTCTAAAGTATAATATTAATAGGATTTTAAGGTTTTACACTTTGTAAATATTTAATTTTGAATAACGTTTAAATCGTGTTTGGAATGGTTTTGGTTCAACACTACATAATGAAATTAATTAAGTACATCTTTATTGTGTTCCCAGTCTTTGTAATGGCTCAAATTGAACCCATTCAACAAGACTCAACTGCTGTGGAGTATATTTTGATTGAAGGCGATTCGATTCCTACAACAGCAATTGATCTGAATGAAGTTTTATTATTGCAAAACTTAAAATTTGATTCAAAAAAAGACCGAATCAAGTATTTAATTTTAAAACGGAAAACGATTAAAGTATATCCTTATGCAAAGCTAGCTTCAGAACGGTTAACGACATTAAATGAAAGACTAGAAACCTTAGAAACGAAACGTGCTAAACGACGATATGCAAAACTTATTCAAAAATATATTGAAGAAGAGTTTTCTGCAGAACTCAAAAAATTAACACGTACTGAAGGTCAGATTTTAATTAAACTTATTCATAGGCAAACTGGGACTACAACCTTCAATCTGATTAAAAAATTACGAAATGGTTGGCGAGCTTTTTGGTTTAACACCACAGCAAATTTGTTCGATATTTCATTAAAACGTGAATTTGATCCACTTAATGTCAAAGAAGATTTCCTTATTGAAGATATACTTGAACATGCGTTTCAGGATGGAAGATTAAAACGACAAGATCCTGCTTTAGATTTTGACTATTATGATTTAGCAAATAAATGGATCAATAATAAAACACCACAAACGAAACAATAATGCGAATACAATCGCCATTTGAAGAACGTTTAAATGCTTGGAGTCATGGCTTTGGTACTGCTTTAGGTATCGCAGGACTTATTCTTTTAATTGTGTTTTTAAAACAGGATATTCCTTATGCTTTGTTTAGTGTTATTGTGTATGGGATTTCTATTATCATCCTGTTTTTGGCTTCAACATTTTATCATGCAGTAAGTGGTGAAAAGCGGAAACACTATTTTAGAATTGTAGATCATATTAGTATTTATTTGCTTATTGCAGGAACTTATACACCAGTTTTACTCATTACGTTGCCTGATAGTTTAGGATGGGAATTGTTTTATACAGTTTGGGGAATAGCAGCTTTTGGTGTGATTTTAAAACTCTTTTTTACAGGTAAATTTGAAGCCTTTTCTACGATTTTATATTTAGTAATGGGTTGGCTGATTGTTTTCGATTTTTCAACTTTAGCAGATCGAATGGCTACAAACGGATTGTTATTGTTATTTGCAGGAGGTTTATTCTATACGGTTGGTATTGTGTTCTATGCGGTAGAAAGAATCCCTTATAACCATGTGATTTGGCATTTTTTCGTTTTAGGAGGTGCCATTTGCCACTTTTTTATGGTGTATTTTTTTGTGATTTAAGCTTTGTTTTTCTGAATAAGAAATGCTTTTAAGTCTTCGTAATTAGAAATTGATGTCGCTACTTTTTCTTTATCCATAACTGCTTCTATTTGAGGTGGCAAATCAATTTTTGTTTTAATAACAGATTCTACGACATCTAAAAATTTTGTTGGATGTGCTGTTTCTAAAAACACACAGTGCGAATTTGAATTGTTTTTTAAATATGATTTACAACCCAAATAGCCAACAGCACCATGAGGATCTGCAATGTAGTTATACGTCGTGTAAATATCTTTTAAAGCAACTCTTGTTTCTTCATCAGTGAAACTATAAGAAGATAGATTTTCTTTGAGAATACTAAAATCATTGTTATAAATTTCTTGAATGCGAATAAAATTACTCGGATTCCCAACATCCATAGCATTACTTATGGTTTGTACAGAAGGTTTCGGGATATACGTTTCTGTTTTTAAGTATTCAGTCACCACATTATTTGCATTGTTTGAGGCAACAAAATGTTGAATTGGTAAACCTAATTTTTGAGCCATCATTCCAGCACAAATATTTCCAAAATTCCCACTAGGAATAGAGAATACAATCTCTTTGTGTTTATGATGAAGTTGTTTATAAGCAAACATAAAATAGAACAGTTGAGGCAACCATCTTGCAACATTAATTGAGTTTGCAGAGGTCAACTGCATTTTACTAGTTAAGTCTTCATCTAAGAACGCTTGTTTCACCATATCTTGACAATCGTCAAAAACACCATCAACTTCAAGTGCTGTGATATTTTGACCAAGTGTCGTCAATTGTTTTTCTTGAATATCACTTACTTTACCTGAAGGATATAAAATCACAACATTTACACCTTTAACTCCTAAAAAACCATTTGCAACTGCACCTCCTGTATCACCAGAAGTCGCAACTAAAACTGTTACTTTCGTGTTATTGGTATTAAAATAACCTAAGCACCTTGCCATAAAACGCGCTCCAACATCTTTAAAAGCCATTGTTGGTCCGTGAAATAATTCTAAAGTAGAGATGTTGTTATCTAATTCAATAACTGGGAAATTAAAATTCAATGTCTCTTCAATAATCACTTTTAAAACCGATTCAGGAATTTCTGGACTTACAAACTGCTTTATAGCTTGAAAGGCAATTTCAGAATAAGAAAGTTGATCTATGTTTTCAAAAAATGACTTTGGCAAAGGTGTGATATGTTCTGGGAAATACAAGCCTTTGTCTGGAGCTAAGCCTTTAATAACAGCATCTTTAAAAGATGTATTTGGTGCTTTTTTGTTTAAACTGAAATAATTCATGATCGTTATAATATTTTTATACCTTCTGTGTTAATTTTTGACAAATGAATTTCAAAATCAATAGAAGTTTGAGAATAAACGTTTTGAATTGCAGTTTTTACCTTTTCTGCACTGTCTAATCCTTTACATAAACTAAATATAGAAGGACCAGATCCTGAAATTCCTGATCCTAAAGCACCATGTTTCAAAGCTCTTTGTTTCACATCATCAAAATACGGAATTAGTTGACAGCGATAAGGTTCAGCAATCACATCATTAAGACTATCACTTAATAAATTATAATCTTCGGTGTGTAAAGCATGAACAAAGCTACCAACATTTGACCATTGTGTGATGGCATTTTTTAATGGGATTTCTTGAGGAAGAATCGCTCTAGATTCAGAGGTTTTAATTTCTATTTGTGGATGAATGACAACGGCATAAAGGTCTTTAGGAGTGGGTAATTGTAAAACCTGTAAGGGAGCCAGACTTTTAACTAAAGTAAAACCACCAAAAAGGGCAGGAGCTAGGTTGTCTGCATGTTCACACTTGCTTGCTAAAGCTTCGCCTTTCATAGCGAAGTTGGTGAGTTGTGTTTTGTTATACGGTTTTCCGAGTAATTCGTTCATTGCAAAAACACTTCCAGCAGCACTAGCCGAACTACTTCCAATGCCGCTTCCAGGCTTGATTTTTTTATAGATTTCTATTTCAAATCCGAAGTCTGGATTAGCATCATTATATAATGCAAGAGCAGAAACTCCAGCCACATTGTTTTCAGTTTCAAAAGGTAAATCATAACCTTCAATTTTTGAAATGCATATTCCTTTTTGAGGCGTTTTTCTAATGATCATTTCATCTCCTATAGTGTCTAAACAAAAGCCAAGGACGTCAAATCCACAAGAGACATTTGCAACAGTTGCAGGAGAGAAAATATGTATTTGGTTCATGTCTTTTTCCACAAAAAAGAAGTCTTTATTTGTTACCAATTTTAATAATGTCAGCGAATAATCCAGAAGCCGTAACATCTGCACCAGCACCAGCACCTTTAACTATTAAAGGTTGTTCAGGATAACGTTCTGTGTAGAACATGACAATATTATCTTTACCTTCGAGATTATAGAATGGATGACCTTCTGGGATTTCTCTTAAGCCAACTTTTGCTTTTCCATTTTTGTATTCTGCGACATATTTAAGCTGACAGTTGTTTGCTTTTGCAGAAGCGTAAAGTTTTTGAAAATGTGCTTCTTCAGTTTTTAGTGTTTTGTAGAAATTATCTACGGTTGAACTTTCAAGATTAGTTTGGGTTAAAAAAGACTGGTTATCGATGTTTTCAATTTCCATACTTCCGCCATTTTCTCTAGCTAGAATTAATATTTTCCTTGCAACGTCAATTCCGCTTAAATCTATTCTAGGATCTGGTTCTGTATAACCTTCAAATTGAGCACGTTTAACTGTATCATGAAAGTTTGTACGATCACTGAAATTATTAAAAACAAAATTCAAACTTCCAGACAAAACAGCTTGAATACTCGTTACTTTATCACCTGATGCAATTAAATTATTAAGTGTATTTATGATTGGTAAACCTGCACCAACATTAGTCTCGTAAAGGAAAGGAGTATTGTAACTCAAAGATAAATCTTGTAACTTTTTATAGTTTTCGTACGTTCCTGAACATGCTATTTTATTACAAGCAACAACAGCAATACTTTGTTTTAAATAATCATCATACCAATTAGAAACGCCTTCATTTGCAGTAATATCCACGAAAATGCTATTGCGTAAATTTATATCAACAACCTTATTGAAAAAACCTTGTAAGTTTGATTTTTCGGCAAAATGGAACTGAGCTGTCCAATCATTTAGGTTGATGCCATCTTCATTAAAGATCATCTTTTTAGAATTGGCCATGCCAATGATGCGAACATCAATTTTTAGTTTTTTCTTAAGGAAATTGTATTGCTGAGCAATTTGATCAATAAGTTTTTCGCCTACATTGCCAATGCCAACAATAAATACATTGAGTTGTTTTGTTTTAACCTCAAAGAAGCGTTCATGTAATACGTTAAGTGCTTTTTTAACATCATTTTTATTGATAACTGCCGAGATGTTTCGCTCTGAAGCACCTTGAGCAATGGCTCTTATATTGATGTTGTTTTTGCCAAGTGTACTAAACATTTTTCCACTAATACCTTGAAAATTTTTCATGTTATCACCAATAAGAGCAATAATAGATAATTGGTCTTCAACAAGTATTGGATCAATTTTATGCAAAGAAATTTCATTTTCAAACGCAGTATCAATAGCTGTTTTTGCTAGGTCAGCATTTTTAATATCAATTCCAAAGCAAATCGAATGTTCAGATGATGCTTGGGTGATGAAAATGATATTTATTTTTTCTTGTGCTAAGGTTTCAAACAATCGTTTTGAAAACCCAGGAATACCAACCATTCCACTACCTTGTAAAGTGAGAAGTGCTATGTCATTTATGTTTGTAATGCCTTTTACAGGAGAAACAATCGTCGTTTCGGTTTCTGTTGAAATGACAGTACCTTGTTCATCTGGTTTTAATGTATTCTTAATATGGATAGGAATATTTAAATCTAATGCAGGCTGAACCGTTGGAGGATATAATACTTTTGCTCCAAAATGTGACAATTCCATCGCTTCCTGATAAGACAATCGTTTTATAGGATATCCATGCTTTACCAATTTTGGATTTGCGGTGTACATACCACTAACATCTGTCCATATTTCTAGTTGCTTTACTTTTAATGCAGCAGCAACAATAGCAGCTGTAAAATCTGATCCACCACGACCTAAAGTTGTTAGCTCTCCTAGATTAGATTTTGAGACAAAACCAGGTAAAATGGTAATATCTTGATTAGCAGATTTAAAATAAGTTTTAATATTAGTATTAGTGGCTTTGTAGATGACTTCTGCTTTTGTGAAATCTGAATTTGTAACTATTAATTCTTGTGAGTTCTTTCTTTCAGCATGAATCCCTCTCGATTTCATTGTTTCTGCAATAATATATGAAGACAATAATTCGCCAAAACTTACTAATTTATCAGAAGTTTGTGGAGACAATTCATTTATCAAATACAAACCATCTAAGAGGTCTTTAAGTGCTTTAAGTTTAGTTTCAACATAAGTTATGACCTCCTTATTTTTCTTTGGAATAAGAGCTTCAATTAATTTTATATGACTACGCTGAATAGCAATGAAAGCATCTTTGTAGTCGTTATTTTTTGATTGAGCAAGGTAACCAACATTAAGAAGTTTATCTGTAATTCCGCCAACAGCAGATACGACACAAATAACCTTATCTGTTTTAGATTTATCTTCTAATATAGAAATGACTTGATTGATATTATTTACCGAACCAACAGACGTACCTCCAAATTTTAAAACTTTCATTATTCTTGATTTACAACTTACGTTTAGTTGTTTTTATATTAAGTTCCAAAAGTATTACTTTTACTTTTAAATAAAACAGTACACGTGAAAATTTTCTCCAAAGAACAAATATATGAAGGTGATAGGTTAACCGCTAAAAAACAAGGCATTACCTCTACAGAATTAATGGAACGCGCAGGCATCCAAATTTTTAATTGGTTGCATATTAGAATGCAAGGAGCACAAGTTCCTATTCATGTGTTTTGTGGAATAGGTAATAATGGTGGAGATGGTTTAGTTGTAGCAAGACATTTAATCACTCACGGCTATAATGTTAAAACCTATATTGTTAATTGTAGTGATAAACGTTCAAAAGACTTTTTAGTTAATTATGATCGTATTAAAGAAACTACAAAAGAATGGCCTGCAATGTTGACTTGTAAGCAAGACTTTCCTCAAATTCATAAGGATGATATAATTATTGATGCGATATTTGGTATTGGTTTAAATCGTCCTGTAGATGAATGGGTTACCCAATTGTTTATGCATTTTAGAGCTAGTCAAGCGTATACACTTTCTGTTGATATTCCATCAGGCGCTTTTACAGATAAGATCACTGATAATGAAGATAGTGTCGTGTGGGCAAAACATACCTTAAGTTTTCAATCTCCAAAATTGATTTTCTTTTTACCAGGCACATCCAAATTTTCATTACAATGGGAAGTTATTGATATTGGTATTGATAGGGAATTTTTATTCAATACAGAAACAGATGCCACCCTTATTGGAAAGCATGAAGTGTTACCAATGTATCAATCTAGAGAAAAATTTTCTCATAAAGGGACTTATGGCCATGCATTAATTTTGGGTGGTAGTTATGGGAAAATAGGAGCTACACTTTTAGCAAGTAGAGCAGCATTAGTTTCTGGTGCAGGATTGGTGACTACATTTGTTCCTAAATGTGGTTATTCAATATTGCAAACAGCTTTACCTGAAGCTATGGTTATTACAGATAAGGATGAGAATTTAATTACAGATATTAGTTTTGATATCGCACCTAAAGTAATTGGTTTAGGAATTGGTATGGGAACAGCTGCTAAATCTGCTACTGCTTTAGAAAAATTTCTTAAGTCCAATACTGCGCCATTAGTGATTGATGCTGATGGAATTAATATCATTTCTAAAAAGAAAACAGTATTGAAATTATTACCAAAACAAACTGTTTTAACACCACATCCAAAAGAACTTGAATGTTTAATAGGAAAATGGAAAGATGATTTTGATAAACTTGAAAAGGTTAAAGTTTTTTCAAAAAAATACGACAGCATAATTGTAATTAAAGGCGCAAATACAATAACAGTATACAATGAAAAATATTATGTCAATACCACTGGGAATCCAGGGCTAGCAACTGCGGGAACTGGTGATGTTTTAACAGGTGTAATAACGGGTTTGATTGCGCAAGGTTATGATCCTTTACAAGCGACTTTATTTGGTGTTTACCTTCATGGGAAATCTGCTGATATTGCTATTGAAGATTTAGGATATCAAAGTCTAATAGCAAGTCATGTTGTTGAAACTTTAGGCGAAGCGTATCTAGATTTATTTAAACAGCCAGAGCAACCTCAGGTTGAAGAAGAACAACAAGAGAATAAATAATAAAATAGTAGTTAAATACATATAAAAAAGCCGCTCCATATGGAGCGGCTTTTTTATATTAATAATGAAATAGCTTAAACACTAAGTTTTTCTTCTAAAAGCTCTACTAATTTAGGGTTTGAAGGTCTGGGAGCATCAGGACTAACAATGTTTCCGTTTGGATCTATTAGAATAAAACGAGGAATCCCATTTACTTTGTAATTTTTAACAAAATCAGATTGCCACGCATTATCAGAAAACAGTTGAATGCCACCTAATTCTTTATCTTTTACCATTGTTTTCCATGATTCAAAAGCTTTCTCTTTAGTTCCACTTCGTCTCTCATCGTCTACAGAGATACTTACAAACTCAATGTTTTTGCCATGAAATTGTTCTTCTACTTTTTTAAGAGACGGAATTTCACGTTTACACGGACCACACCAAGTCGCCCAAATATCAACGTAAACATATTTTCCTTTTAAATCAGAAAGAGACGTTGTTCCTCCTTTAAAATTGATGTAATTCTCAAAAGTTGGTGAAGTCATTCCTTCAGGAAGTGATTCTCGTAACGCAATTTTTCCAGATAAATATTTTTTTATAGATTTGATAGTGCCTTCCATATTCTTGGCACCATTAGCCTTATGCAAAGAGTCTAATCCACTATAATTAGTTTCTAAATTTTTAAATCCAGCTTTGTAATCTGTAACAGCTTTGTTTAAACGCTCTGTATTTGGATCTGAGAATAAATCTTCAGTAAAATAGGTATTAGACAATAAATACGATTGTATCACATAGTTATTAATATCTGATCCATCACCATTATAAACGATGGTGTTATCAAAATCTTCATAATTAACTTCGATAGAAGATTCAAATCCATTCTTTAAATAGATAGAGCCAAATTCATCACCATGTTTTATAGAATAATCACCATCAGTCACTTTTAGTGTGTCACTAAATGTTCCATCTTCATTTATAACTATTATTTTTTCAAACGCTTTATCTTTGAATACCTTTAAAGTTTTGCTCTCATGAGAATTTGTAATTGTTCCGCTTAATGTAACATAATCTTTAGGTTCTTCTTTACATGCAAAAAGAGAGATTGCACATAATACTAATAAAATTCTTTTCATTTGATATGATTTTAGTTTCACCAAAAATAATAGATTATAGGTGTTTTTTTACATTTTATAAATTATTAACATTTGTTGCATACTAGCTTTCTATTGTTGATTTTTGAAAAAACAAATACATTATAATGAATACTGTCCATAAAATATCTTCTAAAACTTTAGATTTATCTACGATTAATGATGTCGTTTTTCAACAAATGAAGATTGAATTATCTTCTGAAGCTATCAGTAAAATCTCAAAGTGTAGAGCATATCTTGATACTAAAATGCAAGAAGAGGAAAATCCTATTTATGGAATTAATACAGGTTTTGGTTCCTTATGTAATGTGAAAATTTCTAAAGATAATTTAACACAATTACAAGAAAATCTTGTGATGTCTCATGCATGCGGAATAGGAGATTTGGTGCCTAAAGAAGTTGTTAAATTAATGTTGCTTTTAAAAATACAATCTCTCAGTTATGGTCATAGTGGTGTACAAGTAAAAACTGTAGAGCGTTTAGTTTATTTTTATAATAATGATATTTTACCAATAGTTTATACTCAAGGCTCATTAGGAGCATCTGGAGACTTAGCGCCATTAGCACATTTGGCATTGCCATTAATAGGAAAAGGAGAGGTGTATTTTAATGACAAAATATGTGATTCTGAATTTGTCCTTAAAGAATTGAACCTAGATCCAATTATATTACAATCTAAAGAAGGTCTAGCATTACTTAACGGAACTCAGTTTATGAGTGCTTATGGGATTCACTTGCTTTTGAAATCGTATAAATTGTCTTATATGGCAGATTTAATATCAAGTATTTCTTTAGATGCTTTCGATGGAAGAATAGAGCCATTTAACGAATTAGTGCATTTAGTGAGACCTCATAACGGTCAACTTAAAACTGCAAAACGGATTAGAGAATTTCTTGAAGGAAGTGAATTAATTAATCAAGAAAAAACAGATGTTCAAGATCCTTATTCATTTAGATGTATTCCTCAAGTTCATGGAGCTACAAAAGATACTTTAGCATTTGTAACAAAGACTTTTATAACTGAAATCAATTCAGTTACTGATAACCCAAATGTATTTGTTGGCGAAGATGAAATTATTTCTGGCGGAAATTTTCATGGACAACCTTTAGCATTAGCATTAGATTATTTGAAGATAGCAATGGCAGAATTAGGAAATATTTCTGAACGTAGAATTTATCAATTGGTATCTGGCTTAAGAGGCTTGCCAACTTTTTTAGTTGACAATCCTGGTTTAAATTCTGGATTTATGATTCCACAATATACTGCTGCAAGTATTGTAAGCGCAAATAAGCAATTAGCGACTCCAGCAAGTATTGATAGTATCGTTTCTAGTAATGGTCAGGAAGATCATGTCAGTATGGGAGCAAATGCAGCAATTCAAGCTTATTTATTAATCCATAATGTGGAACGTATTTTAGGCATAGAATTACTTAATGCTTCTCAAGCTTTAAACTTTCGAAATCCTAAGTTGTCATCACCATTAATTAATTCTTTATTAAATAGTTACAGAGTACATGTTCCATTCGTAAAAGAGGATAGTGTTTTTCATGAAAAGATAAAATTATCAATACATTTTATCGACGATTTTTGCATTGAAAATGAATTGCTTTTCGATTAAATGCATAAAAAATTGTTCAACTGTTTAATTTTTAAATAAACGTTAAATTTATTTGGTAGTCAATATTTTATCTTTTATTTTTAAACTATTCTAAGGTGAATTTTGTTCATTTTAGCTACACAAAAAAATAGAATTATAGCAATTATTTTTTCGTGTTCTTACCATAAAATTGTTTGATAGCACAACAATTGATTATTAGCACATTTATTGATTTTTGAATATGTAATGTATTCAAGTTTTTGAGTGATTTTATTTTACATTATCATGTAAAGTAATATTTCTCAAATTTGGTCCCAAACCTATTATTTAGCACTTGTTGCTTTAGTTATGTAGACTGCAGAAATGTTGTCAAAATAAATGTTAAGATAATTTTAATTTAAAACCAAACATTATGTTTATGAGCAATTTTACCCGAAGTGGTGGTCGCGCCAAAATCTGGCAGTCTATCACAAATTTATCGTGTTGTAGCCTTGATCTTATTACAAATCAAACAAGAGTTATGAAGGCGTTTGCCTTTGTGATGCTTTTTGGGTTTAGTATAAGTACAGTCGCAGCACAATCGTTAGAGAGAAGATCTTTCATCGAAGGCTGTCAAGACGAGGCACCAGCAGGACCAAGTGAGGCAGATGTAGCGAACTTGTATTTAAATCAATGTGGCGACACTCCAGCAGAAGTTATCAAGTCATCAATCATGTCAGGTAATGATTGTGATTGGACAGTTGAATACACTTACTCTATAAAGTGTGGTTCATTCGAAGGCGAGATAAAGATTCCTTATACAGGAGGAGATAGAACACCTCCATTATTAAATGAAGGCGCTCAAGTTCCAAGTGGAGCAACAGGTTTAAACTTATGTTTTAATCAAGCACCAAGCGGTCCAAAATTATCAACAATAGCAGGTCTTTACACAGATAACTGTGGAGAAGTTCTAGTAGAGAAGTTTGGTTCCCCTCAAGGCGATGATTGTTCATGGACAGCAAATTACAAGTATACAATTATGGATACTTGTGGTAACATGTTAGCGGATTTAGATATTCATTATAGTGGAGGCGATACTCAAGCGCCACAATTAAATAAAGGATCAGAAGTTCCAACAGGAATGAATGGTTTAAACTTATGTTATGATCAGAAACCATTAGGTCCAACAGAAGCAGAAATAGCAGCCTTATATTGGGATAATTGCGGAACAGTAACGGTAACAAAAACATTAACGACAGAAAAAGGTAATGATGATTGTAAATGGTTATCAGCATTTGAGTATACAATTCAAGATGACTGTGGGAACTTTGCAGAGCCAATCTTTATTGAGTACATGGGAGGTGATTCAGAAGCACCAGTTTTAAGTGGCGTTCCAGCAAATACAGAAGTATCATGTATAGATTTAATACCAGCAGCAGCTAATGTTACAGCAACAGATAACTGTACAGCAAATGTTGAAGTAATTCTTAATGAGAATTATGATAATCTAGGATTAGCTTGTGAAGGCGGAGAATTAGTAAGAACATGGTCAGCAATGGATCTATGTGGAAACATGGCCGTTGTAGGTACTCAAACAATAGTTGTGTTACCAGCACCAATGGCAGAATTTGCACCAGTTTCACCAGAGACAATTTCATGTGAAGCAGCATTTAACTTCCAAGTAGAAGATTTATTATATAGCAATGGTATATCAAAAAGTGCATGTTCAATTCAAGGATCAGTATCAGGAACAGTAACACCAAACTTTACACTTTGTGGAGGAGATATTACTGTAAACTGGACGTATTCAGATGACTGTGGACGAACAATAAACGCGGAGAAGGTTTATACCGTAACACCAGCACCAGCAGCGACATTAGACGCAACAGATAATACACCATTAAGTTGTGAGGAAGCATCCTCATATGTTGCAGGATCATTAGGCTATAGTAATGGCTTAGAAGGAGATTGTAGTATAAATGGTTCAATAGCACCAATTCAAAAGAATTTATTTGATGCTTGTGGCGGAAAAATCACAGTAAACTATATCGGAGAAGATACATGTGGTAATCCATTAAGTACATTAGTAGATATCGTAGTCTTACCAGCACCAGCGGCAGAGTTTGAAGCTATTGATGTTGAGTCAGAATTATCATGTTCAGATGCATCCGGTTATGTAGCAGCAGCATTAAATTATTCAAATGGCTTAGAAGGAGATTGTAGTTTAGATGGATCAGTAAACCCAGAACAAGTAAATGATTTTGATTCATGTGGCGGAAAAATCACAATAACTTGGACAGGAGAAGATGCTTGTGGAAACCCATTAAGCGCAACAGTAGATATTAATGTATTACCAGCTCCAGAAGCTAGTGTAACTACTCCAGAGCTTCCGACAAGTATTGATTGTGCAGATGCAGTAAGCTTTACAGCAGGAGATGCTACTTATACTAATGGATTAACAGGAGATTGTGAAATTTCAGGATCTTTAGTAGCAAACGTAGTTAAAGAATATGATTCATGTGGTGGTAAAATTACGATTACATATAATGGAGAAGATGCTTGTGGTCGCCCACTAAGCGCAGGTCCATTTGATGTAGATGTTAATCCAGCACCAATGGCAGAAATAATAGATGGGCCAGGAGATATTGTTATTTCTTGTGTTGACGTTGATGGATTTGTGCCAGACACATTAAATTATAGTAATGGTTTAGCAGGAACTTGTGAAATTTCAGGTTCAGTAACAGGAGTATTAAGTGGAACTTCTACAATATGTGGAGGAGAATTATTAGTGACTTGGGATTTTGTTGATGAATGTGGTAGAGAATTGTATTATGAGCAATTTGTTACTGTTACACCAGCGCCAGAGGCTAGTTTCGAAGAAACAGAACACGAAGATATTACATGTTCAGAAGCAGCAAATTATGAAGCAGGATTATTATCATATTCTAATGGTTTAGAAGGTGAATGTGGAATTAATGGTTCAGTAGACGGAGTATTAAGTGGAGAGTTTAACTCATGTGGAGGTTTATTGTTTGTAGATTGGACTTATACAGATCAATGTGGACGAACAATTACAGCAAGAAAGCAATTAAAAGTAGGTCCAGCACCAGAGGCAACGTTAGATACATTAGAGGATGAGATGTTAAGTTGTTCAGATGCAGATTCTTATCAAGCAGACTCATTGTATTATACAAATGGATTAGAAGGTACATGTAATATTTCAGGATATTTAGAGCCAACTCAAACGAATAATTTTGATGAGTGTGGCGGAGAAATCACAGTAACATGGTCAGGAGAAGATGTTTGTGGACGTGCATTAAGTGCTTCACAAACGATATCAGTAGATCCAGCACCAATGGCTGAATTTATAAATCCTTTACCAAATATCAATGTAACATGTGATTTAGCAGACGATTATATCGTTACTAATTTAGCATATAGTAATGGTTTAGAAGGAACTTGTGGAATCAATGGAGATGTACCAGGAGTAAAAACAGGAAGCTATGATGCATGTGGAGGAACTTTATATGTAGACTGGAAATTTGTAGATGATTGTGGACGAGAAATCGAATACAGAAAAACAATTACAGTTTTGCCAGCACCAGAAGCAAGTGTAACAACACCAGAACTTCCAGCTAGTATTGATTGTTCAGATGCAGCAGGATATATGGCAGCAAACGCAAGCTATACAAATGGCTTAACAGGTTTATGTGAGATTTCAGGAGAATTAGAAGCTACTATCGTACCAGATTATACTGTATGTGGAGGAAAGCTAACCGTAACTTGGTCAGGATATGACGTATGTCAAAATCCATTAAGTGCAGGTCCAATTGAGATCATCGTTAATCCAGCACCAGAAGCAAGTGTAACAACACCAGAACTTCCAACTAGTATTGATTGTTCAGATGCAGCAGGTTATATGGCAGCAAATGCAAGCTATACAAATGGTTTAGAAGGAACATGTAATATCTCAGGAGAATTAGAAGCTACTATCGTACCAGATTATACGTCATGTGGAGGAAAATTAACTGTAACTTGGAGAGGATATGACGAATGTCAACGTCCATTAAGTGCAGGTCCAATTGAGATCATCGTTAATCCAGCACCAGAAGCAAGTGTAACAACACCAGAACTTCCAACTAGTATTGATTGTTCAGATGCCGCAGGTTATATGGCAGCGAATGCAAGCTATACAAATGGTTTAGAAGGAACATGTAATATCTCAGGAGAATTAGAAGCTACTATCGTACCAGATTATACGTCATGTGGAGGAAAATTAACTGTAACTTGGTCAGGATATGATGAATGTCAACGTCCATTAAGTGCAGGTCCAATTGAGATCATCGTTAACCCAGCACCAGAAGCAAGTGTAACAACACCAGAACTTCCAGCTAGTATTGATTGTTCAGATGCAGCAGGTTATATGGCAGCAAATGCAAGCTATACAAATGGTTTAGAAGGAACATGTAATATCTCAGGAGAATTAGAAGCTACTATCGTACCAGATTATACGTCATGTGGAGGAAAGTTAACTGTAACTTGGTCAGGATATGACGAATGTCAACGTCCATTAAGTGCAGGTCCAATTGAGATCATTGTTAACCCAGCACCAGAAGCAAGTGTAACAACACCATTACTTCCAGCTAGTATTGATTGTTCAGATGCAGCAGGTTATATGGCAGCAAATGCAAGCTATACAAATGGTTTAGAAGGAACATGTAATATCTCAGGAGAATTAGAAGCTACTATCGTACCAGATTATACGTCATGTGGAGGAAAATTAACTGTAACTTGGAGAGGCTTAGACGAATGTCAACGTCCATTAAGTGCAGGTCCAATTGAGATCATTGTTAACCCAGCACCAGAAGCAAGTGTAACAACACCAGAACTTCCAACTAGTATTGATTGTTCAGATGCAGCAGGTTATATGGCAGCAAATGCAAGCTATACAAATGGTTTAGAAGGAACATGTAATATCTCAGGAGAATTAGAAGCTACTATCGTACCAGATTATACGTCATGTGGAGGAAAATTAACTGTAACTTGGAGAGGATATGATGAATGTCAACGTCCATTAAGTGCAGGACCAATTGAGATCATCGTTAATCCAGCACCAGAAGCAAGTGTAACAATACCAGAACTTCCAGCTAGTATTGATTGTTCAGATGCAGCAGGTTATATGGCAGCAAATGCAAGCTATACAAATGGTTTAGAAGGAACATGTAATATCTCAGGAGAATTAGAAGCTACTATCGTACCAGATTATACGTCATGTGGAGGAAAATTAACTGTAACTTGGTCAGGATATGACGAATGTCAACGTCCATTAAGTGCAGGTCCAATTGAGATCATTGTTAACCCAGCACCAGAAGCTAGTGTAACAACACCAGAACTTCCAACTAGTATTGATTGTTCAGATGCAGCAGGTTATATGGCAGCAAATGCAAGCTATACAAATGGTTTAGAAGGAACATGTAATATCTCAGGAGAATTAGAAGCTACTATCGTACCAGATTATACGTCATGTGGAGGAAAATTAACTGTAACTTGGTCAGGATATGATGAATGTCAACGTCCATTAAGTGCAGGTCCAATTGAGATCATCGTTAACCCAGCACCAGAAGCAAGTGTAACAACACCATTACTTCCAACTAGTATTGATTGTTCAGATGCAGCAGGTTATATGGCAGCAAATGCAAGCTATACAAATGGTTTAGAAGGAACATGTAATATCTCAGGAGAATTAGAAGCTACTATCGTACCAGATTATACGTCATGTGGAGGAAAGTTAACTGTAACTTGGAGAGGCTTAGACGAATGTCAACGTCCATTAAGTGCAGGTCCAATTGAGATCATTGTTAACCCAGCACCAGAAGCAAGTGTAACAACACCATTACTTCCAACTAGTATTGATTGTTCAGATGCAGCAGGTTATATGGCAGCAAATGCAAGCTATACAAATGGTTTAGAAGGAACATGTAATATCTCAGGAGAATTAGAAGCTACTATCGTACCAGATTATACGTCATGTGGAGGAAAGTTAACTGTAACTTGGTCAGGATATGACGAATGTCAACGTCCATTAAGTGCAGGTCCAATTGAGATCATCGTTAATCCAGCACCAGAAGCAAGTGTAACAACACCAGAACTTCCAGCTAGTATTGATTGTTCAGATGCAGCAGGTTATATGGCAGCAAATGCAAGCTATACAAATGGTTTAGAAGGAACATGTAATATCTCAGGAGAATTAGAAGCTACTATCGTACCAGATTATACGTCATGTGGAGGAAAATTAACTGTAACTTGGTCAGGATATGACGAATGTCAACGTCCATTAAGTGCAGGTCCAATTGAGATCATTGTTAACCCAGCACCAGAAGCAAGTGTAACAACACCATTACTTCCAGCTAGTATTGATTGTGTAGATGCCGCAGGTTATATGGCAGCAAATGCAAGCTATACAAATGGTTTAGAAGGAACATGTAATATCTCAGGAGAATTAGAAGCTACAATCGTACCAGATTACGATGCATGTGGTGGAAAGTTAACTGTAACTTGGTCAGGATATGACGTATGTGGACGTCCATTAAGTGCAGGTCCGATTGATATAGAAGTAAATCCAGCACCAGCACCAGTATTCGATTCAATCGAATCCGTTAGTATTGCATGTGAGGATTTAGCAAGTTATGAGCCAGAATTCTTAGGCTACAGCAATGGTATTGATGGAACATGTGGAATAAATGGAGAGGTTCAAGGAGTTGCTGATGAATTTACAGGAAGCTGTGGAACATTTGAAGTTCATTTCTCATATGTTTCTTGTGGCGTAGAGATAACATCAAAACAAACAATCACAGTAATTGATGAAACAGCTCCAATATTAGTAGGAGAGTTGCCTCAAGGATTATCAGATGTAAACGCATGTTTATCAGGAGCACCAGCTCCACCAACAGAGGAGGAGATTGAAGCCTTATTTACAGATAACTGTGGAAATGTAAATGCAACCTTAGTAATCACATCTCCAGAGGAGAATACAGATTGCTTATGGGCAGTATTATACAGATATACAATTGTTGATGACTGTGGAAACTATGCAGCACCAGTTAAAATTTACCATAACGGTGGAGATAAGTCTGCACCAGAATTGGTAGGAAACTTACCAGAAGGTGTTACAGGCTTACAGTGTTTAAGCGAAAATCCAGGAGCGCCAGATTTAGGAGCTATTCAGGATGCTTATACAGATAACTGTGGAGATGTAATGGTTACGCCATTTGAGCCTAATATTCAAGGAGATGATTGTGGATGGACTGCTACTTACGAGTATGAGATTAAAGATACTTGTGGAAACAAATTACCAAACTTAGTAATTGTAAACAGTGGTGCAGATACAATGGCTCCAGAATTAGATGGAGAGATTCCAATGGGAGAGAATACAGTAAATGCATGTAAAGATTCTGATTTGGGAGAACCAACAGAAGAAGATATAGCAGCATTATTCTCAGATAACTGTACAGATATTACAGCAGATAATGTAACTAAGATTGAAAAATTAGCTATAGGATCAGATTGTGAGTGGATACGAGTATTTGAATACATCGTTAAAGATGATTGTGGTAATGTTTACCCTACATTCAAAGTGAACTACCAAGGAGGTGATTCTGAAGGTCCAATGGCTACTGGTCAGTGTACAGATGAAGTTATGGTTCTTAATACTAGTGATTGGGATGGCTTAGCTTGTCCAGAAGATGCAAGTCTTTCTCTGGTAGATGGAGATGTAATATCAGTAGATTCAGAATGGACTGTAGGAGGAATTCCAGCAGGAGCAATAGGATCAATTTACGGATGTTATACTGATAACTGTACTGCAGTTGAAGACTTAACATTTACTGTAATCGGATTAGAGGAATCTAAATCAGATTGTTCAACGACATTAACAGTTACATTTGATGTAGAGGATAGTTGTGGAAACAAATCAGCAGATCCATTAGTATGTACATTTATTATAAATGATACAACAGCACCAGAATTAACTTGCCCAGCAGGTGAAGACTTTGGTACTGTAACTGAAACACCAGACTTTATTGATAAAGCAACTTGGACAGATAACTGTCAAGGTAATGGTGAAACGGCTGATTATACAGATGTGATTTCATCTAGTACAAGTACATCAGGAAATGGTGTAAGTGGAATTACATTTGATTGTTTTTATGTTGGAAATTCATTCCTAATTAATTTCGAAGATGCTATTGGTACTGATATAGATGGATATAATCTTTATGACGTGAGTGTTAATGAGTATCAAGGTCAAGTTAATACAGAACCATATTCTTTAATCTTTAATTCAGGAAATAATAGATGGGAGTTAAGACTTGTAAGCAATGCTGCAATTATTGCTGTAAGTTATGTAAATACATTTGAACCTTCTTGTAATTCTTCCGATTGGACTGATGTTCATCCTGATTGCTCAATTCTTGATGTAATATGTGAATCTGGAAGTGTTGAAGAGTACACATTAGTACGTACATTTACAGCAGATGATGGATGTGGAAATATTGGTGAATGTGAGACTACTTACACTTGGACTATCGGTCAAGCTTGTGATGATGTTGCACCAGTATTAGAGTGTCCAGCAGATGAAGACTTTGGTATTGTACAAACAGCACCAACAGCATTTGCAACTTCAGCACCTTACAGTGATGAAGGAAATGCAGGAGGAACAACTGAAACATATTCAGATGTTGATAGTTCAGAACAGTACTTTGGAGAGTCAACTGAATTGAGTATAGGTTGTATTGAAGATGGCGTTTTATTTGCCGTAGTTAATTTTGTAAGAACAGGATTCAATGGAGATGGTATTGCAGAGTATGCAACTGGTACAAGAGATGATGCTCCAGAATTGACATATGAATTGATTTACGATTCGTCTACAAGTACTTGGATAACAGAAGAGTATCAGAATGGAGTGTTCTTATCAAATATATGGTTCTCACCTTCGTCTGATAATGCACCTTCTTGTGATCCAGCAGATTGGGATATTAACTCAAGTAGATGTGATTCAATCTTTGTTGATTGTGGATTCGCAGAGTTAGATTATACAGAGTATACTAAAACAAGAACATTTACTGCTACAGATGATTGTGGTAATGAAGATACTTGTGATGTCGTTTATACTTGGGTAATTGATAATGAACCATCTGCTAGAAATTCTAGTTATACTGTAGGTTCTAATAGCGATGTTAGACCACTATCATTAACTGGTTCAAAAGAAGAATCTAAAATTGATTTCAAAGCGTTCCCAGTACCATTTGATAATGAGGTAACACTTACATATGAGTTTGATTACAGAACAGACGTAACTATTGAGTTCTTTGATACTAAAGGTTTATTAGTATTAACTGAAACAAACACTAGATATGTTGCAGGTTCCACAGGTAGAACTAAATTAGATCTATCAAGAACTTCTAATCAAGTCTTCTATGTGAAGTTAACGACAAATCAAGGTTCAGTTACTAAGAAGTTAGTATCTTCAGGGAAATAGTAAATTAGATTTAAATAATTAGGGAATTCCCTAAGGGTATATATAAAAGGCAGCTAGAAATAGCTGCCTTTTTGTATGCATTATTTTGAGATTTGAAATATGTGTTTTGTCACATCGACAGAACGAAGCATGAGAAACGAGATATCTTATATTAATAAATAATGACGATGCTAGTTTTAATTATTTTTTATTGTATTGTGAATAATATTGTTTGGGTTGTATCAGATTGATATAAATTCTATGATTTTAAAGAGTAGTAAATGAGAAAAAATAGCATTAAAATTTTTAGTTTAAATCGTTTTTGATTTTTAAGTATTTCAATTTTTATTTGAGTATTTTTTATAAAAAGACGAAAATCACTATGCTTTTTATCGACGATTTTTACATACTGAATCAATTAGTTTCCGACCAAATGCATAAAAGAAAAGTTGAACTGTTTAATGTAAGAAAAAACAATAAATTTATTTGGAAGCAAACTTTCTATAATATATTTTTGGAATCAAGTTAAGGTGAGTTTTATTCATTTTAACTACATGAAAAGTAGAATTATAGCAATTATTTTTCATGTCCTTACCATAAAATTGTTTGATAGCACAACAATTGATTATTAGCACATTTATTGATTTTTGAATATGTAATGTATTCAAGACTAGAGTGATTTGACCTTGCGATATTTCGTATGTTAATTTTACTCATTTAAAGCAAACCTATTGCCTAAGCTAAAACTAGCTTTAGGTTATATCAGATTACAGAAATGTAGTCAAATATAAATGTTAAAATAATTTTAATTTAAAACCAAATTCTATGTTTATGAGCAATTTTACCCGAAGTGGTGGTCGCGCCAAAATCTGGCAGTCTATCACAAATTTATCGTGTTGTAGCCTTGATCTTATTACAAATCAAACAAGAGTTATGAAGGCGTTTGCCTTTGTGATGCTTTTTGGGTTTAGTATAAGTACAGTCGCAGCACAATCGTTAGAGAGAAGATCTTTCATCGAAGGCTGTCAAGACGAGGCACCAGCAGGACCAAGTGAGGCAGATGTAGCGAACTTGTATTTAAATCAATGTGGCGACACTCCAGCAGAAGTTATCAAGTCATCAATCATGTCAGGTAATGATTGTGATTGGACAGTTGAATACACTTACTCTATAAAGTGTGGTTCATTCGAAGGCGAGATAAAGATTCCTTATACAGGAGGAGATAGAACACCTCCATTATTAAATGAAGGCGCTCAAGTTCCAAGTGGAGCAACAGGTTTAAACTTATGTTTTAATCAAGCACCAAGCGGTCCAAAATTATCAACAATAGCAGGTCTTTACACAGATAACTGTGGAGAAGTTCTAGTAGAGAAGTTTGGTTCCCCTCAAGGCGATGATTGTTCATGGACAGCAAATTACAAGTATACAATTATGGATACTTGTGGTAACATGTTAGCGGATTTAGATATTCATTATAGTGGAGGCGATACTCAAGCGCCACAATTAAATAAAGGATCAGAAGTTCCAACAGGAATGAATGGTTTAAACTTATGTTATGATCAGAAACCATTAGGTCCAACAGAAGCAGAAATAGCAGCCTTATATTGGGATAATTGCGGAACAGTAACGGTAACAAAAACATTAACGACAGAAAAAGGTAATGATGATTGTAAATGGTTATCAGCATTTGAGTATACAATTCAAGATGACTGTGGGAACTTTGCAGAGCCAATCTTTATTGAGTACATGGGAGGTGATTCAGAAGCACCAGTATTAAGTGGCGTTCCAGCAAATACAGAAGTATCATGTATAGATTTAATACCAGCAGCAGCTAATGTTACAGCAACAGATAACTGTACAGCAAATGTTGAAGTAATTCTTAATGAGAATTATGATAATCTAGGATTAGCTTGTGAAGGCGGAGAATTAGTAAGAACATGGTCAGCAATGGATCTATGTGGAAACATGGCCGTTGTAGGTACTCAAACAATAGTTGTGTTACCAGCACCAATGGCAGAATTTGCACCAGTTTCACCAGAGACAATTTCATGTGAAGCAGCATTTAACTTCCAAGCAGAAGATTTATTATATAGCAATGGTATATCAAAAAGTGCATGTTCAATTCAAGGATCAGTATCAGGAACAGTAACACCAAACTTTACACTTTGTGGAGGAGATATTACTGTAAACTGGACGTATTCAGATGACTGTGGACGAACAATAAACGCGGAGAAGGTTTATACCGTAACACCAGCACCAGCAGCGACATTAGACGCAACAGATAATACACCATTAAGTTGTGAGGAAGCATCCTCATATGTTGCAGGATCATTAGGCTATAGTAATGGCTTAGAAGGAGATTGTAGTATAAATGGTTCAATAGCACCAATTCAAAAGAATTTATTTGATGCTTGTGGCGGAAAAATCACAGTAAACTATATCGGAGAAGATACATGTGGTAATCCATTAAGTACATTAGTAGATATCGTAGTCTTACCAGCACCAGCGGCAGAGTTTGAAGCTATTGATGTTGAGTCAGAATTATCATGTTCAGATGCATCCGGTTATGTAGCAGCAGCATTAAATTATTCAAATGGCTTAGAAGGAGATTGTAGTTTAGATGGATCAGTAAACCCAGAACAAGTAAATGATTTTGATTCATGTGGCGGAAAAATCACAATAACTTGGACAGGAGAAGATGCTTGTGGAAACCCATTAAGCGCAACAGTAGATATTAATGTATTACCAGCTCCAGAAGCTAGTGTAACTACTCCAGAGTTTGCTGAATCACTGTCTTGTGAAGAAGCTAATGCTTTCAATGCGGCAAACGCAACATATACAAATGGATTAGATGGTACTTGTAATATTTCAGGAGAACTTGAAGCAACAGTACAGAATAGTTATGGAAATTGTGGTGGATTTATTACAGTTTCATATTCAGGAGAAGATGCATGTGGACGTCCACTAAATGCAGGTCCATTTGAAATTATTGTAATTCCAGCACCACAACCTACAGTGTCAGTTCCAGAATTCCCATCAGATATTATGTGTTCAGAAGCAGCAAACTTTACAGCTGCGGATGCTACTTATAGTAATGGTTTAGATGGTACTGCTTGTGGATTAACAGGTGCTATTAATGCTGATGTAGATTTTAACTATGACCTTTGCGGAGGAACAATTACTGTTAATTATTTAACTAAAGATGCTTGTGATAGAGATTTGATGGCAGGACCATTTGTAATCAATGTTACACCAGCGCCAGAGGCTAGTTTCGAAGAAACAGAACACGAAGATATTACATGTTCAGAAGCAGCAAATTATGAAGCAGGATTATTATCATATTCTAATGGTTTAGAAGGTGAATGTGGAATTAATGGTTCAGTAGACGGAGTATTAAGTGGAGAGTTTAACTCATGTGGAGGTTTATTGTTTGTAGATTGGACTTATACAGATCAATGTGGACGAACAATTACAGCAAGAAAGCAATTAAAAGTAGGTCCAGCACCAGAGGCAACGTTAGATACATTAGAGGATGAGATGTTAAGTTGTTCAGATGCAGATTCTTATCAAGCAGACTCATTGTATTATACAAATGGATTAGAAGGTACATGTAATATTTCAGGATATTTAGAGCCAACTCAAACGAATAATTTTGATGAGTGTGGCGGAGAAATCACAGTAACATGGTCAGGAGAAGATGTTTGTGGACGTGCATTAAGTGCTTCACAAACGATATCAGTAGATCCAGCACCAATGGCTGAATTTATAAATCCTTTACCAAATATCAATGTAACATGTGATTTAGCAGACGATTATATCGTTACTAATTTAGCATATAGTAATGGTTTAGAAGGAACTTGTGGAATCAATGGAGATGTACCAGGAGTAAAAACAGGAAGCTATGATGCATGTGGAGGAACTTTATATGTAGACTGGAAATTTGTAGATGATTGTGGACGAGAAATCGAATACAGAAAAACAATTACAGTTTTGCCAGCACCAGAAGCAAGTGTAACAACACCAGAACTTCCAGCTAGTATTGATTGTTCAGATGCAGCAGGATATATGGCAGCAAACGCAAGCTATACAAATGGCTTAACAGGTTTATGTGAGATTTCAGGAGAATTAGAAGCTACTATCGTACCAGATTATACTGTATGTGGAGGAAAGCTAACCGTAACTTGGTCAGGATATGACGTATGTCAAAATCCATTAAGTGCAGGTCCAATTGAGATCATCGTTAATCCAGCACCAGAAGCAAGTGTAACAACACCAGAACTTCCAACTAGTATTGATTGTTCAGATGCAGCAGGTTATATGGCAGCAAATGCAAGCTATACAAATGGTTTAGAAGGAACATGTAATATCTCAGGAGAATTAGAAGCTACTATCGTACCAGATTATACGTCATGTGGAGGAAAATTAACTGTAACTTGGAGAGGATATGACGAATGTCAACGTCCATTAAGTGCAGGTCCAATTGAGATCATCGTTAATCCAGCACCAGAAGCAAGTGTAACAACACCAGAACTTCCAACTAGTATTGATTGTTCAGATGCCGCAGGTTATATGGCAGCGAATGCAAGCTATACAAATGGTTTAGAAGGAACATGTAATATCTCAGGAGAATTAGAAGCTACTATCGTACCAGATTATACGTCATGTGGAGGAAAATTAACTGTAACTTGGTCAGGATATGATGAATGTCAACGTCCATTAAGTGCAGGTCCAATTGAGATCATCGTTAACCCAGCACCAGAAGCAAGTGTAACAACACCAGAACTTCCAGCTAGTATTGATTGTTCAGATGCCGCAGGTTATATGGCAGCAAATGCAAGCTATACAAATGGTTTAGAAGGAACATGTAATATCTCAGGAGAATTAGAAGCTACTATCGTACCAGATTATACGTCATGTGGAGGAAAATTAACTGTAACTTGGAGAGGCTTAGACGAATGTCAACGTCCATTAAGTGCAGGTCCAATTGAGATCATCGTTAACCCAGCACCAGAAGCAAGTGTAACAACACCATTACTTCCAACTAGTATTGATTGTTCAGATGCAGCAGGTTATATGGCAGCAAATGCAAGCTATACAAATGGTTTAGAAGGAACATGTAATATCTCAGGAGAATTAGAAGCTACTATCGTACCAGATTATACGTCATGTGGAGGAAAGTTAACTGTAACTTGGAGAGGCTTAGACGAATGTCAACGTCCATTAAGTGCAGGTCCAATTGAGATCATTGTTAACCCAGCACCAGAAGCAAGTGTAACAACACCAGAACTTCCAACTAGTATTGATTGTTCAGATGCAGCAGGTTATATGGCAGCAAATGCAAGCTATACAAATGGTTTAGAAGGAACATGTAATATCTCAGGAGAATTAGAAGCTACTATCGTACCAGATTATACGTCATGTGGAGGAAAGTTAACTGTAACTTGGTCAGGATATGACGAATGTCAACGTCCATTAAGTGCAGGTCCAATTGAGATCATCGTTAATCCAGCACCAGAAGCAAGTGTAACAACACCAGAACTTCCAGCTAGTATTGATTGTTCAGATGCAGCAGGTTATATGGCAGCAAATGCAAGCTATACAAATGGTTTAGAAGGAACATGTAATATCTCAGGAGAATTAGAAGCTACTATCGTACCAGATTATACGTCATGTGGAGGAAAATTAACTGTAACTTGGTCAGGATATGACGAATGTCAACGTCCATTAAGTGCAGGTCCAATTGAGATCATTGTTAACCCAGCACCAGAAGCAAGTGTAACAACACCATTACTTCCAGCTAGTATTGATTGTGTAGATGCCGCAGGTTATATGGCAGCAAATGCAAGCTATACAAATGGTTTAGAAGGAACATGTAATATCTCAGGAGAATTAGAAGCTACAATCGTACCAGATTACGATGCATGTGGTGGAAAGTTAACTGTAACTTGGTCAGGATATGACGTATGTGGACGTCCATTAAGTGCAGGTCCGATTGATATAGAAGTAAATCCAGCACCAGCACCAGTATTCGATTCAATCGAATCCGTTAGTATTGCATGTGAGGATTTAGCAAGTTATGAGCCAGAATTCTTAGGCTACAGCAATGGTATTGATGGAACATGTGGAATAAATGGAGAGGTTCAAGGAGTTGCTGATGAATTTACAGGAAGCTGTGGAACATTTGAAGTTCATTTCTCATATGTTTCTTGTGGCGTAGAGATAACATCAAAACAAACAATCACAGTAATTGATGAAACAGCTCCAATATTAGTAGGAGAGTTGCCTCAAGGATTATCAGATGTAAACGCATGTTTATCAGGAGCACCAGCTCCACCAACAGAGGAGGAGATTGAAGCCTTATTTACAGATAACTGTGGAAATGTAAATGCAACCTTAGTAATCACATCTCCAGAGGAGAATACAGATTGCTTATGGGCAGTATTATACAGATATACAATTGTTGATGACTGTGGAAACTATGCAGCACCAGTTAAAATTTACCATAACGGTGGAGATAAGTCTGCACCAGAATTGGTAGGAAACTTACCAGAAGGTGTTACAGGCTTACAGTGTTTAAGCGAAAATCCAGGAGCGCCAGATTTAGGAGCTATTCAGGATGCTTATACAGATAACTGTGGAGATGTAATGGTTACGCCATTTGAGCCTAATATTCAAGGAGATGATTGTGGATGGACTGCTACTTACGAGTATGAGATTAAAGATACTTGTGGAAACAAATTACCAAACTTAGTAATTGTAAACAGTGGTGCAGATACAATGGCTCCAGAATTAGATGGAGAGATTCCAATGGGAGAGAATACAGTAAATGCATGTAAAGATTCTGATTTGGGAGAACCAACAGAAGAAGATATAGCAGCATTATTCTCAGATAACTGTACAGATATTACAGCAGATAATGTAACTAAGATTGAAAAATTAGCTATAGGATCAGATTGTGAGTGGATACGAGTATTTGAATACATCGTTAAAGATGATTGTGGTAATGTTTACCCTACATTCAAAGTGAACTACCAAGGAGGTGATTCTGAAGGTCCAATGGCTACTGGTCAGTGTACAGATGAAGTTATGGTTCTTAATACTAGTGATTGGGATGGCTTAGCTTGTCCAGAAGATGCAAGTCTTTCTCTGGTAGATGGAGATGTAATATCAGTAGATTCAGAATGGACTGTAGGAGGAATTCCAGCAGGAGCAATAGGATCAATTTACGGATGTTATACTGATAACTGTACTGCAGTTGAAGACTTAACATTTACTGTAATCGGATTAGAGGAATCTAAATCAGATTGTTCAACGACATTAACAGTTACATTTGATGTAGAGGATAGTTGTGGAAACAAATCAGCAGATCCATTAGTATGTACATTTATTATAAATGATACAACAGCACCAGAATTAACTTGCCCAGCAGGTGAAGACTTTGGTACTGTAACTGAAACACCAGACTTTATTGATAAAGCAACTTGGACAGATAACTGTCAAGGTAATGGTGAAACGGCTGATTATACAGATGTACTTACTGAAGAGCAAGGAGAAGTTGCATATGTAGAAGGTGATTATGTGTTTACTTTTGAAGCAGGCTATGTGCTAACATTGGGAGGTCAACCAGCAGGTACTCAAAATGATAAACCATATTATGCAGGATCTATAACAACTAACGGAAACCCATCACCACAGTATGGTACTTTCGAAGTTATTTATAATTCAGGTAGTGGGCAGTATGAAGTTATGCAAGATTTCGGAAATGGACCATTCGTAGCAGGAACAGCAAGTGCAGATGCATTTGAAACATGTGATGCTGATGCATGGTACTTTGAAGAGCAAGATGGTCATAATAAAGCATTTACTTTAGAGTGTCCTGAATACTCAAGCACAACGACTTACACATTAGTACGTACATTTACAGCAGATGATGGATGTGGAAATATTGGTGAATGTGAGACTACTTACACTTGGACTATCGGTCAAGCTTGTGATGATGTTGCACCAGTATTAGAGTGTCCAGCAGATGAAGACTTTGGTATTGTACAAACAGCACCAACAGCATTTGCAACTTCAGCACCTTACAGTGATGAAGGAAATGCAGGAGGAACAACTGAAACATATTCAGATGTTGATAGTTCAGAACAGTACTTTGGAGAGTCAACTGAATTGAGTATAGGTTGTATTGAAGATGGCGTTTTATTTGCCGTAGTTAATTTTGTAAGAACAGGATTCAATGGAGATGGTATTGCAGAGTATGCAACTGGTACAAGAGATGATGCTCCAGAATTGACATATGAATTGATTTACGATTCGTCTACAAGTACTTGGATAACAGAAGAGTATCAGAATGGAGTGTTCTTATCAAATATATGGTTCTCACCTTCGTCTGATAATGCACCTTCTTGTGATCCAGCAGATTGGGATATTAACTCAAGTAGATGTGATTCAATCTTTGTTGATTGTGGATTCGCAGAGTTAGATTATACAGAGTATACTAAAACAAGAACATTTACTGCTACAGATGATTGTGGTAATGAAGATACTTGTGATGTCGTTTATACTTGGGTAATTGATAATGAACCATCTGCTAGAAATTCTAGTTATACTGTAGGTTCTAATAGCGATGTTAGACCACTATCATTAACTGGTTCAAAAGAAGAATCTAAAATTGATTTCAAAGCGTTCCCAGTACCATTTGATAATGAGGTAACACTTACATATGAGTTTGATTACAGAACAGACGTAACTATTGAGTTCTTTGATACTAAAGGTTTATTAGTATTAACTGAAACAAACACTAGATATGTTGCAGGTTCCACAGGTAGAACTAAATTAGATCTATCAAGAACTTCTAATCAAGTCTTCTATGTGAAGTTAACGACAAATCAAGGTTCAGTTACTAAGAAGTTAGTATCTTCAGGGAAATAGTAAATTAGATTTAAATAATTAGGGAATTCCCTAAGGGTATATATAAAAGGCAGCTAGAAATAGCTGCCTTTTTGTATGCATTATTTTGAGATTTGAAATATGTGTTTTGTCACATCGACAGAACGAAGCATGAGAAACGAGATATCTTGTTGAATTAAAATATTGATATCATTAAATGGTAAGATTGTTATGAGCCTAAAATAAATAAAAATGACTTTTATTTTAAAAGGTTTCAATTACAATTAATTTGACAGATGGTTGATTTAAAGTGTAATTTATAGTTGTTAAAAATAAAGAAAGATGCTTTTATAGGAATACCATTAAATAGAAAGGACTGTATTAGCCCAAATAGTAGCTTCTTCAATAGTATCAAGAATTTCAAAAGGTTTATTTAAAAAGAGCTTTTCAATTTCAGCATTGCGTTTAGCTTTATAATCTGCGGAAACTACACAAAATCCTGCTAGATTTTTAATTTTAGAAGTTTCTTTATAAATGGCAGGATCTACTGAATAAGAATGTAAGCGATGAGTGATATAAACAAAAGGTTTATTTTTATAATAGGTATCAGCAACATTTAATAATACATCGTTGTGCGTAGTTGTAACAGTAATGCCTTCATTTATAACTACTATCATATAGTAATCGTAAATATGCATGGTACAAAAATCATATTTTAATACATCAGTCACATCTAAAATTAGTAATTACTACGATGGAAAGCAAAAAAAACGTCTTGAAATTTCAAGACGTTTTTAATTTGATATATCAATATTATGATTCAGCTTGCTTTTTAGGCTTCTCTATTTTTATAGTTAATTCATCAGATTTTGTATCTAAATCCATAATAATAGTATCACCTTCTTGCAATTGTGAATTAATAATTTCTTCTGCCAATGCATCTTCAATATACTTCTGTATAGCTCGTTTTAAAGGTCTTGCTCCATATTGCTTATCAAACCCTTTTTCAGCTATGTAATCTTTAGCCTTAGTACTTAATTTAAGTTTATAGCCTAAATCTTTTATGCGTTTAATTAAGAATGCTAATTCGATATCAATAATTTTATTGATATCATCTTTTTCAAGTGCATTGAATACCATTACATCATCTATTCTGTTAAGAAATTCAGGAGCAAAAGCTTTTTTTAGTGCATTTTCAATAATGCTTCTAGAGTTGTCACTTGCCTGAGCGGCTTTAGCTGAAGTACCAAAACCAACACCTTGACCAAAATCTTTCAATTTTCTGGCACCTATATTAGAGGTCATGATAATAATCGTGTTTCTGAAATCGATTTTACGACCTAAACTATCTGTCAAGAAACCATCATCAAGAACTTGAAGCATCATATTAAAAACGTCTGGATGTGCTTTTTCAATTTCATCTAATAAAATAACAGCATAGGGTTTACGTCTAACTTTTTCAGTAAGTTGTCCACCTTCTTCATAACCAACATATCCTGGAGGTGCTCCAACAAGTCTAGAAATAGCGAATTTCTCCATATATTCACTCATATCTATTCTTATTAAGGCATCTTCACTATCAAATAATTCACGAGCTAATACTTTAGCTAACTGCGTTTTACCAACACCTGTTTGTCCTAAAAATATAAATGAACCAATTGGCTTATTAGGATCTTTAAGTCCAGCACGATTACGCTGAATAGCTTTAACAACCTTAGCAACAGCTTCGTCTTGACCAATTACCTTTCCTTTTATTAATTCAGGTAATTGAGCGAGTTTATTACTTTCAGTTTGAGCAATTCTATTTACAGGGATTCCAGTCATCATAGAAACAACATCGGCAACATTATCTTCTGACACTACTTCTCTATGTTGTTTGGTTTCTTCTTCCCATTTTTCTTGTGCTAATGCTAATTCCTTTTCTAAGCGTTTTTCATCATCTCTTAGTTTAGCAGCTTCTTCATACTTTTGCTTTTTAACAACCGTGTTTTTAGTTTCTTTTACTTCTTCAAGTTTCTTTTCAAGCTCTAATATTTGCTTAGGAACATCAATATTTGTGATGTGGACTCTAGATCCAGCTTCGTCTAAGGCATCAATAGCTTTGTCTGGTAAAAACCGTTCAGTCATATATCTATTGGTCAATTTCACACAAGCTTCAATAGCTTCGTCTGTATAATCAACATTGTGATGTTCTTCGTATTTTCCTTTAATATTATTAAGGATTTCAATGGTTTCTTCAACAGTTGTAGGTTCAACAATTACTTTCTGAAAACGACGTTCTAATGCACCATCTTTTTCAATATATTGTCTGTATTCATCTAATGTTGTTGCTCCAATACATTGTATTTCTCCACGAGCTAATGCAGGCTTGAACATATTAGAAGCATCCAAACTACCAGTTGCTCCACCTGCACCAACAATAGTATGTATTTCGTCAATGAACAAAATGATATCATCATTCTTTTCAAGTTCATTCATCACAGCTTTCATGCGTTCTTCAAACTGTCCTCTATATTTTGTTCCTGCAACTAAGCTAGCTAAATCTAATGTAACCACACGTTTATTAAAAAGAATACGTGATACTTTACGCTTTACAATTCTTAAAGCAAGACCTTCAGCAATGGCAGATTTACCAACACCAGGTTCACCAATAAGTAAGGGATTGTTTTTTTTGCGTCTACTTAATATTTGTGACACACGTTGTATTTCTTTTTCTCGACCTACAACGGGATCTAATTTGCCTTCTTCAGCCATTACAGTCAAATCTCTACCAAAGTTATCTAAAACAGGTGTTTTAGATTTTTTGGTTGATTTTGACCCTGTTTGACCAAAAGGATTTTGTTTAGCATCATCATCTTCTATTGGCTCATCATCAGAAAAAGATTCTGCTTTTGGCTCATCTATAAAATCATCATCGTTTGTAATCATAAATTTGAATTGTTCTTTAACATTATCGTAATCTACTTTCAGCTTATTTAAAAGCTTAGTTGTTGGATCGTTTTCATTTCTTAGAATGCACAATAATAAATGTGCTGTATTAATAGACGTGCTTTGGAAGAGTTTAGCTTCTAAAAATGTCGTTTTTAAAGCACGCTCTGCTTGTCGAGTCAAATGAAGGTTTTTCTTTTCATTTGATGTTATTGTAATATTAGGATTAGCAGGACTAAGAATTTCTACTTTCCGTCTTAAGTGATTCAAATCAATATCTAAAGCACTTAAAATATCTATTGCCTTTCCGCTTCCATCACGAAGCAAGCCCAACATTAAATGTTCGGTGCCTATAAAATCGTGGCCTAAACGTAAAGCTTCTTCTTTGCTAAACGCTATAACATCTTTAACTCTTGGGGAAAAATTATCATCCATATTAATCTCTTTCTGCATTAAAAATAGTAAAAACAAGTATAAAAAGGCAAAAACTATACCTTAAAATATTTGAATAGTCTAATAGACTAAAAAAACTTTACAAAATCAAAGTTTTTAACAAGTAACTTATTAAAAAAAAGCGTTAAAATTTGTTAATAAAAAATATTAAAAAAGGGATTTATAAGTTCTGTAAACACTATGAAATTGGTTATCTTAGCATGTTTTGAAAACCTACAAAAAATCTAATAATTTTATTTATGGCAGAAGGAGAAAAATTGATTCCTATTAACATAGAAGATGAAATGAAATCGGCTTACATTGATTATTCAATGTCAGTCATTGTGTCACGTGCATTACCAGATGTAAGAGACGGCTTAAAACCTGTTCACAGACGTGTATTATATGGTATGCATGAATTAGGAGTTCGATCTAATACAGCCCACAAGAAATCGGCTAGAATTGTTGGAGAAGTTCTTGGTAAGTACCATCCACATGGTGATACTTCAGTTTATGATGCAATGGTTCGTATGGCTCAAGAATGGAGCTTACGATATATGTTAGTCGATGGACAAGGAAACTTTGGCTCTATTGATGGAGATAGTCCTGCAGCAATGCGTTATACAGAAGCGCGTATGCGTAAGATATCTGAAGATATGCTTGCCGATATTGATAAGGAAACTGTTGATCATAAATTAAATTTTGATGACACTTTACAAGAGCCTACTGTATTGCCTACGCGTATTCCAGGTCTTTTAGTTAATGGTGCATCTGGTATTGCAGTTGGTATGGCTACCAATATGCCACCTCATAATTTGAGTGAAGTTGTTGATGGAACTGTAGCTTACATTGAAAATAATGACATTGAAATAGATGAACTTATTACGCATGTAAAAGCACCAGATTTTCCAACAGGTGGAACCATTTATGGATACGATGGTGTTCGTGAAGCTTTTAAGACAGGTCGTGGACGAATTGTCATGAGAGGAAAAGCTATTATTGAAGAAGTACAAGGAAGAGAAACTATTATCGTTACCGAAATACCATATCAGGTTAATAAAGCTGATATGATTAAGAAAACGGCTGACCTTATTAATGATAAAAAGATTGATGGTATTTCTTTAATTAGAGATGAATCTGATAGAAATGGTATGCGTATCGTTTATGTATTAAAACGTGATGCCATTCCTAACATTGTTTTAAACATGTTGTATAAGTATACAGCATTACAATCATCTTTTAGTGTTAATAATATTGCATTAGTTAAAGGACGTCCACAATTGTTGAATCTTAAAGACATGATTCATCACTTTGTGGAACACAGACATGAAGTGGTTGTAAGACGTACTAAATATGAGTTGCGAAAAGCAGAAGAACGTGCTCATATATTAGAAGGTTTAATTATCGCTTCAGATAATATCGACGAAGTTATTGCACTTATAAGAGCATCTTCAAATGCAGATGAAGCTAGAGAAAAGCTAATTGAACGTTTTAAACTTTCAGAAATTCAAGCGAAAGCCATTGTCGAAATGCGTTTGCGTCAATTAACTGGACTAGAACAAGACAAACTTCGTAACGAGTACGAAGAATTGATGAAAACCATTGAAGATTTGAAAGACATTCTTGACAAAAAAGAGCGTCGTATGGATATCATTAAAGACGAACTTTTACATGTTAAAGATAAATATGGTGATGAGCGTCGTTCATTAATCGAATATGCTGGAGGAGATTTAAGTATCGAAGATATGATTCCAGATGAACAAGTAGTGATTACTATTTCACATGCTGGTTATATAAAAAGAACATCACTTACAGAATATAAAACTCAAAATAGAGGAGGTGTTGGTCAAAAAGCATCGACGACTAGAAATGAAGATTTCTTAGAGCATTTATTTGTTGGAACTAACCACCAATATATGTTATTCTTTACTCAAAAAGGAAAATGTTTCTGGATGCGTGTTTATGAAATTCCTGAAGGAAGTAAAACATCTAAAGGAAGAGCAATTCAAAACCTTATAAATATTGAGCAAGATGATAAAGTAATGGCTTTCATTTGTACTCAAGATTTAAAAGACGAAGACTACATCAATAGTCATTATGTAATCATGGCGACTAAAAATGGTCAGGTAAAGAAAACATCTTTAGAGCAATACTCTCGTCCGAGAACCAATGGTATCAATGCCATTACCATTAAGGAAGATGACGAATTGTTAGAAGCAAAATTAACTACAGGAAATAGTCAAGTTATGCTGGCTCTTAAATCTGGTAAAGCCATCAGGTTTGAAGAAGCTAAAACGCGTCCAATGGGAAGAAATGCTTCAGGTGTTAGAGGAATTAGACTACAGCATGACAAAGATGAAGTTGTTGGAATGGTTACTGTTGAAAATCCACAAGAAGAATCTGTACTAGTTGTTTCTGAAAAAGGTTACGGAAAACGAACGTATATTGATGACCCAGAAGATGGAGAAGCAGTGTACAGAATTACAAACCGTGGAGGTAAAGGTGTTAAAACCATTTCAATCACTGAAAAAACAGGACATCTAGTTGCTATCAAAACGGTTACAGATGAAGATGATTTAATGATTATTAATAAGTCTGGTATTGCAATTAGAATGGCAGTAAATGATTTACGTGTTATGGGTCGTGCTACTCAAGGTGTTAAATTGATTAACCTTAAAGGAAGTGATTCTATCGCAGCTGTAGCCAAAGTCATGAAAGATGAAGATGAAGATGAATTAGATGTTGAAGACTCTGGCATTCAAGGTCTTAATGAAGATGGCACAACTCTTGATACCAACGAAGAAGAATAACAACAATAAAAACTAAACATAGTAATAATGAAAAAACAAATTATAATTGCTTTAGCACTATTAGTTAGTACCTTTTCTTTTTCTCAGAAAGACGAACTAAAAGCAGCTGAGAAAGCAATAAAAAGCAAAAATTTTGCTGATGCTAAAACGGCAATTCAATCAGCAGAATCACTTATAGATTCAGCAGATGATAAGATGAAAGCAAAGTTTTATTTCTTAAAAGGACAAGCGTTATATGCAAATGGTGCTGGATCTAATGACGATACAGATAAAGCTATTGCGAGTTTTAATAAGGTAAAAGATATTGAAGCTAAAGCTGGTAAAGGAAAGTATTCTTCTAACGTAGATGAATTAAAGCAACAAATGCTAGCTAATTTTTTAACTAAGGCAAATACAGCTTGGCAAGAGAAACGTTTTGTTGAGTCTTCAGATGGATTTAACAAAGCATATCGTATGTCTACTAAAGATACCTTATACCTTTATTATGCAGCATCTTCAGCAGTGAATGCACAAGATTATGATACTTCATTAAAATTATATGAAGAGTTAAGAGAGATGGGATATACTGGTATTGTTAAGGAGTACTCAGCTACGATTAAAAATACTGGTGAGTCTGAAAGTTTTGATAGTAAATCTTTAAGAGATTTTGCTTTAAAGGCTGGAACTCATATTGTTCCTAAAGAAACACTTACAGATTCAAAATTGCCTTTAATTAAAAAAATGCTTGCAGATATTTATATCTTCAAAGGAGAAGACGATAAAGCTATTGCAGCAATTAAAGAAGCTAGAGCTGAAAATCCAGATGATGCAACTCTTATTATTGCTGAAGCTAATATTGAATATAAACTTGGTAATAATGATAAATATAAAAGCTTAATGGAGGAAGCCATTTTGAAGGATCCTAACAATGCAACGCTTCGTTATAATGTTGGTGTGATGACCATGAAGGAAGGCGAATATGAGACTGCTAGAGCGGCATTCAGTAAAGCTTTAGAATTTGATCCAACAATGAAAGATGCTGCGTTGAATATTTCTACTACTTATATTGAAGAAGGAAATAAACTTTTAGAAGAAATGAATAGTCTTGGTACATCTAGTGCTGATTTTGAGAGATATGATGAGTTAAAAGCTCAAAAAGTTAATCTGTTTCAAGAAGGAGCAAACATATTGGTTGAATTTTTAGAGGCTAATCCAGAAGGAAGTAATGGTATTTTTCAACAACTGAATAATATCTATTTAGCTGTTGGAGAAGTTGAAAAGGCTAAAATGTATAAAGCCATGATTAAAGAATAATTTAATAGTCTAAGTTATATAAAAAAAGCCATTCAATTTGAATGGCTTTTTTTATATAATTTTTTTGATAACTCTAAGTTTATGAGTATGTATATTCTTGTCAATATTATAAATGCCAGAATGGTCTAAACGATCAATTCGTACTTTACCATGTGCATGGATGATATAATTATCTTCCATAATAATGCCAACATGTGTAATTAGCCCTTCATTATTGTCAAAAAAAGCCAGATCTCCAGGTTCGCTTTCTTCAATAAAACTTAATGCAAGGCCTTGAGTAGCTTGTTGTGAAGCATCACGAAGTAAATTGTATCCATTTAATTTATATACCATTTGAGTAAAACCTGAGCAATCAATTCCAAAAGGTGTTTTTCCTCCCCAAAGATATGGAGCATTTAAATACATAAATGCAGTTTTAATCAGGTTTTCTTTAGGGTGTTTTGTAGACGTTGTACGACCATCAAACGTATGCTTTAGAAGACTCAACCCATTTAAAGAAGCTCCAAGTGGTATTGTAGATAATTGTTGATTTTCATCTTCAATATATTCTACTAAATCATTTGAAAGCATGTGATTTTCAATCTTAATAGACTTGTATTCATCTTCTGTGATTTCTAAATACTGTTTGTTATCTATCCAACCTTCATATTTATCATATGCTAAACGAATTTTACTCCAAGATTTACGTTGTTCTAGCACCTTGAAAATTTCACCATAAAGTACTTGAGAGATCAACTCGCAAGCGTCACTAGGTTCAACTCTAAGTGGAACAATACTCAGATTACAAATTCCGTATTGCATTACGATAAATTAATTGCGTTCTAATACTACAGCAGAAGCACCACCACCACCATTACAAATAGCTGCGGCTCCAGTTTTAGCATTGTTTTGTTCTAATACGTTAAGCAATGTAATCAAAATTCTAACACCAGAACAACCTAATGGATGTCCTAACGAAACAGCGCCTCCATTTACATTTACATTACTATCAGTAAGTCCGAGTAGTTTCATATTGGCAAGACCTACAACAGAAAAAGCTTCATTGAATTCAAAATAATCTACATCATCTATTGAAATCCCAGCCTTATCTAATGCTTTAGGTAGCGCTTTAGCAGGTGCAGTCGTAAACCATTTCGGTTCTTGTGCAGCATCAGCATAACCTTTAATAGTAGCTAGTGGTTTTAATCCTAATTCTTCAGCTTTATCTTTACTCATTAATACCATTGCGCCAGCTCCATCATTAATTGTTGAAGCATTTGCTGCAGTAACAGTTCCTTCTTTAGTAAAAGCAGGACGCAAAGCAGGTATTTTTTCCATTCTAACATTGCTGTATTCTTCATCTTTAGACACAATGATTGCATCACCACGACGTTGAGGCACTTCTACAGGAACAACTTCATTATTAAATTTTCCAGCGTCCCAAGCAGCAGCAGAACGATTATATGATTGAATAGCAAAAGCATCTTGATCTTCACGTGAAAAATTGTATTCAGAAGCACAGGCATCTGCACAAACTCCCATAGCATTTTTATCGTAAGCATCAACTAATCCGTCTTTTTGCATTCCATCTTCCATGGTAGCAGGACCAAATTTAGTTCCAGTTCTTGCGTGGTAATAATGAGGTATTAAACTCATGTTTTCCATTCCGCCAGCAACAATAATATCTGCATCACCTAGCGCTATAGATTGTACCGCTTGCATTACGGCTTTCATGCCAGAAGCACATACTTTATTTATAGTCGTACACGGAACAGAATCAGGTATGCCAGCATAAATAGCAGCTTGTCTTGCTGGAGCTTGTCCAGTCCCAGCCTGAACAACATTACCCATCAACACTTCTTGTACCATTTCTGGTTTTAAATTGATCTTATCTAAAGCTCCTTTTATTGCTGTAGCTCCAAGTTTGGGAGCTGGAACTGTTGATAAAGCACCTAAAAAACTTCCTATAGGTGTTCTTGCAGCGGAAACAATTACGACTTCTTTACTCATTTTAATTCCTTTTGTGTTATTTGATGCAAAATTAATCAATTTTAATAGATTTTTTGCTATCAAATTGATAACATCAAAAGTTTAATCTATTATATTTTATTACTTTTGAATGAATTCAAACCAATACAAATACACATTAACTTAAAGGTATTTGTAACTCCTTAATATTGAAGATGGAAGATTTAATTAATAAATGGTATAAAAATCATTCACTTTTTTATAAAGTGCTTTTGTTTTTAAGCACTACATTTTTAATTGTATACCTATTTCCAAAAAGTGGAAAGTTTAAATATAATTTTGATAAAGGTAAACCTTGGCAATCTGAAAATCTGTATGCACCTTTTGATTTTGCTATAAAAAAATCGTTTGAAGAAATAGATGAAGAAGAACAAGACATTAAGGATGCTAGTCCTATATATTTTGATATAAAGACAAAGACCAAATTTGAAGTTTTAGAAATGTATGCTCTAAATTTTGAAAATAAATTTTCAGATACCATACCTAAAAAAAGAGTGTTATATGATGTAGGAAAGTCTGCTGTAGAAACTTTATATGGCTATGGTGTTCTTGATGAGGATTATAAATATCCTGAAAATAAAAACATCATTTTAGTTGAAGATCAGAAGCTAATTTCAAGAACTACTTTTGATCAATTAACAAAGATTGATGAATTTAGAACAATTTTAGAAGATGCTTTAATTTATAACGATTTATCATCTTATAAAACCACATTTGTATCGTTGTTTTTTGATATAGTTAAATCTAATGTATCAATAAATTCATCACTTACTGATAATGCACTTCAAGAAGAATTAAACAGTATTTCGACTGTTAGAGGAAGTATAGAAAAAGAAACCTTGATTATTTCTAAAGGAGAGATTGTTGAAGGTAATAAATATGATATTTTAAAATCTCTTGAAACAGAGTATGAATCTCAAGTTTGGAATGCCTCAAACTATAACTTAGTTCTTTTTGCATATGCTTTACTTGTAGCTTTGGCACTTCTAATGCTACTGCTTTTCTTACGTAAGTATAGAATTGAAGTCTTTTTAGATAATACTAAAGTCACCTTTATTTTCTTCAATATATTATTGATGATTTTGTTGACAACCCTTATTATTAAATACAATTCTAGTCAAGTTTATGTCATCCCTTTATGTATTCTTCCTTTAGTTTTAAAAGCATTTTTTGATGCACGATTAGGATTGTTTGCTCATGTATTAACTGTTTTGCTATTAGGCTTTATAGTTCCTAATAGTTATGAGTATATGTTTTTACAAATTATCGCAGGTATAGTTACTATATTAACAGTTTCAGAATTATATAAGCGAGCGAATTTATTTATTTCTGTAGGTCAGATTACACTCATATATATTATAGCATATTTTGCATTTTTTGTAATTCATGAAGGAAATATCACAAACTTAAAACTTGAAACTTTCGGGCTTTTTATTTTATGCGGATTAGCGACATTGTTTGTTCAGCCGTTAATTTATATTTATGAAAAATTATTCGGTTTAGTTTCAGATGTGTCACTTTTAGAGCTTTCAGATACAAATACTAAGCTTTTAAAGGAGTTGTCAAATAAAGCGCCTGGGACTTTTCACCATTCTTTAAATGTTGCAAATTTAGCTGAAGCCTCTGCAAATGAAATTGGTGCTAATGCAATGTTGGTTAGAGTAGGAGCTTTATATCATGATATTGGTAAAATGAAATCTCCTACCTATTTTACAGAAAACCAAGCTACTGGAATCAACCCTCATGATGAGTTGTCTTCAAAGGAAAGTTCAAAAATTATTATTGACCATGTTATAGATGGAATTGAGATCGCTAAGAAAAATAATTTACCAGATCGTGTTATCGATTTTATTAGAACCCATCATGGAACAAGTATGGTATATTACTTTTATATGAAAGAGAAAGCACTTAATGAAAATACCAGTGAAGATGATTTTAGATATCCTGGTCCTAAACCATATAGTAAGGAAACTGCAATTTTAATGATGTGTGACAGTGTTGAAGCAGCTTCAAAAAGTTTAAAGGAACCGTCTTCTTCTAAAATTGATAAGTTTGTTGAATCTATAATAGCAAAGCAAATGGATGATGGGCAATTCTTGAATGCAAATATTACATTTAAAGAAATACAATCTATTAAGAAAGTCCTTAAAACGAAGTTAGCCAACATATTCCATCTTAGAATAGAATACCCAGAATAAATTTTCATAAAAAATTTAAAAAAATAGTTGCGTTCTTTGTAATGATAAGTTACATTTGCATCCGCAATTTATTGCTAAGTTCATATACAATTGGAGAGGTGCCTGAGTGGCCGAAAGGAGCGGTTTGCTAAATCGTCGTACCTAGAAATAGGTACCCAGGGTTCGAATCCCTGTCTCTCCGCTAATTTCATTTGAAATTTTATTAATTAGATAGCCTTCGGAGTGTAGCGTAGCCCGGTTATCGCGCCGCGTTTGGGACGCGGAGGTCGCAGGTTCGAATCCTGCCACTCCGACTAATTTTTTGCAGTATTCAAAATTTTTTTATTTTGAAATTTATGAGTAAGGGCTCTTAGCTCAGCTGGATAGAGCACCTCCCTTCTAAGGAGGCGGTCGAAGGTTCGAATCCTTCAGGGCTCACAAAAAGACTTAACAGAAATGTTAGGTCTTTTTTGTTTTTAGTCGATTTATAGTTGCATTTCGTCGATAATTGAATTGAAATTGTGTATTTCGTCGAAAATATCAAACATTTTGGCGGTAAAATGATGTGGTTTTGATTTTATTTCAGCTACATTTGTAGAATAATTTTCATTAAACCCCAAACCGATGAAAAACCTACTAAGAGCAACTGCTTGTGCAGTTGTTATGATTTCATGTTATAGTTGTTCTGTTGAATCAGCTGAAACCACCCAAGAAGAATCTTTAACAACTCAAGAAGACCTAGCTAGTTTTGTAGCTCCAGAGGTTCAATGTTCTAGTCAAGATCCTCAAGCAGTATTAACTAATAATAGTTTATTGCCAGTTGATTTTGAGGTGTTAGATCAATTTGGACTTTTAATAACTCATGCTTATGGAGTTGCTGCTGGTGATGTTTCTTCCGTTTTAACATTTCCTGATGGTGTAACTACTTTTATTGTTAGTACTGAAATATTTTCAAAAGAAATAAAAATTGATATGGAAAACTGTATGATTTATGAAGTTGAAATTGATGTAAACAATCAATTAAATACTGACGATCCTATTCAACTTTAGAACAGATTAAAACTATTTTTTCGTTCAATACGTTTGTTGTAAAGAAGAGGTAATTATTACCACCTTCTTTTATATCTAGTTTTTTTCGAATATTCTGAACCGTTTCAGGAAAGTTTCTAATAGTGATATTTGCCTTTTTTAAATGCTCTTTTTTTAGACGTTGTTTATGATAAGGTAAGACCTTGTCTATTTGAAAACGTCTTCCAGGAAATGCGAAGAGTGTATTTGATGTATAAAGATGACTATTACTATGTAGTTTGTTAATGTTTAATTTTGTTGACACAAGTTTGAATGCGCCAGATTTGTAAATTGCTACGTTTGGTTCATATAAATAGGAAAGAGGTTCGCTATAAACAGGATTTGCATCAAGTTCTTCATTTAAATAAAAATCGAATGCTTCTGTTTTTTGATTAGTTATGTCTACTGTTGAAACTTTAATGCTACCTGAATAATCTTTTTTTAGTACCCATAATAATTCTTTGACTTCATTTTTTACAGAAACAATATGAATGGATTCTACATGTTTCAATTCTTTTAATCCGATAGAAATATCTAAAAGAGGAGATGTTTTAACTAAAATCTGATCTGTTTTTGAAAAGAGGAATTCTAGATTCAAAGGTACGTTTGGTAAACAGTCTTCAAGGAAAAAAACCTTTCCCTTTTGATTGTGTCTTCGTGATGGATCAATATATATCCAATCAAAAATTTCCTCATTACATTTTAAAAAGGCTATACCATCTGTTGAAAAAAACTCTATATTATTTGATTGAAGTAATTTTGAATTATTGGCTACAATGTGGGAGAGTTCTTCGTTTATTTCACAATGAATTACTTTGGAAAACCGTTTTGAAAAATAGTGGCAATCTATTCCAAAACCTCCAGTGATGTCAATAATATTATTACCAGAAATTAGTTCAGATTTATATTTAGCTGTGATTTCAGAAGATGTTTGCTCAATATTTAGTTTATTTGGGAAATAGATTCCTTCAGTTTGAAACCAAGTTGGTAATTTGATTTTAGACTTTAGTTTGGCTTCAATTTGCTCAACTATCGCTTTGGTGTTAACTCCATTTATTTGTGTTCCTTTTAATAGAAGTTTTGTAATATCATCATTAAGATGAGAGTTTATATAGGATTGAACTTCTGTATGTAAAATGCTTTGATTCAATTGAATTAAAGATCTTGAGTTAGTTTTTTTACGACTTTATTTTCTGAAAGAAACTCTTTTAAGATCACTTTTATTGCTGTATATGATGGTACTGCTACGATCATGCCTACAATTCCGAATAACAATCCTGCAATAATAATTATTAAAAATATTTCAAGAGGATGTGATTTTACGCTTTTAGAAAAAATAAATGGCTGACTGAAAAAATTATCTACCAATTGGGCAATTACAAAACCAATCATTACATAGGTGGTCTTAGGTAAAATTACATCACTAAAACTTTCACCTAAATTGCTAGACATGGTTAAAACAATCATTAAAATTCCACTTACTAATGGTCCAACATATGGAATAAGATTAAGTAAAGCACATAAAAAAGCAATAACGATTGCATTGTCAATATCAAATATTAATAATACCACTGTATAGATTACAAACAGAATTAGAATTTGAAAGATTAAACCAACAAAGTATCTAGAGAGTAAATCTTTAATTTTTTCTGAAGAGTTTTTCCAACGAGATTCTTTAGAGTCTGGTATAAATGTGATAATTCCGTTTTCAAAAAGACGGCTATCTTTTAAGAAGAAAAATGAAATGAATAATACAGAAAACAAGCCAATGAGAGAGCTTCCTAATCCTTCAATAAATGAGTTTAAAAAATTTGGGAGTATAGAATAATCTAATTTAGATAGCATTCCAGAATCCTTTATAGATTGCTCAACATCAACTTTACTTAAATCAAAATAGGTGATAATCTCTGAATATAAGTTTTCAGCATTTCGTTGTAATTCATCAATATCTAAGAGTGATAAATTTTCACCTTGTTCTACGACCAAAGGTATAAACATTCTTATAAGACCTAATAGTAGCCCTATAAATAATACCATTGTAATGATAACTGCTATTGTGTTATTGAACTTAAGTTTGCGTCTTAAAAACAATACGATAGGCCTTCCAATTAATGAAATTACACCAGCAATTGCAATGTAAACGATTACGGATTGAATTTTATATAAAAAGATTAAAATAAGGCAAGCACCTAATAAAATAGCAATCGCTCTTAATATGCCATTTGCAATGATTTTTGAATTCATGATCTAAAGATATAAAACTGTTATAAGAATTGCTTAGTAATTTCGTATAAAGTAATTGAAGTTGCTTGCACAACATTCATACTGCTATTTTGGCCAAACATTTCTATATGTATGGTATTATCACATAAGTTCAAAAGAGTTTCTGAAACTCCAAAATTCTCATCACCAATTATAAGAGCAATGGGCTGATTTATAGAAAATTGATGTGTATATAATGATTTGCTAGTACTTGTTATTTCTAATGCAATAATCTGATAGCCATAGGATTTCAGTTTAGTTGCTATTTCTTCAGCATTATTTGAAACTTCAAAACACACAGACTTCTCAGTAGCACGTGATGTCTTAGTCATTTTTCGACCTAATGGAATATGATCACCACAAAACACTATTTTTTCAATCCCAAAAGCATCAGCAGTTCTAAACAAGCTGCCAATGTTTGGTGCATTTGTGACATTTTCGCAAACTAAAGTTATTGGGAATTTTCGTTTTGTAAACGATGTAGAGTAGTGGTTGAGTTGCATTTTATAGATGAAATGTCTTTCCGCAATTACAACTCATGTGTATTGGTGGATCTGCAAAAAAACATGTGATACCATTAGGAGGATATTGATGAAAATTTGAAATTCCAGTTGAGTATGTATGCTGATTTATATTTTGCATAGACTGAAAAACAAAAAGAAATGCCATTAATATTGAAAAAATCATATTTGTATTTCTTCTGGTTTTCATATTAATTCTCAAACGCATATTTTACAATATTGGCTCCCATTTTAAGCGCTTTTTCTCTAACACTTGGTGGATCATTATGAACTTCAGGATCTTCCCAACCATCACCTAAATCGCTTTCAAAAGTAAATAAAAGCACTAATCTGCTTTCGTAAAATAAACCAAATGCTTGTGGTCGTTTACCATCATGCTCATGTATTTTGGGTAAACCATCAATAAATGGGTAAGCGCTATTAAAAATTTCGTGTGTAGCAGGTAATTCGATGAGTTCTTGATTTGGAAATACTTTTTTAAGCTCCTTTTTTATGTAAGGTTCCATGCCATAATTATCATCAATATGTAGAAAACCACCAGAAATTAAGTAATTATGAAGGTTTTCAGCATCTTCATCACTAAAAAAAACGTTTCCATGACCTGTCATATGTAGCATTGGAAATTGAAAAATATCAATACTACCAACATCAACAGTTTCTGGTTTTGGATTCATTTTGGTGTTTATGTTCGCATTACAATATTTAATTAAATTAGGCAATGCAGTAGGATTGCTATACCAATCACCTCCACCTTTATATTTAACAATCGCTAAATCTTGAGCACTAGAATTAAAATTAATGAATCCTATGAAAAATAAAAAAAGGTATAGTGTTTTACGGAGTTTTGACATATTTCAAAAATATAAAATAACTGCTATCTAAAAGATGTTTTAACTTTAATTAAGGTTTTTTCTAAAAGTTTTTCGACGTCTAAACACAACAGGATCAAAATGTTTCCAGATTTTTTGAATGGCCTCATTGTCTTCAAGTTCTGGAGTTCTAATGCAGGTTTCTATACCTTTTACTTTAAAAGTTTCATAATATTCATTAAAAATTACAGCATGAACACCTTTATTTTGATATTCTGGGTGAATTCCTATAAGATAGAAAATGGCATCTTTGCTATTCTTTTTTGCATTTAAAATATGTCTAAATCCAAAAGGAAATAGTTTTCCATTAGCGTTTTGTAGTGCTTTTGAAAATGCAGGCATAACTATTGCAAAACCAACAAGATCATCATTTTTATCTACCACAAACTTAATGTATTCAGGATTTATGAAGCTTATAAATTTCTTTTTGAAGTATTCTTTTTGAATATCTGTAATTTTCACAAAGGAAGATAGTGAAGCATAACTCTCATTGAACAAGTCAAACATTTTGTCAACGTAAGGCATAACTTCTTCTGTTTTTGTGAATTTTAAAGCCGTTAAACTATAGCGACGTTTAATTAATTCTTGAGCTTTTGCAAAAAACTCTGGTTTTACATTTTCAAAAGGGAAAGTGCTTTCAACGTAAGTTTTTTCAGCTTTATAACCTAAAGCCTCATAATGTTTGATGTAATATGGATGGTTGTACCAAGTCACCATTGGTGCAATAACGTCAAATCCTTCGGTAATAATGCCTACTTTGTCTAAGTTTGAAAAGCCAACAGGTCCTTCGGCATATTCTAGATTGTTCTCAATGCCAATATGTTCAACGTTTTGAAGTAAAGCTTTTGAAACGTCAAAATCATCAATAAAATCAAACCATCCAAAACGCATTTTCTTTTGGTTTTGTCCATCTACTTCAAGCCAATTAATAATTGCAGCTACGCGACCAACAATAGTGTCGCCTTTGTAAGCAAGAAAAAAACGAGCTTCGGCATCTTCAAAAATGGGATTCTTTTTTTTATTAAAAGTTTGCAATTCTTGAGTTATAATAGGAGGTACCCAAGCTTTTGAGTTTTTATAAAGCCCAAAAGGAAACTTTACAAATTGCTTCAAGTCTTTTTTAGAATGAATTTCTTTAACAGTAATCATACACATTTTGGCTTAAAGGCTTCCGTCATCATCAAAGTCAGTATCATCTTTTTTCTTCTTTTTTTTCTTTTTCTTCTTTTTTGGTTTTCTTTTGTCAGCATCCTCTTTGGAGTTGCCGTTGTCTGTTTCCTTATCAACATGAAAATCCAATCGGTATGAAAGTCCAAAATTCACGCCAAACACTGATGGCGTGTCTTTAGTATTTAATGTAACCGCAGTATCTAGCTGAAAGTCTTTACTCCATAAGTATGCTCCACCAAAACGAAATAAATTATCAGCATAATATTCACTATCAATACCTTGAGTTTCGGCAAAAATAACCCATTGAGGGTTAAAAGAGTGAGTAAGTGTTAAGATGTATTGAAATTCAGAATAATCGGTTCCAATTCTGTCTTTTATTAAATTCATAATAAGTACCCAACCACCAGAAAAATTATTTTGTGTAGCAACCATGATTTTAGGACTAAAACCTTCAACGTCTGGAGGTAAATATGAATTATCTTTTGTGTCAAAATTTGCACCTGCATAAACTGCGACAGCAGGAATTAAAGAGCTCCATTTGAAAGTTCTATTTGCATGGTAACTATATAGATTCGGTTTCTCTTCTCCTGCATTTTTTAAAGGATCATACACCAGATATTTTGCGCCAATAGTAAAATTTTTAAAGTTAGAACGTTTATTCTCTACAGCTATAAATCCTCTATTATCTGTTCTAGTGTCATTTTGGTAAATCCCTTCAATATTTATTTCTAATTCTTCAAAAAGCAATCCGTATCGAGCGGCAAAATCAACTCCAAAACCTGAAACTTCATATTTTAAAGGGGTATGCTCTTCTTTAACAATATATGGCCCAACTTCAAGTTGAGCAACATTTGTGCCTACTGAAAAAGCACTTCTCGACACTCCAGGTCTATTCGAATTAATAACTTCTGTGTATTGAGCAAAAATAGATTGGGTGACAAAAAGGAGGAATATTGTAAAGGATACTTTGATGAAATTCATAGGCTTTTGATTTAAGTCAAATATAGAGATTTTATATTTTTTTTAAGTATTTATAACTGTTTTTAAATGCTTATAATTGTATTTTTGTTTAAATATCTATTTATGTTACAAACAGCATCATTCGTGGGTTTTTTTAGAACGATTTTAATTATCCTTTTGGTATATTATGGTATTAAGATTTTGACACGTCTTTTTGCGCCATATTTTTTACGCTATATGTCTAAAAAGATGCAGCAGAAATTTGGCGGACAGTTTCAACAGCATCAGCAAAGCCAAAATCCTAAACAAAAAACAGGAGAAACTGTTATTGATAAAGTTCCTCAGCAACATAAAACTTCAGATAAAAGCGTTGGTGAATATGTAGATTACGAAGAAATTGAGTAAATTTCGACCTCATTGATAATTTGAATCCATGCCATTATCTTTCAAAAAATTTCTTCCGCACGTATTAGTCTTAATTGGTTTTGTAGTTATTTCATTAGCCTATTTTAGTCCAGTTTTGCAAGGGAAGCAAATAAAACAAAGCGATATCATGCATTATATTGGTATGGCGCAACAACAGAAAGATTTTAAAGCTCAAACTGGTCAAGAAACCTATTGGACAAACAGTGCATTTGGCGGCATGCCAACCTATCAATTAGGTGCTAAATATCCACATAATTATATTAAAAAATTAGATTTAACACTTCGATTTTTGCCAAGACCTGCAGATTATCTATTTATCTATTTTTTAGGATTTTATGTGCTTCTACTTGTATTAAAAGTTGAATATAGATTAGCGGCACTTGGAGCTCTCGCTTTTGGCTTTTCCACCTATCTCATTATTATACTTGGTGTTGGTCATAATAGTAAAGCACATGCCATTGCTTATATGCCATTAGTATTAAGTGGAATTGTACTCACATTTCGTAAAAAATACATTTTTGGATTCTTATTAACCACAGTTGCATTGGCTCTTGAACTCTGTGCGAACCATTTTCAAATGACCTATTATTTAATGCTGTTGGTCATCGTTTTAGGAATTGCATATCTCATAGACGCTTTTAAAAAACAAGTATTACCTCATTTTTTTAAAGCTGTTGGTATTCTAGTTTTTGCGGCTATACTTTCAGTAGCATTGAACGCTACTAATGTTTTGGCTACACAAGAATATGTAAAGGAAAGTACACGTGGTAAAAGTGAATTAACTATTAATTCAGATGGTTCTCCTAGAGAAATAACGTCAGGTTTGAGTCGAGATTATATCACAGAATACAGTTATGGACTTCTAGAAACGTTTAATTTATATATTCCTAGGTTTTTAGGTGGCGGAAGTGGTGAAAATGTAGGTAAAGATTCTGAATCGTATAAATTTTATACAGGAATTGGTGCAAGTCCGATTGAGGCTTTAAACGAAGTGAAACATATGCCTACTTATTGGGGAGATCAGACCATTGTTGAAGCTCCAGCCTATATTGGAGCAGTCGTTTTGTTTTTGTTTGTTTTTGCTTTATTCCTTGTAAAGGGCAGACTAAAATGGTGGTTAGTTGGAGGTAGTTTATTATCCTTGATTTTATCTTATGGAGACAGCGAGCCTTTCGCATTTATTACTAATTTCTTTATTGATTATGTACCATTGTACAACAAGTTTAGGGCAGTCAGTTCAATTCAGGTTGTATTAGAATTGTGTATTCCTGTTTTGGCTATTTTCGGATTATCGCGATTGTTTAATCAGTATGAAAAGGATACACAAAAAATGAAAGCTTTAAAGTATTCTGCAATGATTGCTGGAGGATTGGCTTTAGTATTCCTATTGTTTAAAGGTGCATTCGATTTTGTTGGTGTTAACGATGGGTATTACAGACAAGCCTACGGTCAATATGGAGAAGCATTTGTTGATGCGCTTCGTGAAGATCGAAAATCATTTTTTACTCAAGATACATTACGAACACTCATTTTAGTTTTATTATCAGCTGGAACCATTTTTATGTTTTTAAAGAAGAAATTTTCTGAAAACACGTTAGTGGTAGTTTTTGCTGTTTTGATTTTATTCGATTTAATTGGTGTTGATAGACGTTATGTGAATACAGATAATTTTGTATCTGCAATTAAAGTGAACAAGCCATACAAAGCTAACGCTGCTGATTTAGAAATTTTAAAAGACAAAGGTCATTTTAGAGTTTTAGATTTATCTGCTGAAGGCAGTAGAGCACCAGCAAGAGCAGCGTATTTTCATAATTCATTAAGTGGTTATCATGCAGCTAAACTGAAACGTTTTAATGAATTATATGATTTCCATATTGCTAGAAATAATATGAATGTATTGAACATGCTTAATACAAAATACATTATTGCTGAAGAAGAAGGTCAGGTGTTTCCTTATACAAATGAAGATGCTAATGGAAATGCTTGGTTTATTAGTGATTTAGAAAAAGTTAATTCTGCAAATGTAGAAATACAAATGTTAGATAGTTTAAATACAGCTATTAAAGCGATTACAACGTCTGAAGTATTGAATACAAAGCAATTTAGTGTTGATTCTACGGCAAATATTAAACTTACAGAATATAAGCCTAATTATCTTAAATATAGCTCTACAAATGCTAAAGACGGTTTTGCTGTATTTTCAGAAATGTACTACGGAAAAGGTTGGCAAGCGTATTTAGATGGAAATGAAGTGTCGCATCAGCGTGTTGATTATGTTTTACGCGGATTAGAGGTGCCTTTAGGAGAACATCAGATCGAGTTTAAGTTTGAACCACAAGTCGTAAAAACAGGAAGCTGTATTGCTTTAGCAAGTTCTATTTTGTTTGGATTATTATTGCTTGGTGGATTGTATATGGAGTTTAAAAAGAAAACCAATGAAAGTGCATAAAAAGGCACTCATTATCACTTATTATTGGCCACCAGCTGGAGGTCCAGGTGTACAACGATGGTTGAAATTTGTAAAATACCTTCCAGAATTTGGCATTGAACCTATTGTATATTGCCCAGAAAACCCGAGTTATCCAATAACAGATAACAGTTTAATTGATGAAGTTTCAAGTGCAATTACAATTCTAAAACAACCTATAAAAGAACCGTATCGTTTCGCTAATTTTTTATCGAAAAAGAATTCAAAACAAATCAGTTCTGGTGTCATTCCGAAACAAAAAAAGCAGACCTTTATTCAGAAAATGATGCTTTATATTCGTGGTAATTTCTTTATTCCAGATGCGCGAAAAGATTGGGTGAAGCCTTCAGTGTCATTTCTTTCAGATTATATTGTTAAACATAATATTGAAACCATAATTACCACTGGTCCACCTCATAGTTTACATCTTATCGGACTTCAGTTAAAACAAAAACATGGTTTTAAATGGTTGGCAGATTTTAGAGATCCTTGGACGACCATTGGCTATCATAAACAATTAAAATTGACAAAATCATCTGCTATAAAACACTTAGAATTAGAATCTAAAGTGCTACAGACCGCAGATCAAATTATTGTAACTAGCGATAATACTAAAAAAGAATTTGAATCTAAAACTAGACAACCTATTGCTGTAATTACTAATGGTTTTGATGTGAATCATGTTGAACGACCGAAGAAAGATTCAAAATTTACAATGTCTCATATTGGATCGTTGTTATCGGAACGAAATCCGAAACAATTATGGGACGCTTTGAGTGAATTAATTAATGAAAATTCTTCTTTTTCAGAAGCATTTCAATTGCAATTAATTGGAGTCGTTAGTGATGATATTATACAAACGTTTCAGCAGTTTGGACTAACTAATCATGTGAAAACTTTAGGATATGTTTCACATGAAGACGCTATAAAAGCTCAAATGAGTTCTCGATTATTATTACTTATTGAAATCGATTCCGAAGAGACTAAAGTAATTATTCCAGGAAAACTGTTTGAATACATGGTATCAGAAACACCAATATTAGCTGTTGGTCCGAAAGATTCAGATGTTGAGACTATTTTAAAATCAACGAATACAGGTCAGTATTATTACTACGACCAAAAACGAGATATTAAATCTCAGGTTTTATCGTATTTTGAAGCTTATAAAACCGATTCATTATTGGTAAATCCAATTGGATTGCAAAAATACAGTAGAAAAGCGTTGACCAAATCGCTTTCAGATTTACTCAAGGATTAATTTTAAAATTTAGAATTTTAAATGTATGGGAATAGTTATCAACCAATCTTTTAAAAATACAATAACCACGTATCTTGGTTTTGGACTTGGTGCTATTAATACCTTATTTCTTTATACCGAATTTATGAGTGACAATTACTATGGGTTGGTCGCTTATATCTTATCTACAGCAAATATTATGATGCCTCTAATGGCATTTGGTGTGCATAATACAGTGATTAAATTTTATTCAACTTTTAAAACTAAGAATTCTTTAAATAGTTTTTTAACCTTGATGTTGTTTTTGCCTTTAGCTTTGACAATTCCAATTGGATTAGTTGGATTTTTAAGTTATGATACGATTGCTAGCTGGCTAACTCATAAAAATAATATTGTTGGAGATTATCTCTGGTATATTTTTATCACAGCATTAGCAATGGCATATTTCGAGGTCTTTTTTGCTTGGGTAAAAGTGCAAATGAAAACGGTATTTGGAAACGTTATGAAAGAAGTATTTCATCGCGTTGGCATAATGATTTTGCTATTTGCATTATATTTTGAATGGATCACAGTTGAACAGTTTTTAACAGGATTAGTTAGTGTTTATGTTTTAAGAACACTATTAATGTTAGTCAATGCTTTTTATATTAGATTGCCAGTATTCCGATTCAATAAGATTGATAAATTAAGCTCTATATTAAAGTATTCAAGTTTAATAATTATAGCAGGTTCAATAGCAACTATGATTTTAGATATTGATAAATTCATGTTGAATAATTATATCGACATTGAAAAAGTTGCCTATTACAGTGTAGCTACATTTATTGCTACAGTTATTGCTGTTCCTCAGCGAGCGATGCATCAAATTATGATGCCTTTGACAGCTAAATTTATAAACGATAATAATAGGGAAGAGCTTAATGATTTGTATGAACGTAGTTCATTAACATTGTATATTATTAGTGGTTATATATTCTTGCTGATTGTGCTGAACATTAATGAGCTATACACTATTATTCCAGAAGAATTTTCAGGTGGAATTATTGTTGTTTTTCTAATTAGTATTGCTAAGCTTTATGATAATCTTTTAGGAAATAATAATGCTATTTTATTTAATAGTGATTACTATAGAATGGTCCTAGTGTTTGGAGTTATATTAGCGATTAGTGCAGTTGTACTCAATATTATTTTAATTCCATTGTATGGAATAAATGGATCTGCCTTAGCAACTTTAATTGCTGTAGTTGTTTACAATACCATAAAAGTTGTATTTGTAAAAATGAAATTTAATATGTTACCATTTACAATGCAAACTTTGAAGATTTCGGTTTTACTTATTATTTGTGTTTTAGCTTTTTATTTCTGGGAATTTCCATTTAATGCATATATGAATATCTTTTTCAAATCTATAATTGTTGGAATAGTGTATGCGGTCTTGATTTATAAGCTTAATGTGTCTGAAGATATTACTGCCATGTTTAAAAAGTATTTGAGGTTGAAAAAATAGATGTTATATGAATGGGAAAATCCCATAAGGTGCTAAAATGCATACTCTTATGGGATGTTCCACTAACCAACCAAAATCTTTATTTCTTTTGAACTTATCTTGTTCTTTTTGTTCTTGAACCTGAACTGTTTGTCGTAGTTCTTGAACTTGCTTTTTTTGCTTTTGTATTACTTCTACTATGAGTTTGGTTAGAAGCTCTAGCAGTTCTAGTGTTTTGCTTGTTACTAGATATACGAGTATTAGATGACTTTGGTTTTCTAATTGACGTATTTCTTTTAACTGTTCTAGTGTTTGTTTTGTTATTAGACACAGAAGTATTGTTTCTGGTCACATTTTGTCTTGTATTTGTAGCGCTTCTTCCTGTTGTACTTCTAGTTGTCGTAGCTGAACTTCTGCTATCATTATTTCTTGTACTGTTCATTCTAATACTATTACTAGTTGATAGAGTTCTAGTATTAGAGTTTCTTGTGTTATCATTACTTGATAACGTTCTGCCATTAGTTCTTGTAGAAGAGTTTCTAATAGTTCTATCGTTATCTCTAGTCGTAGCGTTTTGACGATATCTTGTATTTACACTATTTCCTCTTCTTCCAGTATTTGCTACAGTATTACGGCGACCATTTATTCGTACAGGTTGCCTGTAATTATCTCTATATGGTCTATAATATGTATGTCTTACAGGAGTGTAATATTGTCTGTATGGTCTGGTGTTTATTACGCAGTAGTTGACTGAAGGAATAATATAATAACTATGCCATGGTCTAAAGACATAAGCTCTATTGTATATGTTGATAAAACCTGTGTAATGCGTATACACTCTATGATTGTTGTAATGAATATAAAGTCCACCAACTCGAGCTATTCGACCGAAAGCATTATAATGAATATTTACATTTCCAACTTGTGTAACTCGTCCATAATAATCATAATAAATGGATGTGTTTTCTATTTGTAGAATTGCTCCAAAATCATCATACTGAACATAAGGATTATAATCATAACCAGAGTTAAAACTAATTGATACTCCAGGAGTATTAATACCTAAGCTAACATTTGGACCATAATCTTGCATGTAAAAATCAAACTGACCATCAGGAAAGATTGAAAATTCGATACCATTTTCAACAAAAATGAAAGAATTACCGTAACCTCTATTTGAATAGTTGTTTGATGTGTAGTTGGTTGCGAAAACTGATATTCCTCCGAGGAATAAAACAGTTATTAATAAGACTAATTTTTTCATGATTGTATGGATTTATTTGTTACATCTATATCTAAACAATTAGTGTGCCAAAAAAGCAAATTTTGTTTTATATAAATGCAAATCAAATTGTTACATTTTATTGATTGATGCTTTCTTAGAGTTCATACGTTTTTTTAATCGTAATTTTCAAACGAAACAATGTGTTGTTAGGGCAAAAAAAAGACTTATATTTTGATTGATACAGAATGTTTATGACTGAAAGATTTGATATTATTTTAAAAGATGTGACTGCTTTACTAGTTAACGAATTGTCTGAGCATTTGACTTATCATAGTGTTAACCATATATTATATGTTTTTAAAAAAGCAGAACATATTGCATTAAATGAAAAAGCATCTCAAAAAAATGTGTTTTTTGTTGAAATTGCTGCTTTATATCCTGATTTAAGATTTATGAATATTCGAGAAGGTCATGAAGCAGAAAGTTGTAAAATAACTAAACTCCAATTAGTAGATTATAATTTTTTAAAAGAAGATATCGATGTTATTTGTGAAGCTATAATGGTAACAAAAGTACCACAAAACCCAACAAGTCATTTAGGAGAGATTCTTTGATGCAGATTTAGAATATCTTGCAACAAATAAATTTTCGTCAATTAGTGAATTGCTTTATAAAGAACAAAAGTATTTCAATAAGGATTTAACTAGAAATCAATGGAATCAGATACAAATCGATGTTTTTATCGAAGCATAACTATCATACTAATTATTGTAAGCAATATAAGACGTTTCGAAAAGAAAATAATCTTAAAAAACTAAAATCTATGATGTAAATAATCCCAAAGACTTGGGGAAGTACTTTGGGATTGTATAGCTACATGTTAGTTGTTAGGGTTGAGCTATGATTGTTTATATTCTTTATTTTTCTTCGTTTTTTTTATTTTGCCATTTTTTCTGTAGTAATAATAATCATCGTCATAATCTTCTACATCATTATATCCAAAATAATTATTTCCACCATGACCAGAGCCAACACCATAATTAGTGTCAGTGTTAAAGCGGTTCACATTACCAGACACATGAACGATTTCTCCCCAACGATTATAGTTAATTCGTAATCCTCCAACTTGTTTCAATAAACCATTGCTTCTTTGATAGCTCATGTATACAGAGCCAGCACGTTTAATTCGTCCTTCTCTATCATAGTTAATAAATACATTTCCGATTCTACGAACTTGGCCATTGTTATCATGTGTAATAATGATGCCTCTTGGACGAGAATTAGAGTAGTGTACTCTGTTTATCGTTCCTGGAGCTCCATAAGTTGTATTTACAGAACTTCGTTTTGTATTTGATCTGTAATACATATTGGATGTATTGTTTTCAATTTCTGTGTTGAAATCGAAACTTCCATCTGGGAAAATCAAAAATTCTACACCACGTTCAATGAACACAATAGGTTCGGCAAAACGATAACGTGTTGTATTATAATCTTCCCTATTCGAAACAGCATGTCCTGCTGTTGTAGCTGTTGCTGATGTTAATCCTATTAACATCGCTGCAATAAAAAGTAATTGCTTTTTCATAATTATAGGTTTTTAGATTTTACCTTTGTTACCAACTTGTTTGGAAACTTTTTGGTTTGTATTATCTGTTTAATTAAATTCAATTTGCGTGCCAAAGTTGTAATTATTTGATTGTTAGGATTTTAATCATGTTTTGTTATTGCTTTTATTTGCTCAACGAGTAAGCTGGGCCTAAATCATTTAATTTTTTATTACATTTATATCGCTAACCAATATTTGATATGTCAGACGAATCATTAGTCACAACAAATGAACCTTTACCTTGTCAAAACTGTGATTCTATTTTAGAAGAGGGATTTGAGTTTTGTCCACATTGCGGACAAAAAACGAATGATGCACTTACAATAGGAGTGTTGTTTTATAATACGATAAGTAATTACTTTTCCTTTGATGCTCGTTTTTTGAAAAGTTTTGCTCCTTTGATGTTTAGACCTGGTTATTTAGCCGAAAAATTCATACAAGGCAAACGATTGTTGTATTTGCATCCTGCTCAAATGTATTTGTTTGTTTCTGTAATATTCTTTTTTATTGTCTCATTTAGTACAAGAGACCTTGTGCAAGAAGCTAATAAAATAAATGAAAAAGTAGCAAAGTCCGAGTTTGTATCAGAGCAAAAGGATTCGCTAAATCAAGCTACAGATTCAATTAAAATTGAGAAAATAATGAAGCCTTTAAAAGATAATCAACAGATTATCGGGCTTGAGGATTCGGACTTAAAAATGGCAGATTCTTTAATAAAATTAGAAACTGCTAATCCTAAAAACATGAACACATCATGGGATTTTGATAAAAGGAAAGTAGATTCTTTAGTTGCTTCAGGTGCAGATAATGAAGTTATTTATAAAGAAATGGGCATGTCTGAAGATCCCAGTTTTCTTGAGAGACGCCTTTATACAAGAATGTTGAGTTTGGCTAAAGGTCAAGGTGCTGGATCAATTGTTCAGGCATTCTTTGATAGTATTCCGATTTCGATGTTTTTCTTACTACCGTTTTTTGCGTTAATTCTTAAAGTGTTTTATTACAATAAAGGAAAGTATGTTCACCATTTGGTTTTTAGTTTCTATTTTTTTTCATTCTTATTTACGGTGTTTAGTGTTCTTTTTGGATTAAATAATTTTTTCGAGATAGAAAGTTGGATTAATTGGCTAATTGCGATATCAACTTATTTTTATTTTTTAATCGCTTTAATTCGGTTTTACAGACAGCATTGGTTTCTTACTTGGGTAAAAAGTGGAATAATTACTTTCGTATTTATCCTTTTTGTAATACCAACTGCTATTGGGTTACTAGCTGCGTTTTCTTTTTTTACGTCTTAAGAATAGAGTTTGTCACGTAAAAATTCTCCAGTAATGGATTTCTTATTTTTGGCAATGTTTTCAGGAGTTCCTTGAGCAATTAATTGTCCGCCACGTTCGCCTCCTTCAGGTCCTAAGTCGATGATGTAATCTGCACATTTAATAAGATCGATATTATGCTCCACAACGATGATTGAATGTCCTTTTGCTATTAAAGCTTGAAACGACTTCAATAATTTTTTGATATCGTGAAAATGTAAACCCGTTGTTGGCTCATCAAAAATGAATAAAGCATTATCGCTTTTAGAACCTTTTCCAAGGAAAGATGCTAATTTAATTCGTTGTGCTTCACCACCAGAAAGAGTAGAAGAACTCTGACCTAAAGTCACATAACCTAATCCTACATCTTGTAAAGGTTGTAATTTGCTTTGAATTTTTGTTTGAGTATGTTCAGTAAAAAATGAAATAGCATCATCTATAGTAAGGTTCAGTATATCATCTATAGATTTTCCGTTAAAATGAACCTCTAATACTTCTTTTTTGAAGCGTTTTCCATTGCATGTATCACATGTAAGATGTACATCTGCCATGAATTGCATTTCAATAGTAACTTGACCTTCTCCTTTGCAGGTTTCACATCGTCCTCCATCTACATTGAAGCTAAAATGCTTGGCTTGGTAGTTTCTAATTTTGCTTAATTTCTGACTTGCATATAATGCTCTAATATCGTCATAAGCTTTTATATAAGTTACAGGGTTAGAACGTGATGATCTTCCGATTGGATTTTGATCTACAAACTCTATATGTTTTATATTGCTGAAATTTCCTTTTAACTCTGTAAATTGTCCAGGTTTGTCTCCAAAATCGGTTAACTTCTTTTGTAAAGCTGGAAATAGTATCTTTTTAACCAAAGTACTTTTCCCACTTCCTGAAACTCCAGTAATTACGGTAAGCATTTCTAATGGAAACGTAACATTAATATTTTGAAGATTGTTTTCTCGTGCTCCTAAAACATCTACATGATATTTAGAAGTTCTTCGTTTTTTAGGCACTTCAATTTTTAATTGACCGTTGAGATATTTTGCAGTTAAAGATTCTGAAGCTAGGATGTCTTTAAAATTCCCTGTGGCTACAACTTCACCTCCAAAAGTTCCTGCTTCTGGACCAATATCTATTATTTCATCTGCTGCTTGCATAATGTCTTCATCATGCTCTACCACAATAACCGTATTGCCTAAGTCGCGCAATGCTTTTAAGACTTTAATTAGTTTTTGAGTGTCTTTTGGATGTAAGCCTATACTTGGTTCATCTAGGATATACATAGATCCAACCAAGCTGCTTCCTAAGGATGTGGCTAAATTTATACGCTGACTTTCACCTCCAGATAAGGTGTTAGATTTTCTGTTTAAAGTTAAATAGTCTAAGCCAACATTAGTTAGAAATGATAGTCGATTTGATATTTCTTTTAGCAAGCGATTTGCAATTGTTGTGTCATGATTGTTAAGTTCTAATTGCTTAAAGAAATTGACCAATTTATCCAATGGCATTTCTACTAAATCAGTTATTGTAATATTGCCAATTTTAACGTAATTAGTTTCTGGACGAAGCCGTTTTCCTAGACATACACTACATTTTGTTTTCCCTCTATAACGTGATAACATTACACGATTTTGAATCTTATATGCTTTAGATTCTAATTCAGTAAAGAAGGAATTTAAGCCTTCAAAGTATTGGTTGCCATCCCAAACGAGTTGTTTTTGTTCAGGAGATAATTCAAAGAAAGGTTTATGTATTGGGAAATCAAATTTATGTGAATTATTAACTAATTGATCTCTATACCAACTCATGCTTTCACCTCTCCAAGGAAAAATAGCATTATCATATATTGATAAACCTGTATTTGGAATCACTAAATCTTCATCAACACCAATAACATCTCCATATCCCTCACATTTTGGACAAGCTCCATAAGGATTATTAAAGCTGAATAGATGTGCATTTGGTTCTAGAAAAGTCATACCATCTAATTCAAATTTGTTATTGAATTCAGTACGCTTTTTGTCGGTAAGTGATTCGATAATGCAGGTGCCTTTTCCTTCAAAGAAGGCCGTTTCAATAGCATCTGCTAATCGATTATAAAAATCATCTTCGTGTTTTACTACAATACGATCTACAACAAGGAAGATGTCTTTTTTTAGTTTTTTATCTACAGCCTCATCAATTCTTAAGACAACTTCATTATGTTGAATTCTTGCATATCCTTGTTGTTTTAAAACATTAAGTTTGTCTATCATCGTTCTTCCTTCCTCTAAAATAATAGGTGAAAGGAGTAGAAGTTTTTCACGATCGTCAAATGATTTTACCAAATCTAGAACATCTTTAGTTCGATGTTTTTTTACTAAATCTCCAGAAACTGGAGAATAGGTTTTTCCAATTCTAGCAAATAATAACTTTAAATAATCATAGATTTCTGTTGATGTACCAACAGTAGATCTTGGATTTGTTGAATTTACTTTTTGTTCAATAGCAATAGCAGGAGCGATACCTTTTATAAAATCAACTTTTGGTTTATTGAGTCGTCCTAAAAATTGTCTAGCATAACTTGAAAGGCTTTCTACATAACGTCTTTGGCCTTCTGCGTATAAAGTGTCAAATGCCAAACTAGACTTTCCAGAACCTGATAAACCAGTAATCACTACAAGTTTTTGTCTAGGTATAACAACATCAATATTTTTTAAGTTGTGCAATTTGGCACCTTTAATGATGATGTTTTCTTTTGGATTAACGTCTAAAATGTTAGTATTCATAGGAGTTTACGCAAATTATAATGTGCAAAGATACTACAAGTATTTCATCAAATAAAATGGATTATTGTAGATTAAAATGTTAAAGTTTTGTACATTTTTTTGGAATTTAGAAATGATTGTTGTTATATTTGATTTCATAACATATTAAAAAAGAGCTGCCTATTTCATAATATTACTTTATAAAATTTAACCCCAAGCTAAGATTTATTCTTTGCATTAAAGTAATAATTATGAGACAACAACTTATCACGGACGCTGTTTTAGTTAGAAACTACATGGATGGAGATGAAAACGCTCTATCAGTTTTAATCCATAGGCACAAACAAAGAATTTACAGTTTTATTTATTCAAAAGTATTTGATAGAGACATTACTGAAGATATTTTTCAGGATGCTTTTATTAAAGTCATTAAAAATTTGAAACTAGGGAAGTATAACGAAGAAGGCAAATTTTTGCCTTGGGTAATGCGTATTTCTCACAATCTTGTAATTGATCATTTTAGAAAGAATAATCGAATGCCAAAATTTGATAATTCTGGTGAGTTTAGTATTTTTTCTGTTCTTGGTGATAATGCATTAAATGCAGAAAATCAGCTCATTAAAGATCAAGTTGAATGTGATTTGCGTCGCATTATAGAAGAGCTTCCCGAAGACCAGAAAGAGGTATTAGTGATGCGAATGTATAAAGACATGAGTTTCAAGGAAATTTCTGAACGAACAGGCGTAAGTATCAATACTGCATTAGGAAGAATGCGTTATGCGCTAATTAACCTAAGAAAGGTCATTGATAAAAATAATATCATTTTAACAAATTAACACAATAAGTAAAGTTTTATAGCGTTTATTTAATATAACAAACCAAAAACCGTAAAATGGCAAAACTTTACTCTGAATGTCCACAAAAAAAGGACAACCTTAATCCAAAAAAAGAAACTATAGATTTTCTTTTAAATTATTCTAAAGCTTTAAGTGTTATAGAATGTAGTGATTTGAAGTTTGAAACGCTTCAAAACTAAATTTTAAAAAGTCCTAATTCGTTAGTCGTTAGGACTTTTTATTTTTATTGTATGCGTTTAAAACTGTGGCTCTTCCAATAGTTTTTGTAATAATATCTTTTTCTAAATCCCAGCCTCTTGCTGGTGAATATTCTCTTCCATACCAAATAATTTGAAGATGTAAGTCGTTCCATAATTCTTTAGGGAATAAACGTTTGGCATCTTTTTCTGTTTGTATTACATTTTTACCATTGGTTAAATTCCATCGATACATTAATCTGTGAATATGAGTGTCTACAGGGAACGCAGGAATTCCAAATGCTTGTGACAATACAACAGCAGCAGTTTTGTGTCCTACAGCAGGTAATTCTTCTAAAGCTTCATAAGTTTGAGGAACTTTTCCGTTGTGTTTATCAATCAAAATATGTGATAATCCATAAATGCCTTTGCTTTTCATTGGAGATAAGCCAACAGGCTTGATAATGGCTCTAATTTCTTCCACAGAAAGTTTAATCATATCATATGGGTTGTCGGCTTTTGCAAATAGTAGAGGTGTGATTTGATTTACACGAACATCAGTACTTTGAGCAGACATTAATACAGCTATTAACAAAGTGTAAGGGTCTTTGTGCTCTAAAGGGATTGGTATGGTTGGATATAATTCTTTTAACGTATTAATAACAAAATCTACCTTTTCTTGCTTAGTCATAAGTTGTATTTTTACAAAAAGTAAAGTTAACAATTATGACACAATTAAAAGTAGGAGATAATGCTCCAAATTTTTCAGCTCTAGATGAACAAGGAAACATGATTTCTTTAGCAGATTACAAAGGGAAAAAATTAATTGTTTTCTTTTATCCAAAGGCGAGTACTCCAGGATGCACTGTTGAAGCATGTAATTTAAATGATAATTATGAACGTTTTCAAGCTCAAGGCTATGAGATTTTAGGTGTTAGTGCAGATAATGCAAAAAGGCAAACTAATTTTAAAAGCAAATATGGTTTTCAGTATCCTTTATTAGCAGATGAAGATAAGTCAGTAATTGAAGCTTTCGGAGTTTGGGGACCAAAAAAATTTATGGGAAGAGTGTATGACGGTATTCATAGAACAACGTTTGTAATAGATGAAAATGGAATTATTGAAGACGTTATTTTAAAAGTGAAAACTAAAGCTCATACAGATCAAATATTGAAATAGGTAGTTGCTTTACTTCATTCCGAATTAGAAACAAAAAACCGCATGAAATTCATGCGGTTTTTTGTTTCTAAGGTTTAAATTTAATCTCCTAAATGAATTTGTTCAGTTTCACAGCCAAAAAGACTTTTTTCTTTAATTAATTTGCCAACACCTTCAGGTAGCATAGCTTCCCATTCATCGTTCCCGCTAGCAATCATTTTTAGCACAGTTCTTGAGAATATTTTCAATGTAGATTCATCATAATCAGCGATGTCGACTACTTTTCCATTGTATTTAAAGAACTTGTAGAGTTCTTTCATTCTTGGATGTACTTTGAGGTTTTCACTAGTAGTAACCGTATTATCATCATTTTGCATTGGATATAAATAGACTCTTAAATCTTTGAAGAATAATTTTCCAAAGGCTTCTAAGATACCACCACTTAAATGACGGTAATATTTCTCATCAAAAATATCGACGAGGTTATTTACTCCCATTGCTAATCCCATTCTAGCTTTCGTATATTGAGAGAAGTATTCAACAAGTTTATAATACTCTTGAAAATTAGAGATCAACACTGTTTGACCTAATGAGCATAATAATTTAGCGCGATCCATGAAATCTTGTTCATCGATTTCGCCTTCAGCTCTTAGATTAGATAAAGTAATTTCAAAGATGACTTGTGTTTTGTCAACATCAACTTTACTTTCTTTAATAAACATGTCATAAGATTTCTTATACATGTCCATATTTACCTTAGTTACTGGTCTAAAACTACCACGTAATGTTAATATGTTCTTTTTGTAAAGAACTTTTGCAGGAAGTACGTTGTTGCCATCAGGCGCAAACATGACAGCATCAGTCATTCCGTTTTTAACCAGTTGTAAACTCATTAAGCGGTTGTCAACATCTTTAAAAACTGGACCAGCAAAATTGATAGTATCTATTTCAATTTGATCTTTGTCTAAATGATCATATAAATAACGTAGTATTTTTTTAGGTTCATTGTATTTATAAAATGCACCATAAATTAGATTTGTACCTAAAATACCAAGAGTTTCTTGTTGTAGTCTTGCATCGGTTTCTTTAAAACGTAAGTGCAGTACAATTTCGTTATAGTCTTGATTAGCATCAACTTGATATTTAATTCCTACCCAGCCATGTCCTTTGTATTTTTTCGCAAAATCAATAGTTGCCACTGTATTTGCATACGTAAAGAACATTTTATTAGGATGTTCTTCTCTAGAAAGACGCTCTTCAACTAAGTTGATTTCATGATCTAGCATTTTTCGTAAACGCGCTTCAGTAACATAACGTTTATCATCTTCAATACCATAAATTGCATCACTAAAAGCTTTGTCATAAGCAGACATAGCTTTTGCAATAGTTCCGGAAGCACCACCAGATCTAAAGAACTGACGAACAGTTTCTTGACCTGCTCCAATTTCAGCGAATGTTCCGTAGATGTTTTCATTGAGATTAATTCGCAAACATTTTGTTTTTAACGAAGGAATCTCATCAAATTCTCTATCTCCTTTTAAGGTTATTTCCATCTTTAAGTCTGGGTTTTGTCAACTTCACAAAGGTATTAAAATAGGAGGTATAACTAAAAAAAATAGTTTTATTTTTGTTTTAAATTAATAGACATTGAAAATTACATTTTTAGGCACAGGTACTTCACAAGGAATTCCAGTTATTGGAAGTGATCATCCTGTATGTTTAAGTACAAACCCTAAAGACAAGCGCCTTAGAGTATCTATCTTAGTTGAATGGGACGATTTTGCTTATGTCGTAGATTGCGGTCCAGATTTTAGACAGCAAATGCTTAGAATTGATTGTAATAAGATTGATGGTGTGATTTTTACTCATGAACATGCCGATCACACAGCAGGATTAGATGATATTAGACCTTTTTATTTTAGGCAAGGAGATATTCCATTTTATGCACATAAGCGCGTGTTTGGGGAGTTAAAAAAACGTTTCGATTATATATTTACAACTAAAAATAAATATCCTGGCGTTCCAAGTGTGATTGAGAATGAAATAAAGAATAAACCTTTTAAGCTTGGTGATTTGGAAGTGATTCCTATAAACGGTTACCATCATAAACTGCAGGTTTTTGGGTTTCGATTTGGTGATTTTGCGTATTTAACAGATATGAAAACTGTTGCAGATGAGGAAGTTGAAAAGCTAAAAGGTGTAAAAGTTTTAGTTGTAAATGCATTACGAGAGCGAGAGCATATATCGCATTTTAATATGACTGAAGCTTTAAATTTTGTAGAAAAGGTACAACCAGAAACCGCTTATTTGACACATATTAGTCATTACTTAGGTTTTCATGATGAAGTACAACAAAAATTACCCAAAAACGTTTTTTTGGCATATGATAACTTAGAAATAGAACTTTAAACATTGATTATGAAACAAAGATTGTTCATGTATTTATTTATTTTCACTTTATTATTAGTGATTTTTCAATTTGTAAATTCTAAAAGTATTATTGAGAACTATGACAAAAAGCTAACCAATTATATGGTAGCGAATACTCAATTGAAAGATTCAATTAGAGTTATGGAAGATGATGTTGTTTCTAATTTCTACACGTTCAAGTTTGACACCAATGAGGATGCAATGATATATTGGGAAGAGCAAGGTTTTAGAATTTCAGAGTTTGTACCATTTATAAAAGACGAATTAATGAATCTTAATGTTTATGAAACTGAAGATCATCCGTTAGTGCCTTATGCGTCTATGACTGGTCAGAAAATGCTAATAGATCAAATACGAATGCTTAACCATAAATGGATCATAGCTAGTTTTACTGATGGTAAATATTGGGGAGAAATGTTACTGTCTTATGAAATAGAAACTATTGAAGATAGGAAAGAGCTTAAGTTTAAAGTTATTGAATCATCGTTATATAGGCCTAGATAAACTTAAATAAAAGTTGCTTCGATTCGCTCTGAATGAAATTTTAAATTCTGTTCTTTAGCCAGCTTCTAAACTCATAAAAATTTTGAGGAGCAACACCATGTCCAATAGGGAATTCAGAATACGTATTTTTAATATTTAAAGCATTTAAGAACTGAGGTGATTTTCTAGCCCAATCTACTGGGATAACTTGATCTACACTTCCGTGAGAGCAATAGAAATCTAAGTGTTTGTAGTTTTTAGTTGTTAAATCTGTGTCTAACATATCTTCACTAACATAGCCACTTAATGCAATGATATTTTTAACTTTTTCGGGATAGGTGAGTGCAACAGCATAACTTAAAATGGTACCTTGACTAAATCCCAAAAGGGTGACATTATTTTTATCGACGGAATATTCAGCGCAAGCTTCATCAATAAAGTTGGCGATTTTATCACGTGATTCAATAGCTTGTTCTACGTCATTCCATTTGTTTTGATTGGCGTCAAAATTAATAGCATACCAGGCATTTCCATAAGGTTGCATAGGATAAGGCGCTCTTACCGAAATGATATATAATTCTTCAGGTAATTCTTGAGCGAATGAAAACAAATCATTTTCATCACTACCATAGCCATGACACATGATTAGTAATGGTGCATTTTCTTTTAATGAAGAAGGTCGTGTAATGTGATGTAAGGATAAACTCATAAATTATTGTCCGATTGTAGCAAAAAGTTTTTGAAAGAAAGGACCTAAAATTGGAACTTCATTCATTTTTTTTCCAACAGCTCCAAATATGCCATATAAAAATAAAGCGATAAAGAAAACCCAAAAGGACGATGAGATCATCCAACTATTAAAAGCACCAATAAAATAACCTAAAACCATTTGTAGTAGCCATAAACCCAATGCTTGTCGAATATGAAAGGAAACAAGTGGATTGCGCTCTTCTCGATTCATAAAGAATGCTATTAGAGTTCCGATAAGTGTGATATAAGCAACAATCGCTAAGCTGTCATTGTTGTCGTTTGATGTGTTTTGCATAGTTTGAAGTTGTTATTTTGATAAAATCATCTTATTGTTTGCGATAATCCCGTAAACTATTCCTTTTAATTCTCTGTTTTCAAATATTGAATTTTTTGATCTTGATGTCATTTGTTCTTTTGAAAATATAGAATTCTCATTTGGATTAAACAATGATAAATCAGCTTTGTTTCCTATAGAAATTGAAGAAGATTCAATTCCGAAGCGTTCTTTTCCTTTAGTTAATAATTCTATTGTTTTCTTAATTGTAAAGATAGAATTCAATGCTCCGAATGCGCTTTCTAATCCGATTGTTCCATATTTGGCATAATCAAATTCAATTTTCTTGTCTTCAATGTCTATTGGATTATGGTCGCTTGTTATCATATCAATTGTACCATCTTTAATCCCTTCAATTAAAGCATCAATATCTTTTTGAGTTCTTAAAGATGGTAGTACTTTAAAATTGGTGTTAAAAGTTGATAACTCTTCGTCAGTAAAAATTAAATTATGAATTGCAACACTACAAGTTACATTCAACTTTTTCTTTTTAGCTGCTCTAATCAATTCTACTGATTTTGCAGTTGATATTGTTGGTATATGGAGTTTAGCTTCAGCGTAATCTAAAATAAATAGATCTCTAGCGACCTGCAATTCTTCTGCCAAAGCAGGATTTCCTTTTAGCCCTAATGATGTGCTTGTTATGTTTTCATTCATAACTCCTAATCCGCTTATCTTTGATTCCTGTGGAAATGAACAGACCAATCCGTTAAAATTACTAGCATATTGTAGCGCTAACTTCATCAGATTTGGGTCGTCAATAGGGTGTTTGTAGTCATAAAATGCCACTGCTCCAGCATTTTTCATATCAAACATTTCTGCTAAGACTTTTCCATCACTATTTCGTGTTAATGCTCCAATTGGATAGAGATTCGTTGCGTGTTTTTCGGCCTTCAGTTTTAGAAAATGAATATCTGCATGAGAATCAATGACTGGATTTGTATTTGCATTTACTGCTACTGAAGTAAATCCAGAAAGAGCAGCAGTTTTAAGTCCGTTTTCTATCGTCTCTCGTTCTTCATATCCTGGTTCTCCAAAACTCACGCTACTATCAAACCAGCCTTGAGATATATGAAGGTTGTCAAGTTTAATTTCTTTATGGTTTTTTGGATTTGAAATGCGTTTAGAAATGTTAGAAATGACACCTTTTTCAATTAAGATATCGACCGTTTCATTGTGAAAATCGCTTTTAGGGTCAATTATAGTGGCCGATTTTACGAGTGCATTCATTTCAAGAATTTTAAGATGAGCATTTCAATAATTATAAAAGCTAGTGCAAAAATAACAAACCATTTCCATAGCTCGTTAACATTAGTTGCACTTTTTATATCATTTATCGTTGATGTAACCGATTCACTGACTGTTGCGTTTTCTGTATTAGTTAAATCAAAGTAGGAAAGATTACTTTCGTTTCTATTAAAATTAAAACTTAAATTTTTCAAAAAGGTTTCGTTGTTCTGAACAGCAATAATTCCTGATGAATTAGGATAATCACTAGTCTTTAAAGCAACTTTATTTGTATAAGTCTGTTGTAGTGGAATTGCTGAGTTTTCGCCATTAACTAAAGTTAGAATATCATCTTGCTGAAGTTTTGTTGGTATATCTATATTGTTTTCTTCACCTATAGTGTAGTATAATTGAGAGACTTTCAAGCTTTGTTTTCCAATATTGTAAAGTACAGGAACAATTAAAGGTGAATTTTTAAAATTAGAATTGTTTGTATTTAATGCTGCTGAAAAACGATATGCATTTTCGGATTGTGATAAAAATGAAGAGCCATCTTCGTAGCTCAATATTGATGTTCCTTTGTCTGAAGTGTTACTGTAATATGAATTTACTTTTGGGTACTGAAAATTTCTAATTTGTTTGTCAAAAACATTAGTCAATAATGGATGTGAAAAATGTATTGTTGTTACCCTTTTTTCTTGAGAATGAATAGAGTCAAATCTTGATAAATTATAGTTCGTAAATAATTGATTATAAGTGTTTAGTCTGATGTTGTTTGATGGGATTGTTAATATAATTCCACCATTATCTGTAAATGCTTTTAAGGCTGTGATTAATGATGGTGGAACCTCTTTTAATTCATTTAAAACGATTAGATTCTGGTCGTCAAGAAGATTGTAATTTAAAGCATTAAATGGTGTTGAAATGAAATCAAATTCATCATTGGTATATATCTTTTTTAAGTAGCTGTCATCAGCTTCATTAATTGCAATAACTTTTATAGCTTCTTGTTTGTCAATGTTGAAGTACAATTCGTTATCATATTGAAGATTGGTATCTTCAATCGTTATTTTTCCATTAAAAACAGTATTGGTTGGAATCGTAAAAATAGTGCTTGATTCACTTACAATATCAACAGCACTTTTAGCAATAAGTTTATCGTCATTAAATAAGGATACAGGCAAGGTTTCAATAGGTTCTCCTTGGTTTTTAAACTTAACAGTTAATTCTAAGTTTTCAACTGTAGATTTTGAAATAAATAAACTATCTATTGTGATATTTGAAACACTAGCTGGTTTTAACTGAACCAATTTTATATTTGTTATACTGTCCTTTGCAATAGAAAGGATGTCCATTTTTTGCTGAAAATCTGAAATTAAGACTAAGTTTTTAATAGAACTTTCATCTTTTGAAAAGACATTTTTACCTTTTAAAATAGCTGCGTCGTATCCTAGTTGACTTGGAGAATGCTTTAGTTGTATTAAATCATTTTTAATTGCTTTAATACTCGTGTTGTAAAAGTTTGCATTATTAGTAAATACCGAAATTGGTTCGTTTTCATCAATACTTTCAATAATATCTTGAATTGCAGAGTTTAATAAAGTCCCATTAATCCCTTGCGCTTGCATACTAAAGGAATTGTCTAGATAAATAACAGTTTCACTTTTAGTATTAAAGCTTTCAGAATTAGACATGTAAGGTTGAGCAAAAGCAATAATAGCACAAGCAAGCAGCAGCATTCTTGTTAATAGGGTTAGCCATTTTTTTAACTGTGAACTTTTACGTGTTTGTATGCTTAATTCTTTTAAAAACTGAACATTAGTAAACGCTACTTTTTGAAACTTACGAAGTTGAAATAAATGAATAATAATAGGAATGATAAGCAGAAGTAAAGCGTAGAGAATTTCTGGATGTTTAAACTGCATTCCTAAGTTGTGATTTTTTTATATAATTAGTTAATGCTCAAATATAGAAAATGCTAAGGGATTTGTAGCTTTAGCTTTTGAGAAAATTAACGTTTTAGCGTGAAATGACCAGTAAATGTCTTTCCATTAATAAGCGTTGCGATAAACCAATAGTCTGAACTTGGTAATGTTTGTCCATTAAGTGTGCCATCCCAACCAGGACTTAAATGGTTGAGTTGTGTTATTAATTTTCCGTAGCGATTAAAAATTTTCACATCAATGCCTTGGTTGAAATCTTCGCTAATACCATATATATGCCATCTTTCATGAACATTATCTCCATTTGGTGTAAAGAATTTAGGGAATCCTAAAACTGAAACAGTTTGTTCAATGAAACCGCAACCATTTAGATCTCTTACATAAACAGTATGTATACCTGGAGGAACGTTGTAAAACACATTATTCTCTTGAAAAATCACACCAAATATATCTAATGCATATTCGTAGACACCTTCACCAGTAACTTCGATAGCAATAGTATTATTACTTGTGCCTTCTTGAATGATTATATTTTCGATAGTAGCAATATTTGAAGGGTTCACTGTTAAAGTTCTGCTTGAAGAACAACCGTTTGGATCTGTAACTATTACTGTGTAAATGCCAGGTTCATTAATCTCATTAAACGATGTGTTTACTGAAGTTGTTGTGCCGTTTAGGAGCCATTCATAATAATAGTTGCTAGGAGAATCATTGAGTACACCTCCTAACAAAGTGATGGTTTCTGGAAATGAATTTAAGCAATAAATAAATTGTTCATCATCTAAAAGCACAGGAGTATATAAAACGTTAAGCTCTGCAGATGTTATTGAAAAACACTGATTATTATTTGTCACTTTTACAAAAATGGTTTGATTATCAGGTGTTATATTTTGATAAATTGCGCCTAAAGTATTCGTTTCTTGAAAGGCATCATTTTCAGTTTCATAAAAGGTAACATTTGCGCCAACAGGAATTTGATTTTGAATGTTATCAATAATCTGATTTAAATCGAAAGTTGCAAATCCATCAATATCATCACCATCACATGCTTCAAGTGTTGGGATGTTTAAGATATTATTTGAAATTTGAAGCTCTAATTCGGCAATTTCAAAACACCCATAAAAATTTTGAACTCGAGCATATACTGTTTGAAAAGGAATGGAGTTTTCAAAATTAGTGGGATTTATAATCGCATTTGTGTTTTGAAGTGCATCATTTTCAGATAAGTAAAAATTGACAAGAAAAATTGAATTATCATTATTAGTAATATCACCTTCAGCATCATAAAGATTATACAATGTTATTCCATCTTGATCTTGATCACATTCTATTAAAACGGAATCAAATACTATAGGATTATTGGCATATTCAATTACAATATCTCCATATGAAACGCAGGTATTGTCTAAGGTGATTTCAACATTATAGGTTCCAGCTTCTGTAACTGTGTAAGTTGCGTTTGTTTCAGTAATTAATTCAACACCATCTTTAAACCATTTAAAACTATTACTATTTATTTGAGAAGCGTCCAATTCTAAAGTCTCATTTCCACAAAGTGCATTTTGAGTTGATAGCAATCGGTTAGGACCTAAATTTGTTGATAGCTGAAAACTCCCAGCCTCAAAGAATACAGCAGAATCATATCTGTAATTATGATCGTCTGCAATAACAAGTTTAACATGATACGTTTGATTTGGAATTACATCAGCAGTAGCTGTAAGTACCTTTGTTTGTCCGTTAAAATTTATTGGCACATTATTACCATTCCAGCTTTCAAAATAGAATTCATTAATAGCGTCGCAACTATTAGGAATTCCGGAATGTACTGTGGTTACTTTTACAGGTGTTTGCGTATTTGGAACTAAAGCGATATTTGAATACTGTTGCTCACCGATTGGTCGAATAAGAAAACCGAATAGATCTGAGTAATGACACGTGTTTGAATTGCCTTCTTGGTATTCTTCGGAAGCAAATAAATACCTAAAACTGACTTGTGATGCGATAGAGGTGAAGTCGAATTCAAGAATAGTTGCATTTATGGTATTAGATTCGTTAAGACTGTTTTCTAGGTCTGTATCACCATTCCAATCAGGAGCATTGTCGTCACTTAACGTTGCATTTGGTCCAGGAACGTTAGATAATCTACCAGTACTAAGCACAACACCACTTTGAAATGGAAAAGTAGTTCCAGTTGCGTCAAAATAGCCATAGCTCTGGTCTGTATTATTGAAATTACCACCAACGACATTTGTTACAATGACGTTTTCAATACAATCACTATCAATAAGGATATCTTCAATAAGTTGTTGCGGAGTGAAGGTCTGACTATCAACTTGAATATTTTGTCCAAGAATAGTCAAACTTACTAGTAAACAAGTAAGTAAAATTAAACGTTTCATCTGCAATTTTTCCGCTAGCAAAGATACGGATAGTCAAGGTTTAAATAACTAAAATATTGTTAATATGAAGTTAGAATTTACTATAGTCGTAATGAAAAATGTCCTTTCACTTCAAAAGCGATGTCACCTTTTCTCACTTTAGCTAAATACCAGTAATCTGAAGCTGGCATTAATTTACCATTATAAAAACCATTCCATCCAGTTGAATTGGCAGTGAGAGTCGTAATTAGTTTACCAAAGCGATCAAATATATAGATGATTGTACCAGATAGCGTTTCAACACCAGTAATATGCCATGTGTCAAAATGACCATCACCATTAGGAGTCATAAATTTAGGAGCATCAATAACTACTATTTCTTTAATAATAGAAGCACAACCATTTAAATCAATTATGGTAAGTGTATGAAAACCTAAACTTACATTTTCAAATACATTCGATAATTGTGGATCCTCATCATCTAATTGGTACATGTAATTTCCAATACCACTTACTGTAATTACTACATTATTTGGATCTGAAAAATCAATATTTTCTGTAACGACAATGTTTGCTGCTTCAGATTCGGTAACGGTAAAGAATTCAGTAGATTCACATCCTTCAGAAGATGTTACAGTAACAGAGTAAGTTCCAATAGTTGTGATTTCAATATCTGGTGATGTTTGATTGGTAGACCAAAGATAGGTGTCTCCAACTTGATTTGTATTGGCACTAACTATTAATGGCAAATCTTCTAAACAAATTACCTGAGAGCCAATATCAAGAATTGGTTTCGGATTAATAATGATTTCAAAAGACGTCATATTATAGCAACCCGTTGTGTTGTTTTCGACACGAACAAATATTGTTTCAGCATTTTGCGATTCATATATTTCACCAATACTATTGATACCTTCTTCCGCAGCAATTAAATCATTGTAATAGGTAACACTAAAGTTATTCGGATTTTGTCCGTTTAAAACAGTTGGGTTTTGTAATGCTAAATCAAAGTAATACAAGCCATCATAATCATCATCACATTCTACTAGGTCATTTGGTGTATTTGCAATTGGACTCGGATTTACAATTAAATTAAACTCATGAATATGGTAACAATGCGTTGTTGAAAATTCGACACGCGCAAAAATAAAATCACTATTTGATTGGTATTCATAGTCATAGTCTAAAGCGTTAGTTTGATTTATGGCATCTTGTTCGGTTGGATAATAAACGACGATAACATTTGCTGTTTGTATTAGCAATGGCGAATTGATTTCAGATAACGTTGCTCTTCCATTTTCATTCTCACAGAGTTCAAACTCGTCTAAAGGATCAATTGCAGGAGGCAAATTGACATCTAATTCAAGAGGAACAAAAGTAAAGCAGTTAGCAACTGTATTAAACACTTTAATGAACACAGTTTGCGGACTAGAGCTATTGATGTAATTTGTAGGATTTATAATTTGATTCACATCATTTTGAAGGTCATCTATAGATTCAAAATAAGTGATGCTATTATCAGGATTTACACTGTTGAAAAGTTCGGATTCAGCTTGAGTTAAATCAAAAGGAGTATTGCTATCATAGTCTGTGTCACAGTTGACAATTAGCGAAGGCACATTTGGATGCTCATTGACAATTAAATTAAACTGAGTCAAGCTATAGCATCCAGTAGTGTTGTTTTCTATTCTCACAAAAACAGTTTCACCATTTTGCCCTATGTAATTGAATGTTAGAGGGTTTGTGTCATCGTTAGCATCTGCTATGGTTGAGAAATAGGCTACTGTAAATGCGTTAGCATCTTGAGAGCCTAAAACAGTACTGTTAACAGAGAACAAGTTAAATTCTCCAATACCATCATTAGAGTCATCATCGCAGGTTTGTAAATCTGAAGGTTGATTTGCTACAGGAAGAGGGTTGATTATAAGATCAAAAGGGTAAATATAGAAACAACTTGTTGATCCAAATTCTACACGAACAAAAATAGTGTCACTAATTGTAGAATAGGTGTAATCCGTGTTTAAAGGGTTTGAACTAATTTGCGCCTCTGCAAGCGTTTGATAATAGCTAAATAATACATCAGTGTTATCATTAACAATAACATTTTCTATCTCATTTAAGTTGAAACTACTCGTTGCATTATCACAGATTTCATGGGTTACAAATTCATTAATTTGTGGAGGTAAATTAATCATTAATTCTAAAGGAACAGAAGCATAACAATCTGCTAAAGTATTATAAGCCTTAATAAAAATTGTTTGTGGATTTGTAGTATTGGTATAGTTTGACGGACTTACAATAGCATTTGTACCAGACTCTAAATCAGTTTCAGATTCAAAATATGAAATTGTAATGTAAGATGGTAAAATTGGATATAAATCAGATTCTGCTTGTGTTATATCGAAAGTCGTAAAGCCATCATAGTCTGCATCACATAAAACAATAGGTTGAGCAGGTTGTGGATGTTCATAAATCAAAACATCAAAAAGCGTTGTACTATAACAACCTGTGCTGTTATTTTCAATTCTAACATATATTGTTTGTCCATTAGAAGCACCATAACTACTAGGTAAAACATTTGTGTTTGAATTGGCTGAAGTTTCATCTATGTGATAAGAGACTGTAAAGAGCATATCACTTTGAGCACCTAAAACTTGAGCATTTTGAAGTGTTAAGTCAATGGTTTCAATGGCATTATTTGAAATATCATCACAAGCTAAAAATGTTGTTGGAACATTAGCAATAGGTAGAGGATTGACAATTAAATTGAAATTATATGTTGTCCAGCAACCAGTAATTGCATGCTCTAAGCGTATATAAATAGTGTCATTATTGGTCGTGTAAGTGTAGTTTGTTGGTAACGGATTTAGATTGTTGTTAGCATCAGTTTGTGAGCTATGGTAGCTAATAATAATATTAGTTAAATCGTTAGTTACGATGTTATTTATAGTATTTAAGTCAAAACTATTGTTTGTATTTTCACAAATGTTATGTGATAGAAAATCATTGACTGAAGGCGGAAGATTTACAATTAAATTAATTGGTAAAACAGCATAGCAATCTGAAATGGTATTGTTTATTTTTACATATACCGTTTGAGGGTTTGATGTATTTGAATAATTTTGAGTATTTATAATTACTTCAGTGTCAGACTCAGCACCTGTTAGAGATTCGTGATATGAGATTTCTATATTATCTTGACGTACATCTAGAATATCTACTTCCACATCAGTTAAATTAAAAACGACAGAGCCATCATAATCTACGTCACAAGCGATGAGGTCAGGAGCAGGACTTACTTCAGGAACTTGAATAATATTAATATTAAAATCTACAATAGCATGGCAGTAGGTTCCATTTTCAATTCTTACAAATATTTGTTGAGGATTGGTAACATTTGTATAATTCAACGGAAGCTCATTTAAGTCATAATCTGCTTCATAATAACTATTGTGGAATGAAATACTAAGCGTTTCAGGAATACTTAACGCTATTTCAACAAGCTTTTCACTTAAGTCAAAGTCTTCAATACCGTTGTTGCTTATATCATCGCAAACAAAAACATCTACAGGTTCATTGTAAAGCGGTAAAGAGCCGACTTCCAATTCAAAAGATTCAGTACCAAAACATTCAAGATCTGTGAGGTTTTCAACTCGAATATGAATAGTTTGAGGACTAGATAAGTTTTGATAGGCAGAATATTTATCAATAATGTTTATCCGATCTATGGCATCTTGAGCCGTTTCAAAATATAAGACTTGTTTGCCTGGTTGACCATTTAAAATTTCAGTATCTTTTAAATAGAAAAAGAAATCTGCAATTTGATTACCATCTGCTTCACAATTTTCAAAATTACTAATAGGAATAAATGCAGGTAGAGTGTTGATATATACATAAAAGCCTACTAGACTAAAACAACCAGTATTATCATCTTCAACTCTAGCATACATATATTGTGTAGCTGTAGTATAACTCTCTGGATCTGAAATAACGTTTATTGCATCATAGGCATTCCAATAATCATTATAAAACGTAATATTGAGTCCTGTTGTATTAGTAACAATTTCTGGAATTCGAGTTTCTAAATCTACTGTAGATATACCATCTTGATCATCATCACAAACAATAATATCACTAGGTTGTAAAACAGTTGGAGCACTGGTTACATTTATTTCTAAAGGAGCGATATCAAAACAACCCGTTTGAGAATTGGTTACTCTTACATAAATGGTAAAAGGATTGACCGAATTATAGTAATATGGCGCTAAAACTATTTCGTTATCAATTGCTTCCTGTTCTGTTAAAAAATATCTTACGTTAGCTCCATTTACACCTGTAGCAACATAAGCGTTAAATGAATCTAAAAATACAGTTGTAAATCCATCTGTATCATCATCACAATAATCAACAGTGCCAAGACCTTGGATGTCTATTGGAGGTTGAATTACTAAATTAATTTCAATATATTCAGTACATATATCACTTACAATCGTAGCATAAATAACCGCAGGATTTGTACTTACAGTGTAAGGAACATTACTATCTAAAGGGTTGGTGTCATTATTTTGATCGTTAAGGGTTTCATAAAAGGTAATTGTAAACTCGTCATAACCATTAACCAGAGATGTTTCGATTTCATTTAGATCAAAATCTTCGATACCATCTTCGGAAACATCATCACAAACTGAAAAGGTATTAGAACTAAATCCTGTTTGAATAATATTAGCATGTAATTCTATAGGAACTATTGAAGTACAACCAGTAACATCATCAACAACTCTAATGTAAACAATTTGTAAACCAGGTATTACATTTTGGTAGTTTTCTGGATCAGCTATAGGGTTGTTTCCAGTGAGCGCATCTGCCTCATTTTCATGGAAAGAGATTGTTACTCCAGTTAAACCTTGTAAAGCAGAAGCCACTACAGTTGTTAAATCAAAATCTGCAAATCCATCAAAATCTTGTTCACAAGCATTAATCCATAGATCATCTTGAGTAACTGGAGGATTATCTATTACAGTTATGTTAACGCTGGTTGTATTAACGCATCCAGTCGTTGCATCATAAACACGAATAAATAAAGTTTCAGTTGAATTTATATTGCTATAAGGCGAATACACAGGGTTGGCTCCAGAATTCGCATCTTGTTGTGTATAATGATAACTTACATATAAATTTGGATTTCCATTTGTGACTTCTAAGCTAGTCGGATTTAAATCTATTAAAGTAAAACCATCAGAAACCGTATCATCACAGACCACTACATCTGCAGGATCAATAACATCTGGAACTTGATTAACAATGATATTAAACGTTGAAAAAGCCAAGCAACCATTGTCCATATCTTCTATTCTGATGTAGATTGTTTGTGGATTTGATGTGTTTTGATAAATATTTGGAAGTGCATTAGTTCCATTTTGAGCATCTGCTACTGTTGGATGGTATGTTATGTTGTAGTTAGAAGGAGGAACAGATATAAGGACTTCATAATCTTTAGTTGATAAATCAAATGTTTCAATACCATCATTCGAAATATCATCACACAATAAATAATCAGAAATAACACCAGAGTTTTGTTCTGTGTTTAGTGTAATTTCAATGTCGTCTTCAATTACACATTCTGTATTATTTAACTGAATCGTAATTTCTACTTTGTATGTCCCAGATGAGGTAGCTTCATAAGTTGTTGCAGTTGCTCCTGAGATTGGAGTGCCATTTTGAAACCATTCGTAACTAGCCAAATTGTTTTCAATATCAGCATTTAACAGTACCGAATCACCGCAAGTTACTATATCTGGACCTAAATCTACAGAAGCGTTAAAGCTATTTCCTTCTATGAATACTGCCGAATCATAATTTTCATCAGTTTGATCTGCAATGACCAATTTAATATGATATTGTACATTAGGAACAATGGTAGCTGTTGCAGTTAATACTGTTGTTCTTCCATTATAATTGGTGTCTCCAATATTATAACCTTCAAAAAAAGATTGATTTTCTGCTGGACAAAAACCAACAATTTCATCGTGTATGGTATTGGTGTTAACAGGAATGGCAGTTCCAGGAATTAAAGCAATATTAGAATAAGGATTTGAGGTTCCAGTTTCTTTAATAAGAAATGCAAAACCATCAGAATACTGACAAGGGAAATTTGTATTATACTCTTCTGAAGCTAATAAATAATTAAACTGAATTTGATTTGCTACAGAAATAAAATCAAATTCTATAGAAGTTGCATTTATGGTTTGTGTAATGCCTAATGCATTTTCAAGGTCTGAATCTGTTAACCAATTATCTTCGCCATCATTTAACGGATCAGTAATGACTGAGTTTCCTGCTGAATCAATATTTCCTGTAGATAATATGATACCATTTTGAAAAGGAAAACCAGAATTGTCCCGATCAAAAGAACCATAACTTGAAATTCCGTTTATTTCACCATTTATATTAGAAGAAATATTAGAAATATCTACACAACCTTGTCCTAAATTGGCTTGAATTAGTGCTTCAAGAGCTTCAGAACTATCTGTAGAAATTTGTTGTCCATTAACTATGTTAATTGAAAAAAAGTAGAACAACACATACAGAATGAAACTTATCTTCATTTGAAATGAAGTATAGTAAAGTGGTTTATTAATCATAGAATAATTTAAGGATCGAAATCTATAATTTATTAAAGTAATTAAAAATACCCAATACTAGTGGTTTTCAATGTTTAAAGGATTTATTCCTAGTTGAAATACAATATAATGTAGTGATTCTTGTTAGAGTCTTAAAGAAAAATGACCTTTCACCTCAAAAGATTTTTCACCATCTTTTACTTTCGCGATGTACCAATAATCAGAATTTGGCATGACGCTACCATTATAAGTGCCATTCCATCCTGGAGAATTTGAAGTCAATGTTTTTATGAGTTTTCCGTAGCGATCAAAGATGTAAATAATTGTTCCTGGTAATGTTTCAACACCTGTAATATGCCATGTGTCAAAACGACCATCTTCGTTTGGTGTCATAAACTTAGGAGCATCTATAACTACAATGTCTTTAGTTATGGAAGCACAACCATTTAAGTCAATTATGGTGAGCGTGTGATATCCTAAGCTCACGTTTTCAAATACATTTGATAATTGAGGCTCATCATCACCTAATTGATACATGTAATTTCCAATTCCATCAACCGTGACTATTACATTGTTTGGGTCTGAGAAATCAATACTTTCTGTAACGGTTATAGTTGCTGCTTCAGATTCTGTAACAGTAAATACTTCTGTAGTTTCACAACCAAAAGGAGAGGTTATAGTTACGGAATAGGTTCCTATGTCAACGATTTCAATTTCGGGAGATGTTTGATTTGTAGACCATAAATAGGTGTCTCCAATTTGATTCGTATTAGCACTTATTGTCAACGGTAAGTTTTCTAAGCAAATCACTTGAGAACCTATATTTGCAATAGGTTTTGGATGTATAATTATTTGAAAAGAAGTAATGTCATAACATCCAGTTGTATTGTTTTCAACACGAACATAAATGGTTTCATTGTTAATAGCTACATAAATTGTATTTAAAGCATCAATGTTATCTTCAGCAGATAGTAAATTACCATAATAAGAAACCGTAAAATCATTAGGATTTTGTCCATTTAAAACTGTAAAGTTCTGAGATGATAAATCAAAGAAATATAGCCCATCATAATCGTCATCACATGCTTCAAGATTATTAGGTGTATTTGCAATTGGTAGTAGATTGACTATTAAATTAAACTCATGAATATGAAAGCAGTGTGTTGTTGAAAATTCAACACGAGCAAAAACAGTGTCATTAGTTGATTGATATTCATAATTATCATCTAGAGGATTCGTTTGATTGATAGCATCAAATTCTGTAGAATAATATACTATGAAAGCATTTGCTGATTGCGTAAGTAATTTTGAATTGATATCAGAGAGCGTAACTGTGTCATCTCCATTATCACACAATTCAAATTCATCTAAAGGATCTATAGCAGGAGGTAAGTTGACATCCAATTCTAAAGGGACATGTGTATAACAATTAGCTATAGTATTAAATATTTTAATGTATATAGTTTGTGGACTCGTTATATTGATATAGTTTGAAGGGTTGCCAATGCTATTTATATCATTTTGAAGGTCATCAATAGACTCAAAATATGAGATGATATTATCAGGATTTACAATATCGAAAAGTTCTGATTCAGCTTGAGTTAAATCAAAAGGAGTAAAACCATCATAATCTGTATCACAATTTGTGATTTGAGAAGGCTCTTTAGGATGAATATTGACAATTAAATTGAACTGAGTTAAGTTATAGCATCCAGTAGAGTTATTCTCAATTCGAGCGAAAATAATTTCCCCATCTTGTCCTGTGTAATTATAAGTTACTGGACTGTTTCCAATATCAGCTTCAGCTTGAGTATTGAAATAAGTTACTGTAAAATCGTTAGAATCTTGAGACCCAAGAACAGCATTGTTTACAGAAAATAGATTAAAATTTTCAATTTCATCATTAGAAATATCGTCACAGGCTTGTAAACCTGGAGGTTGATTTGCTATTGGCAAAGGGTTGATAATAAGTTCAAAAGGATAGATGTAAAAACAACCTGTTGTTGCGTATTCAATACGACTAAAAATAGTATCGTTAGACGTTGAATAGGTGTAATTCGTATCTAAAGCATTAGCGCTATTTTGAGCATCAGAAAGTGATTGGTAGTAGCTAAAAACCACATCAGTATCATCATTAACGATTATAAAATTAATGTCATTCAAATCAAAACTGCTTGTAGAATTATAACAAATTTGATACTCCTGAAATGCATTTATCAGTGGAGGTAAATTCACTGATAAGTTTATGGGTTGAATACTATAACAGTTTGAAAGTGTATTTGTGACTTTTATGTAAACTGTTTGTGGATTTGAGGTGTTGGTATAATTGTCTGGATCTAGAATTGTTCCAGAGCTGTTTTCTGCATTTTCTAAAGTTTCATGATAACTTATGTTGATGTCGTCAATCCTAACGTCAAGGACATTAGATTCTATTTGTGTTAAATCAAATGAGACTATGCCATCGAAATCATTATCACAACTGATTAGGTCTGGAGCCGAATTTATTTCAGGAACTTGTACAACATTTAATAGGAAGGTAGAAAGTGAGTGGCAAAAACTGCCATTTTCTATTCTTACATACAAGAGTTGCGGATTGGTAATATTGGTATAATTAAGTGGTAATTCATTTAAATCTAAATTAGCATCACTATAACTTTGATGAAAGGAAATGTCTAAACTTTCGGGAATGTTATTACTAACTTCTGTAACCTTTTGAGTTAAATCAAAATTTTCAAAACCATCATTGGAAATATCATCACAAACATCATAACTTACAGGCTGATTAAACAGCGGAAATGGTGTGACGTTTAAAATTAATGATGACGTCCCAAAGCAATCTATATCTGTAAGATTCTCTACTCTAACATGAATCGTTTGAGGGTTAGATGCGTTTTGGTAAGTTATATTTTTATCAATTATATTGCTGCGATTTATAGCATCTTGTGCAGTTTCAAAATATAGCACTTGTTTACCAAGTTGACCGTTTAATATTTCGTCATCTTTTAGATTAAACACGAAGTCATTTATTCCATCATCATCACTTTCACAAGTAATAAAGTTTGATATCGGAATAAACACTGGTAATGTATTTATAATGACATCGAAATTAACAATAATATGACATGTTGTGATTAAGCTTTCTATTCTTACAAAAACAGTTTCGGTTTGCGTGTTGTAACTCTCTGGTGTTGATATGCTATTGGTCCCAAAATCGGCATCTTCAAAGGTGGTGTGAAATGTAAAAAGAAGGTCTGTTGTATCTGATACAATTTCAGGAATACGGTTCTCTAAATCTACAATTGAATATCCATCTTGATCATCATCACAAATAATAATATCGCTTGGTTGCATGACTATTGGTGGATCAATAACTAGAATTTCTAATGATGAAATATCATAACATGTTGTTTGAGTATTTGCGACTCTTGTATAAAGTGTAATTGGGTTTACTGTATTAGTATAATTTTGAGGTAATACGTTTTCATTATCAATTGCATTTTGTTCTGTTATATAATATTTAACGCTAGGAAAGTCAATTCCAAAGCTAACATAGTCATTAAAACTTGGTAAAAATATTGATGTTGAGCCATCAAAATCAGTGTCGCAATACTCAACACTTTCAAGAGGTTGAATCTTTATTGCAGGATGAATAACAAGTTCAATAGAATTAAATTGATCACAAGAATCTATTGTTGCTGTTATATAAATTATTGTGGAAATTGAAGTTGCTGTATAAGGTACATCTTGATCTAATGCATTACTATTATTAAGTTGGTCATTTTCGTTTTCAAAAAAAGAAATATCGAAGCCTACATAACTTGCTAATATTGCAGTTCTTACATCGTTTAAATTAAAATCTGCTATTTCGTCATTTGAAGCGTCATCACATACGCCAAAATCATTCGTATTAAAACCAGATTCAACGATATTAGTATGAAGTTCAATACTCATAATTGAAGAACATCCAGTGACATCATTTGTAACTGTTATATAAACCAATTGAAAAAATGGCGTTGTATTTTGATATGCTGTTGTATTAGGAATTACATTAATTCCTTCTTGTGCATCAATTAATGTTTCATAAAAACTATAAGAAACACCAGTAAGTCCTAGAAGAATTTCATCTACTACTGATGTTAAATTGAAAAATTCAAATCCATCACCATCAGTTTCACAAGCATTAATCCATTGTACTTCTTGATTGATAATTGGATTTTCTAACACTTGAATATTCATTTCGGTTGTGTTTACACATCCTGAAGTAGCATCTTCAATTCGTATAAACAAAGTTTCAAATGCATTAGTGTTCGTGTATGGACTAAGAATCTCATTTTGGTTTAAATCAGCTTCTTCTTGAGTACTATGGTAACTAATTAATAAATTGGTGTTTCCAGCAGTAATTTCATCCGTTTTAGTATCCAGATTAATAGTTGTAATTCCATCTGACACACCATCATCACAAATTTCAAGATCTGAAGGTTCTATGTATATTGGAGCATTATTTACAACAAGGTCAAAAGTTGAGTATGCCAAGCACTCTGTGTCTATGTCTTCAATTCTTACATAAATTGTTTGAGGATTTGTAATGTTTTGATAAGGACCTGTAATCGTAGCAGTTTCTGTTAAAGCACCAGCATTGGTTAGATGATAGCTAATGTCATAATTACCAGAAGAAACAGCATTTATGACTTCATTATCTTTGGTTGCTAAATCAAAAATCTCATGACCATCGTTTGAAGCATCATCACAACGTATAAAGTTTGTAATGGCATCTACATTTTGTTCGTTGTCTAAAACAATATTTATTTCATCTTCTATTATACAACTAGAACTGTTTATTTGCAAATCAATTTCTACTCTATATGTCCCTGAATTTGTAGCTTGAAATGTACTGTCGTTAGCACCTGCGATTGGTAAGTTGTTTTCAAACCATTGATAAGATGCCAGACTATTTTGAACATCACCATTAAGAAGTACGGATTGGCCACAGGTATCAATGTCTTCACCTAAATCGACTGTAGCAAGCGTACTTGTACCTTCGATAAATACTGCTGAATCATAGTTTCTATCAGTTTGATCTGCAATAATTAATTTTATACGATAGGAAACATTAGGAGAGATGTCGTTAACTCTAGCCGTTAGGACTTTAGTTCTTCCGTTGTAATTCGTGTCTCCAACATTATAGCCTTCAAAATATTGAGCATTTTGTCCATCGCAAAATCCAACAACTTCGTCGTGTATAGTGTTTGTGTTTACAGGTATCGACGTTCCAGGAACCAATGCAATATTTTCAAATGGGTCAGGAGTGTCAGATTTTTTAATCAGGAATGCAAAGCCATCAGAATACTGACAAGGAAAACTTGTATTATACTCTTCGGAAGCTAATATGTAATTAAAAGCAATAAGATTTCCTGCGGAAACAAAATCAAATTCTATAGATGTTGCGTTTAAGGTATTCGTAACACCTAAATTAGTTTCTAAATCTGGATCTGTTGGCCAATTATTTGAACCTTCATTTAAATTATTTGGATTAAAACTGTTTCCAGCCGAACTGATACTACCTGTTGATAAAATGATTCCGTTTTCAAAAGGAAAGTTTGAATTTGCTTTGTTGAAAGAACCAAAAGAATCAAGACTATCAAATTGACCGTTTACAGAGGATGATATGTTTGATATTTCCACACAACCTTGACCCAAGTTAGCTTGTATTAAAGCTTCGAGGGTTTGAGAGCTATCTGTTGAAATTTGTTGCGCTAATGTTGTATTCATTGAACCTAGTAGGAGTCCAATACACAAGCACTTTAATATCTTCATTTATAACGATTAATTACCTAAATAGTTAATTTCAAAGGTTAGATTTTAGGGTAATGAAATCTAGAACTAGTGAAGGTAATTAAAATATCCGTTTTTTAAAGTTTTATAAAGCCTAAAGGAGTTTTTATCAGTTAAAGTGCATGTTTACGTATTTGGCCAATAAATTACAGTCTGAGTGTAAAATGCCCTTTGACATCAAATGCAATACTTCCTTTTCTAACTTTTGCTAAAAACCAATAATCATTGGCAGGCATTAAGTTGCCGTTATATCTACCATTCCATCCATCTGATGAAGAGTCTAGTTTCGTCAATAATTTGCCATAACGATCATAAATATAGATGATAGTTCCAGGTAAGGTTTCTACACCAGTTATATGCCAAGTGTCAAAATAGCCATCATCATTTGGTGTCATGAATTTTGGTGCATCAATAACTACTATTTCTTTTGAAACTTCAGCACAGCCATTCATGTCTATTATTTTAATGGTATGATAACCAATACTTACATTTTGAAATACATTTGAAAGTTGAGGTTCGTCGTCATCTAATTGGTACATGTAATTACCAATTCCGCTAACTGTAACTGTAATATTGTTTGGGTCTGAAAAATCAATTGTTTCAGTTAATTCTATTGTTGCAGTTTCAGATTCTGTAACGGTAAATACTTCAGATGTTTCACAACCAAAAGGTGAGGTTACTGTCACAGAGTACGTGCCAACTTGAGTAATTTCGATTTCTGGAGTTGTTTCATTAGTAGACCATAAATATTGGTCGCCACTTTGATTTGTGTTAGCGCTTACGAGTAATGGTAAGTTCTCCAAACAAATTACTTGACTTCCAATATCAACGATTGGTTTTGGATTTACAATTGCAGTGAATTGAGTGAGTGTGAAACATCCTGTTACATTATTTTCAACTCTAACATAGATGTTTTGTCCGTCATAAACATCATAAAGTGTAGGTAAAACACCTTCTGCTTCTTCAGCCAGTATATCATCATCATAGTAACTTACTGTAAAGTTTGTTGGACTCTGTCCTCCTAAAACGATAGCATTTTGTTGACTAAGATCTATTTCAATAAAGCCATCATAGTCGTCGTCACAAGAAATTATATCATTAGGTTGATTTGCAATAGGAGCAGGATTCACCAAAAGACTAAATTCATGAATGTAAAAACAATGTGTTGTAGAAAATTCTATACGAGCAAAGATTATATCATTTGTAGATTGGTAATTGTAATTAAAATTTAAAACATTTGTTAGATTTTCGGCATCTAGTTGTGTTGGATAATAATTTATGATCACATTGGCACTTTGTTCTAAAATGACTGAATTAATTTCCGTTAAATCAGTGGTATCGGTAGCATTATCACAAATGGTATAACTTGCAATTTCGTTAATTGCAGGTGGTAAGTTGACTATAAGTTCTAAAGGTACAGATACAAAGCAATCAGAAAGAGAATTTGTCACACGAACATAAACTGTTTGTGGATCAGTAAGGTTTGTATAGTTTGTAGGATCTGCAATAGTATTTGTTTGTAAAAATGAATCTTCAAGAGTTTCATGGTATGTAATTACAATATTATCTTGCCTAACATCTAGTATATCGAATTCTGACAATGTTAAATCAAAAGTTACAATTCCATCATAATCGTCATCACATTGTATTAATGGTTGCGGCATATTTATATTTGGAGCTGCGATAACATTAAGAACAAAAGAAGTGTATGATTCGCAAATGGTTCCATTGTTAATTCTTACATAAATTTGTTGTGGATTAACAGTATTGCTGAAATTTAGAGGTAGTGGATTGATATTGTTTTCAGCATTGCCTTGAGATGTATGAAAGCTAACTTCTTCAATTTCACTTATACCTTGAGTGATTTCTGCAAGTTGTACGTTAAAATCAAATTCTACACTACCATCATTAGTAATATCATCACAGATAAATATATCTGAAGGTTCGTTATATACAGGATTTGTACCTACTTCAATAGGAAAAGATGAAGTGGTATAACAATTTGAATCTGTAACATTTTCAACTCTAATATAAATTGTTTGTGGATTTGATGTGTTTTCATATATATTATCCTTGTCAATTGGATTTGTATTGTTTTCGGCATCTAAAGCCGTCTCATAATAAAAGACTTCTTTTCCGGTTTGGTCATTTAATACTTCAGCATCTTGAGTAGAAAAGATAAACTCCCCTAAACCATCATCACCAATTTCACAAAATTTATAAAGACTTATTGGATGTATAACAGGTAACGTGTTTACAATAACTTCAAAACGTTCGGTTGTATAACAGCCAGTGGAATTGTTTTCAATTCTTATAAAAAGTGTTTCAGTAATTGCTGAATATGAAGACGTTGTATTAATAGAGTTGATGTCATCATCTGCATCAGCTTGACTATGGTGAAAGGTAATATTTAAGTTCGTTGTATTCGAAACAACTTCAAAAATTTTACTATCTAAATTAATGATTGAGATGCCATCTAAATCGGCATCACAAATTATGATATCAGTTGGAGTATTGCTTTCAGGAGCTGGAATCACTTCAATTTCAAAAGAATTTATATCAGCACAACCAGTTAAACTATATCCAATTCTAGCATAAATGGTTTGAGGATTTGACACGTTTGTATACACGGTTGGTAGTGCATTAGAGTTTGAGTCAGCATCTTCTTCTGTTGCAAAATATCTTACTGTATAATCTGGTTGACTATTGGTTACTTCAGCATCAAACTGACCTAAATCAATTGCTGTAAATCCATCTTGATCTATGTCACAAATTGTTACATAGCCAATAGAGTCAAACTCAGTAATTGAATTTAATGTAATTTCAATTTGGTCAACTTCTTGACAAGTTGGACTTGTTATAACTAGATATAATGTTTGAGGATTAGAAGTGGGTTCAAATGGTACAAGAGGATCAATTGCGTTAATTTGATTATCCCGTTCATTTTCTGTCAGATAAAAATCAATTGTAATATCTATCTCTAATATTACTCCAAGATTTCCAATGATTCCATCGGCAATACTAACTAAGTCAAATGTTTCTTGACCATCATTGCCAATATCACATACACTAACATCTCTTAAATTGGTTGCCGTTAATAATAGATTCGTATGCAGTTCAATAGGAGTAATGCTACCACATCCAGTTGCTTGATTTTCGACTCTAATGAACACAATTTGTTCATCACTTACAATATTTTGATAATTGCTTTCATTGGCAATGGCATTAATACCTAAATCTGCATCTTCTTGTGTTTCATGGAATGTTACAATGACGTCTGTAGTTCCTTGTAAAACATCAGCAATAATTGAAGTTAAATCAAAAGTAGCAAATCCGTCATGGTCAGCATCACAAGCATCAATGAATTGTGGAGCAGTATTGATTGAGGGATTAGCTAACACTTCAATATCTAATGTTGTCGTACTAGAACAGCCAGTATTAGCATCTGTTACATTTACAAATAAAGTTTCTGTAGGATTTGTGTTTACATATGGTAATGGAATACTATTAGTGCCATTATCTGCATCATTTTGAGTTAAATGATAGGTGACTAGTAAGTCAAAATTTCCAGAAGTAATTTGATCATCTTTTTGAGATAAGTCAATTGTTGTCACACCATCTGAATTAGTATCATCACACACGATTAATGCTGTAGGATCGATAATATTAGGCAGAGGGTTTACAATTAAATCAAAACTTTGATACGCTAAACATCCATTTACCGTGTCCTCAATTTTCACAAAGATCGTTTGAGGATTTGTTGCATTTTGAATTGGAGATGTAATAGCATTTGTTCCAGTTAAAGCTTCATTTTGTGTATAATGATAACTTACATTATAACTTGATGATGGTACTGAAGCTAGTGCTTCTGAGTCTTTTGTTGATAAATCAAATAATTCTATTCCATTTCCGCTAATATCATCACAAAGTTGATAGTCTGAAATTGTATCGGCAGATTGTGTTGAACTTAGAATTACATTTTTTGTATCTTCAATGATACAAATAGAGTTAGTTAAAGGTATTTCTATTGAAACCGTATAATCTCCAGATTGGGTTACGTTTAAAGTTTCTTGGTTTTCACCAGGAATTATAACACCATCATGTAACCATGTATAGATGGCTTGCGGATTATCAATATTACCATCTAAAGTTACATCAGTAGCACAGGTTTGGGTATCAGGACCAAGATCTACATTGGAATTAAAACTATTTCCTTCAATAAAAACCGCAGAATCATAATTTTTATCAGTTTGATCTGCAATTACAATTTTTATATGATATTGTACATTAGGTGTAATTGCTGCAGTTGCAGTCATGACAGATGTACGACCATTATAATTTGTATCTCCTACATTATAGCCTTCAAAATACTGCTCATTTGACGCAGCACAGAATCCTATAATTTCATCATGAATGGTATTCGTGTTCACTGGAGTAGTGGTTCCTGGAATAATAGCAATATTTGTATAAGGATCACTCGTTCCAACTTCTCTGATAAGAAAAGCAAACCCATCAGAATATTCGCAAGGAAAATTTCCAAAATATTCTTCAGAAGCTAATATGTAATTAAACTGAATTTGATTTGAAACCGAAACAAAATCAAATTCTATTGATGTTGCGTTCAATGTTCCAGAAATTCCTAATGCAGTTTCTAGATCGGCATCTGTAGTCCAATCTGTACCTCCTTCATTTAGGATGGCATTATTTTGGGTGTTTCCACCTGAAGTTGCATTTCCTGTAGAAAGCATTATTCCATTTTCAAATGGGAAGTTTGATCCTGCTCGTTCAAAGTAAGCAAAACTGTTAAATCCATTTATGGATCCGTTTACCTCTGAATTAATGTTGGAGGTTTCTACACAACCTTGAACTAAATTGTTTTCAATAAGTTGTTGTTCTGTAAAAGTATTATTTATACTTATTTGTTGGCTATAAGATATAAAACCAAATAATAAGCAGGTTAATACTGCAAGGGATTGTTTTAAAATATTCATTACTAAGCGGTTAAGTTCATGGTGGTTAGCCATGAGGTTTGGGACTTTGGGCTAATTTGTAATCTTTAATGGGCGAAATATAGAACTAGATTAGATGAAATGCAAATATTTACGACGAAATACACAAAACATTAACATTTCGATTTGTTGAGTGTAATGATTTCTGAAGCTTTTTTGATGAGTATTTTGAGTTCTTTGGGTCTGAATGTGTATAAGTAAATCATAACATAAATTATAAAGTTGGACTTTAAATGTTGAAGTGAAATTTGAGATTTACTTGTAATCCATTGATATTTAGTACTTAAAAACGTTCTGTGTGTGTTTGTACAAAAATGAAAACGAGGTTGTAGATTTTATCTTTTCATATGATGTAAGTGAGTTGCTGCTTAATAGAATTACTATTTGAGGGAAAAGATTGTTAAGCGATAAAATTCAAATTGAAATTAGAGTTTAATAAGATAAATGACAAATAAATACGACGAATAACTATAAAATTTAACATTTAATAGTTTACATAAACCCATCCTACTTGTGATTCATAATTAGTATCGTTAAAGTTTATAGTATAAAAATAGGTGCCAACTGGAACAATTTTGCCATGATTATTAAGACCTCTGTTAATTAAACCATACCAAGGGTTATCATTATTCCCTTCAAAAATAAGAGTACCATATCTATTATATATTTTTAGTTCATGTTTTTCAAATATATCATAGAGGCCTTGAATGTTAAACCAATCGTTTGTGTTATCATTATTTGGTGAAAACCCTTGTGGAATATGAGGTGGACAATTTTCAACTAAAACATCAAATGTGTAAATCTCATAGCAAGGCGGATTATCGATTTTGACATAGATGGTTTGAGGGTTGCTAGTATTATTATAGTTTTCTGGGACATTAATTTCATTAGTATTTAATTCTAAATCTGAAAGATTAGCATAGAAACTTATATTGTTTGATACAGTAATATTATGTTCATTAAAAATATCAACTAAATTAAATACAGCCGAACTAAACGCTTCATTACATGACTGAACTTCTGGTAAAAATTCAATAGGAGGAATAACTAATAAATCAAGTTGAATTTCAAAACTATTATTCGTCTCATTAATTTCAGTAATTGCACCAATACCTGTTCCGTTATCATCAACAACTAATGATAAGACAAAGGAATCACCAACGCTTTCTGGTATTAAAAGAGAAATAGTTCCGATTTCAAAATCATTTATTTGTATATCATTTAAGGTAACCGATTGTCCAACTAATTCATTATCTGCATAAAAAGCAATTTGTGTATTTGCAGGTAATGGGTCTGTACTATTGGTATTAAAAACGGTGTATTCTATATTTATATTTTGATCACCACAATTAATAGTATAGTCATTAAGCATAATTGTAGCATCAGGAAGTTGACTGTTAAGTACTGTAATGATATTATTAATGAATACTAAATCTTGACCAGAAGTTAGTTCTATTATGGCAGAATTGTCACCTATGGAAATATTGTTTTGAATATCATAGACGTCAATATCCATATTATATAAATCTGTAGCACCAGTAAAACTATTGGTTCCGTTAAAGGCATTATTTGTTGGGTTTAATGGTGGATTACCAATTATATTGCCGTTAATCGTTAACTGTTCATTAACAGCGAGTCCTGCATCTCCTTCCCAAGCAATAAAGCCAATTTTTGCGTCCTCATTGTCTAAAACATTCAAATTATCTAATGTTATTGTTATATTATCTGGTACTCTTTGTAATCCATCATAAATGTTTAATTGATTTAATGGGAGGTTTGGGTCTTCATAAATTACAGTAATTGCCCAACCACCAAAGTTACTTCCACTTAAATTTGAGCAGTAAGGTGCTATAATTTCAGTAAGATCAAATTCGGAAACTGTATAGGTTGTATTGCCTAGATTTTGAATGATTAAGGTGATGTCTGTAAAAGCAGAAAAGTAAACTTTATTATTATATACATTACTAAACGTTCTATCTGGAATAATAGGAATTCCATTAAATTCAATATCAAAGTCTCCAGGTCCTGAACCAGCCCAATATAAATAGGCAGCAACTATATTTTGATTAGTAGCTAAAGATAAATCTGCAGAAGACGTTGTTAAAATATCACAAGGAGAGAAGTTGCCATTTTCAGAATTGTTGAGTGTATTTCCAATTGCAGTATAGTCATATCGACCATTAAATTGTTGAAATAATTCAATATCTTGACTATATGAAGAAAATGATATAGCGAAAATGAAACTAAAAATTACAAATTTGCTAAACCTCATTTTGATTTGTTTTGATGTGTTAAATTACACAATTTTTTGTTTACCGTCTTAACGAAAAATGACTTTTAAAAACTCGACCATCTTGAAGTGTTACAGCAAACCAATAATCACTAGCAGGCATATTGTAACCGTTTAACGTTCCATCCCAACCAGGACCAAGTGGGTCTACTTCAGCTAGAAGTTTTCCATAACGATCAAATATGTGTATTTGTGTATTAGGTTGAAATTGTTGCGATATACCTTTTACTTGCCAAAACTCATTATTTAGATCTCCATTTGGTGTGAAAAACTTTGGGAATCCTATCACTGAGACTTCTTCTTCAGAAATACCACAATCATTTTCAATGTCACGAACATAAACTGTATGAAATCCAAAGTCTACATTGGTAAACACATTACTGTCTTGATAAGGACCAAAAATATTATCTAAGGCATATTCATAAATTCCATCTCCAGACACAAATACTGAAATGGTATTATTTGATGTGGCATCTGTAATTTGAATATCAGTAATTGTAGCAATATCTGAAGGTAATACAGTAATCGTTCGGTCTTTAAAACAACCATCTGTGTTGGTAACACGAACAGTATAGATTCCTGGTTCATTGACTTCAATTTCAAACATATCTTCACCTGTAGACCATTCGTAATAATAATTATTAGGAATGTCATCAATAAGACCACTAGTTAATGTAATAGTCTCCGGAAAGTCATTTAAGCAATACAATAATTCTTCTTGAGTGACAATATTTGGCAATTCAAATACGGTTAATTCTATTGCACTAATGCCGTAGCAAGCATTTGCGTTTTCAACACGTGCAAATATGGTTTGCGAATATGGAATTGTATTGGTGAAATTTGTACCTAATGGATTATTCTCTATAAGTGCATCTTCGTAGGTTTCATAATAAGTAAGATCAAGACCAGTTGGTAATCCATTTAGGATGGTGTTTTGTATGTCGATAAGGTTAAAATTAACAAATCCATCTTCTGTGCCATCATTGTCACAGGCTTCTAAAAATGTATCATTTGAAGCCGTTGAACTCGCTTGAAGTGTGATTTCAGCAATATTAGTACAGCCAGTATTGGTATCTGTCACAAGGGCAAAAATGAGATGCGGATTGAAATAATTGTCAAAGGCATTAGGATTTAGTTCGTCTTCCTCATTTTCTAAATCTGCTAAAGACACATAGAAGTTTATGGTTCTATTAGGAGCACTATTTGTAATTACGTCAAAAAACTGGTTAAGATTAAAGGTTGTAAATCCTTCAGGAATACCATCTTCATCACATTGTAAAATGGTCGTGTTTATAGCTTCAGGAGCATCGTTAACCGTTAAGATGAATGCATCTGTAGAATAACAATCGGTGTTTGCATTATTTTCTATACGAACAAATATCTCTTCAGTATATGCAATAGTATTGGTATATGAATTTGGCAATGCATTTGTATTATCATCTGCATCTAACTGTGTTGGATGATATGTTATGGTATATAAACTGTCATCTTGTGAGCCTAAAATATCAGGATTGAAATCTGAAAGCACTAAAGTTGTAACACCATCCATACTATCTGTATTAAAATCGGTATCACATACAATCACATCATTTAATGTTACAATTACAGGTGTAATATAAACGTCTATATTAAATGTTGTAGTAGCATAACAATTAGGATTGCCATTATTTTCTACTCTAGCATACATGGTTTGAGGCGTTTCAGTGTTATTATAATCTCCAATAATTTCATTCTCATTATTATCTGCATCTAACTGACTTGTAAAATACCGAACCGAGTAATCTATTGGATCTTGAACGTCTAAAATTTGAGCATCCTGAATGGCTAAATCAAAGCTTGAAATTTCTGTGTCATCACAAACTACAATAGTGTCTGGTGGAGTTGCAGAAGGGATGTCAAAAATACCAACTACAGCTTCGCCTTCAATTGGGCATTCACCATTGTTTTGCTCAATAAAAACTTCATAAAATCCAGGCGAATCAACAAATAAATTAAAAGTGGTATCTGGTAAAGGCAGTCCGTCTTTAGACCATACGTAATCTGCTCCAGGAATATTATCAGCTAATAATGTGTAACTGTCTCCTGTACATAGTTTTAGTTCGGTTGTGCTAATTCCATTTTGAATGATATCCACTTGAGAATTAAATAAGGATTGAATAAAAGGAGGTAAGCCAATACGACCTCTATTTTGTGAATTATTAATATCTAGTAACACTCCAGTTTCATTATAACCAGCAGCAGCTCCATCTGCTTCAGGGTTTGGAATTACACCAATAAAACGATCAGAATTACCACCACCTGAAAACTCGAATTGTACTCTATAAATTCTTTTGTCTAAACCGAGTTGTATAGCACCAGCATTAATAGTGTTTGATGTATGTATTGTTTGTTGAGTGTTTGGAATATCTGCTGCTTCTAAATCCCATTGTAAAATTCTACTTGATCCATTTCCAGTGATACCATCATTTATAGACGCATAAATTTTTCTATTTTCTGCTGAAAATTCTACGCCATACGGACTATCATTGTTTTGAGGACTATATAATTCTATAGCATTTGAAACAATTCCAGTATCATTATCAAAATCGAATAAGTAAACACCTCCTGCAGCATCATCTCCTGGGCTTGTTGCAAATCCAAAGTGAGCTACGGCTAGTTTAGATCCATCAGGAGAGGCTTTTAAATATCCAAGCGCATTTCTACGATATCCTGATATAGGAACTGTTGGACCAGCTGTTGATACCACTGGTGTTGTTTCTACTCCTGTTTCAGTGACTTTAAAAGCATAAAATTTGTCTATAAAATGACTAATCACCCAAAAAGAAGAGCAATCATCGGCTTTAACTGCTGTGATTTTTTCAGAACATTTATATTCGGTTTGAAGAGGATCAGTAGGATCGTAAGTAACTAAAGGAATATTCTTTTCAACACCATCAACATCTCCAAGCCCTCCATCTAAAGTCATGTCAACTAATGAATACATTAAGCCATCGTTAATGCCATCATTTTCAAATCCACCAGGAACAGCAGATGTGTTATTATGATGAGGTTCATCAACAGTGAATATATAGTAATAATTGGAGTCTTGTGGTTTTGGTACTATTAACCCTGAAGATGTGCTAGAGTCATCACCTTTAAGACCTGTACCTAGTGCTACACTACCATTTGTCATTGGAGCATGATTAGCATTCCAAATAGTTATACCATCAGAATAAAACAATAAATTACCATTTGTGTCTGAAATAGATGTACAACCTTCTAAGGTGTTAATTTGACCATCAGTTACAGCTGTAACGGTTCCAGCTCCTGCGTTAAAACGTAAGCCAGCATTTTGACCAAAATACCAATAGGATGCTTCTTGTTGTGCGTAGGTAAATACACTGCATAGCAGTAGTGTAAGAAATAGATAGGGATTCTTTTTCATGTAATAATAGCAATTATGTAAGATGCTCTATAGCTATAACAATTTAAGTTATAGAATTCCTCCTTTTTTTAGTTAAAGTTAGGGTACAAACTTTAAGAAGAACATCTAAAAACACTAAAGGTATTACAAATCTCGCTTTTTTAATAATCTGTAAGATAAAAAGATGAAAAGTGCTGTCCAACCTAAAACGATAGCAATTTCGTACCAATGTACTGCAAAGTCGTATAAGAATTCTTGTCCGTTTGGCGCTTTTGAAATTGCGATTCTTTGAAAGGGTTGGTCGATAAGCTTATACATGGATTGTAACGGGAAGAAATTATGAATTTTTTCAGCGATACTTAAATTAGCTTGCCATGTAATTAGTCCGAAAATAATCCATTCTAAAATATACAATACAAATAGAAATGCAAGAGCAAAAGCTGAACGTTTTACTAACATTCCTAAAAATAAACATAGACTAAAGAAGCCGACTAGTTTCAAGAAATATGCAAATAAAAATTCAGTGTCTCTAAAAATTAAACTCACTTCATTAATGCTAGAGTAATATAGTCCAATGACCAAACAAATAATAAATATTATAAATGTTGCAATGGCAGAAAAGAATACAATGGTATAAAATTTAGACAATATAAACTCCTTTTTACTTAAGCCATCAATGAGGTTTTGTTTAATGGTTTTATTGCTGTATTCATTGCCAATCATGCTTACAACAACAATGGCGAAAAAGAATTTAAACTGTGACGCAAAGAAGGTTGTGATATGCCATACAATCGGAAAGTTAAAAAGTCCGTAATGTCCTAATTCTAATGTAAAAAATCCAAAAAAGTCAATTCGTAATGACGATAAAATAATGACGAAAAAAGGAAGTATGAATGATATGAATATCAAAACTTTACTCGCTCTGTTGAGTAATAGTTTTTGTAATTCTAGTTTAAGTAATCTTAACATGATGGGTTGGTTTTATTTTGATTGATTGACCCTTCGACTGCGCTCAGGACAAGTTTTTAGTTATTGTTATCAGTAAGCTGTAAAAACTGTTCTTCTAAACTTTCTTTACGTTTTACTAAATGAGATAGCACAATGTCTTTTTCAAACATAAGTTTGTTAAACGCTGGTGAATCCATTGGTTCATTTAAAAACGCTGTGATCAGTTGGTCTTCAATTTTCACAGTTCCGAAAGAGGAATTGTTTTCAAGAAAAGTAACCAATTCGTTATGCTTTTCAGCTTTCAATTCAAAAAAGCCATGACTAGAGATCATTTCGTCAACACGACCTGAATATAATTTTTCGCCTTTTCGTAATACGACAACATGAGAGCATACTTTTTCAACTTCATCTAAAAGGTGAGAGGCTAAAAGTATAGTTGTGCCTTTGCTGGCTATTTCTTTTATAATCGCTCTAATTTGATGAATCCCTTGAGGATCAAGCCCATTTGTTGGTTCATCAAGAATTAAAATTTCTGGATCGTTAAGCAATGCAGAAGCAATAGCTAAACGTTGTTTCATTCCTAAAGAATAGGTTTTGAATTTGTGGTCTTTTCTATCTAATAAGCCAACAACCTCTAATTTTTCATTTATTTTACTTTGACCAACATCTTTAATTCTGCAAACCAATTTTAAATTTTGTTCTGCAGTCATGTATGGATAAAAATTTGGGCGCTCAATGATAGCACCAACTTTTTTTAAAGCGTTATGAGTAGATACGTTTCCATCAAACCAATGAAAATTTCCTTCAGTTTTATTGACGACGTTTAAAACGATGCCAAGCGTTGTTGATTTTCCACTTCCGTTTGGCCCTAAAATGCCATAAACGTTGCCTTTATTAATCGTAAAAGATAAATTTTTGACAGCAGTGAGGTAACCAAATTTTTTGGTAAGATTGTTAATGGTTAGTATAGCTTCCAAATTTGATTGATTTTTTTTACTGAAAAGCTTCAGTAAAGGTTGATTATAAAAGTAAGACGACACTGTGAATGTTTTGTTACAATGTCGTCTTAAATAAATATTTTGATTGCTGAAGTTTTTAATTCCAGTTTTCGTCAAAGTCTAAATCTTCATAATCATCAAGATCAAGATCATCACCAAATTCATCATCAAGGTCATCAAAGTTTTCTGCTTCAAAGGTTTTTTCAGGAGCAGAATCAGGAATTTCTCCAAAAGCAAACATAAGATTCGGATAATCACTAGCTTCAACTTCTTCAACGATATCAGCAAGTTCTACTAAAAATGTCCACATACTCATAAAATCGTAAACGTATATGAGTTTTGTTTGCGACTTACTCACCACTTGGTTTAGATTAGTTTCACTCATTAATCGAACTGATGAATGTCCTTCACTAACATCAAACATTGAGATTTCTTCACCTTGATCCCATTCTTCATTACTGATATAAAAAGACGCCATTTGTAAACCATCAAAACCAAACGATTGTGTAATGGCATTATGTAAATCTTCAAGAGAATCTGTTTCGCGAATTTCTATATCACGAAAAATATCTTCTTTAGTATCGTTATCTAGTATGGCTCTAAATCTGTATATCATGTTGCAAAAGTAAATTATTTACTGAAACGATGCAAAGTAAATGTCATTGCAGTTAGTAATAAAAATGCGCCAATTTGATGAACTACGCCTAACCAAACTGGAACCGCATAAATTATGGTTAATACACCTAGTAAAAACTGAATTCCAACCATAATTAGTAAGGCATTAATACCATATAATTGGTTGCTGGAAAGAATTAATTGTTTTGCTCTATACCATATGAATAAAATCATTGCGACTACAATATAGGCTAAAGTTCTATGTACAAATTGAACACCGCTTTTACCTTCAATAAAATTCTTATATAATGGACTTTGTTCTATATAAACCGTTTCGTGCATGAATTTTCCTTCGCTCATCATTGGCCAATGGTTGTGTATGAATCCAGCATCTAAACCAGCCACAAAAGCACCATAAATTATTTGAAGGATGAGTATGCCTAAACCAATCCTTATGATGTTTCTAACACCTTCGTCAATCTCTTTTTTGATTGGAAACATTAAATCTAAAGCCACCCAAAATGTATAAGCAAAAGTAATGAAGGCAGTTGTTAAATGCATTGATAATCTATAATGGCTCACATCTGGATTGTCAACCAAACCACTTTTTACCATATACCAACCTAAAAAACCTTGAAAGCCACCTAAAACCAGAAGCATTATTGCTTTTTTAATTGTAGCTTTTGAGAGTTGATTTTTTATAACGAAGTATAAAAACGGAATTAAAAAGACCATTCCAATAAATCGACCTATAACTCGATGTATCCATTCCCAGAAGTAAATGTCTTTAAAATCTTGAAGATCGAAATGCGTATTCAGTTTTTGGTACTCTGGATATTGTTTATACAAATCAAAAGCGTCTTGCCATTCAACGTCATTCATAGGAGGAAGGGTTCCGGAAATCAATTTGTAGTTCGAGATTGATAATCCAGAATGTGTTAATCTGGTTATTCCTCCAACAATCACCATAATGAAAATCAAAACACAGCCTGTTAATAGCCAGTAAATAACCCTTTTATTGTCTTTTTTCATTCTATTTTCTTTGATTCTGTATCATTTGCTATTCCGAGGAATTTCATTAATTATTAATAGGCTCTTTATTTCACTTCATTCTGAATGACAAAACTGTTATTGTATTTGATTATAAGCATGTGATTTTTTTACGTAATAATCTATACTTTTATTTTTTTTAAAATATGTCTTGCTCTTGCTTTAAAACCTGAACTCTGCATTTGATAATCTCTTTCTAAAATCATGACTAATTCTGGGTGAATCCAATCAATATCCTTTCCTAACAAATACAAAACGTTCATTGAATAGGCTTTTGGTGCTATTTTTTCGTCATTAATCATCCAGTCAAAACAAGCTTCCACAATTTTTTCTTTATGGTCAGAATTTAAAGCTGTTTTAATTGCATTATTTGTTTTTGCGTAATTAGCTGTTACTAAGTACTCACAAACTTTTGCTACTGGTCTTACAGCTGAATCTAAATGAACTTTATGTATGTTTTGAGTAAATCTGTCTAAATAAGGAATAATTGCTTCTAAATTTTCACCACACATAAACTCAAATACCCAAGCAGCACGACACGATATTTTATCGTCAACAGTAAATAAAATAGTCAGTAATTTAGGAATAAGGTTAGGTTGCGAAATCACTAAATTAGCATAGTGGAGCCTTTTTTCTCGCGAATGGTTGACGTAATTTAATTCGTTGTAAAGTTGTTCTGTGGTCAAACCTTTTTTTGTACTTTTAAGCACTACAAAAATAATCAAAATGAAACTTATAAAAAAGATACTTTTAGCTTTACTTGTACTATTTATTATTGCACAATTCTTCGGGCCAGATAAAAATGAAGGAGATTATGCTTCCATAGAATCATTTTTGAATGAAACAAAACCTTCTACAGAGGTAAAAGGTATTTTAAAGGAAAGCTGTTTTGATTGTCATAGTAGTGTAACTCGTTATCCTTGGTATAACAACATCACACCAGTAAATTATTGGCTAGCAGATCATATTAAACATGGAAAAGGTCATTTTGATGTGTCTAAATGGGATGAGTATTCTGTTAAAAAGAAAGACCACAAACTTGACGAATTAATTGAAATGGTTGAAGATAAAGTCATGCCATTAGACTCTTATACTTGGACACATTCTGAAGCTAAATTAACTGATGCTCAAATTAAAGCCGTAAATGATTGGGCAAAAGGTGTCAGAGCGACTTATGCTGCTGAACTTTCTAATGACTAATCTTGGTACATAATTCTGTGCAAAAGCAACTTCTTATTATAGGTTTTGTTTGGCCAGAACCCAATAGTTCTGCAGCTGGAAGCAGAATGATGCAGTTAATTTCCTGTTTTAAATCTGAAGGATATTCTATCACATTTGCCAGTGCTTGTGCTAAAACAACAAATGCTTTTGATTTAACCTCTTTTGGAATTGACCAAGTTAGCATTGAACTCAATCATTCTAGTTTTGATGAATTTATTTTAAAAATTCAACCAGATATTGTACTGTTTGATCGTTTTATGACCGAAGAACAATATGGTTGGAGAGTATCTGAACATTGTCCTGAAGCATTACGTATTCTGGATACAGAAGATTTGCATTGCCTGCGAAAAGGAAGACAACAAGCTTTTAAAGATCAGAACACATTTGACACTTCTTATGTGTTTAATGATGTCGCGAAACGTGAAATCGCTAGTATTTACAGATGCGATTTAAGCTTAATTATATCTGAAGCTGAAATAGATCTATTAACTCAAGTTTTTAAAGTTAACGATTCACTATTACATTATTTGCCGTTTTTATTAGATCCATTATCTGAGGTAGCTAAACTTGGTTTTCCTGAGTTTAAAGAACGAGATCATTTTGTTACAATAGGTAATTTTTTGCATCCACCAAACTATCAGTCAGTAGTGTATTTAAAAGAGCATATTTGGCCAGCAATACGTCAACAATTACCAAATGCTGAATTGCATATTTATGGAGCCTATGCATCTCAAAAAGTCACACAATTGCATAATGAAAAGCATGGGTTTTTAATTAAAGGTTATACTGAAATTGTTTCTGAAGTGATACAAAAAGCGAAAGTATGTTTGGCACCTTTGCAATTTGGAGCAGGATTAAAAGGTAAATTAATTGATGCTATGCAAAGCGGAACCCCTTGTGTTATGAGCTCTATTGCTGCGGAAGGCATGTTTGGAAACCATGAAGCTAACGGATTCATTACAGATAACGAAACCGAATTTGTGAATTCGGCGATTGCTTTACACACTAACGAAAGCATTTGGAACCAAACTCAAGAACATGGTTTTAAAGTGATTAATACACGTTTTCAACGTTCAGAGTTTCAAGCAAATTTTATTCAATTGATACACGATTTAAAGTCTGTTTTAATAACACATCGAAGAGAAAATTTTATTGGTCAAATGCTTCAGCATCACAATTTGCAAAGCACTAAGTTTATGAGTAAATGGATTGAGGAGAAAAATAAAGATAAATAATAGATATTTTGATGACATTTTAAGATGTTTTCGATGATTAATTATAATCACAAAACCTTAAAACCATGAAAGTTATTTTTAAATTATTTTTAGCCCTATTTCTATTTAATATGTCCTCTTGTTCTTCTGATGATAGTAAAGATGATGGTAAAGTTGGTGATGTTGTTACGATTGAAGGCGTTTGGAAACTTACAGCTTTAGCAGTTGAGAGCTCATTTGATTTTAATAATGATGGAGTTTATAGTAGAAATCTATTTGAAGAAACACCTTGCTATTTAGATGATTTTATAAATTTTAGAGCTGATGGATCTGTAAATATAGTATCAGCATTAACTAATATTTCGGTAGATGTTACTAGTTCTACAGATTATGAGCATGTTTATGAATGTTTAGATGGCCTAGATCAAGAATCGTCTTGGATTAAAGAAGGGAATTTAGTTACCGTTGAAAATGGAAGTACTGATTTAGAAGGTTATATATTTGAAAACACATTAATCGTCACTTTGAGAGATACCTTTGAAATTGAAATGTTTGATGGAACGAATTATTTTTATCAAGAAGAAGATATCGTTTTGGAGTATACTAAAGTACAAGAATAATCATTTAGAGCTCTTCCTCTAAATGGGAAGGGCTTGTATTGTTTTTATTTGATACTAGTCGTTTTTATATTCTCAATTTCCAATCCTAAAAACAATAGGTTATGAAACGTAGGTAATTGGGCTTCAGTTTCAGTAGTAGTCCAATCTGTCCAAGAGGCTTCTAATCCATTAATGGGTAAAATATCGACCCATAATTGAAAACTTTTTGGTTTTCCAGAATCATCAAAATGCCATAAATACGAATCACCTGGAGTTGAGCCACCAGAATTATAGGTGACTAAAAGTGCGTCTCTATTGCTTTCAGTTTTTACAAGTTTGCGTGTTACACCTTCATCAAAAACCTTGTAAGGCGCAACCAACCAAAAGGTGTCATTATTGAAATAACCTTCAGCTTTATGAATGTAATCATGAGCATCTGGTTGTTTGTATTCTAATTCATTAATAAAGACATTTGAGTTGTCATGATTTACCAGATCTAGATCTACTTTAATGTTTTTCCAGTAGACTTCACAAGTGTTTTTAGTTTTATTCCATTTAAAATGATGACGGTTTTTAAAGGTGAATTCAATAAAATCTGTGGCTTTATATGCATCATGATTTAAGACATTAAGCATTCTTGTTGCTAAAAGATCTGCAGCTTGTCCTTGTGTTCCAGTTGGCAATTCTTCATTGTATTTGAAATACATAAATGTGAATAAGAGCAACGTAGGTAAGGTGAAGAATACTACGATTCCACCAATAATTTTTAAAATGCGTTTAATTTTCATGAGCTAATTTGTCTTTAATAGCTTTGGCAAGCAGTTTAGCTGCTTCAGGATGGTGTCTAAACCATAATTCTGGTTCTATAAGTTCCAATTCTGAAAGTGCAATATGTTCATTATTATCTTCAAAGATATCAACTCTAGCATAGATAGGTAATTCAATACAGGCTTTTACACAAGTTTCAGCAAATTTAATTTCTTCATCAGTAGGAGTGTAGTCCTGCACACTACCTCCAAAATCATCTTGCACTCTAAAATCTCCAGTTTTTGCTTTTTTAAGAATCGCGTGTGTAAATTGTCCGTTAAAAACCATCATAGAGATTTCTCCTTTACTAACGATATTATGCTGAAACGGTTGCAACATCATGGCTTCATTTTTAATCAACTCTTGAAAGGTTTTTTCATGAGCTTCTAAGTTTTCAATATTTAATTTATAGGTATGTCTAGCAGCTCCAGAAATGCATGGTTTTAAAACAGTGTCTCTCCAATTTAAAATATGATGAAGTTGAGATAAAGTAACTTGAGCGTTTTGTTCTATGAAATGACTTTCGGCAATATGAATATCATTTTTTTGTAAATCTAAAAGGTAATGCTTATCAATATTCCAACGAATAATTGCTTCAGAGTTTAATAAAGTAGTTTGTTTAGAAACAGTTTCCAACCATTTTGAAAACTCATCAAAACGATCAAAATAATCCCAAGTTGTTCTAAATAATATTAATTTTGTAGTCGACCAATCAAAAAACATATCGTCCCAAGCGAGACGCAAAGTTCTAAGTCCGAGTTCTTCTAAGGCATGATAAACCAAGCGATCTTCAAAATAAACGTTATGTTTATAGGCATCCGTTTTTGAATCGTTAAGATATCGTTGTTCAGTAAGAATGACGCAATCGTATGTTGACATGTTGATTTTAATTCGCAACTAAATTATGAAAAGTTGATGAACTTGAAGAAGAAAATATTACTATTGATTATGTGATTTTTTGCCAATCAGTTCTATGTATTTCATAACAAATACATGTTTCAAATTTTGGATGTTTTTTTAGTTTTGGATGCTTAAATGTTCCAATTTTTTTCATGCCAATTTTTTTCATGACCTGTTCAGATTTGATGTTTTTTTCTGTAAACACTGAGATTATTTTTTCTAAATTTAGGGTGTTAAAGGCGAATTCTAGACATTTTTTTGCACCTTCAGTTGCATATCCATTTCCCCATACACTCTTTTTTAATCGCCAGCCAATATCTGTTGCAGGAGTAAATTTTGTTTGATATTCTTGATATGCTAAACCAATAAAACCAATTAATTCTCCAGTTTCTAAAAGTTCAGTAGCAAAGTAATTATAACCTTTGTTGTCATAATGTTTTTGTAGTCGGTCAATGAACTCTGAGGTTTCGCTTGTTGTTAATGGATTTGGAAAGTATTCCATAACTTCTAAATCGGCATTTATTTCAGCAAATTCGTTTAGGTCATTTTTATTCCAATTGCGAAATCCGAGTCTCTCAGATTTAAATATGTAGTCTTTTTTCAAATTAAATGTGTTTTATTTAAGTTAGTGAATCAAGATATTGGTTTTTAAAAATCATCATCATTTTATGATCATAATAGTTGTTCTCAATTTTTAAAAAATGCTTCTGAATGCCATATTCTGCAAAGCCTATCTTTTCATATACTTTGGCCGCTTTTGTATTACTTTCAATCACATCGATTTCTACTTGCTCAATACCTTGTATTTTAAATGCTTCACTTAAAGTGAATTTTATAAGATTTATGCCAACACTTTTGCCTTGAAACTGAGGTTTAACATACACTTGGATGATAATTCCTCTGTGATCAATTTTTAATCGTTCATATCTTTGAAAGCCTGAAATGCCAATTAAATTGTTATTATAAAATGCGCCAATTACAAAATTATTTGAATTAGCTTGTTCTATAAAAGGTTGAAAGAATAATTTCTCTTTTGCTTTTTCATCTTCGTAATTTGATGTGAAATTTGTTGGATAATTTTTTAGGCATTGTAATCTTAATTCGCGATAAGAATTAGATTCGTTAGGAGATAATTTTCGAATATCAAAGTCCATTAAAATAATTTAGTCAAGGTTTGTATATTACTGCTACTAAATTACTAAAAGAATACCAATAGAACAGTATTTGCTATTAATTGGCATCTAATTGATAAATGATTTTGTTTTAATTTTGTATTTAAGAATTTATGAAGAACAACAAGAATAATACTATTTTAAAAAAGACACCATGGCCAACTAAAGCAGCTATGGATCAAGTTTACAAATTGAAACTTTGGGGAGAAAATGAAACTAATTTTTATTCAGGTATTGGATCACATCATCCAAAATTAGTTCAGCCTTATTTAGATGTTTTAACTTCATTTTTGACATCTTTTAAAAACCCTCTTGTAGTATGTGATTTGGGCTGTGGTGATTTTAATGTCGGAAAAGAATTAGTAAAATATAGCAAGAAATATTTTGCTGTTGATATTGTTGAAGACCTAATTGAGCATAATAAAGTTAAGTTTATTGACGATAATTTAGAATTTCATTGTATAAATATTGCTGTTGATGATTTGCCGCCTGGAGATTGTGTCATTTTACGACAAGTCCTTCAGCATTTATCAAATATTGAAGTGCAAGGCATAGTGAATAAGTTATCAAAATATAAATATGTTATTTTAACTGAACATATACCAGAAGGCGATTTTATTCCTAATAAAGATATTATTTCTGGACAAGGTATTAGACTAAAAAAACAAAGTGGTTTAGATTTATTGGCTTCACCTTTTAATTTTAAAATAAAAGAAGAAAAACAATTATTATCAGTTAGTTTAAAAGATAGTAAAGGAATAATTATAACAACGCTTTATGAAACCTTGTAGTGTTAATTTATAAGCTATTTAATACATTCAGAACATAGAATTGTAGTTCTAAAAAACAATGTGTTAGTTTTTATGATTTTTTACAACTAAAGGCTTATAAAAATTAAACTCATGAAAAATTGTATTAAAATTTTATTCTTATTTATTGGTGTTTCTGCTTTTTCACAAAGTCCTTGGACTCAAAATAAAGGCAAGTTCTACACTCAGGTTTCATTTACTACAATATCAGATTATGATGCATTATTTGGTGATCCTGATTATAAAATTCCTGGTAAATTAACAGATAATACAATTCAATTTTATGGTGAATATGGTCTTTCAGACAAAACAAGTTTGATAATCAATGTTCCATTTAAATTAATAGCTTTCAATGGTTTTGTAAATCCATTAACTAACTGCGCCAATTGTTCAGAAGATCTTAATACATCAGCATTAGGGAATATAGAGATTGGTGTTAAACATAATTTTTATAAAAAGAATTGGGTGCTTTCAGGTCAATTGTCTTTAGAAGCAAATACAGGTACTTTTGATTCTGATTCAGGAATTAGAACAGGTTATGATGCATTTACATTTACACCGCTTTTTTTAGCTGGACGAAGTTTTGGGAAAACGTATATTCAAAGTTTTATTGGGTTCAATCTTAGAACCAATGATTACAGTTCTAATTTTAAAGCAGGAGGAGAAGTTGGACACAAAATTGTCAAACGAATTTGGTTGGTTGGATTTATTGATATCGTAAAATCATTTGAAAACGGAAATATCGTGTTACCAATTGAGAATGCGTTTACAGGTTTGTATGTTAACGATCAGGAGTATGGTGCTTATGGCTTTAAAGGTATTGGAGAAATCACTGAAACATTTGGTGTTACTGTTAGTTATGCAAGTGCTTTTTTTGGAAATAATGTTGCTAAACAATCGGCTTTAAATATTGGACTTTACCATAAATTTTAAGGCATTAAGTATTGGTTTAGCATTCATTGAAAAACACTTAGACTTTATTTATTCCTTTTTAATTTCATGAGCTATAATTTTACTGCAATATGATATGAAAACGTAATTGACTTTTTATTTAAGATGCCAAATTAAAAATACCTATTGAAATTCATTTATTATTTGTTATTTTTAAATTTATAGTTCTCATTTAAAGTCTTACTTATGAATCAAATCATCACCTTTGGCGAAGTCTTAATGCGTTTATCTCCAAGAGGAAATAAAAAGTTTATACAATCTAATTTATTAGAATTTTATTTTGGAGGTACAGAATTGAATGTTGGTATCTCAATTGCTAATTTTGGTGAAGATGTAAAGCATGTCAGTTGTGTTTCTGATGATTTCATTGGTGATACAGCAGTGTCTTATATCAATAAATTTGGTGTTAGTACGTCTTCAATCGTCTATTCAAAAAGACCATTAGGTGTGTATTTTTTAGAAGTTGGAGCAGTAATGAGACCCAGTTCCATTTCTTATAATAGATCACATTCTTCATTTTCAGAAATTTTGCCTTCAATGATAAATTGGGAAAAGGCCTTGAAAAAAGGAAAGTGGTTTCATTGGACAGGCATTACACCAGCTTTATGCAGAGGGAGTTATGAAACCTTAAGAGAAGGTTTAATTTTGGCTAGAAAGAAAGGAATGACAATTTCTGCAGATCCTACATACAGAAGTGGTTTGTGGAAATATGGAGAAGATCCTAAAAAAGTTTTAATTGAATTACTCAACTATTCTAACATATTTATTGGAGGTGTAAATGAAATGAATGAAGTTCTTGGTACAGATTTTAAGTACTCCAATGACGACTTCATTGAAGCTAGTAAATTGTTAATGGAAGAGTTTCCTTCTATTGAAAAAGTTTTTGATAAGGTCAGAACAGCTCTCAATGCGTCTTGGCATAAAATTAGAGCCAGAATGTGGAATGGAAAAGAGTTTAAGGAAACCGAAGACTTAGAAATAACACATATTGTGGATCGAATTGGTACAGGTGATGCATTTGCAGCAGGCCTAATTTATGGATTGCAAAAATATGATGACTATAAATCGTTGCAGTTTGGAAATGCTGCATGTGCTTTGAAGCACACCTACGAAGGCGATGTTAATTATGCTACAGTAGAAGAGGTGATTGGTCTATTAGAAGGAAATACTACTGCACGTGTAAATCGTTAATTGTAAGAAGATATTAGTCGGTTTACTCAGAAATTTTCTTTAATAATTCCGCAGTATTTGGTTCAATATCTCCATTGAATTTTAATTTAGTCACTTTTTTACCTGTAAGTAATTGATAAAAAACACAAGCGTTTAAAAAAGCACCATTTTTATTAGGATGAATATCATCATCATAAAGTTCTATTTCTAGATATTTGGTTAATACATCATAGTATTTGGTTCCGTTATTAGATTTTATCAAACCATGTTCTTGAGCTACTAAGTCGTACGATTCATTTATTAGTTTAATTTCTTGTTCTAAATTTTGAATAGTTGGCGAGCAACATTCGTCTTTATCAATTGATTCATCTATACGACTTGATGAATAGCAATAGTGTTTAGGATACTCTTTTTTTGAAGGCCAAGTATTGAAAAGTATGAATTCACATTCTGGATTAGTAGCTAGTTTTTTAATATCCGAAATGGCTTTATTTAGTTTAAGATCACGATTTTCAGGAATTAAAACACTCACAGTTCCTGTTTGCAGAATAATAATATCCCAATTTTTTTCAGTAATCTTATGTTCGGTCTCAGTGGTTTCTCCTGGTTCTTTTTTTCTTGTGCTGATGCTGTTTTCTGTTCTTGATGTGATAATATTTGATAAATGTCCTGGTAATGATTGACCAGGACATGTGATTTGGTCAATCTTAATATTTGGATGGGTTTCATCTAGCATCAACTGAAGTGTTTGTGGCATGTCATGAAAATACGTAAGACTATTTCCAACAAACAACACATTCAATTCTTGTGATGATTGTAGCTTTCTAGAGTTGCAATTTGTTACTGCAAAAGCAAAAATGATAAGTAAAATAATTCGCATAAACCTCAGTGAACTTGTTCGTATATGATTGTTGGTGTTTACTATTACTAAGTTAGTAAAAGTTAATTAATCAGAATGAAATTTATATAATTCCAGTAAAAATAAAAACATAATACAATCCAGTTAGAATAAAAACGATTCCTGCAATTGTTCGCATTACATTCTCAATTTTTGTAATTCTATTGTAAAATACACCTATTTTTCCTGCAGTAAAAGCTAATAAATAGGTAAAAAAAATGACAGGTAATCCTGTTCCAAACGCAAATACTATTGGTAAATAGAGTCCATCAACTGATGTAATTGTCATTGGGATTAGCATTCCAAAAAATAATGCGCCACTGTATGGACAAAAAGCCAATGCGAAAACAACACCAATTAAAAAGGAACCTAGCAAACCTTTATCCTTAAATTTTTCGGATAATTTTTCTTGAAAATTTGACTTTCCCAAAAAACTGAGCTTGATAAGATTTAGCATAATTAATCCTATAATTATTAATAAAGGCCCTAAATATTTTTCACCATTCTGATTAAAAAATCGAGCAATATGAAATTTACTTGCTCCAAAATATAATATCAAGCCAATAGTAGTATAGCTAAATCCTCTTCCAACAGAATATAATAAACCACTTAAAAACACGTGTCTTTTACTCGAAATGTTTTTTGAAATAAATGCAGTTGCAGTTATATTAGTTGCTAATGGACAAGGGCTAATAGCTGTCATTAGTCCGAGTATAAATGCTGATAAAATCGGAATATTATAACTTTCTAAAAGCGATTGTAAAACCTCCATTTAAAGCGTATTTAACTCCTTTTCAATTTTAGATTTTAGTTCTTTTGAAAAGGTATCTTGGTTGTTACCTTCCATAAAAGCAAATTCGGTTAAATCTATTTTGGTTTCTTTTCCCTTTTTTATCACATTCAAAATCAAAGCGGTTCCTGAAGCTTCAAATTTTTCAGCAATTTTCTCGTTTTCCTCTTTATCTACATTTATGACTTGAAAAGTGATTTTATCAGCTTTCATCTCATTTGAAAAATAGGTGTCTAAAGTATGTTTTGTATTTGCTTCAATAGCATTACATGTCATACATCTATGTGTAGAATGGAAGTCTAAAACCTCTATTTTAGAGATGGATTGATCTAAAGAATGTGTTTTGCTTTTACTTTGATCATTACAAGCCATTAGAAATAAGGCGAGTGTTAGCATTTTAAAAAATTTAATCATTGTGTTCATTTTAATATTGATTTATTATTTATAATAACATGTTGAATACATATCCTGAAATGATGATACAGAGAGTTACAACACTAAAAAAGATAGCAATTAGTTTTATGGTCATTACCTTCTTTAAAAGTAATGCTTCAGGTAAAGACAAGCCAACAACTCCCATCATAAAAGAGATTGCTGTACCTAATGGAATTCCTTTTGATACTAGCACTTGAACGACTGGAAGTATTCCTGATGCATTTGAGTACATTGGAATTGCTAAAATAGTAGCAATAGGAACTGCAAAAAGATTGTCTTTGTCCATATGTTTTTCAAAAAAACCTTCAGGAATATAACCATGCATCAATCCTCCAATAGCGATACCTACAATGACATAAGGCACAATACCTTTTAGAATGTTTATGACTTCATCCCAAATGATAGGCAATCTCTGTTTTAAAGTTTGATTTTCGGCAATAAATGCATCTTGGTCTTTTTGTGCATTTTCTAACACTTCTTTTGCCCAAGGAGTTAAATAAGATTCTAATTTTAATTTTTGAAGAATTACGCCAGAAATAGTACCTAATAAAATACCGCTTATGATATAGATAATTGTGGTTTTTATTCCGAATAAGCCAATGAAGAGTCCTATTGCAACTTCATTAACCAAAGGTGAAGTAATTAAAAATGAAAACGTAACACCTAAAGGAATACCGCCTCTTACAAAACCAATAAACAAAGGAACTGACGAGCAAGAACAGAAAGGCGTTACGACACCAAAAAGGCTAGCCATGAGGTATTCTAATCCATATAATTTGTTTCTGGAAAGGTAATTTTTGACTTTATCTATTGGGAAATAACTGTTAACTATTCCCATAAAAAAGATAACGACAAACAGTAAAATTAAAATCTTTGTTGAGTCATAAATAAAGAAGTTTAACGCTTCTGCTAAATGCTGTCCTTTATTTAAATTTAATAGATCATATACCAACCAATCAGCAATATTTTGTATCCAATCAAACATGACTTATTGTGCTAATCGTACCAGAAATTGTGCAAGACCGTTTTATAGTATTGTAAATCGTTCCAAACTTTTCAATATTCTTTTTTAGTAAGGTCGTGTTTAATTTTTTGTCGTCGCTAAATAGGGTCAAATGGTATTTGATATGATCCATTCTTGGAGGATTTTCATGACGTGTAGCATTAACCTCAAGAGTGGCTTTTGTATAGGAAAATTTCATCATACCCGAAAAACGTTCCACATTTTTAAGCATACAAGCCGCAAATGAACTCAAGAATAATTCAGCAGGATTTGGTAAGATTTCAGACGTAATTGAAGTTGTTCCAAAATCTATATTGGATTGTTTTACATGAATAATTGCATCTTGATTTGCAGTAGATGATGCTTTAATTTGATATCTCATGTTGTCAGTTTTAATTAGTTTAACAGTGCTAAAACTTCTTCTTTTGATGGTACTCTTCCTTTTATTGTAATCACATCATCAATTACTAAAGCAGGTGTTGTCATTACGCTGAATGTCATGATTTCCATTATATCCTCAATTTTTTCTAGGGTTGCATCAATGTTGTTTTCTGAAACAACATCTTTCACAATAGCTGTCATAGATTGACACTTTGGACAACCTGTTCCTAAAATTTTAATTATTCTACTCATAATATTTATATTTGTTTATCGCAAATAGACGATAGGTTTGCTGAAAAATATCAATCAAAAAACTGCTGAAATAATGATTTTGCAATGTTCCATTTGTCTTGATTGATACAGTATTTTATTTTTGGTGGTTTTAATTCTCCTTGAATGAGACCAGCGTTTTTTAGTTCTTTTAGATGTTGAGAAATTGTAGATTGAGCCAATGGAAAAACATCTACTAAATCGCCTGTAAAACAACAGGATTGATTTTCAAGATGCTTTAAAATTGCAACACGCGTTGGATGACTCAAAGCTTTGGCAAATTTGGCTAAGGCTTCTGTATCTTTTTTATATTCTATATGTTCTAAACTTCTTTTCAACTGCTTTAGTTTATTTTAAATTCATTATCGCAAATGTACGATTGATTTATAATTTAAAATGTGACATTTATCACATTTTCCTAATTTTTTGAGATAGAGAGGTCTTAATACTTTAATAATCTTGTGCTCTCTAAAAGTTTATTTGTAACTGTCTTTCATTAGTTATTTTGATTGGATAATTTAATATGCATCTTTTGACCTTCTCTTATAACGATGTCTACAATTTCTTTTATGTCTTTTTTTGAAGTTCTGAAATTCACAACACAAGCTCTTAAACAGTATTTTTGATTTACGATTGCATTTGAAAGAAATACTTCGCCACCAGTTTGTAATTCATTTAATAGTTTTTCATTCAAGGTATTTAGATAAGTGTTTTTATCATCTAAACTCATTTTAACGTGTTTTGGAATATACCTAAATGTCGTAATGCTTAAATTTTGAGTAACAGGCTCTAGCTCATCATGTTTTTCAGCTAAATGAAAAAGTAATTTGGATAATTCAATGTCTTCACCAATCAATTTTTCATAGCCACTTCGACCAAGGTGTTGTAAAGTGAGCCACACTTTTAATGCTCTAAATCCTCTAGAATTTTGAAGTCCGAATTCATAGTAATTTTGAGCAATTTCGCCTTCTGAACTCGTAAAATTGTAATATTCAGGATGAGAACTAAATGTGTCTATTAAATGCTGTGGATTTTTCACAAGAGTACATCCAGCTTCCAACGGACTATAGAGCCATTTATGAGGATCTAGAGCAATAGAATCTGCTTCAGTAACACCTTCAAATATATCTTTTAAGGAAGGGATAATTGCAGCAGGAATACCATAAGCTCCATCAATATGAAACCATAAATTATAGGTTTTACTAATCGTTGAAAGGTTCTTTAAATTATCAACTGTACCAGTACTGACATCTCCAGCTGTACCAATTATCATGATCGGTTTATAGCCGTTTTTTAGGTCTTCAGTAATTGTTTTTTCTAAAACATCTTCGTCTATTTTATTTGAGGAAGTTGTTGGTATCCATCGAATAGATTTTGTTCCTAGTCCAAATAGAATAGCCGCTTTTTCAATCCAAGTGTGTGTTGTTTTTGAGCAGTAAATCGTCAGTTTTTCTGTTGAATTTGAAATCCCATTTTCACTGATTGATTTTGGTGCTTTTGCAGTCCTTGCTGCTAAAAATGCTGTGAAATTCGCCATATTGCCACCACTTACTAATAGACCTCCATAACTTGGTGATACACCAATAAATTCAGCTAACCACTTTACGGTTTGCTTTTCGATTTCAGTTGCAATTGGACTTAACATATGAGCACCAACATTTGGATTAACTGAAGCTGCTAATAAATCGGCTAATGCTCCTAAAGGTGCAGCAGAAGATGTTATATATCCTAAAAATTTTGGATGACCATTAAACAAAGAATTGTTGAATAGTAAATGGGTTGTCTTTATTAGTAATTCATCTGGAGCGGTTCCTTTTTCAGGTAAAGACTGATGTCCTAATATGTTTTGGAGTTCACTTGGCGTTTTAGTTGTTGTTACAGGTTTCTTATCAATGTTATCAATTAAATCTGCAATCCTATCAATTAATTGATAGCCCAGTTTTTGGAACTCATTTTTATTAATGTCTATTTGATTTTCTCTATTTTCAGTCATAGTATTAAGTTTCCTAAATGTGAGAAGTTTTACGGTTTATAGTTCTTTAATTCGAAATTTTTGTGTCGATGAATTCATAATTTTCATTTACTATATCAAAAGACATTTTTTTAGTTATAAATTTAATTTGATCTTTATTTAAGACTTCGTATTTATAAATATCAACTTTGCCTGAAACATCATGGTATTCATGGAAGCATCCATTTTCAATCCACCAAGTTCCAATTTCAGTTTCTTCAATGAATTCACCATTTAAATTGGCTTTCACTTCAAGACTGAAAGTACCATCTAAATTTCTGATCATTTTCCATTCTGAAGACATGCCTGGAAAGATTTTACCAGATTCAGATCCTTTCCAAAGTCCAACTAACCTTGTATCAATTGTTTTTCCATTTTTGCCTACAATTAAATGTTTTTTTTCATTACAAGAAGTACATATGAAAAGCGAAATGCTTAATGCGCTAATAATTAATTTTGTTTTCATAGATGTCTAGTATTGAAAAGTCTCTATCTTATTAATGTCTCCATTAAAAGACCGTTTTCAAGAATTTCAGATTCCCATTTCATATTAAAAGTTGAATTACATATTGTATACTCCACCATTAATGTCCAAGGTAGCACCAGTTATAAAGCCATCATATTCGGACGCTAAATATAAAACTGCTCGTGCGACATCATCTGCATTACCTGCTCTTTGAATAGGAATACCAGCAGTTGTTGCTGCTGCTGATTCTTTTGTTGTATGCGTATTGTGAAAAGAAGTACCAAGTATAAGACCAGGAGCAACAGCGTTGACTCTTGTGCCATTTGGGCCTAATTCAGAAGCGAGTGCGCGAGTAAATGTTAATATAGCTCCTTTGCTAGTAGAATAAGCTAACGAACCAGGATGGCCACCTTTACGTCCTGCTAATGATGCTAAATTAACAATACTACTATTATTGTTTTTTTTCAGAAATGGTGCTGCTGCTCTCGTAACAAACAGCATTGATGTAAGGTTAATGTCCATTACCTTATTCCAGAATTCAGTTTCCATTTCGCTCAACATTTTGCGTGCAACAAGTGAACCTGCATTATTGATGAGTATGTCTAGACTACCAAATGCTTCTACTGTTTTCTGGACTAATACATTCGCATCAACTTCTTTAGTTAAGTCACCACTAATTGCAATTGCCTTTTGTTCTTTACTAGCTGCATATTCTGTTAATTTATTAGCAGTATCAGCACTAGAGAAATAGTGGATTGCTACATTGGCACCACAATCAATAAAGTGTTTAGTGATTGATTCGCCAATTCCTTGTGCTCCAGCAGTGATAAGAACGTTTTTTCCAGTTAATTTATTTTTATTCATAGTATTTGTGTCTTTTCGTTTTTGATTTTTATGTCATCAATTTTAGTGGTGATTTTTCAATTTGAATTAGAGGAATAAAGTTATGCTTTAAAATTAAAGTAGGAGTGAAGTGATTTTATTGTTCTTTCATAATTAATTATTGGTTGTTTTTGAGGTTTAGAATTCATCTTTCGACCAATTTGCCCTCTTTTTTAATTCATTGTGATCTGGTACATACGTGAGTCCTTTTTTATAAATTTTGTATGATCTTTTATATTGATTTTTATAGTAATAATAATTACCAGCTTTAATATAAAGATCGCTTAATAAACCATTACTCACTTCGTCTAGTATGTCATTATTATCTAAAATGAATTCTAATTTTTGTAGATATTCATTTGCTTCAGATATGTTTTTGCTTTTAAATTTCTTAAATGAAATACGAGCATATAAGTAAGCTAAACTTATATTATATCTATTATTCTCTTTTAAAAATTCATATTTTTCACAGATGCTTTCAAATGCTGTAAGCGCCTCCATATTGTAACTTGAAAGCTTTACTTTTTTAAACGCAACATAAGAGACAACACTCTTGATTCTTTTGTTTTTAGGATTGATGAGTAAGATGTCATCACAATAATTTATGGCTTCATCTAATTCTTCATTTCTTGCCGCATTTTCTGCTAAATACTCTAATAAAAATTCAATGGCTTCATTTTTAATATTTGGATCAGTTATATTTTTGAATTTTTCAATTGTGTATTCAATGAATGCATTGTCATTATCATCATGATCGATTATTTTGAATAAACTTGATTTTAAGTTGCTTATAGAATAATCTTCAGGGAATTTAGAAATGGATAATAATTCAATTAAATAATCGACATCCTTTTTTGTGTTAAATTCCAATTCATTTACATTAATAAACATAATGTTTTTAATAATTGGATCAATGAGAGGTGAAGAATAGAAAATCTTTGTTTTTTTAAAGTTGTTTAGAGCTTCATCATTTGCTTCATTTTCAAAATCTATCAAACCTTTGTTATAGTATTGCATTCCTATTAAAGCTCTTTTATCTATATATTCTTTTCCATAAAAGTAATCTTCATAAAATTTTAAATAGCCTTTTTTTGAAACTTCATCAGAAGTGACTAATTTGTATGATATTAATTCATCTACAATCTTTTTAATTTCAGATTCTTTGGGAGTAATAAAGCCATACTGTCCAGGAACTGTAGTTTCTAAATAAATTTTATAAGTGTTAGGATAAACCACTAAAAACACATGTGAAGGTGTTTCTTTGACATGATATGGAATATTTAATTCTTCAAAAACATAGGAATATAATGCAGTAGCTGTAACACAATTATACGTTCCATTTTCGAAAATATCGTTAAAATATGCATTCAGGCGATATTTAATAAAAAATGTATCATGCAAATCATCATATAATTTTTCAATCCTCTTTTTCTCTTTTTTTTCTTTTTTCTCTTTAGGAGGAACAGATTTTATAATTGAATTTACTTCTAATTTATAATCTGAAGCTAATTCTGGAGTCATAGAAGGATCTATGGCTAATAAGCTTTCGAAGAATTTATAATTTATAGAATCCTTTTTTATGTTGTTAAATATATCTTCCTCATAATTAGAAGAATAAGTTTGAGAGTTAACGCTAAGGCAATTGATTATTATAAATAAACAAATGAGTTTTTTCATGAAAAAGATTGGCTTTTGAGAGAAAAAATTAAGTAACATCACCAATATAATAAAAAATCAGATGTTATAGTTCTCTTATAGTCTTTCAATTTTCCGTTTTATATGAGTTTATTTTTTTTTCAAAGATTGTTATTAACGTATTTCCGTCGTTGAAAATAATTCTATCTCCATTAATAATTCCTTTTTTGATAGTTCTTGAATAATAATTTGTCTTTCCGCTTTTTGATGGTAAAAATTGTTCAAGTTCAATGATATCATCTGTAATTCTGTATTTTCCACCATAATAGATAGAATTTTTATTTCTAGACTCATATTTAAAATTATAAATACTAGAAGACTGTTTATAAAATCCGTCATTGTGAAAAACCAAAATATCGGGATTCTGTTTTTCGTTTTCGTTATAATATCTGCCTTCAAATATTTGAATATAATGTGCAGAGGTATCAATTTTGGTTAAATCGGTTTTACTAGGAATTTTTGTGAATTTATAATTCACTTTTTCATTCAAAATAGGTTCTCCATTAGTGTCTTTCAATATCTTGTGATAACCAATACAACCAATAAGAAATATAGATAAGATTGATAATATAAAACATTTTCTCAGCATGTGTGTTTTTGATTTAGAATGTTGTTCATATTAAACACAACGCGATTGTGAATGGTTAGTTGTACGGAATAAAAAAACGTAAGATTTTAGAGAACATACAGACTCGTCATTTTTTATCATTTTTCAACAAAAAGACTTTGTCCGAAAGTCAACAGATTATTGTCTGGATCTAGTATAGAAAATTCCTTTTGTCCCCAAGGTTTTGTTTCTAATGGACCATTTGGGTGAATAGGTGTTTTAGAATCTAATACGGATTGGTAAAAACGGTCAATAGCATCAGTTCTAATATAAACCTGACCATAATTCTCTTTAGGATCGAGTGTTTTAAATTCAAAAAAATGAAGTTGAATTTGATCTTTTTCCATCATCAAATACTCATCATAATCAGTGTTTCCAAAGGTTTTAAATCCTAGTTTATTTATATAAAATTCTTTCGTAATACTTTTGTTACGCATTGGTAATTTCGGATGAATATCAGTTAGCATAATTCTATTATTATAAAGTATTTAATTTTTTATGTTTCTTCCTTAGAGCAATTCAATTAATCCCACCATAACCAGAAGTATTTATTTTCTGTATAGTCAGAAATCATTTCATCCATTGTGCCATAACCTTGGTCAATTACATCTGGGCAAAATTCATAAACTTCATTTGAAAACTTATTAATGTCTCTTGGTAGCTTACCTATATATGCATGAATTCTAGAAACGTCGATAACAACAAATTTGAAGTTGATTTGCGAATCCCATGCTTTTAATTTTTTGATGATATCTGGATTGTAAACATCATAATTTACTCCATTAGTACCAATTAATTCAATGATTTTGAATGGATCAGAACCATCAATAATTACAATATCATAATACGTATTGTAAGATTCGTCAAAATCCATATTTGTAAGAAAGATGTAATTATTGCCTTTAACAACTTGCTCATAATATGCATTAAAAATGGAATGGGCTTTTTGTTCTTCCACAAATTTGAAGACTACACCTTTATTCAAAACGTAATGTTCTTCATTTCCTTCTTTATCGTAATTCCAGACTTCTCGATTTAATTTATTAGGTGTTTTTTTGAGATCATTCTTTATATTAGAAAGAAGTTTTGTATCAATTGTTAATCCATTTTTATCCACATCATTAAACCTAATATGTGTTGCAACATCAAGCTTGCTATCGTTTTTATTCAAACATGAAACTGCTGTAATAAGAATTAGAACGTAAATTATTTTTTTCATAAGTTTGATATATAGCACAAAAGGTATTGGTGTAATTTACTTGGTTAGCAGGAACTAAGTTAGCAATAGAACACAAATTGATTTAAGAATCTGGAATGTTTTACAAGTATAAATGAGCTATACAGTTTATGACAACCGTTAAATAGCTCTTTTTATTTTTTTTCTTTCTTTTTGTATTTGGTGAACGTTATTTTTTTCTTTTCTAGTATTGCATAAAATCTACGAGAAGATATTTTTAAATCTTTAGTTATTTCACTTACTTTTTTCTTTCTTTTTTTATAAAGCTTAAGATTTTCGTTGACTACTTTATTGAAGTAATGTTCTTTCAGTTTATCAACAATTTGTATTTCAGTTAAATTAGAGTCATTTGCGTAGGCTTCTATTTCTGACTTGACTTTAGATAAATTTGTTTTCATAATTCTTATTTATAGGGTTTAGAGTAATGAATGCCAACGGATTCGTATAGGGTTCGTATGTTGGCAGGAACTAAGTTAACAAAAAGAAAATTAACTATTAATGAAATTCGTAGGATTTTTAATAAAAACGTAAACTAGCCTTTGATCATTTCATTTTTTTTGGAAATCATTATTTTATGTATTGTCCATTTTTATAATGCTCAATATTTAGTAAATTTCCGTCAATATCATATATTTTCATTGTACCATTTCCTTCGGTAAATGTTCCTTTGTCTAATTCATTTCCTTTACCATCATAACAGCTAATAATTTCAATGAGCTTTCCGTTATTCCAATTACGTTCAGTTTGAAGTTGGCCATTTTTAAAATACCATTTCCATGTTCCAATTCGTTTGCCATAAGAGAGTGTCCCAATTCCTTGATGATTTCCATTTTGGTGATAGAAATTCCACTCTCCATTTTGTTGGTTATTTAAAAATTGACCTATTTGCCTTAATTCTCCGGTTTCGTGATAGACTTTCCATTCTCCAGTTTTATTTCCATTAGAATAATGTCCTATTTGAAATAGATTGCCATTTTTATGAAAAAGTTTCCATTTCCCATTTTTTAAAGTGTCAGAAATTTTTCCTTTAGCTTTCAGATTTCCACTTTCATAAAATTCCTTATGCAAACTGCAAGTGGTTAAAGAAAAACATGCAATAATTAAAAGTATAATTTTATTCATAAATTTTATTAAAATATGTTTTATAGTTAGAAGTAAACTTGCAATTCTTTACTACTATTATCTATCATTATTGATTTAACTCATTCATTCTATACATTACTGTAAGCGTTTAGTTTTCAGTGAATAGTTCAATAGTATAATCCAAAAGGTTATTATTACCAGTTTTTCCATGTCCAGGAATCACTATTTCTAATTCGGTTAATTCATCTTTTATTTTTGAAACTGTTTTTGGCCATTCCTTAATGTTTGCATCTTCAAGATTTCCTTTTCCAGATCCCATTTCCTTAATCAAACATCCACCAAATATTGCTTTTTCACTTTCTATATATGCGATGATGTTATCTTTCGTGTGTCCTTCTCCAAAATGTTTTGCCAGTACTATTTCATTTCCAACTTTCATTTCAAGTTGTTTTTCAAAACCATTTTGAGGTAACACTTTATTGTTTTCCTTTGCCAGTTTAATTGTTAATTTATGAGCATAAGATTTTATTCCTTTTGAATGAAATTCGTTCAATCCACCTAGACAATCAATATGAAAATGAGTGGCAATAATAGCCTTAATATCTCTTTTTCCAATCCAATTAATTAATTCTGCAGATGCTTTATCATTTGAAGGAGTGTCAAAAATCACAGCCTCATTATTATTAAAATATATAATTCCATTACAAGGAACTTTTCCATAATCTTGAGTATTTAAAAACGAAATGTGTTTGTAAAGGTTTTTGGTAATCTTTTCAATCTTTAAATGTTCTGAATGATATATATCAGACGGAGTATTATTAGAATTACAACTAATGAAGATAGTTATGATTCCTAGTATGAATATTTTATTTTTCATAATTACTTATGGATTTGTCTATGATTTATACGACTTAGAATCTTCAGAATCTTTAATTGCAGATAAAGTTATAAATTAAAATTGAAGTAGGAGGTTAGCATTAAATACATACATTGTTATAAACTATTTTTATTCACATAATAGGTTATAATCTTCAACCAATTCTATCAAATTATCAAAATTATATAATTGATTTTCCAGATAGTATACTATTTTTTCACAATCAGAGAAATAACTTTTTGTTTTAGCAATAAAGCCTATTAGGCTATTTGAACCTGTTATCAATTTTGCTTTTTGTTCGTTATTTCTTATAAGATAGAATTGAGAATTTTCGTAGTAAATTGTTGTAGAGGGTATGTTTGGGTTTCCAATTATTTATACTAGTTGTAGTTAGTTTTTATTTTTAATAATTTTTGCAATTCTATTATTTATGATTTCTGACAAGTTCCAATTGTATAATTTTGGGTCAGTTGTACTATAGAACGCAATAACAACCGCATCAATGTCTTTGTAATATTTTGCAAAACTTTGGTATCCAGGAACCCATCCTGAATGTTCATACTCATAAATGGAAGCATATATTTCCTGTTCATTTGGTTTAAACAATGATCCATCATTCAATGCTCTTATAAAAACACCTACGTCTTCTGCAGTGGCTAACATACCATGTTCGTCTGCCTTTAAATCAAAAGGATGTCCTACATGATAACCACTCATTACATCCTCTATATTGACTTCGCTTAGCGAACCAAAGGTGTTTTTAAGATTTAGAGGAATTAGGATTTCTTCTTGAATGTATTTAAAGTTAGGATAACCTAATGCGTCATCCATTATCTTATTGATTAAAAGATAATTTGTATTACAATATTCATAGTCTTCACCTGGTTTAAAATTTGCTGACTTATCGAGTATCAATGCAAGACTTTCTTCATAGGTTTCAGTAGGTGTTGCCCAAAAATTAGGAGTGTCAGTGAAATTTGGAATGCCACTTCTATGCTGTATCATTAATCTTAAAGTGATTTTGTCTGAGTTTTCTATTCTTCCTACAAGTTCTGGTAAATACTCAGCGATTGTTTTATCTAGTGAAAGCCTTCCATCATTTACTAATTTGGTAACAGCAACGGCATCATATAACTTACTAATGCTTGCAATCTTAAATAGTGCGTTAGGTTTGGCAGGAATCTTAGATTCTCGATTATGCCAACCAGAAACAAAATACTGTGGAGGTTGTTCAGCTTTGTCTACATAAACAATCATTCCGTCAAATCCATAATTAATTGATTTAGTTACTTGTTCTTTAACTGTATTTGGTAGAGGAAATATCCACGCTCTGACCAACAACCATGGTACGAAAAACATTGATACAACCGTTCCAACTAACAATATTATTCTAATTATGTTTTTCTTTTTCATATTACTTAAGAACCACATTTTTTTAATTAGCGTATTTGTGTACGAGGGAGTTACGTTGACGAGAACTAAGTTCGTAAAAAAGAATCAAACCACTATGAAAATCTGTTAGGATTTTCATAGCATATATAGATTAAACGATTGATTATACACGCTGTATAGTGTTGTTTTCTTCATTAAATATCACTATTACATTTCAGTTTCTAAAATGTGTGACTTCAATCCTTTAAAAATTAACCAAAATGGAAGTATTAGTTGAATTAATCCTATGGGAAGAAGCATATTCATACTTATACTTTGTCCAAAAAGCGAAAATAACATTTCAATAAACATAAGAATTATAGCTATTATTCCAACAATTGAAATGATTTTTGGAATTAACTTAGTGACGAATAATGTATAGTATAATATAAACACTGGGACACAAGAAATTAGTAGACTTAAGTAATGTGACCACCAATGTTTTTTGTAAAACACACTTCCTAATGTGTTTAGAATATTAGAATTTTCAATTCCGCTTTTTGAATATTCTAGACTTAATTCCAACATAGATAGAACACTAATATTATCAATAGATATAGCTATAAAGTGTAGTATACAGAAAGCTAAATATAAAAAGGCCAAGATGATACTATGTTTTTTAAATATTGGCAATAAAATTGTAGCGATAACTACAGACGTTATACCACTTAAAAATAAAAGTAAAGTTGAGATAATGATTTTAGTTGAATTTGTAGATGTGGTAGTTAGAAAGTCATCTGAAAATAGGACAGGACCTTGTAAAAATTGATAAACTATAATACCATTTGCAAAAATGAGTAGAAATAATAGGCCTACAAATCTTCCAGTTGTTTTATTTGATTTCATATTTTGATTGATTAATTGTATGACGTTTTGGGCACAAGAATGTTACAAAAGGAATGTAAATTCGTATTACACACAACGTGTTTGTGTATTGATTTTACTTTGACGAAAACTTAACTTATCAAAAGAAACTGAACCAATAGGAAAACCTATTAGGATTTTTTTGTGCGTACAAGCTGAGTAATTAATTATACACGTTGTTGGCTAAAGTTTCTATTTATTTGGCATAAGTTTTTAAATTATTCTCCCCACATTTTCATTTCAATACTTCTGTATAATTCGTCAAAATCATAAGGATGATTAGCAAATATTATGATAGCTCTTTTTTTAGTTGGCTCAATAATCGAAATTGTTCTAACACCTGTATCTCCTCCTCCATGTTCGAAGTATAAATTATTATTAATTGCTTTTATAAACCAAGTGTAATATCCCAAATGAGGAGTACTAACGGGAGGAATAATTAAGTTTTTTGTTTCATTATTTAAAATAAATTGATTGTTATCCGCATTTATAAAACCTGCTATTAATGTAGAATAATCTTTAATAGAAGTTCTTAATTGCCCACCAGGATAGTCTGGATATCCATTATGACCTTTAAAAACAAATTCTTTTGAATTATTTTTTATATATGTTTTGGCAACTTTACTTGTATCTAAATTTTTTAAAAACCAGCTTGAATTTTTCATGTTCATAGGTTTGAAAATATGTTTTTGACAAAAATTTTCATAGCTCATTCCTGATATTTGTTCTACTATGTAGCCAAGTAGAGCAATTCCTGTATTTGAATATTTAAAAACAGATTTGTGGTTTGGATTGCTATCATAATGACTCATATTATATAGATTACCTCCAGGAACTAAATATTCTTTTAGGAATGCTAAACTCATGGTTGGGTCACCATTTGGATTTCTCCAATGTGGTCCATAGAATTTAATATCATCTTTAATGCCACTTCTGTGTTTTAATAACAGAGAAACGGTTATTTTTTCATTAGGAAAATATGGATTTTTCACTTTAAAAGGTAAATATTCATTAATGTTTGTATTTAAATCGATTTTTCCTAACTCAACTAATTTAAATACAGCCATATTGGTAACTGTTTTAGAGACAGAAGCAATATGAAATGGAGTGTTAATATTGGCTTTTTTATTAAGTTTAACATCACGTAATCCATTTGCGCTAATATGTATAACTCTTCCAGAATCAATTACTGCAACTGCCAAAGCAGGAACTTTGTTTGCTTTAATTTCAGCATCAATTAGTGAATTTATTTTTGGTATTGTTTGTCCAAAACTAACAGTTATGACAAAAAGAAATAGTATTAAAAGTTTTGATTTCATGTGATTTAATTTTTGTTTTTTTAATTGAAATCAAAACTATGTGATTTAAATGCTGTAGAAGTTAAGTGTAGTCATATAGCGAACATCTAAGCTTATAAAGCGATAATTAGCGTATGAATTTTTGAATCCTTTAAAAAGAAGTGTTTATGTCTGTAAAACTCTATTTTATGCGTATTTATTAAGTGTTGGTAAAGTTATCTGTAAAGATTACTAGAATAATTGTAGTTTTAAAAACCTATAGATGTTCAATCAGTTATGATTAAAAAAAGTGCTTATTTACAGATTCTTAATAATACAGTTCTCAGACATATCTTGTTTTGGGGATTAGCTTTTATCTATTATTTAAGTGTTTCTTGGCCTTATAAGACAAATAAAATACTGTTAATTGAGGTTACATTGTTTGAGTTGATCTTACAAATGTTAATAGCTTATTCTGTGATATATTTCTTTATCCCAAAATTATTGAATAGAAATAAGAAGCTAGTGTTTTTTATGTGCATGCTTGTGATATCATATTTAGCCCATCTTTCTTTTTCTACATTTATAAGTTTTCGATGGATAAAAGAAACAGAAGTGCTTTCTAAATCCGATTTTTTCTTCGAAAGAATAACAAGTTTATCTCAATATTTAAGAAGTATTCCAAGTTATGCTTTACCTATGATAATTTTAGTGATTTTTGGTTATTATAAAAAACAGAAAGAAATCGCAAACCTCTTAGAGCAAAAAAGAACCTCCGAACTTAATTTATTGAAACAACAATTAAATCCACATTTTTTATTTAATACATTAAACAATTTATACATTCTAGTATTAGAAAAGTCTGATAAAGCAGCACAGATAGTTGGCAAGTTGTCAGAGATTTTAGATTATATTTTATATCAATGTAAGGACAAATATGTACCTCTTTATAAGGAAGTGAAATTACTAGAGAATTATATTGTTCTAGAAAAAGTAAGGTATGGAAGTCGAGTTGAAGTGTCTTTTGAAAAACAAATTTATAATGATGTGAAAATTGCGCCATTAATTTTGTTAAACTTTGTTGAAAATGCTTTTAAACATGGAGTAAGTCAGGAAGTAGATAAAGCATTTATCTCGTTGTTTATATCATCTTCAGAAAAGGAAATTGTTTTTAAACTAAAAAATACAAAGCCGAAATTTTATGTGGAAAGTTTAAAGAAAGATAAAGGTAACATTGGAATGAACAATACAGAAAAACAGTTAGAATTATTATATCCTAACACTTACAATTTAGATATAATAAATACTGAATTCGAATATGATTTAGAGCTAAAAATTCAACATAATGGAAAAATATAAGTGCTTAATTGTTGATGATGAAGAATTAGCAAGAAGGTTAATAACAAGGCATTTAAATCAATTGCCTGATTTTGAAATAATAGCAAGTTGTGGTTCTGCCATAGAAGCTAATAGTATATTAAAAAAGGAATCTATTGATTTATTATTTTTAGATATTGAAATGCCAATTTTAAAAGGAACAGAATTTTTAAAGACTTTAGTTAATAAACCTAAAGTGATATTCACAACGGCTTATAGAGATTATGCTATTGAAAGTTACGAACTTAATGTAATTGATTATCTGTTAAAACCGATTCTGTTTGTACGATTTTATAAAGCAATTGAGAAATTTTTAGAGACTCAAATTGTTGTAAAAACAAAAGAAGATAGTACTTCCAATCGAATGCATATTTTTGTGCAAAGCAATAAAAAAAATATAAAAATTTTGTTAGATGAAGTATTATATATTGAAAGTATAAAAGGGTATATAAAAATTTATACTACTAATGAAAAACATTTAATAATGCATAGTCTTTCAGCTTTCATAGATAAGCTCGATGATAGGTTTATAAGGGTACACCGATCTTATATTGTAAATTCTAATAGAGTAACAGCCTACACTAAACAAGATGTTGAGATTGGTAGAATAGAAATTCCAATAGGAGATTTCTATAAAAAAAATGCTTTAGAAAAATTGAAACCCTAAAACTAGATCGTTTTATTATTACGCAAAGTAAGTCTTAAGAAAATTGAATAGAACGGTTTTCGTTAAAATTACAGCCAACGTGTTTGTGCTTGACTAGTTTCATTGGTGAAAACTAAGTTAATTAAGAAAATGAACCAGAGGGAATTCTGTAGGAATTTCCAATTAGGCTAGAGCTAAACAATTGGTTATACATGTTGTTGTGTTGTCGTTTTTTTGTTATTCTTTAAGTTTTTAATTCATGAATTTTTTTTTGAGTTTGTGAAATTTTGATGACATTTTATTTTTTTTACGATTCTTAATTGTATAAATCAAATTTTAAGATATTATGAAAAAAGTGAGCACTCCCTTAGCGTTTAAATGGATTTTAATCATTGTTGTTACATGTTTTGCATTGGGTTGTGAATCTAAAGATGGGGATACTATGAGTAATGATGGAGTTTTACTATCATCATCTAATTTATCAATAGATAATACCATGGCATTAAATTCTACTGCAAATTTCAATGCGATTATTGACGGTATAGATGAAAGTCAAAATTTGGCATATTTATGGTATTTGGAAACTTTTAGAGGCGCACTTTTAATAAATGGTCAAATTGTTGAAAATGCGATTCAAACATTAGATAATTCTATTCAAGTTCGTGGAGACAATCCAGGATCTGAAACCATAAAAGTTGAAGTCATCAATACCGATTCAGGGGAAGTACTTGCAGATGACACCTTAACATTCGAAATTGTTGAGCCAACTAATGTTGCAAGATGTTTTAATGAGCCTGTGTTATTTTTAAGAGATGGAAATTGGACTAGAGTTTTTGTGTTTGGTATAGAATCAGGTGAAACTAGCGTAATAAACTCAACAACTGTAAGTGCTTTTACAGATATGTCGCCTAACGGATCTTTTTATTTAAGACAAAACTTAGATGACTTTACCAATATTGAAATTTATTTAGAATCTTGTGATCCAACAGTTGGAAGTACTTTACTTGTTGATGGAGGGAAAACTGAATTGCCAACATTTGGTCCAGATGGAGCATTTGTGTATTACAGTAAAATGATTGATAATCCTGAACAAGTAGAAGATCCACGTGCTCAAGAGATCGTTAGATATGATTTACAAACTGGACAAGAAGTTTTTATTACTGATACACGTGTGTTTTCTGGAGCGCCAAAAGTGTCTCCAGATGGTTATTGGATTGCTTTTGAACAAGCTGTGCCACAATTTAATAATGGCACTTTTATTGGCTCAACAACACATTTGGCAATTATGCCTAGTGAAGGAGGTCCAGCACAGTTATTGTTCGAAATTGATTGGGATAATTTTCGATTAGGAGGATTTGATTGGTCACCAGATTCTGATAATATTGTTTTTTATATAGACGCATACACTAATAATAATAGTTCATTTACTGAAGGTATATATAGAGTACAACGAGCAGGAGGGAGCCCTTTTTTAATATTTACTGATGGTGCAGACACAAGTAGTTCTGCACACAATTTAGGTTATTATGATAATGGAAATCGAATAGCTATTGAAAGAGGTGGCGATATTTGGAGTATTGATGCTAATGGTGGTGATTTGCAATTACTTTTTGATGAAGGATTTGTAAATCTCGATTTTACATGGGAACCAAGCAATTAATATGAATTAGTTTTAAAAATAAATAATAGAAAAGAAAAATTGTATTTCATAGGTTTGTTTTTATACATGATTTTTGTTTAATGTGTGGTAACACGACTCGTAAGTGAAAATTTGAATGGTTGGTAAACACTTAATTTTTCTGTTGTCTAAAATTAAAATATGGTGACCTTGAAGACACGACTATGCCTTTGTTTACGTAACTTTTGATCTATTTTTTATACATTTTTAGACAAAGGACTTCTGTACTCAACTCGAGGATAGTCCGACATTCGCATATTTCCTTTTTGTAATTCGGTCAAAGCATTTTTTCCAATCCATTTCGCAGAATTACTCTCAAATTTCAATATTTCATAAGCAACTTCTATTGCTTTTCTATTGAGGTCAATGTTCCGTTTTCCAATATTTCGCAATGCCCAGTTTACTGCTTTTTTGACATACAGTCTTTCGTCATTTGCCTCACGTTTTATTATTGGAAAAAACTGTTCAAAAAGTTCGTTCTCTGATATTTTATCTGCCATACAATAGGAAGCCATAATGGCAAATCCAGCTCTTTTTTCAAATTCGGATTTTCTTTCAGTCCATTCCAAAATTTTGGCAAGTGCAAATTTGCTTTTTGAAAAAAGGCCCATACTAAAACTGTCGCAAATTTCCCAATTCTCAAACGACTTAACCCATTTTTCCATTAACGGTTCAGTAACATCTTTGGGTTTAAACATTTTGCTACACAAAAGTCGTCCTTCATAAATTCCGCTATCAAAGAGTTGTATAGCGAGCTCATTATTTTGTCCAATCTCTTTGGCTATCATTTTCAATTCTTTGTGGTAAATCCCTAAAGAATTGTTTGCTATTATTCCAAATTTTTTCTCTTTGAAAATAACCTTTTCGGCATCTTTCAAGTCATAAAGACATTCTATAGTTTCATTGTAGGTCACTTATTTTTTTGAGTTTATTTCTATTGCTTGTTTTATGTAATATTCAACCGCTTTTTTGTTCAATTCCTTTTGTGGTAGAACTCTTATTGCCTTTCCTTTGCCTGTTAAAAGCCCTAAGTTGTCTTCCATTTTAGCACCTTTTAAAAATCCAAAATCTATTCCATTAGGCATTGTTCGCATATGACAAATTCCGCCTTTTTCATTTGAATAGGTTGTAATTCTTTTCTTTTTGGTTTCAATTATGCCCTCAAAAGATAATATAAATTCTCTAGCTTGTAAGAATAGGTTTTTGTGTTCAGATTCTAAATCTTTGTTGTATTGCATTACTTTATTGGGATAAAAATTTCTGTTAGTAAATCTTCTGTTGGTGTAATTTCTTTGTTATTGATGTATTGCTCAAAAATGGGTTCATCTCTTAATTCATAGTCCATTTTTATAATCCAACCTCTAAATATATGATTGTAAACTAAACCTAAATTTTGATAGTTACCTTTGTATAAAAAGCATAAGTATTTGCCACCAAAAATGGTTTTGGTAGAAAACTCTGTTTTGATTTCTGTATTATTTTGAATTGAGATACAGGCATCATATCTAATTTTTCCCTTTTGTGTAATTTCTGGGTCATCCCAATTGATGCCATAAAATTTTGATTTAGGGTTTAGAACTTGAAGCCTTTGTACATTTGCAAACAAATTTTCCCAATTCGTTTTTGTTGTTTTGTCACCGAATGTGCCTTTTGATTGGAAAAGAAAGTCAGTCGAAATTGATTCGTTTGTTTTTTTGAATATCATAATTTTGCTTTTTTCTACAAAGCTATGAGTTGAATCTTTCAATTAATGCTCCAATCTTGCTGTTTTTTCCGTTTTGTGACTAAGGAGTTGGCAGCATGCTTGAGTAACTAATTTTGTAATTAAAGATACATGTAGTGTCCAATGCTTTTATTCCGTCACAGAACTCCAATTTTCTCCTGTTTTTATCCTATGAATTTGCATGTCAGATACTCCGAAACGCTTTGCAATCATTTTAATTCTAGTTCTATTATTTTTTAATTGGCGTTTAATAATTTTTACTTTCACTTCGTTTAATTTACCAATATTTTTACTTCTTTTTTTTACGATTTCTTCCCAATTTGGGTTGTTAAATTGATGAAGTTCTTTTTCTCTTTTGCTAGCCCATTTTAGATTTTCAATGCGATTATCGGTTTTATCATAGTTTAAATGAATAACACAGATTCCATTGTTTTTTTCTAGAAAATGTTCCGCAACAAGTTTGTGAACGTATCTACTTGTTTGTTTTCCGTTCTTTTTTTGTTTGAGAGGTAAATTCTGATATCCGTTTATAAAGTACTTTTTAACTAGAAATTTCTCGTCTGTTTTGCAGTTTATAATTCTTCCGTAATTTGAGATTTTAAATTTCTCTTTTTCTGAAATATTTTGATCAAATTCTATCTCTTTCCATTCTTCATTCCAATAATTTCTTGTAATCATTTTTTTTCCAATCTTGACTAATATCAAATTTTGTTGTTGATATTCGGTTAATTTTATTTTTACAAATCTAATGATTCTCATTCGTTAACTCGAAGAGTTAATCAGATTCTGATTTGGCTAATGTCTTGTCTTAAAATATGGCAACAGGTAAAAATTGATTTCACGTTGATAACTAAAATACCATATTGAGTGTTTTATAATATAAAGATAAGTGTAATCTTATTTCATTGTGTAGATTAATTGCATTTTTTGCAGGCCTTATAGCGTGAGTCACGTTAGCAAAGGTTTTGTCGAGATAAAATTTATCTTTTGATATTCCATTTAATCGTTCAGCCATTGCATTTTAGTAAGAATGATTATTTTCGATCATAACTAAGATCTCTCTCTTTTCTATATGGCTTTGATTAAGGTTTTGCGATTGTACTTTTTAATCCAAACATTGACCGTTGTAGGTGCAATAGAATGGAGTTTACATGTGCGTTTTCGGTTGTGAGTTCGGCTAATATTTTTAATTTGAAAGGGTCGCTGTAACGTCTAATTACGTTGTTGTTTTTATACATAATGTTAATATTATGTAGCCTTTATTCAGAACGAATCAAGCTTGTGCACAACGTGTTTGTGTATGGCTAGTAGTGTTGGCGAGAACCAAGTTAACAAAATAAGCAATTGGTCATGCACCTTGTTGCCATTCGTTATTTTTTTATTTCTGAATCAAGGTCTACTAAAATTTGTTCTATTTGCTCTTTTATTCCACCAAAAAACCTTTGTCCATTTGTTGCATTAATAGTTAAATAGAAATCCAAAAGAGTATTTTCAAATTTAATTAAACTAAAAACTTTTTTATTACTCGCAGTATCGGAAATCGATTGATGTTCAAAATTAAAGCCTATATTAATCAATACTTTTCGGACACTTCCATTTTTATTTAATTGTTTTTGCAGTTCTTTCTGCATTTCGAGAGTAGAAACTTCTTGTATTTTTAAAAAATCTAAAGTACTCTCAAAAGATGCAATTTTTTGTCTTAGTTTTTCATTTTGAATTAAATTTAGGTTGCCAGAGCTAATAATATCAGTTAATACTCCTTTTGAAGGGATATAAGTCGTGACTCCTTTAAAAACTGAATGTATAATATTTGATGTTTCTTTTTCACTTATAGTGTCACGAACATTATCATCAAATAAAGTAAGCATATTCTCAACTGCTTTCACTTGATTATGATTTTCGATAAGACAATTGTTTATTTTTTCTAAGTTTATTTTAAATTCAGATTGAAGAGACAACAAATAGGCCTGTTCAATTTTCCTTTGTTGTCTATTGTTATTATGATTATTGATTGAAAGTGCAATCAAAATACCAATAACGACAAGAATTATTTCTCCGATAGCGTAAGTCAGATATTTTCCGAACTTATTTTCAGTCAGCGTTTTTTGTCTAATTTTTCTAAAGAATTTTATCATTGGTTAGCGGTTAGTTTTAATGTCTCGTCCTGAAATATGGTTACAGTTTAAAATTGATTTTACGCTGATAATTTATATACCATATTCGGTGTTTTATAACCTAAAGGTAAGTGTAATCTTATTTCATTGTATAGATTAATTGCATTTTTTGCAGCTCTTTTGGCGTGAGTTACGTTATCAAAGGTTTGGTCGAGATAAAATTCATCTTTTAATATTCCATTTACTCTTTCAGCCATTGCATTTTCGTAAGAATGATTATTTTCGATCATAACTAAGATCACTCTCTCTTCTATATGGCTTTGTTTAATAAATTGCAAATAGTGTCCCGATGATAAAACTAATAATAGCTTCTTTTATTGATAATTTTTTAGAGCTAAAAGTGTCAGTATATGCAATATATATTGCAGTTAATCCAAATATTATAAATATTATCGTTAGATATAAATCAAATTGACTATCTGATATTCCTAACCAATTGAAAAGGATCTCCTCAACTACAGAATGACCAATAAAGCTAATGCTAGATTTGCTTTTGCAGGATTAACAAAGAGTCGAATACCAGCAATTAAAAGAATTATAGAAATAACCACAGGAGAGAAACTCATTAAATATTCAAAATCAAAATAACTTTCAAGATTGTAAGTCAGCTTTGAGTTGACAATAAAATTAGTCGAATATACTATCGAAAATATTGAAAATATTACTCCTATAATTTTGTTATATTTCATAGAATAGAGCGTTTCGTTTCACAGCTTGTTGCCAACGGTTTTGTGTATGGCTGGTTGCGTTGACAAAGACTAAGTTAGCAAAATAAACCGAACCATTAGGGAAATCCGATAGGATTTTCCGAGTACACACAAACCAAGCAATTGTTTATACCTGTTGTTACCCAACGTATATTTGTTTTTCATATTTCATTTAGGGTAAATGAAGAAACTCATTTTGAAACCAAGAAATCTTTGAAAAATGGACTAATGTTGTAATTCATACATAAGATTAACATATCGTTCAATTTCTAATTCAAAATCTTTATATAAGGTTTTGTATTTAGGATTCAATTTTGTTCTAATATCTTTAAGAGTCTCATTCGATTTTCCACCTTTTTCATAATCTGATTTTACCTTTTTCCAGATACTTGATAATAAACCAGCATCTCGTGTTACAGATTCTACATTAGTTGCTTTACCATGTCCTGTTAAGACAATAGTTGGGTTTAATTTTGCTACGGTGTTAAGTGTTTTAATTAAATTTGGAATATTACCATGTCCAGTAATCATTGGCATCCAATCAGAACTTAATACATCTCCACCTATTATGATTTTTTGTTTTGGTAACCAAATCAATATATCTCCAGGAGAATGTCCATCATTAGAAAGAATAATTTCTACGTCTATTCCTCCAAAATTTCGCTTTATTCCTTGCATTAGTATTACTGTAGGGTAAACAAGCTGTGTAGAACCAATTGTTCCTTTAGTCACTTTAAAATAAAAGTCCAAAGATGGTTGTCCATGCTCTTTCATTGTTGCTAATGCTTTACTACTTGTAATAATTTCAAACGCAGTATTTGTAAATGCTGCATTACCCAACCAATGGTCTGCATGACTATGCGAATTAATTATCCACCGAACAGGTTGGTCAGTAATCGACTTAATAGCTTTTTTTATTTTGAGACCAATAGATTCGGAAGATCCTGTATCAAAAAGTAAGACTCCTTTTTTCGTAACTACAAAATGGATATTAGAATTCCAACCTTTATTTTTAGGAGTAGGTAATCCTTTTGAAGGAGAAACAATGCTATATACATTTTGGGTAATGGTAGTTACCACAAAATCAGAATTATCAGTTGAAGCGAAAGAACTGTGAACTATTAGAAAAATTAAACTGAAAATTAGATTGATAATTTTGATTGTGTTTTTTTTACTCATTAATTTCAATTTTTTCATAATGTCTTGTCCTGAAATATGACTAGTTGCGAGTTTAAGCAACTAATTTAGCAAATAAAACACAGATAGAATATTTCGCAGAAATATTCGTAAGTAGGCTAGGACTAGCAATTAATTATATACGGTGTTAGCCATAGTAATTATTTTATTTTTTTGAACAATAACCCCATAATTTTAATTCCTTTAATTGTTTCATTATCATAACGTACAAGTTCAATCGGGTAGTTTTGAATCTCCAGTATGTCTTTCGCTACTGATTCTATTTCAGTTTTCCAAGCTCCATTTCTATGGTAAAAATATAAGATGTTGTTTTCCAACTTTATTTTTTTCCCTATTTGAAAATTAGCATTAAAATATTGACCTTCAAATTCTTTTAACTCACTTTGTGTATGGTTATATGGTTTATATTCTTTGAACACCCAAGGAGCTTCAATATCAGAGGGATAATGAGAAAATTTGTATTCTTTTATTTTTTCATTAATAGTAAACTCAATGACTTTATCGCTAAAAAATATAAATTTCTGATTACCAATAGGTTTTAATTCAGAAATCTCTTCTCCATCGGAATCAAAGGCAATTAACTTTTTACGGATTAATTTTATTGTATTTATTTTTATGGATTCTTCCTCGTTTCCAAGAAAGATATAAGTTCCTTCGTATTTTTTGAGTTCAGTTTTTGGCAGCTTTATTTCTTTATAATCAACTGACTGAAATTCGCTATTTATTGACTCCTTTTTAGGAATATACAAATCGACTAGTTGGAAGAAACGCTCTCTAAAGTCCCAATCAAATATATTTTGAGTAGTGAAAAAAGCGATATCTAATTCAGGAAAGTATAAGTATTTTGAAACAAAACCACCTTGTATCATTCCATCAAACCCCATTGCTTTATATCCCTTATGTGTTTCAAATTCTACACCTAACCCGTAACTTATTTCTTCTCCATTGTTTAATTTGCCTTTGGTATGCATTTTTTTCCATAATTCGGATGTTCCAATAGTTGCGTTTTTAATATTTTGATGCCACTTGAACATATCTCTAGGAGATGTTAAAACTTGACCATCTCCGTTGTAGATTGTTGATTTGAAATCTGTTTTATAAAATATTCCGCTATCTTCAATGTAACCAACTGCTCTGTTTTTTATGGTAGAATAACTGCTGTTTTTCTTAGTAGTGCTTTTCATCCCTAAGGGTAAGAAGATGTGTTTTTCCAAATAATCTGGAAACGATTTTTCTGAAGTTTTTTCTATTATGTTAGCAAGTAATATATAGTTTGCATTGGTGTATTGAAAGTACTCACCTGGACTAAAGTTGAGTTCTTTTTGTTTTGTGATTATGTTTATCATTTGTGATTGGGTCAACAAGTCATACCAATTTAAGTCAAGTAAGAATAAATATGGGTCAACTTCTTGTATTCCACTAGTTTGATTTAATAACTGTTCTATGGTTGGGTCGCCTTTTTTGTATCTAGTTAGGTTGTCAATATACTTATATGCAGGCTCTTTGATTGAAAGTTTTCCTTCTTTTTCTAACAATAATATTGCAGCAGCAGTAAATTGTTTAGCAATAGAACCAATATCAAAAACCGTTTCGTTTGTTATTGGAATATTGTAATCAAGATTGGAATTACCGTATTGTTTTTCAAGAATGATTTCATTTCCTTTAAATATGGCAATTGAAAATCCGGGTTCACTTTCATTTACTTGATAGAGGCTATCTACTTTAGATTCTATGTTTTGTGAAGTTCCAAATTTTGGAAATAGAAATACCAACATTATTAGTATTCCGAACTGTTTTTTATGCATAAGTTTTATTTCTCTAAAGACTTAATTAGATTCTCTTTGTTACAGTTGAGTGAGTTTTTATTATGGCTAACGTGTTTGTATGGTTAGTTGCGTGTTTAAGGAACTAATTTAGCAAATAAAACACAGATAGAATATTCCGCAGAAATATTCGTAAGCAGGCTATAACCAACAATTAAATATACACGTTGTTGTGAAACGTTTTTAGTTTCTCTCTATTTTAGCATCAAACCAAAAATCGATATGAATCTGTTCAGTATCTAGGTTTTGCTTTTCTCCTCTATTTCCTCCATTTTTTTGACCATTACCACGTCCCATTCTACCTCCACGACGGTTTCCATTTCCTGTTCTTATTCCTTGACCTTGTGCTTGCTTATTTTCCATTTCAAAACTTCTCTTGTGTTTATTTGTTAGCACACCAATAGATAATTTTGTAAAATCAATTTTATTTTCATTGCTTATCCTGCTTTTAGGTATTTTTAATGAAAAAACCAATGATTCTCTAGTAGTTATATAGCTTAAAGATATATCTTGTATGTTAAGATCTTTATGAAATGTTTGTTTTTCATCATAGTATGTATACTCAGCTTCTTTGGGAAGGTTTTTTATAATTGAATTTAAATCTATTGCACTAAATTCTTGGTTTCTTTTCGCCTCTTGAGAGTTTTGCTTTAAATGTCTAGGTTTTATGTTATATGGATATTTTATGTAAACATCTTTTTTCTTTTTTCCTTTGATGTCAAAGTATATAGTAAGTCCATTTCTAATTATGGACATTGATGTGTTTTTGTCAGTAGTGCTGATATTCAAATAAATATAATTGTTATCACTAAAAACTTTATAAAGCACATTATTTTCTACAACATTAGTAGTGTCTGTTACTATTAATTTCGTTTTTGCATTAGCAGAAATAGTAGTTATTATTAAGAATAAAATTATTAGGTGTTTCATCGTGTTTTTCTAAAGTTTTTAATGAGACTACCCAATTTTGGATTGGTTTAATATATTATGATTTTTTTAACTTAGTTAGTTATGTATTATACTGAAATAGGTTGACTCTTTTTTGGTTATTATTTAGACGTTCAAACTATTTTTTTCAGCCGTTTAGAAGGCAAAAAAATAGTTTGAACTAGGTTTGTTTTTAAATCGTCAGTTCAGGTAAATTTACATTATTTTTCGATAGGATTTTCTGAGCACACACAAACCAAGCAATTGGATATACACGTTGTTGTGCCCTGTTATTTTAAGCGATAAATTGTTTTATTTTTTTCTCCTATTTTCTCAAATAGATTTAATTCCACACCTTTCTTTAAATCTCTACTTGCTGTTGCTGAAGAAATATCTTTAAAAACATCCATATAATTTTTTCTTGTAAACTCAGCTTTATTCAAAGAAACAAAATAATCTAATCTATCTTTTTCATTTAATGTTCGATTATTGAAATCCAATAACTTACTTATTGAAATATCAATTACACTTAACATATATTCAATAAATTTTGTTGATTTTCCAGATTTGTCACTTTCAGCCAAAGCTTTGTAATATTTTTCTTGGTCGTTACTAATTATAGTTTCAAAAGGCAAAAACTCAAAGACTGGATATTTTTTCATTAAAATTAAAGTTTGCCACAATCTTCCCATTCTGCCATTTCCATCCAAAAAAGGATGTATAAATTCCATTTCGTAATGGAAAACACAACTTTTAATTAATTCAATTTCGTCTGACTTTTGCAAATATTCAAAAAGGTCTTTCATTAAATATGAAACATTTTCAAAAGGAGTTGCTAAATGTTCTACTTTTGAACCTTTAACAATTCCGACACTTTGGTTTCTATATTTTCCAGCATCTTCAATCAGGCTTTCCATTAAGTTTTGATGAGCTTTTAAAAAAGACTTTTCTTGAGAAGGGTTGTATAACTCAAGATTTTCATAGATTTTAATTGCATTAAAAACTTCAACAACATCTTTTTTTGGACCGATGACTCTTTTGTTTTCCAGAAGAGCAGTTATTTGTTCTTCAGTAAGTGTGTTTCCCTCTATTTTTAAAGAAGAATGAATAGTTTTAATTCTATTCTGTTTTCTTAATTTGGTTGAAGGCTTGTTTAATAAACTTGCATTTACTTCTCCTATTTTTTCTGAAATAGAAGTTATTAATTTTAAAATCGAAGATGTTATTTCGTAAGGTGGTTTCATTTATGATACTATCATTTGATACTATCAAAGATAGAATCATTTAGTTCTAATTATGAAATGAAACGAAATTTTTTAATTGGGCGCAACGTGTTTGTGTATGGCTTGTTGCGTTGGCGAGAACTAAGTTAACAAAAGAAACCAAACCAGTAGGAAATTCCGACAGGAATTTCCGAGTAAGCTATAACCAAGCAATTGGTTATACACGTTGTTGGCACCAGTTTTTATTCGCAAAGTTTTTTCAATTGTTCATATTCTTCATCAACTTCAAAATGTTCGTTTTTTTCAAGATTCAGTTTAATGGCTTTTTTAAAGTCCTTACAAGCTTTTTTCTGATCATTAAGTTTTAAGTAAATTCCAGCTCGATTGAAATGTCCTATATCATAGTTCTTTTTTAATTTTAAAGCTAGATTAATTTTTACTAATGCTTCTTCTGGTTTCTTAATTTCTTTATAAAGACTTGCCCAATTATTGTAAAGAATGTGTAGATTCGGTTGATTCGGAAATTCAGAAACTATTTTTTCATAATCCGCTAATGCTTCTTCGAACAATTTTAATTCTTTTTTGATATTTATTAAATTAGTTAATGACTTGAAATCTTTTGACGATATTTTCAATTGAGATTCTAAGTCAATTTTCGCTTCTTCGTATTTTTCTAATCTTATTTTCGCATATGCTCTTTGAAAATAAATGTCCGAAAACGATGGTTTTATATCGATTATTTCGGAGTAATCTGAAATAGCCATTTCGAAGTTACCTGCATCTAAATAAGTATTAGCTTTTGCATAAAGTACGTTCAAATTTTCAGGATCTAATTTTAATGATTTTGTATAATCTTTTATGGCAAGTTCATATTCTTTACGCATTCTATAAACATTACCTCTATTAGTATATGGTCCAGGTGAATCAGGATAAAGTTTAATTGCCTTTTCAAATATTGAGAAAGCTTTGTCTATTTTCCCTTTTTTAGCAAGTTCAATTCCTTTAGTGTTTAATTCCTTAGCTGTTTGAGAAATTAAATTTTGAGTTGTTATTAATAGAATTGCTATTGCTAAAATTTTCTTCATATCGTTTTTTGCATGTCTAGTCCTGAAATATGGCTACAGGTTAAAATTGAATTAAGCTGATAATTTATATACCATATTTGGTGTTTTATAATCTAAAGATAAATGTAATCTCACTTCATTGTATAAATTAATCGCATTTTTTGCAGCTCTCTTTGCGTGAGCCACGTTATCAAAGGTTTGGTCGAGATAGAATTCATCTTTTAAGATGCCATTTACACGTTCTGCCATTGCGTTTTCGTAACAATGATTTTCTTCAGTCATCCTAATATCTATCTTTTTTCTTTTTAATATTTGTGTGTATACATTACTGCAATATTGTATTCCTCTATCTGAATGATGAATAAGCCCATTAATACTTCGACTGCGCTCAGTACAGGTGTTTTTGGCCTTATAAATGGCCTTGTTAAGTGCTCTTACGCATCCTTTGAGCTCCAAGCTGTCACTAAGGTCATAACCTACGATTTTACGAGAATGCATATCGGTTATTAAAGCCAAATAACAAAAGCCTTTTACGGTTCTAATATAAGTTATGTCACTAACCCAAACTTGGTTAGCTCTAGTAACTTCTAAGTCTTTTATAATGTTATTATACTTATAAAAACGATGATAAGAATCGGTAGTTCTTGCGCTGGTTTTCTTTCTAAGGGTCAGCATATCGTATTTTCTAAGAACATTAAATAAAGTATCTCTACCAACTTTAATATTGGCTTTAGTAAAATCTACATCTAAAGATTTTGTAAGCTTACGCACGCCTTCTCTAGGAAGGGATTTGCGTCTTTTTCTAACAATGTTTATAATCTGTTGTTCCAGTTTTAAACGCATATCAGCCCTAGATTTGTATTTGTAATACGCATCACGTTTAAGTCCAAAACAATGGGCTATAGTAGTTAGAGAAGCAAATCCCTTAGAGTTGGCTTTAGCTATGATTAGGGCTTTATACTTAACTTTTTTTTTAGTTCAGTAACAGATTTGTAGCCTAGATCTTCTGCAGCTACTTCCAGGTAAGAATCCAAAACCATAGCATCCAGATCCTTTTTAAGCAGTAGTTTTTTAAGCTGTCCGATTTCTTTTTGCAGTGCTTTAATTCTTGATATTTCGTCTTTTGTTTCCACTTTTACTCTGGTGTTCATTAAGTCTTTACGATTGTACTTTTTAATCCACACATTGACCGTTGTTGGTGCAATAGAATAGAGTTTACAAAGTTCGCTCTTTGTGTGTTTTCCGGTTGTAAGTTCGGCTAAAATTTTTAATTTGAAAGGTTCGCTGTAACGTCTAATTACTTTGTCATTTTTGTACATAATGTTAAAATTATGTAGCCTTTATTCAGGACGGGTCATTATTGCACACAACGGTTTTGTGTATGGTTAGTTGCGTTGGCTAGAACTAAATTAGTAAAAGAAAACGAACCAGAGGGAAATCCGCAGGATTTTCCGAGTACGCACACAATGAGCAATTAATTATACACGTTGTTGTAAAACGTTATTTGTTTAAATAATTTCCAATTTTTTCAATATTAATTAATTCATAGACCATTGTTTTACCATCTTTACTTTTAAAAACAATTCCTTTTTCTTCTAAATCAACTAAATCTCTGCTAGCAGTCTGTCTGACAATATCATGTCGTTTAGAATATATTGGAACAGTTATTTTAGCTTTTGGTTTAATAAATAAATATCCTAGTAAATCAGCTTGTCTTTTATTAAATCCTTTTTGTGTCAATTCATAAATTATTTCAGATGCCTTTTGTCTTTCCTCTCTTTTTTTATCTCTGTAAGTAACCAAACTTTGAAAAGCAACTCTTAAACTTTTCATAGAATACATAATAAAATAGGTTAAATCATTGTCGTCATGCTCTGTTTTTAAAAATGCTTTGTTATAACTTGTTCTTGAATTTAAAATTGCTTTAGAAATTGAAATGTGTTTTAGTAATGAGTATCCTTTTTTTATCAAATACCAATAAAAAAGAGCTCTGGCTGTTCTACCGTTTCCATCTCCGAATGGGTGAATATATCCTATCATAAAATGTAGAATAGAAGCTTTTTTTATTGGATGATAAAATTCTTTTTCTGAATTAATGAAATTTATAAGCTGTTCGATTAATTGATTAACTTCAGAAAATTCAGGAGCTGTGAAAGCAATTTCGCCATCGATATGGTCTTTAACATAAATTGGATGGTCTCTAAATTTTTCGGCATATATAGTAGCATCAGTTTTTACTGTCATTATTTGATGGATATCTAATATCAATTCAGTAGATAAATCTTCATCAAGCCTATTTTCTATTTCTCTAATGGCTCTGAAATTGTTAATTATCATCTGTTCAGATTCCGTTCTAGGTTTTCTTCCAGATTTAATCATTTCTCTTGCAACATCAGTTGTTGTTGCTGCACCTTCAATTTGAGACGAAGCTATTGCTTCTTCTATTAAAGAGTTTTTGAAATATTCTTGTTGTTCTTGTGGTGTTATTGAATTTTTATAAAGTCCACCTATAAGTTTTAAATCAAAGTTGTGTAAATCTTCTTGGATAAAAGAAGTAAGGTTGTATGTGAATTCATGTTTTCCGAAAAACAATCTTTTAGCTCCAATAAACCTATGTGTTTTAATAGTTTCCCATGCTTTTTCTGGGCTTTCAAATGGTAAATTTGGACGATGTTTTATTTCAGACCAATAAAAATATCTTTTGTCAGTTTCCGCTATAAAAGAATCCATACCATCTTTTTTAAAACATTCAATATATTTATTAAAGTCAAAATCTTTAATACTTGGTGGATTTTCAATCTTCATGTTACAACGTGTTAAAAATACATGTAAATGTAACACATTGTAACGTGTTATTCATAATATTTGATGTGTTTCGTTGAATTTTGAAGTTTTGAGGTAATGTTTTACAACGGTTTTGTGTATGGCTGGTTGCGTTGGCGAGAACTAAGTTAGCAAAAAGAAACCGAACCAGTAGGAAAATCCGTAGGATTTTCCGAGTACACACAGACCAAGCAATTGGTTATACACGTTGTTATGCCCATGTTAATTTTATTTCTTAATAATCAAGTAAACTTTTTATTCCATGTTTGATAGTGTTTATTGTATCCGTACTAATCATGATTGTTTTTGAATAGTTCTAGTATCAAATCCGTTATCTGTGTAAAAAACGATGCCGAAAGATAAAACAACTATTAAAAATTATATTTATATTGAATTATATTATTTTTCTATCTAACATATTAAAAAGGAAGTAACATGTCAAAATTGAATAAGTACTTTATTATGGTTTTTGTATTTATTATAGCTATTCCAAATACCGTTTTGGGACAAGAATTGACTAAAAATAAAAAAACCACTGTAGTAGGATTCAGAACCGTTCATCTTGTAAGTTTAAAAACTGTTGAAGATGAAGCCAAAATAGTAGCAATTGCAGATGATTTCAATAAAGTAGTTACGGAATTAGGATATCAAAACATCCGATTCAATTTCTGGAAAGAAACTGAAGGTAGCGAAGGACAATACAAATACATTTTTGAATCCAACTGGCCTGATCAAGAGACTTTTGATAAGGTGCATGAGTATGAGGAATTCCAATTAGTTTGGGAAAAGAACTACGTTAAATGGAAAAGTATGATAGAAGAAGATATCTATAACAGATATATTCCTATGAATTAGGTTAAATATTTATAGACAATATAAAGTTGAATTTTTTTTGTAATTGGGCATAACGGTTTTGTGTATGGCTGGTTGCGTTGGCAAGAACTAAGTTAACAAAATAAACCGAACCATTAGGGAAATCTGTTAGGATTTTCCTAGTACATAAAGACTAAGCAATTGGTTATACACGTTGTTAGGCGCTGTGTTTTATTTATAATTTTTCTTTAATCGCTTTTCTCCAAAAGTAAATTCCAAAAACACAAGTAACAATTGCAAACATAATTCCGTTTTCGCCAAGCCAATATTCCGTTCCTTCATTCTTAATTGTTAGTTCAGGCATTATTTTTTGAATATAAACATTACTTACTGCGTGAAATATTACAGCTGGCCAAAGACTTTTAGATTTAAAAGCGTAGTAGGTCATAATGAAAGACATAGAAATGATTACTATGAAGAATGTTATAAATTCTAATAGCATATTATTACTATAGTAAACAAGTAGTGGCCAATGCCAAGCAGCCCAAATAAATCCACTAAAAATTGATACACTAGTAAATGAAAGTACCTTTCTCAATTCATAGATAAAAAAACCTCTCCACCCAATTTCTTCTCCTAAAGTTGTTGCAGAAGCTCTTATTACTTCTACAGTACCTAATAAGGTAATTGCTATTATTGTTATTGCCGTTGGATTTAATGTGCCTATTCCAAACAAACCAAGATCTTTTCCCCAATTTGTTATTTCTTCACTATTAGTTAAACTTCCCAATCCGAAAATCCAGATTAATATATAAGTGACTATACCATATAGGGCAGGAATGAAATAAGACCATCGGATATATTTCCAATTTCCCCAATTCCAATTTAGAGATGAAATCTTACGACCTTTTATTTTTAAGGTAATAAATGCAGCAATTGCAGGACACCACATTATAGCTCCAACATATATTCGTGATGGATATAAATTAACTATGGCATAATGAAAAGGTGAAGTAAGAAGGATAACGATTGCAAGAAATAGAAAGATTGTTTTCCAAGTTTCTTTTCGTTCCGATAAATTTTCTGGCATAATGTTTTAATAATTGGTTTGTTTATGGAAGACGAAGAGATTATGGTTTTGTTACATTGCACCTAACGTGTTTGTGTTATGGCTAGTTGCGTTGGCAGGAACTAAGTTAACAAAATAAACCTAACCTTTAGGGAAATCCGTGAGGATTTTCCGAGTAAACACAATACCAGCAATTAGTTATACACGGTGTTGTGCTTTCGTTAATTGCACTTTTTGTTTTTTAATAATTCCAAGGGTTCTTGTATTTCTTGCTTTAAATTAGAAAAATGTTGTTTCTGTCTAATTTGCATACCCAAAATAAAAACAAGATTATCTTGAAATTTTATGAATATAGGGTGAGTAGGATCGTTTGTCCAATTGATATTTGGTAACAGAGAAATATGTTCTTTATCAAGTTCTTGTTTCATATAATCAATATGTTGGTAACCTAATTCAGTTATAGCTCATAATCCGAATATCTTTCAATAATTTCATTTCGATTTTCTTTTAGTAAATTTATAGTGTTGTTCAAAAATGTACTGTGTTTAATCAGTCTGTTCTTTAATTTAATATCTGTTAAAAGTTTTAGTTGTCCCGAAGATGTTAAATCTTCAAAAGTAATGGTGCTGGGAACAAAAACATCTTGTCTTAAAGCAACTACAAATTTATTAAGGATTGTACTTTTATCGTTTGGTATGTTGTTTAAATCTTTTATAAGCTCTTTGTTGAGTTTTATTCTGTTTGTTATCAGCTCATAATTTTCATTAATTAACCTCACATTGAGTTCAAAGTCATCTAAAATTCTACAGTAATACTCAGCTTCAGTAATCTTATTTTTTCTGTTTTCATTCCAATTATTAATCTGAAGAGCAATTAAAATTCCAATAACAACTAGTATAATTTCTCCAATAGCATACTTAAAATACTTTCCAGTTTTATTTTTTTCCATAAGGTCGTAGCGTATTTTTCTAAAGAATTTTATCATAGGTTAGCGGTTTCTGATAATGAAGCACAACGTGTTTGTGTATGATTAGTTACGGAAAAGGACGTAAGTCATTTTCCGATTATTAGCTAATATAATTAATTATTGTGAATTTCCGATTGGAAATTCCGCAGTAATTAATTATACACGTTGTTAGCAACTGTAGTGCAGCACAAGTCATTGGTAAATCACAGAACTAGCTATATACTTCACAGCAACCGAAAGAGAATGCTATAACTAACATTAGCTGATACTTCCAAGAAACCGTTGATTTGGCAAAAGAGAAAAGTCCATAATAGCATTTAGGTTGTACCACAGGAATACTAACGAACACCTTTTTTGGATTTAAGAACGATACAGAACGCTAGCGATAATTTGGCTGACTTACGAAAAAACAATTTTAAATGAACGAACATATTATCTTAAAAAGAAACTGTTTACCATTGAAGTAAGAAATTATCTTGAGAGTTTTCTAGCTATAAGTTAATAAACAAAAACAGACCATAAAAGCGTTTAGTTCTCCAAAAAATGATAAACGAAAATCTTAAATGAGAAATTAGAGATTTTTGTATTTACAATAATAGTTCAAATAGAGTAGTGCTGTTGAATTTTTGCACTATTGTTGTTAACGTGTTTGTGTATGGTTTCGTTGCGTGTTTCAGCAACTAATTTAGCAAATAAATAACGAATAGAATATTCCGCAGGAATATTCGTAAGTAGGCTAGAACTAGCAATGAATTATACACGTTGTTGCCCACAGTATTTTATTCCGCTAACAATTTTTTCGGAACTTGATAACTTGCAGAATACATTAAATTCTTTTCACGGTTTTTAAATTCGGTAAATGCTTTTCTATACCATTTTGGGTCATTCGCAACAGTTTTATAATCTTCGTAACTCAAAACATCATAGAAATCTCCATTCAGCCAAGGTTCAATTCCGAAAATTGCGATTTCGTTTTTTTCAACTCTGCCAAGTACGATTTCAAAGTCAGATTCCGAGAAATAGTAAATCGATTCAGAGTCGAATCCGTCATTCAGATTTTCAAGTCCGTTAAACACATTTGTTTTCAGATATTGAGATTCTTTTATTCGTTCTTTTTCGCTGTAATCTTTTAATTCCATTTCCGCTTCCTCAAAAGTTTTCGTTTCTGTTCTGTTTTTATTGTTGCAACTCAATGTTAAAAGTCCAATTAGTACTATTTGAAGCAGTTTCTTCATATTGTGGGCAACGTGTTTGTGTATGGCTTGTTGCGTTGGCGAGAACTAAGTTAACAAAAGAAAACGAACCAGAGGAAATTCCGATAGGAATTTCCAAGTAGGCTAGAACCAAGCAATTGGTTATACACGTTGTTATAAACTGGTAAGACAGATTCGAGTAATCACGACAAGACAAGAGCGTTGGAGCAAGAGTAGGCTTTTAAGTTTAGCTATAAATTTCCTAATAGATAAAAAAACATCCAAGATTAGTTTTCTTTACCTTTCGAAAATATAGAGTTTGAGTGAATAATTCCGCAAACTTTCAAAACCATTTACAAAAAAAAACAAATTTAGCCTAGAATAGTTTTTTGGTCAATACTTCTTTAAAATTCAAAAAAAATCGCGAAAAAAAACCAGGCTTTTTTTCGTTACAATTATTTGTCATTAAAAGCAGAGAGTTTTAATCTTTTTAACTTCAGAGCTCGAGTAAGCTTTCCAATTAAGAGTTTGAGTAGGCAGAAGTTCGAATGATTAAATTTTAGTAATCCAATTTTCTTAGGAGTTACGATTTCGGAGTACTTGTTTATAACGTGTTTGTGTTATGGCTAGTTGCGTTGGCAGGAACTAAGTTAGCAAAATAAACCGAACCATTAGGGAAATCCGCAGGATTTTCCGAGTAAACACAACACTAGCAATTAGTTATACACGTTGTTAGCCACTGGTTTTTCCTTTCAGATAAGTTTCTGGTGTCAAAATAGCTAAATCACTCTTTTTAAAATCTTTTAAGTTTCTTGTTAAAATAATCTTTATTTGACCATTTTGTATAGCGGAAAAGTTTTGCAATGCATCTTCAAAATCTTTAAATTCAGAGTTTAATGCATCCAAGACAGCATTTTTATCCATTTTAATAATATCAATTATATTCAGAAGTTGTTTAATCTTTTCAACTATAATATCATGCTTTGCAGTTTTTCTAAGTAAATAATAAACATTAGAAATTATAACTGGTGTTGTATATCCTTTTATTTCTTTTTCAGCGCAAAGATTTAAAATTCCTGCTGAATATTCAGCGAATGGTTTTCTATCAAAAAAGAAATCGAGTAAAACATCAGTATCTATTAGAACTTTATCCATTTAAATATATTTTTTTTCTAATCGATTTTTGAGCTCTTTTTTATAATCCATATCTTTAGGCATCTTGAAAGAACCTCTTAGAGATTCTACTGCAGGATTAAGCTTTTTGCTTTTGTTTTTCTGTTCTTCTTTGGTGAGTATTTTTAAATAGTTTTCGATAATATCTGATAAACTGCGATTTTTTTCTTTCGCATAGTTTTTAGCTCTTTCAATTATTTCTCTTTCTATTGTTAATGTCAATTTTGTGTTCATAATAATGAGTTTATGAGTTTCTGTTCACAAAGTTACAAAATAATTATTAAATACGTGTAAATATTTTCGTTTTAACACGTGCTATTAACTTGTGGCTAACGGTTTTGTGTATGATTAGTTACGGAAAAGGGCGTAAGTCATTTTCCGATTAGCAGCTAAGTTAATTAATTATTGTGAATTTCCGTTTGGGAAATTCCGCAGTAATTAATTATACACGTTGTTGTGCTTTCGTTATTTTTTACGTTCTTCCAGTTCTGTCTCAACCATCTTTAACACTTCTTCAGTTTTTTCTTTGAAACCCGTTAAATTTCGTTCATATGTCAAATTCAAAAGTTCTAAATGGTAGAATGGTCCTAAAATTTTTGGGTCATTGATTAGTTGCTCATAATCATAAGCTACTATTACACCACCAAAGCCTTCTGGAATTTTTGTGAGTTTAAAATTGTCGTATAAATTATCGGATTGAATCAATCCTAATTGTTCAACTCTGGAAAGAATTCCAGTTATATCGGATAAATCCGTTGTATAGTGTTTCGTAATTCGTTTTCGTAATTCGGTATTTTGAATAATATCAAAACCTCTTTCTTTTAATAGCTCAAAACCCGAGTTGTTAAAAGTTTTGTAACCTCTGTGATAATAGACATCCATAAATAAATCGTCTAGTTTTTTTTCATAGGGGAACTTGTTTTCAATATGCAATATCACTTCTCTACTATGAAGTATTTTTCTTTCTAAATTCTTTAAGTTTGAGGCTAAAACGGATACATCTTGATTCAGTGCTACTTGTATTTCATATAGCGTTTCTAATTCCGCCAATCTTAATTGTTTATTCTTATTCCAAGTATTTATTTGTAACGCAATTAAAATTCCGATAACAACAAGTATAATTTCTCCAACAGCATATAGTAGATATTTACTTGCTCGATTTTCTTTAATCATATTTTGTCTAATTTTTCTAAAGAATTTTATCATTGGTTAGCGGTTTCTGATAATGAAGCACAACGGTTTTGTGTATGGCTAGTTGCGTTGGCAAGGACTAAGTTAGCAAAAGAAACCGAACCAGTAGGAAATTCCGATAGGAATTTCCGAGTACACACAAACCAAGCAATTGGTTATACACGTTGTTGTATGTAGTTATTTTATTCTTCCAATTGATGTACTTCGAGTTTTAAAACTAATTAAGCCTTTAATTTTCTTATCAGGTCTTTTAATTAATTGATAGTCAGGATTGTTCTTTGGGTCATTGTCAATAACTATTTCCCAAAACAATAGCTTTTCAAAACAATACTTTGAAATAGGATTATGTAATTCCTTTACTTCATCGCTCATAACTGCTCTTAATTCTTTTGGTAGGTTTTCATAATGATTTTCAAAAAAAATATATTGTTCATTATTGTAAGATAAAATTATATATTCCAAATCGTTATATTCAAGGTCATTTGGTATTTCGATTTCCGAATTTTCTCTGTTTAGAATTTTGATTCTTTTGTATTTCTCATTTTTCGTAACCAGTTCTAAATTGAAATCAGTTTCTGCAACGTTGGATATTGTGTCGTTATCAATAACTAATCTTAATTTTAAAGGTTTGGAAATAGCCTTTATTTCCTTTATTATAAATGGAATATCGTGCGAAACATATTCGCTATGTTCTCTAATGATATTTTCTACGATTTTCGAATAGTTAGTTTCAACAAGTACTTTGTTGAAATCTGGTTCTGTTTTAGTGAGATTTATAAATTTTTGCAACCTGTCCTTTTCGTAGTTAGAATATATTTGTAAAGTTCTGTCATTTGCTTCTTGAATATAGAACTTAAAGTTCTTGTCAATAGATGTATTATATTCTTTTAAAGTAGTAATATCTGTTATATCCAAATCATAGTCATTGAAAACTAAATTTGTTGATTCAAGTATCTTATTCTTGTATTTGCCATAATATTCAGTGATTAGTTTGTCCGAATTCAGAGCGTTGAGAAATTCTTTTGCTTTTTCAGAATTTTCTTGAGCATTTAAAATGACCGTAAAAAATAGTAGAATGATTGTCGATATTCTCATGTTTCTCATAATGTCTTGTCCTGAAATATGGCTACAGGTTAAAATTGATTTTACGCTGATAATTTATATACCATATTTGGTGTTTTATAATCTAAAGATAAATGTAATCTTACTTCGTTGTATAAATTAATTGCATTTTTTGCAGCTCTCTTTGCGTGTGCTACGTTATCAAAGGTTTGGTCGAGATAAAACTCATCTTTTAAAATTCCGTTTACACGCTCAGCCATGGCGTTTTCATAACAATGATTTTCTTCTGTCATGCTAATATTTATCTTTTTTCTTTTTAAAATTTGTGAGTATTGTTTGCTACAATACTGTATACCTCTGTCGGAATGATGTACCAGTCCTTTAATGTTTTTAGCTTGATATAATGCTTTTTTAAGCGCTCTAACGCATCCAATGAGTTCTAAGCTATCACTCAGGTCATAGCCAACAATTTTCCTGGAATGCATGTCTGTAATTAAAGCGAGATAACAAAAGCCTTTTACTGTTCTGATGTATGTAATATCAGATAGCCAAACTTGGTTTGATCTAGTGACTTTCATATCCTTTATAATGTTATTATACTTATAAAAACGATGATAAGAATTTGTTGTTCTGGCACTGGTTTTCTTTCTAAGTGTAAGCATATTATGTTTTCTAAGAACGTTAAATAGGGTGTCTCTACCGACTTTTAGGTTGGCTTTAGTAAATTCATTATCTAATGATTTTTTGAGTTTACGCACGCCTTCTCTAGGAAGGGATTTACGTTTTTTACTGACTATGTTTATAATCTGTTGTTCTAGTTTTAAACGCTTATCAGCTCTAGATTTGTATTTATAATACGCATCACGTTTAAGGCCAAAACAATGAGTTATAGTTGTTAAAGAAGCAAATCCCTTAGATTTCTCATTAGCTTTGATTAAGACTTTATGCTTAACTTTTTTTTAGTTCAGCAACAGATTTGTAGCCAAGATCTTCAGCAGCTACTTCCAAATATGAATCTAATACCAAAGCATCTAGATCCTTTTTATACAGTAGCTTTTTAAGCTGTTCAATCTCCTTTTGAAGTGCTTTTATTCTTGATATTTCGTCTTTAGTTTCCACTTTTACTCTGGTGTTCATTAAGTCTTTACGATTGTACTTTTTAATCCACTCATTGACTGTAGTAGGAGCAATAGAGTAGAGTTTACAAAGTTCGCTCTTTGTGTGTTTACCGGTTGTAAGTTCGGCTAAAATTTTTAATTTAAAAGGTTCGCTGTAACGTCTAATTACTTTGTCGTTTTTATACATAATGTTTAAAATTATGTAGCCTTTATTCAGGACGGGTCATAATTAAGCACAACGGTCTTGTGTATGGTTAGTTGCGTGGTTAATCAACTAATTTAGTAAACAAAAACGTGCCAGAGAAAATTCCGAAGGAATTTTCCAAATAAGCAACGACCAAAGCAATTAATTATACACGTTGTTGCCAGTAGTGCTTATGCTACTTTAAATTCCGATTCATTCATTTCGACACTAAATCGGACGTTTGCTTTCAATGCTCTGAACACTTTTAAAATCGTTTCGATAGTTACGTTTTTAGTGTTTCTTTCCAATTTCGAGATTTGCGATTTTTGAACTCCGATTAATTCTCCGAGTTGCTCTTGAGTCAAATTCCGTTCTTTTCGGACAGACTTTATCATATCTCCAAGCACTTCCATTCGCAAGTCAAATTCGTATTTGTCACGTTCTGGTGTTCCAACTTTTCCAATGTCCTTGTCCTTCATTTGGTCAAGTGTCATCATTTTCATTTTTTTATTTTTCGTTGCCATAATTTTAAGTTTATTCGTCAAAATATTCAGCTCTAATTTTCAATGCTTTCTCAATTTCTGATTTTGGAACTTTACTAACCTTTTTTACCATTCCGTGTGTCGATAGCACAAGCGTTTCGGTTTTATCTGTTTTGTCCCAAAATGCAAAGAGTCTGTATTGAATTCCTTGATAAAGTGTTCTAAATTCCCAAATGTCGTCTGTCAGTTTTTTAAACAGTTTTGGGTCATTTTCGAGTTTCGCTTTATCCAAATTGTAATAGATTTTCTTTTTTGCTTTAGCGTCCAATTTGGAAATAAAGTCAATAGCTTGTTCAAGAAAAACTACCTCAAATTTTGGTTTCATTCAGTTTATTTGTCGTTATACTTTAGCAAAGATAACAAAAAAGTTGAATTATATGGAAACTTTTGGTGATTTCGTCCGCATTACTGGCAACGGTTTTGTGTATGATTAGTTACGGAAAAGGACGTAAGTCATTTTCCGATTATTAGCTAATATAATTAATTATTGTGAATTTCCGATTGGAAATTTCGCAGTAATTAATTATACACGTTGTTAGCAACTGTAGTGCAGAACAAGTTATTGGTAAATCACTGAACTAGCTATATACTTCACAGCAACCGAAAGAGAATGCTATAACTAACATTAGCTGATATTCCCAAGAAACCGTTGATTTGGCAAAAGAGAAAAGTCCATAATAGCATTTAGGTTGCACCACAGGAATAATAACGAACACCTTTTTTGGATTTTAGAACGATACAGAACGCAAGCGATAATTCGACTGACTTACAAAAAAACAATTTTAAATGATCGAAGATATTATCTTAAAAATAAATTGTTTACCATTGAAGTAAGAAATTATCTTGAGAGTTTCCTAGCTATAATTTAATAAACAAAAACAGACCATAAAAGCGTTTAGTTCTCCAAAAAATGATAAACGAAAATCTTAAATGAGAAATTTGAGATTTTTGTGTTAATAATAATAGTTCAAATAGAGTAGTGCTGTTGAATTTTTGCACTATTGTTGTTAACGTGTTTGTGTATGGCTAGTTGCGTTGGCGAGAACTAAGTTAGTAAAATAAACCGAACCATTAGGAAAATCCGTAGGATTTTCCGAGTACATACAGAACCAGCAATTAGTTATACACAGTGTTGGCAAATCGTTTTTTGTTTTTCTTTCCAATTAATTTGGCATAAATGCTCCACAACCTTCCAGAGAAACTCCAGTTTGCTCAGCAAGAAGAAACATATTTCCAGTTTTTCCTTGTAATTCGGCTAGAGTCCATTTCTTTTTAATATCAGCCTCAATATTCCAGCCTTTTAGGAAAATTAGTGTTCTAGTTTTTTCAATTCTATGCGGTATATTTTCGCCAGTTAATATTTCGCAAAGAAGTTCGGTATTCGCTTTCCGAGTAGAGTAGAAGTGAAAATTGACGACCAATTCAGTTTCTGAATTTATTCCGCTTTCTTCCCAAATCTGCCACATTTTTTCATTCCGCTCAAAATGAGCATTTAATTCAGATTCGTTATTCATTTAGTTTTTTACTTGTCTAGTTTATAATCAGATTTAATATTCCACTACCTATTGTTATTAATAACATTATTCCAGAAAATTTTCTTAATTTATTTGATTTCTGCTTTAGTTTTTCATTTTTACCTTCTATTTTCCAATTCATTTTGAACATAGAATTTAACATCAATTCATAAGATGAAAACGAAAATGGATTGAGAATTGGAAAAAAAGGATATTTGCTTTTATCATCTGAATAATAAATCCAAAGGTTCACATAGATTCCTATTCCGAATGAGAAAAAGGCTAATACAAATCCAATAATAGTAATTCCAGTAATTATTTCGGTCATTAATTATTCGTTCGTCAAATGTTTGCCAACGGTTTTGTGTATGGCTGGTTGCGTTGTCAAGTACTAAGTTAGCAAAATAAACCGAACCATTAGGAAAATCCGATAGGATTTTTCGAGTACACACAAACCAAGCAATTGGTTATACACGTTGTTGGCAACTGTAGCGACACATTAGAGTAATCACATTCAGATTAGAGTGTTGGAGCAGGAGTGAGTTTTCATACATGTATGATAGATTTTTCTAATAAAAGAAAATTGTACCAAATTTGATTAAAGCTCCTCTCGAAAAATAAAGAATTTGAGTGATCATCTTTTTACGTTTGAGTGATTATTTCCGCAAGCTTTCTCAAACTCAAATAAAAATTTTCTCAGAATAGTTTTTTAGTGAATGTGCCTTAACCTCAAAAAAAAAAATCGCGAAAAGAAAACCAGGCTTTTTTTCGCCACAATGAGTTTTAGATTTTGAGTAAGTTTTCAACTTTAAGAGTAAGAGTGGCAATAGTTCCGAAGTTGTAATTATAGTAACTCTGTTTCACTTGGAGTTACAATTTCGGAGCTATTGTTACCAACGTGTTTGTGTATGATTAGTTACGGAAAAGGGCGTAAGTCATTTTCCGATTAGCAGCTAAGTTAATTAATTATTGTGAATTTCCGTTTTGGAAATTCCGCAGTAATTAATTATACACGTTGTTGTGTAGAGTTTTTTACTCTTTATTTAATGATTTAATTACATCTGAAATAAATTCTTCAGGTAAATAATGTCCTGATTCGTAGAATTTCAATGTTTTGGCTTTAATCTCGATATTATCATAAAAATCTTGTGCCTCCTTTTCAGTATACCAACCATCTTTTGTTCCCATAAGTAAAGTAATTTGTGCTTTTTGTATTGGTGCATATAATTCACTTGAAAAGATTTTCTCCACCTTTTTAGCGTTCTCCTCATTGAGTCCTAATCTCATACTAGCCTTAAGAGCACTACCCAAAGGTGCAACACAAGCAACTATGCGATTCAATCTGTCATCAACCGAGTTTAAATAAATAGCCATTAATGCACCCATACTGTACCCAACTACATCAAAAGTATTCTGTTTCTCATTCGGAAGTGATTGCATATAGTCAATTATTACTCTGATATCTTTAACAGTAGTTGACCAAAGGCTTTGTATTTTTAGTACATCTTGTGTTGAGTAAAATGCAATTGGAGATACAAAATCAGCTTCATAACTTCTTTCTCCGTGATATTTAGCATCAGGTATTATAACGTTGTATCCGATTGATAATAATGAATCTTTTAATTTCACATATTTTTTAGACAGGCTTGATGTTGGATTAACCCAATTTTCTTTACTTCCATTTATGCCGTGAAGTAGTATAACAAATTTGTTCGTTTTTTTAATTCCAGGCCTTATAACATAGAATGGGACTCTTGAGTCAAATCCGTCGATAACAATTTTTTCAAAAGTAGTTCCATCATCTGAAGTATCACTAGCAGCTACTTTAGCATTGTATTCTGTTTTAAGGTCATAACTTAAATAGGGAATTACTTCCTGCGAAAATGAATTGGTACTAAAAAAAATTAGTCCAAAAATTAATAGTGCAGTTCTGATTTTTATCATAATATGTTTTTTTCTTTAAATTCTACACAACGGTTTTGTGTATGATTAGTTACGGAAAAGGGCGTAAGTCATTTTCCGATTAGCAGCTAAGTTAATTAATTATTGTGAATTCCCGTTTGGGAAATTCCGCAGTAATTAATTATACACGTTGTTGGCTGTAGTTTTATTCAGAAATATATTTTAATTACTAGAATTATAACTATTAAAGTAATTGATATAAAACCAATAATTCTTTTTCTTTTATTGTTAAATAATTTTTTCTTAATTGTTTCAATTACAGATATTAAAAAATTCCCTATACTAAATCCAGGTAGTGGTATCAAGTTTAGGATTCCAAGAAATATTAAGTTTAATGATAATACAGTTAGTTGACTGCGAAAATCTGAATCGTTAGGTATCGCTTTATATTTCCCAACATCTTTATAAGATGGATTTGGATCTATTATATAATAAGCCTGATCCAAAAGACTTTTTAAACGACTCAAAGCATCAGAAAAACCATAACTTCTTGTAGTTACTTTAATTTCATTTTCTCCATTGGAATCAAACATTATTGGAACAATTAAATCTTCTTTTTGATTTTGCATTAATTCTAATATATCTAATTCACTAATTACAACCAAATCCACAATTCCGTTTTTTTCTACTGACATTTCAATATAATCGTTTTCGAAAATGATTGTTGATAGAATATCAGAAACTCTATCAATCTCTTTTCCATTTATAGACTTTATTTTCATTCCATCTTGAAGTCCATATTTTTCCATAGAACTATTGAATTCGTATCCATAAATGACATTCTTGTTTTCAATGAATTTATCTTTTGTGGATTTTGTAATTGTATATGTCAAAACAAAAGCAAATAATAAGGAGAAGAGCAATCCACTTAATTTTAGAAATGGAACTTTCCAATTGAAGTTTTTTTCTAATAATTTAAATTTTTCATTCATTACCCAACGAGGTACTAAATTGAAAAACACATAAATTATTATAGCTAAAAGTATCAAATATTGAGTTTTTTTTAATTACTGCCAACGTGTTTGTGTTATGGCTAGTTGCGTTAGCAAGAACTAAGTTAACAAAATAAACCGAACCATTAGGAAAATCCGCAGGATTTTCCGAGTAAACACAACACTAGCAGTTAGTTATACACGTTGTTGGCAAATGTTTTTTATTTTTTTCCATAGACTCATCATTATATTTATTAATCCGAAGTAAATTAAAAACATAACAAATAGTTGAATCCAAATATTATTAATAATAGATTCAGTCAAAAACCTATCAATAAAATTAAAAGTAACGATATCTTTAGATTTATGAGTTACAGTATAAACCCTATTGGTAGTGTGAAACCTTAAATCACAATCACATATTGGTTTTTTTGAAAATAATTTAAAATTATTTTGCCCTTCAAATCCTTTTAAACTAGCTATTGTATCTGCAATTTTTTTTGTGGTTTTTAAGCCTCCTATTGAGCCTGAATAATAGGTGTTATCTCCAGATACTGATAGAATAGTAAGTTCAGGAACTCTAAAGTTAGATTTAGATCCAAAGATAAATTTATTTATATATGAATAATCATTGTAAATAGTGTCTATTTTTAGAGATGTTGGAATAACCATTGAGGTTTCATAATCAATTTCTCCTGTTAAGCTATCTTGCAAGTATGCTATTCTGTAATCTTCGGGAGTAAAATCAATTGTTGGAATTGTAGGAATATATAATGGCTCTACAGAAAATATTTCAAGCTCGTGTTCATTCGGAATATCAGTAATAAAAAATTGATATACAGTTATAAAAAATGTGAAGTATAAGATTATTAAAGACCCAATTTTATTAATATGACTTTTTTTGTTTTTAATAATTGATCCAATATCGGAAAATTTGAATTTGAAAATAATTATATATAAGGCGTATATTACAATTAAACATATCAAGATTTGATACATAGGATGATAAATAATATAATTTATTACTTTATATCTAAAAGAGCCAATCTTTTCAAAATATGTTAGAGTTTGATTTATATCAACGACTTGTTTATTATTAACGAGGAAATAATAATTTCTAATATCAAAAAGCTCATCGGTCCTTATTTGATTTTTAAGATTAGCTATAATCCAAACATCAATTTTTTCATTCTTGCCAATATTTATAGAATTCAAATTATGATATCCAGAATTTACGATATTGAACTCAGTTTTATAAGCATCATTTAAGTTTATATTTTTTCCATAACAAATTTCAAATTTGTTTTTGGCATTTGGAATGTTGATTTCTAAATTTTTTATGTCTTTACTATATGAGATAAATTGTAAATGAATTATCATTTTATTTTCATCTAAATAAGGATTATTCTTATTCATTAATGATGATTCAATATTATCCTCAGTACGTTGATTGAAGTATTCATAATCTACAAAACCCAAATTTGTAGAACCTATAAAAGTTGCGCTATATTTAACAGGTTTATTAAAAGTATAATAACTTGTTGCAACAATAATTAGAAAGACTAAAAATTGAACTATTCGTTTCTTGTATTTTGTAATTAGCGTTTTCATTGGAAAATTTTTGCCAACGGTCTTGTGTATGGTTAGTTGCGTGTTTCGGCAACTAATTTAGTAAACAAAAACGAACGCGAGAAAATTCCGAAGGAATTTTCCAAATAAGCGACGACCAAAGCAATTAATTATACACGTTGTTGTAACACGTTTTTGTCCTTATTTAAAATACTTATTTAGAAAATCGACTTGTACTTGACTTGACTTATCAAATATTGAACTAGGATAATGTAATAGTCCAAAATGACCACCATCTACTTCAATTAATTCTTTTGGTTTTTTAATCATCTTAAATATTCTGTTTGTAACTTCATTACTCGAACCTTCCATTTCATCGTTATTTGCCACAACCATAAGAATTGGTGCTTTTAAGTGTTCTGAACATTGACCGATGTGAAATTTACTTGGAATTTCTGTGTTAGAAAATGAAACTATATTCTTCCAATTTGTACCATAGCGTCCGCCATATTCAATAAACCAACGATAAGCGGTTATTTCTGAAAGAGCAGAAGGAGTACCTATTTGGTCTGATGAAACGATTGGCATCTGTCTAGTAATCGTATGTGGTAAATCTAATATTTTATCGGTTAGTACAGTCTCCTTAGCAAACGAATATAGCTTACTATCTTTGTCCTCAGTAGGGAAATCATCTCCATAGGCTGGAATTTGATTTATTATTGCTTTTACTCTTTCATCTACCGAACCAACAAGAAATGCTTCTCGAGCACTTAAACTAGCACCCCAAACAGCTACTTTTGATGTATCAATTTCTGGTTGAGTAGTTACAAAATCGATACAATCAATATAACCTCTAGATTGAATCCAAAAATTAATCTCTTGACGTGGTTCTCCATCACTAATACCAAAATTTCGGTGGTCATATAATATTACAGCAAATCCTTCTTCTCTAAATCTTTCGGCATACTTATCTGCTGTCATCCCATTTATGGTAGTTGTAAATCCGTGAGCCATTATAACAACAGGGCTTTTTTTCGATTTGTTTTCGAGTAGATATAATCTACCTCTAAGTATTGCTCCTTGTGATTTAAACTCAATATTTCGAAACATAATATTTTCTGTTGTACTAGAATTAAGCTTTTCCTTTAGTGTTTTTATTATTACTCAAGCCAATATATTCCCTAAAAAAATGACGAGAAGAATTTTGGTTATTTTTCGTGTTGGTTTCAGTTTCATATGTTTTGCAGATTTTCTTCTAATGTGTTACAACGTGTTTGTGTATGGCTTGTTGCGTTGGCGAGAACTAAGTTAACAAAAGAAACCGAACCAATAGGAAATTCCGATAGGAATTTCCGAGTACGCACAAACAGAGCAATTGGTTATACACGTTGTTGTACAACGTTTTTAATTTCGCAGTAACCTTCTTTAATTTCAACTACTGACCATTTTTTTAAATTCCAAAAGTTATCACTATCATTAATCCATTCATTATTTAAATATTCAAATGCAATGACATTTACATTCGACCATTTCATTTCGCGTACACCAACTACGTTTTTATCAGATTCCAAAGAAAAAGTAAGATTGTATTTTGAATCAATATCAAGCTTCTTTAAATTGAAATGAATTTCTTGTTCCAATAATTTTGATAAAAAATCTACATTTATGAAGTCAGTTAATCTTTTTAGGTTTTCAGTATTTATTTCCGAGTAAATAATTCCGTTCTGCTCATCTTCTTGGATTCTTTCCCAAACTTTTTCATCTTTCAATTTATATAAACGCCATATTAATTTAATCTTACGTCCAAATTTCTCTAAAGTTGTTCCGTCAACTAGCTCACTCGGTAAATTCAGAGAGTTGAGATTTTCAAGTTTAGAAATGAAATTTAATGAGTAATTGGTCATTTTCAAATGTTTTACAACGATTTTGTGTATGATTAGTTACGGAAAAGGGCGTAAGTCATTTTCCGATTAGCAGCTAAGTTAATTAATTATTGTGAATTTCCGTTTGGAAATTCCGCAGTAATTAATTATACACGTTGTTAGCAACTGTAGAGCAGCACAAGTCATTGGTGAATCACAGAACTAGCTATATACTTCACAGCAACCGAAAGAGAATGCTATAACTAACATTAGCTGATACTCCCAAGAAACCGTTGATTTGGAAAAAGAGAAAAGTCCATAATAGCATTTAGGTTGCACCACAGGAATAATAACGAACACCTTTTTTGGATTTTAGAACGATACAGAACGCTAGCGATAATTTGGCTGACTTACGAAAAAACAATTTTAAATGAACGAACATATTATCTTAAAAAGAAACTGTTTACCATTGAAGTAAGAAATTATCTTGAGAGTTTTCTAGCTATAACTTAATAAACAAAAACAAACCAAAAAGCGTTTAGTTCTCCAAAAAATGATAAACGAAAATCTTAAATGAGAAATTTTGAGATTTTTGTATTTAAAACAATAGTTCAAATAGAGTGGTGCTGTTGAATTTTTGCACTATTGTTGTTAACGGTTTTGTGTATGGCTAGTTGCGTTGGCTATGACTAAGTTAGCAAAAAGAAACTAACCAGTAGGAAATTCCGCTAGGAATTTCCGAGTATGCGATAACCAAGCAATTGGTTATACACGTTGTTGTACAGCGTTTTTTATTCTTTTTTAAGGGTTTCTTTTAATATTTGCAATTTTCTTTGGTTTAGTAAACTTACTTTAACAGAGTCACTAAAAACCTTATGCAAAATATCTTCTTTTCTATTAATTAATAAAATAATTTCATTTCCCTTAATCAAATATTTACCATAAATAGAATCATACGTCATACTTGCTTCAAGTAACAAGTCATAAGTATAGTCAGATTTCAAATTCAAAGTTAATTGTCTGACATTTTTTTTATGTGTCTTATAAGTTCCATATATTTTCTCTTTTTTAATTCCACAAGAGTAAAATAATATCATTAATAGTAAGATACTTAAAGTTTTATTTCCCTTTGAATTTTCTAAACAACTCACAACGTTTTTATTCTATTATTTGTTCTATTAAATCTCTGTCGATATTCTCGGTATTCAACTTTATATAATTGAAAGATTTGACTTTAGTATTATTAAGTTCCAAAATCAAAACTTTGTTTTTATTCGAGTAAACTATTCGATTTCCCAAAGCCAAATAATCAGTTCCAAATTCCGATTCCAATTTCGTTTTTGAAATTCCGATAAGATTTGCCTTTCCTAAATCCGAATCTTTATTAAAAATCCTTAATTCAATTAAGATTTCAGTTTCGTCTTCGTATTTGTGTTTGTTTTCTCCGTATTTAAAAACAACTATTTCGTTAGCTCCTTTTGCTCCAATATTATTTGTTATAAAATTATAACCATAAAAAATGGAATCTTTAATTTTTGGATGATATTGATATTCTAATCCATTATTTACACTTGTCGTAACATTTCTGTTTTTCTTTGTCTTAAACTCTTGTAAGTCAATTGGGTTTTCCAGAAAAGAATTTAGTTTTAAATTTTCGGATTGTTTTTCGGCTTTCTCAATTTTCAATTCCGTTGAGTCAATTTTAATTTCAACTTTTTCAGTTTCCTTTACAGTCACATTTTTGCAACTTATAAAAACTAAAAATAATGTCGTTAAAAATCGAATTTTCATTATTTGGACAAATGTCTAGTCCTGAAATATGGCTACAGGTTAAAATTGAATTAAGCTGATAATTTATATACCATATTTGGTGTTTTATAATCTAAAGATAAATGTAATCTCACTTCATTGTATAAATTAATCGCATTTTTTGCAGCTCTCTTTGCGTGAGCCACGTTATCAAAGGTTTGGTCGAGATAGAATTCATCTTTTAAGATGCCATTTACACGTTCTGCCATTGCGTTTTCGTAACAATGATTTTCTTCAGTCATCCTAATATCTATCTTTTTTCTTTTTAATATTTGTGTGTATACATTACTGCAATATTGTATTCCTCTATCTGAATGATGAATAAGCCCATTAATACTTCGACTGCGCTCAGTACAGGTGTTTTTGGCCTTATAAATGGCCTTGTTAAGTGCTCTTACGCATCCTTTGAGCTCCAAGCTGTCACTAAGGTCATAACCTACGATTTTACGAGAATGCATATCGGTTATTAAAGCCAAATAACAAAAGCCTTTTACGGTTCTAATATAAGTTATGTCACTAACCCAAACTTGGTTAGCTCTAGTAACTTCTAAGTCTTTTATAATGTTATTATACTTATAAAAACGATGATAAGAATCGGTAGTTCTTGCGCTGGTTTTCTTTCTAAGGGTCAGCATATCGTATTTTCTAAGAACATTAAATAAAGTATCTCTACCAACTTTAATATTGGCTTTAGTAAAATCTACATCTAAAGATTTTGTAAGCTTACGCACGCCTTCTCTAGGAAGGGATTTGCGTCTTTTTCTAACAATGTTTATAATCTGTTGTTCCAGTTTTAAACGCATATCAGCCCTAGATTTGTATTTGTAATACGCATCACGTTTAAGTCCAAAACAATGGGCTATAGTAGTTAGAGAAGCAAATCCCTTAGAGTTGGCTTTAGCTATGATTAGGGCTTTATACTTAACTTTTTTTTTAGTTCAGTAACAGATTTGTAGCCTAGATCTTCTGCAGCTACTTCCAGGTAAGAATCCAAAACCATAGCATCCAGATCCTTTTTAAGCAGTAGTTTTTTAAGCTGTCCGATTTCTTTTTGCAGTGCTTTAATTCTTGATATTTCGTCTTTTGTTTCCACTTTTACTCTGGTGTTCATTAAGTCTTTACGATTGTACTTTTTAATCCACACATTGACCGTTGTTGGTGCAATAGAATAGAGTTTACAAAGTTCGCTCTTTGTGTGTTTTCCGGTTGTAAGTTCGGCTAAAATTTTTAATTTGAAAGGTTCGCTGTAACGTCTAATTACTTTGTCATTTTTGTACATAATGTTAAAATTATGTAGCCTTTATTCAGGACGGGTCAAAATGTTGTACACAACGGTTTTGTGTATGGTTAGTTGCGTGGTTAAGCAACTAATTTAGCAAATAAATCACAGATAGAATATTCCGCAGGAATGTTCGTAAGTCGGCAGTGACAAAGCAATTAATTATACACGTTGTTGTGGTTAGTTTTTTAATTCCGTTATTTTAATATCTCCAAAATCACTTATGATTTTATCAAACTCTTTTTCGGTTAAACACCAACGCTCATAAGTCAGTTTGTTTTTGCTGTAACCTTCAATCCAAATGGTTTTTGAGTGTTCCATAGCTACTTTGTAAACTGAGTCAACAATTACTCTTTTATTAATTTCAACTTTTGTTTTAGTATTAAATTCCGATTTGTCGAATTCAAACTTATCAACTTCAATTTTTTCTTTCTTTTTCTTCGCAGTTTTAAATATTTCTAAAAATTTAAAGAACTCTTTAAAAGCATTTTCGTCATCATTTGGATTCCTGTTTGATATTTGCCAATGCCATCCACCACTTTGTCCAAAATGTTCAGGTAAATGTCCAAGAATCCAGATGTTGAAATCAGAAAAATTGTTAAACTGTTCGGTCTCGAGTTGATTTCTGTCGCAACCAATTCCGAAACCTGTTATAAAAGCGTCCAGAGAATGAAAAGTATATTCATTTCCTAAATACATAGCTTTTCTTTTTTCAAGATGCTCTAGTATTTCGTATAAATTTGTTTTTCTATAGTTCATTTCTCAAATTAACCACAACGGTTTTGTGTATGATTAGTTACGGAAAAGGACGTAAGTCATTTTTCGATTAGCAGCTAAGTTAATTAATTATTGTGAATTTCCGTTTGGGAAATTCCGCAGTAATTAATTATACACGTTGTTAGCAACTGTAGTGCAGCACAAGTCATTGGTAAATCACAGAACTAGCTATATACTTCACATCAACCGAAAGAGAATGCTATAACTAACATTAGCTGATACTCCCAAGAAACCGTTGATTTGGCAAAAGAGAAAAGTCCATAATAGCATTTAGGTTGTACCACAGGAATACTAACGAACACCTTTTTTGGATTTAAGAACGATACAGAACGCTAGTGATAATTCGGTTGACAAGCGAAAAAACAATTTTAAATGATAAAACATATTATTCTAAAAATAAATTGTTTGCCATTTAAGTAATCAATTTTCTTGAGAATTTCTTTGCAATAACTTAATAAACAAAACCAGACCATAAAAGCGTTTAGTTCTCCAAAAAAGGATAAAGCGAAAATCTTAAATGAGAAATTTGAGATTTTTGTATTAATAACAATAGTTCAAATAGAGTAGTGCTGTTGAATTTTTGCACTATTGTTGTTAACGGTTTTGTGTATGGCTTGTTGCGTTGGCAAGGACTAAGTTAGCAAAATAAACCGAACCATTAGGGAAATCCGATAGGATTTTCCGAGTAAACACAAACCAAGCAATTGGTTATACACGTTGTTGTGCTTTCGTTATTTTTTATTCAATTCTTTTTCAATGAGACTAATTGTTTCATTAGTTTGTCTTAGTAATCCATATTTAATCCATATTTGGTCAGAAATGTTGAAATAATAGATTTGAAATAATTTTGAATATGTTTTAGAAGATTTTATTAAACGAACAAATTCATCATCACTTCTAATAAAATCTGGGTGCATTGATGTTGGTTGTTGTACATAAAAGTGGTCTGGAACATCTGGAAAAGCTGATAGATTTAGAATTAAATTAGTAACCTCACTATTATTATTCATGGAAATTTCTTTCAGTTTTTTATCTATATCCTCTCTAGATTTTGAGTAGTCTTTTAACAAATTTAGCTTATGTTTTAAGCTGTCACTTAATATTTCAAATTTTCCGGAAGAAATAGCTCCTTCTTGAACCGAGTTCAATAATGATAACGTGTGTGGATAATACAGAGTAGAAGAATAGAGCCTAAGACTATCAGTTGTCAGTTCTAAATCACCTGCAGAAAAATTAATAACTTTATTTAGCTGAGAATTATTTTTTTCTAATCCTATCAAGTGATTCTCCAAAGCTTCTTTATTGGTTGAAAATTCTTGTTTCAAGTCATGCATAAGTTTTTGCTTATCGTTTTCTGATTTTCTGCCCTCATTCCAATTATTAATTGATAACGCAATTAAAATTCCTATAACAACAAGTATGATTTCACCAATAGCATATTTCAAATACTTTCCAGTTTTCTTTTTCTCCATAAGGTCGTAGCGTATTTTTCTAAAAAAATTTATCATTGGTTAGTTGTTTCTTGAAAGGTAGAACAATTATTTAACTCGAGTGAGTGATAATGAAGTACAACGTGATTGTGTATGATTTCGTTGCGTGTTTAAGCACTAAAGTTAGCAAATAAATCACAGATAGAAAGTCCGCGAGGACTTTCGTAAGTAAGCTATAACTAGCAATTGATTATACACGTTGTTACCCAACGTTTTTATTCCTCAATTTTATTTTTCGGTCATACTTTATTTTCCAAATTCTATATTTTAATTTACCAATAAATTTATTCCATTCGTGTCTAATTCCGCCTAATTCCCAATTAACGTCAAATTTCCGTTCCGTTTTGTTTGAATTAGGTAATTCTGTTATGTAAAAAGGACGAGCTACTTTACAATGAAGCATTGGCTCGTTATTTACGATTGTCGGATAAAATTCCACTGTATGAGAAGTTTTAAGAAAATATCTGATTTCTATTATGGTTTTATTCGGTAACGATTTATAGATATGTAAATTTAAGTCATAAAGATTTTCAAATATTTTAGTTAAATCCGCCACAATTTCGTTTAATGATTTGGGTGATTTCTTTTCATTAGTCTTTTTCCGAAGTTTAGCTCTTTCAAAAAAGTTCTTTCCGATACTTTCGTCAATTTCCGACATTATAAACTCGCAATTTCTAGATATTTTATTCCAACAAATATCAGTTGCCATATCAATCAAACTTGATGTTGCATCTTGGATTTTATTTTCGAGTTCTGTTTTTTTCAAATGTTGGGTAACGGTTTTGTGTATGATTAGTTACGGAAAAGGACGTAAGTCATTTTCCGATTAGCAGCTAAGTTAATTAATTATTGTGAATTTCCGATTGGAAATTCCGCAGTAATTAATTATACACGTTGTTACCAACTGGCTTTGTTATGAAAATGATTAAATCTTAATAATTTTTTTATAATCAGTTTTTGTTCCACACTTATAATGCATTATGTATACTCCATCTGATAAATCTCCAACATAGATTTCATTTTCGACAATTTTTTTCTTTATTCGTTTTCCAGAAATATCGTAAAGAATGGCATCTAAAGAATTAATATCAATTGTGCTATTTAAATAAATAAATTCTTGCACAGGATTTAAAATGGTCAAACAATTCTGTTCAGAATTATTCTCTTCAGTTTCAATAATTGATACAGAATCTAAAAAATAATACGATAAAGGTTCACCATCAGGTAATTCCATTATAGATATTTCTTCATCAGAAGAAAATACTCCAATTGTTAAAAAAGACTCTCCTCCGTCAGATTCAATAATACCAGAAACTTTCGTCCAATTTTCTTTGTCAGATATAATATCATTACTCAAAATCTGAGGTTCAACTGACAAATGATTCAGAGTATTATCACCTTCAACAGCAAAATTTGTTAATAGAGCACCAATATGATTTAATGCGAAACTACGATTGTCTGCTAATGAAACATAAAATGAAATTTCATAAAACCTATTAGCTATTAAGGGACTCACTAATTCAACTTGCAGATATTCTCTTAACTCAAATGATAGATTGTTAAAACAGGCAAAACCTGTGAAAGCATTGCCATCTCTTGGGATTTGTGTTCCAAAGAAACTGGTTGGAATAGAATAACTCCCAGTTGAGCAAGTATGGAAAAAGTCAGCCGTTCCAGAATGGTTTAAAACATTATACCAATTATCAACATTAAAGTCTCCTTGTATTTCAGGACATTCAAAATAATTTTCAAAACTACCATTTGGTACAAGGTTTTGACTATTTAGAAATTGAACAATAAAAAATAATATTAAAAATAGCTTATTCATTCTGTCGCTGTCGTCAATTTAGCTTGTTGGTAACGGTTTTGTGTATGATTTCGTTGCGTATTTAAGCACTAAAGTTAGCAAATAAATCACAGATAGAAAGTCCGCAAGGACTTTCGTAAGTAGGCGAGTACTAGCAATGAATTATACACGGTGTTGGCAAACGTAATTCTTAAAGAAGATTAATTTTAAAAAAGCATTATTTTTTAATTACTCTAAATGTTTTTGAAGTTTCATCATGTTTAATATTTATAAAATATATGCCTATTTCCAATTGCGAGAGATCAATTGCACCTATTTTTGAACTCAAATTGACTTTTCTTCTGTAAACAGTTTTACCTAGTGTATTGTATATCCTAATTTCCTTGACATCAAATGCGTTGATATTAGAGTTTTTAATATAAATAAAACTATTTGTTGGGTTTGGATAAATGTTAAGACTTAAAGGGTTTTGAAAGTCAGTATCTGTAATTGATAGTACTTGAGCACTTAATTCTATTGAACAATCTTCATGATTAATTATCACACTATAATCTGTAAATTCGGTAGTTTCTTCTACCATAATAGAATTATTTGTTTCACCTGAAATTATAGTACTTTGATAATACCATTCGTAATTAAAATTTTCATTGTAAGTAGCACTTAGTATTTGATTGTCATAGGTTAACTCTGCATTTGGTAGTTCGGATACTTCAATTATGATTTGTTTAGGCCAACTTTCTATATTATTAATAGTTTGAGTTACGTATAAAATGTTATTCTCAGTTACTTGGAAGTTATAATTATTTCCTAAATGAATTTCATTAGTAATATCAGAATCTGAATACCATTTTATATTATCACCTGTTGCCGTTAAAGAGATTTGTGTATTATTCTCACAGAGTAGATAGTTTCTATTTATTTTAGGTCTTTCTGTTTTTTTATAGGTAGAGCTCAATGTATTTAATTGAGCAATTCCAAAAGTGTTTTCAGTAACCGATTGTGTTTCATCAATAAAATTTATTGAATTGTTATATCCAGTATAATAACAAAACCCATTATTATCAATATCAATTGCTTCAGAATAATCAGCAGTATACATAACAAATTCTTGCCTCCATTGATTAAGACCATTAACATCATACTTTTCTAGATAAGAATTTGTGTTTGTTGATGAAGAATAATATGATCCAGTTAAATACATATTTCCAGAATAATCTACTTTTATATCGGCTGGAACGCCTTTTTCTTCAAGAGTTGTGTGAGCTTCTTTTGCCCAAATTAAATTACCTGTTGTGTCATATTTAACTATATATGGTTTTGGGTTTTGACAACAAATACCATCAATATATACACTTTCAAATGTTATACCACTGTACAATGAACCACTTAAGTATAAATAATTATTAGAAGTTAATGCAATTTGTGGGTTACTATTTGTTCTGCCATCCGATGATTTTATCCAAATAAAGTTTCCATCTGTATCCATTTTTCCCCAAAAAGTATCGTCTCCCCAACTTCCATTGTGCTCCAAGGTAAAACTGTCCAAGATTAATTCATCTATATCAAAAACACCTATGAAATATATGTTACCTAATTTATCAACATCTATATCTGTGACATCACAAGCATTTGAGGAATTGTGCCATAAGTCCTTCACCCATATGGTTTCTCCAAAAAAGTCTAACTTAGCCATAAAGAAGTTCCATCCGCTTCCACCAGATATGTACACGTTATCATATTGGTCAAGTGCTATAGATTTGCCATAACCATAGTATTGGTTGTCAAAGTTGTTAGTCCAAATTTCAATACCTTCCGAGTTATATTTTGTTACAAAAATTTTTCCATCTTTATTACCTGTGAGATAAATATTGTCGTCATCGTCCGTTGTTATTGAAATATCATCACCGTATGAGTCTTCTGCCTCAATATTTATTAACCATTCAACTTCCTTTTCAGAGTTAATGCGTGCTAAATAAATATCAGCATAATAATCATCTTCTGTGTACAAAGAAAAAGAACCAAGTGAAAAGTTTTCTTGATAATATCCAGCAACAACCATATTTCCATCAATATCAACGTCCATATCTAAAGCATTATATCTCTGATCGTCACCTGTTGCTTTTATACTCCAAGTCCATTCCTGGCTATAAGATTTAATTGAAAAGGTTAATTGGAAAATTACAAGTGTAAGTAATATTTTTTTCATTTAGTTTTTTATTTATGTTTGCCAACGTGTTTGTGTATGGCTAGTTGCGTTGGCGAGAACTAAGTTAACAAAAGAAACCGAACCAATAGGGAATTCCGATAGGAATTTCCGAGTATGCAGAAACAGAGCAATTGGTTATACACGTTGTTAGCTAACGTGTTCCCATTCTAGAATTTCTACTACTTGGTTTCCGAAAGTATTTATCATTAGTTCTTTCAGCTCTTTTTCGCTCAGTTTTCCAATTTTTTCTGGATTAATGTCAATCAGAAAATTTCGAAATTCATATAGAAATTCATTTCCAAACTTTGAATATAGCTCTTTAGCTTTTATGTAAAATTGAGTTTGATACCATCCATAGTTTCGACCGTGTTTAAGAACTTCGAAGTAATCTTCTTCAAATTGCTTTAGAGTCTTGTAATTCAAGCTTCCCCATTTGTTAGAGTTAATTAGAAATAATTGAAAAGAATCCATTCTATTAAAGACATCTTGTGTTGCTAAGTTTTTTGCAGCTGCAACTTGGCATAAGTTACCGAAAATTTCATTTAACCAATGTCTTTGAGTTCCTTTTCCTGTTTTAACAAACTGATACAAATGTCCTAATTCATGCAGAGATAATGCATCTCTATAAAATAAGTCTAAGTTTAATTCTTCACCAAAATGTTGCTTTAGTATTTCTAGTTTAGAATCTGGAACATTTTTAAGACCTTGCTCTGCTCGTGTTGCCATTACTGAGCGACTCAAACCTAAGATCATATTTCCATTATAATGAGCCTGAGGCATTCCAGGAGGTGGGGAAAATGCATATTTATTCCAATTTGAATTGTCCACAAATAATACTGCAAAGTTTAGATTTTCCTTAAAAATTTTATCGAAATATACCTTTGCTTGTTCGAGATTGTCAACAGTGTTTTTAATAGCCTCAGGATTCGGTTCAGTACTATATGTTTCAAACATTTCTGAATAACTTATATCATAAAGACTTTCATGTTTAGAGCGATCAACCCAATCAGATTCTATTTGTTGCTTACATGATGTAATTAGGATTAAAATTGAAATTAGATATACTTTCATATATTTTCGATTTGCATGTTTGCTAACGTGTTTGTGTATGGCTTGTTGCGTTGGCGAGAACTAAGTTAACAAAAGAAAACGAACCAGTAGGAAATTCCGATAGGAATTTCCGAGTACACACAAACCAAGCAATTGGTTATACACGTTGTTGTACACAGTTTTATTTATGTAAACTTATAATACCTTCATATAAACTGTCTTTCCAATTATCAAGAATTTTATGTAATTTAAGAAATAAGATCTCTTCTGGCGATTTAAATAATTTTTCATCAGTCCAATGTGAACTCATACTTATTGAAAAAGAATTTGAAGAATGGTTAAAACGATATAAGTCCTCAGAAATTCCTTCAGGACTATACTTTTCTTTTTTACTCGTATAAAGTGTTTTTAAGTTTACCTTTTCAATAGATTTAAAATCCTCAATAATTTGAATAATATTTTCTGGTAATAAGTTGCTTTGATAGAATGAAAACAATCTTTTTTTTGCAGGGAATTTGTACCAAAACAGTTTAACTTCAAAGCAATAATTTTTATCGATGAAGATATCAATTACTCTTGGTATAGCAGTCCAATTTGGTCTTGAATGATAGTGCAATAAATATTCAGACTTTAATTTTTTTTCACCAATTTCATAATATTTTGTGTCATCAGAATATTCAGCTTGTGTCATTAGTTTTCTAGTTCATTGTATTATACTGAAATAGGTTGACCTTTTTTATTTATTATTTCGACGTTCAAAAGATTTTTTTCAGCCGTTTATAAGGCAAAAAAATAGTTTGAACTAGGTCTGTTTTTAAATCGTTAGTTCAGGTAAATTTACATTATTTTTTCGATAGGATTTGTATTTGATGTTTGGATTTAAATGGACTTCGGCAGGTTTTCTTAGATCCAGGCTAAAATGCGTTCTCAGATTGTTATAAATATATACAGCTTGCTCGGTCATTTTTTGAGCTAGGTCAGTGTTTTTAATGGTTTGTTTTAATCCGTATTCATATTTAAGAGTTCTATTAATGCGTTCGGCAATAGCATTTTCATAAGGGTCGTATTGCTCGGTCATACTCAAGGTAATTCCATTGTTTTCAGCAAACTCGGTGTATTTTGGGTTACAGTATTGAAACCCTCTGTCAGAATGATGAATAAGTTTATGACTGGGATACTTTCTATTTTTAATAGCCATAGCGAGGGCATCTGTGCAAAGTGATGTTCTCATATGATTATCTATTTTGTAGCCCATAATTTGCTTAGAATACGCATCAGTTACGATTGCTAAATAATTATGACCGTCTTGGGTTTTAATGTATGTTATATCACTTACCCATAGTTGTTCTGGTCGAGTAGGAACGTGGTCTTTTACGATATTTTTGTATTTTCTGTACATGTGATTAGAGTTTGTGGTTGTGATGTAGTTTTTGCGTTTAGGAACCAGTAAATTATAATACCTTAAAAAGCGATAGAATTTGTCTCTACCAATTTTAATATCATCGTTAATAAAGTCTTGTTTAAGTTCAGTATGTAGTTTTATTCCACCAGTTTTGGAGCCTACTTTTTTACGGTAGTCTTTAACCATTTTAATAAGTTTTTGATGGTCTATTTCTTGTTTTTGTTGGGCTTTGAGTCTTTTGTAGAAGGCTTGTTTAGATATCCCAAAACATCCATAGAGCCATTTTCTTTTATACGCTGTTTTTTCTTTAGCTCTATCTCTTTTGCTAATGTTTTGGGTAATGACTTTTTTGACATATCGACTCCTGTAATGAGTTCCATATCAGCAATGATATCTTGCTGAAAGTCTTTTTGAAACTCTAGTTCTTCAATCTTTTCCTTAAGTTTTTTAATTTCCTTGTCTTTACTCATACCATTGTTTTGTTGTACTAAGGTACTGTATTTTCTCAACCAATAGGTAATGGTAGTTCTCGGAACATCATACTTTTTAGATGCGAAGTTGGTAGATACTTGACCGTTTAAGATTTGGTCAACAACTAAAAGTTTGGTTTCTAAAGTTACTTTTTGATAGCTTTTTTTTCGCCAGTGTTCATTTTGTGTTTTCATAAGTGACTATAATTAAGTGATTAATTTTTAGTCAACCTATTTCAGGAAAGTTCACATGTTAAATTGTGTACAACGTGTTTGTGTATGGCTTGTTGCGTTGGCGAGAACTAAGTTAGCAAAAGAAACCGAACCAATAGGAAATTCCGATAGGAATTTCCGAGTACACACAAACTGAGCAATTGGTTATACACGTTGTTGTAGTGTCGTTTTATCTAACACCTTTAGTTTGTAAATCAACATATACATCTTGATCTCCATGATATTCTTTTCCAAACTTAATATTAATATCATAGTTGATTCTGTATAAATTTAAAACATCATCTACCATATCCTTTTGACTTTTTGCTATTTTCAATTCATTACGATGATTATTTAAAGCACCAAAAGCCATTCCAATTGGCCCAAGACCTGCAGCCATTATTATAATAGGTATTGCAGAAATTACTCCACCTTCAAAAATATATTTGCCTAAAAGAAATCCACCAACCATTACAGAAATCCCAATAATCGCAAATATTATGAAATAGGAATATGTAACAGCTTTAGCTCTATTAGCTTTTTGATAACGAATATTTACTTCTTTCACTTTACCCTCAAACTTTTCATTTAATTCAATTTTTGCACAAGTATTATTGAATTCTGGTTTTCTATTTGTTAATGCACAAGTTGTACCTTTTTTAAAGTCAACTTTTTGATTGTCACATAAATTACAATGTTTTGATAAATCCATTAAGGTTAATGATTAAAAGCGTTTTTATTCATTCCAAATGTCAGAAACATTTTCAACAGGTAAATAATTCCACCAACTATAATCTACAAATTTTTCTTGAATCATTAATGTGTCATTTTTTTTATTTACCAATTCTAAAGGGTATTCCGCTATCATGCTATATTTTGGATTTTCACTGTCATAAACAATAACAACCATTTTATCTATAGGATATTTATCTCCTTGTTTGCCATGAAACTTAATTCCGTTAACTTGATATTCGTATCTGGAATAATCGTAATCTCTTTTTCCTTCTTTCCAATTCGCAACTATTTTGCCATACGTATATTTAGTATTTGTTTTAAGTCCATAAAAGGTTGAATAATTCCAAGAAAAGAGTATTCCTAAAACAATTACTAATCCTATAAAAATTGTATATGAAGTTCGTTTTTTACTTTCCATTTCTCAAAATGCACTACAACGTGTTTGTGTATGGCTAGTTGCGTTGGCGAGAACTAAGTTAACAAAAGAAACCGAACCAATAGGAAATTCCGATAGGAATTTCCGAGTACGCACAAACAGAGCAATTGGATATACACGTTGTTACCTGTAGTTTTTTCAATCCGCAATTCGTTTTAATAATTTTGCTGTTTTAGGTTCAATTTCACCGTTATATTTTATACTTGATGCTTTGTTGTTAGTTAATATTTTATAAAAAATACAAGCATTTAAAAAAGCGCCATATTTATTAGAATGAATTTCATCTTCATAAAGTTCCACTTCAGGATATTTCGTTAATATTTCATAAAATTTAGTTCCATTATTGGATCTTAATATTTTATTTTTATTAGCTAAAATTTCGTAAGATTCGTTTATCAGTTTAATTTTTTGTTCTAAGTTCTTAATAATTGGTGAACAATAGTCGTAATCTTCTAAGTCTTTTTCAATCGATCTACCTGAATAACAGTATTCCTTTGGGTATCCTTTTTTTGATGGCCAAGTATTAAAAAGTATAAATTTGCAATTTGAATTAGAAACTAATTTTTTAATATCTGTAATAGCTTTATTCACTTTTAAATCTCGATTTTCTGGAATTAAAACACTCACAGTTCCTGTTTGAAAAATTATAATATCCCACTTTTTTTCAAGAATTTTTTTTTCAGTTACAGTAGTTTCTTCAGCTGTTTTTTTTCTAGTGCTAATTCCGTTTTCTGTCCAAGAAGTAATCATATCTGTTAAATGCGCTGATAATGACATTCCAGGAAAAGTGATTTTTTCAATATTTATGAATGGAGTAGTTTCCACAAGCATGTTTCTTAATGTTTGAGTCATTCCATTATATTCAGTTAGACTATTTCCAATAAATAAAACATTTATTCTTTCGTTAAATTGCTTTTTTTGTGACTTACAACTGATAGTCGCTAAAGATAAAATGATAAATAGAATGATTCTCATAAATTACAGGTAACGGTTTTGTGTATGATTAGTTACGGAAAATGGCGTAAGTCATTTTCCGATTAGCAGCTAAGTTAATTAATTATTGTGAATTTCCGTTTGGGAAATTCCGCAGTAATTAATTATACACGTTGTTAGCTTTTAGTGCTTTTTTGTCCGTTCTATTATTTGTTCATTATCTAATTCCGCAAACCAGCTTAAAATTCCACAATTAGTTAAATTCCATTTTTTGATTATTACAAGATTAACTCTTTTTTAAACTCATAATGTTGTGCAGTTTTATCATATCTCAACAATATACGTTTTGCATTTTCAGGAATATATGCGATTTCATAATTTTCACCAGCAAACTTTTTCACTGAATCGATAGAATCGAATTGAAGAGTTAAAAAGAATTCAACCTCAGTTTTTCTATTCTGTGTAGATATGCTAACCTTTTCTAAGCCATCAACTCCATTCTTTTTCACAGTTGGGAATACTTCATTAATAAGCATATCTTCGTAAATAGGTGCATTTTCTATTGTCGTCCAACCTTTCCAAGTTCTGATAATTTTCATTTTATTCTCCATTAAATTCTTTTTCGAGCTTCGATTCCACAAACTTGCTCTTGCATTAAAGCTAACGTGTTTGTGTATGATTTCGTTGCGTGTTTCAGCAACTAAATTAGTAAACTAAAACGAACCAGAGGAAATTCCGAAGGAATTTCCAAGTAGGCGAGAACCTAGCAATGAATTATACACGGTGTTGGCAAATCGTTTTTTATTTCCGCTACATTCCATCTTCTCGTTCTGAAAGCCAATCTTTATATTTAGTTTTTAATTTGTCTCTTTTTTCTTGAGTATCAACTATTATGTCCATTCCACCATCATAAGGTGATACAATACAATTCCTTTTCGGACAAACGAACATTGCTCGAAATTCATCATCCGCAATATTTTTCAACAGTCTGTTTTGAGAATTAATTATCCAAGTATCAGGTTTGAAATAAACATCATAAAAAAAATCATCTTCATATTCTTCCGGATAAGTTTTATGAAGTTCAATCGTTCTGCTTTTTTTAAATTCTCCGTATTCAGATAATTCGGTTGAGATTTTGTCGGTCAATTTCGTTTCGTATTGTCCAGACACAATTATTATTTCCGTATTCTCTCCAATTAGTTCAGAAATCAGTTTGTTTTGTCTATTCAGTATTATCTGATATTCATCTTCCGATTCCGCATATCTTTTCGATTCGGGTAAACTATGAATTCGTAGCCATCTTTTCGGATAAACACTTTTTAATTCGTGTCCGATTTGATTCGATTCAGGATAATTTAAATCCCAATATTTATTAAATTCTATGCTGTTCATCAAATGTTTGCCAACGGTTTTGTGTATGGCTAGTTGCGTTGGCAAGGACTAAGTTAGCAAAAGAAACCGAACCAGAGGAAATTCCGTTAGGAATTTCCAAGTAGGCTAGAACCAAGCAATTGGTTATACACGTTGTTGTGCGTTCGGCTATTTACTAATTCCATTAATTGGATTTCCGTTTAAAGATGTAGATGACCAGTTACCACTTCCATAAAAACCATATGCGTTTGAATCAGTATATATTGCAATAGTATTCATCGAAGACACTGCACCAATAGGATTTCCATTTAAGGATGTAGGTGACCAGTTACCACTTCCATAAAAACCATATGCATTTGTATCTGTGTATACAGCAATAGTCTCATTAGAAGCTACAGCATTAATTGGGTTTCCATTTAAGGATGTTGATGACCAGTTTCCACTTCCATAGAAGCCGTATGCATTAGTGTCTGTATATACAGCAATAGTCTCATTAGAAGCTACAGCATTAATTGGGTTTCCATTTAAGGATGTTGATGACCAGTTACCACTTCCATAAAAGCCGTATGCATTTGTATCTGTATATACAACTATTGTATTATCTGTAGCAATAGCTCCAATTGGATTTCCATTTAAAGCTGTAGATGACCAGTTACCATCTCCATAAAAACCATATGCATTTGTGTCTGTATATACTACAATGATCTCACTAGTATTGCTTTTTGCTTTTATAGATTGAGGAAGGCTGGAAATGTTAACGCTTTCTGAATATAAAGCATATGGAACACTCATTAATTGATTCGTACCTATAATACTATAATTTGTGCCACCATTAGGATCCACTTCAACTTTTAAAAACTTGGAATTAATTCCCCAATTTATTTCAGAAAAACTTCCACTATTTGATGTTCCTTGACCAATATTTAAATTAAACAAACCTTGAGAATTTGTTGTTTTTATATGTGATTCCTCGTACACTAACGTACCAGTTGCAGAATTATCTAAAATACTGATGCGTATCCCTATATTACCATTCACAACAGGGTTTCCGTTCGTGTCAAAGGCTACTGCTTGATAACTAATACCTTGTGGAGATTGAGCAAATGTAAATAGTGATACTATTAAGAATGTGATTGTAAAATAATTTTTCATAATGTTATTTTTTTATAATTTTAAATGACTGAATATTTTGATTGTCTGTTTTAATAATATATGTGCCTGTTTGTAACTCCTCTAAACTAACCTTTTGATTGATGATTTTTTTATTTCCTATAAATCTACCATTTAAGTCATATATATAAATCTCATTAATTGTTTTGTTTTCTAATTCAAGAAAAAGGAAATTAGAAGTTGGATTTGGATAAAACTGTAAATTTTCTGAGACCTCAATTTCATTAATTCCAAGAGAAGTAAACTCTATTTTTGAAATGACACCAATGATTCCAGAACTTAATTCATCTTGATTTTCTGGAATTACAAATACTTCTCCAATCGAATAAATTAAGTTATTATTGGAGTTTGCTCCACTATTTGTAGATGCTATATCTTGTCCATAGGTAAAATGAATAAGACTTAAAAGAATAATAAATGTTAAGATTTGTTTCATAATTTTTATTTTATTGAGTTCGGATGTTTTGTTTAAGCTGACGCACAACGGTTTTGTGTATGGCTGGTTGCGTTGGCGAGAACTAAGTTAGCAAAAGAAACCGAACCAGTAGGAAATTCCGATAGGAATTTCCGAGTACACACAAACTAGCAATTGGTTATACAAGTTGTTGGCTGTAGTTTTTAGTTCTAGATACTTTATAAAATTTCGTTTTTAATTATCATTTTCTCAATTTGAAGTCTGTGCCTTAAAATATGAACTATTGCATGTTCAATAATCGCTTCTAAATCGTAAGTTGTCCAAGAAGTTTTGATTATAGTATTCATTAATTCGCGATATGTCAAATGCCATTTGTTTTCAAAAGTTTCAACAGTGTATTCAAACATTTTTTCAAGTTCAGTTATTCCTTGTTCAGTTGTTTCAATTTCTATTTTTAGAACAACATAATTATTTCCAAACCTTTTTCTAATATAATTCGCATAACCATATCCTGAATTAATCATATGCAAAACTATATTCCTTACTGATTGAAAGTCAACCGCAGTTTTTTCATTATATACTTTTTGAAATTCAGCGTCAGGAACTTGTAAGAGCAAGGCTTTTAATTCGTTCAGAGCTTTTTCGTATTCGTCTGTTAAAGCTCCAATAGCTCCTTTCCTAAATGTTCTATTCATTTTGGTTTCTGTTTCCTTTAATTACTGCCAACGTGTTTGTGTATGGCTTGTTGCGTTGGTAGGAACTAAGTTAACAAAAGAAACCGAACCAATAGGAAATTCCGATAGGAATTTCCGAGTACACACAAACCAAGCAATTGGTTATACACGTTGTTGTGCATAGTTTTTTTTACCATCCTTTCAATACCATATTTGTTTTAAAAACTTAATAATTGAATCGATTGTTAAATAATATAAAAAAACAGTAGCAATAACTCCAATGACAATTATATTATCAGAACTAATATAATCTGGTACTAATAAGTTGTAAAATGGATAAAGTAATGTGAAAAGGTATATTGTAAAAACGATTATTGATATTATTCCTTTTAATAACAATTTTATAAACTTCTCAAACATAATCTAAACCAATAATTTTATAATTCATTCAGTTTATTCACAGCAATATCCCAATCGATTGGGAAAAATTTATTAAATAAAATTTTTGTTTGAATTAGTTTGTTTCCTTTAATATAATTAATCGTAAATCCTTTAAAATCTCTGTTGTTTGGGTTGAGGAGAGCAAATGATTTACACGTTTCAAAAGGTAAGTTAAATTCATCTGTTTCTTCTATCAAATATTCTATTCCATTCAGATTCGTTTTATTGTTTTCTGCGATTAATTTGTCAATAAGCACCAAATCAATATTGTCAAAAATATAAGTATTTGATTCCATTTTCCCATAAATCTGATTTTGGTCAGAACTATAATCTAAAATGTAAGAGTATTTTTTTAAGTTTTTATTTTTACTTTTAAATTCATAAAAAGCGTCATTTCTGATTGGCATAATGGTATCAACCCATTTCTGATTAAAAATATCTTCCGCAACAAATAGTTTTTCTATTCCATCTTTAGGTGAAATTTTTGTCTTATCATTTCCTTTTTTACAGGAATTGATTAATAAAAATAGTGCTGAAAATAGTATTAATGTTTGTTTCATTTCGCTTAGCTCAAATTATGCACAACGATTTTGTGTATGGCTGGTTGCGTTGGCGAGAACTAAGTTAACAAAAAGAAACGAACCAGTAGGAAAATCCGATAGGATTTTACGAGCACACACAGACCAAGCAATTGGTTATACACGTTGTTAGGCAACGTTTTTATTTGTTAATCAGTTTTTTAATATCTTTCTCAATTTGGTCGGAAAATCCGTGATATTCTTCTTGGATAATTCCATTTTGGTCAACTAAAAAATATCTTGGCCAACTATTTACACTAAAGGTTTGATTTAGTTCTTTGTTCCCAATTAAATTTAAAAAAGTAGTCTCTTTTTTCTCTACTAATTTTCTTGCATTTTCGATATCCTGTGAAACAATTCCGATTACATTTAAATCGTTTTCATATTTGTTTTTAATTTCCTCTACCTTTGGAAATGACTTGATACACCAACCACACCAAACTTCCCAAAAATCAATTAGCGTTAATTTATCGGTCTCAATATTTACTTTGTTTTTCTCATCAAATAAGTCGGTTAATATGAATTTTGGTAATGATTTTTTTAATAGAGGATTTGGTTTAGGTTCTTTCTCTATTATTTGTTCATATTCATTTAATTCCTCAATGTACGAATTAACACTTTTATCAATGTTTTCATTTATTTTGAAATTATCAAATATAAATTCAACAGTTTGCTTATTTCCGAAATCAGGTTGAAGTGAATTAACCACTTTTTTAGGTAAGAAGTTGTTTTTACTTAATTCAATAGTTTTAGTTTTATCTGTGATTTTGTTTTTTAAATCATCTTCAAATGTATATGTGAGAAGATAAGTGCTGTCTGTTTCCGAAAACACAACGTTTTTATATACAGAATCCAATTTAAAAAAGTCACGATAAATCATTTGTCCTCCTGGATTTCCTAAAAAGTGTAATCCGCCTTTTTCTTGTTCAAATTTTCTTTTACTATTTGAAATTTGAAATCCAATTCCGTCTTTATAAATGGATGACTTGTTAATGTTGTTTCTTATTCCATAAAATGAAAATCCGAAAACCGTATCAGAGGTTTCTTTTTCAAGAACTGCAAAACCTTTGTTATTCCAAACATTACCATCAGAAAATGTCATCACATTTTGCGCATCATATTGAACTTTATCAATATTTTCAATTGTTTCGTTAAACTTGTTAGTTATATATTGAACGTTAATCTCCTTTTTTTTTTTACAACTTGTTACGATAACTGAAATTAAAAAAATGATTGTGATTTTTTTCATAGGAGTTTTTTCAAATGTTGCCTAACGTGTTTGTGTATGGCTTGTTGCGTTGGCAAGAACTAAGTTAGTAAAAGAAACCGAACCAGTAGGAAATTCCGTTAGGAATTTCCGAGTACACATAAACCAAGCAATTGGTTATACACGTTGTTACCATTAGTTTTTTTCGTTCGCTAGACATTTTTCATATCCGCTTTTTGCTTTTATAAATTCTGGCAAATACCTTTCTTTAAAGCTCATTTTTGGATATCGTTTGTCAACTTCTATTTTAAAATCCTCAAATTCAGACAATTCATATTCATAGAAAAATCCATCATTAAATTTGGGCATATTTTCAACGTATTTTTTCGCACGAAAACAATTGTCAGGAAAGCGAGTGGAAGAATATGAACTTACTTGTCCTCCAATGTGACGCATAGCACATAAAATAAGAATTCCTTTTTCCGTGTCATTATTTAGATTAAGGTTTTTCAAATCAATATTGGTCGAGGCCAAATCCATTGGCTTTTGCTTATTCAGAACATCTGAAAAAATTGACAAATAGTAATGTGCTAATAATTCATTATTACCTGGTAAATTTTTTAGTTCATTTTTAATAACCTTACTATTCTTCAGTTTTTTAATTCCAACGTGAGGTCCATTAAAGGAATTCCATTTTAGTTTTTTATGTAAATAGTGAGCAACAAGAGTATTGGTAGTTGGCTTTGTCAGAAATTCATTTGATGTTATTTTATTTTTTCTCTTTCCTAGTTCTGTTAAAAAAGATTTGATTTGTTCAAGTTCAGTTATTTTGAATTTAGCTTTGTCAGATGTCCCATCATTTTCCCAAACTGCTAGAATATACTCTGGAATAATTTCGTGAAATGTTACTTCTTTATCTTGTCCGAAAACGGAATTTATTGAAAGAAATAATATTGTCAAAAGTGTAATTTTCATTGTTTGGTTCAAATTAATGGTAACGGTTTTGTGTATGGCTTGTTGCGTTGGCAAGAACTAAGTTAACAAAAGAAAACGAACCAATAGGAAATTCCGTTAGGAATTTCCGAGTATGCACAAACAAAGCAATTGGTTATACACGTTGTTATGTGCTGTTGCGACACACAAAGCAAAGCACATAAAGTTGGCAGGCAACGAGTTCAAATTATTAAATCACTTGCTAATTGCCATTATTAGCAAAATCTATCTAAACTCAGATTAGAGTGAGTATAATTTTTATATTAGTGTTAGGGAAGGAGTAAGCACGAAAAAACTATAAGATTTAGATTAGACGTTTGAGTGAAAAACTCTGAATGTTCCATTTTAAGACTTAAGTATCTCCAAAAAGAAAAACCTTTCATGTATGTTTTTAAATTAGACCTTGTAGGTTTAGTGAGTGTGATTTATTTGAGAAAAACTAAGTATAAATTTTAGTGGAATTTACCTAAAGAAGACAAATTTCGGAGCAATTGCATTTAACGGTTTTGTGTATGGCTAGTTGCGTTGGCGAGAACTAAGTTAACAAAAGAAAACGAACCAGAGGAAATTCTGTTAGGAATTTCCAAGTAGGCTAGAACCAAGCAATTGGTTATACACGTTGTTGGCATTAGTTTTTTATTTATTTCAGTTTATTCATAAATCGACTTTTTTCCTTTTTAACTTTTTTTCAAAATAAGCTTTTAATTTCGGCTTGACTTATTTTGTCTTGAGTAATGAAAATTTTTGAATCGTTATTTAACATAATTTTTGAGTATCCTAAGTCAGAAGAGAAAGGGTTTGTGTTCCAAGAATAATATAATTCAATAGCTTTTACATTATCGTTATTAATTACTTCTGATTTTCCGTTTCCAGTATTTTTTATAACTAGCTGTTTATCCTCATTGTTGATTTTAATATTAATTCCTTTTTCGGATTTTCTGTATTCCATTCTGATTAATGACGTTGCAATAAATAAATAACTTAACGAATAGAAAATTATTAAAGAAATAATCGCTAAGGTCAAATTTCCAGAAGTGTTTTGTGCAATTTTTATCGTAAGAAAAACAGAGAATGAGATTATTAATATCCCAATTCCAAAAGTCAATATATTTCTAAAGTTTTTAATATTCACTCGGTTTTGTTCAAATTAATGCCAACGGTTTTGTGTATGGCTAGTTGCGTTGGCTATGACTAAGTTAGCAAAAGAAAACGAACCAATAGGAAATTCCGTTAGGAATTTCCGAGTATGCGATAACCAAGCAATTGGTTATACACGTTGTTGTATGCAGTTTAATCAATTACTCCATAGTTCCAATTACTTTTGTTGGATTGGTTGGGTCTTTTGTTGTATCGTATTCAAAAGTATCAAAACTGAACGGATAGTCGTAATATCTTAACTCAACAAAATCTTTAGAATTAAAGTGAATTTTATATTCTATTTGACGACTATATCTTACTTCCCAATTAACTTTTAGAACTCCATTTTCACAATTACATTTTCCACGATCAGCAATTTCACCATTAGGAGCAAAATAAGTTATAGAGTCTTTTTTGATTTCAAGCCATCTACTTGACATTCCTCCTCCAAAAATTCCTTTTTCCATTAAATTTTTATGCAGTCTTGATTTAACATTAAGTTTACCAATAATTTTATTACACGAATCATTAGAATTGTAAAATGAGATGGAATCAATTTCATTATTGTCTCTCCATTCTGAAAAACTCTCATTTTTGCCATCATTCGCTTCTTTTTCATTTTTGCAAGCAGCAAATAAAAATAGTCCACAAATTATTATAAAAATATCTATTTTTTTCATCGTTTCAAGAATTGCATACAACGTGTTTGTGTATGCTTAGTTGCGTGATTTAGCAACTAATTTAGTAAATAAAAAACGAATAGAATATTCCGCAGGAATATTCGTAAGTAGGCTAGGACTAGCAATTAAATATACACGGTGTTGGCAATTGGCTTTTATTTTGTCCGTTCCATTTTTATCGGATTTTGCCTAGTGTCAAAAACATCATTTATTTCAACTCTGTTTTCTTTATCATTAATCCAATAAACAATTTTATAATTTTTAAAAACTAAATACCTAAATTCTTGTTTTCTATTCTTTAAAAGGTCTTCAGTTTGTCCAATTTTCGGTTGACTTTTGAGTTTTAAAGTTTCACTATGAATTCCGTTAATGAGCTTTTTAGCAATTCGAGTTCCTGCTTTATCTCGATAGTATTCATAAATTTTTTCTAGTTCTCTTTGAGAAAAATTAGTCCAAAATAATTTTAATTCCATTTATCAATCTTAGCTTTTAATTCACTAGATTCTATTAATCGACCTTTTTTAGAATCTTCCATAGATCTGTCAATCCGAGAATTAAATTCCTCAATTGTCATTGGTTTAAAATTTCCGTTATCTGAATTTTTATTTTCTTTTCTTAGGATTTTTTCAAGTCGTGAAATAACATCTTCACTTTGAATTTTTAAAAACTCTTGAATAAGTTCCAGTTTTCTTGTTTGTAAATCCATTTTATTTGCTTTTTATCAAAGATACAAAAATATCATTTTCAGTTCTCAATTTTATTGATTTACTGAATTTCGTAGCTTGTTGCCAACGTGTTTGTGTATGGCTTGTTGCGTTGGCAAGAACTAAGTTAACAAAAGAAACCGAACCAGAGGAAATTCCGTTAGGAATTTCCATGTAGGCTATAACCTAGCAATTGGTTATACACGTTGTTGGCAATAGTTTCTTAATCAATCTTCAACATATTTCTCCAATCTTATTGTTGCTCGATGAAAAATAAATTGTGTTTCTGTTTCAGTAAACTCAATTTCATCAAAGTAAATTGTATAAATATTATCGTTAATTCCACCATTAACTAATCCTGAAAATGAATTGCCGTTCATTTCAGAATCTTCATAAATTGTATGAAGAAATTCCCAAGTAAAGTCATCTATAAATATGCTTACGAATATTTCAGCGTGAGGTATATTATTGAAATCAGTTTTAGTGAAAGGGTTAATTCTAACAAATATAAAAGTCATAACAGGATCATCAAGAAAGATAAAACAGTCATTGGGTTCGGCAATAAAAGATTCAAGAAACATTTTTTCCTGGCATTCAGGTATGCCTTCCTTACTGTCATCACTTTTTGAACAACTAATTGATAGAATTAAAAATAAAAAAAACAATCTTTTCATAATTTGAGTCAATAATTATTGCCAACGTGTTTGTGTATGATTTCGTTGCGTGTTTAAGCACTAAAGTTAGCAAATAAATCATAGATAGAAAGTCCGCTAGGACTTTCGCAAGAAGACACTTACTAGCAATGAATTATACACGGTGTTGTGTGTAGTTTTTTTATCTGAACTGTATTAAATCAAGAAAAAGCTAAATCAATTTATGATTCAGATATAAACCTTATTTTACTTTTTCCAAATTCATTTGGAATAATCGAGACTAAAACAGTCGATTTTTCCTTTTTGAAAGTAACAAATTTAAAATCTATGAGTGATTGCTTCTTATAGCCACGTTTTATTAACTCCTTTTTAATCGTCTGAATGTCAAAATTTTTAGCTATTAATAATTCTAGCGTATTCGGTTTGTCATCTTTGAACGAAATGGAAATCATGATGGAATTATCTAAATCGTGATTATAATATCTACCATAAGTCATTACATTGGTTTCGCTTTTGCTTTCAATTTTTTCATAACCATAATAATTAATCATATAATCATCTACTTCATCAATAGATATTTTTGTCAGCTTATTTAAAAAAGGAAAATCTAATTGCTGAGAAAAAGTGTTTTCAGCAATAGAAATAAGGATAATGCAAATAATTATTTTTTTCATGTTACTTGTTTTTAATTACACACAACGTGTTTGTGTTATGGCTAGTTGCGTTGGCAAGAACTAAGTTAACAAAATAAACCGAACCATTAGGGAAATCCGCAGGATTTTCCGAGTAAACACAACACTAGCAATTAGTTATACACGTTGTTGTGCAACGTTATTTAAGATTTGTAGACTGTACTATTTCCAGGCAATCATATATTCCAGTTTCTAAAGCTCCTCTTTTGACCATCTTTTCCCGAAAACTATCTGTCATTTGCACAAGAGCTAATCCAAAGTTTAATTTTTGTGCTATTTCATAAATAAATGCAATTAATCCTAATCCAATACCTTTTTTTCTGTCCTCTTTAGGTATAAAAATATTAGGAATTAGAAACTCTCTGTGTTCTTCACTTATGCCTAATCTTAAAAGATTAAATTCACTGATGTCATCTTCTTTTCTCTTGCCACTAACAGTAATAATATTGTCCATTGTATAAATAGAATAGTGATGCAATGTGAATAAATAATCTTTTAAATGTTGTTCAATTAACTTTTCTAAGGCGTTTATTAATTCCATTATTTTTCTGTTTTTAAAATGAATCGTTCTGCTTTTTTGTTCATTTGTTTTGATATACAATTTATTCTTTGCCTTCGAATTTTATTTTAGTTTTACTTTTTTCGTTACTAAGGTTAATCTAAGTGCAAATGCAAAAATTAACATAACAACTCCAATTGAATATTGAAAGCCTAACCAATAATTCGACCTTATTTCATTTATTAAGTTATCTCTTACTAAAATATCCTCATTGATTTCCTTAATATCACGTGTAATTCTGTCAGGCGTATAGTTGCCTTTTAATTCCTCAAGTTCTAATTTTTTATATTCTCCGATTTTTTCAAAACCATTCTCTTTTGATTTTTCCAAAATTGGAAGGATTTCTTCTTTAACCCAATTACATATTCTATCAGATTCAGCCTGTCGTTTGTTGAATTCTTCTTCTGGCATCCAATCACTTTTATTGAATTTAAAGCAAACAGTTTCTCTCTCAGCAAAACTCAGCAATGATTCAAATTGATTTTCTATCCAATTTTCAGTAAATGTTAAATCTCCTTTTTTATAGTTTCTATTATTTTCAATAATAATCGAGATAACACCCATAAAACCGATGATAATCCAAATATATTCTAATCTTGCCCAAGTTTTTTCAGTTAATTTTGAGTTACCAATAAGGATTAGATTCAAAATTTGCCAAATGGCTAAAACTCCAATTATTGCATAAAATGGATTTGTTAATATTTCTTTCAGCATGAGGTTGTTTGTATTATACTGAAATAGGTTGACCTTTTTTATTTATTATTTCGACGTTCAAAAGATTTTTTTCAGCCGTTTATAAGGCAAAAAAATAGTTTGAACTAGGTCTGTTTTTAAATCGTTAGTTCAGGTAAATTTACATTATTTTTTCGATAGGATTTGTATTTGATGTTTGGATTTAAATGGACTTCGGCAGGTTTTCTTAGATCCAGGCTAAAATGCGTTCTCAGATTGTTATAAATATATACAGCTTGCTCGGTCATTTTTTGAGCTAGGTCAGTGTTTTTAATGGTTTGTTTTAATCCGTATTCATATTTAAGAGTTCTATTAATGCGTTCGGCAATAGCATTTTCATAAGGGTCGTATTGCTCGGTCATACTCAAGGTAATTCCATTGTTTTCAGCAAACTCGGTGTATTTTGGGTTACAGTATTGAAACCCTCTGTCAGAATGATGAATAAGTTTATGACTGGGATACTTTCTATTTTTAATAGCCATAGCGAGGGCATCTGTGCAAAGTGATGTTCTCATATGATTATCTATTTTGTAGCCCATAATTTGCTTAGAATACGCATCAGTTACGATTGCTAAATAATTATGACCGTCTTGGGTTTTAATGTATGTTATATCACTTACCCATAGTTGTTCTGGTCGAGTAGGAACGTGGTCTTTTACGATATTTTTGTATTTTCTGTACATGTGATTAGAGTTTGTGGTTGTGATGTAGTTTTTGCGTTTAGGAACCAGTAAATTATAATACCTTAAAAAGCGATAGAATTTGTCTCTACCAATTTTAATATCATCGTTAATAAAGTCTTGTTTAAGTTCAGTATGTAGTTTTATTCCACCAGTTTTGGAGCCTACTTTTTTACGGTAGTCTTTAACCATTTTAATAAGTTTTTGATGGTCTATTTCTTGTTTTTGTTGGGCTTTGAGTCTTTTGTAGAAGGCTTGTTTAGATATCCCAAAACATCCATAGAGCCATTTTCTTTTATACGCTGTTTTTTCTTTAGCTCTATCTCTTTTGCTAATGTTTTGGGTAATGACTTTTTTGACATATCGACTCCTGTAATGAGTTCCATATCAGCAATGATATCTTGCTGAAAGTCTTTTTGAAACTCTAGTTCTTCAATCTTTTCCTTAAGTTTTTTAATTTCCTTGTCTTTACTCATACCATTGTTTTGTTGTACTAAGGTACTGTATTTTCTCAACCAATAGGTAATGGTAGTTCTCGGAACATCATACTTTTTAGATGCGAAGTTGGTAGATACTTGACCGTTTAAGATTTGGTCAACAACTAAAAGTTTGGTTTCTAAAGTTACTTTTTGATAGCTTTTTTTTCGCCAGTGTTCATTTTGTGTTTTCATAAGTGACTATAATTAAGTGATTAATTTTTAGTCAACCTATTTCAGGAAAGTTCAGTTCTTTAATGTTGCACAACGTGTTTGTGTATGGTTAGTTGCGTGTTTCAGCAACTAATTTAGTAAACAAAAACGAACGCGAGAAAATTCCGAAGGAATTTTCCAAATAAGCACTTACCAAAGCAATTAATTATACACGTTGTTGGCATTAGTTTTTATTTTTTTATATGTTTTTCAAATACTAAATTATATCTTACTGTGTTTTCATTCAGAGATTTAGCAATTTCACTTAATTCAATTAAGTTAGGATAGTCCTTGTAAATCAATTGACTAATAAAAAAGTATGTAGATATAAGTAAATAATATGAATGAGCATAAGTCTTTATTTTTGTCATACTACTTTTAAAAGGTGAAAAAGCATCTCCGTGGAAACGTTCATTCCTATAAGTATATAAAATTCCGTTTATGAGTAATTTTATAATCTGTAATTGAGATAATTGATATTTTTTTTCTTCTAACTCAATTTCTCTCCCAGAAAGAAGAATTTGCAATAACATACCAGCTCTTCTTTGTGTATCCGCATTTAAATCTCCGTATTTCTTTTCAATTGCATCAAATAATTCATTTCCTATACAATCTTTGACTCTGTCGGTTATCTGCCTTTGTTGCGATTTTATAGCAGAAGATTCTTCTTCAAATAACTTTTTAATCAAGTATTCAGTTGCTTGTAAAGGAACAGCTTTTGTCAATTCCTTAAAAGCACTATTTAATTCTGAATTATTATTGTATTGGTTTATAAAAAAATCTTCTGAAATTTTGTTAGTTATTTTCCAAGTTTTGGAAACTGACCAATTTGATTTTTTAGCAATGTAAGTTGAGTATGCCTCAAAAGTTCTCCAAGCTAAATCAAATCCAATGTCTGGTCTGTTAGGAAGTTGTTCGTATATATCAATTTTAAAAGATAAAAGTCTTTGGAATTCATAATTTTCAATTAAAGGAAGCTTAATTGGACGTAAAATATTTATAATTCCTTTGTCATTTAATAATTCTAAAAATGCTTTTTGTGCAGAAAAAATTATGACTTCATTTGGCCATTTATTATTATACTCTATTCGTTTCTTACTGTAGCTCATAAATTAATGCCAACGGTTTTGTGTATGATTTCGTTGCGTGTTTAAGCACTAAAGTTAGCAAATAAATCACAGATAGAAAGTCCGCGAGGACTTTCGTAAGTAGGCGAGTACTAGCAATGAATTATACACGGTGTTAGCCACAGTTTTTATTTTTCTCTAGTGAGTTTGTCAAGTTCTTTTAATAAAGTTGGGATTCTATATTTTCCTTTCATTTTTTTAATTTTTTCCGATGCTATATTTAATTCAATTCCAATTGAAGTTATGAATAACGGGTTTTGACTTTCTCCTCTATATACTTTGGATTTATTTTTATTAATGGTAGCGAAGTCTCGCTTTGCAACTCCAATTATTGGAATTTCTTTATTCAATGCGTTATACAGATGAGCTCCTAAACCATATTTGTTATTATCGTCCAAATAAACAAAGCCATCTACAATTATTAATTCAATATTCTCTAAAGCATTTTTATTTAATAAGCTCAATATACAAGGTAGCTCTCTTTTGTAAAATTCTCCGGACACATATTCAGGGATGTTTTCAATTGTCTCTGTAAGAACTACTAAATTATCTTCCTTTAACCAACTATTGAAGCCAACGCAAACAGTTTTTGCTTTATTTTTAAAATAGTATGTATCAAATGCCAAAAATCATAATTTATTAAAAAATAATTCTAGATAATGTGTTTTCGTTTTCTGGGTCATTTCGTTTATCAAGCTCTTCTTGTTTTAGTATCTTTATTAAAATTGGTAAGTTGTGAATTTTATTTTTTTCTGTACTTTTATTTTTAAAATCAGGTTTTTTATTCAAGATTTCTTTACTATCAGAAACTATGGTCTCGATTAATGTAATTGACTCTTTCTTAAAGCCAAGATGATATAATTTTCTTATCCAACCTATAACATAGTGATATGCAATATCCCTAAAACTACAATTGTATTGTGCATCTAAATAAATGTGTTCTAAAAAGTCTTTGTAAGATTCTATTAGTACATTGTGATAGTAAGTAATGCTATTTATGTTGTAAGGCTTATCATTTGAAGAAATGACCTTGAATGCTAACTTTCCTTTAGATGAGTAATACATCCTTTTACCATTAGAATTATTACTATATCTTACTTTTCCATTTTTGTAATACCATGAGTGATTATTCCTTGTAACAACACCATCTTTATCCCATTTTGTATCTGTTTTAGAATTATATTTTATTTGACCATCTGAATACCAGTTTTTCCCGTTAATAAGGCTACCATTCTTCATTAGGTAATCTTCTGCTATTTGTCCATTGTCATAGTAATCCACTGAACGACCATCTTGATTTCCATTAGTATATTCAATATAGGATTTTCCGTTCTCTAAAATAACTGTACCTGTAAAAAGTTTCCCTTTATATTTTAAAAAAATTGAAGGCTCATACATATTGTATTCAAAATCCAATTCATTGTCTAATATTATAGGCTCTTTCATAATTGTGGCTAACGGTTTTGTGTATGATTAGTTACGGAAAAGGACGTAAGTCATTTTCCGATTAGCAGCTAAGTTAATTAATTATTGTGAATTTCCGATTGGAAATTCCGCAGTAATTAATTATACACGTTGTTAGCAACTGTAGTGCAGCACAAGTCATTGGTAAATCACAGAACTAGCTATATACTTCACAGCAACCGAAAGAGAATGCTATAACTAACATTAGCTGATACTCCCAAGAAACCGTTGATTTGGAAAAAGAGAAAAGTCCATAATAGCATTTAGGTTGCACCACAGGAATACTAACGAACACCTTTTTTGGATTTTAGAACGATACAGAACGCTAGTGATAATTTGGCTGACTTACGAAAAAACAATTTTAAATGAACGAAGATATTATCTTAAAAATAAATTGTTTACCATTGAAGTAAGAAATTATCTTGAGAGTTTCCTAGCTATAAGTTAATAAACAAAAACAGACTATAAAAGCGTTTAGTTCTCCAAAAAATGATAAACGAAAATCTTAAATGAGAAATTTGAGATTTTTGTATTAATAACAATAGTTCAAATAGAGTAGTACTGTTGAATTTTTGCACTATTGTTGTTAACGATTTTGTGTATGATTAGTTACGGAAAAGGACGTAAGTCATTTTCCGATTATTAGCTAATATAATTAATTATTGTGAATTTCCGATTGGAAATTCCGCAGTAATTAATTATACACGTTGTTAGCAACTGTAGTGCAGCACAAGTCATTGGTAAATCACAGAACTAGCTATATACTTCACAGCAACCGAAAGAGAATGCTATAACTAACATTAGCTGATACTTCCAAGAAACCGTTGATTTGGCAAAAGAGAAAAGTCCATAATAGCATTTAGGTTGTACCACAGGAATACTAACGAACACCTTTTTTGGATTTAAGAACGATACAGAACGCTAGCGATAATTTGGCTGACTTACGAAAAAACAATTTTAAATGAACGAACATATTATCTTAAAAAGAAACTGTTTACCATTGAAGTAAGAAATTATCTTGAGAGTTTTCTAGCTATAAGTTAATAAACAAAAACAGACCATAAAAGCGTTTAGTTCTCCAAAAAATGATAAACGAAAATCTTAAATGAGAAATTAGAGATTTTTGTATTTACAATAATAGTTCAAATAGAGTAGTGCTGTTGAATTTTTGCACTATTGTTGTTAACGGTTTTGTGTATGATTAGTTAAGGAAAAGGACGTAAGTCATTTTCCGATTAGCAGCTAAGTTAATTAATTATTGTGAATTTCCGATTGGAAATTCCGCAGTAATTAATTATACACGTTGTTAGCAACTGTAGTGCGGCACAAGTCATTGGTAAATCACAGAACTAGCTATTTACTTCACAGCAACCGAAAGAGAATGCTATAACTAACATTAGCTGATATTCCCAAGAAACCGTTGATTTGGCAAAAGAGAAAAGTCCATAATAGCATTTAGGTTGCACCACAGGAATAATAACGAACACCTTTTTTGGATTTTAGAACGATACAGAACGCTATCGATAATTCGGCTGACTTACGAAAAAACAATTTTAAATGATAAAACATATTATTCTAAAAATAAATTGTTTGCCATTTAAGTGATCAATTTTCTTGAGAGTTTCCTTGCAATAACTTAATAAATAAAACCAGACCATAAAAGCGTTTAGTTCTCCAAAAAATGATAAAGCGAAAATCTTAAATGAGAAATTTGAGATTTTTGTATTAATAACAATAGTTCAAATAGAGTAGTACTGTTGAATTTTTGCACTATTGTTGTTAACGGTTTTGTGTATGGCTTGTTGCGTTGGCGAGAACTAAGTTAGCAAAAGAAACCGAACCAATAGGAAATTCCGATAGGAATTTCCGAGTACACACAAACTAAGCAATTGGTTATACACGTTGTTAGCCATTGTACTTATTCTAAAAACCTTTTAGGTATGAATCCTTGAAATTCATTCGAATATATTGCTACCTTGTTTTTCTGAAATAGAACTAGTCTAAATTTTGTTTTTATGTTTCCTTCTAAACAAGGTACAGCAAAAATTAGGGAGCTTTTGCGTTTAATTGTTCTTTTTGACCTATAACTATTTCCACAAAAACGTTTTGGAGTGTTTTTATAGGACTTAATGTTTCGCCATCTATTATTATAGAATACTTGTCTAACAATTATAATTTTTCCATCATTATTCATTAAACTTACTTCATATGGAGTTGAGTTAGTAAGTATTGCTACAGATTTAACTGACAGACTATTTTTATCATTTTGTGACTTATTAGATAATTGAACAGAAGCATCTTGAAAAACAGTCAAAGTAAGGGAGTTGGATTCAGAGTTCGTTTTATCAAATATTGAATCGTTTGAAATTCTATTAGTAATCTCGCTTAAATCCGAGTTAGCGTGATAAAGTTTGTTATTCAAACATTTTGAACTTTGAGGTTGAACTTTCGTAAAACTAAAAAACAATAAAAGAAGAATTAGAATCTGATTTTTCATAAAATTCGTTTAAAGAAAGTAATCAAAATTCGTTCCGTTTTTTGAATTCGGAGTATGAGTTGTATTATGGCTAACGGTTTTGTGTATGGCTGGTTGCGTTGGCGAGAACTAAGTTAGCAAAAGAAACCGAACCAGTAGGAAATTCCGATAGGAATTTCCAAGTAGGCTTTAACCAAGCAATTGGTTATACACGTTGTTGTACACAGTTTTTCATTTTTTTAGCTAAATCTTTTAAGTGATATTCTATATTTTTTACGGCTCGATAATTTTTATAGATGTAAATTATATCAGTTTTAGCCTTTTCACAATTATTATTTCCAATGTGGTTAAATGCTCTATTAACATAAGCAGAAGATAAGATAACTTTATCATCAGTATGATTAATAACATAGTTTGCTATTTTAATTCCTTTATCATACTCTTCATTATAGAAGTAGGACATTGCTAAATTTGCCGCAGCCATGTGATATGTTGAATCAGATACTTTGTAGGATTCTTGAAAATATTTTATTGAATTATCATAGTCGTCCTCAAAATAGTTATTTAAACCTAAATTACTTAATGTAGTTGGATTGTTTGGCTCTAATTCTAATGCTCTCAAAAACATTACATTTCCTTCTTTATAGTTACCATTTCGGCTTAACTCTATTCCTTTTTCATTAAGGTCTCTTGCTTTATCGTTCTCATAAAATGTGCCATTGATTATATTATCTCGCTTATTATCATGTGTCGATTTTTCGTTGTTCGCACAGCTATTTAGAGTGATAATAAAAAGTAGAAATATTAGATGTTTTGTCATTTGAAAACGATTGGTTTAAATTGTGTACAACGTGTTTGTGTATGGCTAGTTGCGTTGGCGAGAACTAAGTTAGCAAAAAGAAACGAACCAGTAGGAAAATCCGCAGGATTTTCCGAGTATGCACAAACCAAGCAATTGGTTATACACGTTGTTAGCAAACGTTTTCTATTCTTTTTTAAAATCAAATAATCTTATTCCATTTAATAAATAGTCTTCTTTGTTTTTAATAGTATCATTATAGGATTCATTTGTCTCAGAATTCCATCCAAAAGACCCTTCACTAAAATCCAGATAGACTCCACTTTTAAATCGAATAATTTCAGGTTCAATTTCACTTCCTGGTTCTATTTTATAATCTATATCTTCTTTTTTTAACAATTGAATTACTTGACTATATGTATAATCTTGATTTACTTTTAAAAACCAAATATCGATTTCAAAAAGATCATTCTTATACAAAATCATTTCATTGTGATTTTCACAATTGGCTTGTAAATGGTCGTTTTGTATTGCAAAGAGTTTTTCGGTGTCACTCCAAAAAAAGAATTCATACCAACCATATTTTATAATTTGAGTTTCTCCGCAATCTCCAAAATCATAATCAGTTCCAAGAAGTTTTATAACGTCTTTTTTCAGAGTACCGATTCCAATTTCTCCAAATTTTCCTGTTTTGGCAAATGATTTTATGGATATTGTTTTCATCAAATGTTTGCTAACGTGTTTGTGTATGGCTTGTTGCGTTGGCGAGAACTAAGTTAGCAAAAGAAACCGAACCAATAGGAAATTCCGATAGGAATTTCCAAGTATGCACAAACTGAGCAATTGGTTATACACGTTGTTACCCAACGTTTTTTAATCTTGAACTTGAAATATCAGAGGCATTTTATAAGAAACATTAATTGGTTCTCCATCTTTCATTCCAGGTTTCATATCTGGTAAAAGTCCAATGACATCGATTGCATTTTGGTTCATAATTTCTGGTCCTCCAGTAGCATTAATGTTTATTGGTTTTCCATTTGTGTCAATAATAAATTCTATCATTATTTTTATTCTTCCTGTAAGTCCAACATCACCTGCAAGTTCAGTATTGAATTTTCTCATTACGTGTCGTTGAATAAATTTGTTTGTACATTCTTTTTGTTTTTCTACTTTCCATTTTGATTTACAGTCAGGTGCTAATGGTGGGTTTTCAATTTCTTTGAAATCTATAATTTTAAACTTGTCTATGTCTTTAGTTATTATTTCTGCTTTTGAGTAATCAACACTTTCTGTTTTTTCTGATTTTGACTCAATAATTTTAGGTTTTGAAGGTTTGTCATCGCTTAACTTTTCCATTTCCAATTGAATCATTGGAAGTATAAAATATGTTTTATCCTTTATTTTTTGGACAGTAATATGCATTGAAGAAAATCCGTCATTTTCTGTTCCAATTTGTATTTGGTTGTCTTTAATTCTCCAATTTTGATTATCCAGAAAAAAGAGTTCTTTCATTCTTTCATCAGCGAGTTTTCCAAATTTTATCCTAAAGACTTTATTTCCCTTAAAGTTAAATTTTGAGTTTAAAAAAGCATCCTCAACCATTTTTAAGGCTTCTTTTTGTGGTACTTCATCAGAATTAGGAATATTAACATTAATTGCTTTCCATTCTCCCATTAAATTTTCATCATTTAGGTTTTGAGCCTTTGCTGAAAAGCTAAATATTATTGCAGTAACTAATAGTAATTTTAATTTCATAATGTTATGTCGAAATGTTGGGTAACGGTTTTGTGTATGGCTGGTTGCGTTGGCAAGGACTAAGTTAGCAAAATAAACCGAACCATTAGGGAAATCCGATAGGATTTTCCGAGTACACACAAACTAAGCAATTGGTTATACACGTTGTTGTGTGTAGTTTTTTAATATATAATTTACAAACTCAATAAATTTTGATTATAAATAAATAGTAAAGCCTACTCCAAAAATAAAACCATTATTAGTTGATTCAAAAGTAGATTCATTGCTGGAATTTTTATTATGTTGGTAACTAATTAACGGTTCAATAGATGTATGTTGATTTAAAAAAATTGCATACCCTAAGCCTAATTTATATCTAAAGACATCAGTTGAACTTTTAAAACCATCACTATTACTTTTGGAAGTCCCAAATCCAAAAGAGGCTTGACCAAATAGACCATTTGACAAGTAATATCTAAAGAAAGGACCAACAAACACACTTTTGCTATTACTTGTATATTTATTATTATCAGAATTTGTTGATTCATTTTCTGTATAATTAAAAGATGTTTCTAAACCTACAGCTAACCTATCGATTACGAAGTATGCGGCTTTTGGGCTAATTCCAAAACCAAATGATTTATTCTTGGATTCAAATCCGCTTTCTCTTGACTTTGAATGGTTAGTAGAAAAATAAACGGAACCATCGACAATAAAGTGTCCTTTGTCTGTTGGATTGATTGTCTTTTCTTCATCCTGAGCTAAGACATTAATTGCTGAACAAAACAAAATACTCATTAATAATATTTTTTTCATATCGTATGGTTTAAATTTATTTTTTACTCACAACAAATATGCCAAGAACACATAGAGAATTATTTCAAAAACTGAATGTTTCTAATTCTGCTTTATTATGATTATTATTTAGGAGAAGAGTGTTTCTTGAATTACACACAACGGTTTTGTGTATGATTAGTTACGGAAAAGGGCGTAAGTCATTTTCCGATTTGTAGCTAAGATAATTAATTATTGTGAATTTCCGATTGGAAATTCCGCAGTAATTAATTATACACGTTGTTAGCAACTGTAGTGCAGCACAAGTCATTGGTGAATCACTGAACTAGCTATATACCTCATAGCAACCGAAAGAGAATGCTATAACTAACATTAGCTGATACTCCCAAGAAACCGTTGATTTGGCAAAAGAGAAAAGTCCATAATAGCATTTAGGTTGCACCACAAGAATAATAACGAACACCTTTTTTGGATTTTAGAACGATACAGAACGCTAGCGATAATTTGGCTGACTTACGAAAAAACAATTTTAAATGAACGAAGATATTATCTTAAAAATAAATTGTTTACCATTGAAGTAAGAAATTATCTTGAGAGTTTCCTAGCTATAAGTTAATAAACAAAAACAGACTATAAAAGCGTTTAGTTCTCCAAAAAATGATAAACGAAAATCTTAAATGAGAAATTTGAGATTTTTGTATTAATAACAATAGTTCAAATAGAGTAGTACTGTTGAATTTTTGCACTATTGTTGTTAACGGTTTTGTGTATGATTAGTTACGGAAAAGGGCGTAAGTCATTTTCCGATTAGCAGCTAAGTTAATTAATTATTGTGAATTTCCGTTTTGGAAATTCCGCAGTAATTAATTATACACGTTGTTAGCAACTGTAGCGACAGATAAGAGTAAGCACGTTTTGCTTAGAGCGTTGAAGCAAGAGTAATCACATTTAGCGAGAAGAGTAAGAAAACCTTAAGGTAATGAGTGAAAAGTTCCGCAAACTAGCTTAAAAACGTTTTCAAAAAAATAAATTTTTCATCAAGAGAGTTTTTTAGTGAATGTGTCTTAACCTCAAAAAAAAATCGCGAAAAGAAAACCAGGCTTTTTTTCGCTACAATGATTTTTAGAGTTAGAGTAAGCTTTCAACTTTAAGAGCAAGAGTGGTAATAGTTCTGAAGTTGCAATTTTAGTAAACCAATTTGAATAAGAGTTACAATTTCGGAGCTATTGTTGTTAACGTGTTCGTGTATGGCTTGTTGCGTTGGCGAGAACTAAGTTAGCAAAAAAGAAACTAACCAATAGGAAAATCCGCTAGGATTTTCCGAGTACACATAAACTAAGCAATTGGTTATACACGTTGTTGTATGTTGGCATTCTTCGTTTTTATGACTATAGTGTTTGCTACCAAATCTCCAATTCGTTTATTCTGTTTATTTGTTGCTGCAATTATTAATCCAATTAGAAACATATAATCTATAAATGCGAGAAAAAATCTAACGAACGCTTGTCCGATTCCAATAGGTTTTAAATTTCCATTAACAACTTTTATATTTAAAAGCCGTTTACCAATTGTCTGTCCAAATACTCCTTCACTTATTGGCCATAAAAATAATCCAAGAAGCATCATTAAAAATGCTGGAAACCCGTTAAGACTATATCCTATTCCTTCCTCATGTGGAGTTCCGAAAAACATTCCTACCACCATCATAATTATCCAGAAAATGGCAAAGTCAATAAGAAATGCTAAAATTCGATATCCAATACTTGCTACTGGGAATTTATTTTCAAATTTGCCTGGTGATTTTATTTCGTTCATGGTTTTTAGCTTACATACAACGTGTTCGTGTATGGCTTGTTGCGTTGGTAAGAACTAAGTTAACAAAAGAAACCGAACCAATAGGAAAATCCGCTATGATTTTCCGAGTACACACAAACTAGCAATTGGTTATACACGTTGTTAGCTCACGTTTTATAGTTATTTGTATTTGCTACTGCGAGATAACTCAGATTTACAATTTCGTATAGTTCAGAAGTTAACCTTTCGTAAGTTTTATGTTTGTCTTTTTCATTAAACCCGTTATCATTCCAAGAACCCATTCCTCCAAAACACCAAGCTTTACCAGCACCTGCTAGTAGTTGTAAAGATTCAAGTTCCATTTTTTCAGTTGGTACTATTAATTTGTCGTGTTCATTGGTGTATGGATAGTTTTTATTTAAAATGTCAATCGCCTCATTAAACCAATTAGCCCAAAAGTCCAATTTTTCTTTTTTTGCGAATGAGCCAATCTCAATTAATTTTTGGTTAAGTTCATTTTTTATATATTCTAAGTCGTACTCAGTTTTAGATTGGGTTGGCTGATTTATAATTAAGCGTCCATAACTGATTTTCCAAATCTTCTTATCCTTAGCATTTTGGTTTGTTACTTCTTCTCTTGATTGCCAAAAATCAGAATGTTTATCAAAAACTGTTTCAATGTAACGTTTACCTCCACCACCAACAAAGCCAGCGAGTTTATAATCTGGAATATTTTCACCATTTAGACTTGTCGTGTTGTCTGTTTCGAAAACCATTCTAATCTCCTTACATCCTGTTTGTTTTAATTTTATCAACCAGTCAATAGGAGAATTAGCATATAAATCCCAAGTTGGTTTTCTGAAAAAATGCTTTTTGAAAATGAGGAATTCAATTGTATTTGTAAAAGTAAATGAAGGATGATCTAAAGTTAATTTACTTATATCAAAATTGCCTTTTAGATAGGCATTCCCATAAGTTGTCAATGTTATTGCTTTGCTTATACTTCCTGTCATTCTTTTAATGTGTGCTAACGATTTTGTGTATGATTAGTTACGGAAAAGGACGTAAGTCATTTTCCGATTATTAGCTAATATAATTAATTATTGTGAATTTCCGATTGGAAATTCCGCAGTAATTAATTATACACGTTGTTAGCAACTGTAGTGCAGCACAAGTCATTGGTAAATCACAGAACTAGCTATATACTTCACAGCAACCGAAAGAGAATGCTATAACTAACATTAGCTGATACTTCCAAGAAACCGTTGATTTGGCAAAAGAGAAAAGTCCATAATAGCATTTAGGTTGTACCACAGGAATACTAACGAACACCTTTTTTGGATTTAAGAACGATACAGAACGCAAGCGATAATTTGGCTGACTTACGAAAAAACAATTTTAAATGAACGAACATATTATCTTAAAAAGAAACTGTTTACCATTGAAGTAAGAAATTATCTTGAGAGTTTCCTAGCTATAAGTTAATAAACAAAAACAGACTATAAAAGCGTTTAGTTCTCCAAAAAATGATAAACGAAAATCTTAAATGAGAAATTTGAGATTTTTGTATTAATAACAATAGTTCAAATAGAGTAGTACTGTTGAATTTTTGCACTATTGTTGTTAACGTGTTTGTGTATGGCTTGTTGCGTTGGCAGGAACTAAGTTAGCAAAATAAACCGAACCAATAGGAAAATCCGTTAGGAATTTCCGAGTACACACAAACCAAGCAATTGGTTATACACGTTGTTGTATACTGTATGTTTTATTTACAATAACTGTCAAATCTAGTAAAAGTAGACATTTCACTTATCGAACAACATATCAAATAATTGTTTGGCCATCCGTTGGTATAATAACCGAAAGATTCGTTCATTAAATTTCCATCTGGATAAGTAAATTTAATAGTGTAAGATCCATCTGTTCTTTGTATTTCATTCATATCCAAATATTTTGTGACAATTTGATTTGAAGAGATGCTATCAAATTTTACTATACAGACTGGACTTGCAGAAACAGAAACGTTATACAATGTATATTCTGTATTATTTTCTATTGAAACATCAATTCCTTTGTTGCCGAATCCACAAGAATTTAGAAGAAGAAATAATAGAATCGTGAGTAAAGATTGTTTCATATTTGTACTATTTGTTGTTTACTGTTTTCTATGTTTCCTGAATTATTATTTCTACTCTTTGATTTATTTCGTTATTTCCTGTCGAATCTTTTGGTTGCTCTTTGCTATGGTCTATAATTTCGATTATATCTTTTTTAATTCCGTATTCTATCATTAGGTTTTTAACTTTTTCCGCACGAAGCTTTGAAAGCTTTGAATTCAGATTAAACTCACTATTTGAGCAATGTCCAGTTAGTAAAATTTTTTTCACTTTCCATTTGATAAAACCATTACAAATATTTTTCAAACGATTAATTTCATTGAATTCTATTGAGTTAAATTCAAACAGGATAGGAGGAATATAATTATCAATTATTATTTCAGTTATAAGTTCATCCTTTGATAAATCCAATTCGTTTTCTTTTGATTGAGCTATGCTATGCATATTCAAAAGGAAAAAAAAGATTAATATTATGTTAGTTTGCATATTGTATACAACGTGTTCGTGTTATGGCTAGTTGCGTTGGCTAGGACTAAGTTAGCAAAAAAGAAACTAACCATTAGGAAAATCCGTAGGATTTTCCGAGTACACACAGAACCAGCAATTAGTTATACACGTTGTTAGGCAACGTTATTTTCTTTCCATTAAAGCTTTTAGTAGTTTTTTCGGATTTTGTCTATTATCCCAAAATGCTGAAATAATTATTTCTTTTTCAGTCGCTTTATAATAAATACTATAATTTCCCAATGAAGCTACATGTACATTTTTAAAATCAGTTCTTTTGTATAATTTAGGGTTTTTTGCGATTTGATTTGTTCTTTCTGTAACTAATTTCAAAAGTTTTATTGAATATTTATTTGACTTATTTCTGTTAACCCAATATTCTAGAATACCTACAAATTGAATATCAGCAGTTTTAGTCCAAATTACATTGCGTTTAGCCATTCAAGATTTCGTTTATTCATTGCGTCTTGTGATATCAATTTTCCATTTTGAATATCTTTTTCACTCATTTCTAACATTAATTTTTGTTCATCAGTCAATTCTATAATTTCTGATTCAGATTCACTTGATGAAATTAATTTATCAAGAGCTACAAGAAAATCCTTGTTTCTTATAGAAAGGATTTTATCTATCAATCCATTACGTATTTTATCTACTGTTGCCATTAAATTCGATTTATAGTTTAAATGTCCGAAATTTAGTTGAGTTTTCCTAATGTTGCCTAACGGTTTTGTGTATGGCTTGTTGCGTTGGCGAGAACTAAGTTAGCAAAAGAAACCGAACCAATAGGAAATTCCGTTAGGAATTTCCGAGTACACACAAACCAAGCAATTGGTTATACACGTTGTTGGCAACTGTAGCGACACATCTGAGTAATCACATTCAGATTAGAGTGTTGGAGCAGGAGTGAGTTTTCATACATGTATGATAGATTTTTCTAATAAAAGAAAATTGTACCAAATTTGATTAAAGCTCCTCTCGAAAAATAAAGAATTTGAGTGATCATCTTTTTACGTTTGAGTGATTATTTCCGCAAGCTTTCTCAAACTCAAATAAAAATTTTCTCAGAATAGTTTTTTAGTGAATGTGTCTTAACCTCAAAAAAAAATCGCGAAAATAAAACCAGGCTTTTTTTCGCCACAATGAGTTTTAGAGTTTGAGTAAACTTTCAACTTTAAGAGCAAGAGTAGACAATAGTTCCGAAGTTGTAATTATAGTATGACTGTATCACTTGGAGTTACAATTTCGGAGCTATTGTTACCAACGTGTTTGTGTATGGCTTGTTGCGTTGGCGAGAACTAAGTTAGCAAAAGAAACCGAACCAGTAGGAAAATCCGATAGGATTTTCCGAGTAAGCTATAACCAAGCAATTGGTTATACACGGTGTTACCTGCTGGCTTTTAATTCAGTTCTATTTTTATTATTTTATTCTCAATATCAATTTCAATCCATTCAGCTTGAGATTCCAAATTAGGAATGCACTCTGTCAAATCCATTTCTTTGGCATATTTACTCAATGCTTTTTTCCCGAAATTAATTATTGCTTTAAATTCCGTTTGTCCAGTTTTTCCAATCCACGCTTTAGTTTCTATCTGACGCTTGTCATTTACGTGTTTTTTGGTCAACTGATTTTCAGTCGGAAGCCACGAAATTCCGTCGCACCAAAATCCTTTTAATTCTGGGTCTGTCGATTTTTCCAATTCGTGACAAATTTGATACTCTAATTGAATACAGAATTTCTCATTAAAAGTTGTTTTTATATTGTTTTCAGACGTTTTCATTATTAAACCACTTGTTTCCACAATGTCTACATTGCCTTGCTTTAGGCGTTCTTGCTAATTTTTGGCAATTCGGACAATTGTTTAGAAATATTTCGTCATTATGTTCTTTTAATATTCGGTTAGCTGTATTAATAAAGAATTCCGTTTCTCCATTTTTAATTAATTCAAGAGCTTCTTTATCAGATGTTATTTTTCCTGTGCGTTTATAGATTTTAAATCTTGGTGAGCTTTCTGATTCGCCATTAAGTTTAATTAAAGAATTTATATGGCGATGTGCAATATTTTCCTTTTCGTTGAAAAAGTGATGATAGTAATTTGAAATGTATTTTGCTGTTTCTATGTTCATCGGTTTTCTCAGCTTGCAGGTAACGTGTTTGTGTATGGCTAGTTGCGTTGGCGAGAACTAAGATAGCAAAAAAGAAACTAACCATTAGGAAAATCCGTAGGATTTTCCGAGTACGCACAGAACCAGCAATTAGTTATACACGTTGTTGGCAATAGTATTTTTATTTAATTCATAATAATATTCATCGAAGTAAAAATATTCTTCCATTAAGGTGTATCTTATTCGAAGTAATAATTTTTGTTCCTTCTCAAACCAATAATAATCTTCAATTTTCTCTGTATAAAAAAGCTTATTTTTTGGTTTAATAATAAATATTGATTCTTCAGCGCTCAAAGAGTAAATGTTTACCTTGTTGTCATTTATGCAAGCAATTAAGTCTGTCCCATTTAACCAAATAGGTTTATTGCCTTTTGCGTTTAATTTATTTAATTTGAAGTCAGTCAGATTATAAGTGTAAATTTCATTTTCCTCATTGCTTAATACTATTTCATTTTTCAAATCAGACCAACATTGTTGCTCAATTATAAATTTTTTTTTCAAATCAGTTATTGATTTTAACTGTTTGTTCTCAAATATTCTAATGACAGTCTTTTTGTCACGGTTTTCTAAAGTCAGTATTTGAGTTTTATCAGGACTTAAAAAGGCTCTGTTAACATTAATAGAATCAAATCCAATAGAATCGTAAACTTTGTAATTCAGAGATTTTTTGAGTTTCAATATGCTTAAATCTCTTTTGCCATTTCGCTGGTTATAATGATTGTGAAATTTTTCTACATAGATAGTATCGTTGTTTATCCAATTATCATTTATCCTATATGCATCTTTTATTGTCCAGTCATATTCGTCTGTGTCAGGTAATTTTAGATAAGCACTATCGTTAATTTTTACATTAAAAATTCGAGAGTTTTGAGGACTCGGAATAAAGTTCGTTTTGTCAATAGAATTAGAAAGGTAGAAAGTATCAGTTCCAACTTTTTCATTTGAACAAGAAATAAAGAATATAAATAAGAAGATTATTGTAATTTCTCTGGTCATTTCAATATTATTGCCAACGTGTTCGTGTAATGGCTAGTTGCGTTGGTTTGCTTAAAGATACTAAACTATCACGAACCAGAGGAAAATCCACTAGGATTTTCCGAGTACACAATGCACCAGCAATTAGTTATACACGTTGTTAGCAGCTGTTTTTTCTTGTTTTCACTTCTAATTCGCAATGAATGCCAACATTATTCAAATTATTAGCAATTTCTTCTAATTCGGTGTAATTGTCACACCAAGCTTTTGATTCAGTCAAGATTATTTTTTCATTATTATTCACCATTTTTAGTAATTCAGGCGTTGAACGATTAAGTATTGATTTCAGCTTTGAAATATTACCTTTTGAATAAGGAATTTCTAAACTCCAATAATCCTCAAGATTTTGCAATTTAAGTTCAAAATGATGAACCCAATCAACTCCTGGTGAAGAACCCTCAAATTCTGCTGTGTTTCCATCCTTACTAATCAATATTCGCCCAATTCCAACCCAAGAGGTTTTTTGTTCCCAGTTCAGTTCCTTTTCAGATTTTTTACACCAACTCAGCAAAAAACAATGATTATGTTTTTCAATTCCTTCTTCCAAGACAATCATTTCTTGTTCAAAATTTTGATTGTTAATCCAATGACTTGCTTTTTCAATTATTTCAGTAATCATTAATGTTTTGCCTAAATTGCTGCTAACGGTTTTGTGTATGATTAGTTACGGAAAATGGCGTAAGTCATTTTCCGATTAGCAGCTAAGTTAATTAATTATTGTGAATTTCCGATTGGAAATTCCGCAGTAATTAATTATACACGTTGTTAGCAACTGTAGTGCAGCACAAGTCATTGGTGAATCACAGAACTAGCTATATACTTCACAGCAACCGAAAGAGAATGCTATAACTAACATTAGCTGATACTCCCAAGAAACCGTTGATTTGGCAAAAGAGAAAAGTCCATAATAGCATTTAGGTTGCACCACAGGAATACTAACGAACACCTTTTTTGGATTTTAGAACGATACAGAACGCTATCGATAATTTGGCTGACTTACGAAAAAACAATTTTAAATGATAAAACATATTATTCTAAAAATAAATTGTTTGCCATTTAAGTGATCAATTTTCTTGAGAGTTTTCTAGCTATAACTTAATAAGCAAAAACAAACCAAAAAGCGTTTAGTTCTCCAAAAAATGATAAAGCGAAAATCTTAAATGAGAAATTTGAGATTTTTGTATTAATAACAATAGTTCAAATAGAGTAGTACTGTTGAATTTTTGCACTATTGTTGTTAACGTGTTCGTGTATGGTTAGTTGTGTTGGCTAGGTCTAAATTAGTAAAAGAAAACGAACCGGAGGAAAATCCGCAGGATTTTCCGAGTACACACAGAACCAACAATTAATTATACACGTTGTTAGGCACAGTTATTTCACTAATTGTTTATTTTCTTAATTTCGTCAATAACTGTTTTTAAATCAATTCGATTTTCCCAATCTTCTTTACATTCAATTGTCAAGGTATATAGGAAGTCATTTGTTAGACTAATATTTTGTCCTGAATTTTTGCGAACTAGTTTTTTTATTAAATTAATTATTGCATGTGTTATAAAGTGGCCTTTAATATGGAACCAAAGTTCTTTTTCTGTCTGATTAACCAAATCTTCAACTATTTCAATTTCTTCTGTTGAAAAACTTGGTCGAACACTCTCAATAAATTTTTCTGTTTTCAAATTACAAATCTCAAATGATTTTTGCCCTTTTAAAAACTTATAACAGTTGTCTCCGAAAATACTAATTCCTTTTTGAAATTTATGATTAGCAATGTCTAATATTATTAAGTCGCGAACTGATGTTGAAAAATCTGCTAACCATTTATTATAATCGACTGAAATGTCAACTTTCTTTCTACAAAATTTTGAAATAGTATTTTCAATTTCATTATAGCTACGATACATTGAATTTTCAATTGAATAACCGTAAGTTCTTATGATTCTTGGATGTGTAACAATATTTTCTAAAAAATCATTATGGTCATTATCTGTTGCTACATAAAATTCCGCATTCGAATCGACTATGTTAGTTATATATTTTTCTAATTCTAAACTTCCTCCTACCTCTTCTATATGCGCTTCGACTTCTGCTAAATTGAATAAGTTGTCCCAAAAAAGAGGATCATCCTTACCTTCAACATAAACCGTGATTTTTTTGTTATAAAAAAGACCTTTAACTTCAAGGGCTTCTTTTGAATATTCTAAATCAGCCATTTATAATTTTTTCCATGTTAATTACGTTTTCTTTGAATTTACCAACTATTTCTGGAGAATGAGTCGCAACAATTACTTGAGAATTTGGATTAAGTTTTCTTATAGATGAAATTACTTTTCGTTGCCATTCAATATGAAGCGATAATTCTGGTTCATCTGCAATGAATAAAGTTTCTTGCCCTTTTTGTAACAAAGCCTCAGTTAATAATATAATAAGTTGCTTTTCACCAGAAGAAAGTTGTGAAATAGGAATATTCATATCATCTTTTATGACCGAAATGCCACCATTCTGACTATCTTGAAGTGAAAAATACTTTGTATCATGAAATTCGTTTAGCAGGTTTATAAAGTCATCAAGTCTTTTGAAAATCTTTTTTTTGCTTTCTTCTAATTCCTCAGATAATTGATTTATCCTTCTTGTTCTTCTAAGCAAGGTTAAAGGTGTTACATCATTAGGATAAATTGATTTTTCATTATCTTTTTGATATTCATTAATTGCTGTTGCTGCTTTTTTTATTGCATTTAAATGACTTTCAATTACTCCTTCTATATCATCATCTAAAATACCTAAGCCTCTAAAGGCGAGTCTCAAACCAATACCAATTTCCCTTAAATTTAATTTAATCGGTATATTCGTATTAACATAATCAAATTCTTCATTGAATAACATTGAACGTAAAACATCCTCTTGAAATTTTTTAGACAGTTTGCTATGCTCTGTCTCAAGTTGTAATTGATAAGTAGTTAAGTCACCAATTAATTCTTCCAACCTTGCGTCAATGATATTTGATATATCTTCACGTCTATTCTCTTTGAATTCATCTGATATGTCTCTATTTACAGATAAATAGGAAATATTTATTAATTTTTTTAAAGTATCTTTTATTTCTTGAATCTCTCTATAGAATTTTGGGTGTAAACGACCACTATTTCTTTTGTATAGATATTTTAATTCGCGATTTGCTATGATTGGAAGTGTGTATTTTTGAGTTCCAATTTTATATCGTATTTCTTTGAATTGTAAATTATCTGCAATTTTTAGAACTTCAATTTTTCTATTTTTATTTTTATTTTTTAGATTAATCGTAATTTTTTCAAATTGAAGAGAATGTAACATTTCTAAATCTACAGTTATTACTGCTTGAAGTAAATTTATAAACGTTGTTTTTCCAGTACCATTTCTCCCAATAAAAATATTTACATCTTCATGGAAATCTGATTTAATTGAGTGTTGTCCCCAAAAATTTTCTATTTCTACATCTTTAAGTTTAAACATAGTTTTTATTTTAATTGTGCCTAACGTGTTCGTGTTATGGCTAGTTGCGTTGGCTAGCTTAAAGATACTAAACTATCACAAACCAGAGGAAAATCCGTAGGATTTTCCGAGTACACACAGAACAAGCAATTGGTTATACACGTTGTTGTGCGCAGTTTATTCAGTTTTAATTTTATCAGTTAATGACTTAATAATATCAATTAAATTTTCAGAAAATTTTGGATCGTAAGTATCCGTATTTAATTCATAAAACGAAGACGACTTGTCAATATTCCAATTTTGAAAGATTTCATTTATCTCATTATAAGATGAAATTTTATCTCCATATGCTTTGATAAAAAATTCTCCGAAAGAAATAGCGTGTAATCTGTCAGCATTTCTAAGAGCTTCATGCATAAAAGATTTTCCTAGCGTAAATGTGTATTTAGAACAAGCTAATAATAATCCTATTATTATAATACTTTTTAAAAGTAACGTTACAATAGATATCCAAACTATATTAGGCGTAACCTCAATAGTATCTGTGATTTCTGAAACAGATTTCAATCCGTCTATTGCGAAAAATACTCCTGCAATTAAAGTTAAAAATCCAATAGTATAACATGAGTATGCTACAATTTTATTTTGGCTTTCTCTCTTTTTTAAAGCATCTGTAGCTATATTTATATAATCGGCAGCTTTCCTCTCTATAAACTCTCTTTTTTCCGTTTCTTTTTCTTCAACAGCTTCTTTTTTACCTATAAAACTCGAAATAGAAGTGTCTATTTTATCTATTGCTTCATCATAATTTTCGTCAGTAAGTCTAATACAATATAAATCCCTAATAAAATCTGGAATATCTATGTCTCCATAAATTACAGGAATTAGAAACTTTTTGTTTTCATTTTCATCGATGAAAGCTCTGGTTGTTCCAATTTCGCTTATAACATATTTTGAGTTTAGACTATTGTTTGTTATCAAAACAAGTAGTCCATCAGAACTTTTTAATTCACTTAATAATTCCTTCCTCCAATCCGAACCAACTTTCATAATGGTTTCATCCATTATTGTAGCATGACCTCTACTTTTCAGGTCTTCACCAATTTTCTTGATTAATTCAATATCTTGGTGTTGGTATGATAAATATATTTTGGCCATAATTTTATTTTAATTGCGCACAACGTTGTTGTGTATGGTTAGTTGCGTGGTTAAGCAACTAATTTAGTAAACAAATACGAACCAGAGAAAATTCCGAAGGAATTTTCCAAATAAGCACTTGCCAAAGCAATTAATTATACACGTTGTTGTGTGTAGTTTTTAATACAGAATTAATTTTTGAATTTTCTGCTTATTATTTTTTCCGATCACCTTAATTAAATAAACTCCTTTGTCAATACTAGATAAATTTAATGAAGGGCTAATACTATAATTAATATTTGCATAAACTAATTTTCCATTTAAATCATAGATTTCAAGTTTAACTTGTGATTCTGTTTTGATTTGGACTATTCCTTTAGAAGGGTTTGGGAAAAAGCTTATTTTTTCATTTAGTTCTTCGTCAGATAGACTTAATGCTTGTGTAGTTTCTAAAACATTTTTTAATTCTAATAAATACCCAAAATTTTCAACATATAATTTGCTGTAAACTTGTATGTCATTTGAGTAAACTTCTATACCAGCATAAGTTGGTTGGGGAGCATTGCCTTGATAATTTTTCCAACCAAGTCCATTTGAGTCTCTAAGATTTATGCTATAGCAGTCATCTACATTAGGTAATTGAATTTCATGTTCGATTGTTGTGTTTGCGTTTGGACCTCCACAATTATTGTTATTTGATGGACTTTCGTAAGGACCTCCATTGGCAACGATTTCTCCAGAACTGTTTACAATTTCCCATGACATATTTTGTGGACATATATAGGTTTGAACTTTTAATAGTAAATCGTTTGAGATTTCATTTGAAATATCAAAAGGTAAAGAAGCAGTTGAATAAATAGGATTAAAATTTGGTGTTCCATTAATACTTTCTATTTCTACAGTATATTCTGAAGTAGGGTTTAATTCTATTTCATTAAATTCTATAGTTTCTGTATGGAATTGAAAAATAAAACCTGAATAATTTTTTGTACTCACAATTTCTCCATTTTCTTTTAAATTTAGAACTGCTGATGTAATCATATTAGAACCATAATTTTTCAATTCGCTTTTGAACTCTCCAATGATGTCACAAAATCCGTTATTTGTATCAAGAACTCTTCCGAAATTTTCAACTCCAGATAGAGAATTGCAGTTATTGCTTAAAGTATTTAAATAACTTTGTGAACTCGCCATACCAATAGTGTTAATTGTTCCATCAGGACATATATATCTTATAGTAGGCGCAAAATTAATCTCATATAAATCATGTAAGTTATCATCAAGAACAATTGGAAATGGTGTTCCTTGAGTCCAATCTCCAAATGCAGGTGGATTTGAGACACCTTGCAAATCCGACAAGCTTGCCCAATTACTGTCTTCTATAAATAGTACTACAATTTCATTGGAACCAGGTAATCCGTAAGCATTATAAAAATCTTTTAAAGCTTCAGTTTCGTGATATTTCCAAGAAGGACCACAACCTACACTAGAAAACTCTATAATTACTGACTTACCATCGTTTAAATAATCAGACAAACTATGATCTATTCCATTAATATCTGTTATTGAAAAATCAGGAGCAATACTTCCGTTTGGAATTTGAGACCATATACTATTTGATGAAATCAATAAAGCATATAATAAGACGAATACAATTTTTTTCATAACATCAATTTCTTTAAAGATACAAAAAAAGCTAAATGGTTGCGTCAAAATTACACACAACGTGTTCGTGTATGGCTTGTTGCGTTGACAGGAACTAAGTTAACAAAAGAAACTGAACCATAGGAAATTCCGAAAGGAATTTCCTAGTACACACTACACTAGCAATTGGTTATACACGTTGTTGTGCATAGTACTTTTAATTAGAGTAGAGATGCCTTAACGACTCTAATTGTTACAATACTTGGCAGAGGAGTAGGTAAGTCGGCATAAGCTATATAAACATCATCATTAAGAATTGTTATTCCTCTTATTGTAATATTTGACATGTCTAAATTAGAAACGATGTCCGAAAAAGAATTAGTTAATGGGTCATATTCAGCGAGAAATGAGTTTGTCTGGTTTGAATTTTTATTTCCTGAAACTATTATTTTATCATTGTATAAATCAGTAAAGGATTCGTGTATTTGATATGGTGTTGTTTCTTGAGTCCAAATGTTAGTTACAAAGTCGTATATATTTATTTCGTTGAAACTATTACATTCTTGAATAATGAAATCTTCAAACGAATCACATTCTCTACCTCCAAATATGTGAATTTTATTGTTGTAAATTTCTCCGTCATTTTGATCTCTATAACCATATGGCATTGATGAAACATCGAAATCAAATGTATCTAAACTAGTGTCATAACTTATAATTTTATCATTTCCAGCAAAAATTAGTAATTCATCATTGAATGAAGTAGTTCTTAGGTATCTCAATTGAGTAAAGCCGTTTTCTACTGTAGTTATGTTATTTAAATTCAAATCATATTTATAAATATCATTCGATGAAACAGAATAAATTGAACCATTGAATATTTCAATTTGTCTACTTTCAGCAACATCAGGATGAGTTAAATCGTTTTGAGTTAATGTTGTCAAATTATATTTCAAAACATTTTCATTTAATCCATTGTCAGCTGAATAAGTAATAAAAAAAGAGTTTTCACTTGGACTACTTGTCAAATCTAATTCCAAAGTATCAACTTGGAATGTCATAACTTCTATAAAGTCTAAAGATGTTGTATTAAAATTCGACGGTTCATTATCGGAAGAACAAGAACTCAGAGAAATTATAAATAATAAAACTGCGAATAAGTTTTTCATACTATCTGGTTGATTTAGAATTCTTATTATAAACTACATAAATACCTTTTTATTATTTGCTTTTCAGTTAATTAATGTTAAATGTTTTATGGTTCGCGGTATTATGCACAACGTGTTTGTGTATGGCTTGTTGCGTTGGCGAGAACTAAGTTAGTAAAAGAAACCGAACCAATAGGAAATTCCGATAGGAATTTCCAAGTAGGCTATAACCAAGCAATTGGTTATACACGTTGTTGTGTTTTGTTTTATAATTCTATTAGTTTGTTGAATATATCGAAATGATGTTTTTCCGTTCTTAATTCAACCGTTAACTTATCATTATTAAACTCAATTGCAAATATCTCCTTTGATAAAAACAGGCTTTTCAATACATTATTAATTTCTGCAAAAAGCTTTATTGAGTGACCGTTTGAGTAAATAATATAATCATTCGATAGCTCAAGTTTGGATAAGTTTTTATTGAACAAGAGTTTTATAAAATCAAGTCTTTCTCTCTTTCTGATTTTAAATTTTGAGTTATGATTTCCAGGAATTTTTGTTGACCATTCAGCTAAGACAAGTAAACATTGCTTTTTTGAAGAAATAAATAAATTTCCAGTGGAAGAGAATGTCGACTTTTTATACAATAAATCCCAATTTTTAGGATTAGAGATTTTGCCATAAATGATATACGACCAAGCATTGTATTTCCCTTTTACTTTGCCGTTTTTGGTACTGATGAAACTTTCAAATTCTGAACAAAAGTCTTGATTAGCCTTATAAAAAGGAGAAGTTAATTCTTCTGGATCAGCATCTGATTTGATTTTCATTAAATTGGATTGATTAATTATAGGTAATGAGAATCAATAAATTGTTACAAAAGTTTCTTTTTAAAATTGAACACAACGGTTTTGTGTATGATTAGTTACGGAAAAGGACGTAAGTCATTTTCCGATTAGCAGCTAAGTTAATTAATTATTGTGAATTTCCGATTGGAAATTCCGCAGTAATTAATTATACACGTTGTTAGCAACTGTAGTGCAGAACAAATCATTGGTGAATCACTGAACTAACTATATAGCTCACAGCAACCGAAAGAGAATGCTATAACTAACATTAGCTGATACTCCCAAGAAACCGTTGATTTGGCAAAAGAGAAAAGTCCATAATAGCATTTAGGTTGCACCACAGGAATACTAACGAACACCTTTTTTGGATTTTAGAACGATACAGAACGCAAGCGATAATTCGGCTGACTTACGAAAAAACAATTTTAAATGATAAAGCATATTATTCTAAAAATAAATTGTTTGCCATTTAAGTGATCAATTTTCATGAGAGTTTCCTTGCAATAACTTAATAAATAAAACCAGACCATAAAAGCGTTTAGTTCTCCAAAAAATGATAAAGCGAAAATCTTAAATGAGAAATTTGAGATTTTTGTATTAATAACAATAGTTCAAATAGAGTAGTACTGTTGAATTTTTGCACTATTGTTGTTAACGGTTTTGTGTATGGTTAGTTGCGTGTTTAAGCAACTAATTTAGCAAATAAAACACAGATAGAATATTCCGCAGGAATATTCGTAAGTAGGCTAGAACTAGCAATTAATTATACACGTTGTTGTACCACGTATTTTTAATTCTTATTATTCTTTCTTAATTCAGCCATTTTCTCTAAATAAGCTTCCCATTTTTTATTAAAATCTTCCATTCCGTTTGGTTTAAGGAAAATAACTGCATTTAATGTTTGTTCAGAAATTGTTTTTTCCATAATCCTAATTGGCCACTTGGTTTTTATGTCATTTGGTAGTTTAAATTGATTTTCACTTATTTTTCCAATAATTGAGTTCGAATAGTAGACTTTATTTTCATTGAGTAGCTTAAATCTTATTTCAGTTTCAAAATTCCCATTATAGGCAATTGATTCCGTTTTTATAATTCCGTTTGGTTCAAGCTTATTTGATAAATAACTATTTCCACAAGAAGCGTATTGCCAGTATTCAACTGGTTTCCATTTTTCACTTGTGTCTTTAGCTTCCTGTATTAAATATAAGCTCCAATCTTGTTTAGAAATTTTTATCGAATCAGAAGATTTGTTTAATATATAAATCGAATATTGATTTTCTTTTACTTTTTCTAATATGAGATTGATTTCATTTTCGCTTTTGACTTGATTTTCTATTTTAGTCTTAAATTCAGTGGATGGAACAAAATCTTGTTCAATTTTGTTTTTGTTAGACTTCATTTCAAATGTCTGAGCATTTACCTCAAAAGTAAGAAGTATGATTAAAATTCCAATTATCAATGTCAGATTGCGGTTTTTCATATATGTGGTACAACGTGTTTGTGTTATGGCTAGTTGCGTTGGCAGGAACTAAGTTAACAAAATAAACCGAACCATTAGGAAAATCCGTAGGATTTTCCGAGTAAACACAAGACCAGCAATTAGTTATACACGTTGTTGTGTGTAGTTTTATTAATTCAGTCATTTCGATTTTTTTAATAGAAGTAATCTTTTCTAAATATAAAACCAGCATCTATCTATTGTAATTTACTAAAATATAATCGTAATAATCATTTGTAACCATCAAACTATCTTTAGTTAGTTTGACTAATTTATATTCATAACCATTTAATTTAATCTTATTTTTTGATAAAACTTCATAAGAGTTCGAATATAATTCATCTCCGTTTTTTGATAAATTTAAATTTCCATCCTCCAATCGATAATCAGTATATTTTCCATTAATTTCAAATTTCCAAATAATTCTAGTTTTTGCTATTTCGACATTTCGATCATTTATTGAATTTATTATCCAATATTTAGAAGATTTATTTGTCAATAAATCCTTTATTGTATAATTACTATTTGATTGACAACAATTGGTCAAAAAAAATAATATTGCAATTAGTATAAGAATTAATTTTCTCACGTTTTTTTTAATTACACACAACGTGTTTGTGTATGGCTTGTTGCGTTGGCGAGAACTAAGTTAACAAAAGAAACCGAACCAGAGGAAATTCCGTAGGAATTTCCAAGTAGGCTAGAACCAAGCAATTGGTTATACACGTTGTTGTAGTGCGTTTTTTATTTCCAAAATTCCCACCAATTTCCTTTTTCAACAGCTTTGTTTTTCTCTTTGTAATTATTCTTTTCTAAATCACTTCTGTTGTCTATATATTCTAATTTTCCGAACTCATTCGTTTCTCCGATTAGCTTTATTTTTCCGTTTTCGATCCAGTTTAAAACTTTCTCAATTTCTACAATAATATCTGGATAGCATTTGTTTATTAAAGTTTGTTTTTGTTTTTCAGTCAGTTCGTCAAAAGTTTCAGCTTTGTAATAACTATATGGACATTCTAAAGTCAAACCATAATCGAATGCTAAATTGTCCATAAAATCATAACCTTTACAATAAAGAGAATAAAAATTCCGTATTGATTTTGAGTGATTTTCAGTTCGGTTTTTTGCGTTTAATAAATCTTTCGTGATTTTCCACTTTTCAACGTCGCTTTGACTTATTTGATTTTCAATAAGTTTTTTTAATTCAGGATGTGCATTTTTTTGCTTGTAGTTGAAAGAAAGAAGTTCGTAATAGAAATTCGTATTTAAATTTTCTTTTAGTTCAGTTGATTCATAAACCCACTTTTCAAAATTCGGCAGAAGTTCTTTTTCTAACCAAACTTTAAATAATTCTTCTTGTATGTTTATTGAAATTTCGTTCATTCCTCAAATGCACTACAACGGTTTTGTGTATGGCTGGTTGCGTTGGCTGGAACTAAGTTAACAAAAGAAAACGAACCAGAGGAAATTCCGTTAGGAATTTCCAAGTAGGCTAGAACCAAGCAATTGGTTATACACGTTGTTGTAAAACGTTATTATTTCAGACCTTTAATTGTTTCTTTCAAATCTTTAATTTCAGACCTTTCTTCATTAATTTTCTTGATTACAAATTCAAGTAATTTTAATATTTTCTCTGCTTTTTCTAAACACTCTTTTTCGGTCAAAGAATGAAGTCCTTCTGATGTTTGATTATATAATAGTTTAATAGGATTATCTCCAAGAACTTTCAATGAGTTTGGAAGGTGTTGAAAAATGTTATCGTAAATTGTACTTACTTTCGGATTTTCATTGTGCTTATCCAATAGTATTTGAATTTCAGCAGTATGTGAGTCAGGTAATAATTTTATGCTCTCAACTATATGTATTAATTCTTTTTCGATTATTCTTCTAAAATAAGCAAACGAACCAATTCCGAAATTTTTGTCGATAGCGTTTATTCCTTTAAAATACCATTGGTTAGTTTCTCGGTCAAAGTAATTAGTTATTACTTTATTCGGGATTCTTTTAATTTCTGGAAATGCACCAACTTTTTGAGCGTAGATATTAGTATTTGGATGTTGCTCTGTATTCTGTTTATGGAATGCAATGTTGTCTACATTATCGATAATATTTGAAATAGGTTTATCTGAAAAAACATTCAAGTCTAAATAAATGTGATAATTATTGCAGGATTTGCATTTTCCAATTGCGGTAAACGTAAAGTTTAGTTTTCCATCAATGAAATGGTCATCGTGTATTAAATCGGCTCTTTGACTTCCAAAATAATCCTTTCTTGCCTCATCTAAATCTAATTCAAATGTTTTTTTTGCTTGTTCATTCTCACACCAATATTCAAATGTTCTACCAACAAAATCAATTGGGTCAGTGAAATCTTGATTACCAATATAGTAGTCTTCTAAAAGCGTGTAAACTTTATAAAGTCCGTAGTTAGTTAGAAATTTCTCCATTCAGTTTTAATGTTTTACAACGGTTTTGTGTATGATTTCGTTGCGTGTTTCAGCAACTAATTTAGCAAATACAAACCGAATAGAAAATCCGAGAGGATTTTCGTAAGTAGGCGAGTACTAGCAATGAATTATACACGGTGTTGTGTGGCGTTATTTTCATGTTTTTGTTATTCCGTCAATATCTATAATTTTATTTTTTCATTAAAAGGTAGAATAATTTTCTTGTAATCTTCTACCCTTTTTGTAAACGCTTTCCAACTTCCTTGAGTGTTTTTATATCATCTGCATGTACTGAGCCGTCAGGGAGTAGTCCTGTGTTTAATAAAAGGTTTGCATTCTTTTGTTCAGCGTCTTTTAAAATTTTCATTACGTTATCAGGGGTTTTGTGTCCTTTATCATCACTCTTTGCATAACCCCAAGAATATGGCTGTAATGTATCACATAATTCAAGAGGTACATTTGATACTCCCTTAAAATGACGCTCTGGAGCTTTAAAATCTTCCGTACCTAATAAACCTTGCTTATATGATACTAATACTTGAGGTTGTAAGGAATGTATATGATCGTATAGTTCTTGACACTTAAACATTTCTTTATTATTATTCCCTTTTCCTTTATTAGGTACTCCAATTCCATCAAGCCAGATTCCAGCTATAGGTCCGTAATTTGTTAAGAGTTCCGTAATTTGATTTTTCATGAAGTCAACATATATTTGAAGATTATGTTCTTCTCCATATTTATATGATTTTTCTTTGATTTCATATTTTGGACGTGCTGCTCCTCCCCAACCTTCATTGTTCGGAGCGTGTGGATGTCTCCAATCTCTTCCGTGAGAATAATAAAGAAACAAAGCCAATCCTTTTTTCTGACATTGTTCTGAAAGTTCTGCAACCAAGTCTCGTTTTGCTGGGCTATTTACACTATTAAACTCTGTGTATAATGTATCAAAAAGGCAAAAGCTATCATGGTGTCGTGTAGTAAGATTAATGTATTTCATTCCAGCCTCCAGTGCCATATCTGTAATAAAGTCTGCATCAAAATTTTCAGCTGTAAATTTTGACGTCAATTTCTCATATTCTTTTACGTGTATTTTTCCACGATGTTGTATCCATTCTGAAGGTTTAGAATTTTTCCCTTGCCAAACACCTTCTAATAGACTATACAATCCATAATGTATGAACAATCCAAATTTTGCGTTTTTAAAAAACTCTAATGCTGCTTTTCGAGGATTTTCTAAATACAATTGCTCATAGCCTTTTAGATACGAAGGGACATTCTGATTGCTACTTGAAGCGAATAATAAAGGGGAAACAAAAGCTGATGATAAACCTAAGCCCATTAATTTAATAAAGTCTCTTTTTTCCATATTTAATATGTTTCCTTGTCTGTTTTTTGAATTAAATTATTGATTACAGTTTACATTTTTTTTTAATGACACACAACGTGTTTGTGTATGGCTTGTTGCGTTGGCAGGAACTAAGTTAGCAAAAAGAAACGAACTAGTAGGAAAATCCGCAGGATTTTCCGAGTACACACAAACCAAGCAATTGGTTATACACGTTGTTAGCCACCGTTTTTTATTCAAAATAAAGTTCTCCTTCGAAGAATTCTTTTGCGAAATCTAAATCAATTAGTTCAATTTGTTCAATTTCGAAATCAGGCAGTTCAATTCCTCTTGAAGCACAGTCCCAACATTTCGTTTGCAATTTCTGTGGAACGTGGATTATTAAACCATCGAAAGGTGTTCTGTCAATCCAATCAGTATCCAAGTTATATCCTAAACTATTGTCCTTTTTTAATGCGTCTTTAACTGAACTTCCAATTCCAACTCCAATATCTAATTTACCTTTGTATCCTTTACCACAAATTATAGAGCTTAATTTTCCACTAAACAAATCTATATCAAATTGAATTTCGTTATTTTTTGTATTAATACTTAAGTAAAAGTAGTTTTCGTCAAGTTTAAAATTCAATCCGTTTTTTATTTCTTTTTCAAAATATGAGTAAGTCCAATTCTGTTCAAAGTCCTTAATATTTTGATTAAAGTTAAAACCTCCAAGTCCAAAATTTGGTTTTATTTCTGCCAATAAATCAGGTTTTAAAAACTCAATATTTTCGATATTTTCAATTCTTTTTCGGGCTTTCATTTAAATGGTGGCTAACGGTTTTGTGTATGGTTAGTTGCGTGTTTCAGCAACTAATTTAGTAAACAAAAACGAACGCGAGAAAATTCCGAAGGAATTTTCCAAATAAGTAACGACCAAAGCAATTAATTATACACGTTGTTGCCACACGTTTTTATTCCACTTTATATTTCGGATTTCTAACGTCGGCTTTATGTACTTTATTCACGTTTTTAATCATATCTCTTTCGCAAGCTCCAAATTCCGAAAAATTCCGTTTGGCTTGGTTTAATGAAACTCTATTTGCTCCACCTTCATAATCTGGTTCAGACGATTGAATTGGGTCATCTTTCCAATAACAAGTCGTACATATTAGATATGTTCCGTTTAGTTTGTCATTCAGCGTGTTATATCCGCAACATTCACAATAGAATTTTCCGTTCGATTGTGACCTTTGAAATTCAACAATTTCAATTAATTCCTTATCCGAGTATTTTTTCAGAACACCTGCGATTTGGTTTTCAGTATAATTGTCGGAAAAGAAAAGCCGGTAACTTTCATAATGCGTTTGTGACTTTTCAGGATTTATATCTTGATAATATTCGTAATCGATATCACATTCCTCACGCAAATAATCTTCAATAATATCTTTCAATTCCCACGTGTCAATATCAAGTACAAGCTGTCCTTTAATTTTATGTAATTTAATATGTGGTTTGTTGATTTTCAATGTTTTTCTCAAATGTGTGGCAACGGTTTTGTGTATGGCTGGTTGCGTTGGTGAGAACTAAGTTAGCAAAAGAAACCGAACCAGAGGAAATTCCGTAGGAATTTCCAAGTAAACACAGACCAAGCAATTGGTTATACACGTTGTTAGCAAACGTTTTATTTAACTTTGGTTTATATTATTATTTTAATTAGGCTGTAGAAAATAATTATTCTAAACAATAATCATTATAATAGTATACCATTTCTTTCGCTGTGGATTTTCTAAATTCTCCGTTGTCTATTTTGCTTACTAAAACTTCACAATCTGAAAAGTAATCTTTAGCTTTTTTTCTAAAATTACCAGTCAATGCAAAAGGGAATTCATCTTGAGCTTTTTGTACATATATCTTTGAAGTTTTGTATTCACCGTAAGCAATATTCATATACTCATTATCGAAAATTTCATTAATAGGATGAGGGTTGTATTTAGGATTATTAAGATTATTAGAGTAATAATTAGGATTAGGATTAGGATTAGGATTTGGGTTTTGTGTTACATAGTGAGTTTTAGTGTCAGAAAACAATTTTGTTTCTTCGTCAACTATAACTTCTAACAAAAGAGGAGGTCTATTGGGTTTTAATTTTACATATTGAAATTCTATACTCATTTCAAAACCATAAAAAATAATTTTTTTGACCATTAGTTCGGTCCAAACATCAGGTTTATCATCTAAAGATACTCTAAACATGATTCTGTCAAAATCGCCTATCATTCCGTAGCCAATGATTGAAGTACCATCATTAAAAAATAATTCAGCGTCTGTGTTTTGTGAAATTACTTTCACTGAAGAAAAAAACATCAAAATTAGTAGAATTAATATTTTCATTTTTGTAATGTTTGCTAACGGTTTTGTGTATGATTAGTTACGGAAAAGGACGTAAGTCATTTTCCGATTAGCAGCTAAGTTAATTAATTATTGTGAATTTCCGATTGGAAATTCCGCAGTAATTAATTATACACGTTGTTGGCAACTGTAGCGACACATTAGAGTAATCACATTCAGATTAGAGTGTTGGATCAGGAGTAAGTTTTCATACATGTATGATAGATTTTTCTAATAAAAGAAAATTGTACCAAATTAGATTAAAGCTCCTCTTAAAATAAAGAATTTGAGTGATCATCTTTTTACATTTGAGTGATTATTTCCGCAAGCTTTCTCAAACTCAAATAAAAATTTTCTCAGAATAGTTTTTTAGTGAATGTGCCTTAACCTCAAAAAAAAAATCGCGAAAAGAAAACCAGGCTTTTTTTCGCTACAATGAGTTTTAGATTTTGAGTAAGCTTTCAACTTTAAGAGTAAGAGTGGCAATAGTTCCGAAGTTGTAATTATAGTAACTCTGTATCACTTGGAGTTACAATTTCGGAGCTATTGTTACCAACGGTTTTGTGTATGATTAGTTACGGAAAAGGGCGTAAGTCATTTTCCGATTAGCAGCTAAGTTAATTAATTACTGCGGAATTTCCAATCGGAAATTCACAATAATTAATTATACACGTTGTTATGTGCTGGCATTATTTTATCAGAGTTCAAATTGTCCGTTTCTATATTTTCAGTAATTAGCACTATTCTCGATTGTATTCTAAAAGCTGGGTTCTATTTTGATATTATATTTTGTTAAAAGGCCAACTACCGTTTCTAAAGTAAATTTAGCTCCTTTAATTTGGTTATTTTCTGGGTCAATTGAAAAGTTGTAAGAACTTCTAAAATCAGCATTTTGCAAGTTTGTGTTTTTGAATATTGCATTTTGTAAGTCACAATCATCAAAAACGGATAAACTCAAATCACACTCCGTAAAATCAACTTCCTGAAGTTTGGTTTTCTGAAATGAAAATTTTGAAAGTTTCCGTTTGAAAAATGACGAATGATTTAATTGGCATTTGTCAACTTTTATTAAAAATCCAAAGTCGTTACATTTATCGAATTGTAAACCTAACATTTTACAATCTTTAAAAAGTACATTTTGAAATCCTGTTTGTAAAATATGAGCTGAACTTAAATTACAGTCATAAAATTCGCAGTCTATAAACCTAATTTTCGACAAATCAGAATTCGAGAAATTACAATTTAAAAAAGAACATAATTCATATTCGCCTTTTTCAAGTCCATTTTCCGAAAAGTCCTTTTTTTTAAATGTTTTTTCTTCTATAAACTGTTCATTCATTTAATCTCGATGTTTCTTTCCGCTTGCACATAACGGTTTTGTGTATGATTAGTTACGGAAAATGGCGTAAGTCATTTTCCGATTAGCAGCTAAGTTAATTAATTATTGTGAATTTCCGATTGGAAATTCCGCAGTAATTAATTATACACGTTGTTAGCAACTGTAGTGCAGAACAAGTCATTGGTGAATCACTGAACTAGCTATATAGCTCACAGCAACCGAAAGAGAATGCTATAACTAACATTAGCTGATACTCCCAAGAAACCGTTGATTTGGCAAAAGTGAAACGTCCATAATAGCATTTAGGTTGCACCACAGGAATAATAACGAACACCTTTTTTGGATTTTAGAACGATACAGAACGCTAGCGATAATTTGGCTGACTTACGAAAAAAACAATTTTAAATGAACGAAGATATTATCTTAAAAATAAATTGTTTACCATTGAAGTAAGAAATTATCTTGAGAGTTTTCTAGCTATAACTTAATAAACAAAAACAAACCAAAAAGCGTTTAGTTCTCCAAAAAATGATAAACGAAAATCTTGAAAGAGAAATTTTGAGATTTTTGTATTAATAACAATAGTTCAAATAGAGTAGTGCTGTTGAATTTTTGCACTATTGTTGTTAACGGTTTTGTGTATGGCTTGTTGCGTTGGCGAGAACTAAGTTAGCAAAAGAAACCGAACCATTAGGAAATTCCGATAGGAATTTCCGAGTACACACAAACTAAGCAATTGGTTATACACGTTGTTGGCAACTGTAGCGACACATCTGAGTAATCACATTCAGATTAGAGTGTTGAAGCAGGAGTAAGTTTTCATAGATGTATGATAGATTTTTCTAATAAAAGAAAATTGTACCAAATTAGATTAAAGCTCCTCTTTAAAATAAAGAATTTGAGAGCTCATCTTTTTACGTTTGAGTGATTATTTCCGCAAGCTTTCTCAAACTCAAATAAAAATTTTCTCAGAATAGTTTTTTAGTTAATGTGTCTTAACTTCAAAAAAAAATCGCGAAAAGAAAACCAGGCTTTTTTTCGCTACAATGAGTTTTAGAGTTTGAGTAAGCTTTCAACTTTAAGAGTAAGAGTGGCAATAGTTCCGAAGTTGTAATTATAGTAACTCTGTATCACTTGGAGTTACAATTTCGAAGCTATTGTTACCAACGGTTTTGTGTATGATTAGTTACGGAAAAGGACGTAAGTCATTTTCCGATTATTAGCTAATATAATTAATTATTGTGAATTTCCGATTGGAAATTCCGCAGTAATTAATTATACACGTTGTTAGCAACTGTAGTGCAGAACAAATCATTGGTGAATCACAGAACTAGCTATATATCTCACAACAACCGAAAGAGAATGCTATAACTAACATTAGCTGATACTCCCAAGAAACCGTTGATTTGGCAAAAGAGAAAAGTCCATAATAGCATTTAGGTTGCACCACAGGAATAATAACGAACACCTTTTTTGGATTTTAGAACGATACAGAACGCAAGCGATAATTCGACTGACTTACAAAAAAACAATTTTAAATGATCGAAGATATTATCTTAAAAATAAATTTTTTACCATTGAAGTAAGAAATTATCTTGAGAGTTTTCTAGCTATAACTTAATAAACAAAAACAAACCAAAAAGCGTTTAGTTCTCCAAAAAATGATAAACGAAAATCTTAAATGAGAAATTAGAGATTTTTGTATTTACAACAATAGTTCAAATAGAGTAGTGCTGTTGAATTTTTGCACTATTGTTGTTAACGTGTTCGTGTATGGCTTGTTGCGTTGGCAAGAACTAAGTTAGTAAAAGAAAACGAACCAGTAGGAAATTCCGATAGGAATTTCCAAGTAGGCTAGAACCAAGCAATTGGTTATACACGTTGTTGCCTCCAGTTATTTTATTTCGACAACTTTTTCAATCGGTTCATTTTCATAATCAAATTCGACAGTTTTCATTTGGTGAATTGGACTGTCAATTCCTAAAATTAAATTACCACTAAATGACCTTAAATCTAAAACTCGAAATTTTTTCTTGTATTTAGTCAGCGTTTGCTTTTTTAAATCTACAATTCCAATTCTTTGAAATGTTCCACCAAAAAAGGATTTGTTCCAAATCGGAATTGCAGTTTTCTGTCCACTTCTTGTCCAAATTGCTGGTCCACCACAATTGTTGTCTATTAAAATACTTTTATGCTCATTTATTTTTATTCGACAAATTCCACGTAAAGGTGCTCCCATTCCGATTTCGTTCAGGTCAGAGTATTCCAAAACTGCTTTTTCTTCATTATTCAGACCATTTGAGTTTTCATTCGGAAAATCCCAAGCGTTTGGATATTTCAATGAATCTATTGAATAGCCAATTATTCGGCTTATTGAAAGTTCGTCAAATTTTAAAGCTTGTAAAATTGTTCTTGCTAAATATTTGTCTTTCTTTTTTGCTTTGTCAAATGTGTGCATTAATCCACTTGCAAAAAGACGTTCATTTCCCGTCATTCCGCCAATTCCAATAACGCTGTTTGCTTTTTCGTAAATTTCTTCTTTCGTCATTTCTCTAATTGGTGGCAACGTGTTCGTGTATGGCTTGTTGCGTTGGCAGGAACTAAGTTAGCAAAAGAAAACGAACCAGTAGGAAAATCCGCAGGATTTTCCGAGTACACACAAACTAGCAATTGGTTATACACGTTGTTGCCAGTAGTACTTTTAATCGCGATTAAACTCATTAAATTCAACAATAGAGCTGATTGCTAGAATAACATCATCTTGATCAGATTTTTTATTCCATCCTTTTTGAGCTAACTCAGCTCTTACTTCACTTTCATTTTTGTCTTTTTGAAAAAGAAAAATTGTGTATTCTATAACTTGCTCAGGGATTTTTTTTATCGAGTATTTCATCAAACTTGTTGAGATTATAAAAATTGAAATGAAATAGGGAATTACTAATTGTAAAACCCAAATAATAAGAAATCCAATCCAACTTGTATTAAATGTACTAATTATAAAACCTTTGTTAAGTAAATATTTATGGAACTCTATAAAACTTAAATCCGATATGTTGTTTTTTGAAATTATTAAATAATATTGAAAATAATGATTTACTAAAAAAATAATAAAGATAAAAGTAATAGCCATAATTCTTACCTTGTTATAATCCATAATATTTGATTTCTTCAAAATTTCGCTTAATAAATAACCAAAAAGAAAACCAATTCCAACTTCAGTCAAAAAAATATAATAAGTAAATTCAAGGGATAAGAAACCAACCAATGATCCAATTGCTATAGCTATTATTAAACCTCCAATTATTGCAATTTGAATATTAGGCTTTGCACTTATTTTGGGTTTAGGCAGTTCATTAGGAATTTCGTAATCGTCCCAGTTATTTTGCTTTCTATATTCATTTTCTAATTCTACTAGCTTCCCATTTGCTTGATAATCTTGTTCTAATTTTTTGAACAGAGCAATAAAAAGTCCTGTTCGCTTAGAGTTTTTACCAAAATCCCAAAAACCACCTTCTAAAGATTTACTATTAATTTCTATACGATTAGAATTAATTTTATTAATAGTAAGTTTTCCAACTAATTTGCTAAAATCACCTTTACATTTGGCTTCAACAGACTTTTCGTCATGATACACAATTGACCATTCTAGCTTTTCGAGAACTTCAATTATCAATGGAATTATTTGAGTTTCATTAATTCCTGTTTTAAAAGATTCCGAATATTCTGGAATATATTTGAAGCTATGTTTTCTTTTAATAGTATTTCGTAGATTTTCGTATTCTATATCCATTTCGGTATTACTGGCAACGTGTTTGTGTATGGCTTGTTGCGTTGGCTAGAACTAAGTTAGTAAAAGAAATCGAACCAATAGGAAAATCCGATAGGATTTTCCGAATACACACAAACCAAGCAATTGGTTATACACGTTGTTGTGTGTTGTTTTTTTATTTAAACCTCTTTTTTATATCCATTCTCTGATTTAGAATTCTTACGATTTCAACAATTTCATTGTCAACTTTTCTATAGAAAATAAGATGAGATTTTATTTTAGTAACTCGATAGTTTTTTCGAGTTTGTTCTGCTGATTTTCCAATCAAATAATTGTCTGTTATAAATTCAATTTCTCCGATTATTAAATCGTAATATCTATCAGCTTGTTTTTTAGACCACTTATGAAAAGTATAAAGCCAAATATCATTTAAATCATCTATCGCTTGTTTACTTATTCGGTATTTATTTTTACTCATAAGTGTTGGCGATGTAATTCAGTCAGATTTTGTTTTGGGTCAAAGTTTTCTACAAATCCATTTTTTTCTCCAATTTTTAAAGCTTTAATTAGTTCTCTTTCTTTTTTTTCTTCTCTTTCTAATAGTCGTAGAGCTGAACGTATTACTTCACTAACAGAACCATATCTGCCAGACTTTACTTCATCTTTGATGAAATCTTCAAAGTGATTTCCGAGTGATATTGATGTGTTTTTTCCCATTTTGAAATATATTTATTCAAATATACCAAATCTTGGTAACGTAGACAAATTCTCAAATTACACACAACGGTTTTGTGTATGGCTTGTTGCGTTGGCTATGACTAAGTTAGCAAAAAGAAACGATCCAGTAGGAAATTCCGCTAGGAATTTCCGAGTACACACAAACCAAGCAATTGGTTATACACGTTGTTGTGCACTGGCTAATATTTATAAATAGCAATTAATCCCTCTAATTCAAACAGTCTAATTTTCGTCAGTTCAAATTTTATTAATCTTCTTTCTACTGGCCATTTATCAGGATTTTTATTTAGGAACGATTCCATTAGTTTTATTTGAGCGTCTCTATATCTTTTCCATTCGTTTTGTGAGTCAACCACAATTTTATTATCATCAACTATTTTTAATAATTGCTCATATTTTTTTTTCATAACAAGCTCACATTCTGTAGTAGCTTTTTGAATGCAAGGAATAGCTTTTTCAATATCAAATGGTTGTATTGAATCCATACAATCATATAATTCTTGTTCAAACGGCATTGGTGCATCTTGCGAGTGAGATATTCCAAAAATAAGCATACAAAAAATAGTCAGTTTTATAATTTTATTTTTCATATCAAAATATTATAGATTTCATTTTTAGATGAGCTAGCTCAGGCTTGTGTACAACGTGTTCGTGTATGGCTTGTTGCGTTGGCGAGAACTAAGTTAACAAAAGAAAACGAACCAGAGGAAATTCCGTAGGAATTTCCAAGTCGGCTAGAACCAAGCAATTGGTTATACACGTTGTTGTGCCTCGTTTTTATTCAGTTTAGTAATTCCAATTATTTCAGTTAACTTATTCAATCCATTTTTTGATATTAATCTAAATGCTAATTCCGTGAAAATAAATCGAAAAACAATTATGAACATTAAAGTCGGGATTATTAGTGATAATATTGCTTTTGTTTCCTCTGTAAATAACGCAATTGAAAATCCAATTAAAGGGAATAAATATATAATAGATAGCATTATCCGAAATGCTTTATGAATTCTTATTTCGAGAGATCCATTTTGTGATTTTATTTTTCCCTCCAAAACACAAAATGCTCCTCGTCCAGGTTTAGATGAGATTATTTTAAATCCTTTTTCATTTACTTGTCCGATAAACGCTTTTTTAGTCCATTCGGAAGTTAGCGAGTCAGAAATCAGAGTGTTGTTTTTTAGTTCCGACATTGCACTTAAACTATCTTTAGTAAGTTCAAATTCATAATTTTTGGTCGGAAATATTTTCATTTAGTGTTCAGTTTGGAAATGTGGCACAACGTGTTTGTGTATGGCTTGTTGCGTTGGCGAGAACTAAGTTAGCAAAAGAAACCGAACCAATAGGAAATTCCGATAGGAATTTCCGAGTATACACATACCAAGCAATTGGTTATACACGTTGTTACCTGTAGTTGTTTCACTTTTTTATTTTCCTTTTGGATTTTATTCCGACTACTTTTTGTTCTAAATTTTTTTTATTCCGATTGAGTAAGCAAATCAATCAGATGATTAGTTTTTCTAAAACCTAGTGAATTTACTTATAACAAGTTCCGTTTATTTTTTAATTCATACTTTTTATATGTTTCAAAATATTCATTTTCCTCGAAAAAATAATTTACGATATGTTTGTATACTTCTTTTTCAGTTGAGACAAGTATTTCAAAATCACCAGGTCCAGGTCCAGGAACCCATTGCCAAACTTCTAACTTAAATCCAGTTTGTTCTATAAAAACTCCTAAAACAGGTGCGTCAGTCTCAAACTGTTCTTTTTTTGGAACTAATTCATTTTCAGTGTTTTCAAATTCAGCAAAAGGCTTCGTTATTTTCCACTCAATACAATTACCAATTGTAGATAATGGTTTACACACCATAACAAGATCTCTTTTCTTTCCAAAGAGTACTAATCCTTTTGACTCTAATTTATCGATTGTTTTTTGAGTTAATGTTTTCATTATAATTTTAGCGTTTCGTATATCTTATATTTCGCTATTTTCAGTTTAGATGTTTTTAGATTTGAGTGAGTTCCATAATTACAGGTAACGGTTTTGTGTATGATTAGTTACGGAAAAGGACGTAAGTCATTTTCCGATTTGTAGCTAAGTTAATTAATTATTGTGAATTTCCGATTGGAAATTCCGCAGTAATTAATTATACACGTTGTTAGCAACTGTAGTGCAGCACAAGTCATTGGTAAATCACAGAACTAGCGATATACTTCACAGCAACCGAAAGAGAATGCTATAACTAACATTAGCTGATACTCCCAAGAAACCGTTGATTTGGCAAAAGAGAAAAGTCCATAATAGCATTTAGGTTGTACCACAGGAATACTAACGAACACCTTTTTTGGATTTAAGAACGATACAGAACGCTAGTGATAATTCGGCTGACAAGCGAAAAAACAATTTTAAATGATAAAACATATTATTCTAAAAATAAATTGTTTGCCATTTAAGTAATCAATTTTCTTGAGAGTTTCTTTGCAATAACTTAATAAACAAAACCAAACCAAAAAGCGTTTAGTTCTCCAAAAAATGATAAACGAAAATCTTAAATGAGAAATTTTGAGATTTTTGTATTTAAAACAATAGTTCAAATAGAGTGGTGCTGTTGAATTTTTGCACTATTGTTGTTAACGTGTTTGTGTATGGTTAGTTGCGTGTTAAAGCAACTAATTTAGTAAACAAAAACGAACGCGAGAAAATTCCGAAGGAATTTTCCAAATAAGCACTTGCCAAAGCAATGAATTATACACGGTGTTGGCAAATCGTTGTTTTTCAATTTGGCATTTCTTTAAAAAAATTATCAAATTTCAAAATAATTATTTCATTCCCATTGTTTTTATTTGACTCAATAAAAATGAATTTGTCGTTGAAGTATTTAATTTCAAAATCATTGATTGAATATTCTTTTTTAACACTTTTTTCTAAATTCTGAATGTTTTTTAAATTAGTTGGTAGTGTAGAATTATTAACATAATTAAGAAATTTAGCCATAGTTCCAATTCCTAAAATTCCAAATGAAAGTATTAATGAAAAATGTGAAATGTATGCAAATACTATATATTTCCGAACATATTCAGTTACATATTTATGATAATTCAAACTGTGTTTGTTGTAAAAATAAAAAACTGAAATTGAAATTATAGCTAACGCACAAGCTGTCAAATCGAAAGCGTTAAATTCAATATTTGAGAAGTTCTTTTTAATTAGAAATATATATACAATACTGAAAATAGCTGAAATTATTCCTGTAAAAAAGAATATTCTTACAGGTGCTAAATCCTTTTCAGGTCTATAATTAGAATCCAAAATTAGTGATATAAACCAATATAAAAATGCAGAAATAAATATAAAAATAAAAGCAGAAGATAAAACCAATAATCCGTCAGAAACTAACTGAGTTATAGAAAAAAACCGGATAAAACTTATGTCAATATTTGCTAATTCAATTAATTGCCAAATTCCACCAATAAGTGTTGGAAATACCAAAAGCAGGATATGATGCTTTTTCAAAAAATTATAGACTTCAATATAAGTCTTTTTGATATTGCTAATATTCTCTGATTTACGATTTCTCATTTAGTGTTGCATTCAATGTTTGCCAACGGTCTTGTGTATGGTTAGTTGCGTGTTTAAGCAACTAATTTAGTAAACAAAAACGAACGCGAGAAAATTCCGAAGGAATTTTCCAAATAAGCACTTGCCAAAGCAATGAATTATACACGTTGTTGTACCTAGTTTTGTTCTTAATCGCCAACAAACTACCTTTACCAAAACTAATAACATGAACAAAGAAGTATGGCAAAGTCTTCTTTCTTTAGAAAGTCAAGAGTATGTTAAAAATATATATAAGAAAATTTTTGATAATACTTTAAACACAAGACGAGCTAAAGAGATTAATTCCTCAGCGAAACAAGCTCGAGAATATTTCCGAAATGCGAATAATGCAAGTTTTTCAGTAAGACCATTATTAGTTTTTTACGGTGTATCAAGTTTAAGTCGTGCTTTAACTTTATTTATGAAGCAAAGAGGTGGGGAAGAAGGTCTAACAGCTGGTCATGGTTTAACAACGGAAAGTTGGTCGAATGAATTATCTGGGGATTTAAATCTGACCCTTAAAAAAATAGGTGATTTAAAAGTTAAAACTACTGCAGGCCTGTTTACAGATTTTATTAATACTACCGAAAATATTATGTCTTTCCATATTAGTTCTTCAGGTGTTGACTGGATAACAACATATCCAATTCCTCCCCAAGACCAAACAATTACATTTGGACAAATTCTTTCAAGATTACCGGATTTAGCTCAAGATTTTAAGCAATTAAAAGATAAAGCACTTTATTCGACAGTTAATGAATTTAAATTATCAGAAGATGTTGGTTTTAAGTGTAAAGTTCGTCAGAAGGAATTGGAACCATTCAAAAAATGGTTTTCAGATAATGGATATAAAATGTCAGAGGTTTCAGGTTGGACAACTATAACATCTGATATTGATAACTTTAATTCTCATAAACCACAATTTATCCATTCTTATGTTCAAAAAACATTTGGTTCTATTCCAGGTCTTTATGTTAGCAAACCGTTTGACAATAATGTACGTTATTCACAACTCGGAATGACCTTTTTGGCATCTTACTTTTTGGGAATGTTAGTTAGATACTATCCAACACATTGGACTCAATTGATAAATGGTGGTGTTGGCGATAATTATTGGCCAGTCATTAACAGACTTCAAGGGTATGTTGAAGAATCTTTTCCAGAATTAGTTATAGAATTAATTTTAGAAATGAGCAAAATAGAAAGATAATATTAGGTATTCAGAAATTATTAACGTTGCTGAATCTTGTTTTTTGTGTCAACAATAGTCATCTATCGAATCTTCTCCATGCCATTCAAGTCCTAATGCTAGGTTGAAATATTTTTGTGCTCCAATTAAGGTAAAAAATGTGCCTAAACTTTCGTGAATAAACTTTTCATTTTGAATATAAACTTTTGCTAGCGCAAATGGTTTCATACTATCACTAGTCGTTAATACAACTAATTCGCTTTTGTTTTCTGATAATTCAGAGTGTTCAACCGAAGATTTGCCATATTGATTTATGGAAAAGGTAGTTCCTTTAGTCAGACTTTTCTTGTAACTCTCGATTGAACTATCATTTGTTTTAGCTGGACAATTTGGAAACTCGCTTTGGGTTTTCCAATTTTTTTGAATTGCATTATATGTTAGAGAATCAGTTAGTGGATTTTCCTCAACATAAATTTCAGTTTGTTTATTAAGATTTGTGAATATCCATTCTCCTAATTGACCTCCTTTTGGTATTTTACCCTCTTTAGCCCAATTTTCTAAATTCTTTCTAGTATAGTCCGATTCTTCCTTGGTAACCGTTCTCATCCAGTCAAAATTTTGTTCAAGTTTTCCGTCAATTGGTTTGGATGGATTTACCAGGAAATTGTCAATACTTCCGTATTTTAAAATTATTCTTGATAGAGTTATGGGATTGAGCAAAATGTTTTCTAATCTCGTTATCCATCTTAAGTTGTCAGGTCTATTATTTTTCCTGTTAGTGTCAATATGGTCAACGACGTGTTTTTCTGAAGGTTGTTTCCCATGATAAGCAGTCGCTACAATTCTATGAACTTTTTCCGATGCAAAATTCCAATAACCATACTGTTTATCAGGTGTACCGAAAGTCCATTTTTCATCTAATGGTCTTTTTCTTTTGTTTCTTCTTTGTAATCTGAAAATAGAACCGTTTTCTCTTACACGATAAGTTTCACCACGATATTCGCAGATTTTTTCAGGTTCATTTATGTCAAATAGATTGTACAAACTTTTCTATTATAACTTGGCTCTAAAATTAGGTACAACGTGTTTGTGTATGGCTAGTTGCGTTGGCGAGAACTAAGTTAGTAAAATAAACCGAACCAGTAGGAAAATCCGAAAGGATTTTCCTAGTACACACAAACCAAGCAATTGGTTATACACGTTGTTGTGGCACGTTTATTTCGATATTCTAATGAGTTTATTAGTAGTTGGATTTACATAAAAAGTCATTTGTCTTGAATATGGAAGTTTAACAAATTGTCCATACCATTTGCCCCAAACGTCACCATTTTCTTTAATTTCTACATCTTCGCTCTTTGCTACATACCAGAATATACAATCACGATATTCATCCAAATATTTTGGCTGAATTCTTGTTAAAAACTCAGAATATATAGAATCAAAATCTTGACCTAACTTAGAATTTAACCATCGTTTTACTAAAGTTGTGTCTAAATATGTTTTATGATAATTTTTATTACGCATAGATTCCTTTAGAGGAAGATTATCAAAATCAACGTTTTCGCTAGAATTTCGATTATCTGAAAAATCGCCATTTGACTTATATTTTGCCCTTGAACCTGATGCTTTTCTCAATAACCACTTGCTCATATGTTATTTATTCTATTTTTTATTTCGTTTAGTAATTTATTCTGTTCAAGATTTTTATCATATTCTGCTTCTTGGTCAAATATATTATCCTTTCCAAAAAAGAGCTGACTTTCATGATAGTAATATAATGCCCAATTCAGACTTCCGTCAAATATTGTCAGGTCAGTATCCCAAAACATTCCTTCCCAATATTTAATTACCATTTTCCAAGTTAGCATTATTGCTTGTCCAGAATTATCAGAATCTACAAACACATATTTGTCAAATGGGATTCCAAGATTGTAAAGCCATTTTTTAATTTCAGAATCACAGTTTTCGTAGACTTGAAATTTATTTTCGGTTTTGAAATAATCTTTAGTAAATGGACTCCAATCAGTACCAGTTGAGTAACCCAACATTTTAGAAGAATTCAAATATTCCTTTACAATTTCAGTTCCTTTTTTATTCAGAAAATAGATTTGGTCTTTATGTTCTTCAGAAATTTTTTCGGCATCTTCTGGTGACCAAAGAAAAGACCAACTTTTTGGAAAGTCAGTTTTAAATTCCGCTATATTTTCTTCTAAAACGTTCATTTCTCTAATGTGCTACAACGTGTTTGTGTATGGCTTGTTGCGTTGGCAAGAACTAAGTTAACAAAAGAAACCGAACCAGAGGAAATTCCGTTAGGAATTTCCAAGTAGGCTATAACCAAGCAATTGGTTATACACGTTGTTGCCTCACGTTTTTTATTCTTTTTCCATTTTCGATGGTTTTGGTGGTGGCGGAATTTGTCGAAAATAATCAAAGAAAACTCTTAATTCTAATGTGTCATGAGTTTCCTCTTTTATTTCGTCAAATGTGCGTGTCAATTTAATTAATATTTCTTTCAGTTCTTTTCCGTTTTTACTCGTATCTATCGTGATTTCTACAAGTGCTTTTTTAGGTGACTGAGCATATCTAAAGTTTTCATCTTTATTCAGATAATGTTTTTTTAAAATCCGTTTCAATTCTGATATTGAATATCCTCCGTCTTTTAATATCGAGTCAGATGTTATTGGGATTACATTTCTATATTTTATTAGTCCTCCATCGTAAAAGTAAGGTGTAATTCTTTTTTTTAATTTTCCATCATCAAATTCCACAATTAATTTTTTATTATTCTCGCTGTAACTTCTAACTATATTGGTTATTTCTCTAAAATTTAAAGTGGTTGTGTCAAGTCCAACTAGTTCAAAAGTTTCTTTTTGTAATTCTCTGTCAGTTGGGTAATTTCTTATTTCAGTTGTTTTGTTTTTACAACTCAAAATCAGAAAGATTGACAATATGTAGATGATTTTCCTCAAATGTGTGGCAACGGTTTTGTGTATGGCTAGTTGCGTTGGCGAGAACTAAGTTAGCAAAAGAAACCGAACCAATAGGAAATTCCGATAGGAATTTCCGAGTACACACAGACCAGCAATTGGTTATACACGTTGTTGGCTGTAGTATTTTATTTCCATTCCTGATTAAACCTTAATTCATATAACATTTCATAAACTCTTTTTAATCCAAAAGATCCAATCATTCCGTCGTCTTTTATAATTTTTGTTTTTCCGTTATCATACGTGACTCTAAGTGTACAGTAGCTCGAATGCATTGCTCCAGAAGAATATTCTTCATCTAATTTTGTGAAATCTAAATAATTAATAATATCAAATATTTCTGAAACGTGTTTTTCTGAAATTATAGATTCGTATTTTCCGTTTATATCACTTGGTTCCAAATTATATGAGTAGTTTTTATCTATCCAATTATAATTAGTAGCATCAAGTTTTCCGCGTCTATTTTTATTAATGGATAAATTGAATTCAGGACAGCCTGCACCACAACCATGAGCAGTAAATTCTACATTTTCGATGTCATAACTTTTGATATTATCATTATACTCAATAAAACTTTCAAATTTATGAACTACTGATGTAATTTTCTTTATAGTTACTTTTTCTCCATGAACAATTTTGTAACTAATTGGTCTATGTAATTCTATTCGAGAACCATTTTCGTCGTTTAAGATTTTTGGAACTAATGATTCCGACATTGTTATAAAATTTAGATCAATTGAATTTATTGAATCATTGCCATAATTCATTAAGGAATACACACTAAAATCACAAGATATATATCCATCACAATCAGCCATTGCCATGCAATTGTGTCTGTCTCCAATTATTAATAAGTCTGTGAATCCATTGTTGTCAAAATCTGATTTATAAAAACTCTTATTAATTTTTAATGAATCGGCAACTTTTTTAGTTAAACTATCAACATCAAATCTACAATCTCGATTAAATTCATTTATTTTTTTAAGTTCAAACTCTTCAAATTTCCTATAAATTCTAACAGAATCTTCGGATATTTTCCGTTCAAAAAATGGATAATTTAGTTTGTTGACAAATGCTTGAACTTCATCTTGAGAATTTAAACTGTCAATTCTTGACGATATTATTTCTGCTTTCACAAAATGAGGTTTAAAATCTTGTTTAGTTTTTTTTTTTTGACAATTACTAAACAATAAAAAGAGAAAAAAACATATTAAATATCTCATAGTTTGATGTGAGGTCATATTACAGCCAACGTGTTTGTGTATGATTTGTGCGACTGAGAATCCGCAGGATTTTCCGTCGTAGCGAATCATATTGTTAAAGATATAAATTTAAAAATGAAACACAATTGGAGCATTGATTATACACGTTGTTATAAACTGGTAGGACAGATTCGAGTAATCACGACAAGACAAGAGCGTTGGAGCATGAGTAGGCTTTTAAGTTTAGCTATAAATTTCCTAATAGATAAAAAAACATCCAAGATTAGTTTTCTTTACCTTTCGAAAATATAGAGTTTGAGTGATCAACTTTCCCATTTGAGTGAATAATTCCGCAAACTTTCAAAACCATTTACAAAAAAAAACAAATTTAGCCTAGAATAGTTTTTTGGTCAATACTTCTTTAAAATTCAAAAAAAAATCGCGAAAAAAAACCAGGCTTTTTTTCGCTACAATTAGTTGTCATTAAAAGCAGAGAATTTTAAACTTTTTAACTTCAGAGTTCGAGTAAGCTTTCCATTTAAGAGTTTGAGTAAGCAGAAGTTCGAATGATTAAATTTTAGTAATCCAATTTTCTTAGGAGTTACGATTTAGGAGTACTTGTTTATAACGGTTTTGTGTATGGCTAGTTGCGTTGGCGAGAACTAAGTTAACAAAAGAAAACGAACCAGTAGGAAATTCCGATAGGAATTTCCGAGTACACACAGACCAAGCAATTGGTTATACGCGTTGTTGGCTGTAGTTTTTTATTCTTTTTCGCAAGTTTCTTTTTCAAGGATAACTTTATACCTATTCATATCTGATTTACTAACTGTCATAAAAGTCAATATTGTTATGCCGTTTTTGTCTTTCATTCCGTTAGCAAATAATATGTTCTTACTTGCCGTTTTTTTGGTGTCTACACACTTTTTTAAAATTTCTAAACCTTTTTCCTTTTCCTTTTGTGAAGGTTTGAAAGGTTTGAATTTTTCTCCAGATATGATTATGGTTGAATTTTCTAATTCTTCTTTTGTTGGTTGAAAATCTGGAAGCTTAGGTGCTAACTGGTTAATAGGAAGCATTAAATATCTTTTGTCAGTTTTTAGAGTTTCCACCGTAAAACTTGATTTGTTTTCATTGTTGGTAATAAAAACATTCAGTTTGTTTTCAACTAATTGACAATTATTGAATTCCGTTTTATTCAAATCGAATCCTTTGCCTAGTAGTTCAAGTCGTAATTGTTTTACACTTAGAGTTAGTTCTTTTTTTAATGAATCTTTTATTGTCAAAAGCATTTTGTCTGCTTCTTCAGATTTTGGCCAATGCATTATTTTCCTCTGTTGTTCTATAGGCATAATCAGATTTTCAAATCTTTCATATTTCTCTGTCTTTATGATATTTAAAACCTCTTTCGAGATTGAGTCACATTGACCTTGAAGGTTCATTGTAATTAAACAAAAAAGTATGATAAAAGTAATTCGTTTCATTTTTGGATAAATTACTGCCAACGGTTTTGTGTATGATTAGTGGCGTGTTTAAACACCTAATTTAGCAAATAAAAACTGAATAGAAAATCCGCGAGGATTTTCGTAAGTAAGCGAGGACTAGCCATTAATTATACACGGTGTTGGCATTTCGTTTTTTTATTTCAGAGTGCTTTTCTCCAAAAATCCATATATCCATATTCAGTCCAAAATTTTTCTAATTCAGAATGTTTTAGAGATTTAGGATTTTCTTCAAAGCTCCATAATTCTCCAAATTTTTCTTTAGCAACTTTTAATGGTCGTAGAAAAACATCTGAACTTCTAACTTCAATTGTGCTTGTGTCATTGTGATAAGCTCTCCATTTTACAGCACTTTCGGTTTGCCAATCTTCTTTTGTTCCACCAACCAGAATATATCTGAATTTTGATACAGCACCAAAAATTCGTTTTTTTTCAAGCGGATTTTCTTTGAAATATCTGTCCCAAGATTTTACTTGTTCAATTGAATGATTAAGTTCAGAAGTCGGTTCGTTCTTTTTTGTAAATAATTTCATTTTGGGTTTCTCAACTTCAACTAAAACCCATTCTGGACCACTTGAATTGTCATTTAGCCAAGCAAAGTCGCATCTGAATTTTCCGCCAAAAGATATTTCAGAAAAATTTGGTGAAATTCCGTATTTTCTTGAATATAACTCATAAAATAAAAATGAATTATTTTTTAATATTTTAAGAAGTTGAGTTTCTGAATCTTCGTTAAAAGCCTTTATTAAGTCTTTCTCAACATTTTGTAAATCCCAAGTACTCATAATTTATAAATTATTAAAAGCTGAAATAATTTCTTGGTATGTTGTTGAATTATCGAAAGTATGTAAAACTCCTCCTTTATGTGTTCTTTCTTTAAGTTCAATTTGTTCTGTTGAATGATTATAAGACATTGCATATCTGTTGTCTTTAACCCAAAACCAAATCATATTTGCTGGACTACCATTATATTCTCTAACTTCGATTTCTCGGTCAGATTTCCAGACTATTGCTCCTAATAAAGCAAGAGAAACACCTTCAACATTTCCTGCGTGATGGTCAGCTCTATCTAAAACTCCATTTAAGTATTTTTGTAATGTTTCTATTGAGTCAATTGAAATTGCCATATTTTAGTTTTATTGTTTAAATTTAGTTCGGTGTCAATTGAATGCCAACGGTTTTGTGTATGATTTCGTTGCGTGTTTAAGCTACTAAATTAGTAAACTAAAACGAACCAGAGGAAATTCCGAAGGAATTTCCAAGTAGGCTAGAACTAGCAATGAATTATACACGTTGTTGGCAACTGGCTTTTATTCCATAATGTTCCAACCAAGCCAACGGTTCAGTTAATTTATGTTTATTAAATTCTAAATGTATTACTCGTCTTTTCTTTCCGTTTGTTGTTCTGTTCGATGCGTGTAAAGTCAGAGGTTTCATTAACATTGCTCCACCTTTTTCCACTTCACAGATAAATTCGTTTTCAATATTCCAATCTTTTGAGTCCACTCGAACAATTCCGTTCAAGTGAGATTTTGGAATGACTTTTAAAGCTCCATTATTTTTGTCCGTTTTGTCTAAATGAACTCGGATTGTAATCGTGTCTTGCAAAATTTTAATTGGTGGTTGAACTCCGTTTTGTCCTTTTTTAAATGTCCAATTCACATAATTTTCCAAATCAGCTTTTTTGTCAACTGAAATGCTCAAATCTTGGTGATAAGCAACAAACCAATTCGATTCACTTGGTTTGTCAAAATAAATGGCTTTGGTCAGGAAATATTCGGATTCGGAAAGGTCAGAAATTAATTCAGTTAGTTTTTTGTTAAACAACAAATCACTCAATTCAGGAACATTTTTGATTAATTGTCTAATCGCAAATAAATCCTTTGTTTTCATAAATGAATTTCCATCTTGTTCAGCATTTTCAATACAAGCTAAAATTCGGTTTATTTCATTCTCCGAATACAAGTCAGTTAAAACGGAAAACCCATTTTCTTCAAGTTCTATTTTGTTCCTTGCGTAGTTCATTTTTCAGCTTGTAGCCAACGGTTTTGTGTATGGCTAGTTGCGTTGGCGAGAACTAAGTTAACAAAAGAAAACGAACCAGAGGAAATTCCGTTAGGAATTTCCAAGTAGGCTAGAACCAAGCAATTGGTTATACACGTTGTTGTAAAACGTTTTTTAATTTTGGTTTCCATTTTTTCAATTCCGCTAACATTTCATTTTTAGTATTTTCTAAATGTTTCTTATCGACGTTTAATTTATCTAACGAATCGTAATATTCAACAAAAAGTCCGTAAATATTTTCAAATCCTACGCTATCGTAACAAAATTTATCAGATTCCGAATAAAAGTCATAGCAAGAAAATGCATTACTTTTAATTTCAGAAACTCCTTTTATAATATCTTTTTTATCGTTCAGTATTTCGTCAATTATTCCGCTTGAATAGAGTAGTCCTGCGTCTCTTTTGGTTGGAATTTCAATATTCAACTCTTCTATTGTCCATTTTAGATATTTTCTCAATTCAGATATTTCGTCAGTTCTTTTCATTGCTGCTAAAATTCCAAGGTATTTTGAGTCATAACCATCTAAAAGTCCTGCAATAGCAAGTTCAGGATATTCCATTTCAGAGAGATATCCGCAAACGTATTTTCCTAAATATTGATTGAAGTTCATTGGTTTCGCAAATGTTTTACAACGGTTTTGTGTATGGCTGGTTGCGTTGGCTAGGACTAAGTTAGCAAAATAAACCGAACCATTAGGAAAATCCGTAGGATTTTCCGAGTATACACAAACCAAGCAATTGGTTATACACGTTGTTGTGCACTGTTAATTTTTGTTCTTAGCTTTCATTTGAGGTTTACCAACTTTTTCCAATTTTATATTCAGTTCCTTTCTTCTCCTTTCAATTTTCTTAGGTTGTATAAAAACAAAATCAAATAATGCTTCAATAACTTCAATTAACCATTCTGCTTCTCCATTTTCAACAGGGACTATTTCTCCTGTATTTATATCTTTCGTTGGATGTGCTGCAAAGTTGCCAATATTTCTAAGAGCATCCACAGAATCAGTAATATGGGAAGGAATGCCTGGAAGGTCTATAAATTCAGCAATTTCTTGAGCTAATGTTCTTTTCTGAATTTTAAATTCTTCTCTCAAAATACTTTGTAATAATCTTCGATTGAGAGCAGCTGAAGCTTTTGGACTTAAAGACAATATCATTAGAGATTCTTCATAATCTTCTAAATATTGTTTGGGAATATCTTTTATGTTTTGAAATTTAGATTTACTCGGATAAATCATAGTTTCAGTTTCCGACTCAAGTTTCCAATTGATTTGTTTAATTCCAGAATATTTTTGTTCAGAAAGTTTGACTACTAATTTTTCACAATTCGGACAATGAGTAACATGAATTTCATGCATAATATTTTTATCAGGTGTATTAAATACAACTGATTCCCAATCGAAATTTACTTTTGCTGAACAATGAGTACAAAGCATATTTTATCTATGTTATTAGTTTTAATTAATTATTGTTTGCTGTTTGGCTTTAATTGTGCACAACGTGTTTGTGTATGGCTTGTTGCGTTGGTAGGAACTAAGTTAACAAAAGAAACCGAACCAATAGGAAATTCCGATAGGAATTTCCGAGTACACATAAACCAAGCAATTGGTTATACACGTTGTTGCCAACTGGCTTTTTTCAATTAATAATCTTGAATTAAAACTTCAGTAGGAATATGTAGAGTAGTGTTGAGTTTTCTAATCATATCTAGAGTCAGTTTTCTTTTTTTATTCAAAATTTCGCTAACTCTGCTTTTAAATCCAACAACTTCTGCTAAATCCTTTTGTTTCATTCCCATTTGTTCCATTCGGAATTTAATTGCTTCTATTGGGTCAGGCATTCCGATTGGGAATTGTTCATTTTCATATCTATCAATCAAAATTGACAGGATTTCCAATTCGTCTCCATCTTCCGTTCCTTTTTTTGCATCAAAAATTTCCTCAAGTCTGTTGAGTGCGTTTTGATAGTCTTTTTCGTTTCTAATTGGTAATATTTTCATAATTAGATATTATTTGCGTCAATTTTATCATATTCAGCGTGAGTTCCGATAAACCTTATCCAGCATATTCCGTATTCAAAATTAAATTTTACAATTAAACGATAATTATTACCTTTAATATTGTAAACAATTCGATTGTCTTTTAAAATACTAGCACTCGGATATTCACTTTTTAATTCGTTAATATTGTTCCATTCGGATTTTTCAGTTTCTCTATACCACGATTTTAATTGTTCTTCACAATCAGCGTGTTTTTCCCAAAAATCTCGTAAAGTTCGTTTTGCAATTACTCTCACATTATAATTGTTTGACGCAAATATAATAAAAAAGTTACCAATTTGGTAATTAGTTCAATTTTTTTAGCTTGTTGGCAACGGTTTTGTGTATGATTAGTGGCGTGTTCCACGCACCTAATTTAGCAAATAAAAACCGAATAGAAAATCCGCGAGGATTTTCGTAAGCAAGCTCTAACTAGCCATTAATTATACACGTTGTTGTGCGTAGGCTTTTTTTCGTTTCAGATGATTTCTTTTTTGTTCAATCAGCTAAAAAATCCGACACACTTTTATTTCAGTCAATTTATTAATTTTTGTTCTAAAATCTCAAAAAAATCCGTTCTGTTTTGTATTCCGAACGTTTTGACATCCAGTTTTTCAGCCCGAACCTTTTCGGCTCGCTGAATTTTCGATGCAAGGACTGAACTTTTGGCAATTCCTTTCAGCGTGCAGTTCAGCCGTAATGTTTGTCGTTTCTGTTATTCAGCCGAAACTTTTCGGCTCGCTGAATTTTCGATGCAAAGAACAGGTTTTGGGCAAATCCTAAATTCCGCTTTTTTCCGCACGTTTTGTAATTCCGTTCGAGTGATAAATTCCACGTAATTTTTTCAATTTCATTTTCGGTTTCAATTTTCAGTTTTTGTTCTTAAAAATCAAAAAATTTTCGATGTATTTCGGATTTTTCTTGGTCTGTTCAGCTTACGCACAACGTGTTTGTGTATGATTTCGTTGCGTGTTTAAGCACTAAAGTTAGCAAATAAATCACAGATAGAAAGTCCGCGAGGACTTTCGTAAGTAGGCTATAACTAGCAATGAATTATACACGGTGTTGGCACCAGTTTTTTATTCAATTTCATATACTCGCTTTCTGAAAACTTCTTCTTTTAAAATTAATTCATTTTCGATAGCATATTCTAAGGTGACTGATTCTCCATTTGAATTATAAAATTTCCATTCGTTCGTCAGATTTCCGCATTTTAGATTTGCTCCACCTTCGCAAGTATTTTCAATATTTTTTGAGCCATATTCATAAACTCCATTTGCTTTGATTTTATTATTTGAATAATAATAGCTCCATTCTCCAATTTTGAACTCATAATATGCTGTAAAAGGTACAACTCCACATACAGTATAACTTCCAGATGAAAATTTTCCTGAAGATTTGATTATTCCACTCTCATAAAATTCAGTCCAAATGCCGCTTCGTAATTCATTTCTTAAATTACCACTAATTTTTTTATTGCCACTTGGATAATACTCAATAAATAAACCGTTCTCAATTTTATCATTTGAATAGTTTAAAGTAAAACGCAATTGACCATTAGGATAATAATGACTTAATATTTTAGTTCTTTTTCCGTATGAGTTTTTATTCGCAGCATTATCAAGATAGGTGTTTTTATTCGTAAAATACTGTTCAATTTTTATTTGTCCGTTATCGTAAAAATCACTCCACACTCCATTTTTAACACCTAAAGAATCGTAATTTTCTATTTTTTTTGGTTTACCATTCTCATAATATGATTTCATAAAGGTTTTATTAGAAAAGACATAACCGTTTCTAGCAGTATCTAGTCTAAATTTAACACTATCTCTTAGTTTTCCGCTTTTGTAATAATTGACTCCTAAACCAGTTATTTTTTCATCTAAATAATTTTCGATTAATTCTAACTGACCATTTTCGTAATATTGGCGATACTGACCATTTAATTTACCGTTTTTTAATTCGAAAATCTTTGCAGGAATTGAATCATTTTTTTTGTAAAATTGAATCCATTTTCCATTGGATTCATCTTTTCTCTCAAGCTTATATTTATCTCTAATTAAATACCACGATATGTTGCTCCAATTCATATATTTTTCATCCTGACTTTCAGGATACAGAAAATATTCTTCGTTAGAATAAATGACTGATTCGATTTTATTTTGCGAAAAAGAATCCCAAAAGCTGAAAATCAGAAATATTAATAATATTGAACGGTTGATTTTAAATTGGTGCCAACGGTTTTGTGTATGATTAGTTACGGAAAAGGACGTAAGTCATTTTCCGATTAGCAGCTAAGTTAATTAATTATTGTGAATTTCCGATTGGAAATTCCGCAGTAATTAATTATACACGTTGTTGGCAACTGTAGCGACACATCTGAGTAATCACATTCAGATTAGAGTGTTGGAGCAGGAGTGAATTTTCATACATGTATGATAGATTTTTCTAATAAAAGAAAATTGTACAAAATTAGATTAAAGCTCCTCTTTAAAATAAAGAATTTGAGTGATCATCTTTTTACGTTTGAGTGATTATTTCCGCAAGCTTTCTCAAACTCAAATAAAAATTTTCTCAGAATAGTTTTTTAGTGAATGTGCCTTAACCTCAAAAAAAAAAATCGCGAAAAGAAAACCAGGCTTTTTTTCGCTACAATGAGTTTTAGAGTTTGAGTAAGCTTTCAACTTTAAGAGTAAGAGTGGCAATAGTTCCAAAGATGTAATTATAGTAACTCTGTATCACTTGGAGTTACAATTTCGGAGCTATTGTTACCAACGTGTTTGTGTATGATTTCGTTGCGTGTTTCAGCAACTAAATTAGTAAACTAAAACGAACCAGAGGAAATTCCGAAGGAATTTCCAAGTAGGCAAGAACTAGCAATGAATTATACACGGTGTTGGCAATAGTTTTTTAATCAATCGAAATTTCATAAATCAATAATTGTCTGTCGTTATCTTCGTCATTTGTCAATTCCGATTTCAAATTGCCTTTACGATAATATATTTCAATAAATTCAGGTAAATCCGTATTGTATTCTATAATGCAATAATATTTATCCTCATGCTCTAATAATTCTGTCATTTGTTTCTTTTCCTCATCCATAAAAACAATATCTGAATTCGAATAAATAGGAATGTTTTGTATAATACTTGTTTTCAAAAATGTGGTTTTAGTTTTTACTAAAGTCCTTTTATCATTGAGTTGGATAAAAACTCTAAAACTGAAAATTGAATCATTAAGTTTTCCATAATCTTTGTCAATTACATTTGCATTAGGAAATACTATGTCAGATTTTATAATCGATTTTCCATTATACTCATAACGCTTGATTGACAATGATTTTCCTATTAAATCTTTTCCAGTGAATTTAATCTCTCGGTATTTAATGCCTAAAAAATCAACTAGTTCAGTTGAGCTTTTGTTATCAATAATTTCGTTTTCTGAAATGTCGATATTATTTTGAGCGGTAATGTTATATGTAATTAAAAGAAATAAAATGATTATTATTTTTTTCATTTTTTATCTTTTTTTAGTGTTTGGTTTAATATCTGAACTTTTTTTCGATTTAGTATATTCACTTTAACAGAATCTAAAAAAACCTTGTGCAAAATATCTTCTTTTCTTTTAGAAAATAAAACAATCTCATTATCTTTAATTAGATATTTACCATAAATTGAGTCATAAGTCATACTAGCTTCGAGTAATAAGCTATAAGTATAGTCAGACCTTAAATCTAGAGACATCTGTCTAACATTTCTTTTTTGGGTTTTATAAGTTCCAAAAACTTCTTTCTTTTTAACTCCGCAAGAGTAAAATCCAATTATTAAGATTAATATAATTGAAGTTTTGTAGTTCATAGGGTTCTTAAATTATTGCCAACGTGTTTGTGTATGGCTTGTTGCGTTGGCGAGAACTAAGTTAACAAAAAGAAACGAACCAGTAGGAAAATCCGATAGGATTTTCCGAGTACACACAGACCAAGCAATTGGTTATACACGTTGTTGTGCATAGTATTTTATAGAAATTTTGATTCAGTTCGTTCAACTAAATCAGCATTTCTTGTTACCTGGTCTTTCAATGCTAAATAATGTATTGCTAAGATTAATTGAATATTCGGATCATTTAAATCAAATGAACTTTTGTTATTAAGTATCTCATGATATTGCAAGTTCAAACCGCTAAAATTTCCAGAAGCTTCAATTTTTTCAGCATATTTGGCAATATTCGGATTTGTTTTTCCTATATCAGCCAGATATTTTTGGTATTTCCCTGTTGCAACTGCACAAAGACTTTTAGCTTTTATTTTACTCGGAAAATATGTTGTTTCACAAAACATCCAAATTTCATTGAAAGTCGATTCAGAAATACTCTTGTAAAGTTTTTTCTGTTCGTTAAAATCTATTTTTGTCCAAATTCCAACACCTTTTACTTGTAATGAATCGTGATTAGTTTTTTCAAAGCAAGTCTTGAAGTTAGAATTACATATTTCCTTTTTGAAAAATTCTCTAATTTCTTTTAAATCAGCTATTTGTTCAGTTGTGAAGTTAGCTTTTAATTCCGAGTTAGAATATGACTTTTCGCAAGAATTAAACACTTGTAAAAGTACTATTGTTAATATTAGTAAAAGTGTTTTTCTCATATTATGCACAACGTGTTCGTGTATGGCTTGTTGCGTTGGCGAGAACTAAGTTAACAAAAGAAACCGAACCAGAGGAAATTCCGATAGGAATTTCCAAGTAGGCTATAACCAGCAATTGGTTATACACGTTGTTGTGCAACGTTAATTTCATTTTGAATTCTATCTGTTTCTGATTTAACCAATGGCTTAAGATTTAGCTCTCTAACTTTAGCAATAAAATCATTTGCCTTATCAAAGTTCTTTCTCTCTAGTTCAACATTAGCCAAGTTCAACAAAGCTATAGATGTATCATTTTCAGTCCTTAAACCTATTTCTATTGCTTTTGACCATTCAGAATAGCTCTTTTCCCATTCATCATTATTAGAGGCAATCGCTCCTTGAGTAAAATGATAGTAACTCTTTTGTCCTTTACTCAGTAAATCAGGGTTTTTGATTTTTGAAATTAGTTTTTCAGCTTTATCGTAATTTTCTTTTTTGAGCTCTTGAAATGCTATATAAACTGTTCCATATCTGTAATGTCCATAGATTATAAGTCCAGCGGCTAGAAGCATCATTGACATACTTATATAATCTTCTTTCATTAAATAAAAAAAAGAGGCTATAAGACTAATGCAAACTATGACTATTCTGTAAGTTTTGTTAAACATAAATTCCCGAATTATGTTTCGTAAAATGAAATAAAAAGCTATTAATCAAACTCAGTTTCTATTTTGTTTAGGTTTGCAATTTCTTTGTTTAAGTATTTAATACTCACTTTTGGAGGAATTGATATTTCAATACAAGTTTCACTAAAAACTAAACTTTCAGAAGATAACTTGCTTTGAAAATCATTTGACATTATTAGTGATTTTAATATCAATTTGAACATTTTTTTGTCATTATATTCTTCGAATAATTTTTCAATTTCCTTTTCTTCAAATACTTTAAACCTACTGACATGAATTTCTATTGATGGAGGAATGGAAATTCCAACAATGACTCTATTTGTTCTGAAACCTGCTTTTTCAATCAATGGTAATACATCAAAAACATCTTTGACATAATTGATAAATTTATTCTTAGCATTTGATCCTAAATCTCCAATTTTGGAAAGACCATTTTTTAGTTGGTTTAGAACTTGATCAGTACTATCAGAAATAGTTTCAGTCGTTTTTTTAATCATCGATTTTTCTTCCATTGAATATTTTCTGGTTTAGTCTTTAATGTTGCACAACGTGTTTGTGTATGGCTTGTTGCGTTGGCAAGAACTAAGTTAACAAAAGAAAACGAACCAGAGGAAATTCCGTTAGGAATTTCCATGTAGGCTATAACCTAGCAATTGGTTATACACGTTGTTGGCAATAGTTTCTTAATCAATCTTCAACATATTTCTCCAATCTTATTGTTGCTCGATGAAAAATAAATTGTGTTTCTGTTTCAGTAAACTCAATTTCATCAAAGTAAATTGTATAAATATTATCGTTAATTCCACCATTAACTAATCCTGAAAATGAATTGCCGTTCATTTCAGAATCTTCATAAATTGTATGAAGAAATTCCCAAGTAAAGTCATCTATAAATATGCTTACGAATATTTCAGCGTGAGGTATATTATTGAAATCAGTTTTAGTGAAAGGGTTAATTCTAACAAATGTAAAAGTCATAACAGGATCATCAAGAAAGATAAAACAGTCATTGGGTTCGGCAATAAAAGATTCAAGAAACATTTTTTCCTGGCATTCAGGTATGTCTTCCTTACTGTCATCACTTTTTGAACAACTAATTGATAGAATTAAAAATAAAAAAAACAATCTTTTCATAATTTGAGTCAATAATTATTGCCAACGTGTTTGTGTATGATTTCGTTGCGTGGTTTAAGCACTAAAGTTAGCAAATAAAACACAGATAGAAAGTCCGCGAGGACTTTCGTAAGTAGGCTATAACCAGCAATGAATTATACACGGTGTTCTACGCAGTTTTTATTCAGCTATTCTTTTTTTTAAATCCATTCTTTCGTGTAATATTCTCGTAATCTCAACATAATTTTCGTTTAAAGTTCTATAGAATATTATATGTCGATTTGATTTTATTCCTAAAAGTTGCTTTGAAATTCCTGCATAATTCTTTCCTAAATCTGGGTTTTCAGCAATTTCCTCACAATTTGAGATTAGTCCATCGTAATATTTATCGGCTTGTTTTTCCGACCAAACCTCAAATGTATATTCCCAAATTTTTGATAAATCCGCAACAGCTTTATTCGTTAGTTTATATTCAGCCATTCGAGTGCTTTTTGGCTTTTAGAGATTCAAGATGTTTTTTCGGGTCAAAATCGTGCGCTATTCCGCTGTCTATTCCTTCTTGAATTGCTTTTTTCAATGCAATTACTTTACTTTCTTCTTCTTCCAAAAGTCTTAATCCTGCTCGTATTACTTCGCTAACGTTTTTAAATCTTCCTTCACTAATACTACTTTGCACAAATTGGTCAAAATAATTTCCGAGTGATATTGATGTGTTTTTGTTCATTTTGATACTATTTATATCAAATATACCAAAAATTGGTATGATTGCAAAATTTTTCTCAAATTGCGTAGAACGGTTTTGTGTATGATTAGTTACGGAAAAGGGCGTAAGTCATTTTCCGATTAGCAGCTAAGTTAATTAATTATTGTGAATTTCCGTTAGGGAAATTCCGCAGTAATTAATTATACACGTTGTTGCATCACTTTTGCGACAGAGTAGAGTAAGCACGTTTTACTTAGAGCGTTGAAGCAGGAGTAATCACATTTAGCGAGTTTGAGTAAGCAGAATTAGCCGTTTGAGTAGAACGTTCCGCAAACAAGCTCAAAATCCGTTAGAGTAAGAAACCTTTTCTTTTTTTGTATAGAGTTTGAGTAAGCTTCTCCTTCAAGAGTTTGAGTGAGCAATAGATCTAAAATTATAAACTTATAGACTGAATTTAAAAAGGAGTTAGGATTTGGAGCAATTGGTTGCAACGGTTTTGTGTATGGCTTGTTGCGTTGGCGAGAACTAAGTTAACAAAAGAAACCGAACCAATAGGAAATTCCGATAGGAATTTCCGAGTATGCAGAAACAGAGCAATTGGTTATACACGTTGTTGGCAACTGTAGCGACACATCTGAGTAATCACATTCAGATTAGAGTGTTGGAGCAGGAGTGAATTTTCATACATGTATGATAGATTTTTCTAATAAAAGAAAATTGTACAAAATTAGATTAAAGCTCCTCTTTAAAATAAAGAATTTGAGTGATCATCTTTTTACGTTTGAGTGATTATTTCCGTAAGCTTTCTCAAACTCAAATAAAAATTTTCTCAGAATAGTTTTTTAGTGAATGTGTTTTAACCTCAAAAAAAATCGCGAAAAGAAAACCAGGCTTTTTTTCGCCACAATGATTTTTAGATTTTGAGTAAGCTTTCAACTTTAAGAGTAAGAGTGGCAATAGTTCCGAAGTTGTAATTATAGTAAGACTGTATCACTTGGAGTTACAATTTCGGAGCTATTGTTACCAACGTGTTTGTGTATGGCTAGTTGCGTTGGCAAGAACTAAGTTAGTAAAAGAAACCGAACCAGTAGGAAAATCCGCAGGATTTTCCGAGTACACACAAACTAGCAATTGGTTATACACGTTGTTGGCTATAGTTTTACTCGTAAATTCCAAACCATTCTAGTTTATCTTTCCATCCAGTTTTTTCATATGCAGTTTTATCGTTTTTGTATATCCTTAATATTTTATTTATTTCCGTTTCTCTAATAATAGATTTTAATGAATCTATATCAGATTTTGGTACAGACTTATCGGCAATTAAATTAACAAAAACGTTAAACTGATTTGTTTCATAACAAGAGTAATACCTTGCTGCTTCTCTAGTAATGTTATGAAGTGTTACTCCAATGTATCTATCAGTTCTAGCAATGAGTTTTTCATTATTATAACCTACATAGATATTAAGTCCACATTCGTTAAAGTTATTTTGAGTTAATTTTGTATTACTTATTGGTAAATCAATTGAAAGATTAACACTTTTTTTTAAATAGTCAAAACCATTTTTAATTTTCATTAATGGCACATTATAAGTGGAATCACTTTCTCTTTTTAGATATAGAGAGTCTTTATTTCTAGATAATTTATAATCGAAAATTATTTCCTCCTCAATTTCTGGACCATTACCAATTAATTTGGTTACATAAAGTTTTCTGGAATCGAATTCCCAATTATTTAGGTAATTCAAACCCATTTCATCAACAATTAATGAGTCTTTGAAAAATTGAAATTCTATTGGATTCCAAAATCCACCAGTACTCCAATTCCCTATGAATTGTTCTTTCTCTGAATTAGTAGAACAACTCAAAATAAGAAGAATTAATAATAAAAATTTTATACTTTTCTTCATTTCAAAATTATTGCCAACGTAGACGTGTATGATTAGTTACGTTTTGTTATTACTAAATTAGCAAAAAGAAACTAACCATTTTATTTATGGTAATAAATATTCCAAATATAAGAGGAACAAGTAATTAATTATACACGCTGTTGTTTTTAGTAATTTGGAAATGACCATAGGGAATCTCCATAATTACGTAGGAATGACAGACGCTACATAACAGATTCTGAATCCGGTTTATGGTTTTCAAATTATGTACTATATCGCGGGATATGGTATCGTCATTTTAAAAGCGATCATTAAAAGTTGTTGCGTATTAAAGTATTCAGCACTTTAAATGATAAGTATTTGGGTAATTACTTGACTTTGTCGAAAATATTCTATACCTTAAGGCAAGCTTTATGCGAATTCATTCGTATTTGAGAGTAAAACTCTCATACGATTTCAATCGAAAGCTTGACAAGGAAAAAAATCTATCGAAAGTCAATTCCGTACTGCTTTTAGAGTACTGACCTTAATCTACAAGTTTTGATGATGGCAATAAACCTGGGAAGATCAGAAAGGCTGGCATTATTAAATACAACGGTTTTGTGTATGGCTGGTTGCGTTGGCAAGAACTAAGTTAACAAAAGAAAACGAACCAATAGGAAATTCCGTTAGGAATTTCCGAGTATGCACAAACAAAGCAATTGGTTATACACGTTGTTGGCAATTGGCTTTTACTTTTTCATCTCGTTTTTAAAAAATTCCGCCAATTTTTTTCTCTTGGTTTCGTTTTTCAATATATTCTGCAACCACATTTGAGGTTGTTCAATTGCGCTTTTATATTCTTTATTTTTATAATCTTTAAATGCCGAAAAATCAAACCAATTCTTTTTATGAATGTGCTGAAGAGAATATACAGCCATTTCTCCATTTGTTGCTTCAAAAAATGGACAGATATGGACTTTAGTTCTTGTTGTGTCAGAAAGTTTGGTAATGAGAAATTCAGTTAGTTTACCTTTATCGTTATTCGAGAATTCTTTCCATTGCGTTTCGCTGAAAACGAGTGTTTTTTCGTTTCTTTTAAATTCCTTTTCATTTATATATTGTTCTCCACCTAAGCAACCACCAGTTTCGAAAACTAAAATATTCCACAATTCAGATATCGAGTAAGTCTGTGTTATTTTAATCAATTCGGTTTTCTCAATTTGAGCAATTTCCAATTTCAATTCCGATTGATTTTTACACGAAATCAAAGTTGAAATCAGAAGTAATATGTTTAAAGCGTGTTTCATTTTCAGCTTATTGCCAACGGTTTTGTGTATGATTAGTTACGGAAAAGGGCGTAAGTCATTTTCCGATTAGCAGCTAAGTTAATTAATTATTGTGAATTTCCGTTTGGGAAATTCGGCAGTAATTAATTATACACGTTGTTGCCCACAGTTATTTTTATTCTTTCAATTTTTTTATTTGTTTCTTCGTTCTGATTAAATTCAAGTCTGTCAATTGCTATTCCACTTTTTCCTTTTATTATTTCCGCATTAACAATTCGTTCCAAATAATCAATTTCGTTCGCACTTACTCCGTAATAATCAAATATAAGAATATCATATTTTTCAAAATCACACTTAATAGTTAATGCTTTATTTTTTCCGATTGTCAGATTATTCAATTTTTCTGTAGAATCCAATTCTAAATTTTTTGCTAAAATTTCCGCTTTTGTTCCGTCAACATTTAGTTTTTCCGTTATATAATTCTCAACAGTAAGTGATTTCATAAATTTTCGAATTCCACTTTCTGAATAATCTTTTGTTAGCTTTAGTTTAGGGATTTTTTTCTCAAAGTGATTCATTATTTCATTTCGGAAATTCTGAACTAAACTATTTCCTTTTGAATCAAAATTCGGCAAGCACAATCTTATGAGTTTTCCAGATTCCATATCAAATTCAGGGATTAAAATTCCCTTAAATTCAAATTTTGGACTATGAAAAATAATGTTCGTCATAATTGTTGGCAACGTGTTTGTGTATGATTTCGTTGCGTGTTTCAGCAACTAATTTAGCAAATACAAACCGAATAGAAAATCCGCGAGGATTTTCGTAAGTAGGCGAGTACTAGCAATGAATTATACACGGTGTTGTAAGCCGTTTTTAATTCAGTTCTATTTTTTCAAAATTCTTTCTGCTTAACATTTCTTTAAATTTATTTCTGTTAAGACTTTTGTTAGTTCGATAATGCCAATGATGATAACCAAATTCAATGTTGTAATAATCTCTGGTTTGTTCAAATCCGATTTTAATTATTTCTCCGATGAATTCATTAAATACAGATTCGTCTTTTGTGTGTAATCGAATTTTTTTATGTTCGTCCAAAGTAAGATTTGTTTCTCCTTTTTTTGAATGAACCACAATGTCAATAAATCCGTTTTTTAATGTTGATTCGTTATTTGATTTTAAGAACTCAATTATATTTTCTTTAGAAATTAAATCTTTTCCTGCGAACAATTCAGTTTGTTCATTTTCCCAATGGTCACGTAAATAAATCCAAAAACCGTCTGTTTTAGGCAAAAAATCAATTGCCTTAAAAAATGTTTTTATTAATCGACAATTGTCTGCAACAAGTTCAAATTCAAATATTTCGTTTTCATTTTTACCATAAGCAACAAAACATTCTTTTATCAAATCCGTTTCGTATTCGTTTTCGTCAGTTCCGAATGCAATTCCAGTTGGTGGCGTAAATTCCGTTTCTTCTTTTTTTAATTCGTAAGAATTTAAATTAGAAAGCATAAAAACATCTGAATTCATTTCGATAGCGTTTTCAGGTAACTCAAATTCTTCTAAATTATCTAATCGGCAAGTTTCGATTAATTCAGGGTTAATTATCCCTTCGTTTTCCGCTATTTCAATTGATTTAGCCAAACAATTTCCACAATGTGTTCCGTAAGTATAAAAGTTTGAATAAACTCCTGTATTATCGTCTAAAGTTCCATTTAATAGGAAGTACCAAAATTCTCGCTTTTTACTCATTTTTGTTGGTCTGTTCAAATGGCTTACAACGTTGTTGTATATGGTTTGTTGCGTGTTTCAAGCAACTAATTTAGTAAATAATTACCGACCAAGAAAGTCCACGAGGACTTTCGTAAGTAGGCAAGAAGCCAGCAATAAATTATATACGGTGTTAGCAGCAGTTATTATTTTTTCGAATATTTTCTAAAAGCACTTATTAATTGATATATCAAATATGAGCTAAAAATTCTAGATATACTATCAAAAAATACTGCATTACTTGAGTACATCTCTTTTTTTACATCAAAGACTATGTTAAAGCGATGAGCAGGATTCATAAAACTAATAAATCGACCAATTTCATTAATTATTAATTTAGGATTAAATTGGGTTTGGTTTAAACTATATTTAACTAAAGTATACCAAATAATGGAAAAAAAGATAAGCCAGCAAAAAGCAACAAACCAATTTAACCCGTGATTATTTGATATTAGATTAGTAAATAATATAAACTTATCTGAAAACATTCCCTTTTCTTTTCTAATTGACTTTAAGTGTGCTTTCATTTCATATTTATAATACATTAACTTGGTTGGTGTATCTAAATTCTTTTGAGCAACAATTTTCAATTGTCGATAAGTTTCTATTCTATCTTTTAAAGTATTTTCAGTTTTAAGTAAATTCGATTTGCACCATTTGATATTTATTGGCACAATGTCAACTAGATTACAGCTTGATATTTTAATTTTTGAAAATTCTGAAAAGTTAATAGAACTTATCATTGCATTTCCTAAATTAACTCCCTTTAAAGCAAGTAAAGATTTTTCTGTTAATGGCGATAAAGCATTGATTAATACATTTCCATTATTAAAAAAATATTTTATAATTCCAACACGTAATTTTATATTGTTTATTGATAAGGTTGAATCTTTTAACTCTCCATGAATTTGAATGTAGTCGGTTGTTAAGTTTCTTAATAAAAAGTCAGTGTTGTGATTAGAATTAAATTCTAAAAATAATTTATTAATTGTGTTTTTATTACCTCTATTTGAAAGAGTTAAAGTGCTTTTGGACTCTCCTCCAATTAGAGATATTAGATCTGCTTGTTTAGGTATTAATTGAATGTCGCGATTAAATTCGTTTTTTTCAAATTTAAAATTTTTTGTTTTAAACTGATCAATAACTAATTGTTTCGAATGGTTGAATTGGCAAGATTCAAATATGAAATTTATGGTTCTTAGTTGTTTAGAAGAAAAATATTGATGAAACGTACAACTAGAAAAAGTTAAATTTTTTAAGTCTATTTTTTGAACTAAAAAACGTTGATTAAAAATACAATTGATGAAAGAGTAATTTTCATTAGTTTGATATCCTTGAATTTTAAATTCAAAATTAAATACACAATTAATAAATGTTATTGATTTATTGTTGCCTGTTGAAATATTATTATCAATATTAATTTCATCTATAACAGTTAGGTTAAAAATATTCTTCTGTGTCTCTAGAAAATATCTAAATCTTCCAAAATTTACCTCTTCATTTTGTTTTTTGTCCAATAGTGTTTTTTTATTGCTGCTAACATGTTCGTGTTATGGCTAGTTGCGTTGGCAAGAACTAAGTTAACAAAATAAACCGAACCATTAGGAAAATCCGCAGGATTTTCCGAGTAAACACAAACTAAGCAATTGGTTATACACGTTGTTGGCAACTGTAGCGACACATTTGAGTAATCACATTCAGATTAGAGTGTTGGAGCAGGAGTAATCACATTTAGCGAGAAGAGTGAGAAAACCTTAAGGTAATGAGTGAAAATTTCCGCAAACTAGTTTAAAAACGTTTAAAAAAAATAAATTTTTCATCAAGATAGTTTTTTAGTGAATGTGTCTTAACCTCAAAAAAAAATCGCGAAAATAAAACTAGGCTTTTTTTCGCCACAATGAGTTTTAGAGTTTGAGTAAGCTTTCAATTTTAAGAGTAAGAGTGGCAATAGTTCCGAAGTTGTAATTATAGTAACTATGTATCACTTGGAGTTACAATTTCGGAGCTATTGTTACCAACGGTTTTGTGTATGATTAGTTACGGAAAAGGGCGTAAGTCATTTTCCGATTATTAGCTAATATAATTAATTATTGTGAATTTCCGATTGGAAATTCCGCAGTAATTAATTATACACGTTGTTAGCAACTGTAGTGTAGCACAAGTCATTGGTAAATCACAGAACTAGCTATATACCTCATAGCAACCGAAAGAGAATGCTATAACTAACATTAGCTGATACTCCCAAGAAACCGTTGATTTGGCAAAAGAGAAAAGTCCATAATAACATTTAGGTTGCACCACAGGAATAATAACGAACACCTTTTTTGGATTTTAGAACGATACAGAACGCAAGCGATAATTCGACTGACTTACAAAAAAACAATTTTAAATGATCGAAGATATTATCTTAAAAATAAATTGTTTACCATTGAAGTAAGAAATTATCTTGAGAGTTTCCTAGCTATAATTTAATAAACAAAAACAGACCATAAAAGCGTTTAGTTCTCCAAAAAATGATAAACGAAAATCTTAAATGAGAAATTTGAGATTTTTGTGTTAATAATAATAGTTCAAATAGAGTAGTGCTGTTGAATTTTTGCACTATTGTTGTTAACGGTTTTGTGTATGATTTCGTTGCGTGTTTAAGCACTAAAGTTAGCAAATAAATCACAGATAGAAAGTCCGCGAGGACTTTCGTAAGTAGGCTAAAACCAGCAATGAATTATACACGTTGTTGTAACCAGTTTTTTATTTTTAAAAATACAATAAACTTGAAAAAAATAAAGCAATAACAAGTAATATAAATCCGATACTTATTATAACGTTAATCCTTTTTTTTGTTATCGTCCAAGTGTTAAATTCCTTAAAATATTTTAAATACGTGTCATTTTTAAATGTAGCGAAATAGCAAATTACATAAGAAATTATACCAAATGCAATGAAAACGTATTTAGGTAAATTAAATTCAAATCCAGAGACTTTTAGCGCAATGATAGTTAAACTGATAAGTATTATAAAAATTAGACCTACAAGCCAGCCACCAATTAAATGTAAACTAAAACCATTTTTTTGATTAGTCCAAAAGTCATCTAAATATTCCTTTGTGTTTTCTATTCCATACTTCGTTTTCATTCTTCTTTTGACAGCAGGAATTTTATATAACAACAAAGCAGGATTTATTTTGTTAAAGAGAAAATGAATTTTTTTCTCAATTAGATAAAGACAAAAGTGTAAAATATTTAATCCTTTTTTCATTATTCAAGTACGATTTCTCAAATTGGTTACAACTATTTGTTGTTGTTATAAATCTTTGGATTTAATCCAGCCATTGTTGAAATAATAATTACAGTTATAATTAAAAATCCAACTCCTAAATAAAAGGCCTTGTAATAATATTTTTTAATTCCGCTTTTTGAATCAACTTCATTAAGAATTTGTTCATATGTTATTTTCTTTCCTATTAATTTGAAGTAAATCAACAATAGATAAGCTCCAATGTAGCCAACAATTATTTGTTTTATTATTATATTAAAAAGTTGGTTCACTTGGTTTTTCTCAAATTGGTTACAACGGTTTTGTGTATGGCTGGTTGCGTTGGCGAGAACTAAGTTAGCAAAAGAAACCGAACCAATAGGAAATTCCGCTAGGAATTTCCGAGTATGCACAAACTGAGCAATTGGTTATACACGTTGTTGTGCTTTCGTTATTTAATTTCTTTATCGATATTCTCAACAAGTAGAAGAGCCTCTTCTTTATATTGTCTTAAATGACCTAAGTAGCCATTGTAATACAGTCCATAAAATGAAATTATTCTATTTCTATAATCAATAGATGAAAGTGCATATTTTACAAAGTCTTCATTAAATACACCTTTTTCATAATCTTCAAACCAAGTCATATTGTTTTTAAAATAGCTGCGGTTTTCTTTGAAATCTAGAATTACTTCTTGTAAAGCTACTTCAATTTCAATGTTAAAGGAAGAATAAAAATTATTAATCTCTATTGAAAGACTATCTTGATAGGAATTAAGAACTGTGCTATTTTGTTCTAATAAATTTAATCCTTTCGTTTTTAGTTTTATGTCTGGGAAGCCACCAAGAGTTCTAATACAACGGTTACATTTTAAATAATCATCATAGGTCATTTCCTTATTAATGACTCGTTTGAATAAACTATCTTGAGATTTACTACCAACAAGTACTTTATCAATGGTTTTAATATCAGATAATAAATCACTTTGTATAATTGAATAAATACCTTTAATTGTATTATTAAGTTTACGATTCTCATTCCAATTACTAATTGATAGCGCAATTAAAATTCCAATTACGACAAGTACAATCTCTCCAAGAGCATATTTAAAATACTTTCCAGTTTTTCCCTTTGAAAGTAAATTTTGTCTAATTTTTCTAAAGAATTTTATCATTTGTTAGCAGTTTCTGATAATGAAGCACAACGTGTTCGTGTATGGCTTGTTGCGTTGGCAGGAACTAAGTTAACAAAAGAAAACGAACCAGAGGAAATTCCGTTAGGAATTTCCGAGTACACACAAACCAAGCAATTGGTTATACACGTTGTTGTGGTGTCGTTTTTATTCTTTCAATTGTTTTGTCAGTAAGTATTTCTAATTCAATTTGTTCGGTTTGATAACTGTTTTCAACTTCCATACCAGTTTTAGATGAGAAAATATCCCATTTTAAATTCAAGCCATTTCCTAACTCGATAATTAATTCTCTTAAATTATGTCCATTTTTTTTTAAATCTGCCATAATCCAATCTCCAATTCCGTGAGCTGATTTTAGGTTATCCGAAAAAATCAAATAATATTTTGGTGTATCATTTTCATAGATAACATTTTCATTAAATTCTAGTTCTAAGAAAGGGTAGAAGCGTTTATTTTCTTTTCCACTTATTAAATAAGATTCTGTATTGAGTGCTATTTTATCCATTTACTTTGTCAAAATAAGTGTAAAACTCGTCTTCTTTAATCATATGATTTATAACGTTTAGAACTTCTTTTCTATTCAGTTTATCAATCAGTATCAAGTCAGTTGCACAAAAATATTTTCCATTTAAACATTCACCAGTTTTCTGATTCTTTTGTCTCAACGATTCAATATTTTCATAAGTAAAAAATGTAGCTACATACTTATCTCCATTTTCAAATGTTACTATTACATCTGAATTATCATTTAATTCCGTTTTTTCTCTAAGAATTGGTTCTTTTTCTTCTGTTCCAATCCAAACGCTTTTTATGTTATTCATTTCGTTTCTTAAATGCACCACAACGGTTTTGTGTATGGCTGGTTGCGTTGGCGAGAACTAAGTTAGCAAAAGAAACCGAACCAATAGGAAATTCCGCTAGGAATTTCCGAGCACACACAAACTAGCAATTGGTTATACACGTTGTTGGGTGTTGTGCTTTTTAATAATATGTATATTTTTTCCCATCAATAGGAGGAATTGTTTTTTTAGATAAAGTCAACAAACTGTTTTTACTAAGTTCAATCCAATTCTCTATTTTATACTCACATTTAAAAGAGCTTGTGAATATTCCATTTACCTGTTCTATCCGAATCGGATGTTTCAAAAGAATATCTAAAGTGTTTAAGATTTCAGTCTGTGATTCTTCAATCCAATTTTCATTAACATCTTCAGAAGAAGGATTAAACATTATATCGTTATACCAGAAATAGGAATTTGGATGTAAATTTGGAATCGCATACACTTGAGATAGTGTCCATAAAGACTCAACACAGATCTGAAATTTAAAAGATTTGCAAAATGGAGATTCAAACTCTAATTCTAACTCATTCAAAGTTGGAATTATATTAAAATCAATTTCCTTAAATTGATTCTGTATGGTTTTTATAAAATCTTCATTTTTGATCTTCATCGTTTGAGGATTACACCCAACGGTTTTGTGTATGGCTTGTTGCGTTGGCAAGAACTAAGTTAACAAAAGAAAACTAACCAGTAGGAAATTCCGTTAGGAATTTCCGAGTACACACAGACTGAGCAATTGGTTATACACGTTGTTGGCAATAGTTTTTAATTCCAATTGTGCTTGTTTTTTAACCCTTTTATGGATTTCTTAATTGAAAAACTTATTAGTTTGTTTATTTTACTAGAAAAAGCTATATCATTATTACCATCAAAACTCTCATTATAAAAGTGTTCTTTTTTTAGAATAATATCTTTACTTTTTAAATCGTAAATAGTTATAATAAGTCTAATTTCTTTTTGTCTTTTAAGTTCTGTGTTAATATCAATAATAGGGAGTTCATCCTTTAGAATGTCAATTGAAGTGTCTATTAGAAAATCAAATTTGGTTTGTTCATATATTACAGCAAGTCCTTCTTCAGTTCTGTCTTTTTTAGGCAAGAAAAGATTATTAAACTCTGATATTAAAGCGAATTCTTTTCCTATTTTTTTATTAAGATACTTTTTGTAATTTATTAAAACTTCATTCTCGAAAGAGAAATCTATATTTTTTCCTAAAAAAGGTTTATTAATAATCCATTTACCAATTTCTGGATTGAATTTTATGGGCTTAACTTCATAAGAATAGTTAGAATCATATGAAGCACAAGACGAAATTAAAATTATTAATATCAGAAGTAGGTTTCTCATAATTATTGCCAACGTGTTTGTGTATGATTACGTTGCGTGTTTCAGCAACTAATTTAGCAAATAAATAACGAATAGAATATTCCGCAGGAATATTCGTAAGTAGGCGAGAACTAGCAATTAATTATACACGTTGTTAGGTACAGTTAATTTAATTGGTGTTATGTTTTCAAAAGGCTCTTTTTCCGTAACGAATTCTAATCGGTCTAATGCAATTCCAGATTTTCCTTTTTCAATTTCTGAATTCACAAGTTTTTCTAAAATCCCTATTCCGTTCGAATCAACACCATAATAATCTAAAATAATAAAATCATTCTTTTCAAATAAGCATTTTATTATCAACGCTTTTTTATTGGTTAAACTTAAATGTTCAACTTTATCTGAAAGATTAATTCCGATTTCATCCACGATTCTTTTTCCGACATGCTTATCAATCCACATTTCGTTTTTTAGATATTTGTCAACGGTTAAAGGACTTATAATTTCCGAGATAATTTTTTTCTGATAATTTTCTGCGAAAGGGAAATTCGATTTTTGACTTTGAAATTGTTTAATCAGCTCTTTAGTTAAGTTATGACCTAAAACAGAATTATTTTCACCAATAAAAGGAACATATATTCGTATTAGTTTTCCTTTGTTTAGGTCAAATTCAGGTACAGAAATTCCATTTATTTTAAACTCATTAATATGAAAGATGCTGTTTGTCATAATTGTACCTAACGGTTTTGTGTATGATTAGTTACGGAAAAGGGCGTAAGTCATTTTCCGATTAGCAGCTAAGTTAATTAATTATTGTGAATTTCCGTTTGGGAAATTCCGCAGTAATTAATTATACACGTTGTTGTGACACTTTAGCGACAGATTAGAGTAAGCACGTTTACTTAGAGTGTTGAAGCAAGAGTAATCACATTTAGCGAGTTTGAGTAAGCAGTTCTCGCCATTTGAGTAGAACATTCCGCAAACCAGCTCAAAATCCGTTAGAGTGAGCAACCTTTTCCTTTTTTAAATTTAAGAGTTTGAGTAAGCTTCAACTTTAAGGGACTGAGTGAGAATAAGAAGTAATAAAGTTTAAATTATAGTAACTTAATATGAGAAGGAGTTAGGATTTGGAGCTATTGGTTACAACGTGTTTGTGTATGGCTTGTTGCGTTGGCGAGAACTAAGTTAACAAAAGAAAACGAACCAGAGGAAATTCCGTTAGGAATTTCCAAGTAGGCTATGACCAAGCAATTGGTTATACACGTTGTTAGGCACTGGAATTATCTTCTATTTGTTTCATCAATTATTCTTACCTTAGGTATAAGTGATTTTATCTCTTCAATATTATCTATTTCAGTTACATCAACTAAAAAATGATGCAAGCCTTTTAAATTGACAATTTCACTAGGAATTTGTTTGAAGCGATTTCCATGCATCCATAAATTCCCAACACTTTCTATACTTAAAACTTCTCTAGGAAATTCATAGAAATTATTATTAGAGATATTAAGCATTTGTAAGTTTTTTAAGTTGGTAAAACTTTCTGGCAAATCATCTAGTTGATTTGAACCAAGACTTAAATTCCAAAGTGATTCTAGTTTTCCAAATTCTTCTGGTAACTCTTTTAATTTGCAATAACTGAAATTGATGTTTCTTAATTTTTTCAAATTTCCTATTGAATTGGGAACTTTTGATAATTGACTTGCATTAGCTATAATTGATTTTAAATGAATACAATTTTCTATTTCTAGAGGAATAATTTTTATTTGAGAACCAGAAATATCCAAAACTCTTAAATTAGTTAGTTTTCCAATTTCGGGAGAGAGAATTGTGGTCGAAGAATTTCTATAACTTAACTCATAAATTTTTTTAGGTTTTTTTAAGGCTTCAGATATTGAATTAGCAACGATCATAGAATCTTTTTGAATTGATTCTTGTAAAATCTCTATAGCTATTTCATTTATGTAATTTGAAAGAACAGTAAATTTTCTAATTTCGGTAGAATCCAATTCCAAGTAATTGATTTTAATATCTTTTCTCTTAAAATTTGAAAATTTTCGTTTGTATTCTTTGTCTGCTATTTCCTTTGATGTTTCTAAATAACCCATATATTTAAAATAGGGATTATAAAAGTATTCATTACTCTTAAAATCATCTACGACAAACAATTTAAATATTTCAGAGAATGAAGTATTCTCATATTTGGTGTTGTAAAATTCATTTGCTCCAACTTTAACTTTTACGTAATTTCTATTTATGTTAAATTCAATTGAAGGAATTATTAATCCTGAATCTTCAATTTGTTTAAGTTGCCCTCTAATTTTGATTTTTAATGGTAAGATATGTTCTTTATTTGCTTTTTTGTCAATTTTTTTTTGAGATTGACCTTTAACACAGCTTAAATTTATGACCATTAATAATATCAGCAGATTTAATCTCATTAGCAGTATTTTTTTCTTGTGCCTAACGTGTTTGTGTATGGCTTGTTGCGTTGGCAGGAACTAAGTTAACAAAAGAAAACGAACCAATAGGAAATTCCGATAGGAATTTCCGAGTATGCGATAACCAAGCAATTGGTTATACACGTTGTTGGGTGTAGTTTATTTATTCAGTCAATCTGTTTTTTAAATCCATTCTCTCATGTAATATTCTTATTACTTCAATTTCATTTTCCGAAATCAAATGATAAAATATTATATGTTTTCCAGACTTGAGTCCAAGTAAGTTTCTGTTTATTCCATCATATTCTTTTCCGATATCAGGATTTTCTGCTATTCCTTTACATGCAAATTTAATTGTTGCATAATATTTGTCCGCTTGAGTTTCAGACCAATTTTCGTAAGTATAATTCCAAATGCTATTAAGATCTTCGTTGGCTTTTTGTCTGAAAGAAATTTTAACCATTCTTTCTTTTTTCAGATTTTAATTTTTGAAGATTTTCTTCGAAATCAAAGTTTTCTACTATAGGACTATTCAACCCTTCTTGAATAGCATTTTTTAATGCAATCACTTTGCTTTCCTCATTTTCTAAAAGACGAAGTCCAGCTCTGATTATTTCACTAACGTTTTTATATCGTCCAGCAGAAATTTGGGTTTGTACAAATTGGTCGAAATAATTTCCGAGTGATATGGATGTGTTTTTACTCATTTTTCAATCTTTTCTCAAATGTACCAAAAATTGGTAAAATATCCAAATTTACTCAATTTTCTCAAATTACACCCAACGTGTTTGTGTATGCTTAGTTGCGTGTTTAAGCAACTAATTTAGCAAATAAAAAACGAATAGAATATTCCGCAGGAATATTCGTAAGTAGGCTATACCTAGCAATTAAATATACACGTTGTTACCACACGTTTTTATGTTCCTTGCATAACAAAAATTGTTTTATCGAAATCTTTGTTTTTCAAATCTTCTTTTTTTATTCCGAAATAACATTCTGAAATTCCTATTGTATCAAACCTATCATACATACTAAAACTAAAAAGGTTAATAAACTGCGGTCTAAGAATGTTAACTTGTTCTTTAATTTCCTCATTATGATAATCAAGCGATTCTAGGTATGCATATGACCAGTCGTATTCTAAATCGTCTTGAATTGGTGCTGGAATTCCAAGTATCACTTCACTCATACAATAATCGTCGAATCTTTCAATAAATTCAGTCATTGTACTTTTATCATTATCAGTAAAGGATGCTTGTTGATACTTCCAGCCAAAATTAGAACACGGAAGTCTAAAGTCTAATTCATATTCAATAGCAGTTTGTTTAAATTGATATTTTTTAATTAGTTCTTTTGGAAATTTAGTTTTCCGTAAATCACTAATGGAACCAGCGTAATATAAAACCTTGTATTCGGTTTTTGGGATTTGAAATAAATATTCAGCTCCATATTCATTCTCAGGATTCTTGAAATATGAGAAAAAATATAATATTCCTTCTTTTGGTAAATATTCATTTTTATGCAAAAAACTTATATGTTCTAGATTAATCTGACCAAAAAACACCATTGGATTATTATTGAATTTAGGCCAATTTAATGATTGTGGCAAATCTGGCGTTCCTCCAAATTTAGAATCTCCTATTTTTATTTTTTTCTTTGAATCAAAAACATAAATATATGGTTCTAGTAAAGAAACTATTTTTTCGGTTTCATCAAATTTAAATGCTTTAACATCCTCAATATTCTCATTCAATTTTTTATCGTAAAAACTGTAAGAATTTTTATTATTGCAACTGAAAAGCATAAATAAAATCATAAAATAGGTTAATGTTTTTCGCATAAATGTGTGGTAACGGTTTTGTGTATGGTTAGTTGCGTGATTAAGCAACTAATTTAGTAAACAAATACTTGCCAGAGAAAATTCCGCAGGAATTTTCCAAATAAGCACTTACCAAAGCAATTAATTATACACGTTGTTGTGCAACGTATTATACCCACGTAATGTATAAAATCATTCTTGCTTTATCTTATAGTTTGTTACATTTTTCCTCTTTAATCGTTATTATAATATACCAACCTATTAAACTTTAAAAATGAATCAACTTGTTGTAGAAACTAAAAACCTCAATTTTTCATATTCCAAAAACAAGAAAGATATTGAAGATTTAGAACTTAGAGTTCCCAAGGGAAGTATTTATGGTTTTTTAGGTCCAAATGGCTCAGGGAAAAGTACTACCATTCGTCTAATTCTTGGTCTTTTAAAGAAAAACTCTGGAACTGTTGCTCTTTTTGGGGAACTCTTTAATGGACAATCAAGACTTAAAGTTTTGAATAAAGTAGGTGGTTTAATAGAAAATCCATCTTTATATGAGCATTTAAATGCGATTGATAATTTGAAAATATCTGCCAACTACAGACAGAAAATATCGTCAAGTAGAATTTTTGAAGTATTAGAGATTGTAAACCTAACTAACGCTAAAAACAAAAGAGTTAAAGAATATTCACTAGGAATGAAACAGCGTTTAGGATTAGCAATTTCTTTATTAAGCAATCCTGAACTAATCATTTTAGACGAGCCAACAAATGGATTAGACCCAAAAGGGATTATAGAAATGCGTACCCTTATTAAAGACTTAAACAAAAAGTTTGGGACAACAATTTTTATTTCAAGTCACTTGTTAAGTGAAATTGAGAAAACCTGTACACACGTTGGTATTATTAGGAATGGTAAAATGTTATATCAAGATACTGTGGCAAGTTTAAAAGAATCTAAAGAAACAAATATCAAATTTGAAATAGAAGTGGATAAGCCTATTGAAGGGATGTCTGTACTTAAGAATTTGAAAATAGAAAACATTTCGTTGCTTGATGGTTTTATACAAATTGAAGTAAAAAGTAAAAATGAAATAACAGATGTGATAGATGTTTTAAGAACTGATAGAATTAATATTTATCAGGTATCCATTAAGAACAATTTAGAAGAACTCTTTTTATCATTAACCGAAAATTAATAGTATGTCAGCAATCTTATATTATACTGCAAGCTTAAAAAATGAACTTATTAAGTTAAAACGAACATTTGCTTTTTGGCTTACAATTATTAGTGCAGTCCTTTTTCCTATATTATTTATTGTAGCTTACATTTTTGAACATGAAACTTTAGTTCCGGCAGCAGAAATAAATCCTTGGGAAAAATTTATGGTTACTCAAATTGAAAATTCTACTCCCTTTTTTATACCAATGTTTATTGTTTTAATAACGAGTTTGATTATGCAAATAGAACATAAATCTTTAGGAATAAAACATCTATTTGCATTGCCTGTACCCAAGTCGAGTATATATTTTGGAAAACTAAGTATTGTTATTCTAGCTATAATGGTTACTTATTTATACTACTATATAGCAATTCTCTTATCAGGTGCTTTATTAGGTTTTGTTTATCCAGATTTAGGGTTTTTAAATTTTTCGCCCGAACATTTGAGATATATTAAAATTTTAATTACATCTTTTGTAGCTTCTTTTGGTATTATTGGAATTCAATTTTGGTTAAGTTTCAGATTTAAGAACTTTGTTATTCCTTTAGGCTTTGGAATGTTTTTAGCTATTATAGGTATCATCGTTTCACAAGCTCCACAACAATCCATTTATTTTCCATACTCATTTAGTGTTTTATCAGTTTCTTTGGGTGAAAAAATGCCTTTAATTTTTGGTATTTCCTCTGTTACTATATTCAGTATTATGTGCTTTTTAATAACAAGTGTTTTAGGTTATTTAAACATAAAGAAGTTAAATATTAAATAAGCAAATAGTAAATAATTTTAATGATTATTCACTTTGTTTGTAGATTTTCTTATATGTTGCACAACGTGTTTGTGTATGGCTAGTTGCGTTGACAGGAACTAAGTTAGCAAAATAAACCGAACCAATAGGAAATTCCGATAGGAATTTCCGAGTACACACAAACTAAGCAATTGGTTATACACGTTGTTGTGTTTAGTTATTTAATTCAGTTAATATTTTTTCTTTGTCTTTACTCCAAATCGTATATGTAAATGTTCTTTTATTATGAAAAAACATTTCATCTTCCAATATTGTCGCACTTGATAATACATAAAAAGCTATACTAAAAAGTTGAAGTAAATTTTTAATGAATGAAGTCAAGAATGATGGGTTTTCTCCAAAGTCATCAATAACTCTCATTCCGAACACATATTTCCCAAAAGTTCTACCAGTCAACGATTCAAATATCGGATTAATAATAAATAAAGCTAAAAATGCCAACAAGTATGGATATATACTTTTTTCGATTAAAATTCTGTCAATAAGATAAAATATTCCTAAATAAAATCCATAGTCAAATACTTTCGCAAATAATCTTATCCAAAATTCGTCTAAATTCGGGTTTAACGGAAATTCATATTCAAAATTTTCTCCTTGCCTTGTAACCGTTTTATAAGTTTTAGCATTAGATATTCTTTTCGTTTTTTTCTTTTGCAGTTCGTATTTGATTATGAGTTTGGATAAATAGTACAGAGTATAGTATGTAAGTATTAAAACTCCAATAGCTATTAATTCAAATGTAAAGTCGTTCGTCATAATTAAACACAACGTGTTTGTGTATGATTAGTTACGGAAAAGGACGTAAGTCATTTTCCGATTAGCAGCTAATATAATTAATTATTGTGAATTTCCGATTGGAAATTCCGCAGTAATTAATTATACACGTTGTTAGCAACTGTAGTGCAGCACAAGTCATTGGTGAATCACAGAACTAGCTATATACCTAACAGCAACCGAAAGAGAATGCTATAACTAACATTAGCTGATACTCCCAAGAAACCGTTGATTTGGCAAAAGAGAAAAGTCCATAATAGCATTTAGGTTGCACCACAGGAATACTAACGAACACCTTTTTTGGATTTTAGAATGATACAGAACGCTATCGATAATTCGGCTGACTTACGAAAAAACAATTTTAAATGATAAAACATATTATTCTAAAAATAAATTGTTTGCCATTTAAGTGATCAATTTTCTTGAGAGTTTTCTAGCTATAACTTAATAAGCAAAAACAAACCAAAAAGCGTTTAGTTCTCCAAAAAATGATAAAGCGAAAATCTCAAATGAGAAATTTGAGATTTTTGTATTAATAACAATAGTTCAAATAGAGTAGTACTGTTGAATTTTTGCACTATTGTTGTTAACGGTTTTGTGTATGATTAGTGGCGTGTTAAAGCACTAAAGTTAGCAAATAAATCACAGATAGAAAGTCCGCGAGGACTTTCGTAAGTAGGCTATAACTAGCAATGAATTATACACGGTGTTGTGCGTAGGCTTTTTCGTATTCAATTGAATAAAGATTTACCTAAATTTTTAAACATATCTATGTAAGATTTTTTTCTATTCATTAAAGCTCGTTCTGGATATAATTCCGCTTCTTTTTTCAATTCAGACGCAATTTGTTTTAATTCCTCATTGTTAAATTCACAATCCACAAAAAATTCTTCGTCATCTTTGGCATTTGGATGGCGAGATTCTAAATCAAACGTTATTCTTATTCGTTTTTTATGCGCATATTTTTTAGTCAGTTCAAATTCCAAATTTGGTTCCATAAATACAAGTGAATCCGTATCTGTTTCTATATCATTCGAAAGTTGCTCAAACCATTCAATAATGTCTTTTAAATCTCTTACCAAAAGAGAAGGGTCAACCGTTTCCCAATTTCCGCAATCACTTTTTACTTTTAAATAAACTAACAACCAATTTGAATCATATTCACAATCAGTTATTTCAGGAAACTGATAATTCGTTATCCTAAATTCAACTGTTTGGTTATTTATTCCTTTAAATGTCATTTAATTCAGATTGTTTTTCGTTCGTAAGTAACTAAAAAGTTTAAATTTTAGTTCGATTTTCGTTGGTCTGACAGCTTACGCACAACGGTTTTGTGTATGATTAGTTACGGAAAAGGACGTAAGTCATTTTCCGATTTGTAGCTAATATAATTAATTATTGTGAATTTCCGATTGGAAATTCCGCAGTAATTAATTATACACGTTGTTAGCAACTGTAGTGCAGCACAAGTCATTGGTAAATCACAGAACTAGCTATATACCTCATAGCAACCGAAGAGAATGCTATAACTAACATTAGCTGATACTCCCAAGAAACCGTTGATTTGGCAAAAGAGAAAAGTCCATAATAGCATTTAGGTTGCACCACAAGAATAATAACGAACACCTTTTTTGGATTTTAGAACGATACAGAACGCTAGCGATAATTTGGCTGACTTATGAAAAAACAATTTTAAATGAACGAACATATTATCTTAAAAAGAAACTGTTTACCAATGAAGTAAGAAATTATCTTGAGAGTTTTCTAGCTATAAGTTAATAAACAAAAACAGACCATAAAAGCGTTTAGTTCTCCAAAAAATGATAAACGAAAATCTTAAATGAGAAATTAGAGATTTTTGTATTTACAATAATAGTTCAAATAGAGTAGTGCTGTCGAATTTTTGCACTATTGTTGTTAACGTAGACGTGTATGATTAGTTACGTTTTGTTATTACTAAATTAGCAAAAAGAAACTAACCATTTTATTTATGGTAATAAATATTCCAAATATAAGAGGAACAAGTAATTAATTATACACGCTGTTGTTTTTAGTAATTTGGAAATGACCATAGGGAATCTCCATAATTACGTAGGAATGACAGACGCTACATAACAGATTCTGAATCCGGTTTATGGTTTTCAAATTATGTACTATATCGCGGGATATGGTATCGTCATTTTAAAAGCGATCATTAAAAGTTGTTGCGTATTAAAGTATTCAGCACTTTAAATGATAAGTATTTGGGTAATTACTTGACTTTGTCGAAAATATTCTATACCTTAAGGCAAGCTTTATGCGAATTCATTCGTATTTGAGAGTAAAACTCTCATACGATTTCAATCGAAAGCTTGACAAGGAAAAAAATCTATCGAAAGTCAATTCCGTACTGCTTTTAGAGTACTGACCTTAATCTACAAGTTTTGATGATGGCAATAAACCTGGGAAGATCAGAAAGGCTGGCATTATTAAATACAACGTGTTCGTGTATGGCTTGTTGCGTTGGCAGGAACTAAGTTAGTAAAAGAAACCGAACCAGAGGAAATTCCGTAGGAATTTCCAAGTAGGCTATAACCAGCAATTGGTTATACACGTTGTTAGCCACTGCTTTATTGTCTTATACCAATATATTCATATGTTTTTTCCCATAAATCTAAATTTATTGAAAACCAAGCCTCTACAAACTGTTTATCGGACCATATATTGTCTTTTATCTCTAACATCGATAGATTTTTTTTTGGCCAAGGGTTTTTATCTACAATCTTAATTATTTTAAGAAAATCATTATAAATATCCTGATCAATTTTATTCTTATTTTCAATTATGAATTTTTTATTTTCTTGCCATTTTTTCTGTTTTAAAGAATCAATTGCTAATTCTACTGTTTTAGACGATGAAAAAAGGGTTGCGTTTGATGGGAAATATGTTTTTCCGTCAGCTTTTATAATCTTTTCTATTCCATTATGATTAATTTTATCACCAGCTAATAAATCTATATATCCTTCTTTAGGAGCTGTAAGATAATTCCATCTGACAATCGAGTATTTATCTGAAAAATGTTGCATTGCGACATAGTATTCATAGTTTTCTTTTAAAATTTCATTTCTTAATTCATAATTTAAGTTGCTCTTAAAAAATAGTTGTTGAAAAAGTACAACACTTAGTCCACTAACGACTGCAATTAGTACGCTCTTGAAGAGGCTGAGATTTTTCTGATTATTGTTATTGGATTTCTTTTTCATGTAGTTGTGGCTAACGGTTTTGTGTATGGTTAGTTGCGTGTTTAAGCAACTAATTTAGTAAACAAAAACGTGCCAGAGAAAATTCCGAAGGAATTTTCCAAATAAGCAACGACCAAAGCAATTAATTATACACGTTGTTGTGTGTAGTTTTTATTTATTCGTTTTATAAGTACTTGTTATTCCCTCAAAGAGATCTTCAATACTTATGTCTGTTAAAGCACTAGATATGATAATACTTTCTTTATAATTCCTGTTATTCATAATCGCAAGAAATTTTGAGAGTAAGTTTCTTTTTCTCGTTTTGTGTATATCTCTTTTCACGAATACCTCAATACTTCTTTTCTTTAGTCTTTGTATTTTGGTAATATCTCTCCATTTTACTTTTCCTAATGATTCATATTTAGAATTATCAATTAAAAAATCATCTGTAATTTGAATAGCATATTTTTTTCGAAGAATTTTAAAAAATGAAAATAAGAGTGCTGAAAAATATATAACTCCAATTATTCCTATTGTTTGAATATGTTTCTCTTTCATAAACACATTTCTTAAAAATAATTCAGGATTAGCTAAAAACCAAATTGAGGCAAAAAGCATTAAACTAAAGAAAAGTATTCCTAATAAAATTCGATTCTTTTTAAATTTAATTTCTTTATTCATTCATTCATTTACTTTTTCTATGGTAACTGTTTTGCTTAATGTGCACTATTTCTCAAATTACACACAACGTGTTCGTGTATGGTTGGTTGCGTTGGCGAGAACTAAGTTAGTAAATAGAAAACGAACCAGTAGAAAATTCCGCAGGAATTTTCCGAGTACGCAACGACCACAGCAATTAATTATACACGTTGTTGTGTGTAGTTTTTTAATCGTTTTATTATTTTCCTTGCGTTACTTTCGATTACTTTCCATTCCCACAATTCAGGATTTCCAAATTCAGGATTAGTGCTTTTCCAATTTTCAGCTCTTTTTTTTGAATTCACAGAAATTCGACATTCAATTTCGTTTTCAGCATTTATTAAATTCAATTGAATGTAAATAATTCCCCAACCATCAATTCGGTTTCGGTAAGTTTTTCCGTTACAATATTTTGGGTCAAGTTTTAATTCCGTTATTGAGAATCTGCCTTTACTTTCAGGATGGTAAATTCCAAATCCTAATTGTTTTTTATTTTCAGCAATCGAGTGAGAGAAATAGTCTTTAAATTCAGAGTAATTTTTTATCCGAACCAAATCTTTTTCCATTTCAGAGTATGATTCATAAAGTTCAGCTTTAGAATCCGATAGAATAAACTCAATCAGTTCAAAAAACTCTTTCTTATTTATGATTTCTGTTCTTTGCATTCGGTTTTCTCAAATTACACACAACGTGTTTGTGTATGGCTAGTTGCGTTGGTAAGAACTAAGTTAGCAAAAAGAAACGAACCAGTAGGAAATTCCGTTAGGGATTTCCAAGTATACACAGACTGAGCAATTGGTTATACACGTTGTTGGCAACTGTAGCGACACATTAGAGTAATCACATTCAGATTAGAGTGTTGGAGCAGGAGTAAGTTTTCATAGATGTATGATAGATTTTTCTAATAAAAGAAAATTGTACAATTTTAGATTAAAGCTCCTCTTTAAAAATAAAGAATTTGAGTGATCATCTTTTTAGATTTGAGTGAATGATTGCACAAACTTTCTCAAACTCAAATAAAAATTTTCTCAGAATAGTTTTTTAGTGAATGTGTCTTAACCTCAAAAAAAAAATCGCGAAAAGAAAACCAGACTTTTTTTCGCCACAATGAGTTTTAGATTTTGAGTAAGCTTTCAACTTTAAGAGTATGAGTGGCAATAGCTCCGAAGTTGTAATTATAGTAACTCTGTATCACTTGGAGTTACTATAATTATAACTTCGGAGCTATTGTTACCAACGTGTTTGTGTATGATTTCGTTGCGTGTTTCAGCAACTAAATTAGTAAACTAAAACGAACCAGAGGAAATTCCGAAGGAATTTCCAAGTAGGCTAGAACTAGCAATGAATTATACACGTTGTTGCCATTTCGTTGTTTTTATTCAGTTCGAATTTTCATTTAGATGTAAATTTAAAATGCATATATTTGTTTTTATTAAATTGTATATTATGAAAACAAAATTACGTTCTTTTTTATTAAATTTAGTAATAGTAATTATGCCTGTTCTTGGTTTTAGTCAATGTCCAGGTACAATTACTTTAACATCACAAGCAGAAGTTGATGCTTTTCCCACAAATTACCCTTCTTGTACAGATATAGACGGTACATTAACAATCAGTGGGAATGATATAACGGATTTAACACCTTTACTTGGTATAGAAACGGTTTATCATTTATATATACAAGACAATCCATTACTTGTTGACTTAACAGGTTTGAATAATTTCACAGGAGAAGGTGTAGATGAATTTATAATATCAAATAACGATAATCTAATTAATATAAATGGTTTGAGTTCCTATGTATCAAATTATGGAATTCGATTACATTACAATAATTCTTTACAAAATTTAATAGGTATATCTCCTTCATTTGCAGGAACCATACAACTATTAGGGAATCCTAATATACAAAGTTTAGAAGGACTTGAAGTCATATCGTCTTTATTTGGAATTTTATTACAGAGTAATAATTCGTTGTCCGATATTTCCGCATTGTCAAATGTTAGTTTGGGTAACGATACTTATGTAGACATTATAATTACAGATAACCCTAATTTATCAAATTGTAATATAGAATCAGTTTGTTACTCTTTAGCGAATTGTATTTCAGAGTGTAGTTATCAGATTGAAAACAATGCAGAAGGTTGTTCAAATATTTTGGAAATAGGCTATAATTGTGGAATTGAACCAAGAAATGATGATTGCAGTAGTTCGTTTTTATTAACTTTAGGAGAACAAATCGTTGCATATAATGAGTTGGCAACATCATCAAACCAAATACCATCTTGTAATAATGTTAGTAATAGAGCAGACGTTTGGTTTAGTTTTAATACTGGTGCTAATGAATTTATTGATATTAACGTAAGTGAAGGTTATAATTTACAGTTATGGAGTGGAACTTGCAGTTCATTGACCCAAGTAAACAATGCTTGTAGTACAGGTTCATTAGTGAATATTCCAGTCTCAACATTTACTTACTATAAGCTACAAGTATGGAGTGAAGACACAGGTAGAATGGCAACAGGTTTATTCGATATTGTTATTCAAGACGAATTGTTATCTACGCAAGACATTTCACTCATAGAATTTAGCTTATATCCTAATCCAACAAGTAATATTTTGAATTTAAAATCTAATAAGACTATTACTCAAGTTAAAGTACATAATCTTTTGGGTCAGGAGATAATGAGTTTGAAACCGAATTCATTTAGAGAAGAAATCGATTTGGTTGAACTAAATTCTGGAATGTATTTAGTTACCGTTGAAAACAATAATTCATCGGCAGTTTATAGAGTGATTAAAGAATAATATTTGGACAAATTATTCAATAAAAGTTCGTTGCTCACAATGAATGGCAACGTGTTCGTGTATGGCTTGTTGCGTTGGCAAGAACTAAGTTAACAAAAGGAACTAACCATTAGGGAAATCCGCCGGATTTTCCGAGTACACACAAACCAAGCAATTGGTTATACACGTTGTTGGCAGTTGCTATTTACCAGTCATATATTTCTTTAATATTTCCAATTTCGCTAGAAGGTAAACTGTTAATTTTCTTTATAGCAGTAATAGAGGCTGTGTCTTTATAAACTGAACTATACATATTTAAGCCTTCTCCAGGATATAATACTTGAAACGCATAACTCATGATCCTTTTTTCAATAATATTTTTTCTTTCAGCATTTACAGGTTCATTAGTTAAAGCTGTAAGTATAGAACCAGTTTCTTCTTCTTTATGATTGTAAATTTTTTTAATAAATACCTTAAAGGCTACTGATTTTATATTAAATTTTTGAGGTTCTTCTATTGGTTTTGGGAGCTCTTTAGCATCTTCATAAACCTGCACTTTCTTAGAAATCATAACTTCAATAAGCTTTTTCAGATTAATAATCGGGTCGTCAATTATAACCATAGTTTTTCTTAATTTATCTATTATTAGATAGTCATTTTCTTTCTTTAATAATACATACCTAGTATTAATATTGGTCAATATTTCATTATGAATTTCCATAATATTATTTTAAAAAGGGGCTATTAATATTGAAAGTTACTCTTTTTTTTCCAATGGGTAATATTACCGATTGAATCTGAGGTGAACCTACAGATTGAGCAGTTTTCAACCAATTAATATCGTGAATGCTTGGTTTTATTGTGCCATTTGGATGTGTATGAGAAAGAAGTATTTCTTTAGCGTCAATTGGTAATTCTACGCTATTACTTGTGCCTTTGTATATGCAATAGTAATTACCATTATTTATTGTAAACATAATAGCAAATTCAATTTTAAATCTCTCAGACATCTTTCTAATTAAAGATTGAGTTGGTAAAAAATCTAATGTTAGCCCATACTCTGGGAGTCCATGTTCTTCGAATATTGAAATAATATTTTGAGGTGTTAACATTATTTTAGGTTACTGCCAACGTGTTCGTGTATGGTTGGTTGCGTGTTTCAGCAACTAATTTAGCAAATAAAAAACGAATAGAATATTCCGCAGGAATATTCGTAAGTAGGCTATAACTAGCAATTAATTATACACGTTGTTAGCTGTAGTTATTTTTCGAAGTGAAAAATATACTATTAAAATTCCTGATAAAACTAAAACCCAATATAAATAGTTGTATTCCAATGATAAAACCCAATTGTAGATATTAGCACCAAATTTAATTGTAAGCAGCCATGTTAGATTTGATAGAAAATGTATTAGAATAGTGTAAAGAATATTTCGTGTTTTAGAATAAATTAGACAGCATATAACGCCAAAAAGGAATGTTGGGATTAAATTCCTATAACTTGGAAGGTGAATTAATGAAAAACAAATACTTGAAATTATGATTGAAATTTTACTTGAGTACTTCTTTGACAATTCTACAAACAAGTATTTTCTAAAAAATAATTCTTCAAATATTGGAGCAATAAATAGAACAGCTATAGTCCTATAGAATAAAGAAATATTTGAACCTTGATAATTTGTATATGGTTCAATTGGAACATTATTTATTGTATCCAAGATTCTTGTGAAATCAAAACATGGTCTATCAAAAAAATATAAGCCAATGTTCATTATTAGAAGATAAATTACAATTTCTAAATTCAATGATTTTACTTTTTTAATTCCATTATCCCATTTGAGTTTCATTTTAGAAATAAAAAATAATACTATGATAAATGAGATTGAATAAGGAACAATACCAGAAATCCCAATTAAATGCAGAATTGAATTTGTTTCAAAATTAGTAGTATCTGCAAAATACCATACAGGATAAGATAAAGCTAATTCAATAACCATTAATAAAGCGGTAAGTAAGAATGCCTTGAGGATGTTCATTTTTTAATTACTGCTAACGTGCTTGTGTATGGTTAGTTGCGTTGGCTAGGACTAAGTTAGTAAACAAAAACGAACCAGAGGAAATTCCGAAGGAATTTCCAAGTAGGCGAGAACTAGCAATGAATTATACACGTTGTTGTGCTTTCGTTATTTTTCTAGCCTATCTTTAATCTTTTCTTTAATTATCTCAGCAAGTTCTTGTTGTTGTATCAAATCTCGATTGTGGTTTTTTATAGCAAAAAGTTGATAATCAAAAACTCGAATTTTAAAGTCTCTACTATTATTAATATAATCTAAATAGTCAAGATTTAATTTATGATTTACTGCAAAATCGAGAAACCAATCTTTTTGTTGAAATTCTGTAATGTTCCTATCGGTAGCGTTTTTAACCAATTCATATTTTTCGTTAATGATCGCTTGTGAATAATAGTCTTCTATAGAAAAAGAAAGTGAATCAGAATCTATATCCATAGTATTAAATGTTTTAAAAAGTTGATACCCTTTTTTGGTGTTCGATATATTATCATGATTTGTAATAAGACGGATACCGTAGGGAAATGTATATTGATTTTCATCATTTATGGTTTCGTATTCGATTGAAGGCACACTATCGTAAAGAATTCGATTCATTAAAGTATCCTTTTGTTTGTAATATTTAATGACAAGAGAGAGGTTTAAGCTATCTGCCTTTATATCTTTATAAATTTGTGTGTAAACTTGTTCTTCATAGGTTTTAGCTTTTCTATCTTCATTCCAGTTATTAATGCTTAATGCAATCAAAATTCCAATTACCACAAGTATAATTTCTCCAATCGCATATTTAAAATACTTTCCAGTTTTATTTTCCATAAGCAAGTTTTGTCTAATTTTTCTAAAGAATTTTATCATTGGTTAGCGGTTTCTGATAATGAAGCACAACGTGTTCGTGTATGGCTAGTTGCGTTGGCGAGAACTAAGTTAGTAAAAGAAAACGAACCAGAGTAAAATCCGCAGGATTTTCCGAGTACACACAAACTAAGCAATTGGTTATACACGTTGTTGTGCTTTCGTTATTTTTGTTCTAATTCAATTAGACCTAAAATGTAACCAGCGTATTCTTTGTAAGAAATTAAAATTCGGATATAATTTTTTTTGTAAAAAAGCTTATAACTTGCTAATTGATTACGATAAGTTTCGCTTTCAAATATATACAATAGCATATCTTCATTATATCTTTTTTCAGTCCAATCTACAAACCAAGAATATTGCTGAAAGTCTTTTATGTTTTCTAAAGAAATATTTTTAACAACTTGAACTTGAGTCTGAATCCTTGGCATGGCACTTGTATAAAATTCATCAATCCTATCTGGTAGTGAATCTTTTGTTATTGTTTTAATAACACCATTATTATTGAATAGATTATAACCTTTTGAATTAATTTCAAAGGAACTAAATGTTGCAACATCTATGACGCATATTTTACAGTCTTTATAATTAAGAGGGCTTATAGTATCGTAAAAAGATGGTTTTATTCTTTTTTCTAAAATATCCTGAATTCTTTCTTCTTTTTCTTCATAGATTCGAACTATTCGCCCAATTTGTGTTGTGTCAATTATTAAGTCATTTTGTATTTGTTTATAAATTTCTTTTAGTTCTTTTTTTGCTGTATGTTCATTACTCCAGTTATTAATTCCTAATGCAATTAGTATTCCAATTACCACTAGGACAATCTCACCGATTGCATATTTCAAATACTTTGTAGTTTTGTTTTTTCCCATAAGGTCGTAACGTATTTTTCTAAAGAATTTTATCATTGGTTAGTTATTTCTCGAAAGTTAGGATAATTATTTCATTCCGTTCGAGTGAGAATAATGAAGCACAACGGTTTTGTGTATGGCTGGTTGCGTTGGCAAGAACTAAGTTAACAAAAGAAAACGAACCAATAGGAAATTCCGTTAGGAATTTCCGAGTACACACAAACCAAGCAATTGGTTATACACGTTGTTGTAAGTAGTGCTTTTATTCATTGCAATGTACCTTTATTTTTTCTTTAGCATCTAAATCTCCTAAATCAGCTGATAAGGTAAAGTTTTCACAAGCCTTATTAAGTTCAGCTTTTTCCAAATATATTCCGCCAAGAAAGAAATGGCTTTCGGCTTTATTATAATTTGCTTTAATGGAATTTTCAAAGTCAATTATTGCTAGATCATATTTTTTAGTAAAAAAGTAATTTACACCACGAGAAAATTGAATTTTACATTTATGTATTTCAAAATCATTATCGTTATCTAATTTATCAAAGTCAAGATTTGTTCTTAAACCTAACGTACCTCCATTTGAATTTGCAAAACTTGTCAAAGCTCCACTTGTATTCAGTGCTTTTGTAAAATATTCAATGGCTTTTTTTGGTTTTTCTAATTCTTGATAGTTAGTTCCGATGTTATAGAGGGCAAGAGTGTTATCAGAATCAAATTCTAATATTTTTTTATAGTCCATAATTCCGCCATCAAGGTTTCCTAGTTCAGTTTTGTAATATCCACGATTTAAAAGTGCAGGTCTGAAATCAGATTGTTTTTCGATAGATTTATCGAGTAATTCAATCGCTTTTTTTAAATCACCTTTCTCTTCGTATTCGAAAGCTTGATTATAGTATTCATCAGCAGAAGTGAAGTCACAAGAGTACAATAGCACTCCGAAAATTAATATGTAAATGAGTTTTTCTCGCATTACTTACAACGGTTTTGTGTATGGCTTGTTGCGTTGGAAAGAACTAAGTTAACAAAAGAAAACGAACCAATAGGAAATTCCGTTAGGAATTTCCGAGTACACACAGACTGAGCAATTGGATATACACGTTGTTGTGTTTAGTTATTTAATTCAGTTAATATTTTTTCTTTGTCTTTACTCCAAATCGTATATGTAAATGTTCTTTTATTATGAAAAAACATTTCATCTTCCAATATTGTCGCACTTGATAATACATAAAAAGCTATACTAAAAAGTTGAAGTAAATTTTTAATGAATGAAGTCAAGAATGATGGGTTTTCTCCAAAGTCATCAATAACTCTCATTCCGAACACATATTTCCCAAAAGTTCTACCAGTCAACGATTCAAATATCGGATTAATAATAAATAAAGCTAAAAATGCCAACAAGTATGGATATATACTTTTTTCGATTAAAATTCTGTCAATAAGATAAAATATTCCTAAATAAAATCCATAGTCAAATACTTTCGCAAATAATCTTATCCAAAATTCGTCTAAATTCGGGTTTAACGGAAATTCATATTCAAAATTTTCTCCTTGCCTTGTAACCGTTTTATAAGTTTTAGCATTAGATATTCTTTTCGTTTTTTTCTTTTGCAGTTCGTATTTGATTATGAGTTTGGATAAATAGTACAGAGTATAGTATGTAAGTATTAAAACTCCAATAGCTATTAATTCAAATGTAAAGTCGTTCGTCATAATTAAACACAACGGTTTTGTGTATGGCTGGTTGCGTTGGCAGGAACTAAGTTAGCAAAATAAACCGAACCATTAGGGAAATCCGATAGGATTTTCCGAGTACACACAAACCAAGCAATTGGTTATACACGTTGTTAGGCGCTGTGTTTTAATTATTTAAATAATTCTCTTAATGGGGTTCCCGAATTTCCACTTGGTAATTGAAGATTCAGCATCATTGTTAGGGTAGACGAGATATCTGTAGGTGAAACTTGTCTTACAGATTCTCCATGTGAGATCCCGTTTCCAAACCATAATAAAGGTACATGAGTATCATAACCATATCCAGAACCATGAATGGTTCCTTTTACTAAAGATACGTCAATTTCAGAATCATCATCTTGAACAAAACCAGCATTAAAAGTTAAGATGACATCTCCAGATCTTTTTTGATTGTAACCATTTTGAGCGCGTTTTTTCATTCCAGAATTATATTGAGTAGTTTGCATGTGGTATGCTGTTAAAGCACTACTAATTCCTTTGAGATTTACCAAAAAATCGACTGCATCTTGCTGTATGCTTTTTAGTTGAATTCCCTTTTCTAAAATAATATCTCTATTTAAATATAATTGTTCATCATCAAAATTTTGAATCCACGAACCTTTTCCATATTTGGTGTTTAAATATTTTTCTAATTGTTCTTTATATTTAGCCATTCGTACTACTCCAGTTGGGATGTTGATATCATTAAGATATGATGCAATAGGAATTGCTCCGTGATCGGAAGTAAGAAATAGCGTGTACTCTCCTTTGCCAATATTCTTATCTAAATACTTTAGAAGCTTACTTATTTCACGATCTAATCGTATATATATATCTTCAACTTCTACTGAATTAGGTCCAAAAACATGTCCAGCTTTATCAGTTACAGAATAGCTAATAGTTAGCATATCGGTGTCTTTATCGATGCCTAATTTTTCATTTTTAATGGCATCTAATGCAAATTCAGTAAGTAATGTGTTTCCTGCTGGTGAAAAGCCTAACATCAAATATTCGATATTTCTTTTCTTGTATTTTACACGAAGTTTTCTAAAATCATAAGGAAAAGTAGGGCTGTCTTCTCCAAGAATAAGCTCATATTTGTTGTTATCTCCATAACTTTCAGTATAGTTTTCTATTGGGTAAAATGTATTCCAGACCGTGTCTAAATATTTACTCGATTTTTCTAATTCATTAAACCTACTAACCCATTTAGGTAATTTATTCATATAGTAAGAACTAGAAACAAAATATCCAGGACTAGTTTCAATATCATGCCAATATGCTGCGTTAGCGAGATGACCTCCAGGTAATACTGCTCCTCTGTCTTTTAATGAAACACTTATTACTTTCGATCTAAAATTTGTACTCAAACGAAGCTGGTCAGAAATTGTAGTGGTTAATAGCTGTTTTGGGGAAGACCCAACATTATTTTTATTTTGACTACCAATCAATACAACAGTGGTATCTTCCACACTTTTAACATATCTATTTTTATAGCGATTGAACCAACTATTCGCTATAACACCATGTTTAGATGGTGTGGTGCCCGTATATATTGAAGAATGTCCAGCAGCTGTAACCGTAGGTGTATAATTATATTGGGTGTTTTTAAAATTGAATCCATCGCGTAAAATTCTTTTAAAACCATCATCGCTATATTTTGCTGCATACCTATACAATTGTTCAGATCTCATTTGATCTACTACAATCCCAATAATCAGTTTGGGCTTTTTTAAACGATCAGATTGCCCGTATGAAAAATTAGAACTAATTATATACAGTATTAAAATTGAAATTATACTTTTGGATTTCATTATGTTAAATATTGATTTGTTTATTGAAGACGAAGCGGTATCTGTTTTGTTACATTGCGCCTAACGTTGTTGTGTATGATTAGTTGCGTGTTTTAAGCACTAAAGTTAGCAAATAAATACAGATAGAAAGTCCGCGAGGACTTTCGCAAATTGGCTAAAATCAAGAAATTAATTATACACGGTGTTGGCAATTGGCATTATTTATTTTGTCTCTTGAATTTTGTCAGGACTTTGACGACTATCAAAAACGTTTGCAATTTCAACTCTTTTAAAATCAAAATTTATCCAATAAACGATTTTATAATTTTTAAAAACTAAATACCGAAATTCGTGTTTTCTATTTGATAGATTTAATTCGACTTGACCAATTTCAGGTTGGTTTTCCAAATCAATTGTACTATCTATAATTCCATTGATTAATTTTTGAGCTATGCGTTTTCCTGCTTTAAATTTATAATAACTATAAATATCATCGAGTTTGTCCTCCGCTAATTGTAACCAATAAACTTCTAATCCCATTTTTGGATTTTGGCTTTTAGATCTGTAGCTTTAATCATTCTTCCATTTTTGGAATCTTCCATAGCTTGGTCAATTTCAGAGTTGTATTGCTCCATACTCATTGGTTTTAGGTTTTTCTCAACAAGTTCGGTTTTTCTTTTTCGCAATAATTTTTCAAGTCCACTAACTATTTCTTCGTTTTGTAGTCTTAAAAACTCTTGAATGAATGATATTTTTCGGGTTTCTAAATCCATTTTATTTACTTTTTATCAAAGATACAAAATTATCAATTCAGTTGTCATTTTTCTTTAATTGACGGATTTTACTGCTTGTTGCCAACGGTCTTGTGTATGATTAGTTACGGAAAAGGACGTAAGTCATTTTCCGATTATTAGCTAATATAATTAATTATTGTGAATTTCCGATTGGAAATTCCGCAGTAATTAATTATACACGTTGTTAGCAACTGTAGTGCAGCACAAGTCATTGGTGAATCACTGAACTAGCTATATACCTCATAGCAACCGAAAGAGAATGCTATAACTAACATTAGCTGATACTCCCAAGAAACCGTTGATTTGGCAAAAGAGAAAAGTCCATAATAGCATTTAGGTTGCACCACAGGAATACTAACGAACACCTTTTTTGGATTTTAGAACGATACAGAACGCAAGCGATAATTTGGCTGACTTACGAAAAAACAATTTTAAATGAACGAAGATATTATCTTAAAAATAAATTGTTTACCATTGAAGTAAGAAATTATCTTGAGAGTTTCCTAGCTATAAGTTAATAAACAAAAACAGACTATAAAAGCGTTTAGTTCTCCAAAAAATGATAAACGAAAATCTTAAATGAGAAATTTGAGATTTTTGTATTAATAACAATAGTTCAAATAGAGTAGTACTGTTGAATTTTTGCACTATTGTTGTTAACGATTTTGTGTATGATTAGTTACGGAAAAGGACGTAAGTCATTTTCCGATTAGCAGCTAAGTTAATTAATTATTGTGAATTTCCGATTGGAAATTCCGCAGTAATTAATTATACACGTTGTTAGCAACTGTAGTGCAGCACAAGTCATTGGTAAATCACAGAACTAGCTATATACTTCACAGCAACCGAAAGAGAATGCTATAACTAACATTAGCTGATACTCCCAAGAAACCGTTGATTTGGCAAAAGAGAAACGTCCATAATAGCATTTAGGTTGCTCCACAAGAATAATAACGAACACCTTTTTTGGATTTTAGAACGATACAGAACGCTAGCGATAATTTGGCTGATTTACGAAAAAACAATTTTAAATGAACGAACATATTATCTTAAAAATAAACTGTTTACCATTGAAGTAAGAAATTATCTTGAGAGTTTTCTAGCTATAACTTAATAAACAAAAACAAACCAAAAAGCGTTTAGTTCTCCAAAAAATGATAAACGAAAATCTTAAATGAGAAATTAGAGATTTTTGTATTTAAAACAATAGTTCAAATAGAGTAGTGCTGTTGAATTTTTGCACTATTGTTGTTAACGGTTTTGTGTATGGCTAGTTGCGTTGGCAAGAACTAAGTTAACAAAAGAAACCGAACCAATAGGAAATTCCGATAGGAATTTCCGAGTACACACAAACCAAGCAATTGGTTATACACGTTGTTGGCAATAGTTTTTTAATAATCGTCTAAAATTTGTTCAGTTGAGCAAATTTTACTAAATAAAATATCGAGCTCTTTTGCTGTGCATCTATCAGAAAAATCTTCTCTTAAAAAATTAATCATTTTTGGGATTTCCAATGTTTTTTCTACAATAATATATGATATATCTTTTGAATTAAATCCAAATCTACAATCAGAGATGTTTTCATTAGCTTCTTCTTTATTTTTATTGAAAAAACTTAAATCTAATGAAAATGAAGCATTATTCATTTCTTTTTTAGTAGGTACAAGTCTCCATTCTCGTTCATCATAAAACTTATAATTAGGATTATTCACATCTTTTCTTTTTAGTAATCCAGAATAGTTTTTTGCGTAACTTTTTATTTGTAAAATTTCTAAATCTTGTTTTCTTGTTAAGTTCGTGTCTTTTTTTCGTCTTTCTTTAATTAGTTCAAATAAACTTTTAGCAAAAAGAGAATTGTGATCTATATATAAAACAGGATTTACTCCGTTTTTAATTGCCCAATTTTTAGATAATCCAATTCCATACTTTCCATAGGCATCAAAATGTTGTTCTGAATCAGATAAGGGAATATCACAAAATGAAATCATTGGATGTGCTGCATTCGATGAACCAGAACCAAGTTTTAATTTTTCAACACAGTATTTAATTCGAAACCCTTCTTTTAAGATTGATGTTAATACTTTGAAAGAATCAGTGTAATGAATTATTGAATTTGTACTTATTGCCATTCTGTTTAATTATTGCCAACGGTTTTGTGTATGATTAGTTACGGAAAAGGGCGTAAGTCATTTTCCGATTAGCAGCTAAGTTAATTAATTATTGTGAATTTCCGTTTGGGAAATTCCGCAGTAATTAATTATACACGTTGTTAGCCACTGGCTTTTTTATGATTCAATATTTAGTTCCAATTTCAGATGTCCACTATCTATTTCCCTAACCATAATTCCAGATAAGTCAAGGTCGTCAATATCGTGTCCCCAAATTCCATATTTTCCATCAGTTTTATTCCGATTAATCATACCTTCTCTTTCGTTGATAGGTATTGTTTTTATTATGCTCGTTTCCTCTTCTTCTTTATAAATTTGATTATATGCTTTACTGATTTCTTCAATTAATTGTTTTCGAGTAAATCCTTTTGAAGAATCAGACATTATCATTATTTCAACTGGATTGCTTAATGGATAATCAATTCTTAAAAGTGCAAATTTTCTCTCTATTACGATTTCATCTTTTCCGATTAGACTTTCAATTTCTGATTCAGGGTTTTTAACAGAAATCCAAGGCATTATGTCATTTTCAAATCCCTCTTTGGCATCTACTTTGACTCCAAAAGTAATTTCATTTACAGTTTGATTCAGCTCCGTTTTATTCTTTTCGTTTTTCGTTTTGCAACCTTGAATAATGAATACAAATGAAATTATCAGCAAAATATTTTTCATAAAGTTTGGTTTTCAGCTTGTGGCTAACGGTTTTGTGTATGGCTTGTTGCGTTGGCGAGAACTAAGTTAACAAAAGAAACCGAACCAATAGGAAATTCCGATAGGAATTTCCGAGTATGCAGAAACAGAGCAATTGGTTATACACGTTGTTGGCAACTGTAGCGACACATCTGAGTAATCACATTCAGATTAGAGTGTTGGAGCAGGAGTGAATTTTCATACATGTATGATAAATTTTTCTAATAAAAGAAAATTGTACCAAATTTGATTAAAGCTCCTCTCGAAAAATAAAGAATTTGAGTGATCATCTTTTTACGTTTGAGTGATTATTTCCGCAAGCTTTCTCAAACTCAAATAAAAATTTTCTCAGAATAGTTTTTTAGTGAATGTGCCTTAACCTCAAAAAAAAAAAATCGCGAAAAGAAAACCAGGCTTTTTTTCGCCACAATGAGTTTTAGATTTTGAGTAAGTTTTCAACTTTAAGAGTAAGAGTGGCAATAGTTCCGAAGTTGTAATTATAGTAACTCTGTATCACTTGGAGTTACAATTTCGGAGCTATTGTTACCAACGTGTTTGTGTATGGCTTGTTGCGTTGGCAAGAACTAAGTTAACAAAAGAAACCGAACCAGAGGAAATTCGGTTAGGAATTTCCAGGTAGGCTATAACCAAGCAATTGGTTATACACGTTGTTGCCTCACGTTTTTTATTCTTTTTCCATTTTCGATGGTTTTGGTGGTGGCGGAATTTGTCGAAAATAATCAAAGAAAACTCTTAATTCTAATGTGTCATGAGTTTCCTCTTTTATTTCGTCAAATGTGCGTGTCAATTTAATTAATATTTCTTTCAGTTCTTTTCCGTTTTTACTCGTATCTATCGTGATTTCTACAAGTGCTTTTTTAGGTGACTGAGCATATCTAAAGTTTTCATCTTTATTCAGATAATGTTTTTTTAAAATCCGTTTCAATTCTGATATTGAATATCCTCCGTCTTTTAATATCGAGTCAGATGTTATTGGGATTACATTTCTATATTTTATTAGTCCTCCATCGTAAAAGTAAGGTGTAATTCTTTTTTTTAATTTTCCATCATCAAATTCCACAATTAATTTTTTATTATTCTCGCTGTAACTTCTAACTATATTGGTTATTTCTCTAAAATTTAAAGTGGTTGTGTCAAGTCCAACTAGTTCAAAAGTTTCTTTTTGTAATTCTCTGTCAGTTGGGTAATTTCTTATTTCAGTTGTTTTGTTTTTACAACTCAAAATCAGAAAGATTGACAATATGTAGATGATTTTCCTCAAATGTGTGGCAACGGTTTTGTGTATGATTAGTTACGGAAAAGGGCGTTAGTCATTTTCCGATTAGCAGCTAAGTTAATTAATTATTGTGAATTTCCGTTTGGAAATTCCGCAGTAATTAATTATACACGTTGTTGGCAACTGTAGCGACACATTAGAGTAATCACATTCAGATTAGAGTGTTGGAGCAGGAGTAATCACATTTAGCGAGAAGAGTAAGAAAACCTTAAGAGAATGAGTGAAAAGTTCCGCAAACTAGCTTAAAAACGTTTTTAAAAAAATAAATTTTTCATCAAGACAGTTTTTTAGTGAATGTGTCTTAACCTCAAAAAAAAATCGCGAAAAGAAAACCAGGCTTTTTTTCGCTACAATGAGTTTTAGAGTTTGAGTAAGCTTTCAACTTTAAGAGCAAGAGTGGCAATAGTTCTGAAGTTGCAATTTTAGTAAGTGAATTTGAATAAGAGTTACAATTTTGGAGCTATTGTTACCAACGTGTTCGTGTATGGTTAGTTGCGTTGGCTACAACTAAGTTAGTAAAAGAAAACGAACCAGAGGAAAATCCGCAGGATTTTCCGAGTACACACAAAACGAGCAATTAATTATACACGTTGTTGTGCTTTCGTTATTTTCAACTCAATTTATTTTCTAATTCTTGTTTAATAATATTTAAAATAGAATTTACTTGTTCCAACATCTGTTTTTGTCTTTCTAATCTGTTAAACTCATCAATAGATTTCAAAAATAGATTTCCAAAATAAGAATCATTTGTAAAGAAAGTCTCGGAGATGGTCAGACTATTAATTTTTCTCGAATTATAACCTAAATAATGTCTCATTTTATTGCTGGCTATTTTAAATATGAAATGACTAGTTTCATTATTAAGATTTTCTAATAATTTCATTGAAGATTCTTGGTCCTCAAAACCAGATTCAAAGTCTGCAATAAACTGGGCTAATAAATTTCTTAAATTTTCATTTTGTATTAAGTCAATTTTACCAGCACTAATCAAAGAATTGTAGGCTCCTGTAACTGGTTCAGCTCTATACCAGGAAGTGCTATAAGCAATAAGATGACTTAAAGAATCTAAATTTGTATCAAAATATTGATACTCTTTTTTATTATGTCTTTCATAAATTCCTGCTAGAGCTTGACTATGGCTCATTACCTTGGATTGAGATCCAAGAGTTTTTCCTATTCTTTCTTTAGAAACTTTAAAGTCCGCATCCAGAGCATTCAAAATCTTAATTTCTTCGTTTGAAGCTTTTCGGTTTTCATTCCAATTATTGATTTGAAGAGCAATCAAAATTCCAATTACCACAAGTACAATTTCACCAATAGCATATTTAAAATACTTTCCAGTTTTATTTTTTTCCATAAGATCGTATCGTATTTTTCTAAAGAATTTTATCATTGATTATCGGTTCTCATAATGAAGCACAACGGTTTTGTGTATGGCTAGTTGCGTTGGCGAGAACTAAGTTAGCAAAATAAACCGAACCATTAGGAAAATCCGATAGGATTTTCCGAGTACACACAAACCAAGCAATTGGTTATACACGTTGTTGTACAACGTTTTTTAATTCCGTTTCTATTATTTTTCCTAGATTTATAAGGTTAACAGAGTCTTGCTCGTTAAATTCTTTTTCAAATTTTAAAAAGATTGAATTGTCCTTAAATTCCAAACTAAATTCATTGACTTTAACTAATTCATCTGTTATATTTCTAGTTATTATTTCTTCTAATTCCGTTTGACTCAATGAAGATTCTAGAATGTATTTTTTGTTAAATTCTTTTCTATCATTAAGTTTTTTGTCAAATTTCAGGAATAGATTCGCAATTTTTTCATTTAGATAAGCAGGTCTAATTATGAGTTCAGGAAGATTTGATTCCGTTTTTAAAATCAATCCATTATGTTTACTTTCAGTATCAATTTCAACCATAGATTCTCCAGCAGTTCCCATTATTTCAGTTTTATAGGAGTTGCGAATAGATAATAAATATGCATCAAAATCAAATTCCGTTAATTTCCAAGTGTAGATGTTTTTTAAAAATTTTCCTTTTGGAATAATTGAGTATTTACTTAAATCAAATCGAATTCCTTTTGCGACTTCCATTGGGAATTTCTTTTTTAGAAAGTACAGTATTTTTCTATTGCTTTTTTCTATTTCGGAAGTCATTTCTCAAATGTTGTACAACGGTTTTGTGTATGGCTAGTTGCGTTGGCGAGAACTAAGTTAGCAAAAAGAAAACGAACCAGTAGGAAAATCCGCAGGATTTTCCGGGTACACACAGACCAAGCAATTGGTTATACACGGTGTTGCCAGTAGTTTTTATTACACTTCAAATATTTTATCAAATGGAATGTCAAATTTACCTTCTCTATGATAAAAACGTAGAATTCCGTTTATTTATAAGTTCCACTTTGTATTGAATCCAACTCAATATCTGCAAAAGAGTAATTGTCTTTAAGTTTATAATCAACTTTTTTTCGTTTGTAAGTTGTATTTGCTTTGAGTCATTTTTGTTTTGAATAATAATTAATTCTTAGAATAAAATCTCTGAAAAAACCTTGTATTTCAATGAATTTTATAAAAACCCATTAGAGTTTAGTTTTCAATTAGAAGAAAATGTAAAATAAAATTACAATTTTGTAAAACGTTCTTCTAACTCAGATTCATCGTAGGCTAAGGTTAAGTTATTTTCATCGATATTTAGTATAAAAGCTCTAAAGCCAAAATTCTGACCAATTACTGTAAAGTTAGTTTCTTCATTATTATAAGTTATAGTACCTGTTGTCTGTGTTTCTATTTCACAAGAATTTCCAGAAAATGTTACCTTATCATAAATAAGGTCTTCAGAAAATGATATTGTTTCCAATATTTCACAATTATCTAGATTTTGAGGGTTGTTATTTATTAATCTTGTTTCAATTTGCCATACACCCATAATAAGTTCGGCATTATTTCTAACATCATCATAATCATCATCATCATTTGAATCCTTATTACAAGAAGATAAAAGAAAGATAGAAAGCAGTAAGATACTTTTAAATAGTGTTTTCATAATTTAATTACTTAAGAGTTATTTATAATGCATCGTACGGGTTTGATAATGTCATCACAATTTTTAACGCCTAATTACTTTGTCATATTTATACATAATGTTTAAAATTATATAGTCTTTATTCAGGATGGGGCAATATTACTGGCAACGTGTTCGTGTATGGCTTGTTGCGTTGGCGAGAACTAAGTTAACAAAAGAAAACGAACCAGAGGAAATTCCGTAGGAATTTCCAAGTAGGCTAGAACCAAGCAATTGGTTATACACGTTGTTGTATGCAGTTTTTGTTATTCCAATTTCCAAGTTTTCTTATCAACTGTTTTTATAGATTCAATTTTGTAACCATTCAGTATAATTTGTTCAATATTTGATTTACCTAGTCCACAACTTGTTCTTTCGAAAACAAATTTATTATTTGTCAATTCAGACGGATTTACTTTAAAACCATCGATTGACGAAATACATTGGCTGAAAAGATTCAATTCATAATCACCATTTTCTCTCTTGGTTAAATGAATTTGAATTTCTTTGTCTTGAAAATCCACAATATAAGATTTGACATGTTGACATTCTCTGTAATTCATTGGACCTTTAAAAGAAGTCTTTTCATAAAAATCAATCTTTTCTATTAGTGTTATACTGTCAATTTCACTTTTGTCAGAAGTAAGATAATATTTGTTGTTTATTTTATTTAAGTCGAATACACTTTCGTCTATTGGTTTTAGCTTACATTCTTTTTCACATGACGTAAGAATTAAAAAAAGAAGTAAGTTCATTATAATTCGCATTCAGTTCGGTTTAAATTGCATACAACGTGTTTGTGTATGATTAGTTACGGAAAAGGGCGTAAGTCATTTTCCGATTAGCAGCTAAGTTAATTAATTATTGTGAATTTCCATTTGGGAAATTCCGCAGTAATTAATTATACACGTTGTTGCATCACTTTTGCGACAGAGTAGAGTAAGCACGTTTTACTTAGAGCGTTGAAGCAGGAGTAATCACATTTAGCGAGTTTGAGTAAGCAGAATTAGCCGTTTGAGTAGAACGTTCCGCAAACAAGCTCAAAATCCGTTAGAGTAAGAAACCTTTTCTTTTTTTGTATAGAGTTTGAGTAAGCTTCTCCTTCAAGAGTTTGAGTGAGCAATAGATCTAAAATTAAAATTTATTGACTTAATTTAAATAGGAGTTAGGATTTGGAGCAATTGGTTGCAACGTAGACGTGTATGATTAGTTACGTTTTGTTATTACTAAATTAGCAAAAAGAAACTAACCATTTTATTTATGGTAATAAATATTCCAAATATAAGAGGAACAAGTAATTAATTATACACGCTGTTGTTTTTAGTAATTTGGAAATGACCATAGGGAATCTCCATAATTACGTAGGAATGACAGACGCTACATAACAGATTCTGAATCCGGTTTATGGTTTTCAAATTATGTACTATATCGCGGGATATGGTATCGTCATTTTAAAAGCGATCATTAAAAGTTGTTGCGTATTAAAGTATTCAGCACTTTAAATGATAAGTATTTGGGTAATTACTTGACTTTGTCGAAAATATTCTATACCTTAAGGCAAGCTTTATGCGAATTCATTCGTATTTGAGAGTAAAACTCTCATACGATTTCAATCGAAAGCTTGACAAGGAAAAAAATCTATCGAAAGTCAATTCCGTACTGCTTTTAGAGTACTGACCTTAATCTACAAGTTTTGATGATGGCAATAAACCTGGGAAGATCAGAAAGGCTGGCATTATTAAATACAACGTGTTTGTGTATGGTTAGTTGCGTGTTTAAGCAACTAATTTAGTAAACAAAAACGAACGCGAGAAAATTCCGAAGGAATTTTCCAAATAAGCACTTACCAAAGCAATTAATTATACACGTTGTTAGGCACAGTTATTTATCATACCACGAGTAAATTAATTCCGTTATTTTCTCTACATCATTTTCATTCACAGAAAGTCCATATGTAGTAATTAATTCGCTTGTTATTACTCTTTTTATTTTTTCCAATTCGTAACCATTCTGCAAGTCAAGAATTAGTTTTTTGCTTAATTTTCTAAAAGAATCGCTTTTACCAGATGGTATAATATTGGTCTGGTATATAATTTTACTCAACGCACTAATGTTATGTTGGTCAAGAACTTTCATTCAATTTTTTTAAGGTGCTAATTAATTCAGTTTTCTTATTAACTGTTCTATCATTGTGCGTTTCCCAAGTACAATATTCAGTCAGATTTTCATTTAATCCAATTAGGAAATTCCGATGTCCATTATACCAAGTCTCCGGTTTTTCAGATTCAAACCAATTCCGCAAGAGTGGGATTCCGATTTCTATGAGGAATTTTTTAATCCGCTTATTGTTTTCTATTTCAACCGCTTTTAAATTTATAGTCCATTTGTCTAAAGGTTTTGAGTAAGTTCCAGAAATCACTCTCCAAAACCCTAAAAGTTCTCTTGATTGTCCTTTCATAGTTCTTCCATTCCAACCAGGAACAGAAACTCCCATTCGATGACCTTTTTCTTTGTCAAATGAAATTGATAAATCGTCATAAATTTCAATTCCGCTCAACATTTCCGAAACCTGTTTAGTTCCGATTGAGTGAGTAAACCCTTTAATTGGATGCGATTTGTAACTTGTCTTTATCAATGTTCGTTTTAATTGTGCCTAACGTGTTTGTGTATGGCTTGTTGCGTTGGCAAGAACTAAGTTAACAAAAAGAAACTAGCCATTAGGAAAATCCGCAGGATTTTCCGAGTACACACAAACCAAGCAATTGGTTATACACGTTGTTGTACCTAGTTTTTTATTGTTCATCTTCAATAATTTCAGTTTCTATTATTTCGTAATCATTATTGTGTAAATCTATTAAACCAATTAAATTTTCAGATTTATCTCCATGTAGTCTAATTAAACCAGTATTCTTTTCTAAAAAACTATTTAATATTTCTGAACTTTTCTCATCAAGAGATGATATACTTAGAATCTCATTTATTAAAGTAAAAGGAGTAAAGAGAAGTCCTTTAATTGACCACCATCCAGAAAGTAAAATAATAAGTATTGAGTTCCTCTTTTTTCTTTTGCCACAATCAAAACACATTATTCTATTTTCGATGAAGCTAGAGTAAAAAATTAAGATTGATAAAACTCTTTTAAATTCAAATCCACCAATTGTATTGTTTCTTTCTCCACAGTTTGGGCATGGAAGTTTTTCAATTTTTCTTATTAGAGATTCTTGTTCGGATTTTGATAAAGTATCATTTTCTACTTTTACCCAAGTAATTAAGGATTCGTCTAATTTTCTTTTTTCAATTTCTTCTGTAAGAACTTTAAGTACTTCTTTTCTTAAGCTCTTAGATTCATTAATAGCAATTTTTTCAATCTCGAAATCAGAATATTCTTTATAGTTATTTCTGATTTCATCAATGCTTATCATTTGTTGGTTTTAAATTAGGTACAACGTGTTTGTGTATGGCTTGTTGCGTTGGCAAGAACTAAGTTAACAAAAGAAACCGAACCAATAGGAAATTCCGATAGGAATTTCCGAGTACACACAAACCAAGCAATTGGTTATACACGTTGTTACAAGTTGTTTTTTATCTGATAATCTGCTATAAAATCTAATGGATTGTTTCCTGTTGAATTTTCCATTCCTAGATCTTTAGGACTGAAATTCGGATAAGGCCAAATAACATGACAATTTGATAATTTAAGTAATTTGCTTTTTTTAATATTTTCGACAAATGATTTATGTTTTTCATTTTCGTTACTGTACATAAAAGTTATTGTGCTAGCAACTAGGTCTGCAAACTGTAATGATAATTCGGTTGAAGAATCTTTCAATGTTAATGTGTCTATTTGAGTTGGAAAAACCATTTTCCTATTCCCATATCCAACTTCTTGAGTTTTAACATTCATTTGTTTCATGAACTCAATAAACTCTTTATAGAATTCAATTTGCTTTGAATTATCAAAAACAATATTAATTTTTGCATTATGTTTCTTGTGCCATAAATCACATAAATTTAAAAATGATGACAATGTTACGTCTAAAGTAAATTTAGTTACAGATTCTAAAATTTGTTCGATTTGTTCTCGACTTTCTATTATAGGGTTGATAAAAGTTTCTTTAAATTCCACATCTATGGATTCAGAAAAATCATTAACAATTGAATAAAAAGCGTTGATAGAATCATCATCCTTTTGCCTCATCATTTTTATAAATGATTCCAGAACCTTATTAAATGACGTTTTGTCCCATACTAATTCTCCTAAATAAAACAAGTAGTTTGTGTAAATAAGATTTCTCCCATCAATATATAAATCAATTCCATTATCATAAAAAACAGGTTCAATAAGTTGATCAACAATTTGTGCAACAGTAGCAAATTTCTTATGACAAGTTGAACTAATTATATTCTGTTCACAGATTAATTCGTGATTGATAAAATCAATTATTTGTTTTCGCCCTGTAGAACTATTTTTTAATTTTTTAAAATGGATTTCTCCACCATTGTCAAATATTTTTGACAATTCATCTTGTTGTTCTTGATTAAACTGGACAGAGGCTAAAGAAAAAACTTTCTGTTGTTGATTAAGCAAATCTTGTCCTGTATTTCCTGCTTCATCAAAGTATATTGTGTGTTTCATTTAAATGACTTGTAACGGTTTTGTGTATGATTAGTGGCGTGTTTAAGCACTTAATTTAGCAAATAAAAACTGAATAGAAAATCCGCGAGGATTTTCGTAAGTAAGCGAAAACTAGCCATTAATTATACACGTTGTTACCTACTGGCTATTTTGAATTATTCCTTAGATTTTCCAATAACATTTATAATCTGTTCCGTTGGGCTAGAAGGACTTTTTTCAAATTCAATTTCTGAATTTACTTTTGAAATTAATCCATTTCTTAAGTCATCCAATTGTGCTTTTTCATCTGTGAATAACTTAAAAAGCTCGATTTTAGTTAATAAACTTGATTCTTGTCTTTGATTATATTTATAAATATGAAAGAAAATTTGCACTAGAAACAAAGTTAAAGCAGCTATTGTAATTCTCATTGCAATGTCTGGCCAACTTATATAAGATTCCTTTTCAATGTTACTTATTAGTACTTTATAGTCATTGTTTTTCCCATATCTGTCTTCTATTAGTTTCTTTATTTCGGTTAATTTTTCATTTAATTTTTCATCACTAGTGTTTTTTAATAGTCTAGTTGTAGTTAACATTTTAATTCTTTCAGCTTCTAATTCTCTTATTTTATTTGCTTCATTTAAAGCTACAGTCCCAAATGAAGCACTACTTCCAACTATTACAATAACTATCATTGCTATCAAACTAAAAAACACTCTTTTGCTAGATATAGAAACACGTTCTTCAATAGATATAATAACTTTATCTAAAAGGGTCTTTTGTTTTTTAGTTTCAATTATATCATTTTCTGATTCATTAAATAGATCAATTTTTTTATTTTTTATTAGAACGTAAATTTTGTAAACTACATAAATATTAATCAAGTAATAAATAATTGAGATAATAGTATAGTAAAAATTTAAGTTTAAATTCTCTAGAGAATTAATAGCTGGATTGAATGAATTTATAATAGAAGGAATCAATAATAGGTAAGCAAATTTTGACGCCTTAATATTAAATTTTGTTAAAATCCAATTAATGAATAAAGCTAGCGCCAAAGTCGTACTCCAATCACCTATGCGATGGAAAAAAGCAAATTCATCACCTCCATTTGCAAATGCTATAATAAAGGATAGAATTAGTCCAGAAATTGAAATTAATATTAAGCTTTTACTAATAGAATCAATTTTGTTGTTTAAAATATTCATTTCACTATAGTTTGGTTAGCTTGTAGGTAACGGTCTTGTGTATGGAAAGTTGCGTTTTATCAGCGAGGATTTTCCGAAGGAAAATCAGAAGTTGGTAAAAAAGCAACCACCTTTATTTAAGCACTAATCTAGCAATTTTTTATACACGTTGTTATAAAATGTAGCGAAACATTTGAGTAAACGCGAATTGCTTTGCCGTCAAGTTATTTAATAAAAGGAACAAAAGCTAAACGAGTTTTGCTTTTACAGCTTAATAGCGAAAAGTGTTTTTTTTCAAAACTCTTTGTAGCATTTTGCTTTTGAGTAAGTAAATCCGTTTAAATTTAATTCCCGATTGAGTAAAAATCCGCTTTATTAATTTTTCCGAAAGAGGCTAAAATCCGAAGTTGAGTGAGCAGAATCTACTCAATAATTCAATCAGATCTGAGAGCGGAAAAAATCAGAAGGAGAGGAGGAAAACAATAAATATCCATTTAGAATTAACGATTGGTTTCGGATAGAAGTTTTTTCCGAGCTATTTTTTATAACGATTTTGTGTATGGTTAGTTGTGTTGGCTAGGTCTAAATTAATAAAAGAAAACGAACCAGAGGAGAATCCGTAGGATTTTCCGGGTAGGCGAGAACCCAACAATTAAATATACACGTTGTTGTGCATAGTACTTTTAATTAAAGTAGAGATGCCTTAACGACTTTAATCGTTACAATACTTGGCATAGGAGTAATTAAGTCTGCATAAGCTAAATAAACATCATTATTGAGAATTGTTATTCCTCTTATTGTAATATTTGACATGTCTAAATTAGAAAGGATATCAGAAAAAGAATTTGTCAATGTGTCATATTCAGCGATAAATGAGTTTGTCTGGTTTGAATTTTTATTTCCTGAAACTATAATTTTATCATTGTATAAATCAGTAAAGGATTCATGTATTTGATAAGGTGTTGTTTCTTGAGTCCAAGTGTCAGTTACAAAGTCGTATATATTTATTTCGTTGAAACTATTACATTGTTGATTCATGAAATCTTCAAACGAATCACATTCTCTACCTCCAAATATGTGAATTTTACTGTTATAAATTTCTCCATCATTTTGATCTCTATAGCCATACGGCATTGATGAAACATCGAAATCAAATGTATCTAAACTAGTATCATAACTTATAATTTTGTCATTTCCAGCAAAAATTAGTAATTCATCATTGAATGAAGTAGTTCTTAGATATCTCAATTGGGTAAAGCCATTATCTACAGTAGTTATGTTATTTAAATTCAAATCATATTTATAAATATCATTTGACGAAACAGAATAAATTGAACCATTGATTATTTCAATTTGTCTACTTTCTGCAACATCGGGATGAGTTAAATCGTTTTGAGTTAATGTTGTTAAATTATATTTCAAAACACTTTCATTTAATCCATTGTCAGCTGAATAAGTAATAAAAAAAGAGTTTTCACTTGAGCTACTTGCCAAATCTAATTCCAAAGTATCAACTTGGAATGTCAAAATTTCGGTAAAGTCTAAAGATGTTATATTTAAATTTGACAATTCATTATCGGAAGAACAAGAACTCAGAGAAATTGTAACTAATAAAACTGCTAATAAGTTTTTCATAATATCTGGATGGTTTAGAAATTTTACTTTAAACTATATAAAAACCTTTTTATTATTTGTTATTGAGTTAATTAATGTTAAATGTTTTTCGGTTCGCGGTATTATGCACAACGTGTTTGTGTATGGCTAGTTGCGTTGGCTAGGACTAAGTTAGCAAAAGAAACTGAACCAGTAGGAAATTCCGCTAGGAATTTCCGAGTATGCGATAACCAAGCAATTGGTTATACACGTTGTTAGCCACTGGCTATTCAATGTAATATTTCTGTTAAATAAACAATTCCATAAATCCAGCCTAAATATAAAGCTGTATAAGTCAGCGAATAAACGGCTGAAATTCCTAAATTCCCTTTTGTTTCTATCGATTTAGAGAACACAAATTTTAAAGCTCTGAAAAACACCCAATAAAGTGTTGTTAAAATTATAAAAAGTGAAAACCAAAATATAGCCTCTAATAATAATAGTAAAATGATTATCAAAAATGTCATTCCGATCCAAAGTAATATTGATACAATCAGACCACCAATTCCGTCACCAACATCTACTGAAGGTGTATCAAAAGTTGGAGAAGCATTTCCGATAATATTTCCTCTTTTAAATTTTCTAAATTTTGGAAAATTGTCTGTTAGCCCAATTCCTTTGTAAAGTCCATAAGTCATAAATAGAAAAAGAGCAGTTCCGATTATTGAAAGTGATAAATATAAATTCGATGTGATAGTACGATTATAATTTTCTCCAGTGAGATAAACCGTTAAAGATGTAATTCCGATTACTAAAAGCGAAATTAGGAAAACTGATTCCCCTTTTAAATATTCCTTTTTGTTTTTCAATTAGAGTTTTTTTTGCTTGTGGCTAACGGTTTTGTGTATGCTTAGTTGCGTGTGTAAGCAACTAATTTAGTAAATAAAAAACGAATAGAATATTCCGCAGGAATATTCGTAAGTAGGCTAGACCTAGCAATTAAATATACACGGTGTTGTGCTTTCGTTATTTTTTAATTATTGATTTTATTTTATCAAATTCTTTATTAATATGTAATTCCAAAATCGATTTTGTTTCTTCAAAACCTTGTGATTGATAACGAAACTCTTCTTCGCCGAAGATTAATGATAAATTTAAATCCTTATTAACTTCTATTATCATTTCTAAATCATTCTCATTTAGCATAGAAATCCAAAAAGCTCCGTGTTCCTCGTCCATTTTTTTAATATCCTCTAGAGCCTTTGTAATGTCATTAGCATTTACATCTTCTTTATTGTAACCACCTGCATATTGAATATATGAGTCAGATAGTGAGACTCCTTTAGATTGAGAAAAATATAATTCAAGACGTTTACTAAATTTATCGAATTGGGGAATTTTCCTTTTTGATAAATATTTTGATAGTCCAGTTTTGTCATTTATCAAGAAATGAAAATAAATAGCATAAGTTATACTAAACCCTTTACTCAATCCTAGAGTTTCAGAAGTTTCCTCCATTGATTGAGAATTGTTTTTCTCGTGCTTTTTTTCCTGATGATAACTGTAACAAATAAACTTTATCAAGTCTTCATTAAATTTTTCAAATACAGATAATATGGATTTAGAATTTATTCCGCTCTGTTTTATTTCGTCATCAGAAAGTTGTTTGAGTATTTCTTGGTCAGAAGTAATCAAATCAACTTTTATAAGTCCAGTTATCCTTTCATCCATTTTCGAAACAAGAGGATGATTAAATAAATCTATGTTCTTTTTTCTTTTAAACCACATTCTTTCGTAGGTGTGTTTTTAATGAAGCACAACGTGTTTGTGTATGGTTAGTTGCGTGTTTCAGCAACTAATTTAGTAAACAAAAACGAACGCGAGAAAATTCCGAAGGAATTTTCCAAATAAGCGACGACCAAAGCAATTAATTATACACGTTGTTGTGGTGTCGTTTTTAATTCGGTTAATAATTGTGTTCAACTCGATTTATATAAAAATCATTTGTTTTTTTAAGTAAGTCAAAAACTCCACTTTCTTTTAAATTTTCTACAACTTTTTCCATTGATTTTGCATAATCCGAAGTCAGCTGATAATCTTCATCTTCGTGATAATGTTCATTATATTCCTCCATATCAAACCCTGAATTTTCGTCAAATTCCGCAAAACCTTGATATTCCCAATCTCCAGTATTTTCTTTCAAGTCCGCAATAAGTTCGTCCGTATCATATCCACCAAATTTTTCTCTATAATACTTTAGAGACTTTTGAAATTCTTCTTCTGAATTCAAGCACAATAGGTTTGTGTCTATAGAGAATCCGTAAAATGTTTCTTCTTGATGTTCTTTCGCAAACTTGGTAATTTTAGCTATTGCAAATTCAGTTAATTTATTAGTATCAAATTTGCTTTTAGATTCAGTCATTATATTCGTTTTGATTCCGTTACAATTTATCAGAAAGATTGGAATAAGTAGGATTAAAATTTTGTTCACAATGTTCGTCTTAAATGCACCACAACGTGTTTGTGTATGGCTAGTTGCTTTGGCGAGAACTAAGTTAACAAAAGAAAACGAACCAGAGGAAATTCCGAAGGAATTTCCAAGCAGGCTAGAACCAAGCAATTGGTTATACACGTTGTTGTACGTAGTATTTTTAGTTTATTAAACCATTTTCCATTTTTCCGAATGATAAATCTGTTCCAAATTCAAAATCAAATTTTGGAATTATATTGCTAAATTTTTCAAGATTCAGTTCATTAATAGTTAATGGTTTTTCAGGTTTAAATAAAATATCAAATTGTTTTTTTTCAGTTGTTCTATGTACGTCTTGTAAATCGTGAGAAAATAATCCTTTCTCACTATATTCAATCCAATCATCCAAACGAGAATTCTCTTTCGTGATTTTTATAGCATTTGTTGTTCTTGCTAAACTCTCAAGGATTTCTTCGAGCTCTTTATATAATTCTAAAGATTTAGTGACACATTTAGGTCTAAAACCTCTGTTAAACGATGAAAACATTGCAATTTGTCCCAGTTTATCAATTCCGAACCAATCAAACTCATAATCGTAACTTTGGTTTTTGATATTCTCCCAATCTTCGTTAGTTAAAAACTCCATATTTTTCAACTCATCAATATCTAAATTAGTAGAGAATTCAACTTCTTTATTTGGTTTTTTATTGAAGAGTTTTTTCAATTTCCACATAGTTTGGGATATTACGTACAACGGTTTTGTGTATGGCTTGTTGCGTTGGCAAGAACTAAGTTAACAAAAGAAAACGAACCAATAGGAAATTCCGTTAGGAATTTCCGAGTATGCACAAACAAAGCAATTGGTTATACACGTTGTTATGTGCTGTTGCGACACACAAAGCAAAGCACATAAAGTTGGCAGGCAACGAGTTCAAATTATTAAATCACTTGCTAATTGCCATTATTAGCAAAATCTATCTAAACTCAGATTAGAGTGAGTATAATTTTTATATTAGTGTTAGGGAAGGAGTAAGCACGAAAAAACTATAAGATTTAGATTAGACGTTTGAGTGAAAAACTCTGAATGTTCCATTTTAAGACTTAAGTATCTCCAAAAAGAAAAACCTTTCATGTATGTTTTTAAATTAGACCTTGTAGGTTTAGTGAGTGTGATTTATTTGAGAAAAACTAAGTATAAATTTTAGTGGAATTTACCTAAAGAAGACAAATTTCGGAGCAATTGCATTTAACGTGTTTGTGTATGGCTAGTTGCGTTGGCGAGAACTAAGTTAACAAAAGAAACCGAACCAATAGGAAATTCCGATAGGAATTTCCGAGTACACACAAACCAAGCAATTGGTTATACACGTTGTTAGGCAACGTTTTCAATAACTTTTTCAATTTCCGAATCCGTTTTTATCTTCATTCCGCTTTCTGTGAATTCATAAAGCAATGGATCGTCAGACACTTTTTTAATATAATTTTTCTCAACAAGTAAATTCAAATATCTCGTTACTTCTAAATTAGTATTATATGTCATTTTAGAAACTTCAAAAATTTGAAACCCCATATTCTTAATTGGTTCAGTAAATTCGTTTGATTGTAACCATAATTGCTTGAGTAAGATCTTCATAGTTTTGAATCTCAATTTATCGGTTTCTAAATCTTCGATAATCTCATAGGTTTCAAAAATGAATTTTTTATATTTCTTATTAGAAACTCCAAATAGAAAAACTTTTTTTGGTTTTTCAATAATTCGCTTGTGAAGAAGTCTTAATTTAATGTCATTTTCATAATTAGGAAAACTATCTAAAACTTGATTTTTAGAAATTTGTCCGCTAAAATATTTTCTTGCCATATTAGCAGCATATTGTCTGTCGGATTTCTGTTTGTTTTCTGTCATTCCCAAATGTTGCCTAACGTGTTGTGTATGGCTAGTTGCGTTGGCGAGAACTAAGTTAGCAAAAAGAAACGAACCAGTAGGAAAATCCGATAGGATTTTCCGAGTACACACAGACCAAGCAATTGGTTATACACGTTGTTACCCAACGTTATTTTTTTATTTATTCAACTGTATTTATAAAAACGTGAATAAATCTTATTGAAAGAATTAAGCTTAAAAAAATCAGAAATAGAAATAGATATTTTCCATAAAAGATTAATTCAGTCTGTAATCTTAAATTCATTGAGTTTTTGAAAAGAGGCACACACAAAGAAATTATAGCAATTAACAAACTGGCATAAATTGCTACTTTCAAATAATGCACCAAAGAAAGATAACCACTTGTTTTTCTTAAGTCTCTCATTATTTTCGTGTCTATTGTGTATAAAAGTGTTGAAACGGTTAATAGAAAACCAAATAAAACACTAAAAACTACCATTGTAGAATTTAAAAGTTCTGCAAAGTTGATCGAATTTACAATATCATTATCTAATAAGTAAATAGCAAGTACAATAATGAAACTCACAGGATATGGATAATATGTAGCTATTTTATTCAATTCTATTTTTATAAATTTCTCTAAAAAACACTAAATGTAATTGAAATTTTAATTCCAATTGTTGATAAACTTCTTTTGTTCTAAATTCTCCGTGTCTTGTTATTTCGACTGTAATTGAATCCGATATTCTATTTGAGATAAAGTTAAACACTTTTTCCTCAACATCTTCATCATTTCCTACAACTTCCATAGTTTGAATATTACCAGTCGTAACACGAAGAAGATTATTAACCATATTTCGTACTGGATTTATTGGAAGACTTTCCTTTGCTGATGTTGTAACTTCAAATGAAATTTTATTTGCTCCAAATTCCTTTATTAGCTTTGAGAATTCTGTTACAGCTAAACCTTTATTATCTAACAAAGGTGTGATTTCAGTCGGATTTGCAATTTTTACTTTTAATTTTCTATAACTAGTTGTTCTTAAAAAATTATCTAAGGATGATTTGTAAGCAATTCTCTCAAATCTAAAAACAGGTAAATCAAAGTTCAATCTTATAAAGTTTTCAATCGATGTGACGTTTACTCCAGGTCTTCTGCTTACAACAGCTATAATATTCGTTTGTTTGTCAAAAATAAATGATGTTTGATAGCCTAAACCATCGTCATCGTCTAAATTTAGATTTTCAGTAGCTTTTGAGGTTTTATTCTGTTTTGGTGGTATATTTTCTGTTTGAGTAAACGCAAATGTTCCAAATATATAATCGTTTTTGTATTTTCTTTTACCAAATAAACCAACTTCTCCGTGTGTTTGATATACATTTTCGTATTCTCTATCTTCTGGAAGTTCAAACGCTTTAGTTATCTTATTTTGAGCGTTAACATATTCCGCTTCATTGATTATTGGAATAATCTTAAAGTAATTAACGCTTAAGTTTTTTTGTGTCATATAGTTTTTCAGGTTTGAGTGGTTAATCCCAACTAGCGTCAAATTATCTTGTTGACATTCAGTTAATTGAAATTTTTTACAAATCTAATAATTTTTTGCTAATATCTTGATTGAATTTTACTCGTTAGCTTGAGGAATTAATCGGATTCTGCTGTTAATGTTGGGTAACAGTTTTGTGTATGATTAGTTACGGAAAATGGCGTAAGTCATTTTCCGATTAGCAGCTAAGTTAATTAATTATTGTGAATTTCCGTTTGGGAAATTCCGCAGTAATTAATTATACACGTTGTTGCATCACTTTTGCGACAGAGCAGAGTAAGCACGTTTTACTTAGAGCGTTGAAGCAGGAGTAATCACATTTAGCGAGTTCGAGTAAGCAGAATTAGCCGTTTGAGTAGAACGTTCCGCAAACAAGCTCAAAATCCGTTAGAGTAAGAAACCTTTTCTTTTTTTTGTATAGAGTTTGAGTAAGCTTCTCCTTCAAGAGTTTGAGTGAGCAATAGATCTAAAATTAAAATTTATTGACTTAATTTAAATAGGAGTTAGGATTTGGAGCAATTGGTTGCAACGTGTTTGTGTATGGCTAGTTGCGTTGGCTAGGACTAAGTTAGCAAAAGAAACCGAACCAGTAGGAAATTCCGATAGGAATTTCCGAGTACACACAAACCAAGCAATTGGTTATACACGTTGTTGTGTGGCGTTATTCTTTCAAGTAAACAACTCCAAATTTTTCCTCTATTAATTTCAAATTAGGTTTTCCTTCTTTTACTTGTCGACTTGTTTCTGTAAAAAAATCTTCAGCCCAATTTCCAGGAAAGATGTAACTAATCACTTTCGCGTTTTCATTTCCGACATTTTTCATATAATGAGCAATTCCTCTTGGGCAATGAATAGTATCTCCAGAATCAATAGTCATTTTTTCATTTCCGACAACGATTTCAAGTTTTCCTTTTATGATATGGAATGTTTGGTCTTCCCATTTATGATAATGGTTAGGAATGAATCCATTAGGTTCAATAACTCCATCTGTAATTACGTATTCCGAATTTGTCGCATCTTTTCCAACTACAATTCCAGTAAATTCATTTTCAGTCATCCAAAACTTTTTACTGGATTCCCAATTCTTAATCACAAGTTTTTTAGTCGTTTTTTCAATTCTTTCGTTCATTTTTCAGTTCTCGGTTTTAATGACACACAACGTGTTTGTGTATGGCTTGTTGCGTTGGCAAGAACTAAGTTAACAAAAGAAACCGAACCAATAGGAAATTCCGATAGGAATTTCCGAGTACACACAAACAGAGCAATTGGATATACACGTTGTTACCTGTAGTTTTTTCAATCCGCAATTCGTTTTAATAATTTTGCTGTTTTAGGTTCAATTTCACCGTTATATTTTATACTTGACGCTTTGTTGTTAGTTAATATTTTATAAAAAATACAAGCATTTAAAAAAGCGCCATATTTATTAGAATGAATTTCATCTTCATAAAGTTCCACTTCAGGATATTTCGTTAATATTTCATAAAATTTAGTTCCATTATTGGATCTTAATATTTTATTTTTATTAGCTAAAATTTCGTAAGATTCGTTTATCAGTTTAATTTCTTGTTCTAAGTTCTTAATAATTGGTGAACAATAGTCGTAATCTTCTAAGTCTTTTTCAATCGATCTACCTGAATAGCAGTATTCCTTTGGGTATCCTTTTTTTGATGGCCAAGTATTAAAAAGTATAAATTTGCAATTTGGATTAGAAACTAATTTTTTAATATCTGTAATAGCTTTATTCACTTTTAAATCTCGATTTTCTGGAATTAAAACACTCACAGTTCCTGTTTGAAAAATTATAATATCCCACTTTTTTTCAAGAATTTTTTTTTCAGTTACAGTAGTTTCTTCAGCTGTTTTTTTTCTAGTGCTAATTCCGTTTTCTGTCCAAGAAGTAATCATATCTGTTAAATGCGCTGATAATGACATTCCAGGAAAAGTGATTTTTTCAATATTTATGAATGGAGTAGTTTCCACAAGCATGTTTCTTAATGTTTGAGTCATTCCATTATATTCAGTTAGACTATTTCCAATAAATAAAACATTTATTCTTTCGTTAAATTGCTTTTTTTGTGACTTACAACTGATAGTCGCTAAAGATAAAATGATAAATAGAATGATTCTCATAAATTACAGGTAACGTAGACGTGTATGATTAGTTACGTTTTGTTATTACTAAATTAGCAAAAAGAAACTAACCATTTTATTTATGGTAATAAATATTCCAAATATAAGAGGAACAAGTAATTAATTATACACGCTGTTGTTTTTAGTAATTTGGAAATGACCATAGGGAATCTCCATAATTACGTAGGAATGACAGACGCTACATAACAGATTCTGAATCCGGTTTATGGTTTTCAAATTATGTACTATATCGCGGGATATGGTATCGTCATTTTAAAAGCGATCATTAAAAGTTGTTGCGTATTAAAGTATTCAGCACTTTAAATGATAAGTATTTGGGTAATTACTTGACTTTGTCGAAAATATTCTATACCTTAAGGCAAGCTTTATGCGAATTCATTCGTATTTGAGAGTAAAACTCTCATACGATTTCAATCGAAAGCTTGACAAGGAAAAAAATCTATCGAAAGTCAATTCCGTACTGCTTTTAGAGTACTGACCTTAATCTACAAGTTTTGATGATGGCAATAAACCTGGGAAGATCAGAAAGGCTGGCATTATTAAATACAACGGTCTTGTGTATGATTAGTTACGGAAAAGGACGTAAGTCATTTTCCGATTATTAGCTAATATAATTAATTATTGTGAATTTCCGATTGGAAATTCCGCAGTAATTAATTATACACGTTGTTAGCAACTGTAGTGCAGCACAAGTCATTGGTGAATCACTGAACTAGCTATATACCTCATAGCAACCGAAAGAGAATGCTATAACTAACATTAGCTGATACTCCCAAGAAACCGTTGATTTGGCAAAAGAGAAAAGTCCATAATAGCATTTAGGTTGCACCACAGGAATACTAACGAACACCTTTTTTGGATTTTAGAACGATACAGAACGCAAGCGATAATTTGGCTGACTTACGAAAAAACAATTTTAAATGAACGAAGATATTATCTTAAAAATAAATTGTTTACCATTGAAGTAAGAAATTATCTTGAGAGTTTCCTAGCTATAAGTTAATAAACAAAAACAGACTATAAAAGCGTTTAGTTCTCCAAAAAATGATAAACGAAAATCTTAAATGAGAAATTTGAGATTTTTGTATTAATAACAATAGTTCAAATAGAGTAGTACTGTTGAATTTTTGCACTATTGTTGTTAACGGTTTTGTGTATGATTAGTTACGGAAAAGGACGTAAGTCATTTTCCGATTTGTAGCTAAGATAATTAATTATTGTGAATTTCCGATTGGAAATTCCGCAGTAATTAATTATACACGTTGTTAGCAACTGTAGTGCAGCACAAGTCATTGGTGAATCACTGAACTAGCTATATACCTCATAGCAACCGAAAGAGAATGCTATAACTAACATTAGCTGATACTCCCAAGAAACCGTTGATTTGGCAAAAGAGAAAAGTCCATAATAGCATTTAGGTTGCACCACAAGAATAATAACGAACACCTTTTTTGGATTTTAGAACGATACAGAACGCTAGCGATAATTTGGCTGACTTACGAAAAAACAATTTTAAATGAACGAAGATATTATCTTAAAAATAAATTGTTTACCATTGAAGTAAGAAATTATCTTGAGAGTTTCCTAGCTATAAGTTAATAAACAAAAACAGACTATAAAAGCGTTTAGTTCTCCAAAAAATGATAAAGCGAAAATCTTAAATGAGAAATTTGAGATTTTTGTATTAATAACAATAGTTCAAATAGAGTAGTACTGTTGAATTTTTGCACTATTGTTGTTAACGTGTTTGTGTATGGCTTGTTGCGTTGGCAAGAACTAAGTTAACAAAAGAAAACGAACCAGAGGAAATTCCGTTAGGAATTTCCAAGTAGGCTAGAACCAAGCAATTGGTTATACACGTTGTTGGCAACTGTATTTTAAAGAATATTATCTAAATCTTGTCTTCCAACTATTGTCATTATATTTATAACATCTTCATTTACTTTATAGAAAATGCTATCAGATCCACATACACAACGTCGATATCCTTTTTTTATAAAATCAACAGATTCAAATGAAAAAGGTCTCTGAGCAATTATCTCAAAATATTCAAAAAAAGAGTCAAAGTATTTATCCGCTTGAGTAATTCCGAATTTTTTAACTCCGTAATGATGGATTCTAATTAAGTCTTCTTTGGCAGTATTACTTATTCTAAATTTAGCCATTGAGTAAGTCCTTTGATTGCTTTAGAATTTGAGCTTTACTATCAGAAGTAAATCCACTATTTTCAGCTCTTTCCAGTTTAGTTCTTATCCAATCAATTTGAACTTGTTGACTTCTTGCTTGTCTAATTAAATCGTTGACTAATTCACTTTTACTTGAATATTCTTTATTGTCAACTTGATTTTTTAGCCATTCATCATTTGGTTTTGTGAATGAAATACTTTGCCTTGCCATAATATTGATTTTTGATGTAAATTTACACCAAATATACATCAATTGCAAATTTTCCCAATATTGTTGCCAACGGTTTTGTGTATGATTAGTTACGGAAAAGGACGTAAGTCATTTTCCGATTAGCAGCTAAGTTAATTAATTATTGTGAATTTCCGTTTGGGAAATTCCGCAGTAATTAATTATACACGTTGTTAGCAACTGTAGTGCAGAACAAGTCATTGGTAAATCACAGAACTAGCTATATACTTCACAGCAACCGAAAGAGAATGCTATAACTAACATTAGCTGATACTCCCAAGAAACCGTTGATTTGGCAAAAGAGAAAAGTCCATAATAGCATTTAGGTTGTACCACAGGAATACTAACGAACACCTTTTTTGGATTTAAGAACGATACAGAACGCTAGCGATAATTTGGCTGACTTACGAAAAAACAATTTTAAATGAACGAAGATATTATCTTAAAAATAAATTGTTTACCATTGAAGTAAGAAATTATCTTGAGAGTTTCCTAGCTATAAGTTAATAAACAAAAACAGACCATAAAAGCGTTTAGTTCTCCAAAAAATGATAAGCGAAAATCTTAAATGAGAAATTTGAGATTTTTGTGTTAATAATAATAGTTCAAATAGAGTAGTGCTGTTGAATTTTTGCACTATTGTTGTTAACGTGTTTGTGTATGATTTCGTTGCGTGTTTCAGCAACTAATTTAGCAAATACAAACCGAATAGAAAATCCGCGAGGATTTTCGTAAGTAGGCGAGTATTAGCAATGAATTATACACGGTGTTGTAAGTAGTGTTTTTTTATTTTAAATTCAGTTCCAAATAGTTTTCCCCAATTTTCTGCATTGTCAAATTTTCTTGGAATCGTAATGGCAAAATCCTGTCGTTTAGGCACCATATTTATTAATTCCACTTCTACAATTGGGACTTCAGTTCCGTTACTGGTCAGAAGTAAATCATTTACATTTATTTCTCCTTGTATTATTTCTCCAGTTAGTATATTTCCAATTCCATCTCCGTTTGGAAATCCATTTGTGATTCTAACTATTGTGTAGAATTCATCGGAATCTTTAAATAATTCCTCAAAGTCTTTTTGTCCGACAATATTACCATAACAATAGTTTTCTTTAAAAATCAGATTATCAGTTTTTGCTCCTTTAAACATTGTTGATTCAACAGAACAATTATTAATCGTTGCGTTAGTCAAGTCCGAATTTCTAAAGTCAGCTGTTTTTATATTACAACCTATAAATTTTGCTCCATTCAATTTCGATTCCCTGAAATCCAAAAAAAGAAAACAGTTTTCGAAAAATATATCAGATAAGTCTTTTCCTTTTACAGAAAGGTCTTCGTCAAAATCCCAATTCAGAAAATGTCTTTTTCCCTCTGAATAAGCAGAGAATAATTCTTCTAAAGTTCTGTTTTCCGTTTCGTTCATCACATTACTTACAACGGTTTTGTGTATGGCTTGTTGCGTTGGAAAGAACTAAGTTAACAAAAGAAAACGAACCAATAGGAAATTCCGTTAGGAATTTCCGAGTACACACAGACTGAGCAATTGGATATACACGTTGTTGTGTTTAGTTATTTAATTCAGTTAATATTTTTTCTTTGTCTTTACTCCAAATCGTATATGTAAATGTTCTTTTATTATGAAAAAACATTTCATCTTCCAATATTGTCGCACTTGATAATACATAAAAAGCTATACTAAAAAGTTGAAGTAAATTTTTAATGAATGAAGTCAAGAATGATGGGTTTTCTCCAAAGTCATCAATAACTCTCATTCCGAACACATATTTCCCAAAAGTTCTACCAGTCAACGATTCAAATATCGGATTAATAATAAATAAAGCTAAAAATGCCAACAAGTATGGATATATACTTTTTTCGATTAAAATTCTGTCAATAAGATAAAATATTCCTAAATAAAATCCATAGTCAAATACTTTCGCAAATAATCTTATCCAAAATTCGTCTAAATTCGGGTTTAACGGAAATTCATATTCAAAATTTTCTCCTTGCCTTGTAACCGTTTTATAAGTTTTAGCATTAGATATTCTTTTCGTTTTTTTCTTTTGCAGTTCGTATTTGATTATGAGTTTGGATAAATAGTACAGAGTATAGTATGTAAGTATTAAAACTCCAATAGCTATTAATTCAAATGTAAAGTCGTTCGTCATAATTAAACACAACGGTTCTGTGTATGATTAGTTGCGTGGTTAAGCAACTAAGTTAGCAAACATTTACGAACCCGTGAATATTCCGCAGGAATATTCGCAAGTTGTGAAGAACCTAGCAATTAATTATACACGGTGTTGTAACCAGTTTTTTTTATTCAGATTTAAATCAATATTTGAGTATGACAAAATAGAGAAACAACCAATTTCTTTTTCAATTCCAATCATAAACCCATAATATAACTCATCTGTATTATCGTATTCGTCATATGTTTGTTCGTGCTTGTCATTTTTAAACCACCAACTCATAAGTTCAAAAGTATTTAAATCCGATAAATTTTGATTGTTTTCATCTGGTCCATATTCGTCTATAATCAAGCCTATAAGTTTCTTTAAGTCAATGGGCTTACAATTCGAAGCACGCAATTCTAAATGTTCAGCTTTTCCGTCAAAGATTGAGATTTGGAACTGGTCAAATATTTTGAGAAATTTTGATTTTAAATCAAACAGTAAAAAATTCTTATTATCATTCGTTTCCGCAATAGAATCAGTTTTAAATACTGAATTTTCATAGAGAAATTCAATATCTATTCCTAATAATTCTTTTATAGTTCTAATTTTTCTCAAATTGGTTACAACGGTTTTGTGTATGATTAGTTACGGAAAAGGACGTAAGTCATTTTCCGATTTGTAGCTAAGATAATTAATTATTGTGAATTTCCGATTGGAAATTCCGCAGTAATTAATTATACACGTTGTTAGCAACTGTAGTGCAGCACAAGTCATTGGTAAATCACAGAGCTAGCTATATACCTCATAGCAACCGAAGAGAATGCTATAACTAACATTAGCTGAAACTCCCAAGAAACCGTTGATTTGGCAAAAGAGAAAAGTCCATAATAGCATTTAGGTTGCACCACAAGAATAATAACGAACACCTTTTTTGGATTTTAGAACGATACAGAACGCTAGCGATAATTTGGCTGACTTACGAAAAAACAATTTTAAATGAACGAACATATTATCTTAAAAAGAAACTGTTTACCATTTAAGTAAGAAATTATCTTGAGAGTTTTCTAGCTATAACTTAATAAACAAAACCAAACCAAAAAGCGTTTAGTTCTCCAAAAAATGATAAACGAAAATCTTAAATGAGAAATTTTGAGATTTTTGTATTTAAAACAATAGTTCAAATAGAGTAGTGCTGTTGAATTTTTGCACTATTGTTGTTAACGTTGTTGTGTATGGTTAGTTGCGTGTTTAAGCAACTAATTTAGTAAACAAATACGAACGCGAGAAAATTCCGAAGGAATTTTCCAAATAATCAACGACCAAAGCAATTAATTATACACGGTGTTGGCAAATCGTTTTTATTTATTCGTTTTTATCTTCTTCTTCTATTGCAGGATGATACAAACTTATTTCAATTCCAAAATTTAGTTCTCCAGCCAACTTTAGTAATTCAGGTTGCAAATATTCAGTTTGACACCAAAAATCCGCCATTTGATTTTCAATTCCGAATCCAATAGTTGGGACTTCGCTTATATTTAGTCCGAAACTTGAAATTCCTTTAAGCTTCTTGAAATTATCGGTTAAAAATTTGATAACATCTTTTCTTTGAGTCTCAAAATCATTAAAATCCGCATTGCTTAATTCAAATCGGCATCCACTTTTTTCATAAATAAGTTGTTTTCCAGTCTTTTTGAAAGGACGTTTTTCTCCTTTTAAATGCTTTTCGTATGGTTGCATTTCGGTGATTTCCAAAAATCCGTTCACATCAAATTTTTCTCCTTCAATTATTAAAATACAGCTCAAATTTATTTTTGTATTGTTTGAATTCCGATTATCAAATTCAGTTTATTTTTCGTTTCCAATAAGTTGCTCTCAAATGTTTGCCAACGTGTTTGTGTTATGGCTAGTTGCGTTGGCAAGAACTAAGTTAACAAAATAAACCGAACCATTAGGAAAATCCGCAGGATTTTCCGAGTAAACACAAGACCAGCAATTAGTTATACACGTTGTTGTAAAATGTTTTTCTATTTTTTTCTCCAGTCCTTAAATCCGATTACATCATTTCTGATTTCTTTTTTCCATTTATTTCCGTAATCTTTAATCAGATGTTCAAATATCACTTCATTATAAGCAATTATTAAATCTTTTTCTGGACTAGTGCAACCGAATTCATAAAAGTATATCTTATATTCTTTTTCAAATATTGGATCTGTTGCAATTATTGTTGGTGCAATTCCACCTGCTAGTAATAGAAAAGGTATTTCATTTTTTATATCCATTTCAGCCATTTCTTTCGCCTTTTGTATTTCAGTTATGAAATTTAATTTTGAAGCACCAGAATTGTTTATTTGTTCTTTAGTTAATTCACCAATTCTTGTGAATGTTATAGTTTCATTGTCATTTTGAGCATTAGTGATAAATGTAGAAATTCCAATTATTAGTATTATTATATATTTCATTATGACTTGCGATATATTTTATTTAATACTCAAATTTAAATTTTTAAATGAAGATTATAGAATGCAAATTAGTTTGCAATACATTGGCTTGAGTGAAATAGCCTTTCGGATTAGCCAAATGTTTTACAACGTGTTTGTGTATGATTTCGTTGTGTTGGCTAAGTCTAAATTAGTAAAAGAAAACGAACCATAGGAAAATTCCGCAGGAATTTTCCGAGTACACACGAACCGAACAATGAATTATACACGGTGTTAGGCAACGTTATTTTGTTTTAATCGGAATCGACAATTCAATATTTGTTCCAACAGCTTTTTTGTCAGCAGTTTTGGTAGGAATAAATTTAGGTAGTGATTCTATTATTTTTTTAATTTCTTTTCTCGCTTGATTTCCACCTGGAATTGAGTTCAAGGTTTCCACGTTAGAAACATATCCACTTTTCGCAATGCTTACTTTGTATTTTAGGATTCCGTCTTCTTTTGGCGGTTTTATATTTGTAGTTTTTAATTTGTCAATAACATAGGAATGAATAGATTTCATTGTACATTCAGTTATTTTATCCTTATCTGCTTCATTTTCACAACCCACGTATGATAATGGTTGAACAAGTGATTCAGCTTCTTCTTTGTTTGGTAAGCAAATTCCTTTAATTCCTTTTTTGCTTGTTATAGCCACAAGTCCCAATCCTCTTTTGTAGTAACGTTTTTCTTTAGTACCATTTGAGTATTTATTTTCAACAACAATTAGGTTTTCATAGTTACAATAAGGCGATTCAAAACTTCCATCAATTTCGGCAACTTTTCCAGTCTCCCATTTAATCCCTTTTTGAGGTTTTGCAATTAAAAGTATCTGATCTTTTTTCTTGACCTCGTTATACATAAAAATTGTGTCATTTTGGTTTCTCAGCAACAGGTCATATACAGTTCCATTTCTAAAATCTTGCTCATATTTGAAATATTCTTTTCCGTCAATTTCTTTTTTTTCAGTTACCCTTTCCACATAAAATGCATTTCCCCAAGTAATATGTTTTTCAAATCCGATTTCAAGTGGAAAATAGCTTTCTCCGAAACTTTTATCGCAAAATTCGCTTTGTCCGAAAGTTAAAATTGGTAGAATTGCTAATAATAAAAATATTGTTCTTTTCATTCGTTGATTTGGTTTTAATGTTGCCTAACGGTTTTGTGTATGATTAGTTACGGAAAAGGGCGTAAGTCATTTTCCGATTAGTAGCTAAGTTAATTAATTATTGTGAATTTCCGTTTGGGAAATTCGGCAGTAATTAATTATACACGTTGTTACCTGCTGGCTTTTAATTCAGTTTTATTTCCATTGTTTTATTTTCAACATCAATATCAATCCAATCTCTAGTGTTTTCTTCAGGAATACAATCTATCAAACTCAATCCATCTTTATATTCTTTTAAAGACTGTTTTCCTAAATTTATTGTTAAATTATAAATCGTTTGTCCAGTTTGACCAGTCCAGGCAATAGTTTCTATAAACTTAGTTTTACTTATGTTTTTATAATCCAAATATTCCTTATTGTTCTCAAATCCAATTAACGGTTCGGAACTTACTCCATCACACCAAAAGTGTTTTAATTCTTTATCTGCTGAATACTGAAATTCTCTTGAAATGGCATATTCTAAATGAACACAAAATTTAGAATTGAATGATTTATTATAATCTTTTTGTTCGGTTTCCATTTTTTAGCTTGCAGGTAACGGTTTTGTGTATGGCTTGTTGCGTTGGCGAGAACTAAGTTAGCAAAAGAAACCGAACCAATAGGAAATTCCGCTAGGAATTTCCGAGTACACACAAACTAAGCAATTGGTTATACACGTTGTTAGCAATTGCAGTGACACATATAAGTAAGCCGTTTCGTCGCTTAAGAGATATGCCGTATTCTGCATCATTTCCTTTTTAAGTTTAGATCTTTCAATTTAAGATTTCTACGTCTGAGTTAATCAATTATAGAGGTAGGAGTGAACCTTTTTGAAATAAATCACATCTCCAATTTACCTTTAAAACACAAGAATTAACCTGTTTTCTAGTTTTTTACACGAACTCACACGACTTGACACGGACTATATACGGAGTAAACACGGAGTAAACATGGAGTAAACATGGAGTAAACACGAAGATAACCTTAAGTATAACATGTTATTAAATAACTATGCAATTAGCTTAAAACAGATGTTTGTCTGAGTGAGTTTCGAAGTTTGAGTAATTCAACAAAAAGATTAATTGATAAAAAATTATGATTTTTAGAAATATTTACCTTTTGGAAGTAGGATTTGGAGCTGTTATTGCTAACGGTTTTGTGTATGGCTTGTTGCGTTGGCAAGGACTAAGTTAGCAAAAGAAACCGAACCAATAGGAAATTCCGATAGGAATTTCCGAGTACACATAAACCAAGCAATTGGTTATACACGTTGTTGGCAACTGTAGTGACACATTTGAGTAATTACATTCAGATTAGAGTGTTGGAGCAGGAGTGAGTTTTCATACATGTATGATAGATTTTTCTAATAAAAGAAAATTGTACCAAATTTGATTAAAGCTCCTCTCGAAAAATAAAGAATTTGAGTGATCATCTTTTTACGTTTGAGTGATTATTTCCGCAAACTTTCTCAAACTCAAATAAAAATTTTCTCAGAATAGTTTTTTAGTGAATGTATCTTAACCTCAAAAAAAAAATCGCGAAAAGAAAACTAGACTTTTTTTCGCCACAATGAGTTTTAGATTTTGAGTAAGCTTTCAACTTTAAGAGTAATAGTGGCAATAGTTCCGAAGTTGTAATTATAATAAGACTGTATCACTTGGAGTTACAATTTCGGAGCTATTGTTACCAACGGTTTTGTGTATGATTTCGTTGCGTGTTTAAGCACTAAAGTTAGCAAATAAATCACAGATAGAAAGTCCGCGAGGACTTTCGTAAGTAGGCTAGAACTAGCAATGAATTATACACGTTGTTACCTGTAGTACTTATGCGTGTGATTTCATTTTCCAATCTATTATATTCCGTTGTTTTTTATCTACTGCAACTCCTACTAATATCAATATTTTATTCTTTGAGAAATATTTTTGATAGTATTCTTTTTCTAATATTTGCTCTAAAGCGATTTCTGAATCATTTTGTTTAAATTCAATAATATGAATGTAATTTTTAGTTTCAATAACTGAATCAATTCTACCTTTATTAGTTTCTACTTCGGAATGAATATCGAAATCAAGTAAAGTCAATAGAAAATGGATATGACTATGAAAGTATCCTTCTGTTATTTTCATATCGTATGAAAGAGAAGCAAATACACCTTGTAAGATTTTGAAAAATTCAGCCAAGTCATTTTTAATTAGACACTCTTTTAAATTATTTAAAGTTTGAAATTTTACAGGTAAAATATCTTCTCCGTTTTTTTCGTCAAGTTCCTTTAATCCACCATTTTCAATAAATTTTACTTTTATTTGATTACGAAGGTCAACTATTGCTCTTTGTTTTCCAAGATATTCTGCAATCTCACTTTTCTCTGTTAAATTTTCAAAATTTGAACTTATAGTTCCTTGAATAACTGCATTTATTCGTTCGATTTTGTATGGTATTCCAAGAATTTTTTTCCAGACAATTGTTACTTCGTTTTCAGTGTTTTTTGTTTTTAACTCTTCTTCTTGTTTATGAAAATTTGCTGTTTGTGGAATTGCATTAATTACATCAATTATATTTCCTCCAAGTTTCATTGAATGGTCAAACAAATCGATAATCTTTTTATCTAATTCACTATTAACCATAAGACCACCAACAAGATTGATTATTCCTAATTGAAATTTTGTAGCGTATTGTTTGTCAACAGCGTTAATGTAAATTTTATCTAAAGACTCAAATAAATCGTCATATTGAACCTTGTATGATTCTTCATAAAGTTTGATTAATTCTCTGTCTTTCATTTAAAATACTGATGTTTTTTCGTATTACAGGTAACGTTGTTGTGTATGGTTAGTTGCGTGTTTAAGCAACTAATTTAGTAAACAAAAACGAACGCAAGAAAATTCCTTCGGAATTTTCCAAATAAGCAACGACCAAAGCAATTAATTATACACGGTGTTGTGCGTTCGGCTTTTTTAATATTTTAATAATTCCAATCTAATATATGCGACTTACGAATCGTTTATTTTCATCATTATTCCATTGTACTTGATATGTTGTTCCGTTTAACTGGTCAAGTAGAATAAAATTGAAGTTATTTTTAGTTGGATAAAGAGTAAACCTTCCGTTTATTTCTTTGTCATCCCAAATAAGTGAACTTGAATTTAAAATTAGCTCGCCTTCATAACCTTCTTCTGATATAGTGAAATGTACTTGCCACATTTTTCCATTTCGTGTGTCCAATTTAATAAAAGTCCAATAGTTTGTAGTTGGAAATAATTTGTAAATAGGAACTTTCAATTGTTGAATTTCAGTTTGTTTTTCAACTTGCTTTTCTACTTTTTGTACTGCGCTTATACTGTCTTGTTCTATTTGCCCATATGAATTAAAGGCAATTAAAATCAGAAAACAAATCAGTACAAAATTCCTCGTATTCATGTTTTTAATTTTATGTTCTGTTCGTTGGTCAGCTGACGCACAACGTGTTTGTGTATGGCTTGTTGCGTTGGCAAGAACTAAGTTAACAAAAGAAACCGAACCAGTAGGAAAATCCGCAGGATTTTCCGAGTACACACAAACTAGCAATTGGTTATACACGTTGTTAGGCATAGTTTTATTCTTCTTCGTCTATTACTAATATTCCGTTAATTTGTTGTTTAAAAACACCTTTAGCGATTAACTGTTGAATTCCAGTAGAAACTAATTTATTGGATACTTCGAGTTCCCTAGCTATAATTTTATGAATACCTGTTATCCATGGTTGTTCTGGAAGTTTCTTTTCTATTTCAGATAAAATTTCGTCATCCAATATCCTAGAAGCAAATTGCTTTTCTTGACTTTTATTTTTTTCTTGAATGATTTTAACAACAAATTTTTCTTTTTTCTGAGAACGATTTATAATTCTAGTATAGCTTCTTATTTGGGCAAATGATCCAGATATTATAAATTCAATGGTATTTGCATCAATTGCAGTTCTACTATCTAAAATATCGGAGAAAACAGAAAACTCATCTTGTGACCAGAATTCATAATCAGGCTGAAAATAACTCATGCCATTCATGTCATTTTCAAATTCTACATTTAGGGTTAATGTTCTATCAGTTGATTTTGTTTTTTGTGATTTAACAGTAAATTCATTTTTCAGTTGATATTTCATTTGGTTATGAACCATGTTACAGAATGAACTCAAATCATCAATACACTCATTTAAATACTCATCAGATATTGAAATTGAAAGTTTATTAGTATTATATTTTTTTCTGTACTGACTATCTGTGCGGCCTAATCGATGAACAAGAAGATGTCTTCTTTCATGATATTCCTCCATTTTACTTCTTCCAGGTGAGAAACTACCCATTTCGATATAAAAGTGTTTTTTGTAATATTTAATTATTTCACTAAATCCGCTACTTGATAATTTTCTACATTCTTTATTGATTACTTTATTAAAAAAATTCGCAGTTGATTTAATCGACAGTATCTCTGCTTGAGAAAGTTGAAACATTAGATCTTGCTTCTTGAAGGGTTCTTTAGTTTCTAAAAAAGCATCGCGAACTAAATCGACTAAGAAGACTTCTAAAGCAGAAATTAGTCTAACGAAAATAATTTCGTTAAGATTTTTTCGTCGTTTAATTTTTCTGCTTTTTTTTGTTCCAAAGTTAGTGGGTTGTGATACTATATGATTTAGACTTGTTTCTTCATCGAACTTTAGTCTATGCCTTCTCCAAAAGTGGAGTAAGTTTTCTGTTTCGTCAAAAGCGTAAATTGTTGATATATGAAAATATTGCAATTCCGTTATCTCTCTCTTAAAGTTTAAATAGGATTTCAAATTTTGATTTTAAATTATGCCTAACGTGTTTGTGTATGGCTTGTTGCGTTGGCAGGAACTAAGTTAGCAAAATAAACCGAACCAATAGGAAAATCCGCTAGGATTTTCCGAGTACACACAGACTGAGCAATTGGTTATACACGTTGTTGGCAAATCGTTTTTTAATAATATGTCATATCAAATTCACCACCTTTAATTCTAACAACTTCTCCATCTGAATTCACAGCATCATAACTAAAAGAACCTCCTAATATTCTATTTTCTATATCATGAAAAACAATTTCTAACTGACCTGTAAAATCTATATTTGTTGTGAAGTTATAATCTGGAGAATTTATTTTGTACTTTCCATAATTAGAATCAAATTCATTCCCAAGAATATAAATATTTCCTACTTGATTTGATTCTAAGTTAATATCAACAATTACTATTTTAATTGATCTTGATATAAAATTAGGAGATTCTCCATCATTTAAAAAGCTCAGACTTATATATGGTTGATTATCGGAAAATCCATACACCAAGCTCGCAGCGAGACCAGTTCCGTTGAGAGCTGCTTTGGGTTTTATTAATTTTCCATTTACTCTACATTTAATTCCGCCATTACCATCAAACTTATAGTTTTCGTCAGATAAATCGACAGGTGCTATTTCACAACTAATAAATGTAATTAGTGAAAATATTAATATGAGTTTCTTTATCATTATTATTCTATTAATATATAATAGATGTAGTTTTTTTGCAAAGGTTGCGTCAAAATGTTTGCCAACGTGTTCGTGTATGGTTGGTTGCGTTGGCGAGAACTAAGTTAATAAAAGAAAACTAGCCTGTAGAAAATTCCGCAGGAATTTTCCGAGTAAGCAACGACCACAGCAATTGATTATACACGTTGTTACAACACGTATTCTAGATTCCATGTATTAATTCGCCTTGTTCAATTAATTTTTTACCAAATTCGGAGTGGCAATCTAAATTGATTATTTCGAAATCTACATGCTTGTAGAAATATTTTCTTAAATTTAATTCTATATGTTCAGTATCTAATTCTGAGTCATTTCTGAGCATAATTCCGATTACAAAATATGGTTCTTCATATTCTCCAACATTTATAAATAAACCTAAGTAAACCCTATTCAATGGTACAAGATTGAGGTTGGTTCTCTTAATTGCTTTAATTATAATTTTTTTATTCGATGAACTTACTTTTGAAAAAATGTTGTGAACTTTATTTATTTCTACTTCTTTTTTTAAAAGAGATTCTTGAGTTAAATTGACCATTATATCTTTGGTAATATCAATTCCACCATTTTTATTGATTTTGTAAGCATTATAAGTTAGAAAAGGACCCTTAAATAAAAACCAAGGCCCAAAAATCAAGTTTATTCTGTTATATTTTTTTCTAAAATTAGGGATTTCATTTTCTCTTTTAATAAAGATAGCAGGAGAGAACCTTAACAAAGAAACCAACCCTAGACCAATTCTATAATTGAACATAATAAATCGCGCTCCATTATTGATATCATTTTTGAGTAGATTCAAATCAGATATATCAATGTTTTGGAGTTTTTGATTCATATGTGTTGTAACGGTTTTGTGTATGGCTTGTTGCGTTGGCGAGAACTAAGTTAACAAAAGAAACCGAACCAATAGGAAATTCCGATAGGAATTTCCGAGTATGCAGAAACAGAGCAATTGGGTTATACACGTTGTTGGCAACTGTAGCGACACATCTGAGTAATCACATTCAGATTAGAGTGTTGGAGCAGGAGTGAATTTTCATACATGTATGATAGATTTTTCTAATAAAATAAAATTGTACAAAATTAGATTAAAGCTCCTCTTTAAAATAAAGAATTTGAGTGTTCATCTTTTTACGTTTGAGTGATTATTTCCGCAAGCTTTCTCAAACTCAAATAAAAATTTTCTCAGAATAGTTTTTTAGTGAATGTGTCTTAACCTCAAAAATAAATCGCGAAAAGAAAACCAGGCTTTTTTTCGCCACAATGAGTTTTAGAGTTTGAGTAAGCTTTCAACTTTAAGAGTAAGAGTGGCAATAGTTCCGAAGTTGTAATTATAGTAAGACTGTATAACTTGGAGTTACAATTTCGGAGCTATTGTTACCAACGTGTTTGTGTATGGCTAGTTGCGTTGGCGAGAACTAAGATAGCAAAAAAGAAACTAACCATTAGGAAAATCCGTAGGATTTTCCGAGTACGCACAGAACCAGCAATTAGTTATACACGTTGTTGGCAATAGTATTTTTATTTAATTCATAATAATATTCATCGAAGTAAAAATATTCTTCCATTAAGGTGTATCTTATTCGAAGTAATAATTTTTGTTCCTTCTCAAACCAATAATAATCTTCAATTTTCTCTGTATAAAAAAGCTTATTTTTTGGTTTAATAATAAATATTGATTCTTCAGCGCTCAAAGAGTAAATGTTTACCTTGTTGTCATTTATGCAAGCAATTAAGTCTGTCCCATTTAACCAAATAGGTTTATTGCCTTTTGCGTTTAATTTATTTAATTTGAAGTCAGTCAGATTATAAGTGTAAATTTCATTTTCCTCATTGCTTAATACTATTTCATTTTTCAAATCAGACCAACATTGTTGCTCAATTATAAATTTTTTTTTCAAATCAGTTATTGATTTTAACTGTTTGTTCTCAAATATTCTAATGACAGTCTTTTTGTCACGGTTTTCTAAAGTCAGTATTTGAGTTTTATCAGGACTTAAAAAGGCTCTGTTAACATTAATAGAATCAAATCCAATAGAATCGTAAACTTTGTAATTCAGAGATTTTTTGAGTTTCAATATGCTTAAATCTCTTTTGCCATTTCGCTGGTTATAATGATTGTGAAATTTTTCTACATAGATAGTATCGTTGTTTATCCAATTATCATTTATCCTATATGCATCTTTTATTGTCCAGTCATATTCGTCTGTGTCAGGTAATTTTAGATAAGCACTATCGTTAATTTTTACATTAAAAATTCGAGAGTTTTGAGGACTCGGAATAAAGTTCGTTTTGTCAATAGAATTAGAAAGGTAGAAAGTATCAGTTCCAACTTTTTCATTTGAACAAGAAATAAAGAATATAAATAAGAAGATTATTGTAATTTCTCTGGTCATTTCAATATTATTGCCAACGGTTTTGTGTATGGCTAGTTGCGTTGGCAGGAACTAAGTTAACAAAAGAAACCTAACCAGAGGAAATTCCGTTAGGAATTTCCAAGTAGGCTATAACTAAGCAATTGGTTATACACGTTGTTGGCTGTTGGTTTTCCCATTTCATCTGAGTAAACCATTAATTTTTTATTTTCTTCTAATCATATATGAATTAAAAGATTTAGTTGAACTCATTTGTTGTTGCCAAAATACAATAGGAATTATTGCGCTTACAGTTCCAATTGCTCCATAAAAAAACCATAAAAAGATTGTTGCTACAAGTCCAATTCCAATTCCAACAAGAATAATTGTATTATTTACTTCAGCTTTTATGTCATTCACGTGTTTCTTTTCCAATTTTCCACAATTTTGACAATTCACATTAAATTCATCTCCTTTTTCCATTTGTAAATCAGGTCGAGTAGAAGCGTTTGATTTTATTTTAATATCCTTTTTACAAGATTTACAATAGGTTACTAAATTCATACTGTATTCAGTTTTATTTTATTGAGTTTGAGTAAGTGAACTTACTGCCAACGTAGACGTGTATGATTAGTTACGTTTTGTTATTACTAAATTAGCAAAAAGAAACTAACCATTTTATTTATGGTAATAAATATTCCAAATATAAGAGGAACAAGTAATTAATTATACACGCTGTTGTTTTTAGTAATTTGGAAATGACCATAGGGAATCTCCATAATTACGTAGGAATGACAGACGCTACATAACAGATTCTGAATCCGGTTTATGGTTTTCAAATTATGTACTATATCGCGGGATATGGTATCGTCATTTTAAAAGCGATCATTAAAAGTTGTTGCGTATTAAAGTATTCAGCACTTTAAATGATAAGTATTTGGGTAATTACTTGACTTTGTCGAAAATATTCTATACCTTAAGGCAAGCTTTATGCGAATTCATTCGTATTTGAGAGTAAAACTCTCATACGATTTCAATCGAAAGCTTGACAAGGAAAAAAATCTATCGAAAGTCAATTCCGTACTGCTTTTAGAGTACTGACCTTAATCTACAAGTTTTGATGATGGCAATAAACCTGGGAAGATCAGAAAGGCTGGCATTATTAAATACAACGTGTTTGTGTATGATTTCGTTGCGTGTTAAGCAACTAAATTAGTAAAAATGAACCAAACCAGTGGACAATCCGCAGGATTTTCCACGTAGGCTATCACTAGCAATGAATTATACACGTTGTTACCCAACGTTTTTTAATTTTTCTAAATTCAATTCGTTTTCTACTAGACAAATAATTTCATAAAAGGTACTTGAACTATTGATTAATTCCATTCCAGATACTATTAAGTTCTTGAAATCAGGTTCAAAAACCTCTATATATTCTTTATAGCCTTTCGATATTTTTTTCTTTAAATCTGAAATAGAGATTTCACCAACGAATCTTTTAGGATAAGAATATCCGATTTTCAATTTTTTATTATAACAATCATTTTCAATTTTAAACACTAAACCTTTAGAATCTATTACAATTGCATCTAATTTAGAATCTATTGGTGTGATTCCACTCCAATGAGAAAAAATTGAATGATTAATAAGACTTTCGAGATTTGAGAAGACTTCAAATTCCCATTCTATATTATTATCTAACAACAAAACAGGTAATTTAATATCTTGATCTTTTTCTGACTGAACAATTTCGTTTAAAGATTTAGACCACTCTTTCTCTTTCAGTTTATCATTTTTCATTTATAGTATTTTGGTCTAATGTTGGGTAACGGTCTTGTGTATGGTTAGTTGCGTGTTTCAGCAACTAATTTAGTAAACAAAAACGAACGCGAGAAAATTCCGAAGGAATTTTCCAAGTAGGCAATTGCCAAAGCAATTAATTATACACGGTGTTGGCATAAGTTTTTTTAGAACCAGTTGTCATATTCAATATCAAATCGACCGTCAAGAACTTCCACTATTTCATCTGTTTCTGGGTTTATACAAGTAAAATAAAACACACCAGAAATTATTTGGTTTTCTTCGTCAACAAGATTGAAAGTTATCTCTCCATTAAATTCGTCTGTCGTAATATGATTAAATGAATTATAATAGTAAATATTAGGATTGTTTGGGTCTTGTGTGTTTGTTGAAAAACCGTATTCTGCAGATATTGAACCATCAGTTTTTAAAACAATTGGATATGTTTGCCCAGTAACAATTGGTTCATCTGATGCTGCCAATTCTATACTAACATTTTTATCAGTAAGAGAATTACTTGCTCTAATTGCTAAATGATATCCTGGTTCTAATCCATAGTATTCGTATTCATAATATCTATACTGTGCTCTTAAAACAGTCGTGTATCCAGCACTGAATCCACCATTATTCCTTGGTAGAAACGTTTCTCCGTCAATTTTACAGCCAAAGGTGTTTTTTCCTTCTGTAGTTATTGCAGGTAGAGAACTTTCTGTTCCATCGTCATCATTCGAACAAGAATAAAGACTAAAAATTATAAAAAATATTAATAGTTTTCTCATTTTCACAAATTTATGCCAACGGCTTTGTGTATGATTAGTTACGGAAAAGGACGTAAGTCATTTTCCGATTAGTAGCTAATATAATTAATTATTGTGAATTTCCGATTGGAAATTCCGCAGTAATTAATTATACACGTTGTTAGCAACTGTATTGCAGCACAAGCCATTGGTAAATCACAGCATTTAGCTATAAACCTTAGTGTAACCGAAACAGAATGCTAGCTCAAAGCTTTTTAGATAAGCTTAATATTCAAAAATTAAAATAAGAAGTAATTATCATTCTAGCATTTAGGTTACACACTTTATAAAAAGAAGGACACCTTTTTTGGATTTTAGAACGATACAGAACGCTATCGATAATTCGGCTGACTTGCGAAAAAACAATTTTAAATGATAAAACATATTATTCTAAAAATAAATTGTTTGCCATTTAAGTAATCAATTTTCTTGAGAGTTTCCTTGCAATAACTTAATAAATAAAACCAGACCATAAAAGCGTTTAGTTCTCCAAAAAATGATAAAGCGTAAATCTTAAATGAGAAATTTGAGATTTTTGTATTAATAACAATAGTTCAAATAGAGTAGTGCTGTTGAATTTTGCACTATTGTTGTTAACGGTTTTGTGTATGGCTGGTTGCGTTGGCGAGAACTAAGTTAGCAAAAATAAACCGAACCATTAGGAAAATCCGATAGGATTTTCCGAGTACACACAGACTAAGCAATTGGTTATACACGTTGTTGCCAATTGGCTTTACCTTTTATTCAATACGCTTATATTTAGTTATCTTCTTTATTTTTCCATTTCTGCTAGGATGGTAAAAACTTAACCGTTTGTTAGAGATTTTAACAGTCCAATTGAAATTCGTTTTGTTTCCATTTCTATATTCAGTCAGAGTATAAAATTCACCATTTTGAGTGATTTTTCCATTACTAACTTCAGGCTTATATTTCTGATAGGTTTTCCATTTCTTTTTATTATTCACTTTCCAACTTTTCCAAGTGAAAGTTGAGTCAGAATGAATTGTTATTTCCGAAATTTCATATGAGTAAGTTGTACTGTAATTATGGTTGTGTTTTAAATAAGTTCGGTCAGAATTTTGTCCAAAAACACTTGAAAAATAAAAAATTAATAATAAAGTTAAGATTTCTTTTTTCAATTATGAGTGATTTTCAGCTTATTGGCAACGGTTTTGTGTATGGCTTGTTGCGTTGGCGAGAACTAAGTTAGCAAAAGAAACCGAACCAATAGGAAATTCCGCTAGGAATTTCCGAGTACACACAAACTAAGCAATTGGTTATACACGTTGTTAGCAATTGCAGTGACACATATAAGTAAGCCGTTTCGTCGCTTAAGAGATATGCCGTAATCTGCATCATTTCCTTTTTAAGTTTAGATCTTTCAATTTAAGATTTCTACGTCTGAGTTAATCAATTATAGAGGTAGGAGTGAACCTTTTTGAAATAAATCACATCTCCAATTAACCTTTAAAACACAAGAATTAATCTGTTTTCTAGTTTTTTACACGAACTCACACGACTTGACACGGACTATATACGGAGTAAACACGGAGTAAACATGGAGTAAACACGAAGATAACCTTAAGTATAACATGTTATTAAATAACTATGCAATTAGCTTAAAACAGATGTTTGTCTGAGTGAGTTTCCAAGTTTGAGTAATTCAACAAAAAGTTTAATTGATAAAAAATTATGATTTTTAGAAATATTTACCTTTTGGAAGTAGGATTTGGAGCTGTTATTGCTAACGGTTTTGTGTATGATTAGTTACGGAAAATGGCGTAAGTCATTTTCCGATTAGCAGCTAAGTTAATTAATTATTGTGAATTTCCGATTGGAAATTCCGCAGTAATTAATTATACACGTTGTTAGCAACTGTAGTGCAGCACAAGTCATTGGTAAATCACAGAACTAGCTATATACTTCACAGCAACCGAAAGAGAATGCTATAAGTAACATTAGCTGATACTCCCAAGAAACCGTTGATTTGGCAAAAGTGAAACGTCCATAATAGCATTTAGGTTGTACCACAGGAATAATAACGAACACCTTTTTTGGATTTTAGAACGATACAGAACGCAAGCGATAATTCGACTGACTTACAAAAAAACAATTTTAAATGATCGAAGATATTATCTTAAAAAGAAACTGTTTACCATTGAAGTAAGAAATTATCTTGAGAGTTTTCTAGCTATAACTTAATAAACAAAAACAAACCAAAAAGCGTTTAGTTCTCCAAAAAATGATAAAGCGAAAATCTTAAATGAGAAATTAGAGATTTTTGTATTTAAAACAATAGTTCAAATAGAGTAGTGCTGTTGAATTTTTGCACTATTGTTGTTAACGTGTTCGTGTGATGGCTAGTAGCGTTGGCTGGCACTAAGTTACTAAACTAAAACGAACCAGAGGGAAATCCGCAGGATTTTCCGAGTACACACAGAACAAGCTATTAGTTATACACGTTGTTAGCAACTGTAGTGCAGAACAAGTCATTGGTGAATCACTGAACTAGCTATATACTTCACAGCAACCGAAAGAGAATGCTATAACTAACATTAGCTGATACTCCCAAGAAACCGTTGATTTGGAAAAAGAGAAAAGTCCATAATAGCATTTAGGTTGCACCACAGGAATAATAACGAACACCTTTTTTGGATTTTAGAACGATACAGAACGCTATCGATAATTCGGCTGACTTACGAAAAAACAATTTTAAATGATAAAACATATTATTCTAAAAATAAATTGTTTGCCATTTAAGTGATCAATTTTTATGGGATTTTCCTTGCAATAACTTAATAAATAAAACCAGACCATAAAAGCGTTTAGTTCTCCAAAAAATGATAAAGCGAAAATCTTAAATGAGAAATTTGAGATTTTTGTATTAATAACAATAGTTCAAATAGAGTAGTACTGTTGAATTTTTGCACTATTGTTGTTAACGTGTTTGTGTATGGCTTGTTGCGTTGGCGAGAACTAAGTTAGCAAAAGAAACCGAACCAATAGGAAAATCCGCAGGATTTTCCGAGTAAACTATAACCAAGCAATTGGTTATACACGTTGTTGTAGGTAGTTTTTCTTTTCCCAGAATACATAAACAATAAGTCCAACGCTAATAATAACCATTGCAATAATACCAAGTTTTATTCCTAAAGTTGGATTGTCATAAAACCTATCATTAAATAAGCCAAATATAAATCCAAATAGTCTTGTTGGAATAAATGCCAAACTAATTAAAATAGCAAGATATTTTGGGTTAGAATACTTTGTTAATATAGAATGAATTATTGGAGCAATATGGATTTCCGCAATGCCAAGAAATAATAATGCTATAATATATAAAATTGTATGTTTTTCGGTTGGGACTCCTGGAATTAGATATATAATTCCATATGAAATTGCTCCAAAAATAAAACCAATCATCAATTTAAAAAATTGTGTACTATAGAAAAATGTCCAAACTATAATAGCGATTATACTAATTGGTAAAATAAGAGTAGAATTAATAGTTTGCCATAAATGTTTCGGAATATTTAAGGATGAAATTTCGCTGAATTCAAATTGTAAATCAGAAATCCGAATATATGAGATTTGGTAAATTCCCCAAAATAAACCTACAACAATGAATGCAAGGGAAATATTTAAAATTCTTTTACCCATTGGAAATTCATTCTTGAATTTTTTATCTTCAATTTTATCTTTAGATATGAGTATTGGAATTATTGAGATAAGCATTAATATACCTGATATTATGAATCCAATATTGTAACCATATTCTTCTCCAAAATATCCAATTAATGACATGCCAAGAAATGAACCTAAATTTATTGCTAAATAAAATATAGTGAATCCTGAATCTAATAACTTAGTTTTATTTAAATATAACTTTCCAAAATTTGAGATAATATTTGGTGTATAAAAACCACTACCTAAAACTACAAGAAACAAACCAATATAAATTCCAGTAGTTGAAGTAATACAAAGAGTAAATGCTCCAAATGCTTGAATAATACCACCAAAAATTATAGCTTTTTTATTCCCAATAATCAAATCACCAAGTAGAGCTCCTAATATTTGTGAAACAACTATAGAGCCTGTAAACCAGCCCATTATACTCAATGCTTCAGTTCTTTCCATTTTTAGAACTATTCCTGTCATATGTAAGATTATAAGTATTCTTAAACCATAATATGATCCTCTCTCAAGCATTCTTGATATTGCGTAGTAAAAAGTTTCTTTTGTGTGTTTCTGATTTCGATTTTTTTCCATTCAGTTTCTTGGGTTGGTAAATTACCTACAACGTAGACGTGTATGATTAGTTACGTTTTGTTATTACTAAATTAGCAAAAAGAAACTAACCATTTTATTTATGGTAATAAATATTCCAAATATAAGAGGAACAAGTAATTAATTATACACGCTGTTGTTTTTAGTAATTTGGAAATGACCATAGGGAATCTCCATAATTACGTAGGAATGACAGACGCTACATAACAGATTCTGAATCCGGTTTATGGTTTTCAAATTATGTACTATATCGCGGGATATGGTATCGTCATTTTAAAAGCGATCATTAAAAGTTGTTGCGTATTAAAGTATTCAGCACTTTAAATGATAAGTATTTGGGTAATTACTTGACTTTGTCGAAAATATTCTATACCTTAAGGCAAGCTTTATGCGAATTCATTCGTATTTGAGAGTAAAACTCTCATACGATTTCAATCGAAAGCTTGACAAGGAAAAAAATCTATCGAAAGTCAATTCCGTACTGCTTTTAGAGTACTGACCTTAATCTACAAGTTTTGATGATGGCAATAAACCTGGGAAGATCAGAAAGGCTGGCATTATTAAATACAACGGTCTTGTGTATGATTAGTGGCGTGTTTAAGCACCTAATTTAGCAAATACAAACCAAATAGAAAATCCGCGAGGATTTTCGTAAGTAGGCGAGAACCAGCCATTAATTATACACGGTGTTGTGTAGAGTTTTTTTACTTTTTATTTAATGATTTAATCACATCTGAAATAAATTCTTCAGGTAAATAATGTCCAGATTCGTAGAATTTCAATTTTTTGTCTTTAATCTCGATATTATCATAAAAATCCTGTGCCTCCTTTTGAGTATACCAATTATCTTTTGTTCCCATAAGTAAAGTAATAGGCGCTTTTTGTAATGGTGCATATATTTCACTTGAAAAGCGTTCCTCCACCTTTTTTGCGTTTTCCTCATTGAGCCCTAAACTCATACCTGCCTTAAGAGCACTTCCCAAAGGTGCTACGCATGCGACTATGCGGTTCAATCTGTTATCAACCGAGTTTAAATAAATAGCCATTAATCCACCCATACTATACCCAACTACATCAAAAGTAATCTGCTCCTCTTTCGCAAGTGATTGCATATAGTCCATTATTACTCTGACATCTTTAACCGAAGTTGAATAAAGGTTGACTATTTTTTGTAAATCTTGTGTTGCGAAAAATGAAACTGGAGATGCAAAGTCGGCTTCATAACTTCTTTCTCCGTGATATTTAGCATCAGGTATAATAACGTTATAGCCGATAGATACTAGTGAATCTTTTAATTTCACATATTTTGTAGAAAGGCTTGATGTTGGATTAACCCAATTTTCTTTACTTCCAGTTAGGCCGTGAAGTAGAAAAACGAACTTGTTTGTTTTATTAATTTTTGGTTTAATAACGTAGAATGGAACTCTAGAATCAAATCCGTCTATGACCATTTTTTCAAAAATAGTATCATCGTCTGAAGTATTACTTTCAGCAACTTTAGCATTGTATTCTACTTTTGGAAAATAACTTAAATAGTCAATTTTTTCTTGGGCAAATGAAATGGTACTAATGAAAATTAGTCCAAATAGTATTATTATAGTTCTGATTTTTCTCATAATTATTATTGATTTCTGGTTAGTTTTTCAAATTCTACACAACGTGTTTGTGTATGGCTAGTTGCGTTGGCGAGAACTAAGTTAATAAAAGAAAACGAACAAGAGGAAATTCCGTTAGGAATTTCCAAGTAGGCTAGAACCAAGCAATTGGTTATACACGTTGTTGGCAGTAGTATTTATTCGTTAAATTCAATTTCATAATCAACTTTTTTCCAGTCTATTTCTTTATAAATACTCAATAGATAGCTAAGTATCTCTCTATTAAAATATCTAACCATCGAACCTCCACTTTTTCTTTCTTTATTATTGTACCTAAATATAAATTTAAAAGATGGTGCATCTATTAGGAAAGGTAATTTTTCTGGAAATCTGTCAAGCTCACTTCTGTTTAGAATTTCGATAAGCGATTCAAGTTGCTTTGATGTCAGCTTGCCTTCATAATTACCAGTAAATGGTTCTGTGTATTTTTCTCCTTTAAATTTTGCGTTACCTAAAGAATCTATTTCAATTTTCATTTTCGGACAACTGCCAAAACAGGTTGTGCCTCTAAAGAAAACAGATTGAAAATTAATATTATTCTTTTTGAGTGATGATTTTCGACTGTAATTGTAATGTTTTTCAGGACTGGATAAATTCCTTCCAATAACTTTGTTTAGATTGAGTTGTAAAGAATCTTTATTGATTAGTTTATAATCAAAATAGTATAATGTAGAATCAGCAACAAAATAAATACTATCTCTAGTTCCGCTCGAAACTTCGTAAGTATTTTTTAAAATCAGTTGATTGTTTTTTATTTGATATTGAAATTTGTCCTGAAAAGTTCGAAATTCTACAGAAACTAAAGTGTCATTTTCCAAATTTTCGCCAATCCAAATTCCGTTCAGAGAATCTTGTCCAAATATTGAATTTAGAAATAGAAAAATGAATATTGTTACGAGGTGTTTCATCATATTACTGCCAACGTGTTTGTGTTATGGCTAGTTGCGTTGGCAGGAACTAAGTTAATAAAAGAAACCGAACCTGTGGAAAATTCCGCAGGAATTTTCCGAGTAAACACTGACTAGCAATTAGTTATACACGTTGTTACCTGCTGGCTTTTATATTTTCTTTTCCGAATTCGTTGTCAAAATTCCTAACTCTTTTATTGGGATGCTCATATTCAGCGTTCAAAAGTAGGTCTCTCCAATCTGTTCGTGCGAGTTCTATCATTTTTTTTAGATGAACAATATCCTTATTTCCTGTGTATATTAATGCTCGTAAAATTCTATTGCTCCGAAAATCTTTGTTAGAGATTAATGCCTTTTGAATACACCAAATTGCTTCTCCGTAGTTTTTTCTATAATCAGATTTAAGTCTATTTTTTATGTCAGTTGGATATAAATTCAGATTTATAGTTTTTTGGTCAATATCATCTTCGCATTTTAAATCAGCATTTATAATCTCAATTATTTTTCCGAAACCAATAGTCCGACTTCCTTCGCAAAACTTGAATTCCATATTTTTATAAAGTCTCTTTGAAAAATATTCTGTACCAATAATGGCTATTTCTGCTTTTACTTTTGTTCCTAATTCTACAGTTTTTTGTCCAATATATGTCTGTTGTCCAGAAGTTAAATAATCTGGATAATTGTCAAATTCAATATGAGGACGATAACCAGAATGTGCAGGATTATTTCGTCCACCTTGTTCGGTAGTTAAAAATTCTAATTCAGCTATGAAGTCAGTTTGTTTCACAATGTTTTCAGCTTGCAGGTAACGTGTTGTGTATGGTTAGTTGCGTGATTTAGCAACTAATTTAGTAAATAAAACACAGATAGAATATTCCGCAGGAATATTCGTAAGCAAGCTAGAACTAGCAATTAAATATACACGGTGTTGGCAAATCGTTTTTATTCCACCATTGGTTTTATAATACTGGTTTTTTTCTTTCCTATTAAACCAATATTTATTCCATTATCGATAAGAAATGTAATGGGAAATAATATTATTCCGATACAACCAAAGTTAAAATCTGTAAATATTTTCATCCCATTTTTTGGGTTCATTCCTTCTTTAGTAACTGATTTGAAAATTTTCCCAAATAAGAAATAGTCGATAGTCGTCCAGCCCTTTTTTAGAGGAGTTTCTAGAACCTGATCTACATAATCAATATTTTCTTGATTGAATTTTCCACGTTTTGGTCCGTTTCCGCCTAATAATTCTCCAGACCAGCTATTTACTTTAGAATTGTGAAATTGTATATCGTCTATTGTCAGCCAATCATTACTAGGCCAGATAAAATTAATTTCCGTTTCACTTCCTATTGCAGTTATCGTATAAACTCCGTTCGATAAGACATTTGTTTTGTCATCAATTGAGAAAATTGAATGGTCAGAAAACTTTCTTTCCAAATATTCTTTCCAATTTTTAATATCAGTTCCGATTTTCATTCAAATGTTTGCCAACGGTTTTGTGTATGGTTAGTTGCGTGGTTAAGCAACTAAGTTAGCAAACTTTAACGAACCCGTGAAAATTCCGCAGGAATTTTCGCAAGTATGGAAGAACCTAGCAATTAATTATACACGGTGTTGTGCACAGGTTTTTTCATTCAGTTTCTTTTCGGAAATACGTTTTATATTTTTTATCAGTCCAAAATGCTTTTACTTTTCTCAAATCAAGAGTTCCATTTTCGTTAATCCGATAAAGTTTGTTCCTTTTCCAATAGAGTTTATTTGGTGGTTTAACTCTATTTTGTCCACCACTTGATAATGATGACATTATAAATTCATTTAATTCAATTCGGTTAATTTTAAGGTCAGCGGAAAGTACTAATGAATCTTTAATTTTATTTCCATTTAAATCTCGAACTTGCAAAGAGTCCGAAACTAACTCGGATTTGAAATAAATAGTGTCATTTGACACTTCCCATTTTCCAGTTGTCCAACTTGACGAAAGGTCAAATCTGTAATTATGGACAAAAGTTGAGTCCGATTTCAATTCAATACTTTCCGAAAATCGGTCATTATAAATTCCGACATATTTGTCTTGTCCAAAAGTCAAATTGGATATCAGTAAAATCAGGATTAATTCGGTTAGTCTCATTTTTGGTCAACTTGTGCACAACGGTTTTGTGTATGGTTAGTTGCGTGTTTCAGCAACTAATTTAGTAAACAAAAACGAACGCGAGAAAATTCCGAAGGAATTTTCCAAATAAGCAACGACCAAAGCAATTAATTATACACGTTGTTGTAAGTAGTGCTTTTTTCGTTCACTTACTTAATTTCAATATTCGAAATGCTCCTTGAATTACCAACGCAAAAACTATTGTTCCGATAATCAAATCAGGTTTACTCGAACTCAAATAATTTACTAAAATTCCAGCAATTATTACTCCTAAATTTATAATAACGTCATTCGAGGTGAAAATCATACTTGCTTTCATATGTGCTTCTTCTTTGCTCTTTGACTTTTGCAAAATGTAAAGACAAATTCCATTTGCGATAAGTGCAAAAATCGAAACGATAATCATTGTTGAAAAATCGGGAAGTTTCTCGTCTCCGAAAAATCTCCTTAAAACTTCTACAAATCCAATAATCGCGAGTGTTATTTGAAAATATCCAGCAAGTTTAGCAATCCGCTTTTTCTTTATTATTGTTCCGCCAACCGCAAACAAACTAATTCCGTACACAAAACTGTCCGCAAGCATATCCAAACTGTCGGCAACAAGTCCCATAGATTTTGAGATAATTCCTGTTGTCATTTCAATTATGAAAAAAGCAAAATTGATTGCAAGTACAGACCAAAGTAGCTTTTTTTGGTTTTCGTTTTCTTTAAATTCCGTTTGGTCGGTTTGTTCCGTTGAGATTTTTTTTCCGCCTAAATTCAGTTCGATAACTGACTTTTCGATTTGGTCAATTTCTCCGCTGTGAAAAACGGTCAATTTCCGATTCGGAATATCAAAGTCCAAATTCGCAATACTTGAAATTCCGTCCAATTTCATTCGGATTAGATTTTCCTCTGAAGGACAATCCATTTTGGTAATTTCAAACATTGTTTTATTCACTCGTTTTCTGGGTTTTTCGGCATTACTTACAACGTGTTTGTGTATGGCTAGTTGCGTTGGCAAGAACTAAGTTAGCAAAATAAGCCGAACCTGTAGGAAATTCCGATAGGAATTTCCGAGTACACACAAACTAAGCAATTGGTTATACACGTTGTTGTATGCTGTTTTATAAAGCAGAATACTTTGTGTAATTCATAACATAAGTTCTATTTCCTTTTTCTTGAATTGCATAATAGTAGTTTAGAAAACATACTTTTTTTATTAATTGTAAATTTTCAATATTAATAGCAATTGCATATTTTTTTAGAATATAAGCATTAGGATATTCTGGTGTCATTAATTGGAAATTTTTCATGTTATTTTCTATTCCTAAAGTTATGTAACCCTTATTTCCAATTTTCGAAAAATCAAAATCTTTTATTAAAATGGTCTCTTTTTTTAATTTAATTAGAATTGAACAGGTATCTGTAACCTTAGGAATGAGGATTTTGTTCTCATTGATTTCACATTTTAGGGTATCCTTGTCTGATATAATATATATATTGACTTTTTTTGGTTTTACTATTCGTCCATTTTTATAAAATTTAAATTCGTGACTATCTTTTAAAGATTGTGCAGAACAAAACAGACTAGTAGATAATAGAATTAATAAGAATAATTTCATACTGGATTTGGTTTCGATTTAATTGCATACAACGGTCTAGTGTATGATTTCGTTGCGTGTTTAAGCACTAAAGTTAGCAAATAAATCACAGATAGAAAGTCCGAGAGGACTTTCGTAAGTAGGCTCTAACTAGCAATGAATTATACACATTGTTGTGCTTAGTGCTTTATTCTTTATTCAAATCGAAAGCCATTTTTATAAAATCAGATACACTTTTTCCTAAAATAGCTCTTCCTGCATCGTGAGGAAATTCCAATTTATATCGTCCGCTTGCTGAACCATTCAAAGCAAAGTCCAAACCATCAATGGTTACAATGCACCAATGGTTTTCTCTACATTCGATAATTACTTCGTCAGCGTAAAAAGGCCAATCTCCATTATATTCAGTTTTGTTTATTTTTCTCGACTTATAATTTGGGTTTATATTCCTTTGTAATTCGTCAATTACAGTTCTTTTATGTTCTTTTTTAGGTGTTTGCTTATATCTTGTAGTTTGACTTCTATAATCTTTCTTTCCGAAATCTTTATCGTATAACATACCAAAGTCAAAAACTGTTGTTGCAGATAATTGCAAACCTTTTTGTCCTAAACATTTGAAAATAAATTGTCTTGATAATGCAGAAACAAACTTCTCAAATATGATAATAATATGATTTGTTATTTTTTGATAAACTTCGTGGTTTAAATCGAAGTTCATTAGTTTTTCGTAGTCTTTTTTGTCAAGAAGTTTATTTTCAAAATCTTCCCATAATTTTCTTGCATTAATTCCAATTCGTGTATTATCAGTAATCAAATCGAAATTGTGATATCTTGCTAATTTCCCGAACTCAGAAAGAATAAAAAGAAGTTCTTTTAAATCTGAATTAGTAAGGATAAATTCATTGTCTAAATCAAATTGTGGTCTATCGAAGTTGAAGTAATAATTGTCTATTATTTCCTTTAGTAACTTTTCTAAATCGTGTCCTAAGTTTTTGAGATATCTAAAATTTGGTAGTTCTTGGTGTTTATGATAATGTCCTATACAAATGTAAGCTTTCATAAACCTTTCAAATCCTTGAGATAAAAGCTGAAAAGGAAGGAAATAAAAGTCGTTATTTAGGTTGATGTTTTGAAGTTCGCCAAAACCTAATTTAATCAGCTTGTCAGAGGTTTCAAATTCCTCTAAAAGTGCAAACTGTTTTATGTTTTCGATTTCTGGCATTCGGTTTTTTCGGCATTAAGCACAACGTGTTCGTGTATGGCTTGTTGCGTTGGCTGGAACTAAGTTAACAAAAGAAAACTAACCATTAGGAAAATCCGCAGGATTTTCCGAGTACACACAAACCAAGCAATTGGTTATACACGTTGTTGTACATAGTTTATTCCTCTTGATCTAAACTTTTAATTTTTTTATAAAAACTTCTTTTTTCTTCAATATCAATTGGTATTTTTTCTTCAAATTTCTCAGTTTGAACTGTAACTCCAGCAATTACTCCAGAAATTCCTGAAGCAACATTTAAAAATATCTCCCTTGAGCATTCCATATCATCTGATGATTTCGTTTTAAGTTTATTACATGATTTTCTAATTGAATCTGTTTCAAAACTGATGTTTTTTTCCGAATGTGCAAATTCATTTCTTATTTGTCTAAGAATATTAATGTCACTCATAATTACCTTATCAATAAGTCCAATTGAGTAAGCTAATTTAATTTTAGAAGAAAATGTTCCAACTGGACCATTAAAGGAAAAAATTTCTTTAAGGTGTTTGTTACTTCCTATCAATTTTTTTTTAAGTAAAATTTCTAACTTTTTATCTATGTAAGCTGTTGCATAAAGCGACATACCTCTATCGGATTCCTTAGTTAATTCACTTCTTAATTTTGTGAAATCTTTGAGTCTTTTTTTAAATTCATCAATCATAAAGTTAATTTACAAAGTTCTTATTTCTATAATTATGTACAACGGTTTTGTGTATGGCTTGTTGCGTTGGCAAGGACTAAGTTAGCAAAATAAACCGAACCATTAGGGAAATCCGATAGGATTTTCCGAGTAAACACAATCCAAGCAATTGGTTATACACGTTGTTGGCAACTGTAGCGACACATTAGAGTAATCACATTCAGATTAGAGTGTTGGAGCATGAGTAAGTTTTCATACATGTATGATAGATTTTTCTAATAAAAGAAAATTGTACCAAATTAGATTAAAGCTCCTCTTAAAATAAAGAATTTGAGTGATCATCTTTTTACATTTGAGTGATTATTTCCGCAAGCTTTCTCAAACTCAAATAAAAATTTTCTCAGAATAGTTTTTTAGTGAATGTGCCTTAACCTCAAAAAAAAAAATCGCGAAAAGAAAACCAGGCTTTTTTTCGCTACAATGAGTTTTAGATTTTGAGTAAGCTTTCAACTTTAAGAGTAAGAGTGGCAATAGTTCCGAAGTTGTAATTATAGTAACTCTGTATCACTTGGAGTTACAATTTCGGAGCTATTGTTACCAACGGTTTTGTGTATGATTAGTTACGGAAAAGGACGTAAGTCATTTTCCGATTTGTAGCTAATATAATTAATTATTGTGAATTTCCGATTGGAAATTCCGCAGTAATTAATTATACACGTTGTTAGCAACTGTAGTGCAGCACAAGTCATTGGTAAATCACAGAACTAGCTATATACCTCATAGCAACCGAAGAGAATGCTATAACTAACATTAGCTGATACTCCCAAGAAACCGTTGATTTGGCAAAAGAGAAAAGTCCATAATAGCATTTAGGTTGCACCACAAGAATAATAACGAACACCTTTTTTGGATTTTAGAACGATACAGAACGCTAGCGATAATTTGGCTGACTTATGAAAAAACAATTTTAAATGAACGAACATATTATCTTAAAAAGAAACTGTTTACCAATGAAGTAAGAAATTATCTTGAGAGTTTTCTAGCTATAAGTTAATAAACAAAAACAGACCATAAAAGCGTTTAGTTCTCCAAAAAATGATAAACGAAAATCTTAAATGAGAAATTAGAGATTTTTGTATTTACAATAATAGTTCAAATAGAGTAGTGCTGTCGAATTTTTGCACTATTGTTGTTAACGTGTTTGTGTATGGTTAGTTGCGTGGTTAAGCAACTAAGTTAGCAAACTTTCACGAACCAGTGAATATTCCGCAGGAATATTCACTGGTAGGGAAGAACCTAGCAATTAATTATACACGGTGTTGTAGTGCGTTTTTATTCCGCTATTATTCTTTTATTTCCGCACGAAGCACATAATTTCGCTTTTGGCGTTCTGTATGGTTTTCCGCAATTTTCACAATCAGACCCAATTTGTTCGAGTGAATGATGCATAATTGCATTCGGTTCAGTTTCTCCAAATCCAGTCAAATTATTATAGTATTCCAATAACTCTTTAAACTTTTCTTGTCTATCTGATTTTGCTACTTTAAATCCTTTAGAATATAGTTCAGACGCTATTGCAAACTCATTTTTATCCAACATTGGAATTTCCATTTTACATCTCCAGCAATATTTAATTTCCATTCTATTATTTCATTATTCCATTTTCGAAAATTGTTGTTTTGTAAAGATGCTCAAACCCTTTTTGCTTTACTCTAACTTCATCTAATGTTCTTTTTGATTTTAAGACTCCAACAAATTCAGAATATTCGTAGTCTGAAAATATTATGAAACCTCCATTTTTTGTCATTAAGGACGAAACATTAATAAATTCTAATTCCGACTTTTTTAATCTCGGAAGTAAATCTTTGTATCCAATTACAAAATGGTTTTCAGGTCGTAAATTTTCCTCAAGTCCGAATCTCGTTCTGTAAACATTGTAGATGTGTTCTTTGTCCACTTTTCGGTCACTATCAAAACTGCTGAAAAATAATTCAGAATTTTTAAGTGTAATACATTCAGATACAAGTTCAGCTTGAATATTAGTCAAGCTCAACATTTGAAATAATTTACTAAAATTCGATTGTTTACTGTTCATTTCTCAAATGCACTACAACGTGTTGTGTATGGCTTGTTGCGTTGGCGAGAACTAAGTTAGCAAAAGAAACCGAACCAGTAGGAAATTCCGCTAGGAATTTCCGAGTAAACATAAACCAAGCAATTGGTTATACACGTTGTTGGGTGTAGTATTCAAAATCACCACCATACTTATTTATGAACTTTTCTTTTGATATATATTTACCTTCTCCACGTGACGTTCCCATTCCTGTTTGAACCCAGAATAATGATTCCTTTCCAAAGTCGATGAAAACAGACCTTTCAACTTCTTCCCAGCTTTTTCGAGCCCACTTCCAGTCAAAGACTAATTTATTATTTGCGGGCAAATTATTATAAAATCTGTATAATACATCAAAGTTATCCTGATTCGAAACTTCGAAATTATCTTTAAAATCAATTCCATTTATCAACCATAACATTCTTTCACCATAGAACTTTTCTCTCTTTCTTATGACTGATTTTTGTATAGGTGAGTTTTGTAATTCTATAACAACATCACTATTTGTTAAAATATCAGCTATGTGCCTTTTTCCATCTTTCTTGATTACTATTTCAGCATTTTCCTTTCCAAATGTCAACTTCCAGTGTAAATGCCAAAAGGTCTCTGGTTCATACCAATGATCACAACTCTTGTCTTTAAGATGTGCCCAATGCCATACTTTTATTTCTCCACATTTTGAAACGACTTTCTTGCCACATAATGGACATTTTCCAAAAGTTTTTGGTATTGCTTCTGTTTTTTCATCATTTAATAATGCCCAAATCATTTACTTAGTCATATTACACCCAACGTGATTGTGTATGGTTAGTTGCGTGGTTTAGCAACTAATTTAGTAAACTTTTACGAACCTGAGAATATTCCGAAGGAATATTCCAGATGAGCACTTACAAAGCAATTAATTATACACGGTGTTCTACGCAGTTTTTATTCAGTTCGTAATAATAATTATCTCTATTCGCATTGTCTGGAAGTCCTGCAACTTGTCCATCTCCTAATTCCATTATTATCCAACCTCCATTTTTCTTTTTTGCAACATCCATTGTAAAGAAATTACTTTCTATTCTCGATGCAATTTTTTGGAAGAAATCAATATTTGGTTTTTCAGAATCATAATTTCCCTCGTCCCAATAATTGAAAATTTGAACAACTTTTTTATTTAAGAAAACAATTCTAAATTCTTTAGTTAATGGCATTTTACTTTTCGAGTGTTCAGTTAGAAACTCTAATTCTATAAACTCGCGGAAAACAATTCCCTCGTTTAAATAATCTCCTCGTAATTCAAGAAATCGATTGACTATTTCTTGAACTTTGTTTTTTTTAGATGCGTTTGGTATAAAACAAGCGTCATTCCAATTATGCTTTTCCGATTTCACATAATCTTTTACAATTATTGGCTTATTTCCAAATTCAGTTGATAACTTTAAAATACTGTTTTCGGAAATGTCTTTAGTCCAATTTGATTTTGGTGTTTCGTCAATTATTTTGTCATAAGATTCTGGTAAATAATGACAATGTTTGTATTCCTTTGGATTGTTAATCAACTGAATATTCTTTTTTAAAAGTCCATTGTAAAACTGTTCGTAAATTTTCGGTGTCATCATCCAACCACGATAAATTCCTAATTCTATTTTTTCACAAGTTTTAATGAATTTCAGAGCATTATTTATATTTCCGTCTTCTATTTCCTCAAAGCTAAATAATTCAGTTTCAAATCCGTTTTCTCTCGCAGAATTAAATTCAGATTCATAGTCAGGTTCGACTATTTTATTATCAATTACGCTGTCGTTAAATATGATTTTCATTGGTCTGTTAAATTGAGTAGAACGGTTTTGTGTATGGCTGGTTGCGTTGGCAAGAACTAAGTTAACAAAAGAAAACGAACCAATAGGAAATTCCGATAGGAATTTCCGAGTACACACAAACCAAGCAATTGGTTATACACGTTGTTGGCAACTGTAGCGACACATCTGAGTAATCACATTCAGATTAGAGTGTTGGAGCAGGAGTGAATTTTCATACATGTATGATAGATTTTTCTAATAAAAGAAAATTGTACAAAATTAGATTAAAGCTCCTCTTTAAAATAAAGAATTTGAGTGATCATCTTTTTACGTTTGAGTGATTATTTCCGTAAGCTTTCTCAAACTCAAATAAAAATTTTCTCAGAATAGTTTTTTAGTGAATGTGTTTTAACCTCAAAAAAAATCGCGAAAAGAAAACCAGGCTTTTTTTCGCCACAATGATTTTTAGATTTTGAGTAAGCTTTCAACTTTAAGAGTAAGAGTGGCAATAGTTCCGAAGTTGTAATTATAGTAACTCTGTAACACTTGGAGTTACAATTTCGGAGCTATTGTTACCAACGTGTTCGTGTATGGTTAGTTGCGTTGGCTAGAACTAAGTTAGTAAAAGAAAACGAACCAGAGGGAAATCCGTAGGATTTTCCGAGTACACACAGACCAAGCAATTGACTATACACGTTGTTGGCAATAGTACTTTTCATCGAGTTCTGTTTTTTAATAATTGCTTAAACGAAAAATTGGTTTCGTCTTTGAGTAAATTCAAAGCAATTAATCTAATCTTAATGGACTCATTCGATGCTTTAAATTTTATAGATAGCTTGTTTAATAAATTCAGAACTAAAAGTCTGTTTACAGGTTGATTATCCAAATAGAGATAACTTTTATGTATTCTCTCTTTTGCAAAGTATTTTGAAACTTCTTTTAATAACGGATTTAGTGGAATTAATAAATGACTTGCAAAAATATTTGCTTGTATTTCTAATCGTCTATTTGACATATCAGAAACGTAATATTTTAGAGATAAACTATAATCATTATCTTCTTTTTTATCAATACTATTTTCTAATAATTTTCCGTGTAAAATTAAATGACCAATTTCGTGACAAAGTGTAAATCTTAAACGGTTTTCTTCTAAATTTTTGTCAACAGTAATTTTCATTGGATTGAATTCAATTTTCCCTAAAATGTCATCAGTTAGGTTGTTGAATTCAAATTTGACAGGATATTTTGATTCAATAAATTCACATAATTTTTGAGTATCCAAACAGTAATTTTCGTGAATATCGTATCCGTAAAGTCTTTCTACAATTCCTTCGATACGTTTTTCAGTCAGATATGGAATGTTTATGTACTTTTCTTTGTGCGTGTAGGAATCAATTATTTTCAATTCAAGTAATAAATCGGCTAGGTTAGTTAAAACCTTATTATTGACTGAAGCCAAAAATGGTTCCGAATTATTATCCTCAAATTCTATTTCCTGTTTGAATTTATCTTTACGGAAATTAATCCAATCAAGTTGATTGTTTGATTGAACCTTTAAAAGTCCAATTTTCAAAGATTTAGCTATATTTATTGTTCTTTTAGCAAAGCCTTTTGTTGATACCATAATTCCTTTGGTATCGTGTTCGCCAACTTGTCTTAATTTCGATTCAAATTCTTCTATGTCATCGACAGAAACATTTTTATTCAAATCTTTACATTCAAAGACTGTCAAATGAGAATACTGTTCTGCGTTTGGTATATAAGATTCTATAGTTATATCGAATATTATGTCGCTTTTTCGTCTCTCTGATGGATAACCTTTTTTAGCGAAAATTTCACTATGATTTCTACTCAAATAGAACTCATCGTTTTCTAAAAGTTCTTTGAGTAAATCAAAAACCCTTTTTTCAAAAATGTCTCCCTTTAAAGTTGTATTCATTCAGCGTTCTTCTGTATTGTTGCCAACGTGTTCGTGTTATGGCTAGTTGCGTTGGCGAGAACTAAGTTAGCAAAAAAGAAACTAACCCTTAGGAAAATCCGTAGGATTTTCCGAGTACGCACAGACCAAGCAATTAGTTATACACGTTGTTGCCTGTAGTTTTTATTTTTTCAATCGTTTATCAAACCATTCAATTACCAATTCGTTCAATTCTGTTTTATAATCTGAAAAGTAATGGTCTGTGTTAAATTTTCTTAATTCAAAATCATAATTGATTTCAGATAGTTTTTCTGCAATTTTATCAGCTTGTTTAGGGTTTACTCTTTTGTCATTTGTTCCACACAAAATTAAAAGACTGCTATTTTTATCTAATTCGTCTGCCCAATAAATTACTGACCTTTTTTTTAATTCCGATTCTTTATTTTTCCAATAATCAGGAATACATTCGGCAAATACATTAGTTTCCATTTTTGGTCTAAAATTAACTGTGTCAAATAAGTCGGATGCTCCATTCCCAACAATAGCTGTTTTTATTTTGTCTGATTTTTGTAACGCCAAATAGGTCATCATTCCACCTCTCGACCAACCGAACATTCCAATACAATTCGAGTCGGCTTTTTCAATTTCCTTTACGGTTTCTGTTAAATTTAGCACGTCATTAATTTCAGTTCCGCCAAATTCATCCCTTTCTCGATAGTTACTACCAATAATTACATAACCTTGTTCCGCTAATTTGGAAGTGTACATAATCAAAGTTGCAACTGTTAATTGAGCAAAATCCCTATTTCCACCACGATTGAAAATTACAACTGGATATTTTCCATCTTTTTTTGGTTCAACTAATAATCCTCTAACTTTTTGGTTGTCACTTTCGTAAGTGATAAAGTAAAAATCCAATTTTTTGAGATGCTCAAAATCAGGAAATAATTTATTGTCTTGAGAAATTCTATTCCAGATTGGTGTGTTAGAAATATCAATTAAATTTTTAGAGATTAGTTTTCCGTTTTGAGCAAATCCGAAACTTACAAAAAGTAAAAAAATGATTGAAGTTAGAATTCTGTTCATTGATTGGTTAAATTACAGGCAACGTGTTCGTGTAATGGTTAGTAGCGTAAAAGTACACGCTTATTTTTCCGCAGCAACAATATAATAAAAAGTACGCAAAGATCATCGTCTTAGCCAGCAGAAGCTATTAACTATACACGTTGTTGTGCATAGTGCTTTTCACGTTCAGCTTGGTTTTCTGATGTTGTTTATTTAGTTCAAATGTGTGCGTTGGACATACTCTTTTGTAATTTTTGGTGTAGCGTTGGATGATGCGAATTGCAAATGTGTATGGATTTTTAGCGTTGGCATAAAACTAACAAATTTTCAATATTCAATTAATCCATTACGAACTTAAATCCTGCTGTGATAATACTAGAACTAAAAGATGTATCTCTATCGTACTGATAAAATTTTAAGTCAATATTTTTTAGACCTAGTTTCCAAATATGTGCCTTTGCGAAAATATCTGTATAAGACACTCCAAAACCAATTTGGTTAGCAGAATATTCGGAAAGGTCATAATCAGACGTATAAAACTCATCGGTAGATAAAGCACTTTCATAAGGTCTAAAATAATCGGCTGCTGTTTGGTTATAAAATCTATAAGATGGATACAACGTAAACTTATCAGTTATTTTAATTGGAACTTCAATACTTGCAGTATGTGAAGATATTCCCCAATCATCAAAATAATAGCGATAGAATGTTCTTACTGTAAATGTTTCATTTAAATACCAATTTAAACGACCACCAACAGCAACTTTAATTCTTGAATCTGGCAAACGCTCAATTGCATCTGCTAGTTGAAAATTATCTATAAATGAATTTGCTACATCATTAAAATACACTCTTTGAAATGGTGTAGATAATAAACCTTGTTGTTGCACAAAATCTAATGCTAACGAACCTTGTACATTCTTGTGAAGAATTTGAGAGAATCCAAAACCTAAAGAATAAGAATTACGTCCTTCATCTTTAAACTCACTAAATCTAGGATTGTAATTTGTGTTGCCTGTAATTGTGTTTTGTGTGAACAAACTATTGTTTAAACCATTACCGTTCTCTCCAAATGGTCTTAATTCAGTTGGGTAAATGGCGTTCCAAGTATCAATATAAACATTTGCATTTACACTCAATTCTGTATTCTTTTCATTAAATAATTTTGTGTAACTACCACCAACACCAGCTGAAAAATAATCGTATTCTGATGAAATAGATATTTTTGCAGACCAAATATCATTTCTGTCGTCAGAGCTATGACTATAATTTCCTGTTAAATTTACCCAAAGGTCGCTACTTGATGCACCAGAAGATGCTTGAAATGGGTCTGCTGGTCCATCATCAAAAGGTCCAACGTTACTTGAAGATGCTGATGTGTAAGCAGAAACTCCAGCATCAATGGTTAGTACATCATCATCATTTAAAGGTATTGAAACTACAAAGGTTCCTGTAATATCTGTTAATTCTTCAGTACCTATTCCGCCACTTACCGCAGCATTATCTCCATCTTGAGAATAATAACTTGTTAGAAAATCTACTTCTGTAGTTTCTAGTACACGTTTTTTATAAATTTTAGTTGAGTCTTGCGTTGTTTGCGAATAGGTTTTAACAAAAGCAAATACGCATAATATCAAAATAAATTTTTTCAACTTTCTTGTTTTATTAGTTACAGCCACAGCCTCCTCCAGTTTTCCCTCCATTTGCTCCTACAGCTGCTTCACGATATGAATGCATCGTAGAAACATTTCGGTCACATTTCTTATCTGCCAATGCCATATCTGGGTCATTTATATTTACTTTTTCGTATTCTTTAACCACAACACAACTACTAAAGCAAGTAGATATTAATGCAACGCATATAAATTTTTTAATCATAATTTATCTATTTCTATATTCTTTGATTTCGTAATATTTCCTCTATCATCGATGATTATACATTCTATTTTTGGTAATTGATTAATGCGGTCTAAACCAGCTTCTTTTCCCATAACAAATACTGAAGTTGCTAGTGCATCTGCCAATTCTGCTTTAGGTGCAAAAACGGTTACACTTATAATTCCAGTAGAAGGATATCCAGTTCTTGGGTCTATAATATGTGCGTATCGTTTGCCATTAAAGTTTACATATTTTTCATAATTTCCAGAAGTAACTACAGCTCCATTCGTAATAGGTAGTAATGCAAAGACTTTATTTTTATCCATTGGGTTTGTAATCGCAACTTTCCATTCATCTCCATTGGGTTGTTTTCCCCAAGTATTCATATCTCCAGAAGCATTAATAATTCCAGAAGGTACACCTTTTGAAATAAGAAGCGATTTTGCTTTATCAGCTGCATATCCTTTTCCAATAGCGCCAAAACCAATTTTCATTCCTTCTAATTTAAGAAAAACAGTGCTATCCATTTTATCTAAAACAATGTTTTGATAGCCAACTTTTTCTACAGAAGAAATTATTTCCTCTTTTGAAGGCATTTTAGTCATACTTCCGTCAAACTTCCAAATTTTGTCCATTGAAGCATAGCTAATGTCAAAAGCACCATCGGTCAATTTTGAAATACCTATTGCTCTTTCAATTAAATCAAACAATTCTTTGTCAACTTTCACAGGTTTAATTCCTGCATTGCGATTAATTTCGGATGTTTGAGAAGTATTATCCCAAGATGAAATTAAATTTTCAATTCTTGATATTTCTGCAACAGCAGTATCGATATATATGTTTGCTTGTATAGAATCGTTTGCTACAACAGTAATGTCAAATCGACTACCCATTAATTTGAGTGTTCTCTTATATGGTTGTTGTGCTGTACAACCCATTGTTGAGAATAAAAATAATAAAGTGATTAGATGTTTCAAATTACTTTGTAAAAGCGTTTAATTCTTTAATATAATTTTCTGGTGTAGTCTTTTTATAACTACTTTTTCCTAACACTTGGCCATTAGAGTCAAGTACTACAACAAAAGGAAAAAAACCTTGTTTATTGTATTTTTCTGCAAGTAATGCATTCGCTTTTGTTTGTTTTTCTGACAATGTGTTTTTCTTTCTTCTAGGAAAATCTGCCTTTAGCATAACATAATTATCTTTTGCATACTTTTTAAAAGTGTCTGTGCTCCAAATTTCTCTGTCAAGTTTGATACAAGGTGCACACCAATCTGAACCTTGAAATACTAATATTATGGGTTTACTTTCTTTTGATGCAATTTCTTTTGCATCGTTAATATTTGTTTGCCATTCCTGAGCCATTGTTGCGCTTACGCTTACAAACATTACTATTAATACCACAACTATTCTTTTCATTTTTGCTTTTAATTAATATTCATAAATTTATAGTCAACAATTAGACCAATACCTATCAACGAATGTATTGTTTTTTTGTTATATGAATTGCTTATTTTTTTTGGTTTAATGTTAGAGTCAATTCGAGCATTGGCAAGAAACAGCTCTTTTGGTTTTTTCAGCGTTGGATTGTGTGTCGGCAAAAAAACAAATGTGCTGTTTGTGCGTTGGCTTTTTTAGTTCAAATGTTCAGTTTTAGCACGATTTCCGCATTATGCACAACGGTTTTGTGTATGGTTAGTTGCGTGTTTAAGCAACTAATTTAGTAAACAAAAACGAACGCGAGAAAATTCCGAAGGAATTTTCCAAATAAGCACTTGCCAAAGCAATTAATTATACACGTTGTTGTAGCCAGTGCTTTATTTTTTATAGTAATAACTTCGTGTCAAATTATAACCAACTGTCTTATTGTTTTCTTTTCCCCATTTTGCTAAATCAGTATGTCCTGAATTTTTCCATTCGACATAATTTTCTATAATTTCCAAATCTTCATTCAATTCCTTCGTCCAATATTCTTTTCGGTTGTTATCAGTCAGTTTGGAAATTTGTTCCTCAATCTTTTCAGCAAGTTTTAAGTCCTCTGAAGGGTTTCCAATATAGCCTTCTGGTAAGTGATGAATAGAGTAATAAATGTTGTAAGTCCACCAACTTAAAATCGTTTCTCTCGCTAAATCATCTTCAGGATTTAATTCGATTGCCCTAAATAAATGCTCTTCACTTTTGTAATATTTCCCGAACCAGCGAAATGGTCTATTATCAATTATTTCAATTTCACACCATTCTTCTAATGTCGGTTTTATTAGTTTATCACTCAAAGGTTGTGGGAATGGACCATAATCCGCGTCTTGAATATTCTCAAAAAATGGAAATAAGAATTTAGCAAAATCAATCTTCTGGTCAAGTGTCCAATTTTTAGTTGATTTTAGAAATTCCGCAAGTTTTTTGAATGCTTGTTTTCTTAAACCATTCTCTCTATCAATACAATAATCGGCATAATCTTTCCATTCGGAATTTTCCGAGGCTGCTTTTGCAACAGTTAATAAAGCGATATTTTGGTCTTTAGCAATCATTTTCTCGCATTGGCTACAACGTGTTTGTGTTATGGCTAGTTGCGTTGGCAGGAACTAAGTTAATAAAAGAAACCGAACCTGTGGAAAATTCCGCAGGAATTTTCCGAGTAAACACTGACTAGCAATTAGTTATACACGTTGTTACCTGCTGGCTTTTATATTTTCTTTTCCGAATTCGTTGTCAAAATTCCTAACTCTTTTATTGGGATGCTCATATTCAGCGTTCAAAAGTAGGTCTCTCCAATCTGTTCGTGCGAGTTCTATCATTTTTTTTAGATGAACAATATCCTTATTTCCTGTGTATATTAATGCTCGTAAAATTCTATTGCTCCGAAAATCTTTGTTAGAGATTAATGCCTTTTGAATACACCAAATTGCTTCTCCGTAGTTTTTTCTATAATCAGATTTAAGTCTATTTTTTATGTCAGTTGGATATAAATTCAGATTTATAGTTTTTTGGTCAATATCATCTTCGCATTTTAAATCAGCATTTATAATCTCAATTATTTTTCCGAAACCAATAGTCCGACTTCCTTCGCAAAACTTGAATTCCATATTTTTATAAAGTCTCTTTGAAAAATATTCTGTACCAATAATGGCTATTTCTGCTTTTACTTTTGTTCCTAATTCTACAGTTTTTTGTCCAATATATGTCTGTTGTCCAGAAGTTAAATAATCTGGATAATTGTCAAATTCAATATGAGGACGATAACCAGAATGTGCAGGATTATTTCGTCCACCTTGTTCGGTAGTTAAAAATTCTAATTCAGCTATGAAGTCAGTTTGTTTCACAATGTTTTCAGCTTGCAGGTAACGGTTTTGTGTATGGTTAGTTGCGTGTTTCAGCAACTAATTTAGTAAACAAAAACGAACGCGAGAAAATTCCGAAGGAATTTTCCAAATAAGCAACGACCAAAGCAATTAATTATACACGTTGTTGTAAGTAGTGCTTTTTTCGTTCACTTACTTAATTTCAATATTCGAAATGCTCCTTGAATTACCAACGCAAAAACTATTGTTCCGATAATCAAATCAGGTTTACTCGAACTCAAATAATTTACTAAAATTCCAGCAATTATTACTCCTAAATTTATAATAACGTCATTCGAGGTGAAAATCATACTTGCTTTCATATGTGCTTCTTCTTTGCTCTTTGACTTTTGCAAAATGTAAAGACAAATTCCATTTGCGATAAGTGCAAAAATCGAAACGATAATCATTGTTGAAAAATCGGGAAGTTTCTCGTCTCCGAAAAATCTCCTTAAAACTTCTACAAATCCAATAATCGCGAGTGTTATTTGAAAATATCCAGCAAGTTTAGCAATCCGCTTTTTCTTTATTATTGTTCCGCCAACCGCAAACAAACTAATTCCGTACACAAAACTGTCCGCAAGCATATCCAAACTGTCGGCAACAAGTCCCATAGATTTTGAGATAATTCCTGTTGTCATTTCAATTATGAAAAAAGCAAAATTGATTGCAAGTACAGACCAAAGTAGCTTTTTTTGGTTTTCGTTTTCTTTAAATTCCGTTTGGTCGGTTTGTTCCGTTGAGATTTTTTTTCCGCCTAAATTCAGTTCGATAACTGACTTTTCGATTTGGTCAATTTCTCCGCTGTGAAAAACGGTCAATTTCCGATTCGGAATATCAAAGTCCAAATTCGCAATACTTGAAATTCCGTCCAATTTCATTCGGATTAGATTTTCCTCTGAAGGACAATCCATTTTGGTAATTTCAAACATTGTTTTATTCACTCGTTTTCTGGGTTTTTCGGCATTACTTACAACGGTTTTGTGTATGGTTAGTTGCGTGGTTAAGCAACTAAGTTAGCAAACTTTAACGAACCCGTGAAAATTCCGCAGGAATTTTCGCAAGTATGGAAGAACCTAGCAATTAATTATACACGGTGTTGTGCACAGGTTTTTTCATTCAGTTTCTTTTCGGAAATACGTTTTATATTTTTTATCAGTCCAAAATGCTTTTACTTTTCTCAAATCAAGAGTTCCATTTTCGTTAATCCGATAAAGTTTGTTCCTTTTCCAATAGAGTTTATTTGGTGGTTTAACTCTATTTTGTCCACCACTTGATAATGATGACATTATAAATTCATTTAATTCAATTCGGTTAATTTTAAGGTCAGCGGAAAGTACTAATGAATCTTTAATTTTATTTCCATTTAAATCTCGAACTTGCAAAGAGTCCGAAACTAACTCGGATTTGAAATAAATAGTGTCATTTGACACTTCCCATTTTCCAGTTGTCCAACTTGACGAAAGGTCAAATCTGTAATTATGGACAAAAGTTGAGTCCGATTTCAATTCAATACTTTCCGAAAATCGGTCATTATAAATTCCGACATATTTGTCTTGTCCAAAAGTCAAATTGGATATCAGTAAAATCAGGATTAATTCGGTTAGTCTCATTTTTGGTCAACTTGTGCACAACGTGTTTGTGTATGGCTAGTTGCGTTGGCAAGAACTAAGTTAGCAAAATAAGCCGAACCTGTAGGAAATTCCGATAGGAATTTCCGAGTACACACAAACTAAGCAATTGGTTATACACGTTGTTGTATGCTGTTTTATAAAGCAGAATACTTTGTGTAATTCATAACATAAGTTCTATTTCCTTTTTCTTGAATTGCATAATAGTAGTTTAGAAAACATACTTTTTTTATTAATTGTAAATTTTCAATATTAATAGCAATTGCATATTTTTTTAGAATATAAGCATTAGGATATTCTGGTGTCATTAATTGGAAATTTTTCATGTTATTTTCTATTCCTAAAGTTATGTAACCCTTATTTCCAATTTTCGAAAAATCAAAATCTTTTATTAAAATGGTCTCTTTTTTTAATTTAATTAGAATTGAACAGGTATCTGTAACCTTAGGAATGAGGATTTTGTTCTCATTGATTTCACATTTTAGGGTATCCTTGTCTGATATAATATATATATTGACTTTTTTTGGTTTTACTATTCGTCCATTTTTATAAAATTTAAATTCGTGACTATCTTTTAAAGATTGTGCAGAACAAAACAGACTAGTAGATAATAGAATTAATAAGAATAATTTCATACTGGATTTGGTTTCGATTTAATTGCATACAACGTGTTTGTGTATGGCTTGTTGCGTTGGTAGGAACTAAGTTAACAAAATAAAACGAACCGTTAGGAAAATCCGATAGGATTTTCCGAGTACACACAAACTAGCAATTGGTTATACACGTTGTTGTGTGTAGTTTTTTTATTCTAACCTCTTTTTAATATCCATTCTCTGATTTAGAATTCTTACGATTTCAACAATTTCATTGTCAACTTTTCTATAGAAAATAAGATGAGATTTTATTTTAGTAAATCTATAGTTTTTTCGAGTTTGTTCTGCAGATTTTCCAATTAAATAATTGTCTGTAATAAATTCAATTTCTCCAATTATTAAGTTGTAATATCTATCAGCTTGTTCTTTAGACCACTTATGAAAAGTATAAAGCCATATATTATTTAAATCATCTATCGCTTGTTGACTTATTCGATATTTATTTTTACTCATAAGTGTTTGCGATGTAATTCATTCAGGTTTTGTTTAGGATCAAAATTTTCAATAAATCCACTTTTTTCTCCAACTTTTAGAGCTTTAATTAATTCTCTTTCTTTTTTTTCTTCACTTTCTAATAGTCTTAGAGCAGAACGAATTACTTCACTAACAGAACCATATCTGCCAGACTTTACTTCGTCTTTGATGAAATCCTCAAAGTGATTTCCGAGTGATATTGATGTGTTTTTTCCCATTTTGAAATACATTTATTCAAATATACCAAATCTTGGTAACGTAGGCAAATTCTCAAATTACACACAACGGTTTTGTGTATGATTAGTGGCGTGTTTAAGCACCTAATTTAGCAAATAAAAACCGAATAGAAAATCCGCGAGGATTTTCGTAAGTAGGCGAGAACTAGCCATTAATTATACACGTTGTTGCCCACAGTTTTTATCCTTTGCTTAAAACTCTTTTCGTTTGTCGAACTAAATTCACATATAATTCTTCTCTTTCATTTTCGTCCATTTTACTTATTGGTCTGCTTGGTGGATTTATTGCTTGAAATTTATTCAAATCATCGAATTCCTCAAATAAGCAAGGTTTCAAAATGACGGTTAAAATTACAGCACCATCTTTTTCAGCACTTTCTAATAAAGGTGGCAATTCGTCTGTTGCAATAAATTCTGAACCTAAAAAATCTGTACTAACGAGAAGTATCGCAACTTTGGTTTCCGCTATTGCTCTTTTAATTTCCTCTTTCCATTTTTGTCCAGGCAGAATTTTACTATCATCCCAGAAATCTATGTCATTTTTGAAAGGTTTAAAATGTCGTTGAATATCATTTAAATAGTCTTTGTCTAAATGACTGTAACTAATGAAAACCTTGTTCCTTTCCAATTTTGTTTCTTGCTGATATTTTTGGTGTACAACTTTTGGTAAAATTCCCAATTCCTGATTTACATAAAATAAAGTCTTTTCCGCTACAATCTCGTATTGACATTCAGGACTCGGATTTCCAGCGTGCGAATTATCACGGTGTTTTTGTAAGTCCTCCGCAATTGTTTTTTGAATTTCATCTAAAAAAATTGCTTTGTACTCGTCAGAATAAAAATCATATAATTTGTGTTTTAAATCCTGCAATTTTACCGATGTTTCTGTATAAGGATTTGCAAGACTGCTATTTTTACAAAATTCCCTTGCCTCGTCTCTAATTATTTTTTCGTTATTCATTTAATCGGTTTTTTCTTTGGATTTCGGATGTTTTTTCAAATTGTGGGCAACGGTCTTGTGTATGGTTAGTTGCGTGTTTAAGCAACTAATTTAGTAAACAAAAACGTGCCAGAGAAAATTCTGAAGGAATTTTCCAAGTAGGTAATTGCCAAAGCAATTAATTATACACGTTGTTGTAAACAGTTTTTATTCACAATTCAGATTTAGTCTTTGTCGGACATTTTCATTTCCTAATTCCAAAGATTTCTTCCAATTCTCACAAGCTTTTTCATTATCTAAATTCAGTTTATAAGCATTTCCCAAATTCGCATAAACAATTGGGTAATCTGGGTTAATTCGGATTGACTCTTTGTAATCAGAAATTGCTTTTTCATTTTCTCCCATTTTCATATAGATAAGTCCACGATTCATATGAGCTTCGTTGTCATTTGGATTTAGTTCTAAAGATTTTGAGTAATCAGAAATTGTCTGCTTTTCCTTTCCGCCTAATAAATGTTGTGCATAAGCTCTATTGTAATATGCGTCTGCATCTTCAGAGTTAACTTCGATTGCTTTTGTAAAATATTCTATTGCCTTTTCCTGATTTCCTTGTCTTGCTTGGTAAATTCCGAGATTATAATAATCAGCTCCATTACAGCTAAAAAGCATAAAAGCAAAAATCAAAAAGCCATATTTAACTGCTCTTTTCATTCTTTCGATTTTTCTTAACCTCTTTTTTAATTGAACTTTTTCGAGCCCATTCGCTTAATTCAGAATTTGGGTCTTGAGCTTGTTCGTCAAGTTCAGTTTTAGTTAAACCTTTAAAATTTTTCTTTGTTATATGAATGCTTTTCGACATTTCTTAAATTGTTTACAACGGTTTTGTGTATGGTTAGTTGCGTTGGCTAGAACTAAGTTAGCAAAAAGAAACGAACCAGTAGGAAAATCCGATAGGATTTTCCGAGTACACACAGACCAAGCAATTAATTATACACGTTGTTGTGCGTAGTTTTTTATTTATCCGTTTTTATTAAATCCAAATAATAATGATATTCCTTTTTTAATTTTTTTTGTTCAGAATGAATTTTGTCTTTATTAATCTTTTTGGATTGCCTCTCATTTTTTTTGTATTCTTTTCGGTCAGTTGAAATAACCGTAAATCTTCGTTTATGTTTGTCTTCTATTAAACCAAAAAGATGATTATAAATTTTTTTTAAATATGCTTTAGATTCTTTTTTTGTTTTATCAATCTCTATTACTTTTTTAAATAAGGAATCAATATTCTTTAGAGGATCATTATAAAAGATAAATTTATTTTTGTTTTTAATCAGTAAATAAGAATTCCAGTGATAATGATAATAAATCCAGTATATACCATTTGTGAGGTTATCATCAACTTTATTCTCGACATCAATTAAATCTGTTATATAAATTTCTTCAATGTTAACGTCTGAAGAGAATATTTGTTTTTCATTTAATATACTAATCACCTTTGAATGTACATTTTTAAAATCAGAAACTTCAAATGCGCTTTGACAATAAAATATATTTGGAATTATTAAAATGATTAATAATAGTTTTCTATTCATCTTTTCTACAACGTTATGAAAATCAGTTATTAATATTTTTTGATTTTCAGTTTTTTAACCATTTACTAAACGTTAATATGAAGTAATTATTTTCTTTCCGCAATTTGAGGGAATTACGCACAACGTGTTTGTGTATGGCTAGTTGCGTTGGCGAGAACTAAGTTAACAAAAGAAAACGAACCAGTAGGAAAATCTGCAGGATTTTCCGAGTACACACAAACTGAGCAATTGGTTATACACGTTGTTGGCATTTCGTTGTTTTTAGATTTAATATGTTTTTCAGAAGTCAATAAGAAAATTGATATATTTGGTCTTAAGTCATTTACATCTAAACTCAAATTATGAAAACAAAGTTACATTTTTTGGTATTATGCTTAATACTAGGCTTATTACCTATCCTTAATTTTAGCCAATGTCCAACTTCAAACATTACTTTAAGTTCTCAAGCAGAAGTAGATGCTTTTTCAACTAATTATCCAGATTGTACTATGTTAACTGATCGTTTAACTATAAGTGGTGCTGATATTACAGATTTAACAGCGTTATCAACTATTACTTATATTCCAAATTTGAGGATTTTGGACAATCCATTATTAACAGAATTAGATGGATTACATAATTTACAATCTTTAATCTCAAATAATACTGCTTTGCAATTAGAAGACAATCCTTTACTAACTAACCTTACTGTATTTACAGGTCTAACTTCATTGAGTCATTTGCATATTCAAGGCTGTTCTTCACTAGTAAATTTAGAAGGATTAAATTTTGTTACAGATTTTGATCCCAATGGAATAGGTGGAGGAGGTTTTACGGGACTTAAAATCGATGATAATATTTCGTTGACAGATATAAGTGCTCTAACAAATATATCAAATGCCAATATTGATATTGGGTTGTATGCTTTTTTCATTATTATATCTAACAATCCTGTTTTGGGTAGTTTAAATGGGTTGCAAGCATTCGATGGAGTCTATGACTTTTTGCAAATAATAAATAACGATTCTTTAATTAATTTAACAGGATTAAGTGACAATTTTGGCGTTTCTGACCAAGATTTTGTAATTTCAAATAATGATTTATTACAAAGCTTAGGAGATATTGGAGGAGGTGGTATTTCTCAATTAGTTATAGACAATAACCCCTTACTTGATGATATTTCTGCATTTAATAACTTTTCAACAACATTTGGTCCTTTCCTAAAAATCACCAATAATCCGAATTTGTCTATATGTGAAAATAATCTTTTTTGTGCTTCCATTAATCGATTACAAGAGCCTGATTTTATAGACCTATATCCTCTTTTCATAATTGAAAACAATGCTGAAAGTTGTAGTAGTGTTGGAGAAGTGGCTTTTGCTTGTGGATTTGTACCTTTTAACGATGAGTGTGATAATGCATTCTCGCTTACGATTGGACAACAATTACAAGCATATGATGACCTTTCTACAACTTCGATTCAAATACCAAGTTGTAATGATGTTAATAGACTTGATGTATGGTTTAAGGTCAATTCTGAATCTTTTAACAATTTGGATATTATTGCAGAATCTAGTTATAATTTACAGCTTTGGGAAGGTGATTGTTCAAATTTAACCCAAGTGATTAATGCTTGTGCTGAAAATGCATTATTGGATATTCCTGTAACGACAAATACAGATTATTATATACAAGTTTGGTCAGATTCTGAAACAGATAGAGCAACAGGATTATTTGATATTTTAGTTCAAAACGCTACATTAACAATTGAAGATTTTACATTTAAAGATTTTACTTTATACCCAAATCCAACTAGCAACATTTTGAATTTAAAATCTAATAAGAAAATGGATTTTGTAAGAGTATATAATCTTTTAGGTCAACAAATTTCTAGTTCCAAGCCTAATTCACTGGTGGAAGAAATCAATATGTCAGAATTAAATTCAGGAATGTATTTAATTTCTGTTGAAATTGATGGCAATTCAGTTGTTTACAGAGTTATGAAAGAATAATTTTAATGAGATATTTTTGTAATTTGAAATATTGTTAAAATTATTATTCACAATGAATGCCAACGTGTTTGTGTATGGCTTGTTGCGTTGGCGAGAACTAAGTTAACAAAAGAAACCGAACCAGTAGGAAATTCCGATAGGAATTTCCGAGTACACACAAACCAAGCAATTGGTTATACACGTTGTTGTATGTAGTTTTTATTCATTAACATATTTGATGCTTGGTCTTTTCTTAAATAGTTTTAACTCCTCATCTATGAAAACAACTCCATTTAAATCCATTCTGATTTTTCTTTCATTGTCATTACCAAAAACAAAAATATCTAAAAGGAATTTTTCTTTTAAATCCGTAATTATTTGAGTTTTGGATTTTGGCCAATTAATAATTGAGTCTTTTCCTGGTTTTGGGAAAACAATATCATAAGTAATACTATCGATTTTTGAATTATTCCACTGAAACTCGCTAAAAGTAATTTCTAAATCATATTCTGCGAGGTTTATATGTTCTTCTTGCTTCTCGATAGTAAAATCTATAAACTCATTTAATTGGTCATTACCTGAATTATCGCTTCTAAATTCTTTTAATAATTTTCTTAATTCTGATTTGGTCAGATATAAATTTTTCTGATCGTTTAAATCTGTTTTATAAGTTTGATAAACAGATTTGCCAAACTCTTGAATCGTTTGTTTTTTTTGTTGACAGGAAACACCAAGAAAGAACAAAAAAAGAAGTAATAAATTTAGTTTATTCATTTGTTTTTAATGTTTCATCAATTTCTCAAATTACATACAACGTGTTTGTGTATGCTTAGTTGCGTGTTTGAGCAACTAATTTAGTAAACAAAAACGAACGCGAGAAAATTCCGAAGGAATTTTCCAAATAAGCACTTGCCAAAGCAATTAATTATACACGGTGTTGCCAGTAGTTTTTATTTCACTGTAAATACTTCATTAATAGGAATATCTATTTTTTTGTTTCCTTCATAAAATCTGAATATTCCATTTATTCTGTAGGTTCCTTTTTGCAATGAATCAAATTCAAAATCAACAAAAGAGTAACGTTCTTTCAATGTGTACTCGACTTTTTTTTCTCTTCCATTAAATTCAATTTTATTGACGATAATATGTCTGTTTTTTATTTTATACAGTTCGAGATTAGATGTTAAAGAAACTTTGATACCGTTATCTCCTATTTTAGAAGAGTATGAGTTTATTTTTGCAGTAATAAGTTTGTCAGACGCGTATGTCGTTCTGTTTGCATATTCAAAAGCATAGGTCATAGCAATCGAAAGTCTATTCTTTATATAGTTAAGATTTAATTCATTAGAATTAGATTTTATTGGCTTAAATTCGGATGATAAATAATCTTTTCTATTATTCACTATTTTTGGAATTGCATTTAAGATTTTGTTGTATTCAGAAGTTATTTCTTCTAGATTACTGTCTTTATTCGAGATTGCTTTATCTATATTAGAAATAAGCAATTGAAACCTTGAATCTAATTGATTTAACTCATCGATTTTTCGTGAAGGTTGTTCTTCAATTTTCAAATAGTATTCTCTCTTGTATCGATTTAGAACTTTATTACTGAATTCATAATTTGCTTGATAAAATGAATTATCAGATATTTCTTCTTGTTGATTTTTGCAAGAGAAGAAAGTGAAAATGGCTAAAAAATAAACTAAAAATCGGTTTTTCATTTAATCAATAAACATCAATGTTTTCGGTTCAGTCAAATTACTGGCAACGTGTTTGTGTATGATTAGTGGCGTGTTTAAGCACCTAATTTAACAAATAAAAACCGAATAGAAAATCCGCGAGGATTTTCGTAAGTAGGCGAGAACTAGCCATTAATTATACACGGTGTTGCCAGTAGTTATTTTTCCGAATCAAAATCCGTATTCAGTTTGTTTAATCAGATACTGAATTGCATCTTTTTGACTTTCTCCTTTTTTCAAAACATCCATTATTTTTAGAGTATTCTGTTTGATTTCAGCACTTTGTGAACCATATCCAGCAGTTAAATATCTTTTCATATAATAATCAATGTAGTAAAACTGTTTTTTAGTAATATCGAAAAAGGCGTAATTTCCCTCTCCATTTTGTCCGATAACGTACTTGTCAGTTTTTTTAACGGTTGAAAATGATGTCATTCTTTGTCCGCCACTTGCATTAAATCCTAATTCTTTTTCGTCATATTGAACAGTCAGTTTATAATCTCCCGGAATTGAAGTCATTCCATTTTTTTGACTACAACTATAATATTCAGTTCCGTTAGTTGATGCTGTCTTTTGAGCAAAAAGTGAATTTCCTACAAATGTTAGTAATGCAATAAAAAGTATTTTTTTCATATTCGTATTTTAGTTTTTCTGATATATTTTATTCAATTCCGTTCTAAATTCTCTTAATTTGGTAATATCGTTGAGTTTGAATTTCTTTGATTTAACCATCTTTAAATATTCTATATAATATGTAACGAAAGCCTCAAGAGGAACAACAGTTTTCCCTGGACTATTTGCTATTAACGTTTCATATTCCTTAACAGCCATTTCATACGCTATTCTCGTTAAATCTCTATTTACTTGATTTCGCTGTTGTATCCAAGTTGTTAAAATAGAAATTGAACCACCAATTAAAGCACCTAAAATCACAGCTATTTCAGTCGTTATTTCCATTTGTTCAATGTTTAGTTACGGTTTTTTTTTAATTACTGGCAACGTGTTTGTGTATGGCTAGTTGCGTTGGCGAGAACTAAGTTAACAAAAATGAACTAACCAATAGGAAATTCCGATAGGAATTTCCGAGTACACACAAACCAAGCAATTGGTTATACACGTTGTTACCTGCTGGCTTTTAATTTCTTTACCTATGTCAATCCTTTTTTTTCAACACCATAATATTTTTCTCTGTATCCAAATTAGGAATATATTTTTTAGTGTCAAGCATTTTTTCAACCTCTAATTTTGTTAATATTTTACCATTTTCATCTTTCCAAACAATTGATTCACTCAAACGTAAAGTTGTTCCATTTTTTTCTTTCTTAATTGTGTATGCCTTTTTGAATATCAATTCGTATAATAATTCGTCTAATTTTTTGCTTCTCAAATTTCGAGCAATTATTATCCCATTTTTATCGATAAGAATATTATCTGGAATACCATTTACAGCATAAATTAGAGAGGCTTTATTATTTGTTCCTTCTAAATCGCTTACGTGTTTCCAGTTCAAGTTGTCTTTTTTTATAGCTTTTATCCAATTTTCTTTATTCTCATCTAAAGAAACTGCAAAAATCTCAAAATTAGATTCTATATATTTATTATAAACTTTAACTAATTCTGGGTTTTCTTCACGACAAGGAAGACACCACGAAGCCCAAAATTCAAGAAGAACATATTTCCCATCAAGTTCAGATAATTGTTTTTGTATACCGTTTTGATTATTCATTGAAAAATCAACGTACTTTTCTCCTATTTGAGGGGTTTTAGTGATGTTCAAATCTAAATAGTCAGATATTATTTTTCCATATTGTGATTGTCTATTTTTAATGGAAAATTTATTAAATAGTTTTTCTGACTCTTCATGTCCAAATGCCTTTGCCATAATAGATAAGTTATGAGCACTTATTATATTATTTGGATTGTTTTTTATAAACTCTAACTCGAACGCAACTATTTCTTCATAGGATTTTAGTTCCTTATATTTACTCTTTAATGATGTAGCTAATCTGTCTGTAATTGAGCCATTTATAATTGCATTCTCAAAATTTGAATTGCTAGAATCAAAAGTCATATTTTTGTTTTCAACCCATATTGTTTTTGCAGTAGAACCATCTCTCCAAAGAATTAGTTTCGCTGGAAAATAGGTCAGTTGAGTATTAAAAACAAAAGTGTTGTCAAGGACTTTTACTGAATCAATGAATTTGTTTGATAATGGATTTTGTAATAGTAAGATTGTTCCATTGACTAAATTTTTAGTTTTTCCATTAATTGAAAACTTGCTGTCATTTTGTCCAAAACAAGAGTTTGTTATTAATGAGATAAGAAATAATTTTATCACTAAATTTTTTTTCATAGTTCTGATTTTCAGCTTGCAGGTAACGTGTTTGTGTATGATTTCGTTGCGTGTTTCAGCAACTAAATTAGTAAACAAAAACGAACCAGAGGAAATTCCGAAGGAATTTCCAAGTAGGTGAGTACTAGCAATGAATTATACACGTTGTTGTAGCACGTTATTATCAGATTAATAATTTTTTACAAACTCATAAATAGGATCAATTCCTTTTTTATAATCATCAAATGTTCTTATTATTTCAATATCTGGTTTTATGGTATTATCAATACCTTTATATAAATTATGATATTTTGTTGAATAATTTAATTTAATATTAGAATACGGAAGATAAAAAGACTTAATATTACCATAATGATTTGGCATACCTGATGTTTCTTCACCAATGACTGTAGCATTTGTAAAATGTTTAAATGCAAGAGTATTGAGTATAGCTGAAGAATAAGTTCTTTGTCCAACAACAACAAATAACTTGTCTTTTTGGTTAAGAGATTTGTTTACACGAATTTGTCTAATTAGATTCTTAATTATTGATGAATTACCACCTGTATTGAATCTCATGTCAAAAATTAGTTTTTTAACTTTTTTAGTTTCTATTGTATTCAATATTTTTTGTTCAAACTTCTTGTACGAAGGGTATTTTGTTGCTTCTAATTTATTACCTGTTGCTAAAACAGATTCTTTACTAATGCATTTATTATATTGGATGTAGTATATTTTATCTTTTTCATAATATTTTTCCTTAAAAATGTTTCCTTTACCTTCTATATAATATGGTCTTAATCCATCTATTTTTGTGCTTATTCTAGTTTTTTTGTCATATCTTTCTGTCGCCACATTTTCAAATGACAATTGATTTTTACTGTTTTCAAAACCAATTCTGTAAATAGAATCTGAAGACTTTGAAAAACCAAAATAGTCAAGAAGCTTTTTGTTGTTTATTAATCGAATCGTTCCTTTCTTAATTGTTGCATTATTATCATTAGAAAATATAGTTTTTATACTATCAATAATTGTTTTAATATGGTATTCATTTATTGAGACCATTTTTTTGTCAAGAATTTCGTAATTATCTTTTGAAGTACTTACAACGTGTATATCTTCCCCAAACCAAGTGCAATTAATTGGAATATTCTTTTGGATATTCAAAAATTTGGAAATGTTTATAGTTGTATGAGAATCTCCAATTTTGGCAAGCAATTGACTCAATTTCATTGTAGTTTCAAAATCTGAATCAGAATCTAATTTTGAAATGATTTCTTCAATTCCTTCTTCAAACTCATTTTTTGTTAATTTAAAAAATAGGTTAATATGTTTTTTTTGTAATTCGGATTTCAAAAAATTAAGGTCAGTAGTCCAATCTTCCGTTTTTATTTCTTGGCAGAATGATAAAGTACTTAATAATATTATTATAAATAAGGTTAAAATCTTCTTCATGTTCAATTTGAGTTTTTTTTTAATGTGCTACAACGGTTTTGTGTATGATTAGTTGCGTTGTTTAAGCAACTAATTTAGTAAATAAAACACAGATAGAATATTCCGCAGGAATATTCGTAAGTAGGCTAGACCTAGCAATTAAATATACACGTTGTTGTGCCTAGTTATTATAAAATTCAACCGATTCTTTTATTAATTCAGTCAAAATATTAATATTATCTGTGACTTGTTTAGGTGTAACAGTTACTTGTAAATTTCTTTTATTCGCAGTAGATGTTATTCCTAAATCATCAAGTTTCTCAATCCATTCTTCTTTGTTCATAAGTTCAAAATAGATATGAGTAAATTGTTTCTTTGGTTTAAAATGTATGAAGTTTCTTGATTTGAAACCATCATTAAGTCCAATATAATACTTATTATAATTTAATTGTTGCGAACTGTCTAGATTGCTATTTAAGATTTCAAGAAGTTTGTCAACTATTTCTACTGTTTTTTTAGTTGCTCTTTTATTCCAATAATCTCTATTAGTTTCTACTAATTTAGCTTCTACTGTATCATCTCTTCTCAATGCAAATTGGTTCATTACTGTCACGAAGTCTAGGACAATTTTATTTCCAACTTTTAAAGCATTTAGTTGAATTGCAATTAATGGAATGTGACCATTAAACAAACTTAAAACGTTTAAAAATCTACTTGTTATATCTTCAGCTACAATTACAGCACAATGTTCATAATGTGGATATCTTTTCTTTTCAATATCCCAATATTCAAGACATCTAATTATATGACTAGCATCTAATTCGCCAAGCATAATTTCTACTTCGTATCTTTTTTCGTTTTGTGTATCTGCAAGAAGTAAATCAAGTCTTCCAGATTTATGTTTTCTTTCCCGTTCAATTAAATCTAGTTCTCCAAGTCCTAAAATTTGAGGGTTTTCAGCGATTTTATTTTGAAGCCAATCTTCATTAAAATCTGGACTGTTTTTTAATGAAAGTTTTTCGGCAAATGTGAATTCAAGTTTACTCATTTTATGTTTTTGGTCGGTTTTCGTTAATTAGGCACAACGTGTTTGTGTATGGCTTGTTGCGTTGGCAGGAACTAAGTTAGCAAAATAAACCGAACCAATAGGAAAATCCGCTAGGATTTTCCGAGTACACACAGACTGAGCAATTGGTTATACACGTTGTTGGCAAATCGTTTTTTAATTATTCTCAAACTTTATGATTCTATTTGACGATTTTTTCATCTAAATAAATCAATCTTTCTCTGTAATAGATTGAATCATTTTTAAGTAAATCTGCATACTCTTTAATTATACCTCTAAGATTAAAATTTAATTTTTCTCTTTTATGTTTAACTTTATATTCGATATCAACTTTATTATTAGTAAAAAAAATGGTATCTAAAACAACTTCATCAATATTTGAGAATTCTTTGTTAAGCTTTTCATTATGTAGTAAAATCACATTAGCATTTTCAGCAATTAATGGTTTATATTTTATAGAAATGTCTATTGTTTTTTCTTTTAGTTTAACTGAGTATTTAAACTTATAATTACTACCATATTCATGTATAGTATCTCCTGACTTATCGAAAAACCATCCTTGATTTAAATATTGCTTGCCATCAATATTTTTATATTGCATGATCTTATCTATTTTTTGGTTTTTATATAATTTCCATTTACCTGTTTTTTGCGTTTTAAACATATGACCTTCACTTGTAATATAGCTATTATCATAATTTTTAACATAGATACTATCTATCGAATTTTTGTTTCTATAAATAGCTGTTTTTATTGTGTTAGATTTTAAGCTATCGTAAACTATAGTTGAATCAATTTCAACATTATTTCTAAATAATTGAATAGATTTAATATTACCATTCTCGTAATATTTTATATATTTCCCTTCTAGTATTCCATTTTTTGTTTTTTGATATTCAGCTTTTAGATTTCCATTGTCGAAGTATTCTTTTTTGTTTTTTAAGCAAGAAACAAAAAAGACACAAACAAATAATATTGAAAAAATTAAATTCAGTTTTATTCTATTCATTTGCTTTTGGTTTTTGTTTTAAGTGGATTTCTAAATGTTTGCCAACGATTTTGTGTATGATTAGTTACGGAAAAGGACGTAAGTCATTTTCCGATTAGCAGCTAAGTTAATTAATTATTGTGAATTTCCGATTGGAAATTCCGCAGTAATTAATTATACACGTTGTTAGCAACTGTAGTGCAGCACAAGTCATTGGTGAATCACAGAACTAGCTATATACTTCACAGCAACCGAAAGAGAATGCTATAACTAACATTAGCTGATACTCCCAAGAAACCGTTGATTTGGAAAAAGAGAAAAGTCCATAATAGCATTTAGGTTGCACCACAGGAATACTAACGAACACCTTTTTTGGATTTTAGAACGATACAGAACGCTATCGATAATTCGGCTGACTTATGAAAAAACAATTTTAAATGATAAAACATATTATTCTAAAAATAAATTGTTTGCCATTTAAGTGATCAATTTTCTTGAGAGTTTTCTAGCTATAACTTAATAAACAAAACCAAACCAAAAAGCGTTTAGTTCTCCAAAAAATGATAAAGCGAAAATCTTAAATGAGAAATTTGAGATTTTTGTATTAATAACAATAGTTCAAATAGAGTAGTACTGTTGAATTTTTGCACTATTGTTGTTAACGTGTTTGTGTATGGCTCAGTTGCGCTGGCTAGGACTAAGTTAGTAAAAAGGAACCGAACCAATAGGAAAATCCGCTAGGATTTTCCGAGTACACACAAACCAAGCAATTGGTTATACACGTTGTTAGGTGCAGTTTTTATTATTCAGATATTATTTTTGATTCCATATTGTTCTTGTTTTCCCAATTAATAATTATTTCTTGTTCTTCTTTTACTTTTTCCTTTAAGAATTGTTCAAATTCCAATTTTAAGGTATTATAATTAGATATTTTTGTGGATTTTGGAAATGTTAATTTATCTAAAAACAATAATGCATTTTCAATTAAATATATTGGTTGTATATAACCAGTATGTATAAATTGATTTGTCCATTTTTCAATTTTTAGAATTGTATCAACTTCAATAGGAAGTTGAATTCTTTTGAAGTTAATTTGGTCATTTTTGATAAATTCCCACGCAATTTGTGTTTTTATTTTTCTAATTCTATCTCCATTTTCATCTGTTATAGAATTAAAACCTAAAATTTTCTTACCAGCAACCTCAATCATCAATCTAATTGTAAATACAGAATAAGAAAAAAAGTCTCTATAATGAATTGAATCAGTTCCAAAGTGTTTTATAAATAATATGATTGACCCATTTTCAAATACATCTCTTGTGGATGAACCTATAGAAGAACCCATAGAATAATTTAATGTTTTATTATTATATTTAAATTCAGCGTATTTGACTAATTCATAAACATCAAATGAAAAAATAAAAAGAAAATCAGAAAAGTCATTTATTGAACCATTAGTCTTACCTATATTAAACCTATTTACAACTCCAGTTTCAATTCCTTTTTTTATTCTTTCTAATGTTTTTAAAGATGCGAATAATTGTTTTTTGAATACAGCTTCTGATTGTTTTTCTGTGAATTTTTTTCTAAATATATCTACTGATAATTGTCGTTCAGTAAATGTCTTTTTCTTTAAAACGCTTTTTACTAATTCAGAATAATAGTCATAGAATTTGTAAAATGCCTGTTCTTTTTGACTTTCGTCTTTTTTCTCATTTTTAATTATAGAAGAAAAATCATTTAGGTTCATTTATTTAGTTTTTCAGAGTTTGCTTGGTAATTGCACCTAACGTGTTTGTGTATGGCTTGTTGCGTTGGCAAGAACTAAGTTAACAAAATAAATCGAACCATTAGGAAAATCCGATAGGATTTTCCGAGTACACACAAACTGAGCAATTGGTTATACACGTTGTTGTACAACGTTTTCTATTATTGATAAAGAATGATTTTATTCCATTTTTTATTTTCTGCAACTTTAGTTTTTAGTCCTTTTTTCAAGTTCGGATTCAGCTTTATCTCTTGATTGTGTCCAACTTCTACGAGCTTTATTAGCATTAACCCAATTTTCCATTTTATCACAAGCTTGAATCCAAGTTTCAAGCTCTTGATTTGTCATATCATTAACTTTCTTTCCTCTGAGTCGTTCTTGTTGTTTAGTAAGTGGGTTTTTCATTCAAATTATTGTTCAGATTTTGGATATTGAATATCGTTACTGAGATTTTGCTTTTCAAGAGTTAACTCTATCAGATTATCTTCAACTAAATCGTTTAGAACAGAAATGATTGTAATATCTAATTCTTTTGGAATTGGTGTCTTTCGATTATAACTTGAAGCCATTTTATAAACAAATTCTGAAACAGTAATTTGTCCATTTGCTTCTAAATAAATTAATTGAGGCCAAGGATCCATTGTAACAACTCTTGGCGAATTTTTATCAAAGACATGAATCATTTTATTATCCATCCAATCCCAAGGAGATAAACGACTAAAGTATTTGTCCTTAAATTCTGAATTTTGTAAAATTTCAAATGATGGAATTTCTTTTTTTTGTGTTCTAAATAAGTTCAGCATTTGAGTTTTCTTAATGTTGTACAACGGTTTTGTGTATGGCTTGTTGCGTTGGCAGGAACTAAGTTAACAAAAGAAACCGAATCAGTAGGAAATTCCGCTAGGAATTTCCGAGTACACACAAACCAAGCAATTGGTTATACACGTTGTTACCACACGTTTTTTATTTCAATTGCTTTTAGTTTCTTTTCATTCCTTGTTTTCTCAATAATCAAATCGACTCTTTTTTGAAAATCCGTAATGTTATTCAGTTCAGTTTTTAAATTAGAAACTCTGTCTTTTAATTTATTTGCCCAAGCTACATCATGATCTGTCTTTAATATCAAATCAAAATATTGTTCAGCATTTTTTTGATCATTTTTTAATCCGCAAATAATTGCTCGGTGATAATTTCCCCAAAGACTGTCACTTGCAAATTTGTGATTCAGAATTGTATTTGTTCCAGTTTCTAAATTCGCTAATTTTTCTCGAAACCCTAACGTTCGTTTTAAAGCTAATTCCACAAGAGAATTCATTTTGATTTCAAATTGTTCTTCAGTCTCAAAATCTATAAATTCAGATTCTCTATCTCCAATATCAAAAGAGAGATAATCTTTTTCGTACCAATGAAAATTTACAGCAACATTTAAGCAAGTTCCTTGTCTATTACTAAAAGGTTGGAACTCGATAATTGTAGTGAACCAATAGTGGTCATCTAACCAAATTCTTGATTGACCTTTGCGAACAATTCCATACTCTTTAAAAAATCCGCGAGCAATCTTGTTTATTATTTTACTATGAATTGGTGTAGGCATTTCTTAAATGTGTGGTAACGTGTTTGTGTATGCTTAGTTGCGTGTTTGAGCAACTAATTTAGTAAATAAAAAACGAATAGAATATTCCGCAGGAATATTCGTAAGTAGGCTAGACCTAGCAATTAAATATACACGGTGTTGGCAAATCGTTTTTTATTCCACCATTGGTTTTATAATACTGGTTTTTTTCTTTCCTATTAAACCTATTTCTATTCCAATATTGATAAGAAATGTAATCGGAAATAATATTGTTCCTATGCAACCAAAGTTAAAATCTGTCAATATTTTAATTCCAACTTTTGGTTTCATTCCTTCTCTAGTAACTGATTTGAAAACTTTCCCAAATAAGGAATAATCAGTACAAGTCCAGCCTTTTTTCAGAGGAGTTTCGAGAACCTTATTTACGTAATCAATATTTTCTTGATTAAATTTCCCGCGTTTTGGTCCGTTGCCTCCTAATAATTCTCCAGACCAACCATTTACTTTAGAATTATGAAATTGGATATCGTCAATTGTAAGCCAATCTTTATCTGGATATATGAAACTAATTTCCGTTTTACTTCCTTTCGCAGTTACGTTATATACTCCGTTGGATAACACATTAGTTTTATCGTCAATTGTATAAATTGATTGGTCAGAAAATTTTCTTTCCAAATAATCTTTCCAATTTTTAATTTCATTATCGATTTTCATCAAATGTTTGCCAACGGTTTTGTGTATGATTTCGTTGCGTGTATAAGCACTAAAGTTAGCAAATAAATCACAGATAGAAAGTCCGCGAGGACTTTCGTAAGTGGGCTATAACTAGCAATGAATTATACACGGTGTTAGCCACAGTACTTTTATCGGATTATCTCTAAAATCTTTTCTTTTTCAGACCATTTTATTGGTTCCTGCGTAGTTTTTTCATTTAATAAATCCATCATACTGCTCAATCTTTCGGGTTGATAACCGACAGCTTGGTCATTAATAATTGAAACTTTTTCCCGAATGAAACTTCTATATTTCGATTTTTCTGAAATCTCAAAATTCACGATAGTTTTTCTTAAATCATTCGTGAAATAATATGAACTACTTCCAGTCACATAAGAAACTAAAAAGATGTCAGAGTTTTTTGTAATTAAGGCATTAAATCTTATATTTTGAAAATCATCTAAAGACTTTTGAAGTTTTACATTGTCGTTATAATTTACTTTCAAAAAAGTATTTGCGTCTTTTCTAAATGTCTCTCTTTCTTTTTCTTCTTTCTCGTCTTTATATCTAATTCCTAAAGAATTTACTGCTCCAACAATAAAGTTGGCTAAATCATAAACATTTGCTGGAATATCTCTTGGATTTGAACAAGTTTTAAAATAATGTAAAGTTCCAGCTTTGTCAGAGGTTGTAGAAATCTCAAAACTCTCTTGATAATAAGTGAAAATACGCTCAATTATATCATCAGATTCTTCGCTAATACTTACATCATAATAATTTAAGTCAGTCCATCCAGCATCTGAAATCACATATTTACCTTTAATTTCTTTTATGAAAACAGAAACAAATTTATTGTTTAAAGTCGTAAATGGCGTGATTACCTCTAAACTCTCTCCTCGCAATTTATAAGTTGTAAGAGAGCAGAAATCATCTTTGATTGTTTTGAATATGTCTAACAATTTATCCATTCCGCTAATCTAAAAAATCAATTCCATTTAATGGGTCAGTCTTTGGTTCAATTTCAAATAATTCTGGCTCATTAACTTTTATTTCTGGGTATTCTGTTTTTCCATTTGTTTTGATATTTGTTTCTTGGAAAAAATGACTTATTCCAAAATCTAAATTCTCGACAATTGCTTTTGCGTCTTTCTCACTTTTCAGAGTATCACTTTTATAAGCAAATTCTTGTCCTTTCTCATCGTAAGTATTAAAATGTGGTGTCGTAATTATTTGTTCAGATAATGGTAATTCCGTTTTGTTCCTATGAGCAGGTCCATCTGAATCAAATCTGAAATATGGTTTTTCTGTAAAATTCGGACAATGTAATTTAATTCCATATTTGTATAATGATAGTTTTTTTTCAACTATCAAAGTGATATTTTCATCAATTGTAGAATGGTCAATTTTCGTTGACTGTTTTAACCAATCTCTATTATTTCTTTTCGGTTCGAGAACAATTGGATTGGTAGCGAGATTCTTTTCTTCATACGATAACTCTTGGAAATACTCGTAATTATCTCTAATATCTAAATTCAGTTTACTCATTCGGTATTTTCGTTTTTCGTATTGTGGCTAACGGTTTTGTGTATGAAACGTAGCGTGTAAAAAGGTACTACTTTTCGGATAAACACAGAGCCGAATTTTTATATTTTGTTTTTAACTTATCAATCTTAAAAGCCAAATTTAAAAATTTGGCGGACTTTGAAAATAAACACAAACCTCTCGGAAAGCTTTTACTAGCTATGTTTTATACACGGTGTTGGCAACAGTATTTTATTTCTTTTTGTTCATTTCTATAACTCCAAAGACACTTTCATATCCAAATTTTTGATAAGCAACTATTCCTTTGTAAACATTAATCTCATAGTTTTCTAATTGAGGATTGATTGTATTTAATTTTCTTTCAAGTTTTTTATTCCGTTTTGGTTCTCTTTCTAAAAGTCCGTAAGAATTAGTTAATCCAGAATCTAACTTATATTCCTTTCCGTTTATAATATATGTCAAATAATGTTTCTTTTTAAAGTCATTGTTTAAAACATATACTAATCCATTATTTTGGTCAAGAATCGCTTTATTATCTAATTTAAAATTCAGGTCTTTTATGAAATTTGCAAATCCATTATTTGCTAAATCTAAACTGTCAGAATGTTTTAATTCCGATTTATAGATTTTCAAAACTCTATTTTCTTTTTTATAGTTAAAAGTCATCCTGAACTGTTTTGACATATGCCTTTGAATAGAACTTAATTCAAGTGTTGAGTCATTTTTAAATTCTAAAAGATGGTTGTTTATTAAACTGTCAGAGGAAATTCCGTAGTATATTTTATTCAGTTTCTGAGAATAACAAATATGTGTCATAAATGACATAATAATTAGTGAAATCAATATTCTTAACGGTTTTTTCATATTGTTGCCAACGGTTTTGTGTATGGCTAGTTGCGTTGGCGAGAACTAAGTTAGCAAAAAGAAACGAACCAGTAGGAAAATCCGTAGGATTTTCCGAGTACACACAAACTAGCAATTGGTTATACACGTTGTTGGCTACTGTTTTTTACCAACCTTCTAATAATTCAGTATGACTATTCATAGCATCACTTGAATAAAATTCAACCCTTTCTTTCCAAAATTCTCCATTCAGAACTTCGTCAATTCTTTTTTCTAACGTGCTGCCTTTAATGGTTTCATAATTCTTAATCTGTGTAAGTAATTCTATTACCTCTTCATTTTGATAGTATTTACCAACATAATATCTATGTTTTATGTTGTTGAATATAGTTGGGTATTCAAGAGTTTTTTTTGAGATTTCACCAACTTTATACTTTTCAAAACATTCAGATATAAATTCAATATAATTTTGGAATGAAAGTCCATTCATTGCACTTATTAGGAATTCCTTCTGTGCATCTGTTATGTTAGAACAATTTAGAAGAGATAAAACTTCATTTTGATATTCTGCAGCATTATCCAAAATTTCATCCCAATCATCATCGTATTCTCCATCGTCAAAAATATTGACATCTTTTTTGGTTGAAAAAATAAAGTTTGTTAAGTATGTTGAAGTACTATCGCAGGTTTTTTTTGAAGAATCTAATCCTAAAGAATTTTCGGTTCTGACTGTTTTTTCATCTGACTTTTTACAATTTGTGACAAAAAGTAGAATACAAATAAAATAAGATAATTGTTTCAATTTAGGTTTTTTAAATTGTTGCCAACGGTTTTGTGTATGATTAGTTACGGAAAATGGCGTAAGTCATTTTCCGATTAGCAGCTAAGTTAATTAATTATTGTGAATTTCCGATTGGAAATTCCGCAGTAATTAATTATACACGTTGTTAGCAACTGTAGTGCAGCACAAGTCATTGGTAAATTACAGAACTAGCTATATACTTCACAGCAACCGAAAGAGAATGCTATAACTAACATTAGCTGATACTCCCAAGAAACCGTTGATTTGGCAAAAGAGAAAAGTCCATAATAGCATTTAGGTTGTACCACAGGAATACTAACGAACACCTTTTTTGGATTTTAGAACGATACAGAACGCAAGCGATAATTCGACTGACTTACAAAAAACAATTTTAAATGATCGAAGATATTATCTTAAAAATAAATTGTTTACCATTGAAGTAAGAAATTATCTTGAGAGTTTCCTAGCTATAATTTAATAAACAAAAACAGACCATAAAAGCGTTTAGTTCTCCAAAAAATGATAAAGCGAAAATCTTAAATGAGAAATTTGAGATTTTTGTGTTAATAATAATAGTTCAAATAGAGTAGTGCTGTTGAATTTTTGCACTATTGTTGTTAACGGTCTTGTGTATGGCTAGTTGCGTTGGCGAGAACTAAGTTAACAAAAGAAAACGAACCAGAGGAAATTCCGTTAGGAATTTCCAAGTAGGCTAGAACCAAGCAATTGGTTATACACGTTGTTAGGCTTAGTTTTTTACTAATTCATAAATTATTTCTCCAAGTTTATCAGAACCATTTTCTTTATTATATAATCTTTTATGAAAATCAATATTACCATTTTCGTTCTTTTTATAAAGGAAATAGAATACTTCCTTTTCCTCAATCAAAATATCATCAAAGAACATAACGAGATCATTTATTGCAGGAGGACCACAGTAAATATCAGTTGAAAAGTAAGCAGTGAAATTGTCTAATAGAGTGAATCCACTTACAATTCCGTTATCTCCAATAGTAAAGTTTTCAGAGAGTATATTTCCCAAATTATCCTTCAAAGTATAATTTCCACTGAGAGTTTTATTTCTAGTGTAATAATATAAAGGATTTGGAAATAAATAATCTTTTCTGAATTTAGATTCAACTCTTTTGTATTTAATATAATATTCTTCAAGACCATTTCCTTTCGGTCTATAAAGAGTAAGTGAGTTTTTATCGATATTCCATCTTAAATACGAAATCCATTCGTAATTGAAATATGAAATGTCGGTAGTCTTATAGTAACCAATAGAATCTTTTTTATTTAAATTAATCTTAAAAATAGAAATATTAGACACTTCAGGATAAATGTTATGGTCATGAAGTTCTGAGTATCCAATGTTTAATATTCCGTTTTTAATATCTTTTGAGTTAATTCTAAGAGCTACAGGATAATTTAAGTTAAACGCATTTTTAGATTTAATAGCACTTTTCGTTTGTTCGAAGGAATTGTAATAATCTTCAGCAATCCATATTCCCTCTATTGTTTTAATTTCTTTGCTAACATTTTGTGCAAAACAAAAAATGCTGAAGAAGAACAGAAATATTTTAATTGCGTGTTTCATTTTTTAATTAAGCCTAACGTGTTCGTGTATGGCTTGTTGCGTTGGCGAGAACTAAGTTAACAAAAGAAACCGAACCAATAGGAAATTCCGTTAGGAATTTCCGAGTACGCACAAATTGAGCAATTGGTTATACACGTTGTTAGCAACTTTAGCGACAGAGTAGAGTAGGCACGTTTAACTTAGAGAGTTGAAGCAAGAGTAATCACATAAAGTGAGAAGAGTAAAAAGCCTTAAGGGAAAGAGTGAAAAGTTCCACAAACCTGCTTAAAATCATTTTGAAATAATTAAAATTTTCATCAAAAGTGTTTTTTGGAGAATACTTCTTTAAAACTCAAAAAAAAAAAATCGCAAAAAAAACCAGGCTTTTTTTCGCTACAATGATTTTAAGAGTTTGAGTAAACTTTCAACTTTAAGAGTTTGAGTGGCAATAGTTCCGAAGTTTTAATTTTAATAAGATACTAAGAATAGGAGTTACAATTTGGAGCTATTGTTGTTAACGTGTTTGTGTATGGTTAGTTACGGAAAAGGGCGTAAGTCATTTTCCGATTATTAGCTAATATAATTAATTATTGTGAATTTCCGATTGGAAATTCCGCAGTAATTAATTATACACGTTGTTAGCAACTGTAGTGCAGAACAAGTCATTGGTAAATCACAGAACTAGCTATATACTTCACAGCAACCGAAAGAGAATGCTATAACTAACATTAGCTGATACTCCCAAGAAACCGTTGATTTGGCAAAAGAGAAAAGTCCATAATAGCATTTAGGTTGTACCACAGGAATACTAACGAACACCTTTTTTGGATTTAAGAACGATACAGAACGCTAGCGATAATTTGGCTGACTTACGAAAAAACAATTTTAAATGAACGAACATATTATCTTAAAAAGAAACTGTTTACCATTGAAGTAAGAAATTATCTTGAGAGTTTTCTAGCTATAAGTTAATAAACAAAAACAGACCATAAAAGCGTTTAGTTCTCCAAAAAATGATAAACGAAAATCTTAAATGAGAAATTAGAGATTTTTGTATTTACAATAATAGTTCAAATAGAGTAGTGCTGTTGAATTTTTGCACTATTGTTGTTAACGGTTTTGTGTATGGTTAGTTGCGTTGGCTAGAACTAAGTTAGCAAAAAGAAACGAACCAGTAGGAAAATCCGATAGGATTTTCCGAGTACACACAGACCAAGCAATTAATTATACACGTTGTTGTGCGTAGTTTTTTATTTATCCGTTTTTATTAAATCCAAATAATAATGATATTCCTTTTTTAATTTTTTTTGTTCAGAATGAATTTTGTCTTTATTAATCTTTTTGGATTGCCTCTCATTTTTTTTGTATTCTTTTCGGTCAGTTGAAATAACCGTAAATCTTCGTTTATGTTTGTCTTCTATTAAACCAAAAAGATGATTATAAATTTTTTTTAAATATGCTTTAGATTCTTTTTTTGTTTTATCAATCTCTATTACTTTTTTAAATAAGGAATCAATATTCTTTAGAGGATCATTATAAAAGATAAATTTATTTTTGTTTTTAATCAGTAAATAAGAATTCCAGTGATAATGATAATAAATCCAGTATATACCATTTGTGAGGTTATCATCAACTTTATTCTCGACATCAATTAAATCTGTTATATAAATTTCTTCAATGTTAACGTCTGAAGAGAATATTTGTTTTTCATTTAATATACTAATCACCTTTGAATGTACATTTTTAAAATCAGAAACTTCAAATGCGCTTTGACAATAAAATATATTTGGAATTATTAAAATGATTAATAATAGTTTTCTATTCATCTTTTCTACAACGTTATGAAAATCAGTTATTAATATTTTTTGATTTTCAGTTTTTTAACCATTTACTAAACGTTAATATGAAGTAATTATTTTCTTTCCGCAATTTGAGGGAATTACGCACAACGTGTTCGTGTATGGCTTGTTGCGTTGGCGAGAACTAAGTTAATAAAAGAAACCGAACCAGTAGGAAAATCCGCAGGATTTTCCGAGTACACACAACCAAGCAATTGGTTATACACGTTGTTGTACAACGTTATTTTTATTTTACCAAGAATGGAAATAATACATAAAACTTCCGTCCTTTTTTAAATACAACGTAAATCTTTCTCCTTCTGAATACATATGAGCAACAGTTGCTACAGAATTATATTCTATAGGATTTTCTGTAAAATGTAATTCAGTTAAGTTTCTATCTGATAATCCAGTTATAGACTTTTGCCATATTGTTTTCCCTTTATTGTCCTTGCTTGTTAATATAGTTTTGTTATCAATTTTTGAAACAGTCAAAAAACCAAATTCCGTTTCATGTTTTTTAATAGGTTTTAATTCTGTTTTACTTTCAAATTCAACACCATAAAAAGGACCATCGTCAAAGGTCATTGTCATTTTTGGTAGATATTTTATGTTTTCTACTTGAGAATAAAAATCGTTTAGTAAAAACTCAATTTTTTCGGTAGTTGATTTGGTATTTAGTATTGTATTATCCAAACCTCTTATTTTAAAATATAATTCTGAAATTTGATTTAAATATGTTGTATCAATATTAGACTTACAATTCGGATGATACTCTTTTAGTTGGTAAATAATTAAAGGAATTATAAAACTTGTTTTAATAGTTGAGCCATTTCTGTCTTTCTCAAAATCCATTGCCAATAATCCACTTATTTCAGATTTTGGCCATTTTACAATTTCTTGGTTTTCTAAACCAAAAAAATCAAGATATTTTATTTCGAAACAATCTTTTGATTCGGTTTCTTGTCCAAAAAAAGTTAGACTAAGTACTAGGAATATTATTGTTAAAACTCGAATTTTCATTGTTAGGTCAAATGTTGTACAACGGTTTTGTGTATGATTAGTTACGGAAAAGGACGTAAGTCATTTTCCGATTATTAGCTAATATAATTAATTATTGTGAATTTCCGATTGGAAATTCCGTAGTAATTAATTATACACGTTGTTAGCAACTGTAGTGCAGCACAAGTCATTGGTGAATCACAGAACTAGCTATATACTTCACAGCAACCGAAAGAGAATGCTATAACTAACATTAGCTGATACTCCCAAGAAACCGTTGATTTGGCAAAAGAGAAAAGTCCATAATAGCATTTAGGTTGTACCACAGGAATACTAACGAACACCTTTTTTGGATTTTAGAACGATACAGAACGCAAGCGATAATTCGACTGACTTACAAAAAAACAATTTTAAATGATCGAAGATATTATCTTAAAAATAAATTGTTTACCATTGAAGTAAGAAATTATCTTGAGAGTTTTCTAGCTATAACTTAATAAACAAAAACAAACCAAAAAGCGTTTAGTTCTCCAAAAAATGATAAACGAAAATCTTAAATGAGAAATTTGAGATTTTTGTATTTAAAACAATAGTTCAAATAGAGTAGTGCTGTTGAATTTTTGCACTATTGTTGTTAACGGTTTTGTGTATGATTAGTGGCGTGTTTAAGCACCTAATTTAGCAAATAAAAACCAAATAGAAAATCCGCGAGGATTTTCGTAAGTAGGCGAGGACTAGCCATTAATTATACACGTTGTTGGGCGTAGTGTTTTAACGTATTGCTTCGTCAACCGATTTACTATCTACAAACTGCTCAAAACTGATAATCTTGCCATTGTTCAGTTTCCATATATGGGCAACTCTTGCTTCAAAATACTTGTTCGTTTTTTTATATGTACCCGAATAGGTTCCATAAGCAACTACTTTGTCTTCATTTGCAATATAATCTTCGGGTGTAAATTTATAATCAATCCACTCGCTACCTAAGCGTTTAAAAACATTTTCAGTAACACTTTCTAAACCAATATAAGTTCCTGCATAAGGAAAGCCTTTGGCTTCTGTCCAACTGATATTTACGGCTACATATTTGGCTAAATTTTTGCCGTTTTCTTCTGATGTTTCACCTTCATAGGTACTTTTTATTATGTCGAGATTTGTCATAACTTCTTGTTTAAATAAACAACTTGACAATACTAAAAGCATTGTCAAGTTGATGATTATTATAGTTCTTACCATTTCATTTCTCCTGTGTTCACTTTTGCTCCTAACATTAAGGCTGTTTCAAAAGTTAAATTTGGATATTTTGATTTAATAGTTGCTATTAACGCTTCAGAAGTTTTATTGCTACTCAAAGCTTCTTCATAAAATTGAATATAATTCTTCGTGTGGTTTACAGCATCAATAGTGAAATCTGAATTGGTATTTGCGTGTGCAGGGATTACTATTTCAGGTTTTAATTCGCTGATAGTATTTAAGATCGAGATCCAGTTGTTACGAACCTCTGTTGTTTGTGCATCTGCCATCCACACATTAAATGTTGTGCCAAAAACATTAATTCCGCCTAAAGCTGTTTTAATTGATGGTATCCATACAAAGGTTCTTTTTGGGAATTCGTCTAATCCAATGATTTCTAGTTTTTCGCCTTCTAACTCAATCGAATTTCCTTTTAGAACTTGAGGTAAGACAACATTAGATGTGATGTTATTGCCTAATTTTTCGCCCCAAACTTCCAATTTCTTTTGAGCTGTAGCTTTAATATGCTCTACTGTTGCAGACGAAGCATATGCCGTAACCTCTGGGAAATATTTTTTGAAGACTTCTAATCCGAAATAAAAATCAGGGTCGCCATGCGAAACATAAATTGTAGTTAAGTTCTTTCCTGAGTTTTTGATTTCTTGTGCTACTTTTGTTGCCTCTGCCAAGGTAAATTGTGCATCTATTAATACGGCATCGTTTTTACCTGAGATAATAACAGATGCCACACCAAAACTATTTTCTGATGCGTTGTAAACTTGAAGTTTAAATTTGCTTGTTTCTATTGTTTTAAAACTTTGTTCTTGTGCGTTCATTTTGAATAAAATTAAAATTGTTAAAAATACTGTTGAAAAAATCGATTTCATTTCTGTCTTGTTTTTACTGATGGTACAAAGATGCAACGGTTACCTACTTCAAAACATTGAACAAGTTCAATAAATGAATTTTCTACTATTATTTACTGGCGATTTTTCGTCTTATTTTACTCAAAAACTCGTGGCTTATACCCAAGTAAGCGGCAATCTGCACGTTGGTTAATCGTTGAAAGAGATTAGGATATTTTTCAATAAAGTCTATATAACGTTGGTCGGCATTTTTACTCAAATTATCTATCATTCTTCGTTGTAACGAGATATGCGTTTTTTGAGTCATTACTCTAAACAGTTTTTCTATTTTTGGAATGTTATCATAAGCAAGCTCTTTGTCTTTTTTTGAAATTAATAATACTTCACTGTCCTCTAACGCTTGTATGTAAAGTTGAGATGGCGTTTCATTGGTAAAACTGTCGATATCGGTTATCCACCAATTTTCCTGTGCAAAATAGAGTACTTGTTCAAAGCCATTATTATCTATATGATATACTCTAAAAAGACCTTTAGTAACAAAGCCCTCAAACTTGCAAATTTGACCTTCTCGCAGTAAAAAGTGTTTTTTTTGAACTTCTTTTTGGTCGAATAAGTTGCAAAAGCTATCTATCTCTTTTTTGGAAAGCGTAATATGGTTTAAAATATTTTGTATTAATAACTCTGTCATATTCGGAGGATTTTTACATTACGCCCAACGGTCTTGTGTATGAAACGTAGCGTATAAATAAACACTAATTTTTCAGATTTTGCACGAGCCGAATTTTTTATTTTTATGTTTAATTTTCTTTTCTAAATATAACCAAATAAAAAATTTGGCGTACTATGTAAATATACAAAAACCTCTCGGAAAGCCTATAATAGCTATGTTTTATACACGTTGTTGTGCATAGTGCTTTTCACGTTCAGTTTGGTTTTCCGATGTTTGTTATTTAGTTCTGATTTGAGCATTGGCAAGACATACTCTTTTGCAATTTTTGGCGTAGCGTTGGCTGTAGCGAATTGCAAATGTGTATGGCTTTTAGCGTTGGCATTAAAAAGATTCATTTAAAATTGAATCAATAAGATTTTCAGAAAGACTATTTTGACTTTCGATTTCTAATTCTAATTCTTCACATTTTTTCAATAAGTTATTTACCTGTTCTATTATATATTTTTGTTCTTCTAGAGGTGGAATTGGAATTGGGCAAGATAAAATTTGACTTTTTTTCAGATTTGTTTGTTTTTTTCCATCATTAAAATTCAAGTAATATTTATTTCTATCTAAAACCATTTTTAAGTATTCAGGATGAATACCACATAATGATTTTAAACATCCAATTCTTTGGTTTAGTGTATATAAGTTGTTTTCCTCTACAAGATAGCATCTACTTAAAGCTCTACCGTTAGGAACATCACTCATTACTATGGCAATATCATTTTTTTTAAGAGGAACTAATATTTCAGTACTGTGTTTTTTAACTGAACCATTTGTTGAGACAAATTTTGAGTTTACTAAAATATATTGACCACTTGAATCAACTAATTTTTCGTGAGCCTTACCATTATAAAATATTGAAACATTATCAAGTATATTCCAACACCAATGGTTTGGTATTTTATACGGTATTGCTTGTTTTTCAATTGGAATTACTGATTTTTCAGGTTTAAGTCTTTCTTCTTCAAAAATGATTGCTTTTTCTTCCAACATTTTATCAGAGAGTAACTCTCCAGACTTGAATTCTTGTTTATCGCTAAAATCTTTACTTAAATTTCCTTTTAGCCCTTCTAGAATAATAACTTTCTTGAATTTATTAATAAAATCTATGTTTAGGAACAAAGAATTATTATTTTGAAGAAGTTTGTCTAGAACTGGAATTCTGTTAAATAATATATTTTTTGATATTGTAGAGAATGTTTGTTGAACTGAAGTCAGTTTGTTGTTATATTTTTCATATAATTCAGTAGCAGGAATATGTTTTATTTTCTCTTGATATGGATTTTTAATATCTAAATCCCAATCTTTTAATTCTGAAACATTTACTTTCCAAGAAACTGAAGATTCTTCTCTGTTTTGCCACCATTTTATAATTGGTTGAAATTCATCAAATTCAATAGGTTTAGTTTTAGAGTAGCTTTTTTGACCTTTGGGTAATTTATGCTCATAGTACCAAATATCATTTGTTTTCTTTCCTTTTTCAAAAAAAAGCAGATTTGTTCTAACTGCTGCTGGAAAAAATGTACTAGTCGGCATTCTAATAATTGTATGCAGATTACATTCTGTTAATAGTTTTTTATGTATTCGAGCTTTTACTCCTTCGCCTTTAATACATCCATCAGGTAAAACAATTGCAGCTCTACCATTATGGTTTAATAATTTTAACATTAATACAACAAATAAATCTGCTGATTCACGACAACGAAAAGAACTCGGAAAGTTTGATTCTACACCTTCAGCTATACTTGCACCAAATGGTGGATTAGCTAATATTACATCGACTTGGTCTTTTTTACCAATACTATTATATTCCTTTTTTAGACTATCAATATAATGATAGTCAGGAACATCCATTTCGTGTAAAATTAAATTGGTTAGTCCTAAAACGTATGCTACAGGTTTTAATTCCCATCCTGTAATACTTTTTTGCAGAAGATGCTCGTCTTCTACCGTATTTACATAATTTTCTCTAACGTGGTCTATTGCTGCGCTTAAAAAACCTCCTGTACCAGCTGCAGGGTCAAGTACTTTTTCACCCAATCTTGGATTGGTCATTTGTGTCATAAACTGTGTTACTGCTCTTGGTGTGTAGTATTCACCTTTATTTCCTGCATCACGCAATTCTTGTAAAATACTTTCGTAAATATTGCCGAAAATGTGCTTATCGTTAGAATTGTTAAAGTCAATTTCATTGAGTTTATTTATGACTTTTCGCATTTCGTAACCACTCTTCATATAGTTATTTGAACCATCAAAAACTTCTTTCGCTATGGCAGCACGTTTTGGATTATTAATACTTGTGAGATTACGTAAAGTGGCAAATAACCCTCGGTTGTTTTGGGCGTTACTGTCTATAAATTCCAATAAATCATCTCCTGTAATTCCTTCTGGGTCACTTGCCCAAGTTCTCCATTGAAATTGCTCTGGAATTACAGACTGATAATCGTCTTTTAAAATTTCTAATTCTTGGTCTTTGTCGTCAATAATTTTTAAAAAGAGCATCCAACCTAATTGCTCTAATCTTTGGGCATCACCAGAAATCCCTCTGTCTTGACGCATTATATTTCTTATGCTGCTTACTACTGCTGCTACGTTTGCCATTTATGCTGTTGTATTGTATAATTGTGTTTCTAATTCCTTCAATGCTTGTAAATAAACTTTTTTACTACCAAAAGCTTTGATTAATTCAATTGGTGTTCCTAATTTATTTAAAGGGTCAAGTTTTAATACTTCTGTACTTTCAATAGTTAATAAACCATCTTCTGCATATTTATCGAGTAAACTATTTAAAACCGTTTGGGCTTTGTCTCCATATTTGGTAAAATAGTTTCTCTTTTTTACGTTGTTTGCTCTTTCTTTTCTTGTTAAGGGCTTTGCTTCAAAAGCTACGTGACAGATTAAATCGAAAGCGTCAAATTCTTTTCCAACTTCATCTTTTAAAGCTTCAAAGAAAATTCCTTGTTCTTCTAATTCTTTAATAATAACTTCTTTCTTTTCTGAATTATTCCAAGAATTTAGAAATTTCTCTAAACTTTGATATTGTTTGGTAACGCTATTTTTAGTGTAGTCCTTTAGGCTTTCCGTTATAATTTTACCATCATTACCTAAATATTGCACACGTTCATTTACAATTTTTACTTGAACACCATCCACTCGAATTTTTTCACGCCTTGTATCTTCTTCAATTTCTCCACCACCTTCAATGTCTGGAAAATCAACTTCTTCGCCATCCAAAATGTCTGTGATTACTTCATCTGTCATTTCGTCTTCTGCACCAGATAAATCATCATCTTCACCAACTTGTTTTATCATTACTGGGTCACCATCAAAATCAGGGTCAGCAAATAAGTTGGTTACATTTCTAAAGTCCATAATGGTAAAATATGTTTTACCATATTCCTCATTTATTCTCGTTCCACGACCAATAATTTGTTTAAACTCGGTCATTGAACCAATATTACTATCTAAAACAATGAGTTTACAAGTTTGAGCATCAACTCCTGTAGTCATTAATTTTGAAGTTGTAGCAATAACAGGATAAGGTTCACTTGGATTGATAAAACTATCCAACTCACGTTTTCCTTCTTCGTTATCGCCTGTAATTTGCATTACGTACTTATTGTTTTGAGCGAATAAATCGGCATTGGCGTTAGCCAATGCGGAACGCATTCCTTCTGCGTGCTCAATATCAATACAGAAAACGATTGATTTTGCAAATCTGTCATAACCTTTTAAGAATTCGGTTATCTTTTTTGCAACTAATTTTCTGCGTTCGTCAACAACTATATTTTTGTCAAAATCCGTTCTGTTGTAAATTCTATCTTCAACTGGATTTCCGCTTTTATCTACAAAACCTTGTGTTGGTCGCCAACCTTCCGCATCAATATCTAAAGTGACTTTTACAACTTTATAAGGTGCCAGAAAACCATCATCAATTCCTTGTTTTAAAGAATAGGTGTAAAGAGGCTCACCGAAATAATCAATATTTGAAACTTCTTCGGTTTCTTTTGGTGTTGCTGTTAAACCAATGTGAGTTGCTTTGTTGAAATAAGCTAAAATCTCACGCCATTTGCTATCTTCTTTAGCACTTCCTCTGTGGCACTCGTCAATTATGATTAAATCAAAAAAGTCTGGACTAAATTGTTTGTATGCATCTGCTCCTTGACTATCTGATAAACCTTGATATAATGCTAAATAAATATTGTAAGCTGTGTCAATTTGTTTCTTTTTTATGATTGTTAGAGCATCTTTAAAATGTCTAAAATCTCCACGAGCTGTTTGGTCAATTAATGCAGTTCTGTCCGCTAAAAATAAGATTCTTTTTTTTGCTCCACTTTTCCAAAGTCTGTAAATGATTTGAAAAGCTGTATAAGTTTTTCCTGTTCCAGTTGCCATAACTAAAAGAATTCGGTCTAATCCTTTTGCAACTGCTTCGATTGTTCTGTTTACAGCAATTTGTTGGTAGTATCTTGGACTACGACCAGAACCATCTTGAAAATAATCTTGTTTTGCAATTTCTTCAACTTCTTCGGTTTCAATTCCTTTGTATTTTTTGTATTTCTGCCAAAGAATTTCAGGACTTGGAAATTCGTCTAAAGTCAGTTCTTTTTCAATTTCTCCGTCTGTTGCTGTTTTGTCGTGAAAGTAAAATCCGTCTCCATTACTACTAAACACACAAGGAATATCCAAGGTGTTGGCGTAGCCAAGAGCTTGTTGAATTCCACTTTTTACGCTGTGTTTGTTGTCTTTTGCCTCAATTATTGCAATCGGAACATTCGGTTTGTAGAAAAGTATATAGTCCGCAAATTTTCGTTTTCCTCTTGCAGTCAGCTTTCCTTTCACATAGATTCGACCATCTGTGAAGAAAATCTCACGTCCTAATTGTGTTTGCTCATCCCAACCTGATTTTAAAATAGCAGGTGTGATAAATTTCGCCTTTATGTCAGATTCAGATAAGTCTTTTTTATTCATTCATTTTGTTGGTTTGGTCGAGCGTTGGCTAAAATAGCTCTTTTGTTTTTTTTAGCGTTGGATTTTGCGTTGGAAAAAAACAAATGTGCTATTTATGCGGCTGGCTTTTATAGTTCAATTTTTCAATTTTTATCGTTTTTCCGCATTATGCACAACGGTTTTGTGTATGGCTAGTTGCGTTGGCAAGGACTAAGTTAGCAAAAGAAACCGAACCAGTAGGAAATTCCGATAGGAATTTCCGAGTGCACACAAACCAAGCAATTGGTTATACACGTTGTTAGGCATTGGCTTTTTCTATATCATCAGTTAAATTTGGGAAAATATATTTACCATTTTCTTCATCATATTTAAATTCATATTGTGGCAAACTAAATTTGAAAGTCTCTGATGCCCAAAATGCAATTGCATAAAATAATCCTTCGCTTTGATAGTCACATTCATTTAATTCAATTTTTTCAAGAACAATTTTTATCGGAAACTTAATTTTATTTATAATCAATGAGTTTACCCATTTTATACCAGCCAACAAAAGATTAATTTCTTGAGTCGTTAGTTTTATGTTTTCAACTTTGTTTTCATAAAACAGATTGTGAGATATTTTTATTCCTCCACTATCTTTTTCAATTCTTGCTGAAATTTGAATTCTGATTCCCCAACTTAAACCATATTCTCGAATCCTGTATATCGAAGTAAACTGTTTTTCCATTTGAGTGAGATCCGCTTGTGCCTAACGTGTTCGTGTATGGTTAAGTTGCGTTGGCAAGAACTAAGTTAGTAAAAGAAACCGAACCAGAGGAAAATCCGTAGGATTTTCCGAGTAAACACAGACCAAGCAATTAATTATACACGTTGTTGGCTGTAGTTATTATTTCTTCGTTTTTATATTCCATGTAATATTTTTTTCCATTATTCTCAAGTAGAATTTCAAAAGGTTCTGGTTTAATTTTTATTGATGAAGTTGGAAACCAGATTTTTTTTATTTCGTAGTTTGGTAATAAAAATAAGCCTTCTTGAGAACCATTCGTACCAAATCGTTTTAAATCACCTTTCCAAAACTCTGTACCAAATTTTTTTAGAAGTTCATTATTTACCCTTTCTACGTTATTTGTTGGCATTCCTATTTCATTTACACATAATACATCAGAAATATTGAAATCGGAACTAATTCCGTTATTCAATTTATGTCTTACTATAAATTCGGCAATATTTCCACTAGCATCATAAAAGTAAAATGAGTCTGCATTCCAACTTTCAAATCTTTGAGTTTTCCTTCCATTCTCAATATCAATAATTGGAACACGCTTTTCCATCCATTTCATTGCTTGTTCCAGCTTATTAGATGGAATTAAAAAACAATAATGATATATATATTCTTTTTTAGATTTTTCAAATGTTAATTCGCTCCATCCTATATTTATTGTAAAATAATTCGAGTTGTTTTCTATTATTTCAAAACCTAAAGTTTGAGAGTAGAATGTTTTTTCTAACTCAAGTTTATTTGTAAATAATTTTAATTTTCGAATTTTCATTTATTATGTTCTCGTTTGGTTTTTAATTACTGCCAACGTGTTCGTGTATGGTTAGTTGCGTTGGCTAGAACTAAGTTAGTAAAAGAAAACGAACCAGAGGAAAATCCGTAGGATTTTCCGAGTACACACAGAATGAGTAATTGACTATACACGTTGTTGTAGGTAGTTTTTTTTATTCCATAACACATAGGTAATAAGCCCAACACTAATAATTGCCATTAAAATTGTTCCAAATATTAAACCTAAACTAGGTCTGTCATAAAATCTATCATTGAATAAACTAAATATCAATGAAATTAATTTTGTTGGAATAAATGCTAGACTTATTAGTATTGCTAGATATTTTGGGTTAGAATACTTAGTTAGTATTGAATGAATTATTGGCGCAATATGGATTTCCGAAATACTTAGAAATAGTAATGACACGAAATAGATAATTGTATTTTGTTCAGTTGCAACTTCAGGAATTAGGAATAAAATACCAAATGAGATTAATCCAAAAATAGAACCAAGCATTAATTTAAAAAATTGACTATTGTAAAAATATGTCCATATAATAACTGCGATTAAGCTAATTGGTAAAATATAGATAGAGTTCATTGAGTACCAGATACTATTTGGTATATCAAACGATGAAATTTCGATGAATTGCAATTGTAATTCGAAAAAACGAATATTTGAGATTTCGTAAGCACCCCAAAATAATCCAACTACTAGAAAAGCAATGAAAATATTTAAAACTCTTTTGCTTATAGAGTATTTGTTTTCTTGATTTTTAGTAGGCTTTTGTTCTTTTAAAATCCACATAGGAATTAATGAAAATAGCATCATTATTCCAGATACTAAAAACCCAATATTATAACCATATTCTTCTCCAAAATGACCAACTATTAAGATTCCAAGAAATGATCCTAAATTTATTGCTAAATAGAATAATGTAAAGGCTGAATCTAATAATTTTGTTTTGCTTAAATATGATTTCCCAAAGTTTGAGATAATATTAGGTGTAAATAAACCGCTACCTAATACCACTAGCGATAATCCAACATATAGACCAATATTTGTTGGAATAATTAAGCAGAAGGCACCAATAGCTTGAATAATACCACCAATAATAATTGATTTTCTGTTTCCAATGAGCAAGTCTCCCAGTAAAGCACCAATTATTTGAGAAAACACTAATGAGCCTGCAACCCAACCATAAGTTATTATAGCGTCAGTTCTATCCATTTTCAGGACTTCTCCGGTCATATATAGAACAATTAGTATACGCATACCATAATAAGATGCTCTTTCCAACATTCTAGAAATAGAGTAGTAGAGAGTTTCTTTTGTGTGTCTATGATTTGTGTTTTTTTTCATTAAGTTTCTTGGGTTGGTAAATTACCTACAACGGTTTTGTGTATGATTAGTTACGGAAAAGGGCGTAAGTCATTTTCCGATTAGCAGCTAAGTTAATTAATTATTGTGAATTTCCGTTTGGGAAATTCCGCAGTAATTAATTATACACGTTGTTGCATCACTTTTGCGACAGAGTAGAGTAAGCACGTTTTACTTAGAGCGTTGAAGCAGGAGTAATCACATTTAGCGAGTTTGAGTAAGCAGAATTAGGCGTTTAAGTAGAACGTTCTGTAAACAAGCTCAAAATCCGTTAGAGTAAGAAACCTTTTCTTTTTTTTGTATAGAGTTTGAGTAAGCTTTCTCCTTTAAGGGTTTGAGTGAGCAATAGATCTAAAATTATAAACTTAATAGACTGAATTTAAAAAGGAGTTAGGATTTGGAGCAATTGGTTGCAACGTGTTTGTGTATGGCTTGTTGCGTTGGCGAGAACTAAGTTAACAAAAGAAAACGAACCAGAGGAAATTCCGTTAGGAATTTCCAAGTAGGCTATGACCAAGCAATTGGTTATACACGTTGTTAGGCACTGGAATTATCTTCTATTTGTTTCATCAATTATTCTTACCTTAGGTATAAGTGATTTTATCTCTTCAATATTATCTATTTCAGTTACATCAACTAAAAAATGATGCAAGCCTTTTAAATTGACAATTTCACTAGGAATTTGTTTGAAGCGATTTCCATGCATCCATAAATTCCCAACACTTTCTATACTTAAAACTTCTCTAGGAAATTCATAGAAATTATTATTAGAGATATTAAGCATTTGTAAGTTTTTTAAGTTGGTAAAACTTTCTGGCAAATCATCTAGTTGATTTGAACCAAGACTTAAATTCCAAAGTGATTCTAGTTTTCCAAATTCTTCTGGTAACTCTTTTAATTTGCAATAACTGAAATTGATGTTTCTTAATTTTTTCAAATTTCCTATTGAATTGGGAACTTTTGATAATTGACTTGCATTAGCTATAATTGATTTTAAATGAATACAATTTTCTATTTCTGGAGGAATAATTTTTATTTGAGAACCAGAAATATCCAAAACTCTTAAATTAGTTAGTTTTCCAATTTCGGGAGAGAGAATTGTGGTCGAAGAATTTCTATAACTTAACTCATAAATTTTTTTAGGTTTTTTTAAGGCTTCAGATATTGAACTAGCAACGATCATAGAATCTTTTTGAATTGATTCTTGTAAAATCTCTATAGCTATTTCATTTATGTAATTTGAAAGAACAGTAAATTTTCTAATTTCGGTAGAATCCAATTCCAAATAATTGATTTTAATATCTTTTCTCTTAAAATTTGAAAATTTTCGTTTGTATTCTTTGTCTGCTATTTCCTTTGATGTTTCTAAATAACCCATATATTTAAAATAGGGATTATAAAAGTATTCATTACTCTTAAAATCATCTACGACAAACAATTTAAATATTTCAGAGAATGAAGTATTCTCATATTTGGTGTTGTAAAATTCATTTGCTCCAACTTTAACTTTTACGTAATTTCTATTTATGTTAAATTCAATTGAAGGAATTATTAATCCTGAATCTTCAATTTGTTTAAGTTGCCCTCTAATTTTGATTTTTAATGGTAAGATATGTTCTTTATTTGCTTTTTTGTCAATTTTTTTTTGAGATTGACCTTTAACACAGCTTAAATTTATGACCATTAATAATATCAGCAGATTTAATCTCATTAGTAGTATTTTTTTCTTGTGCCTAACGGTTTTGTGTATGGCTTGTTGCGTTGGCTAGGACTAAGTTAGCAAAAGAAACCGAACCAGTAGGAAATTCCGATAGGAATTTCCGAGTACACACAAACCAAGCAATTGGTTATACACGTTGTTAGGCATTGGCTTTTTCTATATCATCAGTTAAATTTGGGAAAATATATTTACCATTTTCTTCATCATATTTAAATTCATATTGTGGCAAACTAAATTTAAAAGTCTCAGATGCCCAAAATGCAATTGCATAAAATAATCCTTCGCTTTGATAGTCACATTCATTTAATTCAATTTTTTCAAGAACAATTTTTATCGGAAACTTAATTTTATTTATAATCAATGAGTTTACCCATTTTATACCAGCCAACAAAAGATTAATTTCTTGAGTCGTTAGTTTTATGTTTTCAACTTTGTTTTCATAAAACAGATTGTGAGATATTTTTATTCCTCCACTATCTTTTTCAATTCTTGCTGAAATTTGAATTCTGATTCCCCAACTTAAACCATATTCTCGAATCCTGTATATCGAAGTAAACTGTTTTTCCATTTGAGTGAGATCCGCTTGTGCCTAACGGTTTTGTGTATGGCTAGTTGCGTTGGCTATGACTAAGTTAGCAAAAGAAAACGAACCAATAGGAAATTCCGCTAGGAATTTCCGAGTATGCGATAACCAAGCAATTGGTTATACACGTTGTTGTAGGTAGTATTTTATATTCTTTGCCTGATTTCTGGGATTAAGAATTCCATTGAGTTTTTAATTGACGTAATAAATAAACACGACAATGAATTTCCACAAGTCCACATTCCTCCATAGCTATTTGTATTTCCGAAAACATTCTTTTCGAGAACAATTTTGTTTTCTTTTTTCGAGTACAATTTTAGTTGAGAAGTCATTTTGTAAAGTCCTTCTATATTTGTGACTTTTATGTTCTCAAACAGTAAAATAAAATCTACTTTTTTAATTTCCGCATATTCTGATAATTCATCGTTTTCAATTTCATGATTTTGAACCTCAAAAATACTGGAATATGGTTCATATTCATTAAAAGACATATTCAGAATTGTTGTCGTGTAGTATGAAATCAGTTCGTAATATTTATAATTCAAGATTTGGTTCTCTAGACTATCCAATTGTTTCAGTTCAAGAGCAGCTTGTTTTTTACTTTCTTTAAAATCTGCTCTCATATCTTCTGGGTAATCTTCAGGTTTTTCATCCTGCATTTCGATAAGACGATTACGATAAGTGTAATATTGATTACGATATGTTAATTCTATTGAGTCAGTAAACTTTTCTAAAGATTTTTCTATTTCAGCTTTATTTGGTTTAACAACAGCCATTGAAAACGTTCCTTGAGTTCCATCTTGACCAAAAGAGAGTTGGCTAATTAGTATAATCAGAAGAACAATTTTTCTCATTTTCTTGTTTTTATATTACCTACAACTCGTTATATATCGATAAATATACACAATATCAGTTGCTATTTTTCCGATATCTTGAACTTTTGTTCCAGATTATCCGTTTTTTTATAGTGTTCTACAGCAAGATCTAGTGGGCTTCGAATCTCTAATAAGTCTTTCCTAGCTACATGTGTGTAAATCATTGTAGTTTCTGGTTTTGCATGGCCTAATAACGATTGAATATGTCGCAGCCCTACACCATTTTCTAATAAGTGTGTTGCATAACTATGTCGTAATGTATGTGGTGTAACACGAACTTTTAAACGGCATTGTGAAGCTGCTTTATGCAAAAATTTACTCACACTACTTGAACTATATTTAAAACCTGGCTTTCCTTCTATAAGATAGGTTTCTGGTTCATAGGTGATCATATAATTTCTTAATAGTGGTAATAAATGCTCAGCTAAAGGTGCATATCTGTCTTTTCTGCCTTTGGCTTTTTTAATAATAAACTGCTTTCGGTTAATATTTATATCATCAATTTTTAAATTTATGAGTTCGCTTATTCTTAATCCTGCCGAATATAATAATGCAATAATGGTTCTATGCTTTAAATTTTTTGTTTTCGCTATTAATTCAATTACCTCATTTTGTGATAGAACTGTTGGTAATACTTTATCTCGCTTTGGTCGTACTAATTCTATGTCTTCAATTTGTGTCGATTTATCAAAAACAATAAATAATTTTAATGCACTTATAAATTGTCGTTGAACACTAATACTTAGTTTTCGCTTTATAAAAACATCTTCTATAAATAATTCGACATCTCTATTGCATAAATCTTGAATTTGTTTCTCTCTATGGTAATCAATAAAATCAGCAATTTGAAATGTGTAATTTTTTACTGTACTATCACTATAGCGTTTCCCTCTTAAGTATTTATAATAATTATTAAGTACTATTTTTTGCTCTTCGTTTAATTTTCTTTCAGTTTTAGGCATACTTTTCTTTTGCTTTGCCTGTAATCCTAATGCATTCTCATTTATGAATGCATAATCTTTAAAATAATACCGAATCAAATCAAGGTTTTTTGTAGTATAGGGAAGGTGCCATAACATAACTATTTGATTCCATTTTGAAGATGGAATAGATTTGGCAACATCTATTAGTATTTTGTTGTATTTAAATTTAATCCCTATTTGATGCTTCTCTTTATAATAGAATTTAATTAAATGTATTTCTGGTCGATTTTTCATAAAATTTTAAATTGAAAAATAGAGAAAATAATCTACAAATCAAAATCCGATTGCAGTATCGTCAGCTCTATAATCGGCTCCTCCCTCGAGTTTCCCGCTTTCTAACACTAAAATAGCTTCAACTCTTGCAGTAATAGGTGCAGAGGCTTCATTAATATCATAACCTTTGGCTTCTAATTGTTGCTTTAGTTCTTCGGAAAATAAATCGACTTCCATCCGAATATGATCTGGTAGCCACTGGTGATGTAATCGAGGCGCATCAACAGCGTCTTGCATTGTCATATCAAATTCTACCACATTTAAAATGGTTTGTAATACGGAAGTTATAATTGTAGAACCTCCTGGTGTTCCTAAAACCATAAACAGTTCTCCGTTTTTTTCAACTATTGTAGGAGTCATAGCACTTAGCATGCGTTTTTCTGGAGCAATACTATTGGCTTTTCCTCCAATTAATCCGTAAATATTGGGTTCTCCTGGTTTGCTGCTGAAATCATCCATTTCGTTGTTCAAAAAGAATCCGAGTGTATCAACATATAGTTTAGAACCATAGCCACTATTTAATGTGGTGGTTACTGAAACTGCATTTCCAAACGGATCAACAATAGAGTAGTGCGTCGTTTCTTCACTTTCGTAGCCTAAGATTTCTCCATAGGAAATAGAGTCTGAAGGTGTTGGTTTTTCAAACGAAAAATTGTCCATACGTTTACTTAAATACGCATCACTTAATAGTTTTTTAGTCGGAATGTCCACAAAATCGGGATCTCCTAAAAAGTAACTTCGGTCTGCATAAGCACGACGTTCTGCTTCCACCATCACTTGAATACTTTTTACCGAATTATGACCATAAGATTTTAAATCGAAGGGTTCTATCATCTTCATAATCTGAGCCAAACATAAGCCACCACTTGAAGGAGGTGACATAGAAATTACATTCAGGTCTTTATACTTAAACTGGATTGGATCTCGCCATTTTGCTTCATAACGCTCTAGATCTTCAAGCGTCATTATGGTTCCTTTTTCATTTAAAAACGTAATGAGTTGCTTAGCAGTTTCACCTTTGTAAAACTCATCTTTTCCATTTGTTACGATTCGCTTTAGTGTTTCAGCAAGCTTCAGGTTTTTAATAGTGTCTTTTACTTTTATGTTTTTAGTAAACAGAATGTCTTTTCCGTTAACCGCTCGAATAATACTATCATAATGTTCTAATTTTACATGCTGCTTTTCAGTGATAATAAAACCATTTTGAGCGAGTTCAATAACAGGTTGCATGATATCTTTAATAGGAAGCGTTCCAAATTTCTCATGAGCAGCAAAAATTCCAGCAATGGTACCAGGAACGCCTACTGAATGTACTCCAACAGAACTCAAATCTTTAATAACATTGCCGTTTTCATCTAAATACATGGTTTTGTGAGCTGCTAAAGGTGCCTTTTCTCTATAATCTAAAGCGCCTGTTTCTCCATCTGCCAGTCTGTAAACCATAAATCCGCCTCCTCCTAAATTCCCTGCATAAGGATATACGACTGCCAACGCCATTTCTGTTGCGAACATCGCATCAAAGGCATTTCCGCCTTTTTTTAAAATAGCACTTCCTATTTGTGAGGCTTCTTTTCTTGCTGTGACGACCATAGCATTTTCTGTAATGAGACCTCTTTTTTTATGAACTTGTATTTGTTCTTTTTTACAAGCTGAAATCGATAATAGTAGGATTAATAAAGCAACATAAGTTCTCATATTTTGTATTCTTTTTCGAGTTCCAAACGTTTCGTGTTTGAGGTTTCTATCAATTCTTCAAAAAAGCGCGTAAATTCATCTTCAAATTCAGAATAGAATTCTTTGAGTTCTTTGGTTGCTAGGTGCATTCTAGATTTGTTTTTTGTGCGCTTATTCATGCCGTTCAAAACTCGCTGTATGCCATCAACTTCCGCATAACTCAATAACCAATTGTCTGCAATCATGAAAGGCATGAGCTTCTGAAAGCGTTCGGGTAAGACGTCATGGTGTTCTTTCAAACACTCATAAAAATCATCAATATACACATCTAAAGGAATGTCTGAATAGGTAAGCCAGTTTTTGGCTAAAAAATGATCGTATAAAATATCAACAATCACTCCGCTATAATGGCTATAGTTTTTGTGTAATCGTTTGGTGCTCTGCCTTACAATAGGATGCGAATCTGTAAACGTATCGATATGACGATGTAGTTTTATACCAACTTGAAACTCTGAAGATAGTATTTTGTATTTATTACCTCTAATAGCATCTGCGACGAAGTTGCCAATGGTAATCATTTTGTTGTCTCCTGAAAGGTAAATATGGGCTAGAAAATTCATAGGTGTAATTTACGAATTGTGAGTTAAGATTTACGGTTTTGAAATGGTATATTTGCTGAAAATATTAACAATATATGACACTTATAAAATCAATTTCAGGAATTAGAGGAACTATTGGAGGTAATGTAGGCGATAATTTAACACCTATTGATGCTGTGAAATTTGCATCTGCTTATGGCACATGGATCAAGCAACAACGTGACAAAGACAATTACAGAGTTGTGGTTGGTCGTGATGCTCGAATTTCTGGTGAAATGATTCAGAATTTAGTAATGAACACCTTAGTTGGTCTAGGAATTCATGTGATTGATTTAGGCTTATCTACGACACCAACAGTTGAAGTTGCTGTACCAATGGAACATGCTGATGGTGGAATCATATTAACGGCAAGTCACAATCCGAAACAATGGAATGCTCTTAAATTATTAGATGCTAAAGGTGAATTTTTGAATGGTGAAGAAGGTGCTAAAATTTTAAAACTTGCTGAAGGAACAGATATGACCTTTGCTGATGTTGATAGCTTAGGAAAAATAACCATTAATGATGCTTATATCGATTTACATATTGATGAAGTTCTAGATATGGATTTGGTAAATGTTGAAGCAATAAAGAAAGTCAATTTCAAAGTGGTTGTTGATGGTGTGAATTCAACAGGAGGAATTGCAATTCCTTTATTATTAGAACGTTTAGGTGTACATCCTGTAAAATTATTTTGTGAACCTAACGGACAATTTCCTCATAATCCTGAACCGCTTAAAGAGCATTTAACCGACTTATCAAAAGCGGTTGTAAAAGAGCATGCAGATTTCGGAATTGTTGTAGATCCAGATGTTGATCGTTTGGCGTTTATGGACGAAAAAGGAGAGATGTTTGGTGAAGAATATACGTTAGTGGCTTGTGCAGATTACGTATTGAGTAAAACTAAAGGAAACACCGTAAGTAATATGAGTTCTACTAGAGCGCTTAGAGATATTACTGAAAAGCATGGCGGAACTTATGAAGCGAGTGCTGTTGGTGAAGTCAATGTTGTTAGCCTTATGAAAAAGAATAACGCTATAATTGGTGGAGAAGGTAATGGAGGAATTATCTATCCTGAGTTACATTATGGTCGTGATGCTTTGGTTGGTGTAGCTTTGTTTTTAAGTCTTCTGGCTGAAAAGAAAATGAATGTGAGCGATTTGAGAGCGTCGTATCCAAATTATTATATGAGTAAGAAGAAAATTCAATTAACACCAGAATTAGATGTCGATGGTATTTTGAGCACAATGGAAGCTAAGTATGCACATGAGAATTTAACGACTATTGATGGTGTGAAAATTGATTTTTCTGATTCATGGGTTCATTTAAGAAAAAGTAATACCGAACCAATTATTCGAATTTATACGGAAGCACCTTCACAAAATGAAGCAGATGCACTTGCTAATAAAATCATTTCTGAAATTAAAGACATAGCAAATATATAATTCATGAGATCTATTGTTTTAATTCTATTGTGTAGTAGCCTTTGCTTTTCCCAAAATACATTTGTTCCTGATGATAATTTTGAACAAGCGTTAATCGATTTAGGACTAGATTCTGGGCCTTTGGATGACTTTGTTCCTACGGCAATGATTAATACAGTAACGTATTTAAATATAAGCGAAAAGAATATTTCAGAATTAACAGGAATTGAAGACTTTGCTGCTCTCGATCATTTAGATGTTTATATTAATGATTTGCAAACATTAGATGTTAGTAATAATCAACAATTGCGTCTTTTACGTTGTTATCAAAATGATTTAACTAACCTTACATTAGGTTCTAATACAGCTTTAGAACAAGTATGGACTTACGATAATTATCTAACAACAATTGATGTAAGTGGTTTGCCAAATCTCGACCGATTGAGTATTTTAAATAATGACTTAGTAAGTTTAGATGTCACTAATAATCTTCAACTAAGACTGTTATGGTGCTATGATAATGAAATACCAGTTCTTGATGTAAGTAATAATACGCAACTTGAATTACTATGGTGCTCAGGAAATACTATAGAAAGTTTAGATTTATCTAACAGTGTAAACTTAAACACAATATTGTGTCATCAGAATAATATAACCACTTTAGATTTATCAAATAATTCATTACTGACATATTTGAGTTGTTATACTAATGAACTTACTTATTTAAATGTGAAAAATGGGAACAATACAAATGTGACTAATTTTCAAGCCAATGGTAATCCTGATCTTGACTGTATTGAAGTTGACGACGCAAATTATAGTGAGGTAAACTGGATTTATGTGGATTCCAATGCTAATTTTAATGGCGACTGTAATAATTTAAGTTTAGATGATTTTTTAGTGGGTCAAATTCAAATTTTTCCAAATCCAACTTCAGATACAATCACAATTCAAAATTTAAACGGTCAATCCTTTTATTTTGAACTTTATGATGTTTCAGGTAAAAAATTGATGAAAACTAAGTTGAATACTATTGATGTTTCAAATTTAAATTCTGGGCTATATTTTTTGAAAATGGTTTCAAATAGTGTTATATTAACAAAGAAAGTCATTAAGATTTAAGTACAAAAAAAATTAAATAATGAATGATTCAAATGTAATAACTACTAAAAAGTCAAAGCTAGAACAACATTTTCAAACGTTTAGACAACATATTATTGGTATAGATCAAGAGTTTGAATCGCCTTTCGGAACAAAAAAAATTATTTACACAGATTGGACAGCTTCTGGTCGTTTATACAGACCTATTGAAGAAAAGATTTGTAATGAATTCGGACCATTTGTCGCCAATACACATACTGAAACGACAGTATCTGGAACTGCAATGACTAAAGCCTATCATGAAGCGAAACATATCATAAAAAAGCATGTCAATTGTAATGAAGATGATGTCTTAATCGTTTCAGGAAATGGTATGACAGGCGTTGTGAATAAGTTTCAGCGTATTCTCGGACTTAAAATTCCTGAGAACCTAAGAAAATTCACCAATATTCCTGATGAAATTCGTCCAGTGGTTTTTATTTCGCATATGGAACATCATTCTAATCAAACGTCTTGGTTAGAAACGATAGCTAAAGTAGAAGTGATTCCACCTGATGACGAAGGACTCTTTTGTTTAAAAAACCTTGAAACTCTTCTTGAACAATATAAAGATTGTACATTAAAAATTGCATCCATTGTTGGAGGATCTAATGTTACAGGAATTCAAACGCCTCATCATGATGTTGCTGAGTTAATGCACAAACATGGTGGAGTTTGTTTTGTAGATTTTGCATGTTCTGCACCTTATGTCGATATAGATATGCATCCTAAAAATGAAGATCAGGCTCTAGATGCCATTTTCTTTTCACCTCATAAATTTCTCGGAGGACCAGGAACTTCAGGTGTTTTGGTTTTTAATAAGAAATTGTATCATAATATGATTCCTGATTGTCCAGGAGGTGGAACCGTAAGTTGGACTAATCCTTGGGGAGAACACAAATACATTGATAATATTGAAGATCGTGAAGATGGAGGAACTCCAGGATTTCTTCAAACTATAAAAACGGCTTTAGCGATAAAACTCAAAGAGGATATGGGAATTGAAAATATCCTTGATCGTGAACATGAGCTTAATAAAATTATTTTCAGCGAACTTTCTAATATTGAAAATATAAATATTTTGGCTGGTCAGCATCAAGACCGATTAGGTGTAATTTCGTTTTATATTGATAACTTACATTTTAATTTAGGAGTGAAATTATTAAATGATCGCTTCGGAATTCAAACACGTGGAGGTTGTAGTTGTGCAGGAACTTATGGGCATTTCCTATTGCATGTAGATCAAAAAACAAGTCAAGAACTTACAAGTGAAATTTCTATAGGAGATTTAGTGAGAAAACCAGGTTGGATTCGCATGTCTATTCATCCAACAACTACAAATGAAGAAATGAATTTTGTTTGTCATAGTATTAAGTCCTTAGCTAAAAACCATAAAGAATGGGCTAAAGATTATGAATATATAGGAACAAATAATGAATTTGTACATCACAAGGTTAAGAATGATGTGTCTCAAGATACTATTGTAAAATCTTGGTTTAAGCTTTAGGATTTATTGAAATTCTGGCGGAACGTCATTTCTGTGTTTCCAGCGCTTATGCGTCCACAAATAATATTCAGGAGCCTCATAAATTTGTTTTTCAACCAACTTTAAAAAGATGTCTGTAATCTCATAATCTTTATATTCGTTAGGTTCCATAGTGATCGTTTTAAACGTTGTTTCGTAGTACCCTCTTTTAATTTTTTTAACACTAAAAAAGATAACAGCCATATCTAATTTTTTGGCTAACATTTCGGCACCTGTATGTATAGGAACTTTAATGTTCATGAATTCATTCCAATGAAATGCTTTATGAAGCTTAGGCGATTGGTCTGAGATAAACCCATTAATAGTACGTTCACCATTATTTTTGGCTTCAATAAGTCTAGGTATCGCTTCTTTAGTTGTAATAAGATAGCTATTGTATTTAGCTCTTATGCTTTTAACAAGTTTGTCAAAATGCTTGTTTGCAATCCGTTTGTAAATTCCGTAGCCCATAGATTTTACATAGGTTTGTAACACAAAAATCCATTCCCAACTTCCATAATGTGCACACATCATTACCATGCTTTTATTCGCATCTTCAATTTTGTGTACTTCTTCAATATTAGTGAATACGAAACGTTTTTTCATTTCTTCTTCAGAAATGCTTATCGATTTAATCGACTCAACAACCATATCACATAAATGATGAAAGAATTTTTTGGTAATGGTTTTGATTTCCTTTTCAGACTTCTCAGGAAATACAAGGTTTAGGTTTTCTTTTACTACTTTTTTTCGATAACCAACAATGTAATATAGAATAAAGTAGAGTCCATCAGAAAAGACATATAAAAGCCTGAATGGAAGTATTGAAACGAACCATAAAAATGGATATATTAAAATGTAAACTAGAAATTGCATTTATTAATCTTAGATTTGCAGGAGCAAATATATGTATAATTTAATGTTTAAAGTTTATGGGTGGCTTAAGTTTAGTAACCATTGTAATAATTGCGGCTAATGTCTTGATCTCATTTAAGGGATTTAATGATTATAGTTTTTTTGAGCGTTATAAATTTAACATAGGTGGCATAAGACGAGGTGAACAGATAAGAGTGTTTAGTTCTGGGTTTTTGCATGCAGATCAGCAGCATTTATTATTTAATATGTTAACACTTTACTTTTTTGCAGACCGTGTTATTTATGAATTAGGAGAATTTAATTTCTTAATTGTTTATGTGTGTAGTTTGATTATGGGAAGTTTGTTGTCTTTCTACTTTCACAAGAATGAATATCATTATAGTGCAGTAGGAGCAAGTGGAGCAGTCATGGGAATTCTTTATTCTGCGATATTAATAGATCCTATGATGCAAATTAACTTTTTTATTCCTGGTTTTGTTTTTGGAATTGGGTACTTATTGTATTCCATTTACGGAATGAGAAAACGAAACGATAATATTGGTCATGATGCTCATTTTGGAGGCGCAATTGGAGGCTTTGTTGTTACTTTAATTTTGATGCCTTCACTATTTGAAACAGATTTGTTAATGATTGGATTACTAGCCATTCCAATAATCGTTTTATTCGTAATGCATAAAATGGGAAAACTTTAATTGAGTTCTAAGAGCTCTTTTAGTTTTGAGTCTAATGAATTTCCGTTAAGATTCTTACCAATTATTACACCTTCACTATTTAATAGAAATGATGCAGGTAATGACCTTATACTATAAGCTTTAGAAATGGTATCATTAAAGTAATTAAGGTTTGAGATTTGATTCCAAATAAGTTGGTCGTCTTTAATCGCTTTTTTCCAATCAGATTTAGGATGTTTTTGATCTGCATTTCCATCTAAAGAAACACCGATCATCTCTAACCCTTTATCATTGTACTTATCATACAACTGAACTAATCTTTTGTTTTCCCTTCTAGAAGCGCCATACCAAGATGACCAAAAATGGATTAAAGTCGCCTTTCCTTTAATAGCATTTAATTCAATGATCTTTCCATTTGGATTAGGAGCTGAAAAATTAGGAGCTTTACGCCCTATATGAGTTGCAGCAATGATGTCATATTGTTTTCTAATATCTGGTATGCTTTTAGCAACTCGCTTACCTAAGTTTGAATTTTTAAGAGCTTCATTTAGGGCATCGTAAGATTCGAGAAGCATGCCTTTTTTAGATGTGTTTCTTCTTATCATAGTATGAATTAATACCATACTATATGGATTGTCTTTGTTGTTTTTGATAAACTGATGAGGATATAACGCAATGGCATCTTTTAAATTTGCAACTTTTTGTGACATACCAGTAACATTTTCTTTGTTGTTAATCATCTCTCTATATCGCGCTCTCGTTTTTTCAATCGAATCATTAAGCTTTATTAATTGTGCATTAAAATCGGCTATGGTATTGTTAATAGGATTGCCTTCAATTTTAGATTTCCTAATATCATCTTTATTAACGACTATGCTTAAATTGGCATTGTCTATAATAAACGGAAACGAACTATCATAACTATCGACTTCTAAATACCATGCTTCAATGCTATCAACTTTTCCTTCAAACATGAATTTTTCATTCATGATGATGGCAGTGTCTTGATTTTTTAAAAGTCCTTTTTCGTTAGTAGATTTTAAATAAGCTCTTAAACCATTATACACTCCTGGAGCATTTCCAGAAATGGTATAACCATCAAGTTTAACAGGTATAGGTTCTACTTTAGTATTTTCTTTGCAAGAGAAAATAAGGATACAGATAACAATGTATAAAATAGAGGTTTTCATTGCTTTTAGTTTAGGTATTCAGCAACTTTTTTCTCAAGAGCATTACCTCTAAGGTTTTTTGCAATAATCTTTCCATCTTGATCTAATAAAAATGTAGCAGGTATAGAACGTATATTATAAGATTTAGCAATGGGATCGTTAAAATATTTTAAGTTAGACACATGACTCCAAGTCAGATTGTCGTCTTTAATCGCTTTTATCCATGACGCTTTAGGATCTTTTTGATTTCTGCTGCCATCAAGAGATACACTAATAATTTCAAGACCTTTACTGTGATATTTCTGATATACTTTTACAACATTCGGATTTTCTCTTCGACAAGGTTTACACCAAGACGCCCAAAAGTCGATAAGCGTTAATTTTCCTTTAACATCATTTAAAGCTAGCGTTTTTCCTTCTGGATTAGGAGCAGAAAATGAAGGTGCGGTTTGTCCTATGGCAGAAGCACCTAGAGCAGCTGCTTCTGACTTTTTGATCTGAATTTGAGTTTTAAGCATGCTCGCATTAATAGAATTTTTCTGCTTTTCACTTAAATTATTTATACTAGATTCTATTCTTGTTAAATCGGCAGTTTTAGATTCTGCCAATTTTTGAAGCAGTAATATAGAAAAAGCATTGTCTTTATTTTCACTGACAAACTCAAAAGGAAAGTCTTTCATTTTTGAAGAGATATCTTTCATTGTCTTTTGAAGTTCATCTACATTTATATCACTTTCTTTAGACCGTAATTTTCTACTAGCACTAAACCGTTTTGAGGTTAATTCGCTCGTTTTCTCATTATACAATTGCAAAGCCGAATTGGCTTCAGAGCCTAATATTTTCGATTCATTCAAATTTTCAATATCAACAGAAATTGTCATTTCTACGTTGTCAACTATTAAAGGAGCAGTACCTTTAACACTGTTTATTTTTAAATTTACCATTTGAGGATAATCCACTCTGCCTTCAAACACGAATTTTTCATTCATTACGATTGCAGTATCCATTGCAATTTTTTTTCCTCGATCTCCATTAGTTTCTAAATAAGCTCTCACTCCATTATAAACACCAGGAGCAGTTCCGGAAATATAATACCCATTTCTTTTCAGGGTTTGTTTTTCTTCCGTTTTACAAGATGATACAAGTAAACAAAGGACTAGAATAGAAATAATATGCTTCATAATTTTAATTTTTTTGCTACTACAAATATAAGAAGTCAATTGATAATAAAAACTTAAAGAACTTTTATAAAATGCGTTATAACGTTAAAATTCCAATACTTTTGTGAAAAACACATACAAAATGACTTATCAAGATACAATTATTGCTTTGGCTTCTGCGGCTGGAAGTGGTGCTATTGCTGTGATACGCCTTTCAGGAAATGAGGCTATTTCTATTGTTGATGCTCATTTTAAATCGGTTGTAAGCAATAAATCACTCATCAATCAGCAAACACATACCATTCATTTAGGTCATATTATAGAGAAGGGAAGAGTTATTGATGAAGTTTTAGTGTCGGTATTTAAAAATCCAAATTCTTATACAGGTGAAGATGTTATAGAGATTTCTTGCCATGGTTCAAATTACATTCAGCAAGAAATTATACAATTATTTCTTCGCAAAGGATGTCGAATGGCAAATGCAGGAGAGTTTACATTGCGAGCCTTTTTAAATGGTAAGTTAGATTTATCGCAAGCTGAAGCTGTAGCAGATTTAATAGCTAGTGATAATGAAGCGTCGCATCAAATTGCGATGCAGCAAATGCGAGGCGGTTTTTCTTCGGAAATTGCAAAGTTAAGAGAGGAGCTTCTCAACTTTGCATCGTTAATAGAACTTGAATTAGATTTTGCAGAAGAAGATGTAGAGTTTGCAGATCGTTCTCAATTTAAAGATTTGGTTGATAGAATCACATTTGTATTAAAACGATTGATAGATTCGTTTGCAGTTGGAAATGTTATTAAAAATGGTATTCCTGTCGCTATTGTAGGCGAACCTAATGTTGGCAAATCGACTTTATTGAACGCCTTATTAAATGAAGAACGCGCTATAGTTTCGGAGATTGCTGGAACTACAAGAGATACAATTGAAGATGAAATATCGATAGGAGGTATTGGTTTCCGTTTTATTGATACTGCAGGAATTAGAGATACTGAAGATGTTGTTGAAACGATTGGAATTAAAAAAACTTTTGAAAAAATAGATCAAGCGCAAGTTGTTATCTATTTGTTTGATGCACATGATTTTAAAGTAAAAAGCTCGGTTTTAAAGGTTGAATTAGAGAAAATCAAGAATAAATATCCGCAAAAACCACTTCTAGTTATAGCGAATAAGATTGATAAGGTTGATGATATTTTAATTTCTAAACTACAAATAGACATTCCAGACATCAAGCTATTATCTGCTAAGACAGGCTTTGGTGTTGAGCAGTTGACAAATTCGCTTCTAGATTTAATTAATACAGGAGCTCTTAGAAATAATGAAACTATTGTGACGAACTCACGTCATTATGATGCATTGTTGAAAGCCTTTGAAGAGATTCAGAATGTTAAAGGTGGACTAGAAACAGGGATTTCGGGCGATTTATTGGCTATTGATATTCGTCAGGCCTTGTATCACTTTGGTGAAATTACAGGTGAGATTACTAATGATGATTTGCTGGGTAATATATTTGCTAATTTTTGTATCGGGAAGTAACTTGCTTTCTTTTATTTGCTAATCCCTTGTTATTGTTGACTTTATAGTATTTTATCTTCTTTTATTTGTTGTTTATTTGCTCTTTTTTGATTAAATTTGTTGTATATCTGTTGCCTTAAATACGGATTTGTTGCCCAAATCTGTTGGCAGAGAGATTGGCGAAATGATGCACCATATTGCCCCACGTTGCACCATAACGCTACATAAAGCACCATTTATGAGCAGTAATTTATACATCCCAAAAACTTGTAAGCATTGTGGTAATGCCTTTACAGCACGTACAACAGTTACTAAATACTGTAGTGATATTTGTGCTAAAAGAGCATATAAGGCACGTAAACGTAATGAGAAAGTACAAGCCACACTTCAAGAAACTATTCAACAGCAAAAAGAAATAGTTAATCACTACAACCCAAATGCAGTAAACAACAAAGATTTTTTAAGCGTAACAGAGGCTTCTCAACTCATTGGTGTAAGTAGATGGACCATCCAAAGAATGATACAACAAGGACGTTTAAAAGCAGTTCCTTTTGGTAGAAAACATATAGTAGCTCGTTGGCAAATTGAAAACCTCTTTAATTGATTTATTATGAAAGTAACATTAAGACAGCGCAAAAAAAATGATAATATTAGTTTGTATTTAGACTACTATCATAAGGGTAAAAGAAAAACTGAATATTTAAGGTTATATCTTACTGCTAATCCTAAAACAAAAATTGAAAGAGACGTTAATAAGAAAACAAAGCAACTTGCTGAAACGATTTGTGCTCAACGTCAAATTGAAATACAAAATGGTATTTACGGATTTAAGGATATTGAGAAATTAAAGGGTAGTTTTATTACATACATAACCACATTAGCAGAAAAGAAAAACACAAGTGCAGGTAATTATGGGAATTGGAATAGTATGCTAAAGCATTTAAAAATCTTTTGTCCAACCGATGTTAGTTTTCAAGATATAGACAAATCGTTTGTAGAGCGGTTTAAAGAGTATTTAGATAAGGATGCTATGGGAAGAGCTGGAAAAAAATTATCTCAAAACTCTAAATATTCATACTATGGTAAGTTTTCAGCAGCACTAAAACAAGCTGTTAAAGATGGTATTCTAAAAGTAAATCCTGCCAACGGTGTTGAGTATTTCAAACAAGGTGAACCTCAACGAGAATTTTTAACGCTTGATGAATTACAAAGAGCAGCAAACACTGAATGTGAACTTCCTTTATTAAAAAAAGCTTTTATATTTTCAGCAATTACCGGATTAAGATGGTCAGACATTGAAAAGTTAGTGTGGTCAGAAGTACAGCATTCTAAAGAAATGGGATACTACATCCGCTTTAGACAAAAGAAAACCAAAGGAGCTGAAACTTTACCTATTTCTGAACAAGCAAGAGAACTATTAGGAGAAGAAGGAAAGCAGACTGATAAAATTTTCAAAGATTTGCATTATAGTGCCTGGTCTAATTTGAAATTACAACAATGGATAATGAAAGCGGGTATTACAAAAAATATTACTTTTCACTGTGCACGTCATACCTATGCAACTTTACAATTAACTTTAGGTACAGATATTTATACAGTATCAAAATTATTAGGTCATAAAGAATTAAGAACAACGCAGATTTATGCCAAAGTAATCGACGATAAAAAGAAAGATGCTGCTAACCGTATTCAATTGGATTTATAATGAAAAATAACATATTTTCAAGTTTAGTTTCTATAACTAAAGGATTACATCGCGACAATAGATCAGAAAGAGAATTTCAATTATTGTTATCTGAAATAAAATTATATCCATTAGCAACTAATGCGGTTTTTAAAATACATTTTAAAAGACCTTTAAATAGCAAAAAAGAGTATTACCAAAAAAGCATTTTTAATGAAACTGAAAAGATTATTGTTTCATTTATTGCAGACTTTCCAGAGAATGCCACAACATCAGAAAATAATTACAGCTATACGATTCTGCATAATAAATTTGATAAGTACTTAAATGACATAGCCAGCTACATTAGTAAAAGGGAGATAACGGTAAATTTAAGCGAAGATGTTGACTATATAATTAATTATCTAAAAGTATCAGTGATACGACTATATGCTGAATTACAAGAGCAGTACGGACAGTTTTCAGAAACACCATTATTTACGATTCCCGAAATAGCTGAAAAATATTTCAATGACACTAAATTCAATGCAGACTTAATAAAGAAGATTGAGACCTCTAAAAAAGTAGTCATTAAAAAAACATCAAAGCCTAAAAGCAAACCAAAAACTTCATTTGGTTTTAAAAGTAGAGATACCGCAAAACTATTAACAGTATTAAAAGACCTACATTTTAAAATTGATTTACTACAAAATGGAACTTCCGTTGAAGAATTACATAAACTTTTAATTGCAAAAGATTTTACACAAATAGATTCTCAAATTTATTTGGAATGCGAAACCACCCAATTTAGTTATGTAGTTTCAAAACTCAAACCTTTCTTTAATAGTTTCAATCCTACCGCAATTGAACGCTCTGGAAAATTCATTACCAAAACAGGAGCAGATTTAAAAGCTAATAATCTTCACAAAAACAAAGTCCACAATCCAAAAGAAAAGGAAGAAATAGACAAAATCATCCAACAACTGCAATAAAAAACAGTAAGAATAGTAAGAAATCTTACTGTTGTCTTACCCTTGTTTTACACCCTTACTAAAATAGACTTACCAATTTTGAACCTTTGTCCTGTTCTTGAAAACCAAGAATGACATTTGGCCAGATGTCCTCATTTATTTAAAACAAAATAAACGATGGACACAAATATCATCGAAAAATTAGACCGTATCGAAAAACTCTTAATAGAGCAACAAACGATGCAAAAGCAAGTATTGAATTTCAATGAAACTTGCAAGTATTTAGAACTTTCCCAATCACACTTGTACAAATTGACGAGTACGGGAGCCATTCCACACTATAAACCGAATGGCAAAAAGATTTATTTCCAACGTGAAGAGTTAGACCATTGGTTACTGCGTAACCGTATGGACTCACAAGACGAAATCGAGCAGCAAGCTGCCGACTTCTTAATTAAGAAAGGAGCGGTAAAATTATGACTGAAATAATCGATTTAATCTTGGCGCTCTCACAAGAAATAAAGGACATAAAGGCACGTATCGAATTGCTACAAATATCGAGAGCCGAAGTATTAAAAGATACGTGGATAGACAATCAAGACGTCTTACAGACCTTACATATTAGTAAGCGAACACTGCAAACATTTAGAACAAACGGTACACTGCCATATAGTAAAGTTCAAGGCAAGTTTTATTATAAAGTTTCTGATGTTGAGCAATTGCTTCAAGACAACTACTACAACCATAATTTCAAGTGTAATGGAAATAAGTAGAGAAGCAATATTAGACAAAACACATTATGGTTTAAAGATTTACGCCTATGTGTTGAGACAGTATTATCCTGAAACTACAGTCCTTTCTTTAAAAGGAAGGGACTGCGGGATAACCCGAAACCCTTTTAATGGTGGTAAAGAAACTTTACGGATTCATATCGATGGTGTTATTGCGACGCATAAAGACACAGAATTAGAAACCTTTATAGGCGATGTATTCGATTTTGCACAATACCATTTTAAAATGACTGATGAAGCGGATGTATTACAGAATATAAACCAAGAACTACATCTAAATTTAGAAGTCAAGGAAAAAGACGAATTGGAATGGTTGAATGACCCAGACGATACCTGGTATGCGCATTGTAGCTTTTTCAAAGCACCTGTTCGCAATGTGTTTCCTACGGAAACCTTGCGGTTACATCAAGTATTTGAATTAATCACAAGTGATAAATACAAAAAGAGTACAGAAGATTTAAGAGCAATAACAGATGTAAAAGAAGCTCGTAAATTCAAAGCTAATCGCTTTGATTACGTCACCTTTTCAGGAGTATTTGAAAAACGTAACGATAGTAATTTGTTACAGCATTCTAATCTATTAACTATTGATTTTGACCATTTAGATAATCTGCAAGAGTTAAAAACACAATTGTTGAACGATGAATACTTTGAAACCGAAATGCTATTCACCTCACCATCTGGAGATGGTCTTAAATGGATAATCAGAATTGACATTTTAGAAGTATCTCATAGTGAGTATTTCACAGCAGTAGCCAATTACATTAAGCAAACCTATAATATAGAAGTTGACCAGTCAGGTAAAGACGTTTCCAGAGCGTGTTTCTTACCATACGACCCAACAGCTTTTTTACATAAAAGACATCAAAAATTATGACAAAATCATTTAACCCAAAAGATTGGTTAGACGTTCCAAAAGCGCAACCAAAACCAACAGTCAGCAACAAAGCAACAACTAACGTTGTTGCTGTTGCTGATAACGACATAGAATCCTATATCTCGGCAATTGAGCAGTCTGGTACAGATATAACAGGCAATTACGCTACTTGGCGAGATTTAGGCTTTGCTTTAGCTGAAGAATATGGAGAATCAGGTAGAGATTATTTCCACCGCATAAGTAAAAATTATGCAGAATATGATTCTAAAGAATGTGACGAACAATTCAATAAATGCCTTAACGCTAAAGGACACGGAATAAGTATTGCAACCTTTTATCATCACGCACATCAAGAAGGTATAAGGCTATCAAAAATCGAAATGAAGTTACCTCAACAAAAAGAGGAAAAGGAACAAGAAACAATGCCTACTATTCCTGAAAAGATATATGACAGTCTTCCACAGTTTTTACAACAAGTTGTAAATCCTGCGAGTAGTCAAGAAGAAAAAGATATTCTATTGTTAGGTGCTTTAACAGCTTTTAGTGCTTGCTTTCCTAAACTATTTGGCGTTTACGACCAACGAAAAGTATATAGCAATTTATATCTTTTTGTAACTGCACCTGCATCTGCAGGTAAAGGCAGACTCAACCAAATTAAAAATTTGGTAGATCCTGTACATAAACTAAAAAGGGAACAAGCTAAAGTATTAAAGCAACAATTTAATACAGAAACAGCGACTTACAATATGAATAAAGGCAAAGATGAAAACTTGGAAAAACCGAGTAAACCACCAGAACGAATGTTGTTCATTCCTGCCAATAATAGTGTAACCGGTGTATATCAATTAATATCAGATAATGAAGGCAAAGGGTTGATTTTTGAAACCGAAGGAGATACACTTGCACAAGCGTTTAAAAGCGATTATGGTAATTATAGTGATGGCTTTCGTAAAGCATTTCATCACGAAACCATCAGTTATTATCGTAGAACAGATAGAGAATATGTAGATATTGAAAAACCCTGTTTATCAACCGTATTATCTGGTACACCAAAACAAGTAGCAACCTTAATACCTAATGCAGAAAATGGGTTGTTTAGTCGCTTTATGTTCTATTATATGAATATCAAGCCGACTTGGAAAAATGTATTCCAAAACAATAATAGTTTAGGACTTGATGATTATTACAACCAATTAGGTAGTGAGTTTTTAGGACTGTATAAAACGCTTAAAAACAATCCAGAAATAGAAATAAGATTGACTGTATCGCAACAAGAACAATTCCATACGTTTTTTGAATCCTTACAAACCAAATACATCAATCTGCAACCCGAAGAATATATTGCTACTATTAGGAGGTTAGGCTTAATTGCCTTTAGAATAACAATGTTATTCACAGTATTTCGCATTATGGAAGATGGCGATGTCAATGCAGTGAAACAATGTGAAGATGTTGACTTTGATAATGCACTAACCATAATTTCAATTTTGGTTAAACACAGTAGTAAAGTGTTTAATGATTTACCTATGGAGCAAAAAACAGTAAAACGCTTAAATAGAAAAGAACGCTTTTTAGAGAGTTTACCAAAAGAATTTGACAGACAACACTATTTAGGTTTAGCCATTAAACATAACATTCCAAATAAAACAGCAGAAGGTTATATTACCAAATTTGTTGAAGCAGGTTTAATCCATAGAGAAGCTCACAATACCTATTCAAATCCTGCAAAATTATAATTGGGGAAGTTCAGGATTTAGAGGATATTAAATATAATGTCCTCAAATCCTTAATATCCTCATTCCCTTGTTAATAACTGTTAATATCTTTTTCTTACTTCTTTCTTTCCTTTTCTTAAATTAGACAAAATTTGACAAGTCTAAATAATTCTATTATGGAGTTTGGAGAGTATATACGTTCATTGCGTGAAAAGCACAATTTACTATTAAGAGAAATGGCTGCAAACCTAAATATGGATGTTGCCTATTTAAGCAAAATAGAACGTGGAATTCGTATAGCAAGACGCGAACAAGTAGTCGCTTTTGCTAAAACATTAAAAGAAGACGAGAACGAATTAATTAAGCTATGGATGTCTGAACAAATTGTACTAATGCTAAAAAATGAAAAAGAGCGTACGGAAATCCTCAAAATAGCTGAAGAAAAAATTAGTAAGATTGATGAATTAAGTTTACTGAACATAGATGTAACATTTTGAAAAAAACTAAAAAACAAATAAAGGCTTGGGATGACTATCGACTATCATTACTGTTAGAGAAGAGTAAAAGTGATGACCATTTCGAGAAATACATTACAATAATTGCGTCTGGCGCTTTAGGTCTTACTATTACATTTATAGACAAAATAAGTCCTTTAGAAAACGCTATTTGTATTTGGATTATTTCTATTGGTTGGTTTCTGTTAACTACAACATTATTTATCAATTTATTATCGCATTATATAGCAAGTAAAAATAATACTAAAGCAGTTCAAGATATTGATGATGAAAAAGAATATGATGAGATAGTTAGTGGCATAAATTCGAGAAATAAAAAAATGAACAGATTAAATTTAGCTTCAATTTACACTTTAGCTATAGGTCTATTCTGCATATTAATATATACATCAATAAACGCATACAATGGCAAAAAAAATCACATCACAACAGAAACCCAAGACGAATACAAAACAAAATCCTGCACAAAATCGGCAGAATCAAAAAGGCAGAACGACACCATTACCAACATCTCAATTAAGCAATAAGCCTAAAAAGAAATAATTATGAAAGACAAGGACAAAAATTTACCAAAATCAAATCCAAATACAATATGGGATAATGTTGGAGCTGGTAGAACAACAACAAAGCCACCTACTTTTTTAAAACCAAAAGATTCAAAACCTAAAAAATAGACGCAATGGCAAAACAGAAAAACTCAAGTAAATCTAAAAATGTCAAAATTGATTTAGGTAGAACTACCACTAAACCATCTAATTCGCTTAAACCAAAAAATAGCAAACCTAAAAAGTAGTTGTTATGGAATCACTATCTCGCTATAAAAAAATAATCAAATGGGTGTTTTGGTTAACGTTAGCATTAATTGTGTTTCTTACATTTCAAGCAATATATGAAACCGATAACTGGAAGTTTTTTGATGTTGATTTTAATACCAGAGATCATATCATTTCTGCTTATGGCTCATTAATTGGTGGAATATTAGCTTTTCTCTCAATTCTTTTTGTGCTTTATCAAGTTTATGAACAGAGAGAGCATTTAATTATAGAAAGGCAAGACGCTGCTAATGATAAACGTCAAGATTTAAAAGACCGTCTATTATTATTAACTAATTATTTAAAGACATTAGAAAAGGATATAATACGTCACGGTGAACGAATGGAAATATTTTTCAAAGCTGAAAAAGAAAATCCATCAACAATGAATACAATGTATTTTAATACTAACAAAAATTTTGAAAGAGTTATTGAAATGGATATACTGTCCAACTTTAAAGCCTTTCAAGCTTTTTTTAGTGAAGATGAAGAAGATTGGCAAAAACAATTTGTTAACCTTTATGAAATATCAGATTTTTATAATGAAGCATTTAAAGATTTAAAAAAGAAGTACACATTCCATATCGAAGATAAAGTATCTAAACAAAAGCAAATTGCTTCTGATATGATGGAATTATTAAATGCTAATTCCAGATTAGTAGATGATTATAGAATAAAATTTGGTGCAGCAGATTATTTGACAAAACCTTGGTCAAATTTAATTAACGAATACACCCCAACCCATTACGCGTATTTACAAGAAATTCAAGATACTGGAGATGTACCGGATTTTAGGTATATATCAGATAACCTGTTATTACCCTTTATTCAAGCTGCAATGGATATAAGAAGGGATGAAGGGTATGATGATTTAGGTAGTAGAAATATTATAGAATTAGCCTCGACAATTAGAAAAAAAACTTGGGATGTTGAAGTTTACAGCCTTCAGTATGCTGGTGATATAGAAAAACAGTTTAATAATTATTTCAGTCCTGATAATGAAAGTATAAATGAGCTTAAAACAATCAAAGCAAAAATTGATGCTAAACTTTAAATAAAAATATTCCTCTATGTAAAACCCAAAACACCTCATTACTTATGCAAGAACAAATAAAATTTAACATTCTTAATTTCAATTGGCCTCGAAAGTTATTGACATTTTATGTCTCTTTAAAACAATCCAAAGAGTGTCAAACAATATATTATACAAAGTTTCCTGCAAATATTACAGAAGTGTTTACCAATGAGGAATTAGAGGAAAAAGAAGAAATTTATACCACTTTTACAACACCTTCAGAGGGCTTTAAACCTTTAAAGATAGATTGTAATAATTACAATAAAAATTTATACAAGCAATTCTTAAATGCCCAAATAAAACAACATTTTGATAGTTTAAACATCATTAACTGTAAAAATAAGGTTTTAAAAGACCGTCAAGTTTGGGTGTTAGATAAAGAAGCATATCATAAGGATTATCATTATTACGATAAGTTTTCTTTAAAAATACAGTTTGCCGAAGTATCAGATTATCCAGAGTTGGTAGTTTCTTTTGATGGGACTACTAAAATCTTAAAAAAATCCCTTCAAGAGATCGATAATGCACATTTGGTTACAAAAGCCATTTTTAGAACCCAAGTATTCTATTATCAAACCGAAAGAGAAACACCACAACAAGAAGAATTTTACAATAGCCTAATTTTAGATGAAGTATTTCCAATTCTTAACAGAGATTTGCAAAAGGCTTTTAACATCCCTTATGAACGTAAAAAAACAAAGAATAGATACAGTAAGTATTTGAATAAAATCAGCAACTTTACTAAAGAGTACCTTTTTACAGAGGACTTTCAGCATATTTGTGATTTCCGAAATCAACAGTTTATAGATGCACCTTTAAACAGGATTGGTCATATAGATAAAGATAAAGGCTTGTTGGAATATGGCAAAGACCCACAAGGCAACAAACAAATTGGCTTAACCCCAAAACTGGAACTTAATAGGTATAGACCATATTTAAGACCAAAAAATCCTAGCACAGAGTTCTTTTTTATTTACCATAAAGACCATCAACCAATAATAAAAAAGTTATGGAGCTATTTAAAGAATGGTACAGGTCAAGGTACATATTATCACGGTTTAGAAGCTTATATAGATATTAAAGTAAATTCTGCATTTCATAATTTTATTGAGTTTTCAAATAAGGAAAATCCTATTCCAGAGATAATGCAAAAGTTAGAAGAATTACAATGGGATAAAAACATAGCCTATTTAGCCTTTTACATAAGCCCATACACGCGTTTTGAATCCAACCCACAATTAAAAAACATCTATTATCAAGTAAAGGAATTATGCTTAAATGAAGATATAATGACCCAAGCAATTGATTTTGAAGATTTGCAAAAAAACATAGGTAATTATCAATGGCATTTAAATAACATTTCATTGGCAATTCACGCCAAATTAGGTGGTAAACCTTGGAAATTAGCAGTTACTGAAAAAAAGGAATTAGTTATAGGTGTTGGTGCATTTACAAATCAAGACCATAAACATAGATACGTGGCAAGCGCATTCAGTTTTCAAAACAATGGCATATTTAACAATTTTCAATGCTTTTCTAAAACTGAAACAACACAATTAGCAGGAAGCATAATAAAAGCGATTCGTACTTTTTTTAATCAATCTGAAGCTGATAAAATTGTGATTCATTTTTATAAAGAAATGAGCAAGAAAGAAATGGAACCTATACTTATAGGGATGCACAGACTAAATCTCGAAAATAAACCCATTTATATATTAAACATCAACAAAACAGAAACAAAGGATATTATAGCCTATGATACAGATTTTCAAGAAAGTTTAATGCCATATAGTGGTACATTTATAAGATTGGGAATGCTTAAATTTTTATTATTTAACAATGGACGATTTGAAGATGAAAAGTTTTATCCTTCCGATGGTTTTCCCTTTCCAGTTAAAGTAAGTATGAGTAGCCCAAATGAGGATGCTTTTGAAGATGACAACATCATTACTGAATTATTAACACAAGTATTTCAATTCAGTAGATTATATTGGAAATCATTAAAACCTCAAAACGTACCAATAACCATTAAATACCCTGAAATGGTTGCACAAATGTTACCTCGCTTTAAAAGTGACATAAAGGAAGAAGCAAAAAGTAAACTTTGGTTTTTATAAAAAATAACTCATTATCTTTTGCACAACCATTGCATTCAATAATTTGTATATTTGTCTAAATTATATGAAAATATTCGTTTCCATTTCAATGTCTATTTTATTCTTTTTTCAAGGGATAAGCATAGATATGGACTTTTGTGGTCCAATTAAAGAAATTTCAAACGTTATTACCCATTATCAAGACCATAAAGTTTATGGTGACTCTTTCCTTGAATATGTAGTTGAAGACTACATTGGCAGCGATGCTAAAAATGAAGAGCATCATCATAACCCAGATAAGGAGAATACACCAGTCCATTCCCATAATCAGTGTTGTCACCCTTTGGTATTAATTATTGCGAACAATAATTTGGCTTTAACCAATCGACTAAAATTTGAAGAGAAAAAACAATATAATTTACATAAAGTAAACTTCACTTCCAGATATTTGGAATCACTTTTCCAACCCCCTCGAGTATAATTCAGTTTTTTTTAAGGATAGCTATATCCTAACGTGATGCTTCTCAAAGTAAGCATTGCTCTATAAAAGCGTTGCACCTATTCGCACCGCAAGTTTTCAACTGAATTAATACATTTTCTATGATTAATAAAATCATTGATTTTTCAATCAATAACAAATTCATTATTGGTTTGCTAACGCTTACCATTGTTGGAGCAGGTATTTGGAGTATGACCCAAGTACCAATAGATGCTGTTCCAGATATTACCAATAACCAAGTTCAAGTCATTACGCAAGCCCCCAATTTAGGTACAGAGGATATTGAACAATTTGTAACCTACCCTGTGGAAGTTGCAATGAGCAACCTGCCTGATGTAAAGGAAATCCGTTCCATTTCTCGTTTTGGTTTATCTGTAGTTACTATAGTTTTTGACGATGATATGGGAACGTATCTACCACGTCAATTAGTAGCAGAAAAACTAAACGAAGTTAAAGAACAAATTCCGAGTGGTTTTGGCGAGCCAACTATGGGTCCTATTTCTTCAGGTTTAGGAGAAATTTATCAATACACACTTAAAGTAAAACCAGAGTATAAAGACAAATATTCGGTTACTGATTTGCGTACAATGCAAGATTGGATTGTACAGCGTCAAATGGCTATGGTAGAAGGTGTAGTTGAGGTAAACGCCATAGGTGGAAAAATTAAGCAATACGAAGTTGCTGTAGACCCAAACGAATTAAAAGCTATTGGTTTAACAATTACCGATGTTTTTGAAGCTCTTGAAGCTAACAATCAAAATACTGGTGGAGCATACATTGAAAAGAACCATCAAGCCAATTTTATTCGTGGAGAAGGTTTGGTGCGTAGTTTAGAGGATATTAAAAAGATTACCGTTAAAAACACAAACAATATTCCAATTACCGTAGGCGACATTGCTACGGTACAATTTGGTGCTGCCATTCGTTATGGAGCTTTAACCCAAGATGGAGAAGGCGAAGTAGTTGGTGGTTTGGTTATGATGCTTAAAGGCGCTAATTCAAACGATGTTATTGAGAATGTAAAAGTGCGAATGGCTCAAATTGAAGAGTCATTACCAGAAGGTGTCATTATCGAACCATTATTAGACCGAAGCAAATTAATAGCAGAAACGACCTCAACGGTTGCTACCAATCTAATTGAAGGGGCATTAATAGTGATATTTGTTCTTATTTTCTTATTAGGTAATTGGCGTGGTGGTTTAATAGTAGCTTCAACAATTCCATTATCTCTATTATTCGCATTTATACTAATGAATGTGTTTGATGTTTGGGCTAACTTAATGAGTCTGGGAGCAATAGATTTCGGAATTATTGTCGATGGTGCTGTGATTATTGTAGAAAGTACCGTTTTCCTAATTGCTTCGCAAGTTCTAAAGAAAAGGAAATTGACATCCAAAGAGCGAGATGGTGTTGCTGCAAACGCTTCAAAAAAAATGATGAATGCTGCCTTTTTCGGTCAGCTGATTATTTTAATTGTATTTCTGCCAATACTGGCATTAGAAGGTATAGAAGGAAAAATGTTTAAACCAATGGCATTGACCTTTATTTTCGCAATGATTGGTGCAATGGTACTTTGTTTAACCTACGTTCCAATGATGTCTGCACTTATTTTAAGAGCGCCAAAGTCAGACAAAAAATCTTATGGCGATAAATTCGTGCATTGGGTAGAACGTAAATACCAACCACTATTAGAAAAAGCTTTAAAGAAAGGAAAATTAATAATTGGTGTTTCTGTTGTCTTATTTGGTATTGCAGTTTTTATGTTTACAAGAATGGGTGGCGAATTTATTCCACAACTCGATGAGGGTGACATTGCATTTCACGCCATTTTAAAACCCGGAAGCTCGCTTACAGAAACGATTGAAACAACCACAAAAATTGAACAAATTGTAAAAGCAAAGTTTCCAGAAGTTGAAAAAATTGTAAGTCGAATTGGTGTTGCCGAAATTCCAACCGATCCAATGCCAATGGATTTAGCAGATGTATTTGTAATACTGAAACCAAAAGGTGAATGGACAACCGTTGAGACAAAAGATGAACTCATCGAAAAAATGAAAGAATCAGTGGAAATAATTCCTGGTGTGAATTATGAGTTTACGCAACCAATTGAAATGCGTTTTAACGAATTGCTTGAAGGTGTTAGAGAAGATATAGCTATTAAACTTTATGGAGAAGATATAAATGTATTGTCTCAAAAAACAGAAGAAATATCTAAAATTATTGCAGGTACTGATGGTATTGGAGATATGAAAGCGGAAGCTACAACTGGTTTACCGCAAATGACAATTACTTATAACAGAAGTAAATTGGCACAATACGGACTTCAAATAAACACGTTAAATCAAATTGTGCAATCAGCTTTTGCAGGAGGAATAGCAGGAACTATTTTTGAAGGCGAAAAACGATTTGATTTGGTGGTTAGGTTAAGTTCTCATAATCGTAAAGACATAACAGATGTGCAAAATTTGTTTATCAACTTACCTTCTGGTGCACAGATTCCACTTCGCGAAGTAGCTGATGTAAGTTACAAAGCAGGTCCAATGCAAATAAGTAGAGATAACACCAATAGAAGAACTTATGTAGGTATTAATGTAAGAGGTCGTGATGTAAAATCGTTAGTAGGCGAAATTAAAACTAAATTAGATGCACAATTAGAACTACCTTCTGGTTATTTTATTCGTTATGGTGGTGCTTTTGAAAATTTAGAACGTGCCAGTAACCGTTTACAAACTGTCGTTCCTATTGCCTTGTTACTCATTTTTGTACTGATATATTTTGCACTAAAATCGTTACCACAAACCTTAATGATTTACATCGCTATCCCAATGGCAACCATTGGTGGTGTTGTGGCATTGTGGTTACGAGATATGCCTTTTAGTATTTCGGCAGGTGTTGGTTTTATTGTTCTGTTTGGTGTTGCGGTTTTAAACGGATTAGTAATGATTAGTGGACTTAACGAATTAAAAGAAGAAGGAGTAACCAATCTAAAAGATAGAATAATAGAAGGTACAAAGCGAAGAATTAGACCTATTATGTTAACAGCTTTTACAGATGTTTTAGGCTTTTTACCTATGGCAATTTCAGCATCAGCTGGTGCAGAAGTTCAGCGTCCTTTAGCAACTGTTGTAATTGGTGGTTTATTAACCTCTACATTATTAACATTATTCGTTTTACCTATATTATATCATTGGGTAGAAAACAAATCATTCAATTTTAGAACTGACAAAAAAGTAATAACAGTTACTGCTATGGTAGCTTTTATGTTTTTGTTGCCAATAACAGGTAACGCACAACAAATAAACGATTCGTTACCTAATATTTCAATGCAAGAAGCTGTGAAATTGGCTAAAGAAAACTATCCAAGTCTAAAACAACGACAGCTTGAAATTGATAAGCAACAACAATTAAAAGAAACTGCTTTCGATTTTGGTACTACTCAAATTTTTACTGGTGGCGAAGAAATTAACAATGGCACAGGTATTTATACAACTATAGGTGTTGGTCAATCAAATATAGACGTGTTTGGTATTTCGCCAAAGAGAAAATTACAGGAGCAACGTATTCAGTTAGCCCAAAAAGCCTTTCAGCTTTCAGAATTAGATTTAGAATTGGAAGTTAAAAAGGCGTGGGCAAATGCCTTACAGAGTAAAAGAAAATATAATTTATACAAAGAGTTAGATTCTATTTATACCAACTTTGAAAAAGCAGTTGCATTAAATTATGAAGTAGAAGCTATTTCGCGGTTAGAATATTCGGCTGCCAAAAATCAAGCCTTACAAATTCAGAATAAATTTATGCAATCAAAAAGTGAATATGCTATTGCATTACAACAATTAAATCTATGGTTAGTTTCTAATGAATTTTATACAGTTTCAGATGAAATTGATATAGAGAGCGAAATAAATGTAGAATCCTTTAGTTTAGAAGCACATCCGTTGTATACTATTTCTCAACTTCAAGTCACAGAAGCAGAAGCAAACTATAGAGCTGCCAAAGCCGAAAATTTACCAAAGTTCAACCTTCAAGGTGGCTTGCAAAAAGTAAATGGAAATTCTGGATTTTACACCTATCAAGCTGGTATTTCCATTCCGTTTTTATCTGGTACAACAAAAGCACAAGTTAGAACAGCAAAAATTGATAGACAAATTGCCGAATCAAATATGCAGTTCAAACAAAAGGAAGTACAATCTAAATTTAATCAAACTAAAGAAAATTACCAAAAATGGAAAACATCTTGGCTGTTCTATAAGAATGAAGTATTACCACTTATTAAAGAACAAAAAACAGGTGCTTTGTTTGCATATAGAGAAGGAGAGATTGATTACACAGCGTTTACACAACTTATAAAAGAAGCTATTCAATCAGAACTGGAAGCACAAACAGCGTTAGCAAACTATTTAGAAAGTACATTTCAATTACAATATTTTAATCAATAAGAAAATGAAAAATAGATTATATAAATTTTTAGCCATAATAATGTTATCCATTTTTGTTTCTGCTTGCGGAAATAAAGAAAGCCACAAAGAAGACAATGGCAATTCGCATAACGAAGAACAAAATACTGAAGAAAACGATGACCATAAAGAAGACGAAGAAGTGATGCTTTCACAACAACAGTTTGAAGCCTTAAAAATGAAAATAGATACCATTGCTTCACGCAATATGAGTGGTTATGTGGAAGCCAATGGAACTTTAGAAGTACCACCACAAAACGAGGCTGCTATAACATCAGTAATTGGTGCTAATGTAGTTTCTATTGAAGTGATTGAAGGGGATAAAGTGAATAAAGGTCAAGTAGTGGCATATCTTTCACATCCAAATATTATTCAAATGCAAACCAATTATTTAAATGCCTATAGTGATAGTAATTTTTTAAAGAAGAATTATGAGCGTCAACAAAAATTGTACGATGCAGGTGTAGGATCTGGTGCAAATTACCAAAAAGCTGAAGCAGAATATGAAGCCTCAAAGGCAATGGTTCAAGGAATGGCAGCTCAATTACAATTATTAAATATTAGTGCAACGTCGGTTCGCAATGGTAGTATTGCACAACGTATTTCACTACGCAGTCCTATTGAAGGCTATGTGCAAAAAGTAGAAGTAAAAACAGGACAATATGTTGAACCTCAAACCGAACTCTTTGAAATAGTAAATACACATCACGTTCACGCTGATTTAATGGTGTTTGAAAAAGATGTGTATAAAGTTAAGAAAGGTCAAAAAGTAACCTTTAATGTACAAACAATGCAAGATGAAGAATTAACAGCTGAAATTTATTCGGTAAGTAAAACTTTCGAAGACAATCCTAAAGCGGTACACGTACACGCAGAAATTGAGAATAAAAAAGGCATTCTTATTCCTGGAATGTATATTCAAGGAAAAATCCAAACAGAAAATACGAAAACTATGGCGTTGCCCGAAAGTGCCATAGTAAAAGAAGGCGATAGGTTTTTCGTGTTTTCGGCGGAAAAAGAAAATGAAGACTGGAGTTTTAAACCTATAGAAGTGCTATTAGGGGCAAAAGATGGTAATTGGATAGCAGTTCAATTTTCTGTAGATATAAAGCCAAATACAAAATTCGCTTATAATAATGCTTACTACCTTATAGCAGAAATGAAAAAAGGCGAAACAGAACACGAACATTAATTATGCAAACAATAGAACAATTTTTAGAGTCAAAAGATATACGGGTTACGGCAATGCGTTTATTGATTTATAAGTTTCTTGCAAATAAACAAATAGCAGTAACATTAAGTGATATAGAAAATGCTTTTGAAAAAGCAGATAGAACCACATTGTACAGAACTATTAAAACATTTGAGGAAAAAGCGATAGTGCATCAAATAGACGATGGTACAGGAATTACTAAATATGCTCTGTGTGAAAACGGATGTAATTGTGAAATTGAAACTGATTTGCATTTGCATTTTCATTGCAATAACTGTAATGAAACTATTTGCTTAACAGAACATAAAATCCCTTTAATAAAAGTACCAGATGGTTTTGTGTCAGAAAACGTAAACTTGGTGGTAAAAGGTATTTGTGATAAATGTAGTGGACAATAATTGCACTTCCATTGCACGTATTGGTATTATATTTTTACAATCAAATGAGATAATAATGAAACTGAATTATAAAATACCAAAGTATTTAAAAGATGCTTATAATAAAGAACTTGGTTTATATGAAGTTGCTTTGGCTAACAGTGATTTTACTAATGCGTGGTATCATTTAGAAAGAAGTCACATTATAGGTCAATCTTATCCTATTGAGCATACCTATTCACATTGGTTAATGCTAAAGTTTGGCTTAATGCAAAAAAACACCAAAGAAGTATTTGGACAAATAATAAGATTAATTGTTGGAGGTTGGAAATCGTTCATTAATCACATACCAATCGGCAATACAGGAGGTGCAAATGTACCACCATTAAAACGTATGCCTATTCCTAATGATATTAAAAATTTATTCAATTCAAAATGAAAAAAAAGAAAGTCAATTTAAGAGATTTAAAACCAGATTCAGAAGAACAACATAGTCACGATGATGGTCACGATCATAGTGGCAATTCAAGTCAAATTAAAGCCTATATTCCAGCAATCATAAGTTTTACAATGCTAATTATTGGCATTGCTTTAGATTATTTTGATGTTGCATTTTTTAAAGATTGGTTGCGTATTGTATGGTATGGTATAGCATATTTGCCAGTAGGTCTTCCTGTAGTAAAAGAAGGATGGGAAAGTATTAAAAAAGGAGATGTGTTTACAGAGTTCTTTTTAATGTCCATTGCTACTATTGGTGCGTTTATTATTGGCGAATATCCTGAAGGTGTTGCAGTAATGTTGTTTTACGCAGTTGGGGAACTATTTCAAAATGCAGCTGTTAACAGAGCAAAAGGAAATATAAAAGCCTTACTTGATGTAAGACCAAATGAAGCTCTGGTATATCGCAACAATGATTATGTGTCTGTGAGTCCAGAAACGGTTGAAATTGGCGAAAAAGTGCAAGTGCGTGTGGGAGAAAAAATTCCTTTAGATGGTATTCTACTTTCCAAAAAAGGTTCATTCAACACAGCTGCATTAACAGGAGAAAGTAAACCTGATACGATTGCAAAAGGTGAAAAAGTTTTTGCAGGCAGCATTAATTTGGACGGTGTAATTGAAATAGAAACCACCAAAGAATTTAAAGACAGTTCCATTGCAAGAATTTTGGATATGGTACAGAACGCCACAGCTCGAAAATCTAAAACAGAATTATTCATTAGAAAATTTGCACGTATCTACACGCCAATAGTTGTGTTTTTAGCAATAGGTGTTACGTTTCTACCATACTTTTTTGTAGATGATTATGTCTTTAGAGATTGGTTATACAGAGCTTTAATTTTTCTTGTGATTTCTTGTCCTTGTGCTTTGGTAATTTCTATTCCATTGGGTTATTTCGGAGGATTGGGAGCAGCTTCAAAAAACGGAATTTTATTTAAAGGAGCTTCGTTTTTAGATGCAATGACCAAAATAAACACCTTGGTAATGGATAAGACAGGAACGGTTACCAAAGGAGTTTTCAAAATCAAAGAAGTAAAAGCAATTGATTGGAAAGAAACCGAATTTATGCAATATTTAATGGCGATGGAAGAGCAATCCACGCATCCAATTGCTAAAGCAATTTTAGAGTATAAAGCAGAAGGAGAAGATTTTGAAGCACAAGACGTTTCTGAAATTGCAGGAAAAGGTTTAAGAGGCATTGTAAATGGTAAAACAGTTTTAGTAGGAAATAAAGCCTTAATGACTGCCAATAATATTGAGGTTCCAACGGAAACGGAATCTATTGTAGAATCTATAGTTTTAGTAGCAATAGATAATAAGTTCGCTGGTTATGTGGTAATAGCAGACGAATTAAAAGAAGATGCCAAAGAAACAATTACAGCCTTACATAAAGTTGGTATTAATAATATAATGATGCTTTCTGGAGATAAAGATTCCATTACCCAACAAGTCGCAAAAGAATTGAATATTAAAAATGCTAAAGGTGGATTATTACCAGAAGATAAATTAAACGAAGTTGAAATTTTAAAGAAAAATCCAGCAAACAAAATAGCTTTTATAGGTGATGGTATTAATGACGCACCAGTTTTAGCAGCAAGTGATGTAGGGATCGCAATGGGTGGTTTAGGAAGTGATGTAGCTATTGAAACAGCAGATGTTATTATTCAAACAGACCAACCTTCAAAAGTGGTAAAGGCGATTAAAATAAGTCGTTCCACAAGAAAAATTGTTTGGCAAAATATTATTTTGGCATTTGGTGTCAAAGTAATTGTATTGATTTTAGGAGCAGGAGGTTTGGCAACAATGTGGGAAGCAGTTTTTGCAGATGTTGGTGTTGCACTTTTAGCAATATTAAATGCGGTTCGCTTGCAGAAAATGACTTGGGATTAAGCAGATTAGTCAATTAAACTTCTGTTAAACAGAATCAATAGTTGTTAAAATTTCGTAACTTCGCAATCAATATGAAGCAATTTTTCCATAAAATAATGTCTTTAACAATGGCTTTTGTAGTGTTATTCTCTACAATGTCATTTACTTTGAATATGCATTATTGTGGAGATACGTTAGTAGAAACTGCTATCTTTCAAAAAGCCAAAGGGTGCGGAATGGAAATGGAAAAGCCTTCAACCGAAGGATGTTCTATTACCAAGAAAAATTGTTGTGATGATGAACAATTAGCAATTGAAGGTCAAGACGAATTGCAATTGCAAGTTGATAAAATCACGTTTGAGCAACACCTATTTATAGCTTCATTTGTTTACACTTACATTAACCTTTTTGAAGGTTTAGAAAATAACGTTTCTACTTACGAAGAATATAAACCGCCACTCGTCATAAGGCAACTCTACAAGATTGACGAAACATACTTAATTTGATTTTTAAACAATAGAATTTTTTATCCTATGACTGCAATTTCGTAAGGATAATTCGCTGTATTCGGTGTTTTCCTTACACCATTGTCTAACTGTTTAATAATCAAAGCCAATGCTCAATAAAAGCATCAAATTTTTAATAGAAAATAAACTCGTTGCAGTTCTGCTACTCGTCCTTTTTGTAGGATGGGGAACGGTTAATGCACCTTTTAATTGGGATACAGGTTTCTTACCAAGTAATCCAGTTGCTGTAGATGCCATACCAGATATAGGAGAAAACCAACAAATCGTTTTTACAAAATGGGATGGTCGCTCACCACAAGATATAGAAGACCAAATTACATATCCATTAACCACATCCTTGTTAGGGATTCCTGGAGTAAAAACCATTCGTAGTTCTTCTATGTTCGGCTTTTCAAGTATCTATATCATTTTTGAAGAAGACATAGAATTTTACTGGAGTAGAAGTCGTATTCTCGAAAAACTTAATTCCTTACCAAGTGGTTTATTACCCGAAGGTGTTAATCCTGCATTGGGTCCAGATGCTACAGGATTAGGACAAATATTTTGGTACACGCTTGAAGGTCGTGACGAAAACGGAAATGTAACTGGTGGTTGGGATTTGCAAGAGTTACGCAGTATTCAGGATTACTATGTAAAGTATGCGCTGTCCTCTGCAAGTGGTGTTTCAGAGGTTGCTTCTATTGGTGGCTATGTTCAAGAATATCAAGTGGACGTGAATCCAGAACTAATGCGTCAGTATAATATTGGATTACATCACGTTGTAAAAGCAGTTAAGGAAAGCAATAAAGACATTGGTGCACAGACTTTGGAAATTAACCAAGCCGAATATTTAGTTCGTGGTTTGGGTTATGTGAAATCCATTTCAGACATCGAAAATGCAGTAGTCACTTCAGAAGATTATACTTCAATTAGGATAAAGGATATTGGTAAAGTTTCATTAGGTCCTGCAACAAGACGTGGATTATTAGATAAAGAAGGTGCAGAGGTTGTTGGTGCTGTTGTGGTGGCTCGTTATGGCGCAAACCCAATGGAAGTCATTAATAACGTAAAGGAAAAAATTAATGAATTAAGTGCAGGATTACCTTCAAAAGTATTAGCGGATGGTAGAACCTCACAAGTAACCATAGTGCCTTTTTACGATAGAACAGAATTGATACAAGAAACATTAGGCACACTTAACGAAGCCTTAACTCTTGAAATATTGATTACCATTTTAGTAATAATTATTATGGTGTTTAATCTTCGAGCTTCCGTACTAATTTCTGGACTATTACCTGTTGCAGTTTTAATGGTATTTATTGCAATGAAACTCTTTGGTGTAGATGCCAACATTGTCGCTTTATCAGGTATTGCTATTGCTATCGGTACAATGGTCGATGTTGGTGTCATACTATCAGAAAATATCATTCGGCATTTAGATGAAGATGATGGAACACAATCCACTAATACGGTAGTTTATAACGCAACAGCTGAAGTATCTGGCGCAATCGTGACCGCAGTTATGACAACTATTATCAGTTTCATTCCTGTATTTACAATGATTGGAGCGGAAGGAAAACTATTCAGACCATTAGCCTTCACAAAGACTTTTGCACTAACAGCTTCTATAATCGTGGCGTTATTTTTAATTCCACCGTTTGCTGCATTTTTATTCAGAAAGAAAAACATTAAAAACACTTTTAAATATGTTTTAAATGGTGTCTTAATGGCATTAGGAATCGCTGCCATAATTTATGGGTATTGGTTAGGATTGATTTTGATAGCGTTTGGAATTACAGCACTTCTCAATCTTCAAAATAAGATAACAGAGAAACAAGCTAATCTTATCAATATTATTATTTCCGTATCAGCTATTGTGTTCTTGTTAGCCGAATACTGGAGACCATTAGGCGTTGATAAAAGCATTTTTTGGAATCTCATTTTTGTGAGTGTTATTTGCTTTGGTTTATTAGGTGTTTTCTCATTATTTATAAAATACTACACACGTATTTTAAGGTGGTGTTTAGATAACAAACTATTGTTTTTATCTGTTCCAACTGCTATTGTCATCGCAGGATTTTTCATTATGAAAAATACAGGCAAAGAGTTTATGCCCTCATTAAATGAAGGCTCATTTCTACTAATGCCAACCTCGATGCCACATTCTGGCGTAGAAGAAAACAAACGTGTTTTACAGCAATTAGATATGGCAGTAGCCAGTATTCCAGAGATTGAAACCGTAGTTGGTAAGGCAGGAAGAACAGAATCAGCTTTAGACCCAGCACCACTATCAATGTACGAGAATATGATTCAGTATAAACCAGAATATATGCTGAATGAAAACGGAGTACGCCAACGCTACAAAGTAAATGATGATGGCTTCTTTGAATTGAAGGATGGTCGTTTGGTTTCTAATCCTAATAATTCCGAAAACGTCATTTTTAGCACTATAAAAAGGTCTCAATTAATTGAAGATGATGATGGCGAGTACTATCGTAATTGGCGACCAGAAATACAGTCACCAGACGATATTTGGAATGAAATCGTAAGAGTTACAAAGTTACCAGGTGTTACTTCAGCACCAAAACTACAACCTATTGAAACCCGATTAGTGATGCTTCAAACAGGAATGCGAGCACCTATGGGAATTAAAGTAAAAGGTCAAGACTTAAAGCAGATTGAAGCGTTTGGTGTGCAATTAGAAAACATCATCAAGGAAGCTGAAGGTGTTAAAAAAGAAGCTGTTTTTGCAGACCGTATTGTTGGTAAACCCTATTTGTTAATTGATATTGATAGAGAGAAAATTGCACGTTATGGCATTTCGATACAAGATGTTCAAGATGTATTAAAAGTAGCAGTTGGTGGTATGGTCTTAACCCAAACGGTAGAAGGTCGAGAGCGATATGGTGTTCGAGTACGATACCCAAGAGAATTACGTGCAAACCCAACAGACTTACAACAGATTTATGTACCAGTTGAAAAGGGTAGTCCTGTGCCATTAAGCGAATTGGCAACTATAAGATACGAACAAGGTCCACAAGTCATTAAAAGTGAAGATACTTTTTTAGTAGGTTATGTATTGTTTGATAAAATGGATGGTTTTGCAGAAGTCAATGTCGTAGAAAATGCACAAGCACTAATCCAAGAAAAGATAGATTCTGGTGAATTGATAGTTCCAAAAGGAATCAACTATGCATTCACAGGAACGTATGAAAATCAGTTACGAGCAGAAAAAACCTTATCGGTTGTTGTACCGTTAGCATTGGCAATCATTTTCTTAATTCTGTATTTCCAGTTCCGTTCGGTTGGTACGTCCTTAATGGTATTCACAGGTATCGCAGTAGCGTTTGCAGGTGGTTTTATAATGATTTGGCTCTATGGCCAAGATTGGTTTTTAAACTTCAATTTCTTTGGCGAAAATATGCGAGACTTATTCCAGATGCATCCTATTAATTTAAGTGTAGCAGTTTGGGTTGGATTTATTGCGCTCTTCGGTATTGCAACAGATGATGGTGTAGTAATGGCAACCTATTTAACGCAAACATTTGATAGAAACACACCAGAGAATAAAAAGGAAATTAGAGCATCCATAGTGGAAGCAGGAGAAAAACGTATCAGACCCTGTTTAATGACTACAGCTACAACCATTTTAGCATTATTACCAGTATTAACCTCTACAGGTCGAGGAAGTGATATAATGATACCTATGGCAATACCAAGTTTTGGTGGAATGCTTATAGCCTTAATAACCTTATTTGTTGTTCCAGTATTATATAGCTGGAAAGCCGAATTTCAACTTAAAAGAACTGTAAAATGAAACAAATAAAATCACACATAAAATCAGTCTTTATTCTTTGTTCGTTATTCTTTGTTCTCATTGGAAATGCACAACAATTAGAAACACTTATAGATGAAGCATTAACAAACAATCCAGAAATTCAAAAGTTTGAGTTACAATACAAAAGAGCTTCTGAAAAAGTAAACGAAGTCAATACCATTCCTAATACCGAATTTGGTGTTGGTTACTTTGTAAGTGAACCGGAAACCAGAACAGGTGCACAACGCTTTAAAGTATCTGCTAAACAAATGTTACCGTGGTTCGGAACCATTACATCGAGAGAAAACTATGTAAGTTCATTGGCAGATGCTAAATACGAGGACATTGTTATCGCAAAGCGAAAACTAATGGCTTCGGTATCACAATCCTATTATAATCTATACGCCAACAAAGCAAAGCAAGAGGTTTTAACTGAAAACATCAAACTATTAGAAACTTACGAAACATTAGCACTAACATCTGTTGAGGTTGGTAAAGCATCCGCAGTAGATGTATTGCGTTTACAAATGCGCCAAAACGAAATGCAACAACTAAAAGATGTATTGCAACAACAATTTTTAGCAGAACAAACTAACTTCAATAATCTATTGAATAGAGATAATGATGTTACCGTGAATGTAGTAGATAGTTTAATGATACCTTCTGAAGACTTTGATATTACTTCTGAAAATTTAGCATTACATCCTGAATTGCTAAAATATGATAAACTGTATCAATCCATAGAACAATCAGAATTATTGAATCAAAAAGAAAGCAGTCCAATGATTGGTTTTGGATTAGATTATATCAATGTTGCTGAAAGGCCAAATATGGATTTTAGTGATAACGGAAAGGACATTGTGATGCCAATGGTTTCGGTATCTATCCCAATTTTCAATAAGAAATATAAATCGCAAACCAAGCAGAATGAGTTGCAACAGCAAGAAATTACTGCTCAAAAACAGGAACGCTTAAATACTTTGGAAACTCTTTTAGACAAAGCGATTAACGAAGGCATTTCTGCAAGAATAAGTTATGCTACCCAAACCAAAAACCTAAAGCAAGCTAAAGATGCAGAAGGTATTTTAATCAAAAGCTATGAAACAGGAACGATAGATTTTAATGATGTTTTGGATATTCAAGAGTTGCAGCTAAAGTTTCAAATGAACCAAATAGAATCTGTGAAGACCTACTATGTGCAAAGTACAATCATTAATTATTTAACACAGCAATAATGAAATGAGCGGATGTATTATTATTATAAAACTATTCAAGATTTTTATAAGCGAATTACATCTGACCATTAAAAAATAAATAACAACAGATGAAACACACATATCATATACACGGAATGACTTGCAACGGTTGTCGCAGTCACGTTGAAGAAACGCTCTCTAAAATAGAAGGTGTTTTAAAAGCAACAGTCGATTTAGATAAGGCAGAAGCTACCATCGAAATGGAATCGCATATTCCTATAGAAAAGTTTCAAGAAGCCTTAAAAAAGGATGGTGATAGATACAGTATTCATAAACAAGGTGAACAACATCAACATTCAAATGATAAAAAGAAAGAGCAACCAAAAGGAAAAGGCACAGGCACATTTTATTGTCCTATGCATTGCGAAGACGATAAAACTTATGATGAACCAGGCGATTGTCCTGTTTGCGGAATGGATTTGGTGGAAGAACAAAATCTATCCACAGCTTCAGCAGAACAATGGACGTGCCCTATGCATCCAAAAATTGTCAAAGACGAAGCAGGTTCGTGTCCTATTTGTGGGATGGATTTAGTGCCAATGGAAGTAGATAGTTCAGCAGAAGAAAAAACGTATAAGAAGCTATTAAAGAAATTTTGGATAGCATCTGTATTCACATTACCTATTTTCTTAATTGCTATGAGCGAAATGCTTAATAATAATCCATTATACGATATAATGGAACAGAAATATTGGAACTGGATTCAGTTTGCTTTATCCATTCCAGTTGTCTTTTACGCTACGTGGATGTTCTTTGAGCGTGCTTATAGAAGCATAAAAACTTGGAATCTCAATATGTTTACACTCATTGGAATCGGTGCAGGTGTGGCTTGGTTATTTAGTGTATTTGGGATGTTGTTTCCAGATGTATTTCCTGAACAATTTAAAACTGAATCAGGTGCAGTTCACGTCTATTTTGAAGCAGCAACGGTAATTCTAACATTAGTACTTTTAGGTCAATTATTAGAAGCTCGCGCACATAGTAAAACCAATTCGGCAGTAAAAGAGTTACTAAAGTTAGCACCGAATAAAGCCATAAAATTAGTAGATGGTGAAGAAGTTGAAGTCAGTATTGACGAGATAGAACTCAACGATATTCTAAAAGTGAAACCAGGAGATAAAATTCCTGTAGATGGTGTGATAACTGAAGGCGAAACAACCATTGACGAATCTATGATTACAGGTGAACCTATTCCTGTAAACAAATCTCAAGAAGATAAAGTAAGTAGCGGAACAATTAATGGGAATAAAACCTTTTTAATGAAAGCTGAAAAAGTAGGAAGTGACACGCTTTTATCACAAATCATTCATATGGTTAATGATGCCAGTAGAAGTCGTGCACCTATTCAAAATTTAGCAGATAAAGTTTCAGGTTATTTTGTACCAGTTGTAGTTCTTATTTCTATTATCACATTTATTGTATGGTCTATTTGGGGACCAGAACCAGTTTATGTGTATGCGTTTGTGAATGCAATTGCAGTACTAATCATTGCGTGTCCTTGCGCTTTAGGTTTAGCAACACCAATGTCTGTGATGGTTGGTGTGGGTAAAGGTGCTCAAAATGGTGTATTGATTAAAAATGCCGAAGCTCTTGAAAAAATGGATAAGGTAAATACGCTTATCGTTGACAAGACAGGCACAATTACCGAAGGAAAACCAACAGTTGAAACCGTTGGTGCTTTTAATGCTGTTTTAAGCGAAAAAGAAGTGTTACAATACATCGTGTCATTAAATACAAATAGCGAACATCCTTTAGCAGAAGCGACAGTTAAATATGGCAAAGAACACAACGCAGAAATTTTAAAGTCCGAAGATTTTAGTGCTGTTACAGGAAAAGGTGTTGAAGCTAAAATTGATGGAAAAAATGTAGCATTAGGTAATCCTAAAATGATGGAATATGCCAAAGCAGATATTACCTCTAAAATGAAAGACGAAGCTAAATCTTACCAAAAACAAGGCAAAACAGTTTCTTATTTGTCAATAGATGAAACCGTAGTTGGATATGTAGTTATAGGCGATAAGATAAAAGAAACAAGTGCTAAAGCGATTAAAGCACTTCAAGATAAAGGCATTGATGTGATAATGCTTACAGGTGATAATCACGATACAGCACAAGCAGTAGCATCAGAACTAAATTTGGCAGATTTTAAAGCCAGTATGCTACCAGAAGACAAACTCAAAGAAGTAGAGAAACTACAAAAAAATGGAAAAGTAGTTGCTATGGCAGGTGATGGAATTAATGATGCACCAGCATTGGCAAAAAGTGATGTAGGTATTGCAATGGGAACAGGAACAGATGTAGCGATAGAAAGTGCAATGATAACGTTAGTAAAAGGCGATTTACACGGTATTGTAAAAGCAAAAAATTTAAGTAATGCTGTAATGAAGAACATTAAGCAAAACCTATTTTTTGCACTTATCTACAACACTTTTGGTGTGCCTATTGCAGCAGGTGTGTTGTTTCCATTCTTCGGAATACTACTCTCGCCAATGATAGCAGCTTTAGCAATGAGTTTTAGTTCGGTTTCGGTAATAGCAAACGCACTACGATTAAGAACAATTAAAGTTTAACTATAAAATCAAAAAAATATGGAAAATTCAAAAGAACACTCAAACAAAGGAAATTACAAAACCTTCTTTATAATGTTGGCTTGCTCATTTGTAGCAATGTACATCACAATGTATTTAAACACCTATTCCATAGACCACGTATGGTTTAGTCTAACACGATTCTATATGACGTGTTTAGGAATTTCAACAATGGCAGTAATAATGTGGTTTTTTATGCGAAAAATGTATAATGATAAAAAGAAGAATATCGCCATACTCGCAGGTAGTTTTATACTGTTTGTAGGTGCATTAGGGTTGGTAAGAACACAAGCACCAATTATTGGTGATGTCCTTTGGATGAAAGCAATGATACCACATCATTCTATCGCTATTTTAACAAGTGAAAGAGCAGATATTCAAGACCCAGAAGTTAAGAAATTAGCAGAAGACATTATAAAAGCACAACGTAAAGAAATAGAAGAAATGAAAGCAATAATAAAACGATTAGAGAATGAAAAATAATAAAATAGTCATATATATTGGCATACTCGTAGTAGGTGTGTTATTGGGTTGGTTGCTTTTTGGTGGTTCATCAAAAAAAGATACAGAACATAATCACGATGCCATTTCAGAAACCAATCAACTGTGGACGTGTTCTATGCATCCACAAATTATGCAACCAGAACCAGGCGATTGTCCTATTTGTGGAATGGATTTAATTCCTGCGGAAAATGGAAGTGATGGCTTGTTAGCAGACCAATTCAAATTGACTAAAAACGCAATGGCTTTAGCTAATATTCAAACATCTATTGTTGGTAAAGGCAATGTTGAAGGCAATACTATCAAATTATCTGGTAAAATTGCTGAAAACGAAGAAGCCAATGCAGTACAGGTAAGTTATTTCGCTGGAAGAATTGAACGTTTGAATGTGAGTTTTACAGGCGAAGAAGTTCGTAAAGGTCAATTATTGGCAACCATTTATTCGCCAGAACTCTATGCAGCACAACAGGAACTGATTACAGCAGCATCTTTAAAAGAATCACAACCTGCTTTATACAAAGCAGTCCGTAATAAGTTGAAATTATGGAAGCTTTCTGAAAATCAAATCAATCAGATTGAAGAAACAGGAAAAGTGAAAGAAAACTTTCCTGTTTATGCAACCTTTTCGGGTACTGTTACAGAAAAATTGGTAGAGCAAGGCGATTACATTAAACAAGGACAACCCTTACTTAAAATTGCTAATCTAAACACGGTTTGGGGAAATTTTGATGTGTATGAAAATCAGATTGACCGCTTTAAAAAAGGACAGGAAGTGATGATAACAACCAATGCTTATCCTAATAAAGAGTTTAAAGGTAAAGTTGATTTCATTGACCCAGTTTTAAACACGAAAACAAGAACTGTAACCTTACGTATTGTTTTAAGCAATAAGGACGATGTATTTAAACCAGGAATGTTTGTAACCGCAAATATTGAAGGCAGTACAGCTAAAAATGACGAAGTATTAACAATTCCTGCATCTTCTGTGTTATGGACAGGTGAACGTTCTGTGGTGTACCTTAAAACAAATCCAGACCAACCTATTTTTGAAATGCGTGAAATTAAATTAGGCAATCAAATTGGTAATGAATATGAAGTTGTAGAAGGTTTATTTGTTGGAAATGAAATAGTGACTAACGGTACATTTACGGTTGATGCAGCAGCACAATTACAAGGCAAAAAGTCTATGATGAATAAAGATGGTGGTAAAGTAATGACTGGACACGAAGGTCATTTAGGTATGGATAACAATGCATCTAACAAAGAAAGTGACCACACTAATATGAATGAGCGTTTGAAAGTATCAGCGAAATTTCAAGAGCAGTTAAAAGCTGTTTTCAATGAGTATATCAATTTAAAAGATGCTTTAGTAAAAGAAGATTCAAAAAGTACTTCAGCAAACGCAACAACTTTATTAAATAAATTGAACAAAGTAGATATGAAATTGTTGTCAGATAATAAGGCGCATAACCATTGGATGTCATTAGAAGGCGAAATAAAATCTTCTGCAACTTCAATTTCTGAAACGTCCGATATAGAATCACAAAGAGACCATTTTAAACATTTATCATCACATCTAATCAATGCTGTTCAATTGTTTGGTGTTAATGAAAAGGTCTATGTGGAATTTTGTCCAATGGCAGATAACAACAATGGTGCATATTGGTTGAGTAAAGAAGAAAAAGTAATCAATCCATATTTTGGCGAAGCAATGCTAACCTGTGGTGAAGTAAAACAAGTAATAGAATAATAAATCAAGTAATAACAATTAAATTTTAAACAATGAAGAAAGTAATTTTAAGTGTAGCTGTAATAGCAGCATTAGGTTTGACAAGTTGTAAAAACGAAACCAAAAAAGAAACAGAAACCACAACTACTGAAATGTCAAAAGATATGGCAATGACAGACCTGTCTTTTGGTGTAAGAGGAAATTGCGGAATGTGTAAAAACACTATCGAAAAAGCAGCTAACGGTGTTGAAGGTGTAGCAAGTGCTAATTGGGATGTCGATAAAAAGAAGATTGATGTGTCTTTTGATGATACAAAAACCGATGCAATGGCAATCCATAAAGCAATCGCAGCTTCAGGATATGATACCGAAAAAGTAGCAGGTGATGAAGAAGCATATGATGGTTTACCAGGTTGTTGTAAATACGACCACGAAATGATGATGAATCAATCTGGTGAAATGAAAGATGATGACGATACAAATCACGATCATTAGAATCTACAAATTGAGAGTCCTTTTTAGGGCTCTTTTTTTATTACACAATTCAGTAATGATAGTATAATCCGTGAGCAGGTAATAAGGTGTTCGTCAGTTGTTCCATTTAGTTCCATAAAACATATCTGCAAGCCAGTTTGTTTATATATCGTCATTACGTAGTAATCGACAATCTCACAATCAAAAAGCTCTCAAGTTAAAAGGGCTTGCATATACCATAAATAGTACCACTGCGGCGACACGTCCTCGTTGGTACTATTTATTTGTTTTATTTCACACATTACTCGCCTTCCTCACCCGTAGCTACTTTTGCCCCTTAAAATCCCAATAAGGTCAGCACGTTGTGCTGTTAGAAATTATTAAGGGGCAACCGCTACTTAATGTTATGCGAGCCTGCGGGTCGCTTCGGGCAAAACCCACATATAATTTCGCTTCAATAGATTGTTTAGCGAATTAATTGAAATTACAGAATGTCATAACATTTGATTTAATAAAGTATGTGGGTCTACGGGTGTCACATTTTTTGAACGTCCCAAGTTTGCAAATAAGATAACCGCAGTTAAATCAACAATATTTGATTATTGAATTAAAATATTCGCATCATAAGATAAATTGAACTTCATTGAATACTGCGGATTATCCTATTTCGCAAGCAGTACACAAGAGCAACTCATTCAGTCAGCAATTCCATCCACCACACAATAGTTTCTACATTACGGTTTGCCTTCAGACAAATTCAATTCCTATTTTTCTTCAAATACGGCATTTCCTCAACTTCATTACTTCGTGTCAAATACGGCAAACCTTAAATGAAAACTATTCCCAAACCTTCCATTGCTTCCTTCAATCCTTGCACTTGCCTAAACATTACTATTTTGAACTACCAATAAAAATCCTTCTGACACGAAATAAGAATCAAAAAATCCGCCACCCTTGCGGTAAACCGTTGCTGTGGTACGCACTTATGCAAAAAAAATGCAACGTGCTATTACCACAACACCCTTGCTCATCTCGCAGCCGGCTCGCGCCTTTTAGATTACCTGCTTATTTTTGGTAATTGATTTAATTCTTCAGCTAAAATTGTTAGAACACGCGTCCTATCATATCTATCTGCAATATGTGAGTCTTCATATAAAATCCGATTTACAAAATGTACGATATTAGCTTTAGTAAAGGCAAGATTTGAATATTCTGCTACAAATCTGAACATATCAATAAATTCTTGATGTTTAAATTTTGCAAATAATTCAAATATATTCGTTTTAATTCCTTCCCAAACGTCATTTCTAATAATACAAATATTACATTCTTCATTATTGTTATAATTTATATTTCTTAATGGATCAAAAGATTTTTCTAAATCAAAAAAACTATGTTTCATTCCATTTACTTGACTGGCTTTATTATATAGTATAATTATATATTCATTGAACAATAAAAAATATGGATTTCTATATTTTGGTATCTCTAAAACAGAATTGCTTGACAATCTTTTAATGGCATTTGAATTAAAAAAAATTCCAAGAGGATAAGGACAGTTTAAGTTTATGTTTTTTTCGACGTGAATTTTTAGTTCAGGTATATTTTCTTTAAGATTATTATTTAAATAGTTTCTAATGGCTCTGTGTTCTTTATCTTTCAGTTTGAATTTATTGTGGGTTGCTAAAGAAAACCTTAATATAACAGAATACCAGAATAAAGATATAAGTCCTAAATCATTATTAAAAGTGAATATTTCATCCTTGTCACACTCTTTTTTACTTAAATGCTTATGGATTTTATCTGCATACATAGATTCTAAATGTCCTAACTTTTTTTCACAATCAGAACAAAAGATATTGTCTTCTATAAATGGTATATAGTTTTGATCAATTTCCTCATCGGTCAATTCTCTTCCCATATAATCCTCAATTTGTTCAGGTGTAAGTTCTCGTCCGATATGATTTTCAACAGCTTCACTTCCTATAGATACTACAAACTCTTTATTTCTTTCAAATAGAGTTTTTAAAATAAATGCAGGTACTATATGTGAACCTTTTTTGTCAGCAGGTTTAACTAAACATAATTTACAATTCATAGGTTTATTTTATATTTTAAAGTTAAGTAAAAAGATTGCAAAGTTAGATGCCTTCCTTCATCCATCGCTATCATACTATAAAGTTCAAGCCCTACGGGTTTTGAAAAAAATTTTGCACCCAACTTTTGGCAAATCCTGCTATAGCTATTTTGTATAGCAATATTTTTCCCAAAAAACTTGACAGTATGTCCACGCCATCAATTGAACTGCTTTCTTTTTTCTCTTTTTCTTTGTAAAAAAAATATTGTTTTTTTATTTCTGATGCAAAAAGAAGCAATCTAAAGCAACAAAACCCATATTGAAAGAATAGCATAAAACTTGCCATATATTTCAGCGGAAGGTACAGCTTCGTGTTAAGTCCGTACCAAGTCCGAAGAAAAGTAAGTTTCATTTAAATCATTTATGTTATGGGTAAAATTGCTCAAGGTATTTTAGGAGGGCTTTCAGGTAAGGTTGGAAACATTATCGGTGGAAGCTGGAAAGGAATTGACTACATTAGAATTAAACCTTCAAGTGTAGCGAATCCAAGAACTGTAGGTCAGGTAAACCAAAGAAATAAGTTTACAGTGACTTTAGAATTTATTCAAGCTGTTAAACCTTTTATCCAGAAAGGATATAAGTTTTTAGCAGTGAAGAAAACAGCATTCAATGCTGCAATGTCGTATGTGTTAAACAATGCTATTGGTGGAGTTGAGCCAAACTTCAATGTAGATTATGCTAACGCTTTAGTAAGTAGAGGAGGTTTATCGACTGCTTTAAACCCTACTACTGATCTTACAACTGCGGGAGAAGTAACTTTTAACTGGGATGATAACTCTGCTGAAGGTAATGCGAACGCCACCGATAAAGCAATGTTATTGGTTTACAATCCATCAAAGAAAGAATCTATTTCTTTAACTGATGGAGCAGACAGAACAGTAGGAAGTCAAATTGTTGCTATCCCAACAACCTACGCAGGAGATACAGTGGAGCTATTTATGGCATTTATCACTGCCGATGGTAGTCAAGTATCAAACAGTACTTATTTAGGCTCTGGAACAGCTAATTAATGCTTGGTGTTTTATGTATGAAAACCACTCTTTATGAGTGGTTTTTTTTATGCTATATTTGTAATTAATATTATTAATGTTTGTTGCTAATCTTCTCTTATTTTGTGTTTTTTGTTTCCTATTTGTTGCCCAAACGCTACAATACCAATGAATATAGGGTTAGTTAAATATTGTATCGGGAAATAATTAGTTTGTTTTTAGTTTGTAATGGGTTCTCGATACGATTCCTCATGTATCGGAATCACTCGAACTGACGAAGGTGGTGTGATTTCTTGTGTCTTAGAAATTACTTTAACTGAGGTAGATGGTGTGATAGGTTCTCGATACGATTTCTCGTTCCTCGCAATCACTCGAACTGACGAAAATGATACGATTTGTTAGGTTTATAAATCACTTGAACAGATGTAGGTAGTGCTATAGGTTCTCGATGCGATTTCTCATGTATCGGAATCACTCGAACTGACGAAGGTGGTGTGATTTCTTGTGTCTTAGAAATTACTTTAACTGAGGTAGATGGTGTGATAGGTTCTCGATGCGATTTCTCATGTATCGGAATCACTCGAACTGACGAAGGTGGTGTGATTTCTTGTGTCTTAGAAATTACTTTAACTGAGGTAGATGGTGTGATTGGTTCTCGATACGATTTCTCGTGCCTCGAAATCACTCGAACTGACGAAAATGATACGATTTGTTAGGTTTATAAATCACTTGAACAGATGTAGGTAGTGCTATAGGTTCTCGATGCGATTTCTCATGCTTCGAAAGCACTCGAACTGACGTAGATGGTGTGATTTCTTGTGTCTTAGAAATTACTTTAACTGAGGTAGATGGTGTGATTGGTTCTCGATACGATTTCTCGTGCCTCGAAATCACTCGAACTGACGAAAATGATACGATTTGTTAGGTTTATAAATCACTTGAACAGATGTAGGTAGTGCTATAGGTTCTCGATACGATTTCTCGTTCCTCGCAATCACTCGAACTGACGAAAATGATACGATTTCTCGTGCATTGAAAGCACTCGAACTGACGTAGATGGTGCGATTTGTTGGTTTTTTGTTTTAGTGAATAATCACGATTTCTTATTAAAATGTTTCGTTTCCTTTTTCTTGATTTGTATTTCGTAGGTGTCTTATCTATATCTTATAAGTATCTGTCATGCTATAAGGTTGCCATAAGCACGCTATAACCACGCTATAAGCCTTAATTTGATTTTTTGTATATTGCTGTAAATGTGAGTGTTAACTTAAAACAGAGTATTATGGCAAAACAGGCAGGTATTTTACCATTTGTAGGTACTATAGGTGGTATTAATTTTTACTATTTGAACGGTAAGCCTATTGCTAGACAGGCTGGTGGTGGTTTTAATGGTAAGGCTATTAAAAGTAAAGGAAGTATGCAGCGTGTTCGGGAGAATAGCAATGAGTTTGGAGGTTGCTCTCGGGTGAATAAAGCTTTTAGAGAGGCTTTGCGTCCGTTTTATAAAAAGCATCGATTTACGCATTTACATAGCCGATTGATGGGTTTATTTAGTACATTGAAAAACTTGGATTTGGTTAGTAAACGTGGTGAACGCGTGGTTGCTAATGGTGTTGTTGGTGCTGATGGATTGGAATTGCTTAAGCGTTTTAGTTATACGCCTGATTGTCAGGTTAAGACTGTGCTGCCATTTAATTATGTGGTTGATTCTGTTAGTTATGCTTTAACGATTTCTGATTTTGATATTAATCGAGTTGGATTTATTGATGGTGCTACGCATATTGAATTGACTTATGGTGTGCTTGATTTTAATTTTAGAACTTTAGATTATGAGCTGCATTTGGCTTCTGCTTTGGTTTTGGATACTGATTTTGCTGGTGCTAGTGTTTCGCTTGTGCCTGATACCTTGCCTTTAGGTATTGGTACTGAACTTTGTGTTTTTGGTGTTCGGTTTTATCAAGAGGTTGATGACGCACTGTATTTGCTTAATGCTAAGGATGGCGTTGGTTTTATGGTGTTGTGATGTTGGGTGTGTTTTGTTTAAGCTTCTAAAAGGTTTGACACGAATTTCACGAATCTTCACGAATTTTACATCTGATTAGAAATATGTGGTTGATTCTGTTAGTTATGCTTTAACGATTTCTGATTTTGATATTAATCGAGTTGGATTTATTGATGGTGCTACGCATATTGAATTGACTTATGGTGTGCTTGACTTTAATTTTAGAACTTTAGATTATGAGCTGCATTTGGCTTCTGCTTTGGTTTTGGATACTGATTTTACTTAATGCTAAGGATGGCGTTGGTTTTATGGTGTTGTGATGTTGGGTGTGTTTTGTTTAAGCTTCTAAAAGGTTTGACACGAATTTCACGAGTTTTCAGGAGTTTTACATCTGATTAGAAATATTTGGTTGTACTTTTTATGATAAATATGCACGTATGAGATTCCTCGTCGCTATGCTCTGTGGGCATGACAACTGTACTGAAAAAGCATAATTGTGCGATCATAGCCTGGTCAATTATAATTTGAAATTGTAATGCCTAATGCATTTCGGTTTTGTACGTTTATACTTGTTTTAGAAGAATTATAACATATCAAGGTATAGAAGCTTTTCTATTCCTATGATTTGTTATATTTTTAAGATTCTATTAATCATAGTACAAAACACTTTACAACATAAATGATCCAAAACAAATTAACCTTAGAAACCTTAGAGTCTTGGCTTTGGGATTCTGCCAATATATTAAGAGGAAGTATAGATTCCTCAGATTTTAAAAATTACATTTTCGGTTTACTATTCCTAAAACGTTCTAATGATGTTTTTGAAGAAGAAGTAGAAGCTATTATGAAGCGTGATAACGTTTCAAGAGAAGATGCCGAAGACGACACCTATTTTCAAATGCCAGAAGAGTCTAGATGGGAAACCATTAAAAAGCATACCGAAAACATAGGTATTGCATTAGATAAAGCATTTGCTGGAATAGAAGGTGAAAACACTTCATTAGAAGGCGTCATGACAGCTACCAAATTTGGTGATAAAGAAAAATTGTCCGACGAGCTTTTACAACGTTTATTACGTCATTTTAATCAGCATTCTTTACGTAACGACCATTTAGAGTCTAACGATTTATTGGGAGATGCTTACGAGTATTTAATTAAGATGTTTGCGGATGACGCTGGTAAAAAAGGAGGGGAATTTTATACACCTAGAGGTGTAGTGCAATTAATTGTAAAGTTAATTAAACCAGAGCCAAAACAAAAGGTGTACGACCCAACGTGTGGTTCTGGTGGTATGTTAATAGAGTCTGCTAGATATATTGCAGAACAACCCAATGGTAAAGTGGGTAATAACGTAAATGTGTCCTTATTTGGACAAGAAAAAAACTTAGGCACTTGGGCTATTGGGAAGCTAAATATGTTACTCCATAATTTTATGGATGCCGATATACGCAAAGGTGATACGCTTACCACACCACAACATAAAAACGATAATAACGAACTCACACTTTTTGATAGAGTTATTGCAAATCCTCCTTTTTCTATGGATGGTTGGTGGACTCCAGCAGAAAACTCTATTGAAGTGAAACTAGATAAAAACGGAAAAGAGAAAAAAGTATCACCTAACTACAACAAAGTAGTAAGCGACCCTTTTGGGCGTTTTCAATACGGTATACCACCAAGAGGTTATGCCGATTTAGCTTTTTTACAACACATGATAGCCGTATTAAAACAAGATGGAAAAGCAGGTGTGGTATTACCACATGGTACCTTGTTTAGAAGTGGTACAGAAGGTAAAATTAGAAAAGCATTATTAGAAGCCGATTTGGTTGAAGGTATTGTGGGCTTGCCATCTGCTTTGTTTTACAATACAGGGATACCAGCAAGTATCTGGATTATTAATAAAAATAAAACCGAAGCACAAAAAGGAAAAGTGTCTATTATTGATGCTAGTAACGATTATAAAGATGGTAAAAACCAAAACGAATTATTAGAAGAACATATTTCTAAAATTGTAGATGCTTACGATGAAGCAAAAGATGTAGAGAAATACATGCGAATTGTAGACTTAGCAGAAATTTCAGAGAACGATTACAAATTAAATATTTCTCGTTTTATAGATACTAGCGAACCAGAACCAGAAGTGGACATTAAAGTAGTACATCAAAAATTAGCTATTTTAGAAGAAAAAGAAACTGATATTGATGAAAAATTAGCTGGATTTTTAAAGGAATTAGGGATATGAGTGAACTAATTGTGAAAACGAAGGCTGGTTTGATACCGAGTTCTTGGAGTTCAACTAAAATACAAGATATACTTTTAGAGTATCAAAACGGGTATGCTTTTTCAGCAAAAGGATATGTTAAACATGGAATACCAATTGTTTCAATGGCTATGATTTCATTGAAAGGAAGGTTTAAATTTGATGATAACAAATGTAAATATTGGGATTCTAAGGAAGAAGATAGCCTTTCTCGTTATCTTTTACAGAAGGGAGATTTAATTATTGCTATGACAGATGTTACACCTAATAAAGATTTAATAGGGAAGATGGCTGTTATAGATATAGATGGTAAGTTTTTGTTGAATCAGAGAGTAGGACATCTGAAGTTAAATAAAGAACTAATTAATGTTTCTTATTTATCATATATTGGGAATTCTGAAAACTGGCTAAAAAATTGTAGAAACATTGCATCTCAAGGAGCTCAAGCAAATTTAGGGACAAAACAAATACTTGAAAGTTACATACCTCTTCCACCATTATTAGAACAGCAAAAAATAGCAGACATACTAAGCACTGTAGATGCTAAAATCGAAGTTATAGACCAACAAATTACTGAAACCCAAGAACTAAAAAAGGGGTTAATGCAAAGCTTGCTAACCAAAGGTATTGGACATACCAAGTTTAAAGATTCTCCTTTTGGAGAGATTCCTAAGAGTTGGGAGGTAAAGCTTCTTGATGAATGTGCTATAAGAGCTAGTGGTCATACTCCAAACAAAAAAGAAGATAGTTATTACAATGGTGGGATAAAATGGGTCTCTTTGGGTGATTCAAAAAGATTAGATAAAAGATACATATCAAAAACTAAAATTGAAATATCAGAAGAAGGGATTAAAAACTCTTCTGCTGTTTTGCACCCTAAAGGTACAGTTCTAATGTCAAGAGATGCTGGAGTAGGAAAAAGTGCAGTGATGAAAACAGAAATGGCAGTTAGCCAACACTTCATTGTTTGGAAATGTGATGATAATTTTAATAATTGGTTTTTATATTACACTTTACAACAATTAAAACCATTGTTTGAAAGAGTGGCAGTTGGTTCAACAATTAAAACAATAGGTCTTGGTTTTTTTAAGAAATTAAAAATAGCTGTTCCACCAATAGAGGAACAAAATAAAATTTCCAAAATATTAAATTTAGCAGATGATAAGTTAGATGTTCTTTTAGGAAAAAAAGCAACTTATCAAGAGCTTAAAAAAGGCTTAACGCAACAGTTGTTAACGGGTAAGGTTAGGGTAAAAGTTTAAAAAGTAAAGCATGAGTGTTTCAGTTGAAGACCTAGAAAATTTTATTATAAAAACGCAACCAGATTTAGAAACTATTAAAAGAGAATTAAGTGCTTTTAATATTTTTAATGTGTTAGGCATACAACATCGTGAAATACGTCATAGTAATTTTTTAGGCTGGTTGTTTGACCCTAACGAGTCGCATCAGTTAGGTGATGCCCTTTTAAAAACATTATTACAGTATCTTAGTAAATTAGATGCTGTAAAAGGTTTCAATTTAGGGGATTTATTAAATAAAGATTTATCAAGTACGCAAGTATATAGAGAAAGTGTACATAATATAGATATTTTAATAGTCAATGAACAATTAGGGTTTGTTATAACCATAGAGAATAAAATCTTTTCAGATTTCTCAGAACATCAATTAGCAAAATATTACAAGTATATAGAACTAAATTATAGCCATTTAAAAACTAGAGTGTATTTAACATTAACTCCAAATGAAAGTAATCGTCATATTGGCTTTAATTTGGGAGATATGTACATCAATATTAACTATAAAAACATTGTAACTATTCTTAAGGCAAATAAGCAACTTATAGATGCATCAAAACCAACAGTAAAAGAAAGCATTAGCCAATATATATCCATGGTACAAAAAGACATTACAAAAACCAGTAAAGAAGTAGCATTAGCCAAAAAGCTTTACAAGAATTACAAAAAGGAAATAGATTTTATTATCAGCAATCAAGAGGATTTTTCAGTTTACAAAAAGGACATTCTAAATTATTTTAATGGAGGTGGTTTTGAAGGGTTTATAATCAGTCATAATTCAGAAAATAGAAATGTTATTTTTCTATTACCAGACAATGAAGATTTATTAGAGTTGTTTCGTTATCCAGAAGCAGAATCTCGTGGTGGGGAATTTATTTTTAGCCTAGTAATTTATTTTGAAAAAGATGTAGTTTGGATGAAATTTGGCTTCGGAAATATTGTTGAGTCTATACACAAAGGGGCTTTGCAAGAAAAAAAGGATGCACTATTTAATACAATGAAAGGTTTTGAATGCTTTAAAAATAAAAAACTATCTATTGACCACCATAACCACAATTCATCTATGGAATTTGCAGGGATTTGCGGTGTACAATTATTTGATGACGATATGTATTATTCTGAAAACACCTCGTTTTTAGAAATCTTTAAGATGAAATTTGAAGTAATAAATCGTGAACTTATTCAACCGTGGATAAAAGAATGTTTGGAAAAAATAAGCTAATATGAATCAATCACCAGAATTTATACATAGTGAGCTACCAGCCATTAAGTTGTTTCAACAATTGGGCTATCAATACTTTGATGCTAGTTTGCATGATGAGCGAGCAGTCATTACAGAGGTGCTGTTAAAAGACAGGTTACTTGCTTCTATAAAGAAAATAAACCCATGGATTAACGAGAATAATCTTAATAAGGCGTACACAGTTTTAACATCGGTTACTGGTGCGTCCTTAATGGAGATTAATCAAAAAATATGGGAGTTAATACGAGGTGGCACATATACCGTAAAACAAGTTATTGATGGTACAGAGATTTTTAAATCAGTTCACTTTATAGATTATATCAAGCCTGAGAATAATGATTTCTTAGTGGTTAATCAAATGAAATATCATGGTAGATATCAAAACTCTATTCCAGATCTGGTAGTCTACATTAATGGTTTGCCTATAAGTGTAATTGAATGTAAATCTCCAACAGCTCAAAATGCATGGGATAAAGCTTATGGTGATTTAGATTATTATCAAAAGAATTCAGAAAAGCTATTTCATTATAATCAAATATGTGCTGGTATTTGGGATGTTGGTGGTAAGTATGGAGCAATCAATGCTCCACAACAATTTTATTCCGTATTTAAAACTAGTAAAGAAGATACAGAGATAATAAATCAAGCTAAAAAAGACCAAGACAAACTCATTATAGCCTTATTTAAAAAAGAACGTGTTTTAGATATTATTCGTCACTTTGTTTTATTTGAATTAGAAGAAGGCGTAACTATTAAAAAGCTTCCAAGATATCAACAGTTAAGAGCTACAAATAAAACTATTGCACGTTTACAAGCTGGCGAAGGTGGTGTTGTTTGGCATACACAAGGTTCTGGAAAGTCTTTAACTATGGCATATGTTACTAGAAAGTTACAAGCTTCAGAATATGGATTTGATAATCCAACGGTTATGATAATGACCGATAGAAAAGATTTAGACAGGCAGATAACCACAACGCTTCAAAACGTAGGGTTTAAAAATGTAAATCAAGCATCGTCTGTGGTGCATTTAGATAAATTGCTCCGTAATGATTATGGAGGTATTATTACAACTACGCTACAAAAATTTCAAGAAACCGATAAGGATGCTACAGCTTCAGCTGACCAAACAGAACTGGAAGAGCGTGGTAATTTGATGATTGAAAAACATCTAAAAGAAAAAACATTAGTAAAAATTACCAAAGAGCTTCAAAAAGGTAAATGGGTTGAAATTGAACGTCAAGAAATAGAACTGGAAGAGCTTTCTAAAAAAGAGAACCTTTACATATTAGTAGATGAAGCACACCGAAGTCATTATGGTTTTTTAGCTTCATTCATGCGTACTGTATTACCCAATGCTAAGTTTGTAGCCTTTACAGGTACACCAATATCTAAAGAAGATAAATCTACACTTGGAGAATTTTATGGAGGTGATTATATAGATGTTTATACGATTACGGAAGCTGTAGCCGATGGAGCAACCGTTGAGTTATTGTATGATGAAGGCATCGCTAAACTAGATGTTAAAAAAGAAGAATTAGACAAAGAGTTTGAAGAGAAGTTTGGACACTTTTCAGAAGAAAAAAAGGATAAGTTAAAAAAGGAAGCATTACGAAAATACCAACTTTCTAAAAGTAGGATTAATGATATTTCAAAACACCTTATAGACCATTATCGAGATAAGATATTTCCAGATGGACATAAAGCGATGTTGGTTTGTAGTGGAAGACCTCAAGCATTAAGATATCAGCAAGCACTTCAAGAACTAAGCGACCAAGGTTATCATAATTTTGAATCTAAAGTGGTTATGAGTATAGGTTCTCCTAAGTCTGATATCATAGCAAAAGCGTATTATGAAACTTTAGAATGGAACAAGAACAACCCTACAGATAAAAAACCAATTTATGTAGTTCCTCCAGAAGACATCAAAAATGTTACCGATGATTTTAAATTGCCTTTTGGAAATGAAAATGAAACAGAAAAATCTGGGAAGAAAAAGTATGATAATACGGCTATCATTATTGTGTCAGATATGTTACTTACTGGTTGGGATGCTCCAATTGCATCCTGTTTGTATTTAGATAAACCATTAAAGGAACACAATCTCTTACAAGCTATAGCAAGAGTTAATCGTTCCAGAAAAGGTAAGAGTGCTGGTTTTATTGTGGATTACAATGGGATAACAGCGTATCTAATTCAAGCATTAGACATATTTTCTGGTGATATAAGACCAGATGATATTTTAAAGAATATAAATGAAGAATTGCCTAAGCTAGAAATGAACCACACTAAACTGGTTAATTTCTTTAAGCCTATGAAAATTGATAGGAATTATAATAGAGCTGATTATATTGATTCGGCAGTTCGATTTATTGAGCCTATTAATAAAAGAGATGATTTTAAAGTTTTACTGAAGGACTTTAATAAGTCAGTTAACATCGTGCTACCTAATACAAAAGCAATGAAGTATCAGGGAGATTTTAAACTTTTTAACGAGATTAAATTACGAGCCAGAAATGCTTTTCCAGATGATGACGAGCTAAAAATCAGTAAAGACGAAAGTAAAATGCTTCAAGGGTTAATTGATGAGCATTTAAAATCTGAAGGAGTTGAGAATCTTTTAGAAGAGCCCATCTCTATTATTGATAAAGAGAAGTTTAAGGAAGAAATAATGAACGCCTCTCCTGCAACCAAGGAATTGAAGATGCGAAATAATTTAAAGCATACCATAAAAGTTGGAATAGATAAAAATCCAGACTTCTATAAACCATTAGCGCAACGTTTAGATGAGCTACTGAAACTAAAAAAAGACGAACGCATTACTCAACTGGAGCTACTTAAAGCTTATGCTGATATTCAAGACGAAATTATAGACCAACAAAAAGAAGGTGAAGAAAAGGGGTTTAAAACAGAGCGTGAGAGAGCTGTTTACGACTCAATGAAGGTATTGTTTAACGAAGACGCTGAAGATGCCACAAAGACGATATTTGACCTCATAAAAGGAGAGTTAGACATTGTGGGCTGGCAAGCTAAAGGTCAGGTAAAAAAAGATATAGAAAACAAAATTAGAAGATATTTAACCACTGCAAAAATAGAACGAAGCGAAGCGAAAGCTAAAGCTAAAGATATGGTTGATGTATTAATAAAGAATAAGGATGCCTAACGTAAAGTACGGACATAAAACAATAGAGTATAAGGTTCTTGAAAAAAGTTCTCTTAAGTCACATTACATTAGTGTTGAGAAAGGAGAAGGTGTTATTTTGAAAGGTAAACCAATATCCAATGACCATGCTAAGAAGCTGATTCTTAAAAAAGCCAAATGGATTATAGATAAGTTAGATTTGGTAAGCTCGATTGGAGATGATGATATCGTTACAGGATCGAGGAAACAATACTTAGGACGAAAGTATTATGTTGAGATTTTTGAGACTAATGACAATAATAAAATCGTAATCAATTTTACAGAATCTAAGTTTATAGTCTCATTGCCAAAATTATTGAATAATCAAGAAGATTTAAAACAAGCGTTTGAAACCTTTTATAGGCAAAAAGCTAAAGAGAAGATTACACCAAGAATAAGAAAGTGGTCTAAAGTAACAGGTTTAGATTTTACAGACCTTAAAATTAGAAAATTAGACAAACGATGGGGTAGTTGCACGGCATCAAATACTATAATTATTAATTTAGAAGCTATTAAACTTCCATTTAGTTTAATAGACTATTTAATAGTGCATGAGCTGGTGCATACAAAAGTTAAAAACCACTCAAAAGAATTTTGGTCAGAATTATCAAAGCATATTCCAAATTGGAAGGAATTAGATGCGGAAATGTATGGAATGCGGTTGTAGTGAACTTTGAATGTTTTATTTTAAGTAATTTTCCTTAACTCTGTACCTGTTTTGTGTCTTAAAGTCTACAATAACTTATAAACACTGGATAATAGCTTTCTGTATCGGAAAGTAACTATATAAATCGTTAGCAAACATTAAAAACTTAACGACTTATGTTTCTGTTTTTGATAGATCATTATTGTCTGTAACAGAATATGAAAGCGAATCAAAAAAAATAATAGTTTATCCTAATCCAACTAATGATTACGTTTATATTTCTGGAATAAAAGATACAAAAGAGTATACCATTTTTATTAAGAGTGGTTCAGAATTTCATCAAGTACTTATTCAAGATATTAAATACATAGAAAGTGATGGCAATTATGTAACGTTACATACTATTAAGCGTTCTATTTTAGCACGTTATAAATTATCATAAATCAAAGATTTATTGCCTCAGCAGTTATTTGTAAGAATTCATCGTTCCTATATTATTGCAATAAAACATATTGAAACGTTCAAGAAATACTGTGTGGTTATCGATGGGAATGAGATTCCCATAAGCAGTAATTAAAGGGAAGGATTTTTAACGATTATTGACAATTTAAGCAAAAGTTAAAAATATGAACTATAGGTTTAAAAGTTTGTTCACTTGGTTTTTATAGGTTTGTCCAATAGGAATTTTTTGATTCTTTATAAGAATACGATTTCCTTCAATGAATTTTATTTTATCTAAGAGCACAATAAATGATTTATGAACTCTTAAAAAACTTCCTTCGGGTAAAATTGAATCGTATTGAGATATTTTTTCGTGACTTACAATCATTTCATCGTTAAAAAAAAGCTTAGTATAGTTCCCATAAGCTTCGATATAGAGTAACTCATTCAAATCAATTTGATGATGCTTTTTATCTCCTTTAACAAAGAATCTAGTAGAAGAATTTTCATTACTAACATCTTTGATAATCGTTTTAGTTTCTTGAATTTCAGAAACTTTATTAACAGCCTTGACTAAACGATCAAAGCTAAAGGGTTTTAACAGGTAATCGATGACATTTAATTCATAACCTTCTAAGGCATGTTCCTTATAAGCTGTAGTAATGATTGTTTTTGGAGGATTAGTTAGTGTCTTTAAAAAATCTAAACCTTTTAATTTAGGCATATTAATATCTAAAAACATGAAATCCACACTATTTTTATTTAAAAATTGCACTGCTTCCATGGCATTGTAACAGTTTTTTTTTAATTGTAAATGCGGTAACATGCTACAAAATTCCTCGATAATTTCATGAGCTAAGGGTTCATCATCAATAATGATATAGTTAAGCATGTTTAGAAATTTTTAAAATTGTTTTATACAAGTTGGTTGTTGTTATAATACTCAAATTATGCTTTTCTTTATACAATAAAGATAGTCTTCTTTTTAAGTTTTTTAAACCAATTCCATTTGTTTTATCACTTTCTTTATCGTCAAAATTATTTTCAATTTCAAAATAGATAATATCTTCATCATCATATAAGTTAATATGAATGAATGCATTTTCCGACAATGTTTCAACACCATGTTTAAAAGCATTTTCTAAAAGGATAATGTACAATAATGGGGCAATAGCGATATGCGTATTTACAGATGCATAGTCAAAGGTAATCTCAACAGATTTTTTGTAACGTATTTTGTGTAATTCTATATAGTTGTTCAAATATCCTATTTCATCAGCGAGTTTTACTGTTTCCTTTTCTCCTTCGTAAATGGTGTAACGCATCATGTCTGATAGTTTCAGAATAACATCTGGCGCTCGATCAGAGTTCTTAACTGTTAATGCGTAAAGATTATTTAGCGTATTAAAGAAAAAGTGAGGATTTATTTGTGATCGCAATAATGATAATTCAGTTTTTGCTTTTTCAGCCTTTAGATTTTGTAACCATTTCCATTGCTCAAAAACCCAAATAAGAAACAAAATTGGAATAGGCAAAAAGAACATATAGAAAGGGATATCTTCTTTAATTTTTAAATAGGCTTCTAAGTCACCTGTAAACAATCTTAAATAGAGAAAGTAGAGTATTAATGGAACATAAATGAATGTAATAAGTTTCCAATATTTTATTATAAAAGTTGACATTAACAAATAGGCCAAGCCAAACCAAAATCCCATTAAAAGAATAAATGTAATTGGATTATCTGGCAAATCCATATAAGAATCTACAAGCAACGTTACAAAAAAGAGTGAGAATAGAGTAAGTATTTTAATTACAGTTATCCTGTTTTTTTTAAAATGATAAAATGGTAAAGCCACTATAAATCCCCAAAAAATGGCATAAAAAGCAATCTCTAATGATCTTTCTTTAGGAAGTAGGATTAATCCTAAATAATCTAACACATAGAATATTGGAATCATAATTATGGATCCAATTAAAAAGGCTTTGTATTTCTTTAATAGCTTAATCATAACTCAAAAGTAAGTATGATAAGTTATCTAGACAAGTAAGTTTATAGACACTATGATTTTTATGACCAACATGTTCATTTTCAGGACGAACACTATTGATGCCGTTTTTTTATGTGTATGACTTAAAAAAAATAGCATATATCATATTAATTATATAGCTCATTCCGTCTACTTTATGTTTGTCTTAAATTAATATAAAACATCAATTATGAGAACATTAAACAACAATCAAATTACGAGCAAAGTAAGTGCAACCAATAGCTATATATGGAATTCTAAAAGACGTTTTAGATAAAAAAATCATTGCTAAATACATCAATCAAAAACGAGCAACCATGAATACATTACAAATCAAGAATTTAAGTAAAACCTATCCAAATGGTGTTAAGGCGCTAAACGGAATTAATTTAGAAATCACTAACGGTATGTTTGGCTTGTTAGGAGCCAATGGTGCAGGAAAATCATCTTTAATGAGAACCATTGCATCTTTACAAGAACCTACTTTTGGTAGTATTTCATTCAATACTATTGATGTTGTTCAAAAACCTGAAGAGATAAGAAAGCACTTAGGATACTTACCTCAAGAGTTTGGAGTATATCCAAAAATTTCTGCTGAAAAATTATTAAATCACTTAGCTATTCTTAAAGGGATATTAAATAAAAAGGAACGCAAAGAACAGGTTACAGCATTATTGCAGCAAGTCAATCTATATCAACACAGAAAAAAATCTGTTTACACTTTTTCTGGAGGCATGCGCCAGCGATTTGGGATTGCACAAGCATTGTTAGCAAATCCACAAATAATCATTGTAGATGAACCAACAGCAGGTTTAGATCCAGAAGAGAGCAACCGGTTTTTAAACTTACTGAGTGAAATAGGGGAGAACGTCATTGTCATCTTATCAACTCACATTGTAGAAGATGTTAGAAACTTATGCCCAAAAATGGCAATACTTTCTAATGGTGAAATAATTTCTGAGGGTAATCCAACAGAATTAGTTGCTAGTATAGAAGGAAAGGTTTGGGCAAAAATCATTCCTAAAAGAGACATTGATATTTATAAAAAAGCATTCGATGTTATCTCTACAAAGCTAGTGTCTGGAAAGACTCAAATTAGAGTATTGTCAGGCAAAAAACCAGAAGAAGGCTTCGGATTAATCACACCTAATTTAGAAGATTTTTATTTCACTACACTTTTCAACAATCAATCTAAAGCGTCCTAAATTATGTTTAAACAATTATTTAATTTTGAAATTTTTTATCAGTTAAAACAACGTGCATTTCCAATATTTGCTATCTTATTTTTAGCATTAGGTGTATTTGTTGGTAGACAAGGATTTGCACCAAAAGGGGTGAATTTCAACTCTGTTTATCAAGTATATTTTCATACCAGTCTTTTTACTTTAGGTAGTGTTTTTATCATCATGTTTTTCGCTATTAGTGCAATTCTTAGAGATAAGCAGCACAATATGGAGAGTCTAGTTTACAGTTCTTCAATTAAAAAAGCACAGTATTTCTGGAGTCGATTTTTAGGTACTTTTACTTTTAGTGTATTAGCGTTTTCACCTTTCATTATTGGCTATATTATTGGGAATTATTTTTCCGATTTAGATCCAGAACGCATTAGTGACTTTCAATTGCTAACCTATTTGCAACCTTGGTTATACATTGTTTTACCTAACGTCTTTTTTTGCTCTGCAATAATATTCTCTGTAAGTACACTTACAAAAAACAATACAGCAACTTATGTAAGTGCTGTATTTGTTTACATGCTATATTTTGTAAGCTCACTCTTTTTAAATTCACCTATGTTAGCACAAGCCGTTCCGGCATCACCAGAAAGCATGGCTATTGCTGCTATTGCAGATCCATTTGGAATTGCTGCATTTTTTGAGCAAACACAATTCTGGACTCCTTTTCAAAAGAATACACAATTACTATCTTTTTCAGGATTATTCTTACTTAACCGGCTGGTTTGGATATTCGTTTCAATTGGTATTTTATTTGGAACTTACCGAATATTCTCTTTTAGAAAAATCACTAAAAAAGTAAAGAAAGATAAAAAAATAAAAAATGCAAGTAAAGAATTAATAGCCTATAAACCAATACAGAACACACATGGATTTAAAGCTCAACATAAAGCATTTTTTTCTTTATTAAAACTAGAATTAAAAAGTGTTTTTAAAAGCTTACCATTTATTGCAGTCTTAATTATGTGGTTGTTTATTGTGTTTTCAGAATTATATTCTATAGTAATAAGCGGAAGTGAATATGGAGTTAGTATATATCCATTTACAAACCAACTGATAGATTTAATAGTAAATCCATTAACTATATTCAGTTTAATCTTAATCATTTTTTATAGTTCCGAAATTGTATGGAAAGAACGTAGTTTGCACTTTAATTTAATTATTGATGCTGTGCCAACAAAGAATAGCGTATTCTTTTTGTCTAAATTTTTCGCCATACTATTACTACCAGTTATTTTAATAACTACAGGGATTTTAATGTGCATCGCTTTTCAAGTAGCGTTAGGATATTCTAACTTCGAATTTAGTCTTTATGCATCTCTATATTATCATTACGGATTACAATTAGGTATTTATGCAATGATTGCCTTATTTATTAGCAGTCTAGCAAAAACCAAATATATGGGAATGGGAATCTTCGGATTCATTGTATTGTTATGCACAAAATCTAGTGTCATAGGTTTAGAACACCCTTTGACTAGTATTGGATTTATGCCGAGAATTTCTTACACAAATATCAATGGTTTTTATGGTGGTTCAAGTTTGTTTAATCATTTAGCAATGTATTGGCTGGCTTTTGGTTTATTATTATCTGTATTATCATTTAAAATTTGGAATAGAGGAGTGATTGCTAGCTTTTCAGTGAAATTAAATCAACTCTTTTATAATTGGACATCTATTCAAAAATTAACAACATCGCTCTTAATTGTTCTATTTATAGGTTTTGGAAGCTTGATATTTTACAATGTAAATATTGTTTCAGATTATGAAACTGTGAGCAATAAATTAGATTTTAGTGAAGGCTATGAACGAAAATACAAGGCATATGAGGATATTGAAAGATTAATTCCGACTTCAAAAAAGACAAAAGTTGATATCTTTCCAAAAGAGAGAGTTATAAGAGTGTCAGCTGATTATATGATTAAAAATAAAAGCGAGCAACCTATGTCGATTCTTTTCATCACTGAAAGAATTCCGTTAGATTCAATTACTATAGAAAACGCACAGTTGGTATCGCATGATACTTACTATGGAACGTATGTATTCAAATATGATACACCTTTACAGCCAAGCGATTCTGTGAAGTATACTTATACATTAAAAAAAGAAGTAAAAGGCTATGAAGAAGACCATTCAAATGAAATCAACGGGACTTATTTAAATCGATTTGCCAATTTTGAACCTATTTTGGGCTATACAACATCATTCGAGATTAAAAATAATATCGAACGTAAAAAAAGAAATTTACCAGTACGTGTTGAAGAAGATAATTCGGACGCACATATTGTTTTAGAAGATATCAAATATGAAAAAGTAAGATTCGAAACCATTATCTCTACATCTAATGATCAAACCGCCATAAGTTCTGGACGTTTAGTAAAAAAATGGATCGATAATAACAGAAACTATTTTCATTATAAATCGAGTGAAAAGATTTTACCAGAAGTCGGATATATTTCTGCTAAATACAGTACTAAAAAGATAGATTATAACGGTATTTCAATTGAGCAATATTATGATGAAAATCATGACTTTAATATTCAAGACATTGAAAACAGCGTAAAAGAGACATTAGACTATTGTCAAGAAAATTTTGGAGACTATGCTTTTGACCATGTAAGAATTGCAGAAGTTCCTTCCTATTGGCCCTTTGCAGGATTTGCGCATCCAGGAGTAATTAGTATGGTAGAAGACAGATTATATTTGTCTGATGTTAGTGATGATGAGACATTTAATGTCGTTGCAAAAAGAACAATTCATGAAGTTTCACATCAGTATTGGGGACACACACTTTCTGCAAAACCAGTACCAGGAGGATCATTATTTACTGAAGGATTTGCTAAATATACAGAAGCTATTGTATTAGAAAAAATGTATGGAAAAAGTGCATTATATACCTTAACTGAAAATGCAAGGAGCAGATATTTCACTGGAAGAGCTTTTGAAGGAGACATTGAACCACCAGTTTATAAAATAGACGGACAAAGTTATATTTCTTACGGAAAAGCATTGACAGTAATGCTAGGTTTACGAGATTTAATTGGCGAAAAGCAAGTTAATAACGTATTAAAAATAATGACAGATAGATATCGTTCAACAAACAAGTTTGAAGCGACCACTCTCGAATTGTTAGATGAAATTTTTAAAGTAACACCAATAGAGCTTAAATCTTTAGTAAATGATTGGTTTAAAAAAGTTATTACTTATGATTTAAAAGTAGACGACGCATCTTATATTGAATTATCTAATGGTACTTTTGAAATTTCAGCTATCATAAATGCCAAACGTTTTAAAACTTTAGATAACAGAGAAATAAAAAAAATCACAATAAATGAACCCATTAAAATTGGTGTGTTTTCAAAACATCCTTCAGAGGTTAGTAAGGAGGACAACTCAATTTTATATTACAAATCACATCAGATTACTAAAGAATTAACAGAGCTTAAAATTATAGTAAAAGAGAAACCTGTTTATCTTTCTATTGATCCTTTTGGAACACGATTAGATGAAAATTTAATAGACAACACCTTAAGAGTAAAATATTAAATTCTTAAAAGGGAATAAATTTTTTTGATTTTGAGAATGCCATTTAATAAAACAAATGTATACAATAGTAGGTGGGAAGCATTATGTGTGTAGAATGATTGTATAGAAATATTTTTGAGAATTCATATAGACATTTATTTTATACATTTGTTTGAGTTAAAAGACGAAATTGACCAACCAAAAAACAATAGCAGTATTACCCTTTGTCAATATAAGCAATACTATTGATAATGAATATTTCTGCGATGGTATTACCGAAGAAATTATTAATGCACTGGCAAAAATTAAGGATTTGTTAGTAACGTCTAGAACTTCTTCTTTTTATTTTAAAAATAAAAAAGTTACCTCTCATGCAATAAGAGAAAAATTAAATGTTGCAACCTTTATTGAAGGAAGTGTTAGAGTCTCTCGCAATAAAATGAGAATCACGGTTCAGATGATTGATGCCGAAAATGATTTTCACTTTTGGTCCGAAACTTTTGACAGACAAGTGGGTGATATTTTTGCTGTACAAGATGAAATTAGTCTTTTTATAGCTGAAAGACTAAGAGAATATATTGGTCATATTGAAATTGAAGATAAGCTCGTTGAGCCACTAGATGTTCCCGTAGCTATTTACAGAGAATACCTTAAGGGTCGGTATTTTTTAATGAAATTAGGTTATGATAATACGTGTAAGGCAATTGAAATATTTGAAGACATTATTAAAAAAGCACCAAATTTCCCAAATTCTTATCTTGATATTAATCAAGGCTATACGTATATGGGAACCATGGGGCTTTTACCTGCATTTGAAGCATACAAAAAGGCCCAGCCTTATTTACAGAAAGCCTTAGAACTTGATCCCTATTCATCAAGGTCTCAATTGAATTTGTCTTGGATAGAATGTTGGCAAAATTGGAATCTGAAGAAGGCTTATGAACATGCTAATAATGCTTTAGAGATGCAACCAACAGATGATATTTACTTAACCATTTCCAACTTTTTAACAGTAGAAGGAAAATTAGATGCAGCACGTAATTACCTTGATAAAGCGTTACAGTTAGACCCTTATGCGGCCATAAACCATCATTATAAGGGGTTTTTGTATTACTTGAAAGAAGAATATGACTCTGCAATACCTTATCTGAAAAAAGCATTGGATTTAGATCCTATGCTACCCTTTCCACCAATTTATTTAGGAATTAGTTTATTAATGCTAGGTAAATCAAATGAAGCTTTGGCATATTTTGGTTCACTGAAAGGTATTTCTGTGATAGACCTTACCAAATTAGGAGGTGAAACCATGTGTTATGCAAAGCTCAATGAAACGGAAAAGTGCAATGATGGATTAAAAGAATTAGAGACTTATTTAACAACAGCACTTGTAGATAAGGCACTTACTTTTTTGATACTAGTAAATGCCTTGCTAGGTAATAATGAAAAGGTAGTTGATTTAATAGAACAAGCATACAATAGCCGTTTGCCTTTAATTTTAATATTAAATCCATCACCAATTCTTAAGCCAATAAAAAATCACAAAAGGTTTAAAGAAATAATGCTTAGAGCAATTCCAGATAACAACAATTATAAGTTTTCAAAAAAGTATAAGCAATCACTGCTAAGTGATGTTGAAATTAATAGATATTCAACTGATCTCGAACAAATAATGATGGATTATAAACTGTATTTAAACCCAGACCTGTCATTAAAGGATCTAGCATCTTATCTCGAACTTCCAGCAAATTATGTATCTCAATTGTTAAATCAAGGTTTTCAAAAAAACTTCGCCGAATATATTAATATTTATAGAGTTGAAGAATTTAAAGACCGCATAATTCTAGAGGAAAATAGCGAGTTAACCATAATGGCTGTTGCCTACGATAGTGGTTTTAATTCTAAAACAGTCTTCAATACGTTTTTTAAAAAGATTGAAGGAATCACACCCAACACTTATCTTAAAAATAGTAAAGCCAATTAGTTCTGATTCTCAATACCGAACTTTTTATTAAGCCAGCTAAATTAGTTTTGTTTGGTAGCATTAAATATAAATCTTGAAATAATTAGAAAGAATGAAAAACGTAACCAACATAGGATTTGGAAACACCACCAATGATAGCTTCATTTTTATAGGTATTATTAATGTTTCCTTTAGCATATTTTCTAAACAAACTCGGTAAGCTTATTATACCATTTAGCCATCTCTGTATTTTGCCTTTTATAGTAGGATTAATGGATTATGTAAAAAAAACACTGTAATAGGCTATATAGTAGTGACTTAACCGGAATTATCAAAAGTGTTGTAACAATAACTGGCAGTTTCAGTCTACTTAAGAGCATGAGTACAATCGCATACTTTTTAATTTTTGCTATTATGCTTATTATTTTAGTAATTAAATTTTTTGGAAAAAGAAAACTTACGGTATAGCAAATATTTTGCTTGACTCATTGCTTATATTCAGTATAGAAAATGTTGAAAATTACTAATTACAATATATGTGATTAAAATATCACTTTAAAAAATAATTATATGTCAAAAGCGAAATCTAAAAACAAAGAAACTTGGAAAACAATCTTTTTTTTCTTAGCTATAGTAACCGTATTAAGTTCATTATTTCATTATGCAATAGTTACTTTATATCCGTCACGTATATACATTGGTGCCCTTATGTGGTGTCCAGCTGTAGCTGCAATACTCACAATTAAACTGAACGGAGGTTCTATTTCTTCATTACATTGGAACTGGGGAAATTGGAAGTATATTAGATGGTCTTATTTCACTCCTACCTTATATGCACTAATCACTTATATACTTATCTGGTTTTTTGGATTTGGAGGTTTGGTTAATAAAGAAATGGTTCTAGATTGGGCTAAAGAACTTGGACTCGTTGGAATAGGAACATTAAATGTAACGGTTGCAGTAATTGTGGCGGTAATTCTGTTAGGAACTATAGAAGTGATACGAGCAATGGCAACTACATTAGGAGAAGAAATAGGGTGGCGAGGTTTTTTTATTTATGAATTAAGAAAGGTACTTTCCTTTACTGGTGTCTCTTTTTTTAGTGGTATTATTTGGGCATCTTGGCACTGGCCATTAATTGTGTATTATGGAGAAAATATCATCTTGGAATTGGTAATGTTTTTTGTTGTTATTATTTCGATGTCATTTATGATGACCTATTACACATTTAAATCTAAAAGTGTATGGCCAGCAGTGCTCTTTCACGCAGTAAGCAATGTATATATTCAAAAAGTATTTCCGCCATTAACAACAAAAATGGAAGGTTCTGAACATTGGCTTGGCGAAAACGGAATTATGTTTGCAATCGTGACTCTTGCCTTTGGAATTTACTATTGGAGAAAAGCAATAAAAGAAAAGATATAACATCACTTATTTTTTATGAATAGGTTCTAATTTCAAAACACGAACCTTTAAGCTTGAAATATGCTACAACTTTGCTACAAATTATGAAATCAGCAATCAACAATCCATAATACATCATCAATCAAAAAACGAACAATTTTATGTTATTTAAATCACAAGAAGGAAAAATAGCGATACTTAAGCTTTACAATCAAAAGCTACAAAATCTTTGTATCGAATATTCCGAAAAATTAGTAGAAACCCAATTTGGTACAACAAATGTCATCATAACTGGAGATTCTGAATTGCCACCTTTAGTACTTATACATGGTACAGGAGGTTGTGCACCTTTAATGTTAGAATCCTTTTCAGAACTATCCAATCATTATTGTGTTTATGCAGTAGACGTGTTGGCTCAACCTAATAAAAGTGACGAAAATAGGTTAGATATGAAAACGTTAGATTATGGACAATGGCTATTAGAAGTCATCATAAAATTAAGATTAAAAGAGGTAACCTTAGTTGGATTTTCATTTGGTGGTTTAATCAGTTTAAAGGCGCTTGAATTTAGTGAAATTCCTATAAAAGAAGTCTACTTAATAGCACCTGTTTATATTGTAAACGGAAACCCATTGCTTGGTTTATTTAAGATGCTTATGCCTTTAAAAAAATTCATAAAAACCAATAATCAACGATATATTAAAAAAGTGATGAATGTACTTTTTTCAGAATACGATGATTTTGCATTAACATTTATGTCATCTACTTTTCAGTATTGTAATATGGATTTCTCGCCATTACCTGTAATATCAAAAAGAAATGCTGAAAATATAGTAACTCCAATTACAATTTTCGCTGGAGAAAACGATATTATGTTTCCTGGTAAAAAAATGTTAAAAAGAGCAAAAAGAATTTTTCCTTCTTTGAAAGAGGTAGTATTAATAGAAGGTTCCAAACACGTGCCAAATTCTAAAGACTTTAGAGCAATAGAACATAGCATTAAATAGAATAATATCAACACAATCAACTTTTAATGTCTTTAAGATTATTGAATCTTAATAATTCCGATTGCTAATTTGATTATTTTTTGATATTTCTTATGCCAAATTTGTCCTTTTTATTCAGAATTCTTATAACTGTTTTCTGTATATACAAGAAAATATTTACTCTTTTTATATGTCTTTTCTTACATTACAATTTGTAATAGACTATTTTCTAAATCATTATGTTTTGTTTTTAAAATTGTTAACAAGTATATTGATAACTATTTTAGTGTATCTAATTGTAATAGAGTGAATTATTATTTTTACAAATTATTTTAAAGATTGGTTTTTACTGATTTTTTTAGTAAATTATACCTATTGATTTTCACTTTTTGGAGTGATGATTTTAATAAAAATGCTATTAATTCAATAAAATATATTAGAGGGAAATAATATATTTTTAATGAGTAAAACAAATAAGGGATTAGTTGAAGAATTACAACAACTAAATGGATTTACAGATAGTTTTATAGAATCATTAAAAGATGGTTTTATTCTTATAGACACAAAAGGAAGTATAATTATAACGAATGCGGTTTTTTGTGATATAATTGGGTATGCTAAAGATGAAATATTAGGGTTACATGCTCCATTTCCATTTTGGCCTAAAGAGTTTCATAATGATTATACAAATCGTTTTGATGAAATGCTGAAGGATAACTTGAAGTGTGAATTTGAAGCTATTTATGTACAAAAAAATAAGGATAGAATTCCTGTTTTACTATTTGTAGCAACAGTTAAAAACAAAAATAATAATGCCATTGCATATTTGGTTTTAGTTCAAGATTTAACTAATAAAAAGCACACTTTAGATAATAAATCATTCCCTAATAAAGAATTATATTCTGTATTAAATTACAGAAAAGGATATCTCGATTTAATAGTTAATAAACATCTTACTTCTCAATTAGATAATGCTTTAGACTATATGTCTGATGGTTTAGTATCTTTTGACACCAAGTGGTGTTATACTTATGTAAATAAAAGGGCAGGAGAGCTCATAGGAAGAGATCCAAGCAGTTTAATAGGCAAACATGTTTGGACAGAATTTCCTGAAGCAGTAGGCCATTCATCTTACAACGCTTTTCATAAGGCAGTTGAAACCCAAGAAACTCAAATTTTTGACGATTTTTATGCGCCTTTTAATATATGGTTCGAAAACAGAGTTTATCCGTTCCCAAAGGGTTTGACCTTATATTTTACAGATATAACAAAGCGCAAAAAAATTGAAAACCTTTTAATAGAGAGTGAAAAAAACTTAGATAATATTATTAATAATATTGCCGATCCAGTATTTGTAAAAGATGATAAAAGCCGTTTAATCTTTGTAAATGATGCTTTTTGTGAAGTTTTTAATCATTCAAAAAAGGATATTATTGGTAAAACCTTAGAAGATGATGTTGCTCCAGAAGAACGAACTAATTTTTTTAAGATTGATAAGGAGGTTTTAAAGACTGGTATTGAGAGTATAAATATTGAAAACTTAACATTAAACGGAAGTGAGACAAAAATCATTTCTACCAAAAAAAATAGATTTATAGATGCCAATGGGAATAAGTTTATTGTTGGAATTATAAGAGATATTACTCAACTTAAAAAGATTGAAAGAGAGTTAAAATCGGCTAATGATTATTCGGAGAATTTAATAAATTCTATGCATGATGGTTTGGTTGTTTATGATACAGATACTGTAATTATAAGTGTTAATAATTCGTTTTGTATCATGTCTGGGTTTTCTGCAAATGAATTAATTGGTCAACACTATCCTTATTCTTTTTGTCCTCCTGAAATAATAGCCGAATCAAGCATACGTCATAAAAAAGCAGCCAAAGGGTTTAAATTAGAAAATTTTGAAAGCGTTTACATGCGAAAGGATGGAAAGCGCTTTAACGTTAATGTTATGGTCTCGTATATTGACGATTCTGAAGGCAATATGCTAGCTTATTTTGGAACTGTTCAAGACATTACTAATCGAAAACAGTTTGAAATTCAGCTTTTGGAAAGTGAGTATAATTTAAGACAGTCTCAAATTGTTGGGAATATTGGTTCGTATACAGTAGAATTTGATACCATGACTTGGGAAGCTTCTGACGTATTGAATAAAATTTTTGGTATTAATAAATCCTATAAAAAAACTGTAGAAAGTTGGAATAATCTTATTCATGTTGACGAAAAAGAAGACATGCTAACTTACTTGAAAACGTGTATTCAAAATAAATTACGATTTGACAAAGAGTACAGAATCTTAAAACATGATACTAAAAAAGAAATTTGGGTGCATGGAATAGGTGAATTTATTTTTGATGAAGATGCAAATCCAATAAAAATGATTGGTACTATTCAAGATATAACCGAACGAAAACAAACAGAAATAGAACTGCAAAAAAATGAAAAGTCATTATTAGAAGCTCAAAAAATCGCTAAGACTGGTAATTATAACCTCAATTTAAAAACTGGAATTGCTGAAACTTCAATTGCTTTTAATGAAATTGCAGAACTTGATCTAAATAGTGAAGTCACACTTGATCTTTGGACTACGTCAATAACACACACTGAAGATGCTCCAATACTCTTAAAAATGCTTGATAAATGCGTAGAAACAAGTGAAAAGTTTGATTTAGAATTTAGAATATTGACCAAAAAGAATAAGAACTTAAAATGGATTCATGGACTAGGCGAAGTTTTATATAAAGATGGCCAAGCTTCAAACTTTTTTGGTACGATACAAGATATTACGCATCGTAAAAAGGCAGAGTTAAAATTAAGATCGTCAAAAGAGTTTACAGATAATTTAGTAATGTCGATGCAAGAAGGATTGATTATTGTTAACCTAGTTGGTGAAATCATTATGGTTAATGAGTCAGCTTGTCATATTTTAGGATATTCTAGAGAAGAATTATTGGATATGAAAAGACCGTTTCCTTTTGAAAACAAAAAGGATGTAAAAACAATTGAAAAAAAGCTTAAGTCTCCCCAAAAAGGAAGACAACAATCTATAAAATTTGAATTAATTAAAAAAAACGGTAAGGTCTTTACGGCATCATTCTTAACTGGTATTATAAATAATGATGCAGGAGAGTTGATAGCAACGTATGCGACTATGAAAGATATTTCTGAAGAAGAAAAAGCTAAAAGTGTTTTAGAGAATATTGCTCAGAAATCATTAGAGAGAAAACAGGTTATTATAGAATTGGCTAGTCTAGTAGGTACAGATTATAAAGTAGCGTTAAATAAAATTACAGCACTATCAGCAAAAACGTTAAATGTTGAAAGAGCAAGTGTTTTGAAATTTAACAAAGAAAAAACTGAAATGTGTTGTAAAAAACAATACAATCTAAAAAATGATGTTTACGAAAATGGACAAGTGTATTCAAAAAAAGGGAATGAAAAATTTTTTAATACATTAATTGAAAATAAGATAGTAGCTGCTTCCAATGCTCTAAGTCATGAGCTTTCAAAAGGGTTTATAGATGATTATCTTATACCATTAAATATAAAATCTAAATTAAGTATTCCAATTCAAGGAATCAATGAAGTTTATGGAATTCTATGTTTTGAACAAGTTCGTACTGTTCATGTTTGGACAACTGATGAGGAGGAATTTGCAACTTCAATTGCTAATTTAGTGTCTTTAATGATTCAAAGTAATGAAAGAGAATTAGCAGAAAAAGCTTCAATTTTAGCAAATCAACAGTTAACCTTAGCAAATGAAGAGCTAAATAAGTTACAATACCAATTAGAACAAGAAAACGTGTATCTACGTAACGAGTTAGATTTAGTATTTAACTATGAAGAAATGGTATATGGGAGTGTAGAGTTTAGTAATGTTTTAAATGAAGTAGAGAAAGTAGCACCAACAAATGCAACAGTTTTATTGACAGGTGAGTCTGGAACAGGAAAAGAATTACTTGCCAGAGCCATTCATAATATTAGTCATAGAAATAAAAAACCCTTAATAAAAGTTAATTGTTCTGCTATACCTAGAGAGCTTATTGAGAGTGAGTTGTTTGGTCACAAAAAAGGATCATTTACAGGTGCTTTTAGTGATAAAGTTGGAAAGTTTGAATTAGCAGATGGAGGCACCTTATTTTTAGATGAAATAGGTGAATTACCTTTAGATATGCAACCGAAAATTTTAAGATTTCTTCAAGAAGGAGAAATAGAAGTTGTTGGTGGTCTTGGCTCAAAAACTCTTGATGTAAGAGTAATTGCTGCTACTAACCGAAATCTTTTAGAAGAAATAAAAAAGAAGCAATTTAGAGAAGACTTGTATTTTAGACTCCATGTATTTCCAATAAATGTACCTGCATTGAGGGAACGAAAAGATGATATTCCTTTATTGGTAGAGCATTTCGTTGATAAGTTTAATAAAGCTTACGATAAGCATATTAAGTATATCTCTGATGATGCTATGAGTAAATTAAAAGCTTATAACTGGCCAGGAAATATTAGAGAATTAGAAAACCTTATAGAGCGTGCTTCAATATTATCTCATAGTGAAACTTTAGTTGTGCCTGGTTTTGAAACGGCTCATCAAAAAACCAAGCAACTTATTACAGGTAAAGACCTATCTCTAGACTCGGTATTACGAAATCATATATTAGAAGTTCTTGAAAATTGTCAATGGAAAATTAGTGGTAAGAAAAGTGCTTCTGAGTTACTAGGTTTAAAACCAAGCACATTACGTGATAAAATGAAAAAATTAGGAATTCATAAATCTAAAGTTATGTAACGGCATTCCGTGTATTGTGTATTTCAGCGATAAAAATACACGGTATATCGATATTTTATAAATAGGCTTAATTTTAAATTTAAAAACACAAAGTACTTAAAATCAGTATTTTGTGTTTTTTTTTTGGACTAAATCCATTTTTGGCACTTGTTTTGGCATCAGTTTTAAAAATGAAACTAGAACTAAATTAAATACTAATAGTTCGTTTTAAAATAAAAGATGTCAAGTGCATTTAATTAGGACTAATAAAATAAGCATGAATAACAGTGAAAATAGTATAATAATAGGATCTACAAAATTTTGGGTAGGAGCTAAAGGTATCCTTTACTGTAAGTTTAGTAATGATAACCCTAATTATAAATTAGATATAGAAAGAGCAAAATTATATGTGCAAGCAATAGTAAGATTATGTAATGGAAAATCAATGCCTTTTCTAATAGACTTAAGAGGAACACGTGGCACATTTTCTCCAGAAGCAATTACTGTTTTAGCTGAGTCTTCATATCTAAAAGTCTTAAGAATATCTGAAGCTTTTGTTTATAATTCAATAGGCATGAAACTATTAATTATTTCATATAAAAGAATATACAATCAAGTTACACCATACTTTATGTTTAGTGATGTCGCAATAGCAAAACAGTATTGTATAGAAACTAAAAATATGTTTTATGGAAGCAATTAATTATTACATATCATCAAACTTAGATAAAAACGCATTGTCTTTAATTAAAGATAATTCAATGTTTACTGTTACTGATTCATTAGGTAGGTTAGAATATGCGAGTGATAGTTATTGTGCAATTTTAGAGAGTAATAGTAATAGACTTATTGGTGAAACTCAAAAAATATTAAGATCTCATTTACATACAGATTCACTGTATAAAAATTTATGGAGAACTCTTAAAATGGGACAAAAGTGGAATGGTGTTTTATCTGAAACATTAACTAGTGGACAAATAATATATTTAGATACTAAACTAATTCCAGTAAATGATGAGATTGAAAATAATGTGAAATATTTTGGCCTCTATGATGATGTAACTAAAACCTATAAACAAAATAATTTACTATTAAAGGCGAGTTCAAAACACAAAGATTTTTTGAATATTATGCCATTTCATGTGTTTTTAATTACACGACATGGTAAAATTCTAAATGCAAATAAGAATTATGGCAATCTAGAAGTTTCAGAAATGATTGACACTTATATTTATGATCATATTAGTTTAGACTCTTTTGAAATTTTAAAACAAAATATTAATTATGTAAATACTGAAAAAACAGCTAATCAATTTGAAATCACTGAATTTGATTCAAAAGGAAAACAACATGATTATTCAGTATTAGTAGCTCCAGTTTTTAACAAACTAGGAGGTATGGTTTCTATAACAGTTACCATTCAAGAAAATCCTAAGACATATTCTATAAACGAAGACAGAGAAGTCGGTTCAAAATGTAGATTAATTTATCAATCTATTAATGTAGGCATTATAGTTGTCACAGATCATAAAGGAAATATTACAGAATGGAATAAAGGAGCTGAGCTTGCTTTTGGATATACCAAATTTGAAATCATAGGAAAACCACTTACCATTTTAATCTCAAAAAAGTATAGAAAAACAAGCATTAGAGAGTTATTAAATGTGACTCAAAAACTAGAAAACAATCAAGATGTTGATTTGATTGAAATGTATTGCCTAAGTAAGAATAAAGAAGAATTTCCGGTAGAATTTGCATTAAGTAGTTTGAATATTAGAGGACAAAAAATTTACTGTGCTATGATGTTGGATATTTCTAAACGGAAAGCATTAGAAAATAAATTACAACAAAAAACTAAAGATTTAGAGTTGTTTTTATATCGTTCTGCTCATGATTTAAAAGCTCCTTTTTCATCAGCTGAAGGCTTACTAAACTTATTAAAAGATGAAGCAGTAAGTGACAGGAATATATTATTAGAAATGCTTGATACTACTATAGCAAAAGGTAAACTTTTGTCTGAAAGTTTAACTCAAGCCTCTCTGATAACCTTAAATAGAAATGTATTTAGTGAGATTGATTTTCAAGATATTATTGAAAACATTATACAGATACTTTCATGTTCAAATAATTTAAAAAAAATTAAAGTAGAGACTCATCTAGATACACCTGCTACATTCAATTCGAGCCCAGAGTTATTGAGTTCTGTCTTTCATAATTTAATTCAAAACGCTATTAAATATTCTAAAGCACCTACAAAAGAGAGTATATCATGTATTAATATTTCAGTGAAAACTAATCAAGATAAAGTAGTAATTACAGTGATAGATAATGGAGTTGGTATAGCAAAGGATGATGTAAAAAAGATATTTGATTTATACTATAGAGCAAACAAACATGATGTGGCTGGAAATGGATTAGGCTTATATGTTGTTAAAAGTATAGTAGAAGATTTAGAAGGAGAAATACTTGTGAAAAGCACAATAAATAGAGGTACTTGCTTTGAAATTATATTACCTAACCCCAAATAACTACTTGCTTATGAAACTGAACATTATGCTAATTGACGACAATAAAATAGATCTATTTATCAGTAAAAAAATTATTGAGAAAGCCACAATTGATACTAATGTAAGAACATTTGTAAGAGGCAACACAGCTATTAATTTTTTAAAAATCTTTGAAAAGAAAAAAGAGCACCAAGACAAGTTTATACCAGATGTTATTTTATTAGATATAAACATGCCAGAAATGAATGGTTTTCAATTTTTAAATGAGTTTAATAAGCTAAAAAACATAAGAGAAAAGCCCATTAAAATATATATGCTGTCTTCATCAACTAACATACATGATGTTATTAAAGTTAAGAGTGAGAAACATTGTGTAGATTTTATATGCAAGCCTTTAACAACTCAGGATTTCAATACTATTTTATGTGAATTTTATCCCTATTTAAACAGTTATGATTATCAAATTAACCCTATAACTAATTATTTTAAAAAAGCCCTATAACTAATTATTTAAAAAATCCCCAAACAAATCTATTATTAACCTTAAATTTTTTATTTATGAAAATTAAATTTTACTTATGTAGCATTTTAACTATTTCAAGTTTTATTTGTTGTTACTCTCAAATTGTAAATGAGGGGCTTTTAAAAATTGAATCGTTTACAGATGTTTATTTTAAAAATGACTACACAAACGCAACTAACGGTATTCATACTACCAATGGCAACCTTTATTTAAACCATGATTTTATTAATAATGGTATAACAACATTGCCAACGTCTGGCACCACTTATTTTAAGAGCTCTAACAATACATTATTAAATATTTCTGGCTCTTCAAATTCAATCAATTTCTATAATTTAGAAATTAACGTTACAGCAACTAATACTAAAGGTGTTGCAGTAGCTGACAATTTCGAAATTATTATAGAGAAAGGATTAAACTTAATAAATGGAAATTTTCGTCTATTAGGAGAATCACAACTCATCCAATCTTCACCTGCAAATATGAATATAATTGATTCTGGTAGACTACTAGTTGATCAACAAGGCTATGCATCTGCTTTCAAATTTAATTATTGGTCATCTCCTGTAAGTGATGATGGTACGTTTTCTCTTTCAGAATCAAAATTTGATGGTTCAGACTCGAGTAATAACCCTTTTAAACCAAGGCCAATATTATTTAATTCTGGTTCACCATATAATGGATTACCTTCTGTATTAGATGAATTTGGCAATGTTGTTACAGCTTTAACCATTAATGAACAATGGGTATACAAATATTTACAAGGAACTGGCGCATACTCAGATTGGGTTGGTTTAGATCAATACAGTAGACTAAACCCAGGAGAAGGATATACCATGAAAGGGACTAATACTCTTTTTACAGAACAAAACTATGTGTATTCTGGAGCTCCAAATAATGCAAACTATTTTTTACCGATAAATATAGGAGAACAATCTTTAATAGGTAATCCTTACCCATCAGCTATAGATGCTAATAAATTTATAAATGATAATATATTGTTATTTGACGCTCTATATTTTTGGGTTGATGGAGGATCAACTTCACATGCGTTAACAGATTATTTAGGAGGATATGCCATACGCAATTTAACTGGTGGAATAACACCATCTATTGCTTCACCTCTAATTACTGGTATTGGAAGTTCTGGTAGTGTCACTGCACCATCGCAATACATATCTATTGGTCAAGGATTTTTTGTCGATTCGTACGGAAGTGGCAACATTGCCTTTACAAATTCTCAAAGAGTTTTTGTTACTGAAAGTTCATTACAATCTAGAGTAGCAAATCAGGTGGAATCAGAAACAGATATAGATGCAACTAATCAATATATAAGAATTGGTTTTGAAGATACTGAAGGTTTTCATAGACAGTTACTTTTAGGGTTTTTACCAAACACTTATGCAGATATAAACTACAATCCAGGTTATGACGCTCTATTAAATCAAAATAGAGATGATGATATGTTTTTTGTGATAGAGGATGATGCTGAAAAAAAGTATGCAATTCAAGGTTTAAACAATTTTAATGACACCATAGAAGTGCCATTAGGAATATTGATAACAAATGCTGAAAATCAACAAATTATGCTCGATGATGTTGAAAGCTTTGAACATACTGTGTATTTAAAAGATAATGTTTTAAATATCACACATAATTTAAGTGAATCTAACTATGATGTCAATTTGCCATCAGGAAATCATTTAGATCGATATTCAATTGTTTTTCAACCACAAGAGACTTTATCTATTACGGATGAAGCTGCCTCAAATATTGATGTTTTCTATAATGGTAATAAGCAAATCATAGTGAATAACCCTAAAAGAGCACAGATAAAGAATATCAAAATATTTAATGTTCTAGGACAAGAAGTTTTACAGTTACATACAAACTTAAATAACCAAAATAGAATAGTAATCCCATTTAATAATAGCAACGGTATTTACCTAGTGAAGGTTGAAACCAATAAAATGAAACTAACCAATAAAATCATAAATTACTAAATTATGAAAAATCTAAAACTACGATTAACACTATTAACTTTAACAGTTTTTGTTAGCTTTAATTATAATGCTATATCACAAGTAGGCATAGGTGTAGAACCAGAAGCGTCTGCAATGCTAGATGTGAGTTCTACAGAAAAAGGACTTTTAGCTCCACGAATGACCACTGCTCAAAAAACAGCGATTACGAATCCAGCTGATGGACTTTTGGTATTTGATACAAATGAAAAAGGGTTTTCCTTTTTTAATGGTATAAGTTGGAAGAGTATTAACACAAAAACACCAGAATTTTTACATGCAAAAATGAATGCAGATGAATCTGTTGTCACAGGGAATAATATTGATAACCTAACTATTACAGCTTCTTCTGGAGCTTTAGGTACTGCAGGGTTTTCTGCAGGAACTGGAGTTGTGACCTTAAGTGCTGGTGTTACATATAAGCTAACAGCAGCATTAAATGCCACTAATTCGTCTAACTTTTCTTATTTAGTTTATCAATGGTACGATGATACAAATTCAATAGAATTTGGAAATAAAGCTTTTATTTCTCCAACTAACCTTAATGTAAGCGGTTCTAGTCAACCTATTGCAGTGGCCTTTATAACACCATTAGTAACTACAGAAGTTTATCTGAAAATAATCTCCTTAACAGGAACAAGTGTTAATGTAGATTCGGACTATGGTTACATTACAGTGGAAGGTTTATAATAGAAGTCATTTTTGATTTCAAAGCTTGAAGATTAAATATCTTAAAAGAAGCCTATTTATTATAAAAATAAGAATATAAAACAACTTTAAAATACTCATTATGAAAACTATAAAACTACGATTGATACTATTAACTTTAGTCATTTTTGCCAGCATAAATTATAACGCCATTTCACAAGTTGGTATAGGTGTAGAACCAGAAGCATCTGCAATGTTAGATGTAAGCTCTACAGATAAAGGGCTTTTAGCACCACGAATGACAACAGCACAAAAAAATGCCATATCGAGCCCAGCAGATGGCTTATTGGTGTTTGATACAGACGACAATGTATTTTGCTTTTTTGATGGTGTAAGCTGGGTAAGACTTATTAATGAAAATAGCACTAGTGATTATACAGGATGGGCTGATTATGTTGATGGAACTTACACTTCAGGAAGTCCTTTTACATTAGTAGCTAATACCAAAGTGACTTTACCTAATGATGCAAGTACGACTCGAGATAGTCAAAAACCGATAGATATAACAGAGTTTTATGATTCTGCTAATTCTAAAATAACAGGTAGAGATGGAGATGGTTTAAATGTAATGATAGAATTTAAAGTGAAACCAACTGCTAATAAAACCACTAAAATAACTGTAGCTATAGATATTGGAGGAGCAGTAGGAGAAATATATACAAGAGACTTTATAACTTCAAAAGGTGTAGGAATAGAGCATTTTTATTTGAGTTCTTTTAATACTTATACTTTAGATACTTGGGAAACAAATGGAGGAACAGTTAAAATAGAATCTGATTATTCTGCTGAGATTTACGATATAAGATATGTATTAACTAGAACCCATAAAGGAAGATAAACTTTTATCTATTTTAGTATGTTAACTTAACACGACTAAAAAACACAGAAGGTGCTACTTAAATAGATTTATATTTTACACCAGAGCGCTTATTGATTACATAAAAAGTATTGTAAATTTTCCCTATAATTAGTTAATAGCAGAGCGAGCTTACTTCAAATTGAAGTGGCTCGCTTTTTTTTAATTATAATAAAGAAGTATGTTTAATATTTTACTTGGATACAAATTATTTAATACAGTATTCTACATTAAATTTCCTAATCTAAGTTTTTAAACAAAATCCTAAATCTTATCTAATGCACTTGATTATAAAAAAAGCATTTTATATTTTCCTGATTCTAGTTTCAAGCAATTATGCGTTTTCTCAAGACATTCAAATTAATGTTTATGGTACTCTAATTGAAAAAGAGAGTTTGCAACCTGTTCCATATGCAACAGTAGTACTTTATGAAACTAATACAAAAGCGATTATTAAAGGCGTTACTTCTGATGATATTAGGTACAATTTCATTGGAAGCAGATAGTCAGGCACTTGATGAAATTGTTATTGAAGGAGAAGTGTCTAAAACGGTATTTAAGCTTGATAAGCCTGTGTTTAATGTTGGAAAAGATATTAGTAGCACAGGAGTTAGTACGTTAGAAGTACTAAATAATGTGCCTTCAGTAAATGTTAATATTGAAGCAGAGGTTAGCTTACGCGGAAGTTCTGGTGTGCAAATTCTTATTAATAGAAAACCGTCTGTATTGGCAGATGAATCTAGTAATACACTAGAACAATTACTGCTGATATGATTGAAAGTATTGAAGTGATTTATAGTGATGAAACCTACAGTTTTGATCAACGTGGTCGTTTTATAACTTTAGGAATTAGTTATGGTTTCGGAAAAGGAGAAGCGATGACGTATTCTGGTGGTAGAAGACGATAATTTTTACTAGATAAAATCTTGCTTTTAGCAAAACAAGACTTTAGCTTGCACTAAAGTCTCGTATAAGTTTTAATTATATTTAAAATACACGTTACTTTTCATTTAAGTAATACTTTTTCCGCAGCCAAAACGACACTCGGACTAATAGAATTAAAGCTGGAACCTCTACTAAAGGCCCAATAACTCCAGCAAAAGCTTGCCCAGAATTCAATCCGAAAACAGCAATAGCAACAGCAATAGCGAGTTCAAAATTATTACCTGCAGCAGTAAATGCAACAGCAGTTGTTTTGTCATATTCGGCTCCTGTAGCTTTGGTAAAGAAAAAGCCAATGATAAACATTAACGTGAAATAGATCAATAACGGAATGGCAATAATGAGTACATCCATTGGAATCTCAACAATTAATTCACCTTTTAATGAAAACATAATTACAATTGTAAATAACAGCGCAATTAAGGTTAGTGGAGAAATGGTTGGAATGAATTTCTGAGTGTACCATTCTTCACCTTTCATTTTTACTAAAATGAGTCGACTTAAAATTCCTAGTAAAAAAGGAATTCCAAGATAAATGGCTACACTTTCTGCAATGGTTCCTATTGAAATATCAACAATAGCACCATCAAAACCAAAATAGGGTGGAAGTACTGTGATAAAAAGCCATGCGTAAAAACTGTATGCAAAGACTTGAAAAATACTATTTAAAGCGACTAAACCAGCTCCATATTCGCTGCTGCCTTCTGCGAGGTCATTCCATACCAAAACCATGGCTATACAACGTGCCAAACCAATTAAAATAAGTCCAACCATATATTCAGGATAGTCACTTAAAAATGTGATTGCTAAAATGAACATCAACACAGGACCAATGATCCAATTTAGGATCAAAGAAATAGATAATATTTTCGTGTTCTTAAATACTTTTGGTAAAAGCGCATAATTCACTTTAGCTAAAGGAGGATACATCATTAAGATCAATCCGATAGCAATAGGAATATTCGTTGTTCCACTATTAAATGAGTTAATAATATCAGGAAATGTTGGAATAAAATACCCAAGGCCTACGCCAATAGCCATAGCAACAAAGATCCAAAGTGTAAGATTTTTGTCCAGAAAACTTAATTTTTTTACTGCCATTTTTTAGGAGTTGATTTGTGAGAAAATGTAAAATAATTCAGTTGCAATTTGCAGACTTCTTTCATTATATTTTTCAGCCTGTAGAGGTGTATTGTCAAATGCTTTTGGATCTTCAAAAGTGATAGGAATACGTTTTTCTGCTCCAGCAATAAACGGACAACCACCATCTGCTTGAGAGCAGGTCATGATTGCTACAAATTCAGATTTCGGATTAAAATCATCATCTAGCTTTTTAGAAAACCCGATGATAGGATGTTCGTTATCAGCATATTTAATACTGTAAATCGGGTTCTTCCCTTCAGAAATTGTTCTGACTTCAAACCCAGAATTTTTTAGTGTTTCTGCCACCATTGGAAACAATGCAGTTGCTTCTGTTCCTCCTGAATAACAAAACACATTTTTTATATTAAAGTAATTTGCCATAGTTTGTGCCCAAACTTGAGACAAATGACTTCTACGAGAATTGTGTGTGCAAATGAAATTGATTCGAACCACTTGATTAGACGACACTTTCGTCTGTATAAAATTAGTTAGTGGTTGCAAAACAGCTTTGCGCTCTTCAGAAATAGACTGAGAATCTAATCCTTTAATTAGGTTTTCAATATCTGAAAAGAGCGTTGATTGTGTTGTGATCATTTATATTGATGTTTTAAAATTAGCAACAACCGTTTCCAGGTGCACAAGAGTTTTCGGCTTGTACTTCAGACAATTTTAATTTAGGTTTTTCAGCCGAAATTCCACAATTGTCTTTTGCTAAGCAGTCGGTTTGTTTGGTCGTTAGTAAGAAGTTTTTTCCATCAAAATCAAGTCCGAATTTTCCAATAGTTTCCGCTTGATATTCTACTTCAATTTCTAAATCTTCGATGCCTAAAACTTTTTCTGAAAGCTCAATAATATGCAATAGTTTCTCAGGATGTAATCTGTGGTCATAATCATTTGCATTCCAAAGCTGAAAGTTTACAACTTCTTCGTTTCTTATAGTTCCTCCACAATCGATAAAGTGTTTTGTTATTTTACCAACTTCTGTAACATGGAAGTGACTTGGAACTAATTCTCCGTTTGGCAATTGAAATGATATGGTTTCCAATTGGTTCAATTCGTTTTTAATCTCTGATAGTTTCATAAGTATATTTGTTTATTGCGATTATACGATTAATGTGATCAAATTTTTTTATTAGCAACAATTTCCTTTAGTTATGTCTTGGTCTAAAAATTGGAACATTATTTTTTTCATATTTGTCCAATTTTCTGCGTCGATGCAATAGCAAACACTTGTGCCTTCTACGTTTCCTTTTATTAAGCCTAATTGTTTGAGTTCTTTTAAATGCTGCGATATTGTAGGTTGTGCAAGTCCGATTTGATTGACTAAATCACCACAGACACAACTGTCAATATTAAATAGATGCTGTAAAATTGCTACTCTTGCTGGATGTCCAAAGACTTTAGCGAATAAAGAAATTTTGTTTTGTTCATCGGTAAACATTTCTGTTTTTGCTAATCCCATTTTGTTGCTTTATTTGTTTATTGCAATATTACGATTAATATTTGGATTACAATATTGTTTTTAGCATAATTTATCGTTATAGTAGAAAAACAACACTTAAGAAGTGGTCTTTTTTTGTGTTATATTTGTAGTTGCATTTGTTAATATTTTTATACATAATTTATGAATGACTAAATCAGTTACAGCAGCTAAATGAGTACAACAGAACAAGCATTACAAGAACGTATAAAGGAGTTGACTTGTCTTTACGAGGTGTCATCTTTTATTGTAAATGCTAATGTTGAACTTATTGAAGAGACTTTAAAAGCGATTGCATTTAGTGTAAAAAAAGCATTTCAGTTTCCTAAAAAAACAGAGGTTACTATAATTACTGCTACACATTCAATTACTACAAATGATAATCTAAAAAAAACAGTTATAATTGATTCTGAAATTCATTTGTTTAATGAATCTAAAGGAAACATTAGTGCGCATTTGAATGCTTCAGAATATACTGCCAGTGATTTTTTAGTAGAAGAGCAATCTTTATTAAATAATGTTGCATTGAAACTCGGAAGCCTATTAGAGCGTATTGAAATTCAGAAAAATGAAACCTCTTTAAAGCGTCAGATGGAACATGCTGATCGTTTGGGTATTTTAGGTGAAATTACTGCTGGTATTGCTCACGAGTTGAATACGCCTTTAGCCAATATTTTAGGTTTTGCTGAATTATTAAAAAGTGATCTAAAAGCAAATGATAAATCTTTAGAGGATGTCGATAAGATTATAAAAAACGCCATTTTTTCTAGAGAAGTTGTAAAGAAACTCATGTTTTTCGCTTGTGAAATGCCACAAGAAATGAAGCGTGTTAATCTCATTCCAAATATTAAAAATTCAATTAATTTATTAGATGCTACGTTTAGAAAAGAACAGGTGAAATATCTGGTTAAAGTTGAGGATGACGAATTATGGTTGCGTGCAGATCCAATTCAGTTAACGCAGATTATTTTCAATTTATTAATGAATGCCATCTATTTTTCACCTAAAAATGGTTTAGTTACAATTGAAGCTAAAACCACAGCAAAAGACGTAATTCTTAAAATTTCTGATGAAGGAAAAGGATTTACAACTGAAGATTTAGACAAAGTATTTCAGCCTTTTTATACAACAAAACCTTTAGGAGACGGTTCTGGCTTAGGCCTAAGTGTTGTGCATGGTATTGTCGCTTCTCATAAAGGAATTATTACAGCTAAAAACAACCCAAATAAAGGTGCTATATTTACAATAACACTTCCTAAAGAATAAATAATAACGATGCAATTACGTAAAGAAAATATACTTATTGTAGACGATGATGTTAATATATTAGAACTATTACAACGTCATTTACAGTCATGGAATTATCACGTATTTAAAGCAATTTCAGTAAAAGAAGCTGTCACAATTTTACGAGATACGTCTATAGATTTATTAATTACGGATTTAAAAATGCCTGAAGTTGACGGTTTTGAACTCATTAAATTTGTATCAGAACATTATCCGAAATTACCAAAATTGGTTGTCACTGGTTATCCTTCCGTTCAAGATTCATTAGCAGCTATAAAATCTGGTGTAGTCGATTATTTAACGAAGCCTTTTACGAAAGAAGAATTAAAATCGGCTTTAGGGAAATCTTTAGTTATTTCTGAAGTAAAAATGCAACAATCAAAAGTGCTTTCCCAAAGAAAAAATAAAACCTATGGAGACATTATTGGAAACTCTGAAAAAATTAATGATGTTATTCAGATCATTGAACGTGTAAAAGATAATAAAGCAACAGTTTTTATTAAAGGAGAAAGTGGTACAGGAAAGGAATTAGTGGCTCGAGCAATTCATTATCAAGGCCAGTTTTCTAGAGCACCTTTTATTGCGGTAAACTGTGGTGCAATTCCAGAAAATCTTTTAGAAGCAGAATTGTTTGGTTATGTGAAAGGTGCATTTACTGGAGCAGAAACTAATAGAGAAGGATTTTTTCAAGCAGCAAATGGAGGTACTATTTTTTTAGATGAAATTGGAAATGCGTCACTTGCAGTGCAATCTCGATTATTGCGTGTTTTACAAGAAAAGGAAGTCGTTAAAGTAGGTACAACTAAGTCTGAAAAAATTGATGTGCGTATTGTTGCTGCTACAAATAGTGATTTGAAAGCTATGATTCAAAAACAAAGCTTTAGAGAAGATTTGTTTTATCGCTTGACTGTTGTAGAAATTGACATTCCGCCTTTACGAGAACGTAAAGATGATATTCAATTATTAGTCGATAAATTCCTCTTTAAATATGGTGTAGAATACAAAGATCGATTTATAAAAATTACACCTGAAGCTTTGACTGTTTTAAATCGTTATGATTGGCCAGGAAATATCAGAGAATTAGAAAACATCATACAGCGTGCAGTTATTATGTGCGATAAAGAAATTAATGTTGAGCATTTACCTGAGCATATAAAATACAATTTAAATTTCTCTTCAGAAAGCTTACAACCGTTAAAGGTTATTGAAAAACAATACATTGAGAAAGTATTAAGAGCAACTGGAAACAATAAAACAAAAGCTGCTGAAATCCTTCAAATAGATCGAAAAACCATTCGTCAAAAACTTTCGGAATAATTGCATAAAAACTGATACTTTTTTACTCGACTGGGTGATTTTGTCTCAGTTAATACATCTTCAACTTTCATGTTAATATAAACAAATCCCTTTGTTTAAAAGGGCTTTCTCGTTTTGGGATAATTTCAAAAAATGTTTTGGCATAAGCATTGCCTTTTGGTATGCGTAAGTAATACTAATTTTTTGAATATGAATCAATTTAATATTTGTCCGAGTTGCATGCATCGCAACAATTGCGTGTTAACTGCTCAAAAAGATAAGGTATGGTCTTGTAGCGAGTTCGATGAAGCTATACCAAATACACGCGATTTAGAACCAATACAAGAACAAACTTTAGAATTAGTTTAATAATTTAAGATTAACAATTATGATTTTTAGCACATTAATAGCAACAGTTTCAAATCGAAATTCCTCAGGAATAAAAATTAAAAACAAAAGTCCTAGAAGTAAATACATTAGTGATAAGTATCATGAAAGATCGATCATTAATCGTTATTTCAAATAAGAATTTTAAATACATACAAAATGGCAATAGCAACAGCAAAATTGAAAAAAGTAACCAAAAAAGTACCTGTTAGAGGTATGATGGATAATGTAATGGAGCAGTTTAATACAGCTGCAGACCAAATTAATTTACACCCAAATATTAGAAAAATATTAAGTATAACAAATAATGAGATTATTATAAATTTCCCAGTAAAAATGGATAATGGAGATGTAGAGATATTTACAGGATATAGAGTGCAACATAATAATGCATTAGGACCTTATAAAGGTGGATTGCGTTACCATCCAACCGTAGATATTGATGCAGCAAGAGCTTTAGCAATGTGGATGACTTGGAAAACATCTTTGGCAGGCTTGCCTTATGGAGGAGGAAAAGGAGGTATTAAAATAGATCCTTCAAAATATTCACATTCAGAACTAGAACGTATTACCAGACGTTTCACATTCGCCTTAGCAGATAATATTGGACCAGAACACGATATTCCTGCTCCAGACGTCAACACGAATAGTCAGACTATGGCTTGGATTGCTGATACTTACATGAGTACGCGTCCACCAGCAGAACGTACTGCCAATCAACATGTCGTTACTGGCAAGCCTGATGGAAGTGGAGGGTTAGAAGGTCGTGATAGAGCAACAGGATATGGTGTGTATTTGTCGATTAAGTTTTGGGCAGAAAAAAAGAGCGTGAGTTTAAAAGGTAAAAAGTTTATTGTTCAAGGCTTTGGAAATGTTGGCTATTGGGCTGCACATTTTTTAGAAAAAGATGGTGCAAAATTAGTTGCTGTTCAGGATGCTTTTGGAAGTATTCAAAATCAAAAAGGAATCACTGTTGAAGACTTATTTAAATACAGTCAAATCAATGATGGTAGTATTGTTGATTTTCCAAATGCGATGTCTGTTAAAAAGGAAGAATTCTTCACTTTAGATTGTGATATCTGTATTCCAGCAGCTTTAGGAAATCAGATTACTAAAAAGAACGCTTCAAAAATTAAAGCAAAACTTATTGCTGAAGGCGCAAATGGACCAACAAACGTTGAAGGAGAGAAGATTCTTCTAGAAAGAGGAATAAGTATTATTCCAGACATTTTATGCAATTCAGGAGGCGTTGTAGCTAGCTATTTTGAATGGTTGCAAAACCGAAATGGAGAGCTTTGGCAATTAGATGAAGTCATGACAAAACTAGACAAGAAATTAAAAGAATCTTTTGATAAAGTCTATGCGTATTCTGAACGTGAAGCCATGGATATGCGAACTGCCGCTTTTTGTATTGCTATTGAGCGTATAGAAAAAGCCTATGTACAAAGAGGAATTTTTCCATAAATTTTAAAATCGATGCAAATGAAGTACGGAAGTTTAATATTAGAAAAAAAAGAATATGTGTATTTAAAACGCATATTAAATATTTCAGGTTATGCTGAAGATCATGAAGTTCAAAAATCACTTATGAAATTAGTTGAAGAGCTAAAAAGTGCTCATATAGTTGATGAAGAAGACATGCCAAGCGACATTATAAGATTTAATAGTGAAGTGACAATAACTTTTGAAAGTGGATTAGTTAAAACATTACAAGTCGTTATTCCATTAGATAAGGATTTAAACAAAAATAAAATTTCTGTTCTAACACCAATGGGTTCTGCATTAATTGGGTATTCAAAAGATGATACAATTATATGGGATTTCCCAGGAGGAAAACAGCAGTTAAAAATAACCAATGTTACTCAAGAAGAAACCTTAAGTGGAATAAATATATAGCATAAATGAAATGATTATGACAAATTTAAATACAGAAATATTTACTCATGATTCTGATGTTGATGTGACACATAAAATCAACACCATGGAACTTGATAATTGGACGAACCATTTAAAATACATCAAAAAAGAATTGATCAACCTTATAAGCATTTGTAATAAGGATTTAAAAAGCAAAATTGGTGATGATAGTGTCGCTGAACGTTTAAAGAAAAAAGAAGTTGAAAATGAAGCCTTATTAAATGCACTTCGTAAATATGCTAATTCTAGGTCTAATATTGTAGAGTGTGAAGATACACAATGCGATATGGCTTATATCACTGAGCATGAAAGCTATCGCAAAAGTTATTTATATCACTTAGATAAATATAGAAGACTTAAAGATGAATTTTTTAATAAAGTACAAGGGAAATTAACGCTTTTAAAAACAAATTAATTATGCCTTTTTAATCTTTTGAATACTCTTTCAATATATAAAATCGATATGCATAGGAGACTGTGTATACAAAAAGACTTGAGCGAATTATGCTTATGGATTGACATGCTAGAGTATGTTAATACCGAACTAAATCATTTTAATAGTGTTGAAAAACAACTGATTCATAATACTTCAATATCAACAGCAATTCAAGCCATACGTAGAAAGAATGTTTTAAACATGGCAACGTTATGTAAGTATGAACAAGAACTTAAAAAAGAGTATGAATACGGAAAAGTAGAATATGATTTGACAAGATCTAAAATACATGAACAAAAACGCGACAACTATTTGAAATATATAAAAGAATTTAACGCGTTTAAGAATCAATTCTATGCCATACTAAAAAAGTATCGAAGAAAATAATAAGTATCTTTCTATAAGTATTGCCCTAAACAAAGTATGAAGTAGCATAGAATTATTACTCTATCAAATAGCATTTTAAAATTATATTTGGAAGCTTTTTGCTTATATAATTTGAAGAAATCACTAACTATTATTGTATCATTTTTTTGTTCCTTTTACACTTACTCTCAAGTAGGTATAGGAACAGTTGCACCTGATGATTCTGCAATATTAGAAGTTTCATCAACAAACAAAGGACTTTTGCTACCACGTATGAATGAGGTACAACGCGATGCAATTTCTAACCCAGCCATCGGATTACTTATTTATCTGATAGAAGGAACTCAGCAATGTTTGCAAGTGTACAATGGAACCAGTTGGGAAAATATTTATTGTCCAACCACTAATACAGCTCCAACAGCTATAAATCTTGCCGTTAGCGGAACATTAAATGTAGCAGCAAATTTAACAGCGTCTTATACGTATCAAGATGCAGATTCAGATGCAGAAGACACTTCAATATATCAATGGTATCGTGCTGATGATGCTTCTGGAACAAATGAAATTGCTATTTCTGGAGCAACGAGTTTAAATTATACATTAACAACTACTGATGAAAGCAAATATATAAGTTTTGGTGTAACTCCTATAGCTGTAACAGGTGCTTTAACTGGATTAGAAGTTAAAAGTAATTATGTTGGAGCAATTGGACCCGAAAATACTAGTACTGTTCGAATTAACGAATTTCATTACGACAACATTAACACTGATGTTAATGAGTTTGTTGAAATTAGAATCACTGGAAATTCAGGAAGTCAACCAGTTGATTTAACACAATATACAGTGACGCTTTACAATGGTTCTAATGGAATGTCTTATGACACGGAAACTTTTGATAACCTTATACAAACTTGTGATGCCTCAAATTGTTATTATGTATGGGATGCTATAACAATTCAAAATGGAGATCCCGATGGAATAGCCATTAGTGGACCTTCTGGACTTATCGAGTTTTTAAGTTATGAAGGGGTTTTTACTGCAGTAGATGGTATTGCAACTGGTGTAACAAGTGTTAATATAGGTGTTAATGAAACAAATTCAACAGACGAAAATGCTGCGCTTGAAAGAGCAATAGATGGTACTTGGAGCCTAAGTGCTAGTTCAAACACAAAAGGAACAGTAAATAGTTTATGAGAAAAATATGCGTTTTACTTTTAGTACTATTATTATCTACTTCAGTTTTTTGTCAAGTAGGTATTGGAACAGAAACTCCTGACGATTCCGCAGCGCTTCATATGGAAAGTACAACGCAAGGCTTTCTTCCTCCACGAATGAATTCGGAAGAACGTGATGCAATTTTAGTAACCAGCACATCTAAAGGACTTATTATTTTTAATACAGACTCTAATGTGCTCAATATTTTTGATGGTGTAACTTGGCATGCTATTGTACAAACGGAACAGATTTGTAACACAGCTACTACATTTACTGAGTTTTTAACTTGTTTGCAAACTAATTTTACGCCAAATCAAACTATAGGATATAGTAATGCAAGAGATGTTTTGTACAGCGCAGTAGACATGGATCAAGCTACTCAAGAATTGAAAGGGATTTATTCAAATTATACCATTGTGATGGATTACTCTACAGATCCAGATCCTTCAATTCATGCGTTTAATTTAGGTATCAATGCTGAACATGTTTTTCCACAAAGTATGGGAGCAGGTGATGAGCCAGCTAGAAGTGATATGTTTAATATTTTTCCGTCAAGAATACAAGTGAATTCATCTCGAGGTAATTGTCCGTTTAATGAGATTATAGATAGCGACACAGAATCGTGGTTTTATTTAAATCAACAATTAAATACCATACCAACTTCCAATATAAATCTTCATACCGAAGTTGATCAAGATCATTCATATCCTTTGCTTTCTGGAACTCAACAATGCTCAATTGAACCACAAGAGAATAAAAAAGGTGATATAGCTAGAGTCATATTCTATTTTTATACAATTTACAACGCTACAAATGTAAATTCTTATACCTCATATGCTAATGAAGATTTTTTTAATTATATGAAAGATGTATTGTTAATTTGGAATATAAATGATCCAATTGATCAAATAGAAATTGATAGGAATACTAAAATTGAGACGTATCAAGGGAATAGTAACCCATTTGTTTTAGATAGTACATTAGCGCAACGAATGTTTAATTAGTTTGTATATCTGAAACGAATATATTTGTATGTGTCTATGTTTCATGTAAATTACCAGTTAAACAACTTTTAAAATGATTACACTTAAACAATTAGCAGAACAATTAAACGTATCAATTTCTACTGTTTCAAAAGCATTGCACAATAGTGAAGAAATAAGTCCAGATACTATTGTACGTGTTAAGGCACTTGCAAAACACCTTAATTATAAACCTAATAAGGTCGCTATTAGTCTTAAAAACAGTAAAACAAATACAATAGGAGTAATTATACCTGATATTCTGAATCACTTTTTTGCAAAAGCACTTTTAGCAATCGAAAAGGAAGCATCTAAACAAGGTTATAACATTATTACATGTTTGTCTAACGAAAAAAAGACTAAAGAAATTAATAGCCTTAATTTATTATCAAATGGAAGTGTAGATGGTTTTATAATGTCTATTGCTGAAGAAACTCAGGTTGCAAACAATGTAGACCATATTAATGCCATTCTTCTTCAAAATATACCAGTTGTTTTATTTGATCGCGTTTCAGATAATATTGCATGTGATAAAGTAATTATTGATGATTTCGGAGCCGCTTATGAAGCCACCAAACATTTACTTTCTGAAGGTAGAAAACATATTGTTTTAATTGGTGATATTCAAGATTTAAGCGTTGGTAAACTAAGGGTTAACGGTTATGCTGAAGCTTTAAAAGAAACATCAAATTATATAAACGAACCTGTTGTTGTTTCAATAAATAAAGACAATTTGATTGATGAAACGATTCAAGATGTCTTTAAAAAACACCCTTCAGTAGATGGCATTATTTCAATTGATAATACGTCTGGTGTTGTTGCACTTCAAAAGGCTCAAAAATTGAATTACAATATTCCTAAAGACCTATCTATAATTGGTTTTTCTGATGAGAATGTACTTCAGTTTACCGATCCAAAATTGACTACTATTTCTCAGCATACTTTAGATATTGGTAAAGCATCTGTAAAACTTCTTCTTGATCGATTAAATAATAAAAAACAAATAGCATCTAAAACTAAAACAATTAAAACCAAGTTGGTATTAAGAGGTACAACAAAATAAAGCTATTTTACGACCTTCAATTGTATTCTTTACTAATTACAATCAATAATAGACTTTTCTAAGCTTTTTAAATGCCTTATATTTAAGCATAAATTGATTTTATGTTAGAAGAATTAAAGACAAATTACGGCTATTTATTTGAAGATGAATTACTTAAAGAGATAAGCAATGTAGGTGCATATAAAGAAATACCTGAAGGATTTCAACTGATCTCAATTGGAGATTATATTAAATCTATGCCACTTTTACTAAGTGGAGCAATTAAAATTTTAAGAGAAGATTCTAAAGGAGAAGAACTTATTTTATATTTTATTGAGCAAGGAGACACGTGTGCCATGACCTTATCTTGTTGTTTAGGAAATTCTAAAAGTGAAATTATGGCTGTTGCTGAAACAGATGCCAAACTTATTATGATTCCTGTTCAAAAAATGGAGCAGTGGTTAGGTAAATATAAAAGCTGGCAAAAATTTATTTTGCAGAGTTATCATGATCGTATGACAGAATTACTTCAAGCTATCGATACCATTGCTTTTTTAAAACTAGATGAACGTTTATTTTTATATTTAAAAGATAAAGCAATGGTTAATCATAATGATGTCATACATGTAACTCATCAAGAAATTGCTCAAGATCTTCATACGTCACGTGTCGTAATATCGAGATTACTAAAAAAATTAGCGATTAATGGTAAAATCGAGCTACAGAGAAATAACATTAAAATTATAGATCTATAAAAGCTACTTTTGTTACTAAACACTATATAAATTCGGTTTAGCTTTGCAAGAAATGATTACTACATGGATATACAACAATTGTTAGGATATTTTGGAGCACTTTTAATTGGTGTTGTTTTAGGCCTTGTTGGAGGTGGAGGCTCTATTTTAACCGTTCCGATTTTAGTGTATTTAATGTTTATTAATCCAGTAACTGCTACTGCTTATTCTTTATTTATTGTTGGAGTTTCTGCTTTTGTTGGTGCCATTAGAAATATACAAAAAGGATTAGTAGATTTTAAAACGGCAATTGTATTTGCAATTCCTGCTTTTATCGCAGTTTATACTACACGTAGATATTTAATGCCAGCTATTCCCGAAGAATTGTTTTCAATTGATTCATTTATTATGACCAAAAACATTGCAATCATGCTGTTTTTCGCTTTAATAATGTTAGTCGCTTCTATTTCAATGATTAGAAACAAACGAAGCGATTTAGATGAAGAAACAGTAATTACATATAACTTTCCATTAATAATAATTGAAGGTATCGTTGTAGGTGTTTTAACTGGAATTGTTGGTGCTGGTGGCGGATTTTTAATTATTCCAGCTTTAGTATTACTAGCAAAATTACCAATGAAAAAAGCCGTTGCAACATCACTATTAATAATTGCAATTAAATCACTTATTGGCTTTATTGGTGACGTTGAGAATTTAGAAATCGATTGGTCGTTTTTATTAACTTTTACGGGTTTATCTATTATTGGTATTTTTCTAGGAATCTATTTATCAAAGTTTATAGAGGGAAAAAAATTAAAGAAAGGTTTCGGTTGGTTTGTTTTGTTAATGGCTGTTTACATTCTTTGGAAAGAACTATCATAAGATGAAAATATTCAATGAATCATATTGGGACAATCGCTATAAATCTCAAGATATAGGTTGGGATTTAGGCGAAATTTCAAAGCCATTAAAAGCTTACATAGATCAACTCAATAATAAGTCTATTAAGATCTTAATTCCTGGAGGTGGCAATTCTTATGAAGCTGAATACATATTCAAAAAAGGGTTTGAAAACGTTTTTGTGGTAGACCTCTCAAAAACGGCTTTAGATAACGTATTAAACAGAGTTCCAGAGTTTCCAAAACACCAATTAATTCAAGGTAACTTTTTTGATTTAGAACAGACTTTCGATTTAATTATAGAACAAACCTTTTTTTGTGCGTTACATCCTAGTTTGAGATTCAAATATGTGGCAAAAATGAACAATATATTGTCTGATAAGGGCAAACTAGTTGGTTTATTATTTAATATGCCATTATGCAATGATCATCCTCCATTTGGTGGTTCTAAACAAGAATATCTTGAATATTTTGTCAGTTGTTTTAACATACGATTAATGGATAAAGCTTTCAATTCACATAGGTCAAGAGCAAATAAAGAATTGTTTTTTATTTTGGAAAAAAAAACAAATGACAATTAATTCTATTTGTAGTTAGAATACAATATTTTTCTTATTTGCTGACATATATCATAGTAGATATCTATGAACTGATATATTTTTATAGCATAAAACAATAACCAAATTTTAATATTATGATATCACAAAGCATTGCATTATACAATTGGAATAACGGCGTTATAATGATCGCAATTTTCGGAATAGTGTGTCTGGTTCTTATTGGATTATTGGTGAAATTTATGACGACTAGCGATAGAGATAAGGAAGATCCTAAAGAAAGATGATTTGAGTTTTCTTATCTTACAATATGTATCTTATAATCGATTTTATTATCCATTCGAATAAATTATTTTCTAGATACAAATAATCAACTTATATTTAAGTTGATTATTAGCACATTTGATTCCAACCAACTAAAGTGTCAATTATGTTATGCTATAATCGTATTCTAAATTTTAAGATTCTCTTTTTTATTGGTCTTTTTTCACTTTCATTTTTAAATGCTTTTGGACAATTACCACTTGGATATACAGCTTCCGAAGTTCAAAATAATTACAACACTATTATGGGTGTTGTTTTTAATGAAGATGGTACAAAAATGTTTGTTTGGGAAAAAAGAGGTCACGTATATGTCTCCAATTGGAACGGAACTCAATATATAAAGCAAGCCACTCCTGTTCTTGATATTTCTGATGAAGTTGGAGATTGGAGAGATTTTGGATATCAAAGCTTTTGCCTTGATCCAGATTTTGAAACCAACGGTTTAGTTTATATGTATTATATGGTTGACAGAGAGCATCTAATGAATTTTGGAACTCCGAGTTATGATGCCAATGACAATGATTATTATGAAGCTACAATTAGCCGAGTTACACGCTACCAATTAAACATAGGTAGTAATCCATTGACTACAAATTACAATTCAAGAGCTGTTCTTTTAGGAGAATCTGTTTCAACAGGAGTGCCTTTAACTCACGAATCTCATGCTGGTGGAACTGTAATATTTGCCAATGATGGCACATTACTAGTGTCTACAGGTGATAATGCCAGTTACAATTCTGTCGATACAGGAAGTGCTAATGAAACGTATTGGCAACAAGCTATTAACGATGGCATTTTGCGACCTGAGGAAAATGTTGGTGCATTTAGAGCTCAAATGATTACATCGCTTTGTGGTAAAGTATTACGCTTAGATCCTAATACAGGTGATGGTGTACCTTCAAATCCGCATTATAATGTATCAGATCCGCGTTTACCAGAATCTAGAATGTGGGCAATGGGTTTACGTCATCCATTTAGAATGTCAATTCAACCTAATAGTGGAAGTACTAATCCTGCCGATGGAAATCCTGGTATTATTCAAGTGGCTGATGTAGGTTGGGGAACTTGGGAAGATTTACACATTTTTGATAAAGGTGGACTAAATGGTGGTTGGCCTTTGTATGAAGGTTTAACGAAACATAATGGCTATTATAATAGTGGAACAACAAATCCAGATGAAGGAAATATACTCTTTGTAAATAATTGTCCGCAGCCAACAAATTTTACCGATAATGCAAATCCTGCTTTAAGACGTTTTGTTCACGACAGACCAGAAGTCGCTTGGAAACATGGCGGAAGTAATGAAGCTCGTGTGCCTTGGTTTAATGGTACAGCACCAACAGATCCTCGAGTAGGTACTGCAAGCTCACCAACTACTGGAATTCAGTTTAGAGGAAATACTGCCATAGCAGGAATTTATATCGATGGAAATGCGTTAGGTAGTAGTATGAATGGGAAGTATTTATTTACAGATTATGTGCGTAATTGGATAAATGTGGCAACACTAACAGATGGAACACTCAATTGGATAAGTGATATTTCTGAATTGGCTCCAATAAACTTTGGTGATGGAATTGTGCATATGATGCAAAATCCGCTAGATGGGTTTATCTATTATGTTAATATTTTTAATGGAACTTTATATAAGATATCTTTTGAAGGACCAACATGGACAGTCGAACCTACTGATTTAACTTTAGAATGTGATACAGTTTCTAATCCTTCAGAGGAATTTAATAATTGGTTAGCTAGCTTTTCAGGTACTGTTTTATGTGGAAATGTATCGCTTACAAATGATAATTCAGGGCTAAATATTTTATGTGGTTCATCGGCTTCAGAAACTGTAACTTTTACTTTAGCTGATGACTGCGGAAATGAAATCACAAAACAAGCTACATTTACTATAGAAGACACTAGTAATCCAACGTTTATTGAAGCTTTACCATCAAACGTAACTGTAGAGTGTGATAACATTTCAACAGCTGTAATACTAACTGCAAGTGATACTTGTGGAACAGCCTCAGTGTCTTTTTCAGAAAGTACTGCAGAAGGAACATGTTCAGGAGCATATACAATCACAAGAACCTGGATAGCAACAGACGAATGTCTTAATGCAACTACTCACGTACAAACGTTAACGGTTGAAGATAATACAGATCCTATTTGGAATCAAATACCAACAGATATGACAGTGCTTTGTTCTGCTAATAATCAAATTGAATACGACAATTGGCTTAATAGTTTTTCAGGAACTGATAGTTGTGGAACTGTACTAGTATTTAGTGATGCACCAGCAATTATTTCATGTCCAGATTCTGTGTTGGTAACATTTGTGTTAACAGATAACTGCTCAAACACATCTATTGGTTCAGCAACATTTACAGTTGAAGACACACTAGACATTCCAATCATTGAGGATGCAAATATTATTATGTACCCTAATCCAACTGAAAAGTATGTTTTTATAACAGGGTTAAAAGGAGAGAGCATACTTGAGGTTTATAATATCACTGGTCAAAAGGTAATGACAAGTAAAATAATTAATGGAAGGCAAATTGAATTTGATTTGAATTCAGGCCTTTATTTGGTGAAAATAATATCGGGAACCAAAACAGATATAAAGAAATTAATTGTTAAATAAATTCTGCTGTAACATTTTATATGTTTTGACGTCAAATAGGTGTAATCAATCAAAAAAAATCATGAGACAAGATAATCAACTTATAGTTTTAACACATTTAAGCCAATTACTAACCTTTATTACAGGTTTTGGTGGATTGTTAGTACCATTAGTTATTTGGCTTACTCAAAAAGAAAATGTATACAAAATGGATGAACAAGGAAAACATATTTTAAACTTCCAGATTAGTATGCTAGTTTATAGCTTAATATGTATCCCATTAATATTGGCATTGGGATTAGGTATTGTAGGATTATTAATCTTATGCTTTTTGTCATTTATCTATCCAATTATAAATGCTATTAAAGCAAGCCATGGAGAAACACCAAAATATCCTTTATCTCTTAATTTTATTAGTTAGTTATATTTTATATAGAGATAAATTAAAACGCTCACTTATTAAAGTGAGCGTTTTTACATTATAAGATATAAGTTGATCTTAGTTATTTAACATTACTGGCATTACCAACATCGTTACTTGTTCACCTTCATCTAAACCGTCAACAGGAGTTAAAATCCCTGCTCTGTTTGGTAAACTCATTTCTAATTGTACTTGATCTGCATTTAAGTTGTTTAACATTTCAGTTAAGAAACGAGAGTTAAAACCAATCTGCATATCATCACCTTGATAATCACAAGTTAAACGTTCTTCTGCTTTGTTCGAGTAATCAATATCTTCAGCAGAAATATTTAATTCTGAACCAGCAATTTTTAAACGAATTTGATGCGTTGTTTTATTTGAAAAAATACTCACACGACGTACGGAATTTAAAAACTGAGTTCTATCAATAGTTAGCATATTTGGATTCTCCTTAGGAATGACCGCTTCATAATTTGGATACTTTCCATCAATTAAGCGACAAACCAATACCGAATTTTCAAAAGTGAATTTAGCATTAGAATCATTATACTCAATTGTTAAAGCGTCATCATTAGTTGCTAAAATTCCTTTTAAAAGATTTAAAGGTTTTTTAGGCATAATGAATTCTGCAACTTGATCTGCTTTTATATCTTCACGTGTATATTTGACAAGTTTATGTGCATCTGTGGCAACAAAAGTTAACCCTTCTGTAGAAAACTGAAAAAACACACCACTCATTACTGGACGTAAATCGTCGTTTCCTGCAGCAAAAATAGTTTTGCTTATAGCAGTTGCTAAAATGTCTCCTGCAATAGTCGTTGTACTAGGATTGTCAAGCTCAATAGCCTTTGGAAACTCATTTCCATCAGCATAAGCTAATGCATACTTACCATGATTTGAACTGATTTCAACAGTATTGTTGTCTTCAACAACAAAAGTTAAAGGTTGCTCAGGAAAGGTCTTTAATGTATCTAAAAGTAATCGGGCTGGCAATGCAATACTTCCATCTTGATCGCTTTCTACATCTAAAGTAGATGACATTGTGGTTTCAAGATCACTAGCAGATACTGTAAGTTTTGACTCTTTAAGTTCAAAAAGAAAGTTATCTAAAATAGGAAGTGTATTAGAATTATTAATAACACCACCTAATACTTGTAGTTGTTTTAGTAAATATGTACTGGATACAATAAATTTCATGAGCAAATTATATAATAGAATTGAACAACAAATATATTTTAATAAACTGATAATATTAAGTCTTATTTATACAATTTTATTAACACTTAGTCTTTAAGCATTTATATCGCATTTATTACCGTTTTGAATTTTAGATTTTATGAATAATTAACAGTTGTTAGTTTTTTACTTCTAAATGATTTATTTTTATAAAAAAATTTAATTTTATGAAAAAAAGTACATTAAAAATACATGTCGTACTTGCACTATGTTTGTGTATTTCTTCAAATTTATTTGCGCAAACACCTGTACAAAAAAAAGCAATTGCAGATTCTTATGATCAAGAATTATTAGCTGATCTTGCTATTAAATATTCAAGAACTTTTAAAGAAGATTTTGAAGCCGCTAAGGCATATGCTGCCGCAAATAATATTCCAGTTTATATTCATAAAGAAAATGGAGGAATATCAGTATTGCATAAAGTATTAGAAGATGGTACCTTGCTTTATACATCTACAACTAATCAAGGTGCTGCAAGAACAATAAAAACAAATAAGTTGTATCCTGGTCCAAGTCCTTTAGATTTAGAAATTGAAGGAGATGGTATTGTTATGGGAATTTGGGATGGTGGATTGGTATTATCTACTCACGAAATGCTTGAAGGTAGAGTCGTACAAATTGATGATGCAATTACACTTAGTGAGCATGCAACACATGTGTCTGGTACTATGATTAGTTCAGGAGTTCAACAATCGTCTGCAAAAGGTATGGCGCCTAAAGCAACGTTGCTTGCTAGTGATTTTGGGAATGCCTTTTCAGAAATGATAGATCAAGCTGCTGCAGGACTTATTTTATCTAATCATTCCTATGGTACAAATATTAATGCTGTTCCTGTACAACATTTAGGAGCTTATACTAATCAATCTAGAACTTTAGATCAGCTACTATTTAACACACCTTATTATACAACGGTTTGGTCTGCAGGTAATGATAGAAATGATGGTTTTAATCCAGGTGACAATGGGTATGATCTTTTAACCGATACTGCTAATTCAAAAAACAATATCGTTGTTGCTGCTGTTAATCAAGTTAATAATTATACTGGTCCAGAAAGTGTGGTGATGTCAAACTTTAGTAGTTGGGGACCAACAGATGATGGAAGAATTAAGCCAGATATTTCTGCAAAGGGAGTTGATACCTATTCTTCAATCTCTAGTGCAAATGATGCTTATGGTTTTTTAAGTGGTACCTCTATGGCTGCTCCAAGTGTTACTGGTACTTTAGCTTTATTACAAGAACTTTATAGTGATATTCATGGTGATTTTATGAAATCTGCGACAGTAAGAGCGTTAATTATTCAAACTGCTTTAGAAGCAGGTTTAGAGCCAGGACCAGATTTTAGATTTGGTTGGGGTTTATTAAATGCTGAAGCTGCTGCTCAAGCACTATTAGACGAAGGCTTTGAATCACTAATCAATGAACGTACATTGTCGAATTCTGATACTTACACTAAAACTGTTACATCTAATGGTGTTGATCCTTTAGTCGTAACAATTGCATGGACAGATCCTCCCGCAATTACTACAACTATTGAAGATGATCCAAATCCAAGATTAATAAACGATTTAAATCTAGAGTTAGAAGATGCAGGCGGAATCCTACATTATCCTTGGAAATTTGTTCCAGGTTTTACTTCAAGCCCACCTTTTAAAGGTGTTAATAATATTGATAATGTTGAAAAAGTTGAGATTGATGTTCCTGCTGGAGATTATATCATTAGAGTATCTCATGTTGGTACTTTACTTAATGGCTCTCAAGATTATTCTCTGATTGCTACTGGTATTTTAGAATCTGATTTCACATACACACCAGATAATATTAGTAAAGAAATATGTTCGGACCAAGTTGCACAATATGAATTTAACTATGAATCAAGTGATACTTATACTGGACCAACAACTTTAACTGCTAGTGGTTTACCTGCTGGAGCTGTTGCTACTTTTACACCTTCAGTAATTACTGCTGATGAAGATTTTATACTTGAAATTTCTGGTTTAGGTGCTGTAAGTGGTGGAAACTATCCTTTTACAGTAATAGCAACTGGACCATCATTTGTAAAAGAAACTGATTTGGAATTAGAAGTTTTAAGCGCTATTCCTTTAAATAATGCTGTTTTAGAATATCCAAATAATGGAGATACTAATGTTTATATTTATCCTACATTAACTTGGGATGGAGATGTGAATGCTACAGAATATTTCGTTGAAGTGTCTTCTGCATCTGATTTTTCTACAATTGTTTTTGAATCTACAACAACTGAAACTAATATAGCTGCTTCTGGATTAGTCGATAACACACAGTATTATTGGAGAGTTAAACCGGCATCTGAGTGTCTTGAAGGCAGCTATACTAATGCATCTTTTACTACTGAAAACTTAAGTTGTTCTTCTATAGTTTCTGCTCAAGATACACCATTAGCTATAACTCTTGTACCTAATGAAATTCAATCTGTTGTCACGATACCTCCAAGTGAGAATGTTTTAATAGGAGATATTAATGTTACTGTTCTTATGAACCATTCATATTTAGCAGATTTAACAATAAGTTTAATCAGTCCTGAAGGAACTGAAGTGATTTTAATGAATGGAGCTTGTGGTGAAGAACAAAATATAAATGTAATTTTTGACGATAGCGGAATTGAATTTGAATGTGCTGATGCAACTCCATCTATATCTGGTGTGATGAGAGGTCAAAATTTAATGTCACCTTTTATTAATGAAAATTCAGAAGGAGATTGGACTTTAAAAATTGTGGATAGCTATGATGGTGATGGTGGTGTTTTAGCCAATTTTGCAATTGAATTTTGCGAAACTGCAGGACCTCTAAGTATTGCAGATAACACATTAGAAGGATTTGAATTATTTCCAAATCCAGCAAAAGATTATTTCGAATTCTCGTTACAAAATCAATTTAGTAATGTAAGACTCGGTGTATATGATATTAATGGTAGAGCGTTAATTTCTAAATCGTTTAATAGTCAGGAAAGAAAAATTGTTGATACGACAAGTTTATCTGCTGGAATTTATTTAGTAGAAATCAATAGTGGTAATCAAAAAGGAGTAAAGAAGTTAATTATTAAATAATATTCAATCCATCTCATTTATAAAAAAGACCACATGTATTGTGGTCTTTTTTTATATGAGGTAAATTAATTAGTCGTAAATACTGAAAAGTTTAAATATAGATACCTAACGATTAGTTACGAGTAAGATTAGCATGACTAAAGGTTTAAAACACTTATATTGAATATAAAATTAAGAAGTATACTTTCTTTTTCTTATATAACTAAATACAAACCCAAATAGCGCTAGAATCATTAATGGCAAAGCAATATTAACAATTTGCCATTTGCTTTTTTCTTTTTCAATTTTTATTGGATCTAAAAACTGTAGAGCAACTTCCTTTGTTCTAATTTGTATCAATCCGTCGTTATTCAATAAATAATTGACTGCATTTTCAAGAAATTCAGAATTCCCAAAACGTCGACCAGTCATTCGATCAAAACCTAATTCTTGTGGTTTATTTTTAATGACTTCATTTTTAATAACATCACCATCAGCAATTACAATCATTTTTGTCGAAACACTATTCACCTTGTCATTATCTAATTGAAATGGTTTTACTCTATTTTTATAAACAGATGTAAAATTACCTTCTAACAAAACGGCTAATGATTGATACGGATTTATATAAGCTTTTGGGTCTGGTTCTTGAGTCACGATTTCTAAATCAACTTCACTAGGTACTCCAACTAGCCTAGTTAATTTAGAACTTCTTAATAAAATGGTTTTTTCTACCGAATTCTTCAAGGTGTCAATCTGACTCGAGAAATCAAAACGAACAGGATTGATATTCGTTGTAATTGGGTGATTTGGATTATTTGCTGCTAATGGAGAGTATGGCCATTGTACTGGTTGAAACTGTGCATTACTGCCTTCACCAATAGCCAGTGTAATTGGAGCAGAGTAGAGGTCGTTAACCATTACAGGATTCACACGAACACCATATTTAAAAAAGAAATCATTGAGGTTCAAATCTTTCATTATAGCGACTGCCTTTCCAGAATTATTATACAAACTATCTTGATCCATGATAACAGCTTCGGTCAGCCAAAGGCTTTTTCCGCCATTCATTGTATATTGATCTAATACATATTTCTCGGCTTCAGTAAAAGGCTCCATTGGTTTGGCCGAAATAATCAAATCATAAGTTTTGATATCGTTTAATGTCTTCTGCGGATTACTAGCAACACTATCTAATGTAAAAGGCGCCAAAAAATAATGCTCACCAAGTTTTCTAAGAAAGTCTGCAACATAAGCATCTTGTAATTGAGTATTACCTCTTAATATAGCTATTTTTTTATTTTTTGGAGTGACTAACTTTTTAAAAGCTTCTGCGAAAACATATTCTAAATTTTGAATAGAACCATTAACCAGTTCTTGATCTGTAGCTCCAATTTTGTTTTTTATTAAAGGAACTATAACCGTTTGCTCATTATAGCTTGCCAAAGCCCAAGGAATAACAACTTCTTGTGAGGTTTTACCATTTTCTTGAACCGAAATCTGAAAAGGTTGCATGCCACGTTGTGCTAACTGTTCAATTCTTTGCTGACGCGTAGATTCGTCATCTAAAGCGTTAATAAAATTGAACTTTAGATTGTCATTTGAAACAGCAAATTCTTCAAGAATCTGTTGTGTTTCATTTCTAAGTCGTCTAAACTCTGAAGGAAAATCACCTTCCAAAAACACATCAACAATGATTGGTGCATCTACGGATTCGATGGTTTTTTTAGCGGCTTCAGAAAGCGTATAACGCTTATCTTGAGTTAAATCAAAACGCTTATATACTTGACTAGAAATTAGATTAATCACAATAATTGCGACCAATGTAACTCCAATGATTATGATATGTTTCTTATTCTTTATCATTAAATTTTATAGGTTCTTTGAAAGTGTTTATCATATCAACTTTATCGTTTATAAAAACGATTTCAATGCATTCTTTTTCTGTATTAAAAGCTCCAGGTTCAATTCCTAAACTGTAATTCCATTTATTTGCATCATGATCTTTTGTTGCATCGTCCCAACTTAACCATTCATACATTCCTAAACGTGTACTTATTTCAGTTTTAGATTCACCAATTAAAGCTTTAGAATACATCATATCATCAAAAATCTCATAACGTAAAGCTGGTTTTTCAATCCATAATTCTGAAGTAAAATACTTCTGATGATGGTAATTACTAAATATATTAATCATTGGATACACCATGTAAAAATAGATAAAAGGTGTACTAATTAAACTGACCAAAAATGTTAACCATTTACGCTTGTCTATTGTGTTAACAAACAGAAAAACGAGTACAAATACAATGCACATTAAAATCACTAAGGATGCCGTAATTATCATTGATTGGCACGTTTAACATTCAATGTTGTTGCTACTACAAATAAAGCGGTTATACTTAAAAAGTATATGATGTCTCGTGTATCTAAAACACCTCTACTCATGCTTTTAAAGTGCGACTCCATTCCTAATCTTTCAATATAAAGAACATCTCCAAATATTTTATAATCTGATAAACCTTCAAATCCGAAATAGAAAAAAAAGCAAATAAATACAGCGATTATGAATGCCACAATTTGATTATCTGAAAGACTTGAAGCAAATACACCAATGGCAGTATATGCAGCAACTAAAAACAGCAATCCAAAATAAGAACCTAAAACACTTCCTATATCTAAGTTCCCTTCTGGATTACCCAATTTGGAAATGGTATACACATATAATAAGGTTGGAATTAACGCAATAATAATCAAGATCAATGCACCTAAGTATTTGCCAAGAACGATATTAAAATGACTAATAGGTTTAGTCAATAATAACTCTAGTGTACCTTGCTTTTTCTCATCTGCAAAACTTCTCATTGTAACTGCTGGAACTAAAAAAACAAGAATCCATGGCGCTAATAAAAAGAAGCTTGATAAATCGGCAAAACCATTATCAAGAATATTAAATTGGCCTTTAAACAACCAAAGAAACAAACCGTTTAGCAATAAAAAAACAGCAATAACTAAATAGCCAATTGGCGAAGCGAAAAATGTGTTGATTTCTTTTTTTAGGATGGCAAACATTTAATTGTCGTTTAACTGTTTTATATAGGTTCTTAATTTAATGATTTTAACACTATAAAAGAAAACAAGTGTTACACTATACACTGAGGCAATAAGACTAATTATTTGAGGAATTGGCTTTTTGCTTCCAAGTCGGTTATAAAGCACTGATATAATTAATAATACAATCCAAATCGCAAATGATCGTATTATTTTATTCCATGTATTTTTTAATTCGTTTTCAGTCATTTAATAATCAGTTTAAACTCACAACCTTATCCACACTCCAAGCTTCTGGTTTCATATTAAACAAAGGTTTTGTTTTAGCCCAAACGCCTTTAAACAAATCGGAATGTCTATAGTTTTCTAAATCAGCTTCAGTATTCCAATAACTATACGTAAAAAAAATGTTTGTATTGTGTTTGTCACGATAGAGTTCTAAAAACTCACAACCTTCAAAAGCTCTTATTTTATGTTTAACAACTTCAAAATCAGATAGAAATTCATCAATTTTTAAAGGGTCAAATCCCATTTTTACAATTCTAACAAACATAAGTTTATCGTTCTAATACTTCTTTTCCTTTATGAGTAACTGGAGTTGCAATAAAATTAATAGTTACTGTATCTCTTAGCTTTAAACCCATTAAACTAGAGGCACTTCCAACCGTGTTACAATCACTTTTATAAACTGCAATTTCTAAATATTCTGAAGAATTAAAAACCACTAAACCTTTACCTGCATCATAACGCTTTTCTTCAGGAATATCAAAATTGATAGCATCGCTATACTTATCATAAATCTTTTTAAACTTATAACTACGCGCCGAAATTTCATAATTGCGAGTCTTCTGAATAGATTCAAAAAAATTACGCTTAATATTGGTGACAACATTGCCATAGTTGTCAATATAAATCACACTACCAATAATTTGATTCTTTTCATCGTTAACAAACGGAATCAAATTCTTAATAGGCTTTATCGTTTCAATAACTTTTCCAATCACTTCTAGAGTTCCACCACGAGCAATATGACAAGCGACGTTAACAAAAACATCTAAAACAGGGAAACTAGTAGCAACGCGATCATGAATATTAATTTCAACAATTTTCTGCGGAGAAATGTCGCTGCATATCATACTCATAATGCCATTATTGGCGCAAATAAAATAGTGATCGTCTAATTGTACAGCAATGTGTTTGTTTTCAGGATTGAGTTCAGAATCGATCCCAATCATATGAATCGTTCCTCTAGGAAAACTGCTATAGGCGTTTTGAATGATATAAGCGGCTTCTGGAACATTAAATGGAGCGACCGAATGAGAGATATCAACAATTCTAACTTCAGGCAATTCACTATAAATAGCACCTTTTATAGCACCAGCAAAGTGGTCTTTTTCGCCAAAATCGGTTGTTAATGTGATGATTGCCATAGGTAAACTGCAAAAAATATTTAATAGCTTTAAGCTCTTATTTAACATGAATCAAAACTGTTAAAAACTAATACTATTTTAATCTTAGCATAACCTAATGAATAAAATAGTTTAATTATTTTTGGTAGAGATGTTATTAAATGAACTTCATTTTCTTTCATCACAAAACTAATAAAAGAAAACAGATTAATTAATAAATCGAATAGCTTTTGAACGAACTTATTTTAGAATTAGAAGAAATTACTCCTAAAGAATTTTTTGGAGCTCAAAATGCCAATATTAAAATACTAAAAGAATACTTTCCTAAACTTAAAATTGTTGCTAGAGGTAACAAAATAAAAGCCTATGGCGACGCAGATTTACTTGAAGAATTTGATCGTCGCATGAACATGCTAATGGAGCATTTTGGCAAATACAACAAACTTGACGAAAATGTTATTGAGCGTGTATTAACAAGTCAAAGTAGCGATGATTATACAACATCAAATAAAAGTGGAGAAGCTATTATACATGGTGTTAACGGAAAAATCATCAAAGCACAAACGGTAAACCAACGTAAATTGGTGGAGAGTGTGAATAAAAATGATATGGTGTTCGCCATTGGTCCTGCAGGAACTGGAAAAACCTATACTGGAGTTGCTTTGGCAGTAAGAGCGTTAAAAAACAAAGAAGTTAAACGAATAATTTTAACACGTCCTGCTGTTGAAGCTGGTGAGAATTTAGGATTCCTACCTGGTGATTTAAAAGAAAAATTAGATCCATACATGCAACCGTTATATGATGCGCTTCGAGATATGATTCCTGCAGAAAAATTAGCTAGTTTTATCGAAAATGGAACCATACAAATTGCACCTTTAGCGTTTATGCGTGGTCGAACATTAGACAATGCTTTTGTAATTTTAGATGAAGGCCAAAATACAACGCATGCTCAAATGAAGATGTTTTTAACGCGTATGGGTAAAAGTGCTAAATTTTTATTAACTGGTGATCCTGGTCAAGTAGATTTGCCTAGACGTTCCATTTCTGGACTGAAAGAAGCCTTGCTTGTGCTTAAAAATGTTGAAGGCATTGGCATGATTTATTTGGATGATAAAGATGTTATTCGTCACAAATTAGTCAAGAAAGTGATTGAAGCTTATAAAAGTATTGAAAATAGAGATTAATCTATAATTTTGATGTCACACTGAGCGCAGTCGAAGTGTCTTTTTAGTGAACATTATAATTTGAAGCTTTTTCCAGCTTTCCGCTATATCTTTTTTGCTTTTAATGGCAAAAAAGGATGCCGCTTCAATCTGGGCTAGGACTTAATCAATCATTATAAAGTAAATAGTTGGCAAGCCACTAAACGTAAACACAAATCAATACACAAACGTCTAAACCGTAATGAGTAACACAATAATCGATACCAATTTCAATTTTCCAAACCAAAAAAGCCTGTATAAAGGAAAAGTAAGAGCTGTTTATAATATTAATGATGAAGCATTAGTCATGATTGCTACAGATCGTTTGTCAGCTTTTGATGTCGTGATGCCAAAAGGAATTCCGTATAAAGGTCAGATTTTAAACCAGATTGCAACAAGCATGATGAAAGCTACTGAAGATTTAGTACCTAATTGGCTAACAGCAACTCCAGATCCAAATGTGGCTGTCGGACATTTATGTGAGCCGTTTAAAGTAGAAATGGTCATTCGTGGTTATATGTCTGGTCATGCTGCTCGAGAATATAAAGCTGGTCGTCGACTATTGTGTGGTGTTGAAATGCCTGAAGGAATGAAAGAAAACGATAAGTTTCCTAATCCAATTATTACACCAGCAACTAAAGCTGAAATGGGAGATCATGATGAGGATATTTCTAGAGAAGATATTTTAAAAAGAGGTGTTGTTTCTGAAGACGATTATATCGTTTTGGAAGATTATACACGTAAACTTTTCCAAAGAGGAACTGAAATAGCAGCCTCTAGAGGATTAATTTTAGTGGACACAAAGTATGAATTCGGAAAAACAAAAGAAGGCAAAATTGTATTGATTGATGAAATTCACACACCAGATTCGTCACGATATTTTTATGCTGATGGTTATCAAGAACGACAAGATAATAATGAAACTCAAAAGCAATTGTCGAAAGAGTTTGTGCGTCAGTGGTTAATCTCTAATAACTTTCAAGGTCTCGACGGACAAACAGTTCCCGAAATGAGTGATGCGTATATCAAAACCGTTAGTGAGCGTTATATCGAACTCTATGAGAATATTATGGGAGAACCCTTTGTAAAAGCTGATGTTTCAAATATTCAAAGTAGGATAGAGGCTAATGTTTTAAAATATTTAAATCAATAGTTTATTACAAAATTTCCGTTTGATACGTTCACAGGAGAAATATTATCAGGATTTGGAAGTATTTCTCCAAGAAAATTAAATACTCCTTTAATTTGTTGACCATTATCAGATTCTATTGTACAAGATCCTATGGGCTGCTGATTAGCAATACTGACAATATAGTATTGATCTTCACTTGAGTTATAGTATGAAGCAGACATAATGTATACTGATCCAAAGGCATATGTGTCAGCACCTTCATAATCTACTAAGGTCATATATATAGCATCTCCATTAGCACTCATTGCACTAATTACCATTTCATCTGAAACGTTGTACTCTGTCAATTCAGCAGAAAAACTCTCTACAACAAAATTCTCTTGGTTGACTTTTACAGTTAAAAATTCGGAAGAAATTTTGTCTTTAGAAGAACTATCATCACTTGATGAACATGAACATAATAATACGATGATTGCAAATTGAAGGTACTTAAATTTTAACTTCATAATAATGAATTTTAGTATTTGATATATAATACCATCACTAAAAAGTTAAATTGTCATCAATTTTTTTTGAAACAATAATAATTCTTCAATATTCAATAACATTATTAGCGTTCTTCAAAATTGAATTTATGAATGTATCCAAAGCTCATTTCTGTAAAATCGGCTTGACCAAAATTTGAATTTATAAAGGTACCAACATAAAAATCATAATTTGATTTTTTCTCTGAACCAATAAAATAGTACTTCAAACCAAATCGCGCAGAAACTAAACGTTTTAATTGATAATAAGCATCTAATTCACCTAAAGCAAATTCACCTCCATGATCTTCATTAATTGTTGTAGGAACAACACCATAGCCTTGGTTTAGCGTCCAATCAACTCTATAAGCAGGTTTATGAATGTTAAATCCAAATTGCACATCAATACCAATATGGTTTAATAGTATTTCACCATTTACTGTAAGTCCGAAATTTGTAGCATTCCAAAAAGGATTCTTTTTTAGGTAATCGTATTCACGACCTTCCTGAACTAAAGACTCATTGTTGTTAATATAATCGTAATAATTTTGATAAAATCTATAATAAAATCCGACTCCCAATTTAAAGGTATTATTTATAATTTTTCCGTATTCACCAGAAATAGTATACACTTCTGTTTTATCGCTAAAGGTTTCGGAAAGTGAGTTTATACCTGCTCCTAAATGTATCAAATAGTAATCAGAAATACTCTTTTTAAGCGCAATAGGTTCTAGATTGTTTATGTTTTTAATTTTTGAAGCTGATTTTATATCAGCAGAAAAACTAACTAAAAATGAATTATAACCTTGATTTGGTAAACGTGTATGACCATTTGAATGATGTGCATAACCAGCTCCAATTCTCCAATCTATAGTTTCAGAAGGAAATAAGTTATAATAGGCGAAAAGTCTGAATGACCAAGTTAAATCTGTTGACGTTGCTCGGTTAAAAAAATTGTCTGTAAAATCATATTTTTTATTAAAATAAGAAAGACCAGTACCAACATGAACTTTAAACCGTTCTTTTTTAAACCCATTAAATTCCATAAATGGTAATAACGAAAATGCATGTCCTAAAAACCGTTTATTTCCAAAATCTGTATAACCAATACTTAGTCCTGTTCTTGGATATTTAAGTCGCTTAGCCCATTCTTGAGTAGTGTTTAAATGGTTCCATCCAAAATTTATGAGATACTGTGTTTGCAAGGTTCTATAGGGAAAATCTGTATTTGACTCGCCAGTTATTCCAATCAATACTTCAGGAGTTAAAATAAACGCATTAGAAGGTTCTGATGTTGCATTAGGTTCTTGTCCGTAAATAATGATTGTAAAAAAAAGGAATATTAAAGTAGATGTTTTATTCATAAAAAGAAATATATAAAATTCAGTAATTTATCTTAATCGCTGAAAAACTTGTCTTAGTTTACTGTAAATAAAGGCATTGGTTTTAACGTAATGAAATGATATAATACAAACCAAAACCATAAAAATAATGGCACCAAAAAGGACTTCAATTGGTGTAAGTGATTTTGAAAAGAAATGTTTTAAACCCATTCCTGTAAAGCTTCCAAAAATAATAATGAAATGAATGACATATATCGACAATGTTTTTTGTCCAATTTTACCAATAATTGAACCTTTAAGTAACGGTTCCGAAGCATAAAAAATACCAAATAACAAAAGTACATTTCCGAATCTTGTAAACAAGTAATTGTAATAAGCTGAAGCCTTGAAAAGCTCAACGTCTGTCCAATAGTATAGCTTCATTAAAAACCAAGACGAATATTCAATGAGTAGGCTTCCGAAAATAAAAAAAGAAAAAATTGTAATTAATCTAAATCTATTTTTATGTGCATGTGAAAAGAAAACTGTTGCCAAAAATCCGCCAAAAGCAGTAAAGCCAAACCAAGGTAAAATAGTAAAAATCGAACCATTTTTTTTAGTCATATAATTTGCAAATACATCTGGAATATGACTTAAATTTAAGCTGCGATACAAAGGTTCTGTCAAAAAACATAAACATCCTAAAACTAAAAGCAAAACAGATAGCAAGCGCACGTACTTTCTAAGCAATACATAACAACCAATAAGAATTATTAGTGATAAGCCAATGCATTGTAATACATCAATAATTAATAGCGTATTACTAAGTTCTCCATTTAGCCAACTAAAAATATTAATACGCAATCCGTACCCAATAATAATCAGTAATAAACTTCTATAGAGTCCTTTTTTTATCCTTGGATAATCATCTCCTTTTTCTTTAGCTCTTAATAGCAGAAATAAAAATACCAATCCAGAAATTGTAAAAAATGTTGGTGCAGTAATACCTCGAAAATAGGACCAAATTTGAAATGCTAAATTAGATGTATTTCTGTAAATGGGATTTAAAAGTGTATCAATAAAATGACCTTGCAACATCATTAAAATTGCAAATGCACGTACTGCATCTATGAAGAAAAGTCGGTTGGATATCAATAAAATATTTTTAAAAAAATTAAAGATACTTTATTTTTTAAGGAATGCTAGATCTAAAATAATATCTTAGAGGAGTATTAATTTATTCATGGAACAACTTAATCTATTATCTGAAAAATTTTCTTCCCTTGCTTGGGGAATTCCCTTGATCGTTTTACTCATTGGAGGCGGACTTTATCTACTTTTAATTTCTAGGTTTTTGCCATTTCGCTTTTTTGGGCATGCTATTCAAGTATTGAGAGGACTATATGATGATCCAAATGATCCAGGAGAAATTAGTCATTTTAAAGCGTTAACAACCGCATTGTCTTCTACAATTGGTATGGGAAATATTGCTGGAGTTGCACTTGCAATTTCTGTTGGTGGACCAGGAGCAATGTTTTGGATGTGGATTAGCGCAATTGTAGGAATGAGTACCAAATTTTTTACTTCAACTTTAGCCATTATGTATCGAGGCAAAGATAGCAATGGTGATTTACAAGGTGGACCAATGTATTTTATTCGTGAAGGATTAGTGAAAAACTGGAAATTTTTGGCAATTATGTTTTCCGTTTTTGGAATGTTAGGAGCTTTACCTGTTGTAAATGTCAATCAGTTGAAACAAGCTATAAATGATATTATATTAATTCCCAATGGTGTAGAAGTAAGTACATCTACAAATTTGATAATTGCTGGTGTTTTAGTGATTATAACGTCTATTGTAATTTTAGGAGGACTAAAACGAATTAGTAATATCGCTTCTAAACTAGTACCATCAATGGTCATTTTATACTTTATCTTGGTATTAATAATTTTAGCCTTAAACTATACTGAAGTCCCAAAATATTTTCTAATGATTTTCACAGATGCTTTTGAAGCGAATAGTTTAGATACTGAAAGTCATAAAGATGTTATTGGAGGAGTTCTAGGCGCACTTATTCTATTAGGAATAAAACGTGGTGCTTTTTCAAATGAAGCAGGTATTGGTACAGCACCAATGGCACATGGAGCAGCAAAGACTAATGAACCTGTTCGAGAAGGTTTAGTCGCTATGTTAGGTCCTGTAATTGATACTCTTATTGTTTGTACTTTAACTGCTATGGCAATTTTAGTAACAGGTGTTTGGGAAACAACATCTGGAAATGGTGTGACATTAACAGCTTCAGCTTTTCAAGATGCAATGCCAGGATATGGACAGTATTTATTGATGATTTGTGTATTTATATTCAGTATTTCTTCTTTGTTTTCCTATGCATATTATGGCACAAAATGCATGTCATTTTTAATTGGAGCAGATAAAAAACACTATTATAATTACATCTATATTTTAAGTATTGTATTAGCAGCAACTGTTCCTTTTAATACAGTAATTAATTTTATTGATGGCATTTTTGCATTTATGGCAATTCCAACCATGTTAGCGACAATTTTACTTGCACCAAGAGTTGTGAAAGAAATAAAAGCATACAGAACACGTCTTAAAAACACTTAATATTTAGAGATTGAAGATTTAAATTGTTGAGGTGTCATAAGTTCCATTTTTTTGAATTGTCTATTGAAGTAACTCGTATTATTGAATCCAGATTTAAAAGCAATTTCAGACATTCTAAAATCTTTAGATTCTTTAATGAGCTTTTTAGAAAACTTTATTTTTTCAGAATTTATATAATCAATAGGTGAGACTCCTAAAGTGTTTTTAAATTGTTTGTGAAAATGAGACGTACTCATGTGAGCTTTTTTCGCTAAGAGATCAACAGAAATATCTTTATTAGTTAAATTATCTTTGATAAATTTAATAACAGAACCGATTCTAGTATCATTAAAAACCTGATTCGGATCGTTTAGAATTAAAGACTTCGCTTTGGTCTGCAATAATCTAACGACTAATTCTTGAATCATTAAATCTAATAAGACGTCTTTAGATTTGTTATTATTAGTAAAAGTATACGTTAGCCGTTCAATTAAATGATTTACATCTGTATTGTTAATTAAATGAGAAGCAGTTTGGTCTAAATTCCAATTATTGTTTTCGTTTTCAATAGCGACGTGATGGTTAAATTTTTCAACAACTTCATCAATTTTGAAAGCATCAATACCTAAGGCTAAACATTGGGTTGGACGATCTTTTGTGGCTATAGGAAAATCTATAACCATTTCCTTATTCGTTGGCATTACTACAGATTCACCAGGATAAAAATCAAAAGCTTCAAAACCATCAATGTGCATGATTTTCTTTCCTGTAAGCATACTTGCTATAATTGGAAAGTCAAAGGTTAGCGACACTTTTTCAGCAAGAGCATGAGTTTCATAAATATTAAGTTCTGCATAATCAGCATTATACGTTGTTCTATTTTCCACTAAAGTGGTCAGTTTTCTATTGTTTTTATGCTGATTTAATAAAGGTTTCATACTCAATATTACAAAATTTTAATGCATAAATAAGGCAAATAAGAGATATGTTCAAGAATATAATAAATATGTTCAAGATAATTAGAATATGATAAAATAACTTTATCAAAATTAAATATAAACCATTTTTTGGACTAAAATTTTTACTAATTACTAATTAAACAAGAAATTATATGAGTTATTCAAAACCAAAATTTAAAGAAAAATACGGCAATTTTATCAATGGAAAATTTGTAGATCCTATTGATGGTCAATATTTCGAAAACACATCTCCAATTGATAATAGTTTTATTGCAAAGTACCCTCGCTCACAAAAAGAAGATGTTGAGTTAGCTTTAGATGCAGCTAATGCCGCAAAAGAAGCTTGGGGAAATACATCTGCAACAGAAAGAGCAACCTTGCTAAATAAAGTAGCAGACATTATTGAAGCTAATTTGGAAGCGTTTGCATTAGTAGAAACTTGCGATAATGGAAAGCCAATTCGTGAAACCTTAAATGCAGATGTACCATTGGCAGTAGATCATTGGAGGTATTTTGCAGCTTGTATTCGTTCTGAAGAAGGCAGTGCAACTGAACTAGATCAGAATACCTTATCCATGAATATTAAAGAACCATTAGGTGTTGTTGGTCAAATTATCCCTTGGAATTTTCCACTTTTAATGCTATCCTGGAAATTACCTCCAGCTCTTGTAACTGGAAACTGCGTGGTTTTAAAACCTGCTGAACAAACACCTTCATCTGCAACCTTACTAATGGAGAAAATTGCTGAAGTGTTTCCGCCAGGTGTTGTAAACGTAGTACATGGCTTTGGTCCAGAAGCAGGAAAACCATTAGCGTCTAGTGCTAGAGTAGACAAAGTTGCTTTTACTGGAGAAACCACTACAGGACAACTAATTATGCAGTATGCATCTAAAAATCTAAATCCAGTAACTATGGAGTTAGGTGGAAAATCTCCTAACATTTTCTTTAATTCTGTAATGGATGCTGACGATGCCTATTTAGATAAAGCTATTGAAGGTGCAGTTTTATTTGCGTTCAATCAAGGTGAAGTATGTACATGTCCTTCCAGGATTTTAGTTCAAGAAGATATTTACGATGCGTTTATTGAACGTGTTATTGAACGTACAAATGCTATAATTCAAGATAATCCTTATGATGTAAAGACTATGGTTGGTGCTCAAGCATCTAATGATCAATATGAAAAAATCCAATCCTATTTTAAAATAGGAAAAGATGAAGGTGCAAAAGTATTAACAGGAGGAACAGCAAATAAATTAAGTGGTGATTTAGCAAACGGGTTTTACATTAAACCAACACTATTAGAAGGTCATAATAAAATGAGAGTTTTTCAGGAAGAAATTTTCGGACCTGTTGCTTGTGTGACAACCTTTAAAGATGAAGCTGAAGCTTTAGAGATAGCAAACGATACACTTTACGGATTAGGAGCAGGTGTTTGGACGCGAGATGCACATCAATTATATCAAATACCAAGAGCCATAAAAGCTGGTCGTGTTTGGGTAAACTGTTACCATGCTTACCCTGCGCATGCTCCTTTTGGAGGCTATAAAAAATCTGGGTTTGGTAGAGAAAATCATGTGATGATGCTTAATTATTATCGTCAAACTAAAAACATGTTAATCTCATACGATAAAAATAAATTAGGATTCTTTTAGTAGAATCGATTAATAGCTATAAAGGCTGATTTTTTTTTTTAAAATTCAGCCTTTTTAATATTATAAACTATGGAAAGAGTAGCAATTACAGAAAAAGCGTCAAAAACATTGGAGCTGTTAAAAACAAAACATGGTGAGTTAATTTTTCATCAAAGTGGTGGTTGTTGTGATGGTTCTGCACCAATGGTTTTTGAAAAAGGAGATTTGTATTTAGATGACAGTGATATTCTTTTAGGAATATTAAACGGTGTTAATTTTTATATGAACCAAGATCAGTTCGAATACTGGAAACACACACACTTAACAATTGACATTACTGAAGGTCGAGGCGCAAGTTTTTCTTTGGAAATACCTTTAGGTCTTCGTTTTTTTATTCATTCTAGATTGTTAACTAAAGAAGAAGACGCATTTTTTAATTTAAAATAGATACATTAACTTGCTAAAACAAAATACACTATAATGAGCAACTATCATATTAAGCATTTAGAAGAATATTATCAGGTGTACCGTAAATCGGTAAGAAATCCAGAAGTATTTTGGGAAGAAATTGCTGAAGAACATTTTATGTGGCGAAAAAAATGGAATAATGTCCTAAGTTGGGATTTCACGAAGCCAGAAATTAAATGGTTTGAAGGCGCACAACTTAATATAACTGAAAACTGTATCGATAGGCATTTACCAACTAGAGGTGATAAAACAGCCATTATTTTTGAGCCAAACAGTCCAGATGAAGCGGCTCAGCATATCACATACAATCAATTGCATGAGAAAGTTTGTCGATTTGCAAATGTTTTAAAAGATAAAGGGATTACTAAAGGTGATCGCGTTTGTATTTATTTACCAATGATTCCTGAACTAGCAATTTCAGTATTGGCTTGTGCGAGAATTGGTGCTATACACTCTGTAGTTTTTGCTGGGTTTTCATCAAATGCATTGGCTACTAGAATCAATGATTCAGATTGTAAAATGGTCATTACCAGTGATGGATCTTATAGAGGATCTAAAACCATTGATCTAAAAGGAATTGTAGATGAAGCGCTAGAAGATTGTGCTTGTGTTGAATCTGTATTAGTAGCAAAACGTATTAATTCTGATATTAAAATGAACGCTAATCGAGACCATTGGTTACAACCCTTATTGGATCATGCTGATGCAAATTGTCCTGCAGAAACGATGAATGCTGAAGACCCATTATTCATTTTATATACTTCAGGTTCAACAGGAAAACCTAAAGGTATGGTTCATACAACTGCTGGCTATATGGTATATACAGCATATACGTTTAAGAATGTTTTTCAATATAGAGAAGAAGATGTGTATTGGTGTACAGCTGATATTGGCTGGATTACTGGTCATAGTTATATTGTTTATGGTCCATTGTGTAATGGAGCAACTACAGTAATGTTTGAGGGTGTGCCAAGCTATCCAGATTTTGGAAGATTTTGGGACATTGTTGAAAAACATAAAATAAATCAATTTTATACTGCACCAACTGCCATTAGAGCTTTAGCCAAAGAAGGTGTTGAGCATTTAGAAAATCGAGACTTATCATCAATTAAAGTTTTAGGAACTGTTGGTGAACCAATCAACGAAGAAGCTTGGCATTGGTATGACGATAACGTCGGAAAGAAAAAAGCGCCTATTGTTGATACTTGGTGGCAAACAGAAACAGGAGGAATAATGATTACTCCAATTGCGTTTGCTACACCAACTAAACCAACGTATGCAACGTTGCCTTTTATAGGGATTCAACCTGCATTAATGGATGAGAATGGTCAAGAAATTAAAGGGAATCAGGTCGATGGTCGTTTGTGTGTTAAATTTCCTTGGCCAAGTATTGCACGTACCATTTGGGGAAATCATCAACGTTATAAAGACACGTATTTTTCGGCATATAAAAACATGTATTTTACAGGTGATGGCGCTTTACGTGATGAAGTTGGCTATTACAGAATCACTGGTAGAGTAGATGATGTGATTATTGTGTCTGGTCATAATTTAGGAACAGCACCAATTGAAGATGCCATAAATGAACATCCTGCTGTTGCAGAAAGTGCTATCGTAGGTTTTCCTCATGATATTAAAGGTAATGCTCTTTATGGTTATGTTACATTAAAAGAAACTGGCGAAACTCGTAATCATGATAATTTACGAAAAGAAATCAATCAAATCATTACTGAACAAATAGGTCCTATTGCGAAACTCGATAAGATTCAATTTACAAGTGCTTTGCCAAAAACACGAAGTGGTAAAATCATGCGTCGTATTTTACGTAAAATCGCTGGAAAAGACACAAGTAATTTAGGTGATACAAGTACACTCTTAAATCCTGAAGTCGTACAAGATATTATGGATAACGCTCTATAAGCATAGTGAAATGACAAAAAAACTCGGCTTAATAATTTTTGCATCGCTGTGTATTATAATTGGTTTATATCCATTATTGTATTTCATAATTGATTCAAATATTGGAATACTGACTTCAAAAAGCGCACACTTATTAAATGATGGTTTATGGAATATTGGGTTTTATATGCATATTTCACTTGGAGGACTTGCGCTATTAGTTGGTTGGACTCAGTTTAGAGAAAAACTTAGAAAAAAGAATAAAATCTTACACCGTAATTTAGGTAGAATCTATTTAATTTCTGTACTAATTAGTGGACTCTCTGCATTGTATATTGCTTACTTTGCTACTGGTGGAATTGTATCCATATTAGGTTTTTCTTGCCTAGCTATTGTTTGGTTGTATACTACTGTTAGAGCGTATTTAGAAATTATAAATAGAAGCATTAGCAAACACCAAAAATTTATGACTTATAGTTATGCTGCTTGCTTTGCTGCTGTTACTTTAAGAATTTGGTTGCCAATATTAATCGCTTTTTTAAATGATTTTATTATAGCGTATAGAATTGTAGCGTGGTTATGTTGGGTCCCAAATATTATTTTTGCTTATTATATGGTAAAGCAACAAAAAATGAAAAGACACAGATAAGCATTATAATTTTTTCAAAAGTACCTTTTCATTAGTAAATTGATTTGCTTCATCTAAGAAAACAATCATTTTTGACCAATCACTATTTAATTCATAGTAATTTTTATAACGCTTAGATGTTGTTATAATTAATTGATCGTCTTCAATTTTTGCAGTACTTATAAAAGCTCCAGTAGAATTGTCTACGTTTTTATTTAGTTTGTCTAAACCAGCAACCGTATAGCCTTCAGGGATATTTAATTTTATGGTATAATTAAACACTCTTGGATGTGGCAAATGCACATTTTCTGTACGCTGACGCTCTTTTTCATCTAAATCTATTTGGCCACCAATTAGTTTTCCAATTTCTACAATATAATTTGGACCAGCTTTCTTAATCAATGCATTTTTGGCTGTGAAATTTTCAGTAAATGTAAAATAACTGTCAAGAGCATAACGTCCATTATCATTTATGATAAAGTTATAATCTTCAATGTCTTCAATTCCATATTCACCTTGGGCACTGGCTTCAAATTTTTCCTTTTGATTATTTTTTAATTTCTCAATGAGAGCATCCATCTCTTTTTGAAATTTGATTTTATTTTTCTTTCCACGAGTAACTTCAATCCAAGACTCAGTATCATACTTCTTGTAATCTTCAAATACATAATCACTAAAAAGTAATCTATCATATTGTTGTTCTCCTTTATTATGGCCTTTAAAACTATTTACAGCTGTCATCGATAATCCAGAAAAATCATCATTAAAATTAAGTATCATCTCTTTTTTAGTTTCATTATCTTCATAACTTGATGTAGGTAAAGTTCCACGATCAATTTTATCAATAATACGCTTGTTTTTTTTAGATGACAACAATAGAACATCAGTACCTTCCATAAGAGGAGAGAACTCATTAATATTAGTATGTGGACTAAAAAACTCAGCGTACAATGGTTCGGCAGTATTAATTTTCACCATAACATTTACGTTACGTTCAATCAAGAGTTCATCTATAGAACCATCATATCGTTTCTTGCCAACTACAATACTATAATCTATTTTTTGTCGCTTAAGGAATTCTGTAAAATGTCTTATAAATTGTTTTTGATTTTGAATGAAGACCACATTATTTCCATACACCATAAATGGATATGCCGAAATACTAGCTTCTCGTGCATAAAACGCTTCTAAGTAACGTGTTAAATAAAAATGCCTCATGTAATAGTAAGCAGCAACTACTTTTTCAGAATCGTTTTTAAATTCTTTTCCTTTAAAAAAGGATTTTACGTCTCCTACATCGCCATCTGGCTTAAATCTATTGTCGTATAAGTCTAAAACTTCGTCTTGAGAAACTGTGGTTTTTATGATGGTTTCCTTTTCAGGAAGAAAGGCTAAAGCACGATCTTCAAACTTTCCCGAACGTGCAAAATAGACTTGAAATTTATAAGAAGGTAATTCAACTAAAGGATAAAACCAACGTGTATATTCACGTTTTGCAATATTAGTTTCAGTAAGTTCATAACGTCTCATGTTCTTTTTATCAGTAGCTATTTCTTGTAAATCTGGAGCACCATTAAACGACTTGAAATTGATAAAAAAATCATTTTCTGTTTCAAAGAATAATTTGAAATCCATAATTGGATATTCTTCATTCAAACTTGTTTCAACAGGTTCAAACCCGAAAGCATAAGTGCTTTTGAAAGGTTCATTTTTATAAGAATAGTAATCGATTATATCTCCAACTTCAAGGTTTGAGATCGCTAATTTTGTTTCGCCATCAACTTCAACAGCATCTTTTTCTACATCTATTTCTGTAATACTTCCATCTGGTTTAATTATTTTAACACCAACATAAGTGTCACCTTTTACTTTCCATGAATAACGCCCTTTAGAGGATCTAAATCGTCTTGTAAACGCAAATTCGGAAAACTCTTCAACAGCAGCTTTATCTAATAATTTAATACGTTTTCTAACTGAAGTTGTATACGTTACATTTTTACCATACTTATGGAAATCGTAGTTTTCATTTTTATAAATGATAACTGCAGATTCATTTGATAATTCAGCAGGAATATCATTTGCATTTTTGTATTGATCGTTATCTCCCCAAAAAAAATCTTTAGCAGCTAATTCTTCTTTTGATTGTGAAAACGCAGTAGAAGTAAGTGCGAATATGAATAATAGTAAATATTTAGATGTCATATGTTAGTCTTTATTTAATATAATTTGTTCGTTGTATAAGGCGTCAAGTTTTTTGATGAAACCGTTCCATTCTTCAAAATCGGTAGTTTCAATTTTAGCGTTTTTAATACGGAATTGTTTTTTGTAGACAATCACATTGTTTTCTTTTGAAAAGTTGACACTCATATCAAAATTATCACTTGTGATAGAAATGTTTTCTGGTAAATGCGAAATATTATAACCTTGAGGTATTTCTAATCGTGTGATTGATTCCATGTCTTTTTTAGAACTAAAAATATAATCTGTTTTACGTTCTTCCATCACAAAATTTGATAGTTGTTTGTCGAAATCAAGATCGATATAAACCTGATTATCAAAAGAAGATACAGCATTTTTTATATCAACATTGTAAGCGATATTGATGTTACTATCACGATTTTGCAAATTTGAAGTTTCAATATTTGAGACTTTAATATTGCTATTCCCTTTATTAAGATAATACTCTAAAAATTCATCCTTTTTATCATTTTTCAAGCTATTAAAATAATAGAGTAGTCCAGAACGACTTTCTCCATTATATGTTTTATCGACTTTACCAATCATATTATCTTCTGAAAGTTTTAAACTATAAGCGAATTGTTCTTTATTAAATTCAGCTTCAGAAGTTGGCACATATTCTAAAATAAATTCGTCTCCATTTTCTATTAATACTTGCTTGCCTTGAATGCGATCTGCATATTCGCCATAAGCGTTGAACTTTTCTGTTCCATCTAGAAATATGGTTTTTCCGTCTTTAAAAAGTGTACAAATCATATGATTATCTACAGAAAGATTAGGAGTAGAGTAGTCATAAGCAATTCGTTTTGTGCCAATCCAAGTTAATCGAGCATCAAAACCAGCTTCAATCAACATTTGTTTCGTTAGGTTAGCCATACCTTTACAATCACCATAGCGTTTTGTAAACACATTGGCAGCTTCATCTGGTTTGAAACCAGCAATACCATCTTCAAAAGCGATGTATCTAATATTGTCTTGAACCCAATAGTAGATGTTTTTTATTTTTTCTTCATCTGAAGTCGCATTTGCTGTCAGTTCTATTACCTTATCTGTAATTGGCGCATTATCATTTTCTAAACTATTAACTAACGATTTGTACCAATTATAAAGGTCCTGAGTTTCTTTAAAAATGTTAACTGTTTTTCCATTAAGTGTATACGATTTAGGCAAAACAAGCACATGAGGATAAATATAAGTTGGTCCTGGTGCTGAATTATCTTTATACATTCCTGGAGTATCTTTTAAAGTGTATGTATGAATTTTTCCGTTGCCTTTTTGATTGGGATGTACACTTTTTTCAATCGCATAACCATCAAAATTCAACTCTCTGAGTTCAATATCTAACCAATTTGGAATTTCAATACGAATTGTTTTCTTAACCGTTGGATATTCACCATTAAAATATAGCTTGGTAAAATATTTTATGTCTTTATATTCCTTTTTAATTGAAGTCAAGTAACGATACCCTTTTAAAGGAAAATCTATATTTGCATATTGTACGCGACTATCATTGTGAAATAAATCATCACTTGTATAGGCTTCGTCTTTTACAAAAAAGTTGGCTTCCTTTTTATTTTTATATCGAATTTGAAATTCTTCAATAGTAGATTCTCCATCATAAAAATTATAAACTTGAATATCTGCTCTAGAATCAATATTTATCATGTTCTCACTAACATGATGCATCACAGTTACTTTTCCATCGCGCTTATTTAAACCAAAAGTAACTTGATCTTTACTGCTAACTAATGCTACATTATCATCTGGATATTGCTCTTTTAAACTCGTTGCTAATGTGATATCTTGAGTCGCTGGTTCTATTCTTTTTTGTGAAAAAGCAGAACATGTTAGTGTTAAACAGATGATAACACTTAAAGTATATTTAATCATATATAAATGGTTAAGAATGCGAATATATTGTTTCAAAAGACAATGTAAAATTAAAAATAAGGCTTTTTTTATTATTAAACTGAAACTTTAAAAATTATGCGTGCATAGTATTTTTCATATCTTTACAAAAATGGTATAGAATGACATCTACAAAACTCACAAAGCTTTTAAATATTAAATATCCTATTATACAAGCACCAATGTTTTTGGTTTCTAATGTATCTATGGTCGTTGAAGCGATGAATGCTGGAATTGCTGGCTGTATTCCTGCACTAAATTATAGAACACTTGACGAATTACGTACTGCTATTAAAACGTTAAAAGCGGCTAAAGTTGAGGGTGGTTCTTTCGGATTTAATTTAATTGTTAATAAATCTAATATCAAGTATAAAGGGCAATTAGAAGTGTTGTGCGAAGAAGGTTGCGACTTTATAATTACATCTTTGGGTAGTCCTGAAGAGACCATAAATCAAGCTCGTAAAGCTGGTATTAAAGTATTTTGTGATGTAACCGATTTAAAATTTGCCAAAAAAGTGGAACAATTAGGAGCTGATGCAGCCATTGCAGTAAACAATGAAGCTGGTGGTCATAGAGGAAATCTCTCTCCTGAACAACTTACCAATTTATTAAGTAAAGAATTAACTATTCCTGTAATTTCTGCAGGTGGTGTTGGTTGCAAAACTGATATTGAAAACATGTTAAGTTATGGCGCTGAAGGCGTCTCAGTTGGAAGCCCGTTTATTGCTTCAATCGAAGCTGGTGTAACTGATGATTACAAACAAGCGTGTGTCGATTATGGAGCTGATGATATTATCATGACCGAACGTATTTCTGGAACGCCATGCACAGTGATTAATACTCCATATGTTCAAAAAATTGGCACGAAAGCCACTTGGATAGAGAACCTATTGAATAAGAACAAAAAACTCAAAAAATGGGTCAAAATGGTTCGATTTTCAATTGGTATGAAAGCGACTGAAAAAGCAGCTACAAAAGCCACATATAAAACCGTTTGGGTTGCTGGACCTAGTATTGAACATACTAAAGCTATTTTACCTGTTAAAACTATCGTTGCAAACTTGGTCAATTAGTAATAATAGCAAATGGTTTCTAAAACTGTAACATTCTTATAGATGCGTTATCTTTATCATAACCATCAATTTGAAATCTATGAAAACAAAATTAAGTTTACTCTTCACCTTATTGCTATTTTTAAATTGTAAAGACGATACTAAAGTTCTTCAAAACGAGACATTAAATCCCATTGAGTATTTAATGGTAAATAATGCAAACCTCATGCTTGAATATCCAGAAATTAATTCAATTTCAATAGGAGTTTATAAAGATGGTAAAACATATAATGGGTATTATGGTGAAATTGATAAAGGCAGAAACAACTTACCTAATGATAGTTCACTTTTTGAAATAGCTTCAGTTACTAAATCATTTACAGGAATAATAACTGCTCAAGCCGTTTTAGATGGAAAAATTAAACTTGAAGATGATATAAGAATTTATTTTGATGGTTCATTTCCTAATTTAGAATTCGAAAATCGACCAATTCAAATTCGAGATTTATTAACGCATACAAGTGGAATAAGAAGAGATTTTTCTGAAGTATTAGCAAAAATGTTTTCACCAAATGCCACTTGGAAAGATAAAAAAGAGATCCAAAACTACAATCGAGACACATTACTCAAAGATTTAATGACTTATAAATTAGATACAATTCCAGGTGTGAAATATGAGTATTCACCATTTATTGGTCCTGAGCTTTTAGTACTTATTCTTGAGAAAGTATATGATAAATCGTATATAGAATTAATAGATGAGCAAATTTTGTATAAAGCAAATATGTCTGAAACAACAATGTCATTAACATCTTTAGAAGGAGAAAGATTTATAAGAAGTTACACTGATGAAGGACAAATTGTTGAGCCTATGACTGTTATTATGTCTGGCGCTGGAGGAGGCTTAAAATCTACAATTCCGAATATGACTAATTACATAAAATACCTTCTTGAAACTGATAATCCTGTGATTAAAGAAATGCAAAAACCGTTATTTAAAGATGAAGAAGACGATATGTTTGGGTATTTCTGGCAAGTTAATACCGATGGCGAATTTATGCATAATGGAGGTACTAACGGAAGTACAAATTGGGTAATTGTTATGCCAGAACTAAATGCAGGATTTACAGTAGCGTTTAATTCAAATGGAGATACATCTGGAACATTAATTAATAGAATTGCTAATAACATTATAAATGATTTAGAAAGATTTCCTAAAAAGAATGTGTATTTCCTTTTACAAAATAAAATTTTTGAAAACACAGATAAAGGAATAGCATTTTATAAAACTTCAAAAGCAGAAAAAGCCAATGAGTTTGATTTTAAAGATTCTTCTGCACTTAATACAATTGGCTATGACCTTCTTGGATACAAACAAAATGAAGCAGCAATTAAAGTATTTCAACTGTTAGTTTCAGAATTTCCTAATGAAGGAAACCCTTACGATAGTCTTGGTGAAGCTTACTTTATAAATGAGCAATATGATTTATCTTTAGAAAATTATAAAAAAGCATTTGAACTAAACTCAAATAATGGCAATGCAAAAACAATGATTGATGAGATAAATACAATCATTTCTCAGAGTTAAAAATTCTACTATCTTTTACAAAATTCATATATTGAACAAAAACTTTATTTAAAATTGTCCCCTTTTTTAATTTAAGATACGTCTTAACTGTATAAACAATTAAATTTTAAAGATTATGAAAAATTTTATGATGATTTTTATCGGAGCAGATTATGCTGCTTTAGGACTTTCGCCTGAGGAACTTCAAACCAGAATGGGAAAATGGTTTGCTTGGGGAAACAAAATGGAACAGGCAGGAATCCTTAGAGGAGGAGAAGCTTTAACACCACAAGTAAGACGAATTGTTGGAGAAAACAGAACAGTTTCTGATTTAGCTTCTGCTGAGATTAAAGAAATTGTTGGAGGATATTATACTGTTGAGGCAAAAGATTTTGATGCTGTACAAGCTATTGCTCAGGATTTTCCTGATTATGATTTAGGCGGAACTGTAGAGATTCGTGAAATTATGGTATTTGATAGATAATGGATACTAAAAACATGGACCATCTTTTTCGCCATCACAGTGGAAAGATGGTCTCTGTTTTAACGCGTATTTTCGGATTAAAACATCTTGATATTATTGAAGATGCCGTTCAAGACACTTTTATAAAAGCCAGTATCAGCTGGAGAAAAGAACAGCCTCAAAATCCTGAAGCTTGGCTCACACAAGCAGCTAAGAATAGAGTCATTGATATTTTTAGAAAACTAAAGTCCCAACGAAATCACTTGCCAAGTCTTTCATTAGGAACAGATACAATTGCAATTAATGAATTGTTTTTGGATACCGAAATTGAAGATGCTCAGCTTCGTATGATTTTCACTGCATGTCATCCAAAACTTGACCCAAGAGATCGCATTTCATTTGCTCTAAAAACAGTTTCCGGATTTAGTATAAAAGAAATAGCTTCAGCATTATTAACCAAGGAAGACACAATTAAAAAGCGTTTATCTAGAGCACGAAAAGCAATTCAAAAAAACGATTTAAAATTTAGTATTCCTAACGGAAAGCTGTTACACAACCGTTTAGAGAGTGTTATGGAAGTGCTCTATCTTATTTTTAATGAAGGTTTTCATTCCAATACTAAAACTCAATTAATTCGTTCAGATTTATGTGGAGAAGCCATGCGTTTATGCCAGTTATTACTAAGGCGTGTCGCAATTCGAACTCCAGAAGTGTATGCTTTGTTTGCCTTGATGTGTTTTCACTCAGCTAGGCTAGAAGCAAAGATTAATTCTGATAATGAATTATTAGATTTAAAGAATCAGGATCGAAGTTTATGGCATTTCCCCTTAATTCAATTAGGAAATACAATGATGAATAAAGCTGTTGAGATTGATAGTTTATCATGTTATCATTATGAAGCTGCTATTGCTGCCGAACATTTAAGAGCAAAAACTTTTGAAGACACAAACTGGAAGAAACTATTATATTGGTACGAACAACTTAATCATTTGCAACCAATGCCAATACATCAACTAACAATGGCTGTTATTTCAATGCAAAATAATGAGTATTCAAAAGCACATGCTTTTTTTAATCTTCTCAAACCAAACGATTTTGAACAAAGAGCTTATTTGTTTTATGCCGCAAAAGCTGATTATTTTTTTGAAACAGATAATTTTAATAATGCACTCATATATATTGATAAAGCTCTAAAAACGGTCACTAATACTTTAGAAAAAAACTACCTTGAGAAAAAGAAATCAAATTGGTTGAGTTAAATAAATTTCATACAATAAGTGGTTGATTTATAGTTTGTTTGTAACAAAAAGAGGCGTTTTACGACGAATAAATTAAACAAGTCTAATTAAAAGAAAAAATATGATTCATAAAGGAGCAATTGTACTAGGAGTATTAATTGGAGCAGCAGCTGGAGTTTTACTAGCGCCAGAAAAAGGAAGTGCGACTAGAAGTCAACTAAAGAAAGAAGGGAAGGACATAAAAAACCAGTTGTCGAGTGATTTGATAGAAGTTAAAGACGATTTATCAAAAGTAGCTAGTTCTGGTAAAGAAACTCTAAAACAAGAAATTAAAGATATGGCCTCTAAAACAAGTTATAAAACGGAACAAGCCATTACATTTTTAGAAAAGCAGTTAGCTATTTTAAAAGAAAAAAATAAAACACTTCAGCAAACAAGCTAAACTGTTTTAAAAATAGAAGTTTTAATTGCTGGCCATTCGTCTTTTAAAATTCCATAACAACAGGTACTACGTCTAAATCCATCATTCATTAAGGTGTCTTTTATTAAGATGCCTTCTAATGAAGCACCCAATTTTTCAACAGCTTTTCTTGATTTTTGGTTGCGTTCATCTATTCTAAATTCTACCTTTTCAAATTCAAGAGTTTCAAAAGCATAACTAAGCATTACATCTTTCATGTGTTTGTTTAATCCTGTACCTTGAAACTCATGACCAATCCAAGTCCATCCAATATGCAAAACTTTATTTTTCCAATTTATTAAACCAAACCTAGAACTTCCTGCATATTGTTGTTTTACTTTGTCATAAATTATAAATGGCATGACAGTTTTATTCTGAATGCCTTCAAGTGCAACTTCGACATAGTTTCTAAGTTTTTCTGAAGTTGTAATATCACTTGGTGAATAATAAATCAATTTATCTTCTTGAGCAATTGTAATCAAATGGTGGTAATTATCAAGTGATAAAGGTGATAATCTAACGCGTTCGTTTTCTAAGGTTGGCATATTCATTCATATATTTTTTGTTATTCCATGAAAGTGGAATCTCTATTTTAAACCAATTTATTTATCAATTCTAGATTAACAACATGTTTGCCATCAAACGGTAGAATATTCAAATTATTGCCAAATAATGATGTCGCTCTTTCAGTTTCATAAGCAATACGTTCATCATTTAAATATTCATCTTGAGTACCATAAATAAGTGTCGTTTTAGTGTTTAAAAATTCAAAATCATGAGGCACTAATTCTTTAGGAATACCTCCAGAATGCAATACAAGTTGGCTACATTGTAATTTCCGTTTCACAAGATATCGCATGGCCACACTTACACCTTGAGAATAGCCAAATACAATCAATTTTTTATCTTTAGGAATGGACTCCTTTTCAAATATAGCATCAAAATAGGTCATGACATTTTCCGTTTCTACAAACGTATTTTCCTTTGTTAACCAACTTGCACCAACATGTCTAAATTTTGGAGCTTGGTAATATTTACTTTGTGCTTGAGGTGCTATTATATAATTATCATCTGGATCAAGTCCTTTAAAATACTGAATAAAATAACGACTCAAATACCCCATACCATGACAAACAAACCATACATTTTTTGTGTTTTTGGTGAGTTCATTTAACGTAGAATAACTGTTGTTAATGCTGTAATAAATTTCTTTTTCAGTAGAATTCATTTTGTACTTTTGTTATCGACTTTAAAAATACAGTAATTCTATGCAATTATCTAAAGAAGATATATTGGCCCAAGCCAAATTGGTAAGTAAAAATACTTTAATGGAAACACTTTCTATTGAAATGATAGATTATGGTGAAGATTTCTTGGTCGCTCGTATGCCAGTCACACCAAGAGTTCATCAGCCAGATGGTGTTTTACATGGAGGAGCTACAGCTGCTTTAGCTGAAAGCGTTGGTAGTTTTGCTGCTCATATTTTTATAGATATAGAACAATTTTTTGTTCGTGGAATTGAAATTACTGCGAATCATTTAAAAAGTGTAAAAGAGGGTTTTATTTATGCTAAAGCAACATTTATTCACAAAGGAAGAACAACACAATTGTTAGATATTAGGATAACAGATGAACATGATAATTTGGTGTCTGTTTGTAAATTAACGACCATTGCACTCCCAAAACAGAAATAATAAATGTTTCTAGAAGATTTCTTTTCACATATTAAAAATCAGTACACTAATAATTTACCTTTTGTAGCCTATAGAAAACCTAACGATTCAAGAGTTAAAGCTATGCTTCAGAATACTGATGCCTTATACTCAACTCAAGGTTTTGAGGACAAAGGGTTTGTATTTGCACCTTTTGAGGATTCAAGTCAAACGGTTTTAATTCCTTTAGAACATTCTGAAACTAAATGCTGTGATTTTAATAGTTTATTATTGAATAATTCATCACAAAATCAAATAAAAACTGATGAGACAGACAAACGCACACATGTCAATTTAGTACAAAAAGGAATCGAATCTATAGGAATGAAGCACTTGCAAAAAGTTGTGCTATCAAGATGTGAAGCTATTCCTTTTTCTGAAAATCAATTCCTTTCAGCTTTTAAAAAATTACTACAAAACTATCCAAATGCCTTTGTGTATTGTTGGTATCATCCAAAAGTTGGATTATGGTTGGGTGCAACTCCTGAAACATTAATTCACATGTCAGGAAATCGTTTTAAAACAATGGCTTTAGCAGGAACACAATCTTATAAGGATTCTTTAGAGGTGACTTGGAATACGAAAGAAAAAGATGAGCAACAATTTGTTACAGATTATATAGAATCTTGCTTAAAACCTTATGTGAATCATTTGTCTGTTACCGAAGCTAAAACTGTAAAAGCTGGTCATATTTTGCATTTGCAATCTAATGTTAGTGGAGTTTTGAATGCTAGTTTACACACCATTTTAAAAAAATTGCATCCAACTCCTGCGGTTTGTGGATTACCAGTAAACGAAGCCAAAGCGTTTATTCTAGAGAATGAATCTTATAATCGTGAATATTATACAGGATTTTTAGGTGAGTTAAATGTAATGGAAACAACCTCTAGAAACACAAACAGGCGAAATGTTGAGAATAATGCTTACCATTCTGTTAAAACAGTGACTAACTTATTCGTCAACCTACGTTGCATGCAAATTAAAAATAATCAAGCGCTTATTTATGTTGGAGGCGGAATTACTAAAGATTCTATTCCAGAACATGAATGGGATGAAACCGTTTCAAAAGCCGAAACCATGAAGCAGGTTTTGATGTCTTAAGCAAGCTATTTTTTTCTTAATTTTGTCGTTATGGTTTACTCAAAAATTCCTTTGGCACAAACTGTTGTTCAGTTATGCAAACTCAAAAATATTAAGCATATTGTTATTTCTCCTGGAAGCAGAAATGCACCTTTAACGATTGGCTTTACTAATGATGATTATTTTTCATGTTATAGCATTGTAGATGAGCGCTGTGCTGCTTTTTTTGCATTAGGAATGGCGCAACAAACTAAAGAAACAGTTGCTGTAGTTTGTACTTCTGGAAGTGCTTTGCTCAATTATTATCCTGCAATTGCTGAAGCATTTTATAGCGATATTCCTTTAGTTGTATTGTCTGCAGATCGACCAAAACACTTGATTAATATTGGTGATGGACAAACAATTAATCAGAAAAATGTTTTTGAAAATCATATTTTATATGCTGCGAATTTAAAGTTAGATCTTAAAGACGAAAGTAACCTACCTAAAAAAGACGAATTACCTATTTTCAAAAATTTAGAAAACAAATTAGAACGTATATTAGGTTTGCAACAAGGCATTCAATCGTTTAATGAAACTGAAATTAATACAGCTTTGAATTTAGCCAAGCTAAAAAAAGGACCAGTTCATATTAATATTCCTTTTGACGAGCCTCTTTATGGACTTACTGAGACCTTAACAGTGAAACCAAAAATTGATTTATTAGAGCGTATTGTTTCTAAAATTGATGAATCTGAATTAGATGATTGTGTTGATGAATGGTTTGTAGCTAAACGGAAACTAATTTTAGTTGGTGTTTTAGAACCCAATTCAATTGAACAAAAACTATTAGAAGAACTCGCAGATGATGATGGCGTTTTGGTCTTTACAGAAACAACGTCTAATTTACATCATCCTAATTTTTTTCCGAGTATCGATAAAATGATTGCGCCTTTATCTGAAGCGGAAATAAAAACACTTCAACCAGATATTTTAGTCACATTTGGAGGCATGATTGTGTCTAAAAAAATTAAAGCTTTTTTACGAACTCATAAACCAAAACAGCATTGGCATATTGATGAGAAGAGAGCCAATGACACATTTTTCTGTCTAACAAAACATCTTGAAGTTACTCCAAATCAATTTTTTTCTGAGTTTTTGTCAAAAATAACTCATGTAGCAAAAAGCCCATATTTTGATAGTTGGACTTTAGTTAAAAAGCACAGACGTAAAAAACATATGGAATACATGAAAGAGATTCCATTTTCAGATTTTAAAGTGTTTAACGACTTACTTAAAGCGATTCCTAATAAAACCATACTTCAGCTTGGTAATAGTTCTGCCATACGATACACTCAACTATTCAAATTAAATTCGTCATTAGAAGTATTTTGTAATCGAGGAACTAGTGGCATAGATGGCAGTACATCTACAGCAATTGGTTGTGCAGTTGCTGCAAATAAACAAACTACGTTTATTACAGGAGACTTAAGTTTCTTTTATGATAGCAATGCATTATGGAATAATTACATTCCGAATACCTTCAGAATAATAGTCATTAATAATCAAGGAGGCGGTATTTTCAGGATTTTGCCTGGACATAAAAACACAGATAATTTTGATCACTATTTTGAAACAACACATCAATTAACAGCAAAGCATTTATGCAAAATGTACGATTTTGAATACAGCAAAGCTTCTAATGAAGCAGAGTTAACAATTTGCCTTAATGAATTCTATAAATCTTCAAATTCGCCAAAACTACTTGAAGTGTTTACACCTAGAACTGAAAATGATAATATTCTTTTAGACTATTTCAATTATATTAAATAAATGTTATTTGTGACATTTCCATAATTTATGTGTCTTAAAATTGACTATCTTTAAGGTAGCTTTTTAAAACACAAAAAATTATAACATGAGTAAAAGAGACGAATTAATCGTAAAGTATGCTGCAGACTTAAAAGATAAATGTGGCGTAAATCCTGATATGGATTTATTAACTAAAGTAACTATAGGTTGTGGACCATCAATATATAATGCTGATTCTGCTACAGTTTCAGGATCTGATGATTCAGAACTTGCTACAGTAAAAAACAACTTCTTAATCAAGAAACTTGGTTTAAATGATAGTGCAGATTTAGACAAAGGGATTGCTTCTGTTATGGAAATTTACGGGAAGTCTAATAGAAACAAATACAGAGCTGTAGTTTATTATTTATTGACTAAACACTTTAAAAAAGAGTCTGCATATTAATTGCTAACTTTTATAAGTATAAAAAGCGTTGTGATTCACTTAGAATTCTAACGCTTTTTTTAGTTCTAATATGTAATATCTGTATCTTTGTCACATGATAAAAGTTGGAGAATACAATACGCTAGAAATACTTCGAGAAAGTGAACAAGGATTATACCTTGCAGATGCCGATGGAAATGAAGTATTATTACCAAACAGATATGTTCCTGAAGAATTTAAAATCTGGGAACCTATAGAAGTTTTTGTATATCTAGACAATGAAGAAAGACCAGTTGCTGTAACCGATGAACCTTTTGTTACTGTTAATAATTTTGCGGTTTTACGTTGTAATCAAGTCACAGATCATGGCGCTTTTTTAGATTGGGGAATGGTTAAAGAATTATTTTGCCCCTTTAGAGAACAAGCATTTAAAATGAAAGCTGGAGGCTGGTACTTAATTTTTTGTTATTTAGATGAAGAATCAGGTCGATTAGTTGCTTCAAGCAAAACCAACAGCTTTTTAGATAATAAAGATCTTACTGTACAGCAATTTGATGAAGTAGATTTGATTGTTTCGCATCCTTCAGAACTTGGTATGAACGTTATCGTTAATAAACTTCATCAAGGATTGATTTTTAAAGATGATATTTACAAAGAACTAAGTGTTGGCGACAAACTAAAAGGTATTGTGAAAAAAGTACGTCATGATAACAAACTAGATATTAAATTAGGCCAGATTGGATATAGAAATATTGAACCTAATGCTGAAAAAATCCTACATATATTAGAAGATAGTGATGGCTTTTTGGCTTTAACAGATAAATCCAATCCAGATCAGATTAAAGATGAATTGGAAATGAGTAAAAAGAATTTCAAAAAAGCTATTGGATCACTTTATAGACAGCGATTAATTGAAATCAAGAACGATGGTATTTATCTCAATTAAACTTCCTCGTTAGTTTTTTTCATATTGTCTTTAATCCAATGAATAGCATCATCTAAATTATTGAAATTACGTCTATTAAACTTAAAAAAATGGTTTTCCATAACAAATATTTTGCTAGCAAAAGAAGTATAAGTTACAGTAGCATAAGCTTTTAAATTCTTGAATGTAGAATTGAATTGTGGTGCATCTGTAATTACTATTGAATAAGAGTTTTTTCTATTTGCAATAAAACCAAACTCTGAATCTCCAAAATGGGTTTCAATTAGGATTCTAACAGAATCAAAATTTTCAAAAGTAATATTTATACCTTCATTAAATTCAGCAATGAAAAAGTGCTTGAAAAAATACAATTCACCTAAGGCTACAGTTTCTTGATGAATAAGTTGATCATGGTATGGGGAATCAATAATCGACATAATTTATGTTATATAGGGATTACAAATATATCTCACTTAAGCAGTATATTCAAGATTAATTTTTCGTGAATTTCATTATTATTTACTTCTTATTATAAGCATGATATATATACAAATTGAACATCAATTTGTGAGAATTATTGAGCAGAAATAACCAGATAGAGCAAATTAATAAGAAATTTTTGATATTAAAATTAGTTCAAATAAGTGTTTAATTTGTTTATCACTCTTAAATAAACAGCATCTAATCCTTCATATAAATTGTCAAAACTAATACCATTAGATGAGCAAAAACTGCTTTCAATTATAGCATTCATTCGTCCTGCTTCATTATGACTTACAACACCATAAGCAACCATATTTGGAAAAATGGATTTTACTTCAGTTGTATCTAATAATGAAATAGAATAAGAATTAACTCGGTTTGCTATTAAGCCAAATGGTTTAGTAGTTCCGAAATAATTCATTAAATCATTGATTGTTTGTCTACCAGAATTTAAATCAACATGCAAGCCTTCGTAAAACTCAACCACTGCAATGTGATTAAAAAAGTGAAGCGTTCCTGCTTCAGATTGTTCTTGCTTTAAAATTTGTGAACCAACGTTTGAATCTACAATAGTCATATCCCTAAATATCTTTTTGTTTTACTAATTTTTAATGATACTTAAATCAGTACCAATACTTTAGACACAGATTTTATAAACTAGTCACATAAAAATTAAATATGAGAATGTTATACGTTTATATATCTTGTTTTGGGTGTTTTGTTCATGCATATTATATATAAAAGCAGTATTTTTGTGCTAAACAGATTACAATATGAATACTACAGAATGGGTTACAGTAAAAACCTATGAAGATATCACCTATAAAAAACGCAATGGAGTAGCCAGAATTGCATTTAATCGCCCAGATATTAGAAATGCTTTTAGACCAAAAACGACTAGTGAACTTTACGACGCGTTTTATGATGCAAATGAAGATGTAAATATTGGTGTTGTATTATTATCAGCTGAAGGTCCATCGACCAAAGATGGGATTTGGAGTTTTTGTTCTGGAGGCGATCAAAAAGCTAGAGGTCATCAAGGTTATGTTGGTGAAGATGGTTATCATCGTTTAAACATTCTTGAGGTTCAACGTTTAATTAGATTCATGCCAAAAGCAGTTATCGCTGTGGTACCTGGTTGGGCTGTTGGTGGAGGTCATAGCTTGCATGTGGTTTGTGATTTAACTTTAGCAAGTAAAGAACATGCCATTTTTAAGCAGACAGATGCAGATGTTACCAGTTTTGATGGTGGCTATGGTTCTGCGTATTTAGCTAAAATGGTCGGACAAAAGAGGGCTCGTGAGATCTTTTTCCTCGGAAGAAATTATTCAGCTCAAGAAGCTTACGATATGGGAATGGTTAATGCTGTAATTCCTCATAACGAATTAGAAGATACAGCTTATGAATGGGCTCAAGAAATATTAGCCAAATCACCTACATCAATTAAGATGCTAAAATTTGCAATGAATTTAACAGATGATGGCATGGTTGGCCAACAAGTATTTGCAGGTGAAGCTACACGTTTGGCATATATGACAGAGGAAGCTAAAGAAGGTCGTGATGCATTTTTAGAAAAGCGTAAGCCAAACTTCGATAAAAAATGGATTCCATAAATAGATCTCTATTGTATGTTTAAAAAAATTAAACCTTGGATTTCTGCATTTCGGTTGCGAACCTTACCCTTATCAGTTTCAGGAATTATTATAGGAGCTTGTTTAGCGGAACACAATGGCGCTTTTAATATCTATGTATTTATTATTGCTATTTTGCTAACGATTAGTTTACAAATTCTTTCTAATCTTGCAAATGATTATGGTGATGGTGTAAAAGGCACAGATAACGAAAATAGAGTAGGACCAGAACGCGCAATTCAAAGTGGAGCAATAAGTGAACATGAAATGATGCTTGGTATTAAGAACAATATCTTAATTGTTGTTGGTTTATCTGTCGCACTTATTTATACATCATTTGGAGTAAGTCATTTATTTTTATCACTATTATTCTTTTTACTTGCAGGTTTATCAATTTATGCTGCAATTACTTATACAGTTGGTGATTCGGCTTATGGTTATAGAGGTTTAGGAGATATTTTCGTTTTTATATTCTTTGGTTTTGTTAGTGTTGGTGGTAGTTATTTGTTATTTGTACAACATTTAGATCATCATATATTTTTACCTGCTATAGCACTTGGTTTATTAAGTGCTGGTGTTTTAAATCTCAATAATATGCGAGATATTGATTCCGATAAATCTTCTAATAAAATGACATTAGCCGTTAAATTAGGAAAAACAAGAGCAAAGCAATACCATTTGCTTTTAATCAGCTCTGCTATTATTGTGTCTGTTATTTTTGCTGTGCTTTACTTTTCTTCGTTTTATAATTTATTATTCTTTATAGCTTATGTTCCTTTAACAATTCATATCATAAAAATTAGTAAAGCTAAGGAACCTAATGATTACGATTCACAACTAAAAGTGCTGGCTTTAACTACTTTTTTGTTTTCAATACTTTTGGGTGTTGGATATATTTTATAAAAAATTTAACATAATTGTTTGGTTTTCAAATAATTAATCCTTATATTTAATATTGAAATTTTGTAGGTCGGCATTGTTTGCTATTATGTTGACAATAAAATTTGGGGCTTTAAAACTCAGACACATTATCTTTAATCTGTCTGAGTTTTTTCGTATTTTAGAATGCTATATAAATAGCCATCAAAAAACGTTTTCTCATGCAAATTACATTTTATGGACACGCAAGCTTAGGTATAAAAATTGCTGATATCAATATTCTTGTCGATCCGTTTATCTCTGCTAATCCAAAAGCTTCTGAAATTAATATCGAACAACTTGAAGCCGATTTTATTTTAGTAACTCATGCACATCAAGATCATATTTTAGATGTAGAAGCCATAGCAAAGCGAACAAGCGCTGTCATAGTATCCAATTTTGAAATAGCTACGTATTTTGATAAATTAGGTTTAGAAAACCATCCAATGAATCATGGTGGTCAATGGGAATTTGAATTCGGAACCGTAAAATATGTGAATGCTATTCATACATCTTCATTTCCTGATGGTAGTTATGGTGGACAACCAGGAGGTTTCGTAATTGAAGGCGAACACAAAAATATTTACATTGCTGGAGATACAGCATTAACCATGGATATGAAATTAATTCCGTTGCATACTAAACTAGATTTAGCCATTTTACCAATTGGAGACAACTTTACAATGGGAATTGATGATGCAATCATAGCAAGTGATTTTGTAGCGTGTGATAAAGTCTTAGGCTATCATTTTGATACCTTTGGTTATATAGAAATTGACCATGAGACAGCTAAACGAAAATTCTTCGATAAGGATAAAGATTTGATGTTATTGGAGATTGGTGAGAGTATTGAGTTATAAAAAAATATTTTAATATGTCTTTTTATTAATGGAATTGTTACCTATGAAAAATTATGGCAATAGATAAAGAGGAAATTCTAGTTATGGAAAGATTTATTCAAAATACAATGATGAGGAGTAATTTATACACAAATTTACATCTGAAGGAAGAAGCAATTATTGCTACTTCAGTATCTGATAGTATATGTCGCTCTTTTGGCGATTTTTATAATGAAAGGACTAAACTAACTTAGGCTATTTCTTTTCTAACCATTCTTCTCTCAAATCATTGCTAACCTTACCAGTACCATCATGTTTCCAACCAGGAGATTTAATCATATACAGCAATCTGTTTTTTAAAGATTTTCGTCCTAAAAATGCATCTTTAAACATGTTTAGCCATTCAATAAACGCAATTTTTATTGGATTATATGTATTGATGTTTGTAACCAATCCATATACTACTTTTTCTTCGTCTAACTCTGGTTGAAATGTTCCGAAGAATTTATCCCAAATAATTAAAATACCAGCATGATTTCTATCTAAGTACAACGGATTACTTCCATGATGTACACGATGATGAGAAGGTGTATTGAAAAAAGCTTCAAACCAACGAGGCAATTTGTTTATGGCCTCAGTATGAATCCAAAATTGGTATAATAAGCTAATAGACATCTGAAGCATAATCATTGCAGGATGAAATCCTAATAAAGGCAACCACAGCCAAAAAATAAACGAATAAAATCCACCAGACCAAGTCTGACGCAATGCAGTACTCAAGTTATAATGTTGAGACGAATGATGCACCACGTGAGAAGCCCAAAATAAACGACATTCATGAGACACACGATGAAACCAATAATATGCAAAATCATCTACAAAGAAAATTAAAACAAAACTCCACCATGTTACTGGAATTGTAAATAATCTGAAATTTTCATAGATATAAAAAAAAGAGAGCAGTACCAAAGCTTTACTAAAAAAACCTAAAAACACATTTCCTAAACCCATTGCTATTGAAGAAAAAGCATCTTTAGATTTGTATGATTTAATCCCTTGTTTTATGGTTACAATTAATTCTAATAACATAGCCAATATAAAAAAAGGGATGGCGTATAAAATGATATTTGGAAAATTTGGATCTTGCATTTAGGATAAATTACTAAACGAATTTACAAAAATATAATTCGTCCAATCGAATGAATATCATTCTATGTTTAAAAGAAAATCTCTATCGATATTATAGTTGAAATTGTACTACAGTTCTCAAGCTAATTTTCTTAAAAAAAAAGAAAATCACTCGAACTGACAAGCCTAAATATATTTGCTTAGTAATTTAAATTGTTATTATACTAGTTAACTTTAGAAGCCTTATTTTTGCAGAGCAATGACAGCTACATTTCAAAAATACATACTTCATTTTAAGCAAGCTAGTGGTACATCTCGTGGTATTCTAAAAACGAAGGAAACTTGGTTTATTATTTTAAAAGACAACACTAATATTGGTATTGGTGAGTGTGGTTTGTTTAAAGGACTTAGCATAGACGATTTACCTGATTATGAACAGAAGTTACAATGGACTTGCGATCATATTCATTTAGGTTTAGAGACATTACTAGAAGAGTTAATTGAATTTCCTAGCATCCAATTTGGTTTAGAGCAAGCGTTTTATTCTTTTAATAGTGAATCACCTTTTGAATTATTCCCGTCAGAATTTACAGCAGGACATGATGCCATTGATATTAATGGATTGATTTGGATGGGAAATGAAGATTTCATGAAAGACCAAATAAAAGAAAAACTTAGCACAGGTTTTAATTGTATTAAAATGAAAATTGGTGCTATCGATTTTGATACTGAGTTGGCACTTCTGAAATCAATTAGACAAGAGTTTTCTTCTAGTGATATTGAATTGAGAGTTGATGCAAATGGAGCTTTTTTACCTGAAAATGCACTAGAAAAACTAAATCGCTTATCTGATTACGATTTACATTCGATAGAACAACCAATACAGCAAGGGCAACTTGAATCGATGACAAGACTTTGTGAACAAACACCTTTACCAATCGCTTTAGATGAAGAATTAATTGGTGTGTTTTCTGTAACAAAAAGAAAAGAGTTACTACAAATGATTAATCCGCAATACATTATTTTAAAACCAAGTTTGGTAGGAGGATGGAGTGGAAGTCAGCAATGGATTGATCTAGCTGAAGACAATAGAATTGGATGGTGGATTACAAGTGCACTTGAAAGTAATGTTGGTTTAAATGCAATTGCACAATGGACATATACTCTTAAAAGTAAATTACCACAGGGTTTAGGCACTGGGAGTTTATTTACAAACAATGTTGAAAGTCCGTTACAAGTTAAAAATGGTACATTGCGACATGAAATTAATCAAGATTGGAATGTAACCAATCTAAATATATGAAATTGATAGTATGTTTATAACACAAGCATTTAAAGTAAAGCATGATTTTTGGAGATATATTATAGGGTCTTTAATGGTACTTATCGCTTCAATTATTGGACAGTTTCCATTATTAATTGCAATGGTTTGGAAATCATTACAAGATGGAGGTATTGGAGTTGAAAACATAACAGAAGAATCAATGTACACCATGTTTGATTCTAATGTATTTCTATTTTTAATGTTACTCTCTTTTGCTGCTGGATTTGTAGGTTTGTTTTTAGCTGTTAAATATTTGCATAAGCAAACAATGACCTCTATTGCGACTTCAAGACCTAAATTAGATTGGAAACGAATTTGGTTTGCCTTTATATTTTGGGGAACGCTTTCATCTGGATTAGTTTTGCTAGACTATTTTTATTTGGCTCCAGAAAACTATATGTATAATTTTGAATTAAAACGATTTGCTATACTCGTAGTCATTGCTGTAGCTCTGATTCCAATTCAAACGAGTTTAGAGGAATACATTTTTAGAGGGTATTTAATGCAAGGATTTGGTACTGTAACAAAACATCAACATTTTCCATTTGCTTTCATTGTTTCAACAGTATTAATTCCGTTAATAGTCATATTAAATGTTAACTATACGATTGATGCTCTATTGAATTTAGCATTGATTTTTGGTGCTTTTATATTCGTTCTTTTAGTGTTCCAAGTCTTAAAAAAAATCAACTTTTTTGAGTCTAAAACAAATGATAGTTTACGAAATGTATGTCAACGAAATTGGACACCAATACTTATTACGTCAGTTATTTTTGGTGGTCTACATCTCGCAAATCCTGAAGTTGGTAAATTAGGTTATTTTATCATGATATATTATATCGGAACAGGCTTGTTTTGGGGAATCATGACAGTTATGGATGAAGGTATGGAATTGGCTTTAGGTTTTCATGCAGCAAACAACTTATTTACAGCATTATTAGTGACTACAGACTGGACAGCAATGCAGACACATTCTATTTTGAAAGACATTGCAGAACCCGAATTAGGAATGATAGATTTGGTTGTTCCTGTATTTATTATGTATCCTGTATTACTTTTTATCTTTTCAAAAAAATACAAATGGACCAATTGGAAAGACAAGTTATTTGGTAAAATAGAAGAACCACCAAAAGAAGATTATAAAATTATTGAATAATAAAAAAAGCGACTATTAAAGTCGCTTTTTTTATTATACTTATTTTGCAAATTTTTATTCTGCTGCCTTAAATAAAATGGCCGCTTTATTAAAATCTGAAGCCGCATTAATTACTTCTCTAAATTCTTCATATTTGTTTAAATCAAATTCATGAGTTTTATAAAACTCTTCAATAGTAATTATAATCTTATTATTTTCTAGTTTGTAATTAGATTCAAATTTTGCAGTTTCTTTTCCATTACTTGCAATATATCTTTTATCAATAATTAAAGATTCTAAACCTTCAACTGCATATCCTTCAGGAATATTTACAATAATCTCATAGTTATAACGGTTAGGATAAATCATTTCAATTGGGTTGATGCGCTCTGTTTCTTGATACAACTCACTTTGTGTACCAATGACCAAGCCTATTTGAAAAATATAACTATCACCTACATCTTCTAATAGAACTTCAGAAGCGATTGTTGTTTTTACTTTAAAAGGAATGTTATATTCTAATTGATTCATATCTGTATTAAACGTCTCATAGCTAACAATCTCTTTATCTTCAATACCAGAACCTGTTAAATAATCTTTATATTCTGCAATACCTTGTTCTGTAGAAAGGCTTAAAACAGCTCGACTAGTTTCAGACCAATGGCCATAATAATCCTGATCTTGATCAATAGTTACACTTTCAAAATCATTTTTAAAAGTGATGTTCATATCTCTTCTAATTCTGCTATAATCAGGATCTTCTTGAATGATTTTTGAAAAATAATGTTTAAAATCTGAAGCAATAAATAAACCATAATTTCCTAAGATATTAAATGGAGCTTCGCCAATTCTTCCTTCAAAACGATCTGGTGCAATATACTTTCTTTCAGAAGGAATATAGATTAAGAAATCTTGAAGCATACCTGGAACAAAAAACTCTGGATCAAATTTGGTTAAAAAACGATTGGCTGTGATCACAATTTCAAATTCAACTTCTAAAGCGGTTAAATACTGTGCATAGACTTTTAAAATGCCATAATCACTAGCAGACCGATTTGTTAAAATGTAATTTAAATCGGATAGTTCTTGATTATTATTCTTAACAATGGTATAATTTGTTTTTATGAAAATATCTACAAGAGCTGCCTTCTTGAAATTATTAAGTTCTGTTTTACCCTCTACAATAGCATTCACATCATCTTTGGCTTGACTAGCAATAGTTTCAGGAAAAAACTGTCGACCTATATTATTAGAAACGTTAGTCCAAAACATATTTTGTGTGATGTTTTGACCTTCAGGAAAACATTGATAAACAACTGCAATATTATTGGCTTTAGGCGTTGCATATTCTTCTTCAATCATTGCAGGAATATCTGTTATGGTTAAAAGTTCTCCTTTATTTCCATCTATTTTAACAGCCTCAAAAGTTTCAAGTGTTCTATATGCTTTTACATTAGATTGCAGTTTTCCTGTAATGAATAAAAACTGAGCTTCCTTTATTTTATAATTTGCTTGAACCGTCTCAGAACCATAGATATCAAATTCTTTTTCAACAGTATACAGTACTTCGATTTCAGAGTTCATTTCAGCACCTTCAATCGCAAAAATTTTAAAATCTCCATATTCTTCAACATTACTAACTTCTTTTATATTGTCTTTATTGAGAAGTATAACTTTTCCCGTCGGACTAATAGTTCTAGCCTTGACATCTATAAGCTGTTTCACATTATGCATAGAAATATAAACCGTATTATGCTGAGAAATTCCATTATCGTCATTAACTCTAATTATGGTATGTTTGGTCTCATAAAGCTTAGGTTGCAATGAATTTTCTTCAGAATTATACTCTACAATAACCTTCTTCAAGATGGCCACTGAAGACTCCATTTTCTCATCATCAGTTAATTTATGTAGTTTTGGTTTTTTCTCCCAATCATAAGAAAGATGATATTGAGCAAAACCTGTTGTAGTGCTTATTAATAAAGCAATTAATGCAATTTTCTTAATCATTATATGTGTTCTAATATTATACTTTTTTTATAGGCTTTTAATAAACTTTTTATGAAGTGATTCCAGTTTTCAAAATCATCAGTTTTTACACTTAACGTTTTTATATACATAGATTTAGTTTGCGTTATGACATTTTCATGCATCTCATAACTAATTTTAAAACCGTAATTTGAATCTTCAAAAAAGATATCTTCTGGAATATAACTCGCTTTATAACCCTCTGGAATTTCAAAATTTGTTGTAAAATGTTTTTCAAATTGATAGTCTATTTTTTTGCTATACTTTCTGTCTTTAATTTCAACATTACTATTAGAAAGCGAACGATCAATATTTAAATTGATATAAATTTTATTTCCAATGTTTCTTGTGTAGCTATCAATATCTAAATCATATTCTAAAACTAGCGGAATGTCTTTATTATCAAAATTTGCTTTTGTTATATTGGTATATTTTGTTTTATTGTTTCCTAAAGCTAGTGTGGTGTTAAGATACTCTTCATCAGTTTTACTATCTTTTCTAAATGTATAATTAGAAATGAACTCTACTTTATCATAGCCAATTAGTGACCGTTTTTCAGAAACTTTTAGTGTGCCATTTTCCAATCGCATATTAGATGTGATATTAGTAACGCTTTTATTGGCATTTTGTATAGGAACCTTAATGATTTTAAAATTGTCTTTATTTATACCCATAAGTGCTTCTTTGTTTTGAATAAATGCAGTAGGCATTCCAAAAGGCACATAACTATTTGTTGCATCTAAGAAAATAGTATCATTTTCTATAATTGTGGTTGTAATGAAATGATCATCCACATAGACTGAAGGTAGATCGAAATAGGAGTACGGTTTATTTCTAGAACCAATCCAAGTTCTATAGGCTTCAACATCAACATGATTAAGCATTTCATATAGTAAAACAGACATGGCTTTACAATCTCCATAACGAGTTTCAAAGGTAGAACCTGCTCCAGCAGGAATAAATCCACCATAACCGTCTGAAAATGCGACGTATTTAATATTGTCTTGAACCCAATTAAAAATAGCTTTTGCTTTATCTCTTTTTGAGTCTATTCCCTTAGTAATCTCTTCTGCTATATCATAAACATTATCTAAGTTACTTTCATCTATTTTTTCTATCAAGCTAAAATAGAATTTGTACAAATTATCTAAAGTTCCTGAAACGCCTATTTTTTCATTTTTGTACTCATAGGTTTTAATATAAAATATAATATGAGGTAAATAATAAGCAATGGCTTCACTATCATCTTCGCCCTCAAAACCAGCTGTATTATTTGCAGTCCAAGTATATATGAAGCTTGAATCTGTTTCTTCTTTTTTAAATTCTAGATCTATTGTTTCCGTATTAAACTCTGTATAACCTAAGTCTACAGTTTTTGGAAATTCTATAGAAATTTTGGCGCTTTTTGTAGGAACATAACTTGCAAATTGAAAATCACCTAGAAAATGAGGTTCTACGATAACGCGTTCATAATTTAAATACGTTTCAGCACCTTCTTTAACTGCAGGAAAAATGAAACTTTTATATTTATCATCACTATAAAAAACCATATTATCAAATTGCTGTTGTGTTTCTATATAATCAACTTCAATCTTTTGGTCTGTTTCTGGAAGATAGGTATAGGCTTCTATGTTTCTAACTTGCACAAAATTATCATCATATGGAATAGTTTCATTAGCGTATAACAAGATTTTTGAAGTCAAAAACTGTGCTTGTTTTGTTATGTTTTGAACAATATCAAAGGTATCGTCTTTAAGACTTATTTTAATGTGTTCATGTCGCTTAAGAAAAATGTAATCTTCATCTGAAAAATCTTGTGACCAGCAAAAAATAGGCACAAGAAAGAAAAAGAAAAAATATTTAGGCATTGTTTAGGGTTTTAATTCAAATATAGACTATTTATCTTTAACTTTATTGAGTTAAAAATAGTATATAACCGTATAGCTAATATCATACCAAAATGACTCCTACATTTGATAAAATAAACTTAAAATTTAAGTTAAATGGAAGACCTTATAATCATAGTGAACTCAAAGAAGTCGCTTATAACCTCATAAAAGAAGGTGTAGCACATGAAAAAGCTGTAGGTGATTTTCTTTTAGATTGGTTAGATAATAACGACTATGTTTTGGTAAAAACTTCGGGTACTACTGGAACGCAAAAAGAAATAAAACTCGATAAAAGTGGGATGGTCAACTCAGCCATTATGACAGGTGACTATTTTGGCTTAAAACCAGGAGATAAAGCCTTGCATTGTTTGCCAAGTCGCTACATTTCAGGAAAAATGATGTTAGTTCGTGCGATGATTTTAGGCCTAGAATTAGATATGATTGCGCCTACATTATATCCTGCTTTTGATGACCAAAAGCAATATGATTTTGGAGCTATGATTCCTTTACAACTTAAAAATTCTTTAAAGAGATTAGACAATTTTAAAACGATTATTATTGGAGGAGCAAGGGTTTCAAAATCTTTAATTGAGGCAGTAGAACTTTTGAATCCAGAGATATACGAAACCTTTGGTATGACAGAAACGATTAGTCATATTGCTGTTAAAAAGCTTAATCATACCAAGTCTGTAACTGAAGTTTTTAAAACACTTCCAGATGTTAGTATTTCAAAAAATAAAAAAAACTGCCTAATTATTGATGCTCCAAAACTGAATGCCAAAACAATTATTACTAATGATGTTATTGATTTGATTTCTGAAAATCAATTTGAACTTATAGGTCGCTATGATAATATGATAAATTCTGGAGGTGTCAAGTTATTTCCAGAGCATATAGAATTCAAACTACATGGTTTGATAAAACAACGGTTCTTTATTGCTTCAGAAGAGGATATTGATTTAGGTCAGAAAGTAATTCTCATTATTGAAGCTGAAAAATCTGATTTTGACAATGCTATCTTTTCTAAATTGCAAAAACATGAAGTGCCAAAAGCAATTTATTATATTCCGAAATTTCTCGAAACTGAAACAGGGAAAGTTCAACGAAAAAAGATGCTAGAAGGTGTTTTGAGTTCGTTTACCCATTGAAATATTCACACAACTAATTGTGTTAATTGCAATTAATTTGAATGAGGATGGAAAAATTTGAGAGTGTGATTTTCTTTTTCTAAAGATTTTTTCCCATCTCGATGTTGTCTTTCAAAGGTTTTTAAATCTGTTCCTTTACATATTCCATAAGAATAGTGATATTTTAAGAGCTCTAAATCAAATGGCATCATTTTTTTATTTTCAGAATAACAATCTGAAAAGATACTTTCACAATCAAATTCTTCAATAAACAGAAAGTGACCTAAAGATTTGATAAATAAAGATTTCATTTTTTGAATTCTTAGTCTATCACTAAAATTTGTTTTATCATCTAGTTTCAAAGAACCACGATAAATTTGATTACCACCATTCCAGCTAATAACATAATTTGAAAATTTATTATTTGTCATACTTGGGTTGTATTCATAATCTCCAAAATAATAAATAACATAATTTGAGTCTTCTATTTTTTTTACTTGATAAATATTTAAAGAATCTATGTTTTTAGAAATAGAATTTGTAAACGATAAGAATTCTTTTTTTACTGATTTCGAGATACTTTTTGAAAAGAAAATTTTAATATCATTTTTCCAATATTTCATAGTAGCAGGATCAGATGCTCGATTATCTTTTTCATTAAATGCAATTTTTTTATAATAAGTTAGAAAGGTAGAATCCTTATATTCATAAGTCACATAACTTCCTTTTTCATGTGCAGTTTCTATTAAAACTAAAGTATCATTAGCGCGAATTACAAAATTCATCGAATCTTTTTTTGTTAAAGGAAGCTTTTCCAAAAGATTGTAGTTTTGTAAGGTTATATAACTTTTTCCTATTTGCATTTTATTGCTTTGGCCTTCAGAATAGAAGTAAAAAAGTATGATTGCTATAAAAATTAATTGTTTTTTCATAGATTAATTTACCAAATGATACAAATCGATTAATGTTTGTTTTTCAACCTTACAATTATAAATTTCTGCGTAATGTATTTTGAGTAGATTTAAATCGAAGTCGGATATTACATCATTATTTTTATATCTAGTACTTAAAAAACTATTGTCATTTTCTAAAAAATGATCAGGATAAAAATGACAGAAACTTAGAAAAAGAGCTTGTTTAATATTACTCAACAAGAGTTCCTTGTCTTTAAGTAATTTATCATTTACTTCTAATATGCAACTTATGACGTTATTATTTGAATCAGGTATTAAACTATATTTACAATTGTTGAATATAAATTTTTCTTCATTTTTAATATTATCAAAAGAAAAACAAACACTCTTTTTTTTCAAGATTTCACTTGTTAATTTAATACGGTAATTTGCTTCATTAATGTCTTTAGTGAAAATGATATTAAAATTTTTTATCGATGAAATATCTTTATAAAACGCCTTGATGTCTTTAATAGTTTCTTTTGGAATGTCTTTGTCAAAATAAATAACAATAGAAGATGTCCATTGATTTAAATGGCTAATTTCAATGCAGCTTTTACTTTTAAATGGAAAAACTGAATTCAAATACGAATTCATTGTGTTTACGTCATAAGCTCCAGATTTGAGATGATTTAAATTTTTAATTACTTTTGATTTAGCATAGAAAGTATCTTTCGATGTAACGACATAATTCATTTTATCAGCATCATTTATATCTTTTGTATAGAGCACTCTTATAGGTAAAACTGAACTTACATCAATTTGCGAATGGCAATTAAATGTAAAACACAAAACAAATAATATGACGATCTGTTTATTAAACATATTACACCTGTAAAACTCCCATATTAAATGGTTTTTCAATAGGAGTGTGGTTAGCAGCTTCAATTCCCATACTAATCCAAGTTCTTGTGTCTAACGGATTGATAACTGCATCTGTCCAAATACGAGCAGCAGCATAATAAGGTGACACTTGATTATCGTATCTGTTTTTAATTTTATCGAATAATTCTTTCTCTTTGGCTTCAGTGATTTTCTCGCCTTTTTTAAGAAGTGACGCTTTTTCAATCTGAAGCAACACTTTAGCAGCAGAATTCCCACTCATAACTGCAAGTTCTGCACTTGGCCATGCAGCAATTAACCTTGGATCATACGCTTTTCCACACATGGCATAGTTTCCTGCTCCATAACTGTTACCAATTACAATAGTGAATTTTGGCACTACCGAATTACTAACGGCATTCACCATTTTTGCGCCATCTTTAATTATACCTCCATGTTCAGATTTACTTCCAACCATAAAGCCTGTTACATCTTGTAAAAAGACTAACGGAATTTTCTTCTGATTACAATTGGCTATAAATCGAGTAGCTTTGTCTGCACTATCATTATAAATTACACCACCAAACTGCATTTCGCCACTTTTAGTTTTAACGAGTTTACGTTGATTAGCAACAATACCAACAGCCCAACCATCAATTCTGGCATATGCTGTGATGATTGTTTTTCCGTAACCTTCTTTATATTCATCAAATTCACTATCATCTACTAAACGTTTGATAATTTCTTTCATATCATATTGATCTGCTCTCGAACGCGGTAATATTCCAAACATATCATCCGGATTCTCTTTTGGCTTTTTAGCTGTGACTTTATTAAATCCAGCTTTATCATAATCACCAATTTTATCAATTAAACGCTGAATAGTTTCTAGAGCATCTTTATCGTCTTTCGCTTTGTAATCTGTAACTCCTGAGATTTCACAATGTGTTGTTGCTCCACCTAAAGTTTCATTATCAATCGTTTCTCCAATAGCAGCTTTTACCAAATAACTTCCAGCAAGAAATATACTTCCAGTTTTATCAACTATTAAGGCCTCATCACTCATAATAGGTAAATAAGCACCACCAGCAACACAACTTCCCATTACAGCAGCAATTTGGGTTATTCCCATACTACTCATTACAGCATTATTTCTAAATATGCGTCCAAAATGTTCTTTATCTGGAAAGATTTCATCTTGCATTGGTAAATAAACTCCTGCAGAATCAACTAAATAGATAATTGGCAATTTGTTTTCTATAGCAATTTCTTGAGCACGCAAATTCTTTTTTCCAGTAATAGGAAACCAAGCACCTGCTTTAACAGTAGCATCATTAGCAACAACTATACATTGCTTGCCTTTTACATATCCCATTTTTACAACGACACCACCTGAAGGGCATCCACCATGTTCTTCATACATATTATCTCCAGCAAAAGCACCAATTTCTATACATGGTTTTTTAGAATCTAATAAATAATCTACACGCTCTCTTGCTGTCATTTTTCCTTTAGCATGGTGCTTTTCAATACGTTTTGCACCTCCACCAAGTTTGACTTTAGCTAGTCGTTTTTTTAAGTCGGAAAGGAGTAATTTATTATGATCTTCGTTTTTATTGAAGTTGATATCCATAGTGAGATTTTATTTTTACGAATTTACAAAACCATTAACGGATTAAAAAGTGAATAATTTGTTAAATTATTTACATGGAATTAATTTCCTAGGAATATATTAGATTTTTATTATATATTTGCATAATAAATATCAAAAACCAATAGACCATGAAACGAGATCGAATTATTTATTTTACTGCTACAGGTTTATTAACATTATTAATGTTCTTTTCAGTTAGCATGTATTTATTTAAGCATGAGGATGTATCAACAATGTTTACTAATTTTGGATATCCAACCTATATAATATATCCTTATGCTATAGCTAAGTTATTAGGGTTAATAGCCATTTGGAGTACAAAATTAAAAACTATTAAAGAATGGGCTTATGCTGGTTTCTTTTTTGCTTTTATATTAGCCTTTTTCGCACATTATATGATAGGTGACGGAGAACAAACTGGCGCATTAATTGCTATAATTTTATTAATTATATCATATATTTTTAACAAAAAACTAAAAAAACAATAATTATGAAACAGATTATAACATTCGCTGGAAGTAATAGTAAAAATTCAATTAACAAACAATTGGCTGTCTACACTTCTACTTTAGTTGAAGATGTAAATGTGACTATTTTAGATTTAAACGATTTTGATTTACCTATTTATGGGATTGATTACGAAATAGAACATGGCATTCCAGATAATGCACATAAGTTTTTAGAACATATCAAATCTACTAATGGTATCATTTTATCTTTAGCAGAACATAATGGCGCTTATGCCACTGTATTTAAAAACATATTTGATTGGATGTCACGAATTGATGGAAAATTATGGAGCGATAAACCAATGTTATTAATGGCAACTTCGCCAGGAGGTAGAGGAGGAACAACTGCTTTAGAAATTGCTAAAGGTCGTTTTCCTTTTATGGGAGGAAATATAGTTGCTGAGTTTTCATTACCTTCATTCAACCAGAATTTCTCTGAAGGAATAATGATAAATCAAGAATTAAATTCACAATTAAAAGAAGCTGTTAATCAATTTCAACAGCAATTATAAAATGGGAGATCTTTCTAAAGATATAAATTCGACGTTTCCAAATAGTAAAATTAAAGCATTGCTAAACATTATTTATACAGCAAATTGGATAAATAGCCATCAAAATGCTTTTTTTAAACCTTTTGGAATTTCGCCACAGCAATTTAATATTCTCAGAATACTTCGTGGTGCAGGAGAAGCTATAAAAGTACAAACCATAAAAGAACGCATGCTAGAACGTGCTCCTAATGCGACTCGATTAATGGATAAACTATGTGATAAGCAATTGATTGAAAGATTACCTTGTCCTGAAGATAGACGAGTTGTACATATTCAAATAACGAATAAAGGACTCAATTTAATTGATCAAATTTCAAAAGAATTTAATGAAGATTTATTAGAGAATTTATCAGAAAAAGAAGCAACACAGCTAAGTGATTTGCTTGATAAAATACGTTAGCGTGTTTTTTTAACCAAATAGTTTCCATGGAAACTATTGTAATAAAAATATAATGAAACTAAATACAATAAAGAGAGCAGGACGAAGTCATTTTATAAATATGGGACCAATCCGATTGAGACAACCTTTTCCTACAAAACATATTGAAATGATAGATCCTTTCATCTTATTACACCATTATGGACCTTATGAAATTTCAGCGGCTAATAACCCATTCGATTTAGGTCCACATCCACATAGAGGTTTTGAACCGATTACATTTTTAGTGCAAGGTGAACAATTACATCGTGATTCATTAGGAAACGAAAGTATTGTAAAAGCTGGTGATGTACAATGGACTACTGCTGGACGCGGAATTATTCACGCTGAAGGTCCAACTAAAGATTTAGTAAAACAAGGAGGAACTATTGAAGGCATTCAATTATGGCTCAATTTACCTTCGGAAAAGAAAATGATCGAAGCTAATTATCAACATGCAAAATATGAAGAATTTAAAGTGATTACTTCAGAGGATGGAAAGGTTGAGACGAGAATTATTGCTGGTGAGCTAGAAAACACATTTGGAAGAATAGGTACGCAAACAGCTGTTAATGCGTTTATGATTGATGCAAAAGCAGGTGGAGAACAGTTTATATCGTATTCTAACTCGCATCATGGACTATTATATCTCTTAAAAGGAAAAGTTATGGTAAATGGCGTTGAGGCCTTAGAATTAGATAAAAACCAACTTATGGAATTCAATCAAGATGGAGAAGGTTTTTCTATAAAAGCAGAAACTGGTAGCACATTGTTATTTATTTCTGGTGAGCCAATTAATGAACCTATAGCAACATATGGACCTTATGTAATGAACTCACAAACAGAACTTTTAGAAGCTATGAGAGACTTTCAAATGGGAAAAATGGGATTCCTTCCAACAAATTAGAATATCCTGCAAGGTTTCAAAAACCTTGTAGGTATTATTAAAATAAGTTTAATTAAATAGCCACTACATTATTTTGTAGGCAGTAAACATGAAAACAATAATTCACAAATCAAATACACGAGGATTCGCTAACCATGGTTGGCTAAAATCATTTCATACCTTTAGTTTTGCAAGTTACCAAAATGCAGAACGCATGAATTTTGGAGCATTACGAGTATTAAATGATGATTTAGTACAACCAAAAATGGGTTTTGGGACGCATCCTCATCAAAACATGGAAATTATTTCAATTCCGTTAAAAGGCGCATTATCTCATAAAGACAATATGGGAAATAAACGTGCTATTGAAGTTGGAGAAGTACAAGTCATGAGTGCTGGAACTGGATTAACACATTCAGAATTTAACGACAGTAAAACAGATGAAGTGAATTTTCTTCAACTATGGATTCTTCCTCAAGAATTAAATGTTGTACCAAATTATGAGCAACGTCAATTTCCTATAGCAGGCAAACATAATCAATTACAAACTGTTGTTGCTCCAAAAGACAAAATAGAAGGTAATGCATTACCAATTAGTCAGCAGGCATACATTTATAGAACTCTTTTAAATTCAGATAATTCTATAGAATTAATCGCAAAATCTAAACAGAACGGATTCTATGTTTTTGTAGTTGATGGCAAAATAGAAGTGGCAAGTAATTCTCTGGAAAGAAGAGATGCTATTGGTGTTTCTGAAACTGAAAATATTGAAATAAAAGCGAATCAAAATTCGGAATTGATAATCATTGAAGTACCGATGGACTAAACATTATAATTGTTTAATAGCAAAAAGGCATTCAAATTTGGATGCTTTTTTAGTTTTAAAATACGATATTTGTGTTTCCCTTAAAATAATAAAGAAATGGCAATGAATAAAAACACAGTGTTAGCTTGGGCTACCACGATTATGATAATAGTAGGATTAGGATTAATAGCATTAGGTGCATTTAGATATGATGATGTAGCTGGATGGGGATTTGCAGCTGTTGGTATCGGCTTTTTCGCTATTGCTTGGGTGTTTAATGCTTTAAAAGGTAGAGTGTAATGAGTGATGATAAAAAAGTGATTTTCTCAATGTCTGGTTTAACCAAGACATTTCAAGGTGCAAATACACCTGTATTAAAGAATATATATTTAAGTTTTTTCTATGGTGCAAAAATTGGAATTTTGGGACTCAATGGTTCTGGAAAATCCACATTGCTAAAAATAATCGCAGGTGTAGATAAGAATTACCAAGGTGATGTTACCTTTTTGCAAGATTATTCTGTTGGATATTTGGAACAGGAACCAAAATTGGATGATGACAAAACCGTTATGGAGATTGTTCGAGAAGGTGCTGCTGAAACTGTAGCTATTCTTGACGAATATAACAGCATCAATGATCAATTTGGGTTAGAGGAAGTTTATAGCAATCCTGATAAAATGGAAAAACTCATGAATCGTCAAGCTGAACTTCAAGATCAAATTGATGCTTCTAATGCTTGGGAATTAGATACCAAATTAGAAATTGCCATGGATGCGCTTCGTACACCTGATGGTGATAAAAAAATTAGCGTATTATCTGGTGGTGAAAGACGTCGAGTAGCACTTTGTCGTTTATTACTTCAAGAACCAGATGTGTTATTATTAGATGAGCCTACCAACCACTTAGATGCAGAATCTGTACATTGGTTAGAACATCATTTAGCACAATATAAAGGAACTGTAATTGCTGTTACTCACGATAGATACTTTTTAGATAATGTTGCTGGTTGGATTTTAGAACTTGATAGAGGAGAAGGGATTCCTTGGAAAGGAAATTACTCATCTTGGCTAGATCAGAAATCTAAACGTATGGCTCAAGAGAGTAAAACGGCGTCTAAACGTCAAAAAACATTAGAACGAGAGTTAGAATGGGTTCGTCAAGGTGCTAAAGGCAGACAAACAAAGCAGAAAGCGCGTTTAAAGAATTACGATAAGTTAATGAGTCAAGATCAAAAACAATTAGATGAAAAACTTGAAATTTATATTCCAAATGGTCCGCGTTTAGGAACTAATGTTATCGAAAGTCTTGGTGTTAGTAAAGGTTATGATGATAAGTTACTATATGAAGACTTAAATTTTAATCTACCTCAAGCTGGAATAGTTGGTGTTATTGGACCAAATGGTGCTGGTAAAACAACCATTTTTAGAATGATAATGGGAGAAGAAACTCCTGATAAAGGTGAGTTTAAAGTAGGTGAAACTGCAAAATTAGCTTATGTAGACCAGAAGCATTCCAATATCGATCCAGAAAAATCTATTTGGCAAAACTTTAGTGACGAACAAGAGTTAGTCATGATGGGAGGAAAACAAGTCAATTCTAGAGCCTATTTAAGTCGTTTTAATTTTTCTGGAAGCGAACAAAATAAAGCAGTAAAATTACTATCTGGAGGTGAACGTAACCGTTTGCATTTGGCAATGACACTCAAAGAAGAAGGTAATGTATTACTTTTAGATGAGCCTACCAATGACCTTGATATCAACACATTAAGAGCTCTAGAGGAAGGTTTGGAAAATTTTGCAGGTTGCGCTGTTGTTATTAGTCACGACAGGTGGTTCTTAGATCGCATCTGTACACATATTTTAGCTTTTGAAGGCGATAGTCAAGTGTATTTCTTCGAAGGTAGTTTCTCAGATTATGAAGAAAATAAAAAGAAGCGTTTAGGTGGTGATTTAGTCCCTAAACGTATCAAATATAAAAAGTTAGTGAGATAGTTTTATCAAAGAAGTATTGATACAAAAAAAAGCCAGCTAATTGCTGGTTTTTTTATTTAGTATATATGACATTCACCTAAATTATAAGAATTTGAGATATCATTTTTTTTTAGTGTCTCAAAATTTGAATTAAATTCATCTAAGGCTTTTTTCCATTGCGTTTCAGGAGGAACTGTATATAATAAAAATTGTGTTTTTATACCTATAAAAAGCACAATCAAATTAAACAGAACAAGTGATGTAAGTATAATCAAGTGCTTATTATTTATGCTCAATTTGCTTTTTGAGTAAACTATTTTCCTTTTTTAATTGATAAACTTTAATAAGATTAAGAACTAAAAGAATTAGTAGTGTTACAAAAGCGATTGATAGTATTGCTACCAACTTTGATTCATCTTGCATGACAATGAAAATTAATTGTTAGTATCGTACAAATGACCATCTGTAAAGTCAGTATATTCCTTATCAATATTAGCTTTGTATTTATTCTTATCCATCAAACGTTTGTTTTCAGCTTTAAGTTTATACATTTTAATGACAGCTATGCCAATAAATACCGCAAAAATCACTGCAGTTATTATGAGTACAATAGTGAGCTGAGTAGTGCTTACGAGGGAATGAGTCCTGACGAAGTGAGCTAACATATTTTATAAGTTTAATTAGATTTGGTTAATCAAATATACAACTTTATTCCAAACGCCAACTGTTTAGTTATAAAAAAGTTACATTTTAACATTTACACTTCGTCGGGTTTTTCATACCATTCATCTTGTATCACTTCTATAGCGCTATTTTTATCATTTACAATGGCTTTAAACTTTTTCACATCACTAAAACCATTTGTGCCACGATAATGATATGGATACACTTTTTTAGGCTTAAATTCTAAAACGGCATCTGCAGCACTTTCAACGGTCATTGTATATGGCAAATTCATACAAACAAACGCGATATCTATATTTTTTAATTGACGCATTTCTGGAATATCTTCAGTATCACCTGAAATATAAACACGTTCATTACCTAAAGTTAAGACATAACCATTACCTCGATTTTTTGGATGAAATTTAAGGGCTTCTTCTCTAAGATTGTACATTGGTATTGCCTCAATAGATAGTTTAGCTTTACCAATGGTATAATTTTTACTTAGAAAATTAGATAGAACAGATGTTTTACTTCGTAGCTCTGATGGCAATTTATCAGCAACAGCTAATGGAGCAATTATTTTAGAACCATTTGTTGAAATTGCCTCTAAAGTTTCAATATTTAGATGATCACCATGAATATCTGTGATCAAAATCAGAGATGGTGGCTTTTGATCTTTGAATGCTTCGGCTCCTCCTACAGGATCAATGTACAGCACAACATTTTCATACTCCAAGACTAAAGTTCCATGAAATATGGGATTAATTGTCACTGAACTAGCTGAAGTTTCAGTCACTGTGATTACTTTTTCAATGTCTTCTTGCTTCTTCTCAGAACCGACTTCAGTTTTATGAGATTCATTATTAATAGTCTCTACTTCAGAAACCTCCTCTTTTTCAATAGTTTCATTAAAATTACTATTGGATTCTTTTTTATCCGATTTACACGAAAACACAGTGATGCAAATCAGTACGACTAGAGGTTTTAAATAGTTCATTCGATATAGTTTTAAGAATTTAAAGATAATCACAAATCATGAGTGTAGAAAGTTTGTAACAAAGTATTCAAATTCACTACTTATAATTTAGAGCATTATGTTTTTAAAATCATATTTTTTTAACGAAATTGCTTATCCGAAACTTTGTTCAACTTAAAACACTACATATACTATGTCTGACGATTTTGATTTATTAGAAACGAATACTAACGAGAAAAGCGAGAAAGTAGATGTTAATTGGGGAAAAGCCATTGACACTATGAAATCTAAATTGGCTCAAGAAGATGATCCTGAAAGCCGTCAGAAGATATTAAATGCAACTCTCGATGATGTCGTTCATATGGCAGAACAAGATAGATCAACGCTTTTAGACGCTATAAAAGATCTTACTGATTATCAAGATGAAGTGGGTATTATTTTTGAAAAATTTTCTGCGCTAAATCCAGCCGAACAAAAAATCATTGATGATGCAATTAAACGTTTAGAACGTGCTAAAGTAGAATTAGAAGATGCAGAAGCTAAACCAGATACCTGGTGGAACAATCTTTGGGGAAGAAAAAGTAAAATTAAAGATGCTCAAAATGAGTTGAATATTGCTCAAAAAGATAGAGATGCTGCAGATAACAAAGCGAAAGCAATGTTTCAAACGCGTATTGAAAGTGCTGATATTCAAACCTTATTAAGCGAATTAAGCTATAAGTCTCAAGCTGCAGTGACTCGACTTAAAAATCGTGAAATAGAAATTAAAGAGGTTGAAGATAAATTGCAAACTGCAATTGTAGAAGCAACTAAAAACCATACCAAAGCCTTAGAGAAAAAGAAAGAAGTAGAAGCCAAACTTGAAGAAAAGTATGCTGCTTTAAAACAAGCACGTCAAGCTTTAGAAGAAATCGTAGATAAACAATCTGCTGAGTATGCACAAGCCATTGGTGATGTAACAACGCTGGAGCAAGCTGTTGAAGAATTAGAGGGCCTTAAAAATGCCTACACAACATTAGCAGCTTCTAAAGATAGTTTCGTTCACAAGCATAATCTAACCATTAAAGTATTAACCTCTTTACGTAGTAATTTACAAACGCATCGCGCGAAATTAAAGAGTGACACCGAAGAGCGTTTGAAGTATTATGATGGTTATGTTGTGGCTTTAAAAGCTAGAACAGATCAAGAGTTTGCTGCTATTTTAGAACATTTAGGTGTAAAAACTGATGAACATATTGGTGAAACCTTAGCGTCTATGCATACTGCAAGTGCGAAAGCGCGTCAAGAGATGATGGATAATATTCCTGTTCACGAAAAAGTAATGCAAGGTGTTTATAGTAGCTATGCAGAGGCTTTACAAGAAATTCGCGCTAAGGATGTCGATATTCAAAAGAATTTCGCTGAACGTTATGGTATCGATATGAAAGAGATTTTCGAAGATTATTATAAAGCAGATCCAAATGCACCAAAAGGTGATGATGGTAAACCTGAAGGAACTCCTAAGCCTGAAGGTGGAAATGATGATTTGTTGAGCTAAACTAATAATGATGGCGTTACCAATTTTTGCTTTTAATGGCAAAAGTTGGTCAGGCTTTTATTACTCGCTCTCTTTGAGGAGCTCAAACATGCCATTCAATCCTTAACGCAAACGTCCAAACAAACTCATGTCTAAATAGATTATGATAGTTACTCCATTAGATTCCGCAGTATTAGATTCTAAAGAACAATACATCTTTTATCATAAAAAAGTAGATTTCGTTCTTAAAGAACTCATTGTAAGTGTCCAAAAGGAAAATTTGTGTACTTCTAAAGAACTCATCTTCTTTAAACAGTATTGCGATTTACTAATGTATTCCATTGAAGCCATGCGTGTGAAATACATGTATGATGAAGAGGATAACATGAAAGTGGATTTAACCGATTCAGGATTTCCAAATTATTTAGAATTTCGATATCTTTTCAACGATTTATCTTTGAGACATAATTATATCGCAAAACTGAAAGACGTTAGTGAATTGCAAGAAGAATTCCTAAATCAATTATTACACAAGAAACAGCCTGTTCGAAAAGACAAGTTATTTCAAGCATCGTCAATTGTGTATTATACATCTGTAGAGCAGAAATATATTTTTAATCGTTTTGTTCAAGGCAAAATTATTGAAGCTCCAGAAACTGCTTCAGCGCAATTCATGATAAGTTGGAGCTTTTATGATGTATCTCACAACCGACCATTTATTTGCTTTATGTATTTTGATTATGATGGCAAAAATGTAGAGTCATGTAAAAATGACATTTACGACGTCTTAAAAAGCACTGCAGATCGCGATATGAATTTAGACACCATGGCATACGGAATTGATAGAAAATTACCAGATGTTAGACCAAAACATATTAAGCGCATCGATTTGGGACCTTTTCATAATGTGTTTGCTAAAGATGAGAATGAAATCACACATGCGATTTTAAAAAGTATCGCTTCTAAAGAAATTCCTTTAGAGTCTTATGCATTGTCATTTAAAATTCATGAAGTGTTTTCTGGTAGCGAATTTGAAGAAGGTGGTTATTTTAGTAAACAAGTATTTCAAAAATGGAGTGATATCATAAAACAAGATTATGTATTCGCACCACACAGAATCATACAATTACTATATAATAAAACACCTGAGATTATGAATAAGCTGGCTAAACCACCAATAGAAGTTGCGAATTTAAAAATGAATTAAATTAAGTTTGATTTGTCATTCTGAGCTACGACACAGAATCCATTTTAATCAAAGGGACAATTACTAAAAAAACATTAATACTATCTAACTGCCTACTGCAGACTGATTACTGAAGACCAAAAACATGGAACACAACTCAACATTTCCCATAAAACAAAATGAACTGGATATGCTTCGTGACGAAGCAACATCCTATATTAAAAGTATTCAATGGGAACAGGGTCAGCGTGCGAAAAACAAAGATAAAGATGCTAAAGACGAATCGATTCTTTTGTATTTGTCACGTGCTAATGGAAATGGTGGAGCAGCAGCAACTTCAGTTTCGAAAACGATTTTAGAACTTAAAAAGCGCTTGTTACCTGAGTCTATCGCAATTCCTATATATTTAAACCAAACCCTTTATGCTGTTCAAGAAGGCATCACTTTAGGAGCTTGGATTAAAGACAGTTACTACGATGCGTCTGGTTTATCTAGTTTATCTGAAAACAAATCTGCATTAGACAATTCAGGTAAACGTGAGTATGAAAGTAAAATGCAAACTGCAACTGCATTTATGTTATTTTCTACAGCATATAAGATTTTACACGATTTGCAAACTGTTGCTTCAGATGATTTAAGTGTGATGAAGAATAAATTTGCAGGTATTCCTGAAGTGTCTCTAATGTCTCCATTAAAAGGAATTTCTTGTGCTTTGTTTTATTATGATAAATATTTAGGGCATCCTGAAATCGTAAAGACAGATAAAGATGTGGTCGATTTTACAGTCGTATATTTTGAAGCTTTGATTGCCGAAATTCAAATGCGTAAAAGCAGTTTAGAATATACTGAGACTATAACTGATAGAACTTACAAACTCGAAAACTCAGAGTTTGCTGTTTCAGGTTGGGACAATGTATTTCAAGGCACAGCAAAAAGTATAGAGTTTAATAAAATTCAGTTTGAACAAATTGTAGGAAACAGAGATGCGAAACACTTTGCAAGACGTTTAACAGAACGTATGTTGAGCTACGATTTTACAGCTAAGAAGAATCCGTTTCAGGAACTTGGAGGTTTTATGCCTGTGTTTATGGGTTACGGAATCCCTGGAACTGGAAAAAGTATGTTGATTGCTGCTATTGCAACACGACTAAAAGAACATTGTGATAATCTAGACATTCCGTTTTTGTTTCATCCAATGCCAGACACACTAATTTCTACCTTTCAAGGTGGTTCAGCAGAAAAAATGGTCGAATGGATGAAACCTATGCAAGATCCTTCGAAATTAATTTTTGCGCCTATTGATGATGCCGAAAATAATTTACAAGAACGTACAGCTCAAGGTGTATCTGCTGGTGTAAAAGAAGTCATAGGTGTGTTTTTAAGATATACTGAAGGTGCTTATGCAGTAAATTATGGAAATAGTTCTATCGGTTTATTTACAAACCTTCCAGAGATGTTAGATAAAGCTGTGATTTCTCGTGTGCAAGGTCGTTTTAAAATTGATGGCGCAAGAACAGAACATGATTTCTTAGATCAAGATCATCTGTGGTGGAGAAAATTGGATGATACAATGCCAGATTTTGTAAATATGCAAGGCCCAGAAAATTACAGTTATCTGCAAGATCAAGGATTAGCTAAAAATATGGGGGAAATTTTCAAGGTTTCAGATAAACCAACTGAAGCGCGTGTTTTAGAAGCTTATGATAAAATTGAAAACCATTTTAAAACGAATCAACATTTGTTTTATGCCAATTTATATAAAGAAATTCAAAAGATATTTCCATTTTTCTCATCTCGTGATGTCAGAAACATTCAGAGTGCTGTGTCGTTACGTTTAACAGATTTTGATTTGGAAGAAGATTGGTTTGAAAACCCTGAGTTGTATTTCAAAAAGGATTACGAAACCAAGTTTAATATGCTACAAGAACTGATGCGTTCCAATATGAAAGGCTTAGACTTTTCTGAAATTCGTCGTCAAGAAGTGGTGCGATATTTAGATAATGTAGCAACAATTGCTGACACAGACTTTAAGCGCAAAGTAGATGCACGAGTAAATCAATTAAATATTGATATGGAAGCTAGAGAGCAATTTGGGAATAAAAACTAAATGCAAAACATTAAAAACATAACACATAACATTCTATCTAAAGCTTGGGCAACACTCCATAGAATTGATTATGACTTTCAATTTAAAGATGGACGAATAAAACGTTTGTCTAGAGAATGTTACAATCGAGGAGATGGAGCAGCAGTTTTATTGTACAATATTGAAAAATCAACCGTAATATTGACAAAACAGTTTAGAATGCCTATCTATGAAAATGATATAAATAAAGGCATGTCTATTGAAGTTTGTGCTGGTGCAATTGATAAAAACGAATCACCTGAAAGCACCATGTTAAGAGAAATAGAAGAAGAGGTTGGCTATAACATTGAAAATATACAATCTGCTTTAAATGCATATATGTCTCCAGGAGCACTAACAGAAAAATTATATCTTTTTGTCGCTGAATATTCTGAAGACAATAAAATTAGTGAAGGAGGAGGATTAGATTCTGAAGATGAAGAGATTGAAGTATTAGAGCTTCCATTTATTATAGCTCTAGATATGATTAAAAAGAAAATAATAATTGATGCAAAAACAATTATGTTATTGCAATATGCTCAGATTAATAACTTATTGCAATGCAAAAACTAAAAGCAGCAAATCTTTATAGAAGTGAACTCATTCCAATTTCAGGAAAATTAGTTGAACGTTATAACCAATGCTTAAAAAAACTAGGGTTTACAGAAACTAAACTGATTAAATTCTCTATTGATGGTATAGGTTGGAGTCCTGAAATTGCTGAAGAAAAAAAGGAACAACATTATTTGAGTAATGGTGAGTCTAATTCTCATGGCATCATAATTTCTCCTTTACAAAATAACAAACCTGTCTATTTACCAAATCATACTTTTGATAGAGAGATGATGCAATTGGTATTTAAAACTCATGGAGATAAAATAAACGATATCACTAGAGACTCAGCCATTTGTTTAGATTTTGATCAAGGTTTAGATACATTTTACGAACCATTAGATCTTTTGAGGTATCAAATTATTACTATAAAATTTCACCTTATTAATAATCTGGATACAATTAAAGAAGAACAATTAGAACTTATAGAGAAATTTAAATTTGGTAATAATTTTATAGATGAAAGTATACACAATCAATTGCTTGAATCTGCTATAAAATATGGTGATTTAAGAGAACGTGATTTGAATCTTAGGTCTGTAAGCTACGTGACAGATTCTTTTTATACTAGATCTTTTGGAGGTGTTTATGTGCTTAGAGATTTCATTTCTCCAATTGTAGTTTTTGAAGATAAGAAATGGTATAAAGAAGCTATTAAGGATACAATTCATGAGGTGATCATTTTTCATATCTCACAACCAGAACTTATGGAAAAACTTCGTGACCATATTATTATTGCTTACGACCTAGAAGAAGTTGTGAGTACAAAACGTTATGATCGAATTAAAAAATTTGAATTTGCTCAACATTTAAAAAACACTCAACACCCAATTAATAATATATTAAGCGACTCCTTATTGTTTAAAAGTTATTTGAATAAAATTGATATTGAAGCTCGTAAAAAAGTAATGAGTGTTGAACGTTACTTGGAAAAATTAGAAACTAGTAATCAATATAAAATTTCCGATATCGTAGATGAAGATTTATTTAAAGCCATGCATGAACCTCATTCTAGTTTGCATCCAAAACATCAAGATTTAATTTGGAAATTATTAGTCAACATCTCTCCTAAAGATGTCTTGTTTATATATTGGTATGATAAACAAGAATTTTATAGGCTTTATGAGACATTAGACCCGTCGTTACAAGACTGGGTAATTGAAACAATTAGTAACAATATTTAATAAAATTAGACTAACTTTATAAAGGTATCTAACTAAAAATCAAAAACTATGGGATTAGAACTCGTCATATTTATTGCAGCAATACTATTTGGAATATTCTTGTATTGGAGAGAATCTAATGGCAATGGCATATATCGATTTTTAAATAAAATAGTGAATAGTAAAGAATTACAAATGGCTTCTGATAGTAGAAAAGGGTTCATTTATCAACAAACATTTATTCCTAGACTAATTTTTGTCGTAGCATTATTTCTAATTATTGCTGTTGCAGTACAATTTTTTACCCCATTTGAAATATTTGGAAGCTATAATGGTATTTCAGCATTTTCGTCTGTAATTGTAGGAACTATAGTTGGTACTTATGTCGCTAATTTTGTGATAAAATCTAGTAAAGTCATTGAAGAACAAAGTGATACTTTAGAAGATAAATTTGATAGTGTTGTCGAAAAAGGTAAAGACCTTATTGAAGACTTTAAAAACAAAGATAATAAGGTCGTAGAAGACATAAAAGAAGATATTAAAACAGAGGCAGATCCAAATAAAAAATCAGCGAGAGAACGTTTGAAAGATAAAGGATTAATGTAGTGCTTAACTTTGAGGCCATCCTGAAATTATTTTAGGATCTCATTATTTAATAATAAGTTACTTCAGCAACACTCAAAACTAAAAGAATGATAAAATCATACTGGAATAAAGGAAACAAACAAAAAGTCATAACTATAATTGGATGTCTTATTTTACTCATTGTACTTTTTGTATTGCGCGATGACTATCAACCAGCATTATTATTTGTTAGAAAATATATTTTTATCATCATTTTGAGTTTAATGGTATTACTCTTCGGACTTAGAAAATTCAGAAACTCTGCCAGCACTGGTAAGCGAATGGGAATTCTAGTTGCTTTAATTGCATTTTTCGGGTTGATATATCTCGTTGGTTGGCATTTGAAATTGTATGATTATATGAAAACATATAATGTATTCAATGATTTAAATAAAGTAGAAATTAATGAATTGCCATTAACGAGAAATGAACGTATTCAACCTTTACGAAACATTTTCTCTATGGCTAACGAAAGTGTAGGTGAGACCAAAGATGTATCATTACCACATTTAGTTCGTGTTGATGACGAAAACAAATGGACAATGGCTATACAGCCTTCCGAAAATTATACCTTTCAGCAAATTAGTGATAATACCGAAGAAGTATTTTCAGTGTCAAGTACAACACCTTTTCCGCGTTTTTCAGCTGAAAATAGAATTCCTGTAACATTTTCAATTGGTGAATCTTTAAAATTCAGTCGAAATACATACAATGCAGTTGTTCAACGTTTTAATCCATGGATGCTCGTTAACTACGAACCAAGTGACACCTTTTACATGAAAGATGATAATGGTCAATGGGTTCAGGTTGTCAGTTTAATTAAATGGAAAGGTTTTTTCTTCCCTTACCCAAGTTTTGGAGGTGTTATGGTTGTTGAAAATGGAGAACATGATTTTAATGATTATATAGAACGAATAGCTATAGGTAAAGGAACGTATATTGCTCCAGATGAAATGAAAAATTACCCATACCTCAATAAACAAAATACATTAGCCGAAAAAGTGTCTCGTTTACAAGCTGAATCTTTAAAATTCTTAGGAGGATTTAGTGACCCTTTACCTTGGAATATGCTAACAGCAGTAAAAATTCCAACAATGCTAGAAGATCAAAATCAGCAACCATTTGTAACCGATTTTGATTTTGCAGGTTCAGAAAGTGATGCGTATAGCGGATTGTATCATTGGTTTGGATTAGAACCAGTAGGTGAAGAGCGAACGAGTTTGACTTATAGTGTTTTTGTTCCTGCAGATGGAACAGACAAGTTCTATTACTATGATCATGCTACAAAAAAGCAAGGTTATGCTGGTGTATCAGCAATGCCATTAAAAATGATTGAGTCTCGAAAAGAATTTGATTGGGACGCTAATAAACCTGTTGAATTTAGACCTTACATAAAAGATATTGCTGGTCGAAAACGTTTATTCTTTCTAGGAACTGTTTCAGCAAAAAATAAAGAAGGTCAATTTGATGGTTCTGCAACTCCAGATTTAGCTTTAATTGACAGTGAGTATCGCGATGTAGTTTGGATAGATGTAAAACACCCAAGCACTTGGGATAAAGAAGTTTATGACCAATTAGGAGAAGCCTGGAGATCAAGTGAAGGTATTGGCTATTTCTATCAAGAAGAAATCGTTGATGAAGACCTTATCATTCAGAAAGCTGTAGATTCAATTATGGCTCTGCCTAAAGTAGATGAAAAAACAAAAGAAATTGAAGCGCTTCAACGTAAAATTGACTCCTTGAAAGCAACAGATAAGAATTAGTTGTTATGAAGAAAAAATCATTTTGGGATACTATTTTAACGTATTATAAATTTCAAATTATTGCAGCGATTATAGTTCTGCTAATTGTTTTAATAACTGTAATTTTTAAACCTTTATTTGAGTAATTTTTTGTCATTCTGATAAAAGTAGGAATCTTATTAAGATTAAATAATTAAAACTAGCAACAAAGTAACAAATCTGCTAATAATCAGACCTATAAGTAAAGTATATTATGGGCTATATGGGATTTGGCATGATGAGTTGGACGTACAAACAACGTGCAAGAAAACCTTTTTCAAAACGTAAAGGCAAACCTGTTTATTCCACATTAACAAAATATAGTTCTTCATTAGTTGAAGTTGTTATTGTTTGTGTTTTTTTAGTAGCATTTTATGTTATGATTCCACGAATTGCTGACAAAGGAAATGATAGAAGACAGCAGGAACAATCAACTAGAGAGTATCAAGATCATAGAGCATTTAAATTTTTAATGAATTCAGGAAAACAAAGACTAAAGCGTAATCGAGTAGAAGAGGCATATTCCGATTTAAAATTAGCTCATGATATAAAACCAAATGATGAAAAGATAAATCAATTGCTAATTGAAACGTTAAGCATACTTTGTGTTAATGATAACAATTATTGTAAAGCATTAGATAGGATGTTAAATTGTTCGTTATAATGTCAACTCCATTTTTATGTCGCATCTTATATACGGACAATTTGTTTCAACAGGCACTTCTATAAAACCATATTTCCTATAGATATAAATCGCATTTTCTAGTTTTCTACTAGAATATAAAATGAGTTTTGCTAGGTGGTTTGATTTAGCAAAATCAATGCAGTATTGAAGCAATTGCTGACCAATTTTTTGTCCACGTAAATGAGGTGAAACAGCCATTTTAGTTAATTCTAAGACCAAAGAATTGTTAGTAGGCATAAGTGCAACTGTTCCTAAAATTTGATCATTTTGTTTAACAAAAAAAACATGACCACCTTTGTTAATGATGTAAGTTTTAGGTTTGCTTAAAACCTCCTCATCAAATGGCTCAACATAGAAATATGTTTGTAACCATTCTATATTTAATTGATAGAAATCATTTGCATATTGGTTGTCAAAAGGAATAATTTCAAAGGCGTTCATGAGCTCTAATAAAATCGGTTATGAGGTAAGAAATTAATTTACCAACTTGAGTTTCTGTTTGATGAGTAGGAGCAGCTTCACAAATATGCAAATAAGTAACATTATTATTTGAACCAAAATAATGTACAAATTGTCTAGCTTGGTTTACTGAAAATCCACTTGGAGACATTGCACTACTAGGTGTATTTATTATGGCATCGCAATCTATTTCTAATCCGAAATTAGAATTTGAAACATGATTTAAAGCACGTTGCATTTCGGACTTAAACTTTAATTTTTTACGCACTAAAATTGCTTCATACGTATTGAATTGTATAGATTTTAGTTTGCTAATAGTTTTTGAAATCTGTTCAGAAATATAATTTTCGTGTAAGCCAAAAATGAAATAGTTTTTGAGAAATCCTTCTGCATAAGCATAGCTAAATCCATTTCCACTATGTCTTCCTTCTTCAGCTCTAAAATCGTGATGCGCATCAAAATTAACAACATTAATAGGCGTTTTAAGTGCTAAAGAAGCTCCTTTTATGTTTCCATAAGCATTGTTATGACCTCCTCCAATAATGATTGGAATTTTTCCAGCACAAATAATTTGTGATATGATGAACGTTACTTTTTCATCTATCTTAGACACCAATTTTCTAGCTTTATGAATGTCTTTTTTTTTGTTTTGATCAAGTTTGTTTAATTTAGCTTGATATTTATCAAAGTCCAAACAACCTAAAATCGCAACCTTTTTCGCACATGTAAACACATTACTTTGTGTATTTAACAAAACTTTTATTGTGCTATCCCAAGCCTGATAAGCTCCTGTTTTTCCGTGATTTGCGAATACTCCTACATCTTCTTTTATTCCAAAAACGACATAGTTAACGTCCATTTTTAACAATTGCTCGTATATATTTTCAAAGCTCGGAAGTAACATCACATGTTCTCCAAATTTTGTTTCGTTAGGACGTTTTTTCAGAATGGTTGATAATTCTGAACTTGTAAAAGGTTTTAAGTGTTCCATCAACAAAATTGATTAATTTTAACGAATTAAAAGTACTATTTTTTATGTTCAGCTTTGCAAAAAAATAAAAGAATTAACGATTAAAATAACTAAAAACAAAAGTAAATTATGGAAAATTCAAACAGTAAGGGTATTGGGTTAAAAATTGCTTTAGGTATATTATTAGCACTATTTTTAGGTACTGCATTTTACACATCTAAATTGTATAATGAAAAAAAAGAAAATGAAGCGACCTTAACCAGTGAGAAAAATCAGGTTATGGCAGATTTAAGTTCAATGGCTAAACAATATGATATTGTTATTGGTGAAAATGAAGTTGCAAATCAGAACCTTGTAGAAGCTAGAGGGCGTATTCAGGGTTTAATGGATTCTTTAAAAATTTCTCAAAATAGTGTAAATAGTTTATGGAGATATAAAAAGAAATTCATGGCACTTCAAGAGGAAATGGATGTCTTATTAACAGAAAATGACAAACTAAAGATAGAGAATCAATTATTAGCAACCTCTCTAGATAGTACAAATATGCAATTGGAAGAACGCGCTGTTTTTACAGATTCATTATTAGTGCAAAACACACAATTGTCTGAGGTGGTAGAAAATGCTTCTGTTTTACAAACTGTAGGTTTAAATGGTTATGGTGTAATTGAACGAAGTTCGGGGAAACTAATTCCTACAGAAAGAGCAAAGCGTAGCGATAAGATTAGAGTGTGCTATACCGTTGCAAAAAATGCGTTAGTTGGCGCAGGAGATAAAGAATTATATGTTCAAATTTTAGATCCTGTAAACAATGTATTAGGAGCTAATGAACAAATTCAATTTGAACAAACCATATTAAATTATAGTCTAGTAAGTAAGTTTAATTACGAGAACAAAAATTTAGATATTTGTGAGTTTGTAGCTCCAAATGATGATTTTACTGCAGGACGTTACGTTGTGAATGTCTTTAATGAAAATGAATTAATATCAACTTCAGAGTTTACTTTGAGATAGATTGAAATAAATAAAATAATGAATCCGAAAGCTCCATGAGTTTTCGGATTTTTTTGTTTTTAGAATAAGGAGATACTAGTATTTTTGACCGTTAATAATTACAGTATCTATATGATTGTCTCCAAAAGCATATGCTAAATAATGATAACTCGGAATAGCTTTAGTGATTATGATATTTGCTTTTTTTCCTCGACAAATACTGCCATACATATTAGAAACATTCATAGCATAAGCACCATTAATAGTCGCTGCATTAATAGCTTCTTCTGGAGTCATTTTCATTTTTACACATGCAGCAGAAACTACAAAATTCATATTTCCGCTAGGAGTAGAGCCAGGATTATAATCGGTTGCTAATGCCAAAGGCAATCCAGCATCTATTAGTTGCCTTGCAGGTGTATAAGGTATGCTTAAAAAGTAGGAGCAACCTGGTAAAGCAACTGGAATCGTTTGAGATTGTTTTAATACATCAATATCTTCAGGATGGAGTTCTTCAAGATGGTCTACAGATAAAGCATTATGTTTGACTCCCAAACCAACACCTCCAAAAGCATTAAATTGATTAACATGTATTTTTGGTATTAATCCATGTTTAGTTCCAGCTTCAAGAACACGTTGGGTATCATCTAAATCAAAATATCCTTTTTCGCAAAACACATCAATATAGTCTGCCAAATGTTCTTTTGCAACAGCAGGAATTAATTCATTAACCACTAGATCAATAAATCCGCTTTTATTATTTTTAAATTCCTTAGGAATTGCATGAGCAGCTAATAATGTTGGTTTCACTTTAATAGGGAAGTCTTTTTTTAATCGTTTGATAACACGAAGCATTTTTAATTCTGCGGCAACAGTTAAGCCATAACCCGATTTAATTTCGATTGCTCCTGTACCAAGCTTTATTACTTCAGTTAAACGTTTTACAGCTTGATTATAAAGTTCATCTTCGGAAGCGTTTTGTAAGTTTTCAGCTGAATTTAAAATACCTCCACCACGATTGGCAATATCTTCATACGATAAACCATTAATTCTGTCAACAAACTCTTGTGTTCTGTCTCCTGCATAAACTATATGTGTATGAGAATCACACCAAGTTGGCAATACGGTTTTGCCATAAGCATCTATGGTTTCATCGGCTTCAAGACCAGCCAAATCTTCCATTTTTCCATATTCAACAATAGTATCATGATCTATAAAAAGATAGGCGTTTTTAATCGTTGGTAACCATTTCATGTCTTCACCTTTTACAATGGTAACATTGGTATCTCTTACTTGAACGAGTTCTTTGATATTGATAATTAATAATGACATAGGATAAGATAAAAGTCTAAATTTAACAAAATTTAATCCTCATGACTAAACATAAACGCAATAAAATATTCAAAATATAAAAGCGCTAACAAAATGCTAACGCTTAAAACTATAGAAGTTGAAATTTTAATTATTCTTTTACAAATTTGATAATGGTATCATAATTTTTAAATTTCAAAATGTATGTGCCATTTTCTAGATTTGATACATCTAGTGATGATGAAGAATCAATTTTAGTTGATACTATTTCTTTTCCTAAAATATCAAAAACAGAAACTTCTGTAGCATCAGAAAATAAACCCTTAAAATTCAATTTTGAAGATGTTGGGTTAGGATAAAAGCTGATAGACTCCTCAGTTTGATCATTAAGACTTAACGTAATTAATTCATTTTCAAACCAATTTAAGTCATCATCATTATAGGCAATATTTGTAATGTCAATATCACCATCATTATCTAAATCGTTTAGAGTAAATGCATAAGTTTGACTTTGCGTATTATCAATAATTATTTCGGATCCAAAGGTACCAGAAGCAGTACTTCTAAACCATACAATATCAGTTCCTGCACCATTGGCACCTGAACTTAAAACGATATCATTATAACCATCATTGTCCATATCTTCAACCATAGCAGTTGCAGGAGCAGTGATGGTTGTCGTCAAAATAGTTTCAGAAAACGTACCATCTATTTCTTTTTTATACCAACCTAAACCAGAAGTACCTCCATAAAGATCAACCACCACGATATCTAAATTAGTATCGTCATCTACATCACCAAAACTTGCATCAAAAGGGTAGACTTCACCAGAAGTTACTGTATTTACATCCTTAGTAAAGCTGACTGTTCCACTAGGAATTAAATTATTATAATACAATTCTACAGTTCCAATTCCTGAATTCATCAGTACGATATCATTATCTCCATCACCATCAAAATCGGCAAGGTCTAAATTACCTGGACCACTACCAGGAATAGACTCTATGGTATTTGGACCAGAAAAGGTGCCAAAACCATCATTAGAAAACCAAACAGTATCTCCGGAATTAAATCCAACAACAGCAACGTCAATCGTTGTACCAGCATCAATAAAACCTGTGACAATTCCGCTAGAACCATCAATTCCAGTTGAAATTATTTGTTCTGTTGCAAAATTACCAAAACCATCATTTTCAAACCAAACTAACTCATCATCACCAAAATTTGAAGCTAAGATATCATTAAATCCATCATTATTAAGGTCTGCAATAGTGACACCACCACATTCTATAATATCATTTGCTATCAATGGTTGCATAGTAAATGTTCCATCGCCATTATTTTTATACCATTCTACAGTATCTCCTAAATTAGTTCCTATAACTATATCTGCAAATGCATCAGCGTCTAAATTGCCTGAATCAATTACAAAAGGTGCATCACCTGTAGCTATGTTAATAGGTTGTTTTGCGCTAAAAGTTGTTTGAGAATAAGCAACAGTATTTATACTTACTCCAATAAGTATCGCTAGTAAAAATTTTTCCATGATATCTAAATTTAGTTAATATTTATTTTAAAGAACCTACCATTTCTTCTGGCTTAACCCATTCATCATATTCTTCTGCTGTAACATAACCAAGATTAATAGCTTCTATTTTTAAAGTGGTCCCATTTTTGTGAGCTGTATTGGCTATTTCAGCTGCTTTATAATATCCTATTTTTGTATTTAACGCAGTAACCAACATTAATGAGTTGTTTAAAAGTTGTTTAATAACATCATGATTGGGTTCAATTCCAGAAGCACAATGCTCATCAAAACTAACACAAGCATCACCAATTAATTGAGCAGAATGTAATACGTTAGCAGCCATCATTGGTTTAAAAACATTTAACTCGTAATGACCTTGAGTTCCTCCAACAGTAACAGCTACGTCATTACCCATTACTTGAGCACAAACCATAGTTAAAGCTTCGCATTGTGTTGGATTTACTTTTCCAGGCATAATAGAACTTCCAGGTTCGTTTGCAGGAATAATAATTTCACCAATACCACTTCTAGGTCCAGAAGCCATCATACGAATATCATTAGCAATTTTATTAAGAGATACAGCCAATTGTTTTAAAGCTCCATGAGTTTCAACTAAAGCATCGTGAGCTGCAAGTGCTTCAAATTTATTTTCAGCAGAAACAAAAGGTAATCCAGTAAACTTAGCAATATATTCAGCCACAAGCTCACTATAGCCATTTGGAGTATTAAGTCCTGTGCCAACAGCTGTACCACCAAGTGCTAATTCAGCTAAGTGAGGCAGTGTATTTTCTAAGGCTATTATGCCATGATCTAATTGAGAAACGTAACCCGAAAATTCTTGTCCGAGTGTTAGTGGAGTGGCATCCATTAAATGTGTACGTCCAATTTTCACAACATCATTAAACGCCATAGATTTCTTATGTAACGTATTTCTTAATTGTATAACTCCAGAAATCGTTGTCTCAACTACTTTTTTATAAATAGCGATATGCATTCCTGTTGGAAATGTATCATTAGAAGATTGAGATTTATTGACATCATCGTTAGGTTGAATGGTTTTATCACCTTCACCAATTACTTTTCCTGCAATTTGATGTGCTCTATTTGCAATAACCTCGTTGACATTCATGTTACTTTGCGTACCAGAACCTGTTTGCCAAATCACCAATGGGAACTGGTCGTCGTGCTTACCTTGTAATATTTCATCACAAACTTTTTCTATTAAATCCCGTTTATTATTATCTAAAACACCCAATTCAGCATTTGTGTAAGCAGCTGCCTTTTTAAGATAAGCAAAACCATAAACAATCTCAAGAGGCATTGATGCTGAAGCACCTATTTTAAAATTATTACGAGAGCGTTCTGTTTGAGCTCCCCAAAGTTTATCAGCAGGAACATTAACGTTACCCATTGTATCTTTTTCTATTCTGAATTTCATAATATTTAGTGTAATTGTGTTGTATTACAAAGTTAGGATTTTGATGAGTAAATGTTTCATAATTATCGTTTTAATTTTCATTATAGCATAAATAAAACTTTGTAGATTTATCAGTTATATTTTGTTAAATAAGTAGACTATTGAACCTATTAATATCCTGTTAATAAAACCTAAATTAACTATTGCAAAACAAATCGGATTATTATATCTTTGTGACAACAAAAAAAAACCACATGTTTGACTTTGACCAATATTTAGGATTTTTAGCATTTTTAACCATTTTAACCATCGGTTTTTGGTTAATGATATTTTTAATCACCTTTGTGATTCCATATTGGATTGGTGGTTCGTTAATTGAGCGCTTAAAAGAAATAAAAGAAGAAAAGAAAGCTAAACGTACAGCTAATAGCTAATTTTTAGTTTTAATTGATATAAAAAAAGGAAACCAAAATGGTTTCCTTTTTTTATATATAAGATGTATTCAAATTTTATTTTATCCTTCAAAATCAAAGTTATTACCATCGCCTCTTTCTGAACGTTCACGCTTTTTCTTTTGATTAAAGCGGTATGTGAATGATAAATTAAAAGAACGTTCTCTCCATTGAAATTCACTTTCACTTGTAAAAGTTGGTGTCGTAGTCGTTTGATTTCGTTTTCGGCTATTAAAAACATCACTAACGTTAAAGGCAATAGACGCTTTATCTTTAAATAAATCTTTACTAAAGGCTAATGTAGCACTAAACAATGCATCTCTATCATTTTGTGAATCTTCGCTTCTTGGACCAGTATAAAACAATCGTGTTTGCCAATCTATGTTTCCAGGTAATGTGTATTTATTATTTAGACGTACAAACCAGCTAGAATTTTTATTACCTAGATCTAAACCATTAGGTGTTACTCCTTCTGTTTCTGATTGAAAAAAATTAAAATTCGTATTTATATTCCATTTTTTTGAACCTCTATAAGCCAACGTGAATTCAAATCCAACACGATCTTGAGTTGCTAAATTTATTGGTGTTCGGTTTATTACATTTTCTTCAATGCCATTGACAAGAACGGTTTCACCAGTATCAATTTGAATAAAATTAAAAACATCTGTAGCATGTGAATAATATAGAGACGTGTCAAATGTAAATTTACCAAAACGCTTTAAATATCCAATATCATACTGTCCAGAATAACTTGGATCTAAATCTGGATTTCCTTGAAATACACTAGTTACACTAGATCTTGAAGGAAATGGATTAATAAAATAAGATCGTGGTCTACGTAAACGTCGACTATAGGCTAAAGTTAAATTTTCACTTTCACTTAATTCATAATTTAAATTAATTGTAGGGAATAAACCTGTATAGTTTTTCCTTTTAAATTCTCCAGTTGTTGGTTGGTCTAAAGTGATTTGAGTATTCTCTAAACGCAATCCTAAAAGGTATGAGAACTTTCCTATTTTACTTCCATATTGAGTATAAACAGCTGATATATATTCTTTATAATTAAAAAGATTTGTTAAGTTATCATCGACAACAAATTGGTTTGTGTTATCGTCTAAAATTTCAACAATATAATCTGTGCTTTGTTTGTTGAAATTACCACGATATCCAATTTCAAACTGACTCTTGTCACCAATTGGTAACACATAATCTGTTTGTAATAAAACACGTGTTTGATCTTCTAATGTCACAACTTTTTCTCGGTTTACACCATTGATATTTACTAATGAATTTTCATCTTCATTACTATCTTCATATTGAAAATCGAATGTTAATTTATGACCACTTGTTTCAAATTGTTTATCAAAATTTAAAGCATATTGCAATGTTTTGTCATCTTCTAATTCAGGGTCCAAACGCAAACTACTTGATAATAAGTTTCTATTTGAATCAAATTGATCAACAATATTAGTTGTGTTTCTTTCATTATCACTATTTCTGTAAAAAACAGAAGTCGTTATTGATGCAGAATTAGTGACATACCATTCTACTCCTAAATTAGTATTAAACCCTTTTCTTACACGATCATATTCACTAGACTCATCAATAAATGTATCTGGATTATCAATAATTAAATTACCAGAAGCATCGTAGTCTTTATTAAAATTTTGTCGTGAGGAATAAGAATGTCCAGGAGATTCTCTGTAACTATAACCAGAAGTATTGAATATGTTTACATTTCCTGTTCTATAATTTATGTTTCCTGAAATTCCAGCTGAAGGATTATAACCAACATTTGTCGTAATTGCTCCATTTAAACCTTGCAACTTACTTCGTCTTAAAATAATATTTAAAATACCTGCAGTTCCTTCAGAATCATACCTTGCAGAAGGAGAGGTGATAACTTCAACTTTCTCTATAGATTCTGCTGGTAATTGACGTAATGCATCTGTTGAATTTAAACCAACTAAACCTGATGGCTTTCCGTTAATTAAAATGCGAACATTTTCTTGCCCTCTCAATGACACATTTCCTTCAACATCGACTGAAACAGAAGGTACATTGTCTAGAACATCACTTACAGTACCTCCACGAACCGTAAGATCTTTCCCAACATTATATATTTTTTTGTCTAATTTAATTTCTACAGTCGTACGTTCGGCTATTACTTCTACAGCGTCGAGTGCTTCCATATTTAATGATAAGCTAACGGTTCCTAAATCCATACTTTTATCTAGAACCTTATCAGAATATGTTTTCGTTTTATAGGATAAATATTCAATTTTAACGTCATAAGTTCCTGATGGAATATCAATTTCAAATTTACCGTCAATATCAGTTATTCCTCCAGTAACAACCTTATTTTCTAATTTATCAATAAAAGAAATAGTTGCGTATTCTAAAGGGAAATTCTCGTCTGCATCAATTACATTACCAGTTATGGTAATTTCTTTTTGAGCAAAGCTAATTGTAGTAATTAGTAAAAGGAGGAAAGTTAGTTTTAAATTCATATTCAAGTAAAATAGTTTCGCTGTTTATAGTTAGCAAAAATAAATTACTTGCGATTGGATACGGTTAATCTTTTGTTAAACAAAAATTAAAAAAAACTAAAGAATAAATGTAAATTATCGTAAAAGGTATCCTATTTGTTTTTCTTTTTTTTCTTACGTTTCTTCTTTTTTTGGTCTTTTTTCCAATCTCCTCTAAGCTGATTAATAATATAATCAATTTGTTCTTGATCTAAAATGGTATTTAAATCATTAAAATGTTTTATTTCAAATTGAGTGATTAAGTCTTGTTTTTCAAAAGCTGGAAGATCAAACATATAAATTTTTGTAACTTCTTCAAAATAAGAGTGTATTGACAGTGACACAATATGTTCTTCAAATTCACCTACCTTAAGGCCTTTAATGATATCACTAACAAGTTGTTCTTTTAATTCATTTGCTCTATTTTCAAAACGCTCTTTATCATATTTTATTTGTGCTTCTGTCTGTGAAAACACTTGAAAACTAATCAAAAAAAGCAATGCCATTAGCATACTATTTTTACTTCTCATAATATTGAGTAACATATTTATATAATTTCAATTATTAATGATGGTGGTCTACCAATTGTAGCTTTTCCATTATTAACAACAATTGGTCGTTCAATAAGTTTTGGATTATTTATCATAGTAGATATGATTTCATCATCTGTTAATTTTTTTCCTTTATAATCTGATTTCCAAATCGCCTCATTTTTTCTGACCAAGTTTATAGGCTTAATACCCAATAAACTTATAATCTCTTTTAGTTTCGCTTCGGAAATTGGTTCGTCAAGATATTTAATGACTTCAAAATCCTTGCCAGAATTTTCTAAAATTTGAAGACCTTCTCTAGATTTAGTGCAACGTGGATTGTGATATATTGTAATCATAGTTTATAATTGGTTAGGGTTTTCTTCTTTTTGACCCATCATCATTAAATAGGCTTTTAAAAATGGTTCCAAATCTCCATCCATAACCGCATCAACATTTCCCGTTTCATGAGCAGATCTCACATCTTTTACTAATTTGTAAGGGTGCATTACATAGTTCCGTATTTGACTTCCCCATTCTATTTTCATTTTCCCTGCTTCAATATCATCACGTTGTGCCATTTGCTTTTGTAATTCAATTTCATATAATTGAGATTTCAACATTTGCATTGCACGTGATCTATTATCATGTTGAGAACGTGTTTCAGAACATGAAATCTGAATACCTGATGGATTATGTGTTAACTGAACTTTAGTTTCTACTTTATTTACATTTTGTCCACCAGCACCACTTGATCGTGCTGTAGTGATTTCAATATCTGCTGGATTAATATCAATTTCTATGGTGTCATCAACTAAAGGATACACATATACTGAAGCAAAGCTTGTGTGTCGTTTAGCATTACTATCAAAAGGAGATATTCTAACCAAACGATGTACACCATTTTCGCCTTTTAACCAACCAAAAGCATAATCACCTTCAATCTCTAGAGTAACCGTTTTGATTCCTGCAACATCACCTTCTTGAAAGTTGAGTTCTTTGACTTTAAATCCGCTTTTTTCCGCATACATTAAATACATACGCATAAGCATACTAGCCCAATCACAAGATTCTGTTCCTCCAGCTCCAGCAGTAATTTGAAGTACAGCGCTCAAACTATCACCTTCATCAGACAGCATATTTTTGAACTCTAATTTTTCAATAAGACCTAATGCTTTTTGAAATCTATTTTCTACATCTTCCGCTGTAGATTCTTCCTCCTTAAAAAACTCATAAATAACCTCTAGATCTTCTAATAAGGTGATCCCTGAATTATAATCTTCAACCCAACTTTTCTTCTCTCGAAGTGATTTCATTATCAATTCGGCTTGCTTAGAATCATTCCAGAAATTAGGGTCAAAAGTTTGCTCTTCTTCGTTAGAAATTTCTATTAATTTGGCATCTATGTCAAAGATAGTGCCTTAGTTTATCAAGGCGTGTATTGAGATCTTTAATTTGATCTGAAGTAATCATAGTCTAAAATTTTAAACGAAAATAAGATATAAATCATTCAGAAAAAACTAAAACCAATTATGTTTTAAATCAAGTTTATAAAAATGCTTTTAAATGCTTTTTTTGAAGTTTCTCTGACATTTGAACTAAAGTTACTTTTCTTCTAAACAGAAACCAAACTTCTTTCCTTATCATATAAGGCAAAAAACCTATTCTATAAAAACCTTTAAGACTTGCTTTATTACTTTCTTCAACAAAAGCAATCACTCTTTTTATATTTTTATACTGTTGCTGCTGAATTATTTTTGACATTGCATCAGACATGATGCGTAATCCTCTATAGTCAGGATGTGTAAATACACCTTCAATAATTGCCTCGTTTATACTAATTTTCGGAAAAATAGGACCAAAGTAATCTATAACTTGTTGTTGATATTTATGAGTAAATAACCATTGTCTATAAATTGTTCTATTTTCATTGGTAGTAGCAACGTAACATTTTGGGATTTGCTCTTCAACTAAACGTGAATGCCTAACCCCTTCATTTAATGAATTTAGATCTGAAGTTTCAAAAGGTCTAATGACAATATCAATATTTGAATGTATTGAGCCTAACTTATAAGGTATCGCTTCTAAACCAATAAAATTAGTTTTTGAATACAAACGTTTGAAAAAACCATCAAGAATGGGTTTGAAATTTCCATTTTTAAATAGCTTAAAAATTATTATTAATCTCTGATATAGGGTTCTCAGGTTAATTTAAATTAATACAGCAACAAATTCATTCTTGCAACTATAAGTTTCTTAATAGTTTAGACGCATGTTATTTATATAAGTCACATTTATCAATTCGTTTAAATTATGTAATTTTATAGACTAATTATTCAATAATGAAAAAACAGATATTATACTTCGTACTATTTCTTTCAATTTTACCAGCTTTTTCTCAGGTATTAGATAATAAAGACCTTGAAAATTATAACGGTTTTTTTGATTTTCACTATGATGAAGGTCAAGACAAAATTTATTTAGAAGTTAAAAATTTAGATCAAGAATTTCTATATGTAAATTCACTTGCTACTGGAGTTGGTTCTAACGATATTGGATTAGACAGAGGTCTATTAGGAAGAGAACGCATAGTGAAATTCCAAAAAGCAGGTAATAAATTATTATTAATTCAACCCAACCAAAATTATAGAGCTATTACAGATAATGTGCTTGAAAAGAAAAGTATCGAGCAAGCTTTTGCTAAATCCGTCTTATATGGATTTAAAATTGAAGAAGAAAAAAATGGAACCTACATCATTGACATAACACCATTTTTAATGGAAGATGTAAATGGTGTGGCTTCAACTTTTAAAAGAAGTAAGGAGGGAAACTATAAATTAGATGCGTCAAAAAGTGCATTATCACTTAACAGAACTAAAGCATTTCCTAAAAATGTAGAGTTTGAAGCTTTACTAACATTTAAAGGCCAACCTACAGGAAAAAATATTAGAACTGTAGCTCCTACAGCATCATTAGTTAGTGTAATTCAACATCATAGCTTTATTGAATTACCAGATAATGAATATAAAATGCGTGAATTTGATGTGAGAAGTGGAGCTATTTCAATATCTTATTTAGATTATGCCACTCCAATACAAGAGCAAATTAGAAAACGCTATATCATTAGACATCGCTTAGAAAAGAAAAATCCTAATGCTGAACTTAGTGAAGCTAAAGAACCAATTATCTATTATCTAGATCCAGGAACTCCAGAACCTGTACGTTCTGCGCTTTTAGATGGAGCTCGTTGGTGGAATCAAGCTTATGAGTCTATCGGATTTAAAGATGCATTTCAAGTAAAAATGTTACCTGCAGATGCAGATCCAATGGATTGTAGATATAATGTGATTCAATGGGTACATCGTTCAACTAGAGGATGGAGTTATGGAGGAAGTGTTATCGATCCTAGAACTGGAGAAATTATTAAAGGTCATGTGAGTTTAGGTAGTTTACGAATTCGTCAGGATTTTATGATTGCTCAAGCGTTATTAGATAAACCATTTGCAGAGCGTGACGATAATTATCAACCTATGTTAGATATGGCTTTAGCGAGAATTCGTCAGTTGAGCGCTCACGAAATTGGGCACACTATTGGGTTTGCACATAATTTTGCTGCAAGTCCAAACCAAAGGTCATCAGTTATGGATTACCCACATCCTTTAGTAAAATTAACTAACGGACATATAGATTTAAGTGATGCGTATGCTGTAGGAATTGGAGATTGGGACAAAGTTACTGTGGCATATAGCTATTCTGAATTTGATAAAAATTCAAACGAAACTGAAGACTTAAATAAAATTTTAAAAGCTGCAACTTTAGCTGGTCATCGTTTTATTTCAGATCGTGATGCAAGAGCAAAAGGAGGAGCACATGCTTCTGCTCACCTTTGGGATAATGGCAAATCTGCTTCTGAAGAATTGGACAATCTTTTAGCAGTTAGAGAAAAAGCTATTTCAAATTTCTCAATAGACAATATTCGAAAAGGCGAACCGCTTTCAGTATTAGAAGATGTATTTGTGCCGCTCTATTTCTTCCATCGTTTTCAAACTGAAGCTGCAGCTAAAGTGATTGGAGGTTTAGATTATAATTATGCTGTGAAAGGTGATGGACAAACGGTTGTGAAGTCTGTAGATGCTAAAATGCAACGAGATGCTTTAAATTCTATTCTTAAAACATTATCTGCTGAAGCATTAGCGATTCCAAAGGATAAATTGGAATTATTTCCACCAAGAGCTTTTGAATATTATAGAAGTCGTGAATCCTTTTCTAGTCAAGCTGGAGTTGCTTTCGACCCAATGAGTGCTGCTGCTACTGCAAGTGATATGACATTAAGTTTATTATTACATCCAGAGCGAGCAAATCGTTTAGTTTATCAACATAGTTTAGATAGTAGTCAATTAAATTTAGATGAATTATTAAAAATTGTAATTGAAAATTCATTTAAAAAGCAATATAATGATCCCTATTTAAATGAAATTCAACAAATAATCAATACTAATGTTCTCAAACATATTATGAATTTAGCTGTAAATGACAAAGCTTACTTTCAAGTCAATGCTATTGCAAATCAATATATTGACAAAATAAAAAGTGTGCCAAATACTATTAATATGCCTGTTAGTAAAACGCCTAATTCATTACCTATGCTTTTACCAAATTATTATAGCAAACAATATAAAAAACTAATAGAGCAATTTAATGAGGATCCAGAAGAATTTATATTGAAAAATTCACCGAAAATTCCTGATGGTTCTCCAATTGGAAGTGATAAATGCAATTACAATACTAACTAATTTATGACAATAGATTTAAGAAGCGATACAGTAACAAAGCCCACAAAAGGCATGTTAAATGCTATGATGTCTGCCGAAGTTGGTGACGACGTATTCAAAGAAGACCCAACTGTAAATGCTTTAGAAGAGCGTTTAGCAAACATGTTTGGAAAGGAGAAAGCTTTGTTTTTTCCATCTGGAAGTATGGCTAATCAGACTGCTATCAAATTACACACGCAACCTGGAGAGCAAGTCATTTGTGATAAATATGCACACATTTATAATTATGAAGCTGGAGGAGCAGCATTTAATAGTGGTGTATCTTGTCATTTAATTGATGGTGAAAGAGGCATGTTTAATGCTCAACAAGTGATTCAGGCTATAAATCCAGATGCCTTTTATTATAGTCAAACCAGTTTAGTAGAAGTTGAAAACACAACCAATAAAGGAGGAGGAGCTTGTTGGGATTTTGAAGAACTTAAAAAAATCAGAACCGTTTGTGATACACATGATTTAGGGTATCATTTAGATGGAGCACGATTATGGAATGCTTTGATTGCTAAAAATGAAACGCCAAAACAATACGGACAAATCTTTGATACGATTTCTGTCTGCCTAAGCAAAGGGCTTGGCTGTCCTATTGGTTCAGTGCTGATTGGTGATGAATCTATTATGAAAAAATCTATTCATTTAAGAAAAGTTTTCGGAGGTAATATGCGACAAGTTGGTTATCTGGCTGCTGCTGGATTGTATGCATTAGATCATAACATGGATAGATTAGCAGAAGATCATAAAAAAGCTAAAGATATTGGACAAGCTTTATTTGATTTATCAATTATAAAGGTTGTAGAACCTATAGAAACCAACATCGTTATTTTTGAATTGGAGTCTCATGTTGATGAAGCAGAATTTCTTCAGCAATTAACAGACAAAAACATTCATATCATAAGCATGGGAAGCAATAAACTTCGCATGGTAACGCATTTAGATTATACAGATCAAATGCATGAACGCCTTTTGGATGTGTTGAATGAATTTTAAAAAATTCATGGTTAAATTCAACAAGGTTATAAAAACCTTTCTGGACAACAGATTACTTAAACATATCCATTCCGGGAATATTTGGCATTCCAGCTTTTGCTACAGCTGCAACTTCAGTTTCATGAACTGTTGAAGCGCGTTCAATTGCTTTGTTTATCGTAAGAATTAAATAATCTTCAAGCATGTCCTTATCTTGAAGTAATTCGTCGTCTATTGCAATTGATTTTAAAGTTCTATTTGCGGTAATAGTAACTTTTAGTTTATTATCATTACTCTTTTCGTCAATTAAAACAGTATGAAGGCGTTCTTTTGTTTCTTCAACTTTTTTCTGGGCTTCTTTAAGTTTCCCCATCATATCTCCAAACATATTGTTAAGTTTTAAATTATAAGTTGCAAAATTACTAAATTGCTTGACTTTTAAAAAGAAAAATGAAGACGACTATTGAAGCTCCTATTGCAAGACAAATTCCTAAAGAATTAGAAATCCATAATGATCTTAGAATTGATAACTATTTCTGGCTAAACCAACGAGAAGATCAAAATGTGTTGGATTACCTAAATGCTGAAAACGATTATTACGAGCAAGAAACTGCTCATACTAATAGTTTTGAAAAGCAATTGTTTGAAGAAATGAAAGCAAGAATCAAGGAAGATGATTCTTCAGTTCCCTATAAATACAATGGTTATTGGTACATCGTTCGGTATGAAAAAGGTAAAGATTATCCGATTTACACACGCAAAAAAGAAAGTTTAGAAGCCAAAGAAGAGTTGATTTTTGATTGCAACGACATGGCAAAAGGTCATGGTTATTTTAGATTAGTAGGATTAAGTGTGAGTCCAGATAATACGATGATTTCTTTTGGATTGGATACTGTTGGCAGACGACAATACAATCTTCAAATTAAGAGTTTAATTACTAATGAGATATTTTCAGACGTAATAAAAAACACAACTGGCTCGTCAACTTGGGCAAATGATAATTGTACCATTTTTTACACAAAAAAAGACGAACAAACGCTTCGAGCAAATGAAATTTACAAACATAAAATAGGTGATTCTGAAGACGAAGATATTATCGTATTCACCGAAAATGATGATACTTTTGGAGTTGCTGTTTACAAATCTAAATCAAGAAAATATATCATCATTGCCTGTTATAGTACGCTCACAAATGAGTTTCATATCCTCAATGCAGATGCTCCAGATAACGAATTTAAAGTCTTTCAAAAAAGAGTTCGAGGTTTAGAGTATAGCATGTCTCATTTTGAAAACCATTTTTATGTGGTTACTAATAAAGATGAAGCAACCAACTTCAAACTTATGAAAACACCAGAAAATGCTACCAAACTTGAAAATTGGGTTGAAGTCATTCCTCATAGAAAAGATGTTTTGATTGAAGATATTGAGATATTCAAAGATTATATAGTCATTAGTGAACGAACTAATGGATTAAATGAAATAAGAATAAAACGTTGGGATAATACTGAAGATTATTATTTGCCATTTGATAATGAAACTTACACTGTAAATGTAGGAACAAACGTCGATTTTGATACTGAAATTTTAAGATATGCATATAATTCACTGACTACTCCAGCGTCTGTAATAGATTTCAATATGCGAACAAAAGCTAAAGAAATCAAAAAAGAACAGCAAGTTTTAGATCCTAAGTTTGACAAAAACAACTATACTTCTGAACGCATATGGGCAACTGCACAAGATGGCACTAAAATCCCAATGTCTGTCGTTAGAAGAAAAGACTCCAAACTTGATGGGAACACTCCAGTATTGCAATACGCTTATGGAAGTTATGGTTCTACCGTTGATCCATATTTTTCAACAATCCGATTAAGTTTGTTAGACAGAGGGTTTATTTATGTAATTGCACATGTTAGAGGAGGAGAGTATTTAGGAAGACAGTGGTATGAAGATGGAAAACTTCTTAAAAAGAAAAACACGTTTACAGATTTTATAGATTGTTCAAAACATTTAATTGCTGAAGGTTATACGTCAAAATCTCATTTATACGCAATGGGTGGAAGTGCTGGTGGTTTATTGATGGGAGTTATAATAAATGAAGCACCAGAACTCTATAACGGAGTTATTGCAGCCGTTCCTTTTGTTGACGTAGTAACAACAATGCTAGACCATACAATTCCGCTTACTACAGGAGAATATGATGAATGGGGAAACCCTAATAATAAAGACTATTACAAATATATCAAAAGTTACTCACCATATGATAATTTGAAAAAGCAAAATTATCCAAATCTATTGGTAACCACAGGTTTACACGATTCGCAAGTGCAGTATTGGGAACCTGCAAAGTGGGTTTCTAAGCTCAGAACTTATAAACAAGATACTAACAAATTATATCTTCTAACCAATATGAAAGCTGGTCATGGTGGAGCTTCCGGACGATTTGAAGCTCTAAAAGAAGATGCTCAAGAATACGCTTTTTTACTAGACTTAGAAGGAATTACTAGCTAGTTTAAAAAAAAATAGTAATTTTGCAAGGTTTTACGTTTCAATGTTAAATGATGTTGAAACTGATAAATAGCGTTTATGAAACAAGACAAACATGTATTTGATAATGTTTTACAATTAATAGGTAAAACACCACTTATCAAATTAAATAAAATGACAAAAGGCTTTGAAGGTGATTTCTTCGCAAAAGTAGAAGCTTTTAATCCAGGTCATTCATCAAAAGATAGAATAGCACTTCATATTATAGAAGAAGCAGAACGACAAGGAATTCTAACTCCAGGTGATACTATTATTGAAACAACTTCAGGTAATACAGGTTTTAGTATTGCTATGGTTAGCATCATTAAAGGTTATGAGTGTATTTTAGCTGTGAGTTCTAAATCTTCAGCAGATAAAATTGATATGCTAAAATCTATGGGAGCACAAGTGTATGTGTGTCCTGCTAATGTTAGTGCTAACGATCCGCGTTCTTATTACGAAGTTGCTAAGCGTTTACATAATGAGATTAAAGGTTCTATCTATATCAATCAGTATTTTAATCAATTAAATATTGATGCACATTATAATTCTACTGGTCCTGAAATTTGGAATCAAACTGAAGGTAAAATCACTCATTTAGTTGCTTGTAGTGGAACAGGTGGAACTATTTCTGGGATATCTAAATACTTAAAAGAACAAAATCCTGATGTTAAAATCATTGGTGTTGATGCATTTGGTTCAGTATTAAAGAAATATCATGAAACACGTGAATTTGATGATAAAGAAATTTATCCTTATCGAATTGAAGGCTTAGGTAAGAATTTAATTCCTACAGCAACAGACTTCGATTTAATTGATAAATTTATCAAAGTTACGGATGAGGAAAGTGCACATACAGCTCGAGAGATTTCTAGATCTGAAGGCTTATTTGTAGGTTATACAAGTGGAGCAGCAATGCAAGCATTAAAGCAACTTAGTGAAGATGGAGAATTTAAGAAAGGTGATAAAGTTGTTGTGATATTTCCAGATCATGGATCTCGCTATATGAGTAAGATTTATAGTGATAAATGGATGGAAGAGCAAGGTTTCTTTGATAGTAAAACAGAAGTCTCTGAAAGCATTCAGTATATAAAATAAAATTACAAAAAGTAGTGTGAAGTCCTATTGCATTTTTATGTGATAGGATTTTATGTATAAGGGCTTATAAACATTGGTCTTAAAATATTATGCAGTCATAATATAATTGATTAATTTTGTCCCGATTATATCTTAATTTTTCGCTTAAAAATGATTGAGATAAAGTCTACTAACTAATTTGACTAAATTAATAGCTTTAAATGAAGGATTTATTTGAAAAGATTTATAAAGATAAAGGACCGTTAGGAAAATGGGCTTCTCACGCAGAAGGTTATTTTGTTTTCCCTAAGTTAGAAGGTAAGATATCTAATAGAATGAAGTTTCAAGGTAAAGACGTAATTACATGGAGTATTAACGATTATCTTGGTCTTGCTAACCATCCTGAGGTTAGAAAGGTTGATGCCGAAGCTGCAGCAGAATATGGATCAGCTTACCCAATGGGAGCTCGAATGATGTCTGGTCATACAGATCTTCACGAAAAATTACAAGATGAGCTTGCTGAATTTGTAAATAAACAAGCAGCATATTTATTGAACTTTGGTTACCAAGGCATGGTATCTACAATTGATGCTTTGGTGTCAAAAGATGATATTATTGTTTATGATGTTGATGCACACGCTTGTATTATTGATGGTGTTCGTTTGCATATGGGAAAACGATTCACCTATAAGCATAATGATGTTGAAAGTCTTGAGAAAAACTTAGAAAGAGCCACTAAAATGGCTGAACATACTGGAGGAGGAATTTTAGTAATTTCTGAAGGTGTATTTGGAATGCGAGGTGAGCAAGGACGTTTGAAAGAAATAGTTGAACTTAAAAAGAAATTTAATTTCAGATTATTTGTCGATGATGCACATGGTTTTGGAACTTTAGGTAAAACTGGAGCTGGAGCTGGTGAAGAACAAGGCGTACAGGATGATATTGACGTGTATTTTGCTACGTTTGCTAAATCTATGGCAAGTACTGGTGCATTTATAGCTGCAGATCAAGAAATTATAGACTACTTAAAATATAATTTACGTTCGCAAATGTTTGCAAAGTCACTACAAATGCAACTTGTAGTTGGTGCTCGTAAGCGTTTACAAATGCTCAAAACAATGCCAGAGCTTAAAGAAAACCTTTGGACAATTGTTGATGCATTACAATCTGGATTAAAAAAACGTGGATTTGATATCGGAACTACACAAAGTTGTGTAACTCCTGTATATCTAAAAGGAAGTATTCCTGAAGCCATGGCTTTAGTTCGTGATTTACGTGAAAACTACGGGATTTTTTGTTCTATTGTTGTATATCCAGTAATACCTAAAGGATTAATTCTTTTAAGAATGATTCCTACAGCAACTCATACATTAGAAGATGTTACTGAAACTCTTGATGCTTTTGATGCTATTAGAGAACGCTTAGAAAACGGAACATATAAACGTTTATCTGCTGCAGTCATTGCTGCGATGGGTGAATAATTCATATATCATATTTAACAAAAAAATCCAATGAGAATTCATTGGATTTTTTTGTTTATTAACATATGATATACAGGTATTTAATATCTCTTACTCAAAGTGATTATTCATTAACAAAAGCAACAGAATGACAAGCAACAATTGCAGCAGTTTCAGTACGTAATCTTGTATCTCCTAATGTAACTGGAATATAATCGGACTGTATCGCTAAATCAATTTCTTTTATGCTAAAATCACCTTCAGGACCAATCAAAATTATGACATTTTGTTTGGGTTTTAATTCTTGTTTTAAGGATTTTCTATTCGATTCTTCGCAATGCGCAACATATAATAAACCATCATGTTTTTGAGCAATAAAATTTTTATAATTAATTGGGTCATTTAATATTGGCAAATAACAGTTTAATGATTGTTTCATCGCAGATAAAAGTATTTTTTCATAACGCTCTGTTTTAATAATGCGACGTTCACTATTTTCACAAAAAATAGGAGTGATACTATCTATACCTATCTCTGTAGCTTTTTCAAGAAACCATTCAAAACGATCATTCATTTTAGTTGGAGCAACAGCTAAATGCAAATTGTAGTTTCTTTTCGGCTTAATTTCGGAAGATGTAATTTTAGAAACACATTTTTTTTGATCTGCAATTATTATCTCAGATGTAAACAAAACACCTTTTCCATTAGTGATATGAAGTATATCACCAATTGACTTCCTCAAAACTTTTATGATGTGTTTACTTTCTTCTTTTGAAAATTGAATTTGATCTTTATCTTGTGATAATTCCGAATTAAAAAATAACTGCATTATTTAACAGGTTCAGTTACTTTAAGCACTTTTATTTCTTCAATAAACTTAGTGCCTTCTGTTTTAAGAATGACGTAATACCATTGCTGTTTAGGTATGTCAACAGTAAAAATATCATTTACCTCATGAGAATTATCTAATACATGAGCTTCAAAATCAGGATGTAAATCTCCTTGTGTTACCCATCCTAAATCACCACCACGTTTTGCATTAGTATCCATAGAGTAAAGCTTTGCTAAATCTTCAAAACGAAAGCCATTTCTGTATTTTGCTATAATATTATGTCTAAGTATATTAATTTCTTCCATCGACTTCTCTTTTCCATCTAAATAGATATAACTCAGTTTTTGATATGGGATTTCATTTTTGTCAACTACTTTATAGTATGTCTTTTCCATATCCGTTTTATACACTTTTTTTGAGCCTTTTGCCAAACGAAAAAGTTCATCAGCTATTTGTGTATGGTGCTTTTCTTTATTAAACGTAATTACTTTTCCTTTTAAAGATTTATTTTTTTTAACGTAAATTTTGGCTTCATCAAGGGTTTGTATCGAATCTAACTCACTTTCAAAATTGTTTTGAGAAAAACAGATAGATGTCGTTACAAAAACGAGTAGCAATAGGATGTTTTTTAGCATTGTTTGGGTTTTTAATGTTATAGCCAAATTTAAAGCGAAAGACAAACCCTTATACAGAAAATTAATGAAGTTTTTAAGAATTAATTGTTTATAACTTAAAATTAGAGCTTAATACGACCATCAACCATCGTTAATTTTCGGTCTGCCATATCTGCTAATTCTTGATTATGAGTCACAATTACGAAAGTTTGTCCAAACTCGTCTCGAAGTCTAAAAAACAGATTGTGAAGATTTTCGGCAGATTCGCTATCTAAATTCCCTGAAGGTTCATCTGCAAAAATTAGTTCAGGATCATTAATAAGTGCTCTAGCTACTGCAACACGTTGCTGTTCTCCTCCAGAAAGTTCATTTGGTTTATGATGATAACGTTCTTTGAGCCCAAGAAAATCTAAAAGCTCCATTGCTCTCTTTTCTGATTCTGCTTGATTTTTTCCATTTATAAAAGCTGGAATACATACGTTTTCTAAAGCAGTAAATTCTGGTAGTAACTGATGAAACTGAAAAACAAAACCAATATGGTCGTTTCTAAACTTTGCTAAAGACTTATCATTGAGTATAGAAACATTAGTTTCATTAATCAATAATGAATCACCTGTATTTTTATCAATCTTATCTAAAGTGCCTAAAATATGTAATAGTGTTGTTTTCCCTGCTCCAGAAGCACCAACGATGGAAACAATTTCACCTTTTTTAATTTCAAGATTTACACCTTTTAATACGTGTAAATCTCCATAGTATTTATGTATGTTTTGAGCTTTAATCATTGAAACAAAATGTGCTTCGAAAATACTACATTAAAATGAATAATGATAATTATAGAAGCTGTGAATTTTGTTTCATATTTGCAGACAGTCTACTTAATTTCTCAATGTTCTTATTTTTCTTTTTAAAGATGCTTCGAATGCCTCCAAAATCAATAAAATACTGTAATCGAATAGACAAAATATGTTGCATATCTTGATTCAACAAAGTATCTAAACTATTAAAGAAATCTTCGTCTGCCATTGAATTAGAATTGAATAACTGATTTCTGTATAATACGGTTAAAAAGCTACCTGGAGCAAATTGGCACGAATAACTTAAATCAACATTCCACGTACTAAAATTAACATCAGAAGAATCTAAAGCAAGTTCATCAAAAGTATCTGTTGACTTTGTTAAACGACCATTTTCTTGTAAAAAGTATGGGTTATCTTCATAATTCACAGTGGTCCAATAATTTCTAAATGTTAGATTTAAAGAGTTAAACGGATTAAAATTATAACCAGCAGAAACACTATTAACAATGGTTTTTTGATCTCGTTGTCCAAATATAATTTCATCGTCTAAATCATTCGAATCATTTGCATAACCTCTATCTTTTAATTCATTTTCAAAATAGAAGTTGTAGGATATTAAAAACTTATCACTTAACTGTATTCTGGGAGTGAATCCAAACCATAATTGAGAATTATCACGTCCATCTTCAAATAAGAGCGCTCCACCAATATTGGTGTCTAAAGCAAAAGTGTTATTATAATTTGTTGAAATCCATACATTAGCATTTACACGATCTTCATAAATAAAAAAGCGTTTGTTTTCAAAATCACGAGGTTCAAAATAGTCAAATTGTTTACCCATTTGATAATTGATATTTCCCCCAAAATCCATTAGTTCTTTTTTTGTTTTCCCATAGATACTAACACCAGCATTTTGAGCTGTAAATGTACTAGGTTTGTATAATCGATTGTAATTGTACCAAGCATTAATACTGAAATTATTCAATTTTTCTGTAGGTTCAAAAATTCGATACGAAACATCAACACCAAAACTATTAAAATTGTTTCTATAGTTGAGTCCTAAATCATTAATGTCATAATTTTCATTTGCGAAACTATGATCAAAACTGTATCTAAATTTACCATGAGCTTTTCGAATATATAAGAATGAACTTAACCCAGTTTCTATACCAGTATCTAAATTGCGATTACTCATTTTTAAATCACCTTGTATATTATAAGTATTGCGTTTATTAAAAATATTTGCAACTAATGCAGTTACATTTGCATCTCTAAAATGACCTTCTCGTGTTACATTAGTATTGACAACTGCAAGAGACGAGTTTCCATTAAATTGCTGATCCAATACAAGAATGTTATAGTTGCTAAAAGGTTCAACAGTTTCTTTTCTATACGTTCCTGTTTCTGTATTATGAATTTTAACATCCGTTTTTTGAGTAATGGCATTAAAAAAGCCAATACCCAATCCTTTTTTAGTTCGCCCAGAAATTTTTAATGCATTTAACACTTTAACTTCAGGATCTTCAGTTATTTCTTCATTCTCGTCTAAATCAACATCGCGAGAAGGACGACCACCAACGCGTCTTGAGAAAAACAAATTCCCTTTACTAAAAAGGTCAACGCCTTCAGTAAAAAACTGACGTTGATCACTAAATGTTTGCTCAAAAGGCCCAAGGTTAAGACTCAAATTATCAAAACCAGTTTGACTAAAGTCTGGAATTAGCGTTGCGTCTAATGTCATATTTTCCGTAATTCCATATTTAACATCCATCCCTAGATTAAAATCTGGTTTGTCCATATTATTAAAAACTGTTGAAGCAAATGGATACAAATTTAATCTTACAGGAGGCTCAATATCTTTAAAACCATTTAATTCACCATGATACAAACCAGAATTACCTTTAGTATTGTCAATTGGATTCCAGGTGTATTGTGAATTATCACGTTTAATTCGTCTGTGAAATTGTAATCCCCAAGTTTCTATATCTGGAGAAAAACGTAAAGCACGATAAGGAATTTTCATTTCAACAACCCATCCATCATCATTAATTTGAACAGCACTATCCCAAACTGCATTCCATCCAAAGTCTTCACCATTGCTTGGATTGGCTACAGCATCAGCTTGAGTTCCTGATGGAAATACAAAAAATTCGGTATCATTTTGAGCATCATTATTCGGATTTAATACAACTAAGAAAAAATCGGCTTGCCCAAAATTATCTCGGCTTGCAAATTGTTTTAAAATTAATTCTGGATTATCATACATGTAAGCGGCAACATAAATACCTGTATCATCATATGCCATCTTAACAACAGTCTTAATATCTTCAGTAGCAGTTTTCCCCATGTCTGGTCTAAATTGCGTAAAATCTGTTGCTATATCTGCATTTTGCCATATAGTATCATCTAAAATACCATCTATTTTTGGAGATAGAGATGTTCGTTCTATTTGTAGTTGTTTCTTATTTAAAAAGTCTTGAATGCTATCTATCACTTGAGCATAAGCGGAAATACTCGATAACAGAAATATGATGAATATTAAACGAAAATTCATTTTCATTTGATTGATTGTTAGTGACTACTACAAACAAAGACATCATTTTCTTAGAATTGTTACAGTTGTCTTTAACAAATCTAATAATGCATGATGTTCAATTGTCATAAGCAAACGTTAAAAACGATGGTTTTGTGTTAATCTTTTGATAAGGTTAGTTGTTGTTTCGAGTAATAATTTTTACTTACTTTTATTGAAATTTAATATATAATACAATGCCATATAACAAATTTGAAGAATATAATATTCAAGTAACCGATGATGTAAAAGCGCGTTATAAAAGTATAATTGAGGATTTAGGTGAAGACACGAATCGTGACGGACTCATAAAAACTCCTGAAAGAGCATCTAAAGCGATGCAGTTTTTGACTCAAGGTTATAATCAGGATGCTGCAGAAATTTTGAAAAGCGCCATGTTTAAAGAGTCTTATAATGAAATGGTAATTGTAAAAGATATTGAATTGTATTCGCTTTGTGAGCATCATATTTTGCCTTTTTTCGGAAAAGCACATATTGCATACATCCCAAATGGACATATTGTTGGCTTGAGTAAAATACCAAGAATTGTTGATGTATTTGCTAGACGACTTCAAGTGCAAGAGCGTTTAACTGAACAAATTTTAGAATGCATCAATAACACATTAAAACCTGAAGGCGTTGCTGTTGTCATTGAAGCATCTCACATGTGTATGATGATGCGAGGTGTTCAAAAACAAAATTCTACAACAACAACCTCTGGATTTAGAGGTGCTTTTAAAAATATTGAAACAAGAACAGAGTTTCTAAAACTGATTAGTGAAAATTTGTCGTAGACATTGTTTTGGAATGCTATTTGCTTATCATTAAGTAAATTACAATTTATATGAATTTACAAAACCTGTCTAAAAACAAAAAGCTCCTCGTAGGATTACTATTTGATGCTTTTGGCTATATCTCTTTTATTTTTCCACCTTTTGATTTTGTTTGGGCTCCAGCTTCTGCTTGGTTAATGACAAAATTATATCAAGGAAAAAAAGGTAAAATAGCAGCTGCAATTTCGTTTGCTGAAGAGGCATTGCCTTTTTTAGATGTGATACCAACATTTACTTTAATGTGGCTTTATACGTTTGTATTTTCTACGAAAAAGAAAGAAGGTCAGATTATCGATATCGATTAAATAAAAAAGGCTACTAAACATATAGTAGCCTTTTTTTATGGTATTTATATTTATTATTGAATTTCTACATCTGTAAATGAAATGTTTATATCAGTAGAACCACCTGTTTGTGTTCCTAATTCATTATCATCATTAACAGATTCAGATTCATGGAACAATTGGATTGTAATATCTCCTGTACCAGCAGCATTGGCTGTCCAAGTAGTTTCATAACCAAGTTTATTACCATCTGCTCTAACAACATCATTTGCAGATCTTGCAAAAGTCATATCTAAGCCGTTAATTGCATAAATGAAGAAATGCTCATCTGGCTCTTCATCTGTAATTTCTACAGTAATATCTTCATCTTCAATAGAATTATAGACATCTAGTGTAGCTGTATATGTTGCACCAACAGAAAAATCACCTGTAACAGTTTTATTTGGAACTAATGGACCATCATCACCATCAGCATCAACGCTTTTTAATTCTACTATATCAGTAGCATCTGCATCATTTACAAAAGTTAATGTAACATCTGTTATGACTTCTTCTTCGTTGGGTTCACCAATGTTACCATCATCATCTGAACATGATACCAAAACGGTAAGACATAAAATAGCTGTTAAAAAATATTTAGTTGTTTTCATAAAATTTAAATAATTGATTTTCACTGTTTTAAAGTTTAATTTATTTGTATTCATTTTTTTGTTTTTAATAATTAAGTTTTAATTGTAAAGTAATATTTCTTCCTAGGTCATCAGCAAAATAACGCAGTCGGTTTAAGTAATTTCTGTACGATGTATTGAATAAATTATTAATAGCGAAAGCAATATTCAACTTAGTTTTATCTGTTAAATTAAATATAGCGTCACTATAAAAGTGAAATAAATTATAAGCAGTAGGTGGAGTACTGATATCTAATAACTCAGGATCACCTGTTGTAGGATTATCTACTATGAAATTAAAATCTGGAAATTCGTTTTGTTCAAAAACCCATTCAGATTCTAAACTTGCAGAAAAATTATGCCATTTTGGAATACTAAATTCAATTCTGTTAATTGTGCTAAAAGCTGGCATATCAATTAAAGGCAAGTCGTTTTCATCATAACCTTTAATTATAGAGGTTTTATTTAGCCAATTAAATTGATTTGTAAAATCATAGCTCATAGTTAAGTCTGCTCCAAATAATGTTGCGTTTGTCTGCTCATATTCCCAAACAGGAAATGCGCCTCTGTTACTTTGAAGTACACCAGTAGGCCTTAGATACATAAAATTATTTATTGAACTATAAAATACATTTGCAGTTAAATCGAACTTAGACGTATCATAATCATAGGTCATTGAAATACGATTTGCTATTTCCGGATCTAACCTTAAATCACCTAATTCTATTCGAGCTGCAGAATGGTGCAAACCATCACTAAACAATTCAGCAGGATTAGGAGGTCGACTAGACATACTATAGTTTGCTAACAAATTCGTTTTATCATTAATTTTATATCGAGTACCAATTGATGCAGAGATATTATTAAAATCAAAAACAGGGTTTGTAAATATATTTCCAGACGAAATATCATCTCGAGGCACTTCAAATTCAGGAAAATCTACATCATAACCACGCTCTAGCCATCGAGAAAGACGATAAAATTTAAAAGCATCTATTCTTGTAAAATCATATCGAACACCAGCATCAACTAGCACAACATCATTAATTTTCCATTCAGAAGTTAAGTATGCTCCAAAATCATATTTTTCATAATTTGGAATGAGTCTTCTAAGTCCAGTATCAGGAGCATAATTATCTTGATAACGCGCTAAAAGACCAAAGTTTAATTTTCGTTCTAAATTAGAATCCATATTAATATCTGCAAGTAGTGTGTGTGTTTGCAATGTTAAGTCTAAAGCAGCATCGTTTCTGAGTTCACCACGTCTAATGTCAAATTCTAAACGGTTATTATTCTGATAATCATACTGTAAACTAACTTTTCCGAAGTTTTTAAAACGTTTAAAATATTGTGCCTTTAACAAATGGTGAACGACTTCTTGTTTTGGGCTATCAATATCATAACTAAAATCTCTAATTATTTCAGGTTGTTTAGAGTTTATGGCATTGATTAAGTCATTAACACTTCCAATGTGTGATGAGCTTAAAATTCCAATTTCATTATTCAAATAACTATAAAAAATCTCGAAACCGCTTTCAAATCGTTTCTTACCAACTCGAAATGATAATCCTTGAGACTTCGATCCTGTATTAGTTAACACATAATCAGGAGTTTCAAAATCTCCATTTTGTTTTACACTTGCCTGGATGTTTGCAAACCATCCAGATTCATAATTCTTGTTTAATTTCGTTGAAATATTATATCCTCGACCATTGATTTGTCCTCCAAAGATCGTTTTTCCATAAAGCGTATCTTTTAAAATAGGTCTTGATGGGCTAATTACTACAACACCACCAATAGCATCTCCTCCGTAAGCTAAAGCTCCAGAACCTTTAATAACAGAAATTTGACCTGCGGAATTAATATCAATATTAGGAGCATGTTCAATTCCCCATTCTTGATCTTGTAAGCGAACATTATTATTCAAAATTAAGAGTCTACTGCTATGCATTCCATTTACCATAGGTTTAACTATGCTGTTTCCTGTATTTATAGATGAAACACCTGAAACTTCTTTTAATGCATCACCAAGATTTGAAGCGCTATACTTTTCTAAAATCTTAGTTTTTAAAACTGTTTCTTGAGCAGTTTTGGTTTCTTTTCTAGAAATTACTCCTGTAACAGAAACTTCGTTTAGTTCTTCTATATGGTGCTCTATATCAATAGATTTAAAGGTATCACTAATGATATTGTAAGTCACTGTTTTAGTCTCACAACCAATATGTGAAATCACTAAAGTCAGATCTCCTTTACAAAGATTCTCTATTTTAAATTTTCCATCAAAATCAGATATGACATAGCGTTCTGTATTTTTGATGTAAATGTTTGCCGCTGAAATAGGAGTTCCATCATGAAAATCTGTTAGTTCTCCCAAAAAAGTTAGCGAACATTCTTGAGCCTTACTTGTGGTTATAACCAAACAAGCAAAGCATAATATGTAATACTTCATTGAAAATTATTTAATGTAAAAAATGTTATCTGAATAACTACATTAAATAGGGAGGACCTCGTAAATACGTTGTAAGTTGCTGATGACTTTTTAAATACGTATGGTGTTTAGTATTTAATACTTGTGAAGGAACATTAAAATCTATTTTAAAATCATCTATTTTAAAATAGAAACTATTACTCAAATTGAACTTATAAAACTCACAGTCCAAATCCAGTTCATGAAGGTGCGTTTGGTTTTTACCAAGACAAACTTCATGTTCATGATGTGCAAATATATGTGCAAATTTAACAACAGAAGGCAATACTAAGCACACAACGACAAGGAGTGTTGCTATTCTATATGCAATATGTTTGTTGTAATTATTCATTAATAAACTTTCCTAAACCAAATCGTTTTAGCATTTTCTTTTCAAATTCCCAAAAGAATTTAAATTGCCCAAAGAGCCATCCAAATGTCACTAAAAGTATTTGATAGAAAACTAGGCCAATAATAATGAATAATACCCAATAAATAATAGGGTTTAAGTTTTCTTTAGTAATTCCAACAAACTTCATTATTGGTCTTCCAACAAAAACTGAAGAAGAACCAGTGATCGCAAACACAATAAAGACCCGAATCATTTCCCATTTATAGTCTAAAATCCATTTCTGTTCTAACTTCTTAAAGATATATAACGTTAGTTTTAATAGTACAAAAAACAGGAGTGAAGCTAAAGCAATAGAAAGGATAACAGAGTATGTCTCAGCAAAACGAAATGCAATTTTATAAGCACAATATCCTAAGCCAATTAGCCCAATTATTGGAAACAAAAGTTGCCAATTTTTTTGGATTTCCCATCGTCTTTTAAATGTCTCTAGCATAGCTTTAAATTGCTATGCAAAGATACTCTAAATTCTAGGAATCTTAGCTGATAATTTTTGTTTATATGTTAACTGAAAGTAGATGAAATAATTATATAATTTATAGTTTAATTCATATCCATAATTGATTCCAGGCCTATAATCAATTTGTAATTGGTAAAGTTCAGAACTATATCTTAGAGGCTGCAACACTCTAGTATTCCATTCTTGAACCATAACGTTATTTCTCGACTCCATATATGACTGAGAATAATAACCTTCAGGTTGTGCCATCGTAGATAACCATGAATTAAATCCAGGTTCTATAATAATAATCTCATATTCTAATGCATTACTTGAGAATCGAACAATATCTTCTTCAGGTATTTCTGCTTCATCATTAATTCCTGCAACACTTTGCGTACTATTACAGCTGGTAGCAATAAGCATAATGATGAATAATTTGAAAAAAATCTTCATAGTGTGTTTTAATTTTAAAGTTACAAAATTCTTAAGACCTAATATAGATTCAAAAAATAGTAAGTATTTGATATATTGGAACAAACAATAAGTTAACTATGTATTTGAATGAATAAACTTTTTTTGAATTCATAAAAAAAGCCAGACTTAAGTCTAGCTTTTTGTTATAAGATAAAAGAAATTTTAGTTTTTTCCACCAAAAAGACCACCCAGAAGTCCACCAAGACCTCCTTGACTCTTAGAACTTCCAAGAACCATTCCAGCAACATCATCAATAACGCTACCATCACCATCTGCATCAAGGATTTTTTCTAAAAAACTTTGTTCATTCTGAGTCTCATTTCCGCCTAAAAGGCCACCTAACAATCCTGTTAATTGACTAGGGTTACTAACATTACTCTGACGAGATTGTTTTCCTAGCACTCCCATAAGAATAGGCGCAGCTACTTTTAAAATATTTCCAACTGAGCTAGCGTCCAAACCTGATTTTTGTCCAATTACTTGTTCAACACCAGTTTGTTTTTGACCTAAAACATGATTAAGGATTTTTGCGCCATCATTTTTAACGTTATCATCAACACCACCTCCAAATAATCCACCAAGATTATCTAAAATGCTACCATCATGTTTACCACTTAATGCTCCCATTAAGCCTTGAGCACCTTCTGGAGTAGAAGCGTTGCGTTCCATTGCTTTCATTAAAACTGGTAAAGCCATAGTAAGCACACTACTAGTTTTATTTTGATCTGTTCCTGTAGATCCTGAAACACCACTAATTATGGTTTTTCCTAAGTCACTACTTAATAAGTCTAAAATTCCTGACATAATATATTTGTATAAAGGTTAATAAATATTGAACTTTCAAGGTACAAAAAAGTCCTAACATATATTAGGACTCATATTTTTTGCTTTGGTCACATTTTAAATAACTTATTTAAGAATGCTTATAATTTGATCTGCTAATTCAGTACCAATTCTATCTTGTGCTTCGTTAGTAGCAGCTCCAGTATGTGGTGTTAAGGATAAAGCTGGATTCATTAATAATTGAACCTCAGGTTTAGGTTCTTTTTCATAAACATCTAAAGCAGCTCTAGATACTTTTCCGCTTTCGATTGCTTTAACGAGTGCAACCTCATTAACAACTCCACCACGAGCAGCATTTGCGATAATCACGCCATCTTTCATTTGTTTAAATTCAGCTTCACCAATTACATAGTCTTTTTGTGCCGGAACATGTAATGTTAAAAAATCTGCTTGTTTTAAAACCTCTTCTTTAGACGTCATTTTAATTTCAAAATTCACTTTTTGTCCATCAAAGAATTCTAATTCTAAATTTGCTTTTTCCATAAAAGGATCAAATGCAACCACATTCATTCCTGCGCCAATAGCTACTTTTGCAGTAGCTTGTCCGATTCGTCCAAAACCTAATACTCCAAGAGTTTTCCCTTTAAGTTCAGTTCCTTTTGCATACGTTTTTTTTAGGCCTTTAAAATTTGCGTCACCTTCTAAAGGCATATCACGATTTGAATTATGTAAGAAACGTGCTAAACCATAAAAGTGTCCAAATACTAATTCTGCTACTGAATGTGAAGAAGCAGCTGGTGTATTTATCACATGAAGACCTTTGCTTCTCGCATAGTCCACATCGATATTATCCATTCCAACACCTCCACGACCTATTATTTTAAGGCTAGGACAATTATCAATTAAGTTTTTTCTAACTGTTGTAGCACTTCTAACCAACAAAACAGTGATGTTATTTTCGTTTATATAGTTCTCTAATTGCTCTTGAGCAACAGTTGTTGTTAATACTTCAAAACCTGCGTTTTCTAATGCATCAATTCCACTTTGTGAAACGCCATCATTTGCTAATACTTTCATATTTGAGTTAAAAGTTAAAAGTTAAACGTTAAAAGTCCTATGAACAATTAATAATTCAACTTGACATTAATATATTTTTTATGCTTTACGTTCTAATTCGCTCATTACATCTACAAGCACACCAACACTTTCTAGTGATAATGCGTTATACATTGAAGCTCTATAACCACCAACACTTCTATGACCATTCAAACCATTGATTCCAGCTTCTTTGACCATGGTTTCAAATGTTTCTTTTAAATCTTCATTCGACAACGTAAAGGTTGCATTCATTGTTGAACGATCTGCTTTTGTTGAGAACCCTTTAAAAAGCGGATTTAAATCTACTTCAGAGTAAATTAATTGAGCTTTCTTATCATTTTCTTTTTCTATCGCAGAAATACCGCCAAGATTTTTTAACCACTCTAAAGTAAGCATCGATGTATATACAGCAAAAACAGGTGGTGTATTAAACATACTACTTTTACTGATGTGAATTTTATAATCCATCATTGATGGAATTTTACGAGATACCTTTCCTAAAATATCTTCTTTCACGACTACTAAAGTGGTTCCAGCAGGTCCCATATTTTTCTGAGCTCCAGCATAAATCAAATCAAATTTCGAAAAATCTAACTGACGAGAAAAGATATCACTACTCATATCACAAACCATTGGGATAGGAGAGTTAGGAAACTCTTTCATTTGCGTTCCAAAAATGGTATTGTTTGATGTGCAATGGAAATAATCATAATCTGCAGGAATATCATATCCTTTAGGAATGTAATTAAAATTCGCGTCTTTTGAAGATGCTACTTCATAAACATCATCAAAAATTGTAGCTTCTTTTATAGCTTTATCACTCCAAGTTCCTGTATTTAAATATCCAGCTCTTTTTTCTAATAAATTAAGAGCTACCATTAAAAATTGAGTACTTGCTCCACCTTGTAAAAACAAGGCTTTGTAACCTTTTCCTTCAAGTCCTAATAATTCTAAAGCTAAAGCTCTTGCATTTTCCATAACATCAACAAAAGGCTTACTTCTGTGTGATATTTCTAACAGCGAAAGGCCATTATCAAAATTTATTATTGCTTCTGAAGCTTTTTGTAGTACTTCACCAGGCAAAATACATGGTCCTGCACTAAAATTATGTCTTTTCATCTATTTGATATTTTAATTCCGAAGAAACGGATACTATAAAGTATTGTTATGCTCACAAAGGTCACAAATTCTAACAAAAGAACTGTTATTAAATTGATAAATTATTAACAGATTTTCAACGAAAACGATATAGTATCAATGCCATCTGCATAATCCCAAAGATTTGGCAATTGTGTATGTCCGAATTCAATTTCATTATCTAAAAAACCATTAGAAACGACACATTGAATTTGATCAGATTTTTCCTTAATAGTTTCTTTTAATTTTTCTAATGAGTTATAGCGTTCATAAAATATGGTTGCAATAGGAGAGGAGTAGCTTTCATCTTCTTTAAGCATCAGAAAACCATTTTCTAGCATCTCAAATTCGCTCATTAAATACACAGCCTTATTATAATCATAATTATTGGCGTATTTATTTTCATTAATGATAGGATGCCAATCATACATAGCTTTAAAAAAGCTATCAAAATCATAGTCTTTAGGAACAAATAATTTTGAGACATTTCTACATCCTAAACCATAATATCGAAAAACATCTTCTGACAATGCCTTTAACTCATCTTCAGATTCATTTCCTGTTAAAACAGCAATTGAATTTCTATTTTTTCTAATAATAGAAGGTTTATCTTTAAAGTAGTATTCGAAATAACGTGCTGTATTATCGCTACCTGTAGCAATGACTGCATCAAAATTTTCAAGTTTATCTTCTGTAAATTGAATTCGGCCTTTAAATTCAGGCTCAACATACTCCAAATACTTAGCAAAAAAAGGCAATAAATGCTTGTCGTTAGAAGACTGCTTCACCAATACATGATGACCAGAAATTAAGACGCTTAAAAAATCATGAAAACCAACTAAAGGAATATTTCCAGCCATAATAACTGCGATTGTCTTTGGGCTTTCAATATTAAACTGATACTTTTCTAACCATTGCTTAATGTTATTAATTTTCAATTGATTGCACCATCCATTTATAGCGAAATAAATATTATCCTTTTTAAACCAACCATTGTTTTCATGTGCTAATTTAATCTGATGATTAAACCCATCAAAAAATAAATCATTATGAGGAATATTATCTTTTTTCTTGATATCTTCAGTTGTAAATTGGCTTAAAAAGTTTCCTAATTTTACAAATGCGTTAATTCTTTGTTGTAAATCCATCTTGTGTTTGGTAATACCATGTTTTGGCTTTATTTTTGCAATTGCAAATTTACGCAATAAAAAAGAAGAATTACTATGGCAATTATAATAACAGACGAATGTATTAATTGTGGAGCTTGTGAGCCAGAGTGCCCAAATACTGCTATATACGAAGGTGCTGACGATTGGCGATATAAAGATGGGACAAGTTTAACAGGCAAAATTGTTTTGCCTAATGGAAAAGAAGTTGATGCTGATGAAACGCAAGAGCCTATAAGTGACGAAATATATTATATATCACCAGATAAATGCACAGAATGCAAAGGATTTCATGAAGAACCGCAATGCGCTGCAGTTTGTCCTGTAGACTGCTGTGTACCAGATGAGGATCATGTAGAAACAGAAGAAACTCTCTTAGGAAAACAACGTTTTATGCATCCTGAAGATTAATCAATAATAACTTATTAGAAAACCCAAGCTATTCACTTGGGTTTTTTTATATTTAACTGTGCGTGATTTATTGTAAATCAGACATTTCAAAAACCAAAAACTGCATGATTCTTTCAACATTAGTAACTTCTTCGATATCGTGATTTTCAGTGTGAAAAGAAGAATAAAACACACCACCTTCACCATGCAAAAAGGTAAACGCTAAGTCTTTATTTTCAGAAATATCAGTATTCATTCCATCCCAATAAGTTACAGGACCATTTAACCAAGAAATTGTTGTCGAGCTATCATATGTATCTATTACTTGCCAAGACGGTAAAAAATCATCAATTAAAACAGTATCATCTATTGAAATGTTATAATTCAATAATAACCATTCACTTAGATCAGCTTCTAAAATTGTAGCGACTGTAGTTGTAGAAGACCCACTTTTTTCAGGAGTATAAGGCGATAGATAATCTGCTCCAGAGTTTGTAATAGCATCTAAATATCCTACAGCCCAATCTGTTGTATACAAAAGACCTCCATTAGCCACATAAGATTCTAAAATACTTGAATTATCTATATATGCTTCACTTAAACCGCAATTTAAGAATACAATATCGTAAGCATCTAATAAGCTTTGATCATTCATTAGATCTCCAAAATGAAAATTCACATTTGGTTGCAATAATGAATTCGTTGAATTTCTTTCTAAAGCACCATGCTCTAGATGGCTATTTGAATGTTGATTAATTCCAACTCTACCCAAACCATTATATCCATCAATTATATCAAACAAAGGTTCTCCAGTTACTGGATTAAAAAGACCAATATTATATAACACGCTTTCAATATTATCATAAAGACCAGTTATAACAGCTACACTAGGTAGTGTCTCAACGCTTAAAGTTTCTAAATTCAAATCATTTTCAATATTTACAGTACGCTCTGTTTTAAATTTCCCTTTATTTAAAACTAAAGTATAATCGCCTTTTGCAACAGCCAACGAATAATTTCCTTCAGCATCTGTTCTTGTTTGAGATTTTATTTCATTATTTTGAGAAGCACTAACACGAGCATTAGAAATTGGATCAAAACCATTTGGAGCTAAAAACTTTCCAGTGATGTTAAATTTTCCTTCATTAGTTTTAGTGTCGTCTTTACTACACGAGAATAGCGTAAGTACAATTAGGAAAGATAATACGAGTGATTTCATAATGGTTGCTTTTTAGAGTTAAAGATAAAAAGAGAGTTTGAAAAATAATCTCTTGTTATATTAAAACAATCTAAAACACGAAAGTCCTACTTGAATATCTATATATCTTTTTCAGATTGCTCTTTAATTATTTTTATCACTTCTTTACTAAATGATTTTTTTCCTGTTTGCTCACTTTCTTTAGATTTGATATACTGGTTTTTTAATTTAATCAATTCTTGCATTTTGGAATAGTTCTCTTTTCTTTGGTTTGCAAGGTCATTGATTTTTGTTTCAATTTGAGACTTACTCATACCTCTTAATTCCTTTGGCAGTTCATCTTCTTTAATGAAATCTAGTTTTAGTTTGCCATCATTATAATCGTTAATAATTTCATTGGTTCCATAAGCACCTTTTTTTCCAACCTTACTATTTTTATATTCTGCTCTAGAACTATTTGCAGTGACAGAACCATCATCATAAACTTTCATTGACTTGTCTTTCTTATCATAATTGTATTCACGTTCTGCTGTTGTACCATAATACATTCTTGAATTATCAATAGCTTTAGAAACATCAGTAATTTGAGAATCATAAGGTGTTGCTATCGTATAATCTTCAGCATTTTGATCTAATTTCAAATAAGACCCATTAGTGCATTCAGACATTTTTTTAAAATGCGTAATCGCTTCTGAACAGCTATTGCCAAGCTTAATTGTATTTATAGTTATTCCTTTCTCTGCTGCTAACTTGCAACTTTCAGTATACTTGATATCATTTAAATAGTCCATGTGTGGTGGACAATCACCAACTACAAAAATTGTTTTATAAGTGTTCTTATCTGAAGACCATTTCATATTCGTTACAGATTCGTATAAAGCTTGATTAACACTTTCCGGAGTGTCACCACCACCATCAGCTTGTATTTCAAGTAAATCAGCATATACTTCATCTAAATCTATAGTTATCGGAATTTGTTTTGTAACAAATACATCACCACGATCTCTATAAAAAACCATTCCCATTTTCAACGTATCTATATCTTCATTTTGAGCTAAATCTGAAACAATATCCCAAATCTTTTCCTTGGCTGTATCAATTAATCCGCTCATACTTCCTGTAGCATCTAAGCAGAATACAATTTCGGTATTCTTAGAAGGTTTTACTTCTTTTTCAGTTTTTGCGATTGTATGTATAGCTTCAGCAATATCTTTGCTTGTATCTGCTGATTTTTCATTTGAGTTTTTGCAATTCAACAGCAATGAACATAAAATAATAAAGGTGATTTTGTTTGTCATGATATCTAAATTTTCATTAAAAGTAGAACTGTGAATAGGCATTTCAAATCACCAACTAGTAAACGATTCTTCTTATCTAGTAAAAGCCCATTTACATTGAGTAAACGTGCAAATTGAATGAATCTCGTAAAAAACAGATAATCAAATCATTTTTTTGTTCTAATTAACTACATTTGCAATCGCAAAAATCACTATTTATGAAAGCCGGAATTGTAGGATTACCAAACGTAGGGAAGTCAACATTATTTAACTGTTTATCTAACGCGAAAGCACAAAGTGCAAATTTTCCGTTTTGTACAATTGAACCCAATATAGGTGTAGTGAATGTGCCAGACCCAAGACTTCAAAAATTAGAAACTTTAGTAAATCCTGAACGCGTATTACCTGCAACCGTTGAGATTGTTGATATTGCTGGACTTGTTAAAGGTGCTAGTAAAGGTGAAGGTTTAGGGAATCAATTCTTAGGAAATATTCGTGAAACTGATGCTATTCTGCATGTATTGCGTTGCTTTGATAATGATAATATTGTACATGTAGATGGAAGTGTAGACCCAATACGAGATAAGGAAACTATCGATATGGAATTACAATTGAAAGATTTAGAAACTGTAGAAAAGAAGCTTGACAAAGTAAAACGTGCTGCGAAAACGGGCAACAAAGAGGCTCAAAAAGAAGAAGCTGTTTTAATAAAATTAAAAGAAGGTTTAGAAGCTGGAACATCAGTTAGAGCTTTAGAATTTAGTGATGAAGATCAAGAAGAATTTGTAAAGCCTGCACAATTGATTACTGCAAAACCAGTAATGTATGTATGTAATGTAGATGAAGAAAGTGCTGTTTCTGGTAATGCTTATGTAGAACAAGTTCGTAAAAACGTAAAAGACGAAAACGCTGAAGTTTTAGTGCTAGCTGTTGGTACAGAAGCAGATATTAATGAATTAGATGATTACGAAGAACGTCAAATGTTTCTTCAAGATATTGGATTAGAAGAACCTGGTTCTGCTAAATTGATTAGATCTGCATACAAGTTGTTAAATCAACAAACCTATTTCACAGCAGGTGTTAAAGAAGTTCGCGCATGGACAGTGAATGTTGGAGCAACTGGCCCACAAGCTGCAGGAGTGATTCATACTGACTTTGAAAAAGGGTTCATTAGAGCAGAAGTGATTGCCTATGATGATTTTGTACAATTTGGAAGTGAAGCCAAAGTTAAAGAAGCAGGGAAAATGCGTGTAGAAGGAAAAAATTACATTGTTAAAGATGGCGATGTGATGCATTTCCTTTTTAACGTCTAGCTTGTCAGGTCGAGCGCAGTCGAGACCTAAACTTATAGTTATGCCTCTAATCGAAATCAAAACCCTAATAAAAGCAGATATTCAAACGTGTTTTGATGTAGCTCGTAATATTGATTTTCATACAAAATCTCTTGAACATTCTAATGAAAAAGCTATAGCTGGAAAAACGTCTGGTTTAATTGAATTAGACGAATGGGTGACCTGGGAAGCAAAACATTTCGGATTTACACAACAACTCACTTCGAAAATCACAGAGTTTGACAGTCCAAGTTACTTCGTAGACGAAATGGTCTCAGGTGCTTTTAAAGCATTTAAACATGAACATATTTTTCAGTCAAAAGATGGGCGAACACTTATGATTGATAAATTTAATTTTCAGTCCCCTTTTGGAATCTTAGGAAAATTAGCAAATGTTCTATTTTTAGTACGTTATATGACCAATCTGTTAACGACTAGAAATACATTTTTAAAAGAAAAAGCAGAGGAATTATCTGATATTCAATAAAACTTCAATGTTCTCAACAATATTGGGTGTTTATTGTTAATTACTTTGTGCAAACCTTATTTCATTTTTTGCAACGTTATGTTATATTGCATTCCATTCTAATTTTTTCATTCATTTATGTCTCAAGAAACCAAATATACCGAAGATAATATTCGCTCTCTCGATTGGAAAGAACACATCCGAATGCGACCAGGTATGTATATTGGTAAATTAGGTGATGGCTCATCTCCAGATGATGGTATTTATATTTTAGTTAAAGAAGTTTTAGATAACTCTATTGACGAATTTGTCATGGGAGCTGGTAAGACCATTGATATTTCCATCCAAGGTAATAAAGTAATTGTTAGAGATTATGGTCGTGGAATTCCTCTTGGAAAAGTGGTAGATGTCGTATCTAAAATGAATACTGGTGGAAAATACGATTCAAGAGCCTTTAAAAAATCAGTAGGTTTAAATGGTGTTGGTACGAAAGCTGTAAATGCACTTTCAAATTATTTTAGAGTAGAATCTACACGTGATGGGAAATCGGCTTCTGCTGAATTTGAACAAGGAAATCTCACCAATCAAGATTTATTAGACGATACATCCCGAAGAAAAGGGACTAAGGTCTCATTTATTCCTGACGATAGCATTTTTAAAAATTACAAATATCGTAATGAGTATGTTATAAAAATGCTCAAAAATTATGTATATCTAAATCCAGGTCTGACCATTATTTTTAATGGTGAAAAATATTACAGTGAAAACGGACTTAAAGACCTTTTAGCTGAAAACATTAATGAAACCGATCGACTATATGACATCATCCACATTAAAGGTGATGATATCGAAGTAGCTTTAACACATAGTAGAACGCAATACAGTGAAGAATATCACAGTTTTGTTAACGGACAAAACACAACGCAAGGCGGAACACATTTAGCAGCTTTTCGTGAAGCTTTAGTTAGAACCATTCGCGAGTTCTACGGAAAAAATTATGAAGCTTCAGATATTAGAAAATCAGTCGTATCTGCAATTTCTATAAAAGTAATGGAACCAGTCTTTGAAAGTCAGACCAAAACAAAGTTAGGTTCTACAGATATGGGAGGCGATTTGCCAACCGTAAGAACTTATATCAATGATTTCTTAAAAAAATATCTTGATAATTTTTTGCATAAAAATCCAGATTCAGCAGAAAAGATTCAACGTAAAATTTTACAAGCCGAACGAGAACGTAAAGAACTTTCCGGTATTAGAAAGTTAGCAAAAGACAGAGCTAAAAAAGCAAATCTTCACAATAAAAAACTAAGAGATTGTCGTGTCCATTTTGGTGACACAAAAAACGAACGAAATTTAGAAACAACCTTGTTTATTACTGAGGGAGATTCAGCATCAGGAAGTATTACTAAATCAAGAGATGTAAATACTCAAGCTGTTTTCAGCTTAAAAGGGAAGCCTTTAAATTCTTATGGATTAAGTAAAAAAATAGTCTATGAAAACGAAGAATTTAACCTGCTTCAGGCCGCTTTAAACATTGAAGAATCTCTAGAAGATTTACGTTACAATAATATTGTAATTGCTACAGATGCCGATGTTGATGGGATGCATATTCGATTACTACTAATCACGTTCTTCTTACAATTCTTTCCTGAAGTCATAAAAGAAGGTCACTTATATATTTTGCAAACTCCATTATTTAGAGTCCGCAATAAAAAAGAAACTATTTACTGCTATTCTGAAGATGAACGTCGTGATGCAATTGAAAAACTAAAACCTAAGCCAGAAATCACTCGATTTAAAGGTCTTGGTGAGATTTCTCCTGATGAGTTTGTTCATTTTATTGGAGAAGACATTAGATTAGACCCTGTAATGTTAGATAAAGACATGTCTATTGAAGAGTTATTATCCTTTTACATGGGAAAAAACACACCAACGCGACAAGAATTTATTATTAATAATTTGAAAGTTGAATTAGATTTGGTTGAAGATAATAAGTAGAATGAAAAAAACTAGCCAACTCTTATTATTAATCTTATTTGGTAGTTTTGTCACTACAATTTGTGCGCAAACTAAAACTTTCAAAGACGGAAAAGTCAAAACTAACAACTACTTTGAAGAGCTCCCTTTTGAATTTGAGAAAAATAAAATTATAATTCCTGTAGAAATTCAAGGAACAATATATCGTTTCTTACTAGATACTGGTGCACCTAATATTATTTCAAAAGAAGTACAGAAAGCAATAGAACCTAGATCTGTAGTAACTCTTTCTACTAGTGACGCAAATAATTTAAAACAAGATTTAGACATTGTTACTTTAGAAAGCCTAAAACTTGGATCTGTTGAATTTCAAAATTTCTCAGCTTTAGTATTTGATCTCAATGGCAGCGATATTTTCAAATGTTTTGGTATTGATGGCTTCATTGGTAGCAATTTACTTCGTCACACCATTATTCAAATTAATGCTGAACAAAAAAAATTAATACTAACCGACAACATAAAACGTTTAAATCTAAATAAAAATCAATCTAAAAAAATCAAATTAATAGGAGACCAAAGTAGCCCATATGTATGGATTAATATCATTGGACAAGACAAAGGGAAAGAAATGATTTTAATAGATACAGGTATGGGCAATCTATACGACTTATCAGAAGACAATTACAATATATTTAAAACAAAAAACATTTATAATGAAATTGGAAAAAGTATTGGCGCTTCTTCATTAAGTTTATTTGGAGAAGTACCAATTGATAGCCAAACCAGAGTTCACTTACCCAAATTAGTCATCAATAACTTTGAGATTAACAACACTATAACACATACCACAAAAGGAGATCACTCAAGAATAGGTGCCGAGTTGCTAAACCATGGTGTTATGACCATAGATTATAAAAACAAACGTCTTTACTTTAACCCTTATAAAACGTCTTTAAATTTAGAAGGTGATTTTGGTTTTACACAAACGTTGAAAAACAATAAACTGGTTATTGGCTATGTTTGGGATCAAGATTTAAAAACTAAAATAGAGTATGGCGATGAAATACTTGAAGTGAATGGGATAGAAGTGATTACTGCTAATTTCTGTGATCATGTTACTAAAAAATCTGTTTTAAAAACTTTAAATGCTGTAACTTTAAAAGTTCTTAAAAATGATGGCAATGTCCTCAACTTAAAACTAGAAAAGAAACCATTGTCGTCAATTTTTGATAATTTCAATATTAATTAAAAAGTTAAATAAATTATATGCGTACTAATAATTCTCACGTAAAAAAAATCATTGTTTCAATATATTTTATATTTCTAATTCTAGCTATAACTCTACCTATATTCATAAGTTCATTAAGGCTTTTTAGCGGTAATGCGACTCTTACTTCTATTACTTTTGCTATTGCATTTGCAGGATTGTTTTTCGTAGTTCATTTTATATGTAAGTTTTTTGAATATGATAGTGATGGTGGCAAAGTTATAATCATCAATAAAGGGCTATTACTTTCCGAATACTTTAATTACCGACAACATGTTCTTGAATTTGAACAGGAAGATTTAATAGCATATAGTTTTAAAAACTATGTGATTTACAGAATACTTTCGATTTACATTAAGGATTCCCGAGGTGAAAAACGAAAAGAAGTATTTAATATCACTTTAGTAACAAAACGGAAACGTAGATACATTAGACAATCCTTAAAAAAAATAGTAAAAGCGAATAAAAAAGCCTCTATTTTATGAGCGAAGACAATAACGAATTAATCAACGAACAAGACGATAATAGCGAAACTATTACCAGAGTAACTGGTATGTATAAAGATTGGTTTCTAGATTATGCATCTTATGTGATTTTAGAACGCGCAGTTCCAGCAATTGAAGACGGTTTTAAACCTGTACAACGTCGTATCATGCACTCCATGAAAGATCTCGATGATGGACGCTACAACAAAGTCGCCAATATTGTTGGTCATACTATGCAATACCATCCTCATGGTGATGCAAGTATCGCAGACGCTATGGTGCAAATCGGACAAAAAGATTTGTTAATTGATACACAGGGAAACTGGGGAAATATCCTCACAGGAGATAGAGCTGCAGCTTCACGTTATATTGAAGCACGTTTATCTAAATTTGCCTTAGATGTTGTTTATAATCCTAAAATCACAGAATGGCAATCAAGTTATGATGCCAGACGAAAAGAACCCGTAAATCTACCAGTAATGTTTCCGCTGTTGTTAGCTCAAGGAGGAGAAGGAATAGCAGTAGGTTTATCTACCAAAATATTACCACATAATTTTATAGAATTAATTGACGCCTCAGTAAAGCATTTAAAAGGAAAACGTTTTACGATACTTCCCGATTTCCCAACGGCAGGAATAGCAGATTTCTCAAATTATAATGATGGCTTAAGAGGAGGAAAGGTTAGAGTACGTGCTAAAATTTCTCAGCTTGATAAAAACACACTTGTTATTACTGAAATTCCTTTTGGAACCAATACATCATCACTAATTGATTCCATCTTAAAAGCGAATGACAAAGGTAAAATTAAGATTAAAAAAATAGAAGATAATACAGCAGCAAATGTTGAAATCTTAGTACATCTACCTTCCGGAATTTCGCCTGACAAAACCATTGATGCGCTCTACGCATTTACCAATTGCGAATCTTCAATCTCACCATTAGGTTGTGTCATTGAAGATAACAAACCTTATTTTGTAGGCGTCTCTGAAATGCTACGTCGCTCAACAGATAATACGGTTCAGTTATTAAAAAGTAACCTAGAAATAAAACTTAGTGAGTTTCAAGAACAATGGCATTTTGCCTCCTTAGAACGAATCTTTATTGAAAAGAGAGTCTATAGAGATATTGAAGAACAAGACACTTGGAAAGGCGTCATTAAAGCCATTGACAAAGGACTACAACCACATATCAAACACCTTAAACGCGCCATTACTGAAGAAGATATCGTGCGTTTAACAGAAATACGAATCAAGCGCATCTCTAAATTTGATATTGATAAAGCACAACAAAAAATTGATGCTTTAGAAGACCAAATTGCAGAAGTAAAGCATCATTTAGCAAACTTAATCGATTATTCAATCGCATATTTCGAGCGTCTTAAAAAAGAATATGGTGAAGGAAGAGAACGTAAAACCGAAATCAGAACGTTTGAAGATGTAGATGCCACTAAAGTAATTATTCGAAATACAAAGTTGTATGTTAATAGAGAAGAAGGATTTATTGGCACTTCTTTAAGACGAGATGAATACGTTTGCGATTGTAGTGATATTGACGATATTATTGTGTTTACCAATCACGGAAAAATGATGGTCACAAAAGTGGACAGTAAAACCTTTATTGGAAAAGACATTATTCATGTTGCTGTTTTTAAGAAAAAAGACAAACGCACCATTTACAATATGATTTATCGGGACGGAAACAAAGGACCAACATATATCAAACGTTTTGCGGTCACATCAGTAACTCGCGATAGAGAGTATGATATGACTAACGGAAATAAAAGCTCAAAAATCTGGTATTTTTCGGCAAATCCTAATGGTGAAGCTGAAGTCATTACAATTCACTTACGTCAAGCAGGCAGTATAAAAAAATTGAAATGGGATATTGATTTTGCAGACGTTTTAATTAAAGGTCGAGCATCCAAAGGAAATTTAGTCACAAAGTATTCAGTTAAAAAAATAGAACTAAAAGAAAAAGGCGTATCTACTCTAAAACCAAGAAAAATATGGTTTGACGACACCGTTCAAAGACTTAATGTCGATACAAGAGGTGAATTAATTGGCGAATTTAGAGGAGAAGATCGTTTATTGATCATCACACAGTCTGGCATGCTCAAAACCATTTTACCAGAACTGAGTACTCATTTTGATAATGATATGATTGTCTTAGAAAAGTGGATTCCTAAAAAACCAATATCAGTTATTTATTTCAATGGCGAAAAGGAAATGTACTACGTAAAACGTTTCTTAATTGAAAATGAAGGGAAAGAAGAATCATTTATATCTGAACACCCAAATACACAATTAGAAATAGTGTCTACAGATTGGAAGCCAATGGCTGAAATAGAATTTACAAAAGAACGAGGTAAAGACCGAAAGGACAATGAAACGATTAACCTTGAAGAATTTATTGCCATAAAAGGAATTTCAGCTCTAGGAAATCAATTAACTAAAGACAAGGTAAATCAGGTAAACATATTAGAATCATTACCATATGAAGCTCCTGAAGAAGTAAATGCTATTGACATAGAAGTTGTTGATGAAACAGTTGAATCTTCAGACTCTAAAGAAACTTCTGAAGACAAACCAAACCCTAAAGAAGACGACTCTGGTCAAGGTACATTATTTTAATGTGTAACATTGGTTACAATACTTCTTGTTAATTATACGTTTCTTCGTTTATAAAACTATTTAGTCCTAGATTTTATTTTTTTAATAAAATTTATAGCTGAAGATTAACCTAACTTTTATAAATATGAAGACCCTAAGTATAAGTACCATCTTCTTTTTTATTTCTTTTATTAGTTTGGCTCAAGATTGGGTTACTGACTTTGAAAAAGCCAAACTCATTGCAAAACAGGATAATAAAACAATCATCTTGGTATTTCAAGGTTCAGATTGGTGTGCACCTTGTATTAAATTGGACAAAGAAATTTGGAGCACTAAAGAATTTCAAACCTATGCGAAAGAACATTTCGTAATGCTTCAAGCCGATTTTCCAAAGCGAAAAAAAAATGCATTAACTGAAGCGCAGCAAAAACATAACAATAATTTAGCAGAGCAATTTAACAAAAATGGATACTTTCCATATGTTGTTATTTTAGATTCAGATGGGAATAAATTAGGTGTTACTGGTTATAAAAAAACAACCCCTTCAGCATATATTAAAATATTAGAATCTTTTAGTAAATAAACACTTGAAAACACGCAACCTGCTCGTAGTCTTTATTTTAATCACACTTCAAATTGAAGCACAAAGTGTGTACAAGCGTACATTAAAACTTATGGGAAGTCGTTTTGACATTACAGTTGTGGCTAAAGATTCAACTGAAGCGAATTCATATATTCAACTTGCAACCGATGAAATTTCAAGAATTGAAAGTCTTATCTCTTCTTGGGATTCAAATTCTCAAACCTCTAAAATTAATAGTAAAGCAGGAATTGAGCCTGTTAAAGTGAATAAAGAATTATTCGATTTAATTAAACGCTCATTAGCAATTACCCAACTCACAGATGGTGCATTTGATATTTCTTACGCATCAATGGATAGAATTTGGAAGTTTGATGGAAGTATGACTGAGATGCCTTCCGAAACAGAAATAAAAGCTTCTGTAAGTAAAGTTGGATTTAAAAACATCGAATTAAATGAAACTAATTTAACCGTATTCCTTAAAATCAAAGGCATGAAAATTGGTTTTGGAGCCATTGGCAAAGGCTATGCTGCTGATAAAGCAAAATCGTTATTAATAGAGAAAGGTGTTGTTTCAGGAATTATAAATGCTTCAGGTGATATGTCAACTTGGGGAAAACAAACCAATGGTGAAGATTGGAAAGTAGCCATTACAAATCCATTAAATAAAAACAAGACCTTTGCATTATTGCCAATTACAGATGGAGCAGTGGTAACTTCTGGCAATTATGAGAAATATGTTAATTTCAACGGAATACGTTACACACATATTATCGATCCTCGAACTGGTTATCCATCAACAGGAATCATAAGTGTAACTGTTTTTGCTCCTAAAGCCGAATTAGCCGATGCCTTGTCAACCTCAGTTTTCGTCATGGGAAAAGACGTCGGAATAAATCGAATCAACCAATTGCCAAATATAGAATGCCTAATTATTGATAAGGATGGAAATATCTTTACTTCAACGAATATTAAAATCAACAAAATATGATCAAGCGTCTTATTATAATCACATTAATTCTTACATCGCTAACATCTTGTGTCGCAGTTAAAGAATATGAAAAAGTAAATCTTAACGATCCAGATATGCTTTTAGCAGATAAAAAATCGGATAGAAATATTAGTACATTTCATTCCTATAGAGAAGCTGCTGCTGGTGGAAATGGTGGAAAAACTGGAGGTGGTTGCGGCTGTAATTAATTTGTAAAAAGGATACTTTGAAAAACATACTTATCATATTATTAATTCTGATTTCGTTTCATAAAGGAAATGCTCAAGATTCTACAAGCATTTATAAAAAAAGAGTTCTAGAGACTGCTGAAGTTGACTTTCTAACAAGCTACTATACTCAAGATGGAGATAATGCTGCTGTTAGCGGAGGAATTGGCACTGAAGAATTAACAGATATTACAGGAACGTTTATCGTTTCAATACCTTTAAATGATGATGATATTTTAACTATTGATGCTGGTGTTTCAGCGTACACATCTGCATCTTCAAGCAATATAAATCCATTTGATGGTGGAGGCAAAGCCAATCCGTTTGATGCAAGCTCAGGAGCTTCACAAGGTGATGTTTGGGCAAATCTTACTGGTTCATATACACATAATTCAAATGACAGAAATGACATCTGGTCTGCAAAATTATCAGTCTCTTCTGAATTTGATTATTTCTCTATTGGTGTTGGAGGAAGTTACACGAAATTATTCAATGAAAAAAATACGGAAGTTAGCATTAATGGAAATATATTTATTGACACCTGGAATGCATTATACCCAACAGAATTACGTCCTTTTGCTGATGGACAAGGATTAAATGGCGATCTATTTAATCAGCATACCATTACAGGAAATTCTAATTATAATCCAGAGTTTAAAACCTTTGATAGCGAAGGAAGAAATACCTATGCTTTAGGATTTGGGTTTTCCCAGATCTTATCAAAAAAACTCCAAGGATCATTAGTTTTAGATTTCGTGAAACAAGACGGATTGTTGTCAACACCTTTTCAAAGAGTATATTTTAAAGACGTTGCAGATTCTTTTATCGAAGAATTTCATTTAGCAGATGATGTTGAACGATTACCAAATTCTAGATTTAAAATCGCTCTAGGTGGACGATTGCATTATTATATAAATGAAACTTTCGTTTTAAGAACGTTTTACCGTTATTATTTAGATGATTGGGGAATTAAATCACATACTGCAAATATTGAAATTCCTATTAAACTATCAGACAAATTTACTATTTATCCTTCATATCGCTTTTATAATCAATCTGCTGCAGATTATTTTGCTAAATACGAAGCACATATATCTACAAATGAATTTTATACATCTGACTATGATTTATCTGAATATTCCGCAAACCAATTTAGTTTAGGAGCGACCTATACAGATATCTTTACAAAATTTCACCTCTGGAAACTCGGATTAAAAAGTATCGATTTAAAGTACACGCAGTACGACAGAGATAATACACTTAGTGCAAATATTATCTCAGCTGGTTTTAAGTTTGTTTTGGATTAGATTTATTCTTTTTCCTATTTACTGTTTTATAATTCAAAAATTCCACAAATAAAGAAAATGCTATTGCAAAATAAAGATAACCTTTAGGTATTGCTCCAACAGTTTTTCCGAAGAATTCTGTATGTGATAAATGCGCTGCTTCTGTTATAAGCATAAATCCAATTAGGATTAAGAATGCCAAACCTAGCATTTGAATGCTAGGATTCTTTTCAATAAATTTCCGTATTGGGTTAGCAAAAGCAATCATTATAACGATAGAAATCATCACAGCAATAATCATTAACACAAGTGTATAATTATGATTTGGATGCAAACTGTTTGTCATTCCAACAGCTGTTAAGATGGAATCTATAGAAAATATAAAGTCAATTATTAGAATTTGTGTTAAGGCTTGAGAAAGCGATTTGATTCGTTTGTTTTTTACATCATCTTCATCATGAGAAGGATCTGTAACTTTTTCTCTAATTTCTGATGTACTCTTATAAATTAAAAACAAGCCACCAGCAAGCAATATTATAGCTTGCCAACTCACATGAATTTCAAACCAAGACGTTTCTAATGAATAAAATGGCTCTGACAATCCAACTAAAAAGGACACAAAAAACAATAACACAATGCGCTGAATCATAGCCAACAACAAGCCAATATTAGTCGCTTTAGATCGCTGATTTTCTGGCAACTTATTAGCAGCTATAGAAATGAATACAATATTATCTATACCTAGTATAATCTCCAAAAACGTTAAGGTCAACAACGCCATTATAGCATCGCTAGTTAATAAAAAATCTAACATAACAAACTAGTTAATCTTTTTTGCTGAGCCTTTTTCAACGCGAGCTTTTTTATAAGGATCTTTTACAGCTAATTGATATTCAAAAGTATAAGCATCTTCAGTAGTGCTCAATATTTTAAAATGAATGGCTTTTTGCTCAGCCATATTTTTTGGATGAATTGTTTTTTGCACAAACTCACAGTCGTTAATCCATCTCACAGATGCCGAATCTATTTTATTATCAAAATAATCAACATTCAATGCTTCTGTTCTTACAAACCTTCCTGTCTTTTCTACACCATCAATATTATAGGTAAACTCAAAGGTACCAGTTTTAAAATCTGTACAATTCCTTTCAACGGTGTAGCACCCAGTTAATAACAAAAAACAGATTAATAATAGAATAATCCTCATATATCATATTTTATACAAAATTACGAAATGCTAACCATTAACGAGAATTGCTTATTTGAAAATTAATGTGAAGAATTACGAATTATCAAAATTTTGAAAACTTCCGTCTTTATAAAAGATCACAATACGCTCTATAGTTTTATCCTTAGAATTTACTATTTCAGAAATTTCAGATCTAGAATTTGATTCTGAATTATGGTTAGCAGAATGACTTTCAATTTTTCGTCCTGATGGAAATTCACCTTTTCCATTCATTAACCAATACAATTCCACTTCAGGAAAGGAGGAAAGCACCTTGAGCACAAAGTCTAAACTTGGTTTATTTCTACCAGAAAGAATATGAGAAATACTTGAACGCTGCACACCAATTTTTTCAGCAAAAGAAGACGCAGACTCACCATAGTAATCTATCACTTTTTGCAATCTTTTTGTAAAATCTTCGGTGTTTATCATTGTAAACATTTATTATTAAAACACTAACGTTACAAATGTAAACTTATTTTTTAAAATAATAACATTTCAAATAACAATACTGTATTTAAATAAAACTAAAACTTTATATAAAATAAATTAAATTACTGACAATAAAATGTTTAAAACATTATTTACTAATAAAACACGTTCATCAACTCAACGCGTTTGCATTTGATAATTAAAACCATACTTATGTTTATTATTGTAACAAAAAAAGGCTACACAATTGTTTACAAATGTAAAACACCATTTGTTTACCTTTGTATAACAATATATTTTTATGCAGGCAGATTTATTAAAATCACTTTTTAAAATCCATAAAGAATCCTCTCTTTCTGGACGCTATATTCATGCAGCATCTATTTTAGATTTATTAAAAAATTCTAAGCTAAAATCATATGTAAATAGCATTGGTAAATCTGTAGATAACGAAACAATTTTTAGCATAACATTAGGTACAGGTTCAAAAAAAATTCTAATGTGGTCTCAAATGCATGGGAATGAAAGTACAACGACAAAGGCAATTTTTGATATGATTAATGTTATCATCTCGACTGAATCTGTTTCAAAATCAATTTTAGAAAATTGTACACTTAAAATCATTCCCATATTAAATCCAGATGGAGCAAAGGCATATACACGCTTAAATGCTAACAATATTGACTTAAATAGAGATGCTCAAGATCTTTCTCAACCCGAAAGCAAGGTTTTAAAGCAAGTATTTGATTCATTCAAACCTAATTACTGTTTTAACCTTCATGGTCAGCGCACAATATTTAGCGTTGGAGACTCAAATTACCCAGCAACCGTTTCATTTCTTGCTCCAGCTCAAGATGAAAAATGCACAATTACTGATTCTAGAAAAATTGCAATGGAGATTATATCTGTTATGAATACGCATTTACAACAACATATTCCTAATCAAATTGGCATTTATGACGATGCTTTTAACTTAAACTGTGTAGGTGACACGTTTCAAAGTCTTAATGTTCCTACTGTTTTATTTGAAGCAGGACATTTCGCTAATGATTACAATAGAGAAAAAACACGAGAACTTATGTTTCATTCTCTACTGATCGCAATTCATTTCATTTCTGGAAACAACATAACAGGTAACAAATACGATACATACCTTAAAATACCAGAGAATCAGAAACTATTCTATGACATCATCATCAGAAACACATCAGGTTCAGACATTGGAATACAATATGTTGAAAGATTAATAGGCAAATCAATTCATTTTATTCCAAAAATTGAAAAAATTTCAGATTTGAGTTCTTATTTCGCTCATAGAGAGATTAATGCTAGAGGACATAAGGTTTTAACACCTAACGGAACTCCAATTTCTGAAGGAAACGAAAACGATTTCGTATCTATTAATAATGAGAATTTCTCATTGAAATTGAAAAAAATCTAATTTTTAATGCATTATCTTCAATATTTTTGCGTTATTTTTGTATAAAATTTAACAAAATTAAAAAATGGCAAAGTATAAATTAGATGAAATCGATCATCAAATTTTAGATATGTTAATCGAAAACACAAGAATTCCTTTTACTGATATCGCAAAAAAATTGGTGATTTCTGCTGGAACTGTTCATGTTAGAGTAAAAAAAATGGAGGAGGCTGGAATTATTCAAGGGTCATCTTTAACTTTAGATTACAAAAAATTAGGATATTCTTTTATTGCATATGTTGGTGTGTTTTTAAATAACACCTCTCAAACTAAATTCGTTTTAGAGCGCATAAACGAAATCCCTTATGTCACTGTAGCTCACATCACTACCGGAAAATTCAATGTATTCTGTAAAGTTAGAGCTAAAGATACATCACACGCAAAAGAAATCATTTTTATGTTAGATGATATTGATGGCATATACAGAACAGAAACAATGATTTCATTGGAAGAAAGTATTAACGACAAAAAGCGATTAATGCATACAATTTTTAACGAATTATAAGCTTTATACAAATAACTATTTTAACATGTATTAATCCCTTTATCAGCTATTTGATAAAGGGATTTTTATTAATTTAGATGAAAATATTTTTAAATGACAAAAGACCAACTTAACGCAAATGAATTTATACCATACTATCAAAATTATATTGACAAAGCAGGTGAACTGAATTTAATCGAAGGCTTAACGCAAAACGGAAATGCTATTTGTACTTTTTTAGAATCTATTTCTAAAGAAAAATATGATTATGCATATGAAGATGGCAAATGGACAATTAAAGAACTTATACAACATATCATAGATACTGAACGTGTTTTCTCCTTTAGAGCACTTGCTTTTGCAAGAAAAGATAAAACATTGTTACCAGGTTACGATCAAGATGAATATGGAATAACTAGCAATGCGAATAAACGAACCAAACAAAGTATACTAAAAGAATACAAAGCTTTACGAGTTGCGACAATAGCACTTTTTGAAAGTTTTACTGATGATATGTTGAAACAATTTGGTAATGCTAGCAATAACGACATTTCTGTTAGAGCCATTGGATTTGTTTTAATTGGACACGAAAACCATCATTGTAACATTATAAAAGAACGCTATTTATAAATAAAAAAACCACCTTAATATGGTGGTTTTTTTTTAATCTATATATTTAATTAGAACTGATACCTGATACTTAAAGCGATATCAAAATCAATATCATCTCTATAATCTCCAAATCCCAATTCTGGTCTAAAATCAACAGACATCATTAAAGGAATATCAAAATTATATTCGATACCAATATCTCCAGCAACAAATAAAAACGTCTCTCCATCTATAGCGCTATTGTCAAAACTAACTGACCCAATTCCACCACCAGCACCTGCATACCAATTAAAGCTCCCATCAAGGTGATACACCCATTGATATAATCCTGCGACTTTAAAGAAATTATAACCACTGCCATCTCTCCAGCCAAGATCTAATTCTAACCTATTATTTTCGCCTAACGCTCTTTGATAATTGATTCCTGGTCCAAAACCATCGCTATCTCCAAATCGGAGTCCTATGGCATTCTGTGAGATTTCTTGAGCATTTACAGTAGCAAAACCAACAAAAGCGATTGCTATTAAAACTATTTTTTTCATAAGATTCAATTTTTGTTTTTAATTTAAGATTGATAAAGACTAAAAAGCCTATTAATTTATATTTCAATTACTTTTACAAAAATAACGCCAAAATCATTTTTTTATTGATTTTATTTATAGTTTTATAAACAGACTTATTCCTATTTATGGTTACTAATTCTCAACTACAAATTTTATCATCTCAATTAGAAGGTGAACTGTATTTTGATGAATTAATGAAAACACTCTATGCTACAGACGCTTCAGTTTATAGAATGTTACCTTTAGCTGTTGCTACTCCAAAAACAAAAGCAGACATAAAGTCTCTAATTCAATTTGCCAAAACTCATAAAACGTCATTAATACCAAGAGCAGCAGGAACTTCTCTCGCTGGACAATGCGTAGGCAATGGAATTGTAGTTGATATTTCAAAACATTTCACAAGGATATTAAACATCAATGAAATTGAACAAACTGTCACAGTTCAACCTGGAGTGATTAGAGATGAACTCAACAATTATTTAAAACCGTTTGGATTGTTTTTCGGACCCAATACGTCTACTTCAAATCGCTGTATGATAGGAGGTATGGTTGGGAATAACTCCTCTGGAACAACATCGATTCAATATGGTGCAACTAGAGATAAAGTAAAAGAACTTCATGCTGTTTTAAGTGATGGAAGTGAAACCGTTTTTTCTGAATTAACTACTGAAGAATTTCACAACAAAAGAAAACTTAACAGCACTGAAGGCACAATCTATAAACAAATCTATGAAGAGCTATCTTCAAAAGAGATACAACAACAAATAAAGAACCACTTTCCGAAACCAGAAATACATCGAAGAAATACTGGCTATGCTATTGATGAATTGATTAAAACGAATCTATTTTCAGGATCTACAACTAAATTCAATATGTGTAAGTTGCTTTCTGGAAGCGAAGGCACATTAGCATTTACAACCCAAATCACTCTACAATTAGATAAACGACCTCCAACAAATTCTATTATGATAGCTGCTCATTTTAATAGTATTCAAAACTGTTTAAATGCCGTAGAACCTGTCATGAGTCACAATTTATTCACTTGTGAAATGATGGATAAAACCATTTTAAATCTCACAAAACACAATAAAACCCAACAAGAAAATAGAGCCTTCATTATTGATGATCCTGAAGCCATTTTAATGTGCGAAGTCAAAGCGAATACAATTGAAGATGTAAATACAAAAGCTCAAGAACTCTTAAAAACACTTGAATCCTCAAAACTAAGTTTTGCTAACCCTTTGCTTTCTGGCGATGACATTAACAAAGCTATTGAGCTCCGAAAAGCTGGATTAGGATTGCTAGGTAATATGATTGGAGATAAAAAAACTGCTGCTTGTATTGAAGATACTGCTGTTTCTATTCCTGATTTATCAAGTTATATTGAAGAATTTACGGCTTTGATGAAAACTCACGGACAAAAAGCTGTGTATTACGCACATGCTGGAGCAGGAGAGTTGCATTTGCGTCCAATATTAAATTTAAAGAAGAAAGCTGATGTTGACTTATTTAGAACAATTACGACTGATGTTGCTCATTTAGTTAAGAAGTATCAAGGCTCAATGAGTGGTGAGCATGGTGATGGTATTGTTAGAGCTGAATTTATTCCACTAATGATAGGTGAAGCGAATTACGGAATTTTGAAACGGATTAAGTCTGCATTCGACCCAAACAACATCTTCAATCCAGGCAAGATTGTCGATGCGTTTCCAATGGACAAATCTCTTCGTTACAAGCCAGACAGACAAGAACCAGAGATTGAAACAATTTTAGATTTCTCAAACACTCAAGGTATTCTTCGTGAAACTGAAAAGTGTAATGGTTCTGGTGATTGCAGGAAACTACCCGAATTTGGAGGAACTATGTGTCCAAGCTACAGAGCAACACGAAATGAAAAAGATACCACTAGAGCAAGAGCCAATGCTTTACGTGAGTTCTTAACAAAATCTGATAAACCAAACAAATTCAATTATGAAGAATTAAAAGAGGTCTTCGATTTATGTTTAAGTTGTAAAGCTTGCGCAAGTGAATGTCCAAGTAGTGTTGATGTTGCAAGCTTAAAAGCAGAATTCCAATATCAATATCAAAAAGCAAATGGGTTTAAGTTTAAAGATAAATTCTTTGCTGAATTCTCTAAATATAATAAGATCGCTTCAAAATATCCTGTTTTGTTTAATGGTCTTTTTCAAAGTAAATTCACATCAACAATTATCAAAAAGATGTTAGGAATTCATTCCAATAGAAGTTTACCAATTATTAACAAAACTTATGTCATTGGCAACCAAAAAACAATATGTAATGATGTTGATGTTCCTTTTTCAGATTCAACAAAAACTGTATATCTTTTTGTAGATGAATTCACCAATTACCTTGAATATACTATTGCTGAAGACGCAAAATTCCTACTTGAAACACTAGGCTATAATGTACTCATAATTAACAATTTAGAAAGCGGAAGATCCTATTTGTCCAAAGGTTTTTTAGAGGATGCAAAATCGATTGCAAATACAAATGTGAATTACCTAAAAGATAAAATAAATAGTGAAATCCCATTAATAGGAATCGAACCTTCAGCCATTCTAACATTTAAAGATGAATACCTCAGGTTAGCAGATGATAAAACTTCTGCTAAACGAATAGCAAAGCATACATTCTTAATTGAAGAGTTTATTCAGCAAGAAATAGAGTTAGGACATATAACATCAGATCAATTTACATCAGCACACAAAACCATCAAATTTCATGGCCATTGCCATCAAAAAGCATTGACAAATCAATCCTCAAGTTTTGATATATTAAGCTTGCCTAAAAATTATAAAGTCACCATTATTCCTAGTGGTTGCTGCGGAATGGCTGGTAGTTTTGGTTATGAAAAAGAGCATTATGAAGTCAGTATGCAAATTGGAGAGCAAACGTTATTTCCTGCAATTAGAAACGCATCAGAAAACGTGATTATTTCTGCAAATGGAACAAGTTGTAGACATCAAATTAAAGATGGAACACAGCGAGAAGCCTTACATCCTATCACAATATTAAAGCATGCATTAGTTAGCGAAAACTGATCTTATTTCTTTGGATCAATAATGGTTATTGCTGCAATTAAATCACTAACCTCCATATCTTTAACTTCGTCATCAACATAGAACGCTCTTAAATGATCATTGTTATAGTTGTAAATTTTCCAACGTTTAAATTGGTACTCAAGAGCAGTAAAATTTTCAACCCAATCTCCAGAATTTAAATAGGTTGTTTTACCGTTTTTATTTTCTTTTATAAGCATTTTGGGTTGATGAATATGACCGCAAATCACATAGTCATATCCATTTTCAATAGCCAAATCTGAAGCTACAGTTTCAAAATCACTTATATATTTTATGGCGCCTTTCACACTATCTTTTATTTTCTTAGAGAGCGAATAACGCTCTCTACCTAGGCGCTCTAAACACCAATTAACAAATCGATTTAAGAGAATCAAAACATCATATCCATAAGCTCCAAGTTTTGCCAACCATTTTGCATTTTGAATAGACACATCAAAGACATCTCCATGAAAAAACCATGCTTTTTTAGCATCTAAATCTAAAACAAGTTTATCAACAATAGAAATATTTCCAATTTTAGTATTACTAAATTTCCTAAGCATTTCGTCATGATTTCCAGTGATGTAAATAATTTCTACACCATCAGTTGCCATGTCCATGATTTTTTTGATTACTCTTAAGTGAGATTTTGGAAAATAATGCTTTTTAAACTGCCAAATATCAATGATGTCACCATTTAAAATTAGTTTTTTTGGATCAATCGTATTAAGATATGTCAGTAATTGTTTGGCATGACAACCAAATGTTCCAAGATGAACATCAGAAATAACTGCAATTTCTATTTTTCGTTTTATTTTCAAGAGCTAGATATCATATACAATACAAAGAACTTAATTCATTATTAACTAAGTATCAATTAGCTATTATTAAAAATTTAGCGAATTGTTAACCTATTGTTATGTGTTTTTACCAACCTAAATCAAATGCTTTATGGTCTTCTGTTTTTGTTTCTCTATTTTTACAAGTACATTAGCATAAAATCTTTATTTATGGCTGGAAATACCTTCGGAAAAATTTTCAAATTAACCACATTTGGTGAGTCACATGGCATTGCTATTGGCGGAATTATAGATGGTTGTCCTTCAGGATTACAATTAGATCTTGATGCTATACAAAATGAATTAGATAGACGCAAACCTGGTCAGTCGTCAATTGTGACACAACGCAAAGAGCCAGATACAGTTGAATTTCTTTCTGGAATATTCGAAGGGCAAACCACAGGAACTCCAATCGGATTTGTTATTAAAAACACCAATCAGAAGTCTAAAGATTATTCTCATATTAAAGATGTATATCGTCCTAGCCATGCAGATTATACTTATGAAAAAAAGTATGGAGTGAGAGATTATAGAGGTGGAGGTCGCAGTTCTGCTCGTGAAACAGCATCTCGTGTTGTTGCTGGTGCTATCGCAAAACAATTGATAAATAACATTGCAATTAATGCTTACACATCTTCAGTAGGCGATATATTTCTAGAAAAACCATATCAAGATTTAGATTTCTCTAAGACTGAAAGTAATGCCGTTCGTTGTCCAGATCAGGAAACTGCCGAGCGCATGATACATAGAATAAAAGCCATCAAGAAAGAAGGTGATACCATTGGAGGAACCATTACTTGTGTACTTCAAAATATTCCTATTGGATTAGGTGAACCTGTTTTTGATAAGCTTCATGCCGATTTAGGAAAAGCAATGCTAAGCATTAATGCTGTCAAAGGGTTTGAATATGGAAGCGGTTTCTGTGGCGCAAAAATGAAAGGAAGTGATCATAACGATATATTCAATGAAGATGGATCAACAAAAACGAATCTATCTGGAGGTATTCAAGGTGGAATAAGTAATGGAATGGATATTTATTTCAGAGTAGCATTTAAACCTGTTGCTACTTTAATTCAAAAACAAAACGCGTTAGACAGCTCTGGTAATATTGTTGAAATGCAAGGAAAAGGTCGACATGATCCTTGTGTGGTTCCTAGAGCAATTCCAATTGTTGAAGCTATGGCAGCTTTGGTTTTGGTAGATTTTTATTTGCTAAACAAATTATATAAATAATTAACCCTTTAACTAAAACAAAGTCATATTTATGAAAAAACTAGCATTACACTGGCAAATTTTAATAGGAATGCTAATTGGTTTAGTATTTGGATTTATTATGCTCCAAACTGAAGGAAAAGATTTTACAGAAGACTGGATAAAACCTATAGGCTCAATTTTTGTTAAATTATTAAAGTTAATTGCCATCCCATTAATATTAGCCTCACTAATTAAAGGCATTTCAGATTTAAAAGACATTTCTAAATTCAAAAATATAGGTTTAAGAACTATAGGAATATATATCATTACCACTGTAATAGCAATTTCAATTGGGTTAGCACTTGTAAATATAATGCAGCCTGGCGATGGTGTTTCAGATGAAACCATAGCGAAACTTACTGAAACGTATTCAGAGAACAGTAGTGTAAAAGCAAAAATAGAAGAGGCTTCAAAGCAAATGGGTACTGGTCCATTGCAATTTTTAGAAGACATGGTTCCAGATAACGCATTTAACGCTTTAAGTAATAATAAATTAATGCTGCAGGTGATTTTCTTCTCTATATTTTTAGGAATTTCAATGTTACTTATTGGAGAAAAACGTGCAGAACCAATGAAGAAATTATTCGACTCGTTAAATGATATCGTACTAAAGATGGTCGATTTGATCATGTTGTTTGCTCCAATCGCTGTATTTGCATTATTGGCAAATGTTGTGGTGTCTTCGGATGATCCTGATATCTTATATGCCTTGTTGAAATATGCAGGCGTTGTTGTTTTAGGATTACTATTAATGATTGTTTTTTATAGTGTTTTAGTTGCGACGTTTACTAAGAAAAATCCGTTTTGGTTTTTAAAAGAAATGAGTCCAGCACAATTATTAGCCTTTTCAACCAGTTCAAGTGCTGCAACGCTTCCTGTAACCATGGAACGTGTTGAAGAACATATTGGAGTTGATAAAGAAGTGTCGAGTTTTGTACTTCCTGTTGGTGCAACCATCAATATGGATGGAACAAGTTTATATCAAGCTGTAGCTGCCGTTTTTATATTTCAAGCACTCGGATTAGATTTAACTTTTACAGATCAAATTACAATTGTTTTAACGGCTTTATTAGCTTCTATTGGAAGCGCAGCTGTTCCTGGAGCTGGAATGGTAATGCTAGTGATTGTTTTAGAATCTGTTGGACTTCCGCCAGAATTATTACCAATTGGTTTAGCTCTTATTTTTGCAGTCGATAGACCATTAGATATGTGTCGAACTGTTGTTAATGTAACAGGTGATGCTACAGTATCTATGATTGTTGCCAAATCTGTTGGAAAACTAGGAAAACCAAAAGTGAAAAATTGGGATGACAACTACGATGAAGTAAAATAAAATTTTTAAATTTAAATTCGATTAATCAACCAAAAATAACCGACTATATGAATGTTTGTTTTATCATGTATCCTTGGGACGAGATAGATCCTGAAAATGATACTAGTTTAGCTTTGATAAAAGAATGTGCAAAACGTGGACATGGAGTTGCCATGTGTACACCTGCTAATTTAACCATAAGAGACAGTGTGACTAATGCATTTTGTATGGTCATTGGTCGCATGGAAAAAGTGCCTTCAACATTAAAAGCATTTTATAATAAAGCAAATCTCAGAGAAGAAATGCTACCACTTGCTGGATTTGACGCTATTTTTTTCAGAGCCAATCCGCCTTTAGATCCTATTATGCTTAACTTTCTAGATTCGGTTAAAGATGATGTTTTCATTGTCAACTCACTTGAAGGCATGCGAGAAGCTAATAATAAATTATATACAGCTGCTTTTGGTGATGCACACAGTAATATCATTCCAAACACTCATGTGTCTAAAAATAAAGAATACTTAGTAAAGCAAATTAGAGAATCTAAAGCTGATAAGATGATTTTAAAACCTTTAAATGGTTTTGGAGGATCTGGAGTGATTTTAATAGAAAAGTCAGCAATGAATAACATTAAATCCTTGTTAGATTTTTATATCACAAGTGCTGATGGCTCGTCAAATTATGTAATACTTCAAGACTATATTGAAGGTGCAGATCAAGGAGATGTTCGAATTTTATTACTAAATGGTGAACCTGTTGGTGCCATGAAACGTGTTCCTGGTTCAGACGATCATCGCTCTAATGTATCTGCTGGAGGTTCTGTTCAAAAGCATTCTTTAACTAAAGCTGAGAAAGCTTTGTGCAAACAAATTGGTCCGAAACTTGTAAAAGACGGACTTTATTTTGTTGGAATCGATGTGATTGGTGGAAAACTTGTTGAGGTTAATGTCATGTCTCCTGGTGGAATTACATATATCAATAAAGTCTATAAATCAAAAATAAAAGTCGAAGAACGTGTAATCGATTTCTTAGAAAGTAAAGTTGTAGATCAAATGCAAGCTTTTGATAGACGTACGCGTTTACGCAAAACAGTTCAAGATGCGTAGTGACAATCAATTGGTATCGACAATTGTAAGTTGTAAATGGTTGCATGATAATCGGCATTTAGATCAACTTATTGTTTTAGATGCTAGTGTAAAGACAGATCAGACTACTTCAGAAGCTTATATTCCAAATTCAAGATCTATAGATGTTAAAGGAAAATTCAGTGATGTAAATGCTAAGTTTCCTAGTGCAATTCCATCGCTGAATCAATTTCAAAATGAAGCGCAACGTCTGGGAATTAATAACAATTCAGTTATAGTCGTATATGATGACAAAGGTGTGTATTGGAGTCCGAGAGTTTGGTGGTTATTTAAAACTTTCGGATTTAAAAACATTGCTGTATTAGATGGTGGATTACCAGAATGGAAACGACTTGATTATGAAACTTCCTCTTCGTTAAGTAAGTCAAATTGGGCATTAGGCAATTTTTCTGCTACATATGATAGCTCAAAAATGTGCTTTTTTGATGATGTTTCAGAACAATCTAAAGATAAAAACACGCTCATTTTAGATGCACGTTCAGCACAACGTTTTAAATGTTTAACTCCAGAACCAAGAAAAGGATTAAGAAGTGGAACAATTCCAAATTCAAAAAACCTTTCATTTACAAATGTATTAAATGGACATTGTCTAAAATCTGAGCAAGAACTAAAAGCGATTTTTGAAACTTTTACAATAGAAGAAAAATCACTAATTTTTTCCTGTGGATCTGGAATTACAGCGTGTATATTAGCATTAGCTGCTGAAATTTCAGACTATAAAAAACTAACTGTTTATGATGGTTCATGGACAGAATACGGAACTTTAACATCATAACTATGGCAAATACAAACTGGACTAAACAAGAATTGATCGCTTATATTTTATTATTTGTAGCACATTCCGATTTAAAAGAAACCAAACAAGAACATGAGTATATTTTATCTCGTGTTGATGAAGAAACTTATATGCATATTAAAAGTGAATTTGATGCTGACAATGATTATCAAAGTATCACAAAAATTATTGACGCTATACATTCTGAAGAATCGTATAAAGACAATCCTGATGAACTTTTTGCTGATATTAAGCTTATGGCTTTTGCAGATGGCAATATGGATCAAATGGAATATGCGATTTATAACAGTCTGAAAAAAATATTAAGTTAGTATCATGGAACAGTTATCTGTAGCAACTATAATTTCTAAAATTGAAAATGAAGAGTTATTTCATGCGGTTTCTGAAGATTATTCCTTCACAATAAAAATTGATGATTATGTGCATTATGCTTGTGCAGCTATACATGATGGACATCAATTTAGAAAAGCGCTTTGGGAGAATTGTTTGCATACTGAATATGAACGTTGGTATGAAGAAGATCCTGAAACTAAAAATATGATTAATTCGCATCCTATTGTCATTTCAGGATGTGATTCAAGATTTGAATACGATTTAAATAGAGCACCAGAAGAAGCTGTTTTTGAAACTGCTTGGGGAAAACAATTATGGAAGCAACCATTAACAGATCATCAAAAAAATAAAAGCCTCAATAAACATTCTAATTTTTACAACGTTGTTCATGCGCTAGTTACAAAACTTGAAGAAAAGTTTGGAGTTTGTATTGTCTATGATATGCATAGTTATAATTGGAAACGTTGGGATAGGGAAGTGCCAACCTGGAATTTAGGAACATCAAACGTCGATAATGATAGATTTGGAAGCGATATAGAATTATGGAGACTTAGTCTATCTGAAATAACGTTTCCACATGATATCATTTCAACTTCAAAGATTAACAACACCTTCCAAGGTAATGGATATTTCTTGAAATATATTACCAATAATTTTAAAAATACTTTAGTTTTGGCAACTGAAATTGCAAAGATATATTGCGATGAATATGATCAAATTTTATATCCTGAAGTGGTTTCTTCAGTAGAAAAACAGCTTCGGAAACGTTTACCAGAACATGCTGCCAATTTTTATAAAAAATACAATTTATAATGTCTCAAATTCCTAGTACATCAGAATATCAAGATTTATTTGATATCGATGGAAACCTCGATAGATTGGTTCAAAAAATTGAAGTTCTCAATTATATCAATCCGTTAAATATAGAACGAGAGAAGAAGCAATTCTTTTCATCTAAGTTTACTTATGATCCTGTTTTTAAATATCCAAAAATTAAATTTAATGGTTACAAACTGCATCGTTTATTTTTCTCACAACGCTTAGAACGCATTGAAGATGATGATATTAGACAATTATATGAAGATGTGATTTATGATTATTCTGGACTTATAGAATGCATACAAACCATAAATCAAGGACGCAAATTTTACTTTAATAGTCTGAAAAGTTTCGGTACTCCTACCGAAAAAGATATCGATAATGCAAAATTTATTCTTCGTTTTGACGATAGTGATTTTGATGAAGAATTCTTGCCAATGTATTCAGCAGAGGATGCCATAGATTATTTTAAAGATTATTCAAAACGTTATACTTTTAACTATAATATTAAGTTGTCTACAAATCTTTCGGCAGCTGCAATGGTTTTAAATAATACACAGACTTTAGTGTTGCGAAAGCATCATAAGTTTAGTTTAAATCAATTAAAAGTATTAACCAACCATGAAATTGGTGTCCATATGGTCACTACTTTTAATGGTTTGTCGCAACCTTTAAAAGTATTTTCTCATGGATTACCAAATAATGTTGAAACGCAAGAAGGTTTAGCTGTTTATTCTGAATATATGTCAGGTTGCTTAACGATGAAACGTCTTAAAGAATTGGCTTATCGTGTTATTGCTGTTGATACCTTAAACAAAGGTTATGATTTTGCAGATACTTTTGATTTACTTCATAATCAATATAAATTGAATAGAGATAAGGCATTCACAATTACATTACGTGTACATCGAGGAGGAGGATTTACTAAAGATCACCAGTATTTAAGAGGAATCAACCAAGTTTATAAATTTGCAAAAGCAGGTGGTGATTTAAATCCATTATTAACAGGAAAAGTAAGTTTAGATTATTTAGATACAATTAAAAAACTTCAAAGTCTAGGTTTAGCAATTCCTTCAAAGCACTATACAGATTCGTATGTGAGTAATGACAATTCAAATACCAATTTAGATTTCATTTTAAAAAGTTTAAAGTAAAAAAGCCTTAAAGCGCAACGCTATCTTTCAGAGGTTATTCTGAAACTTATTCATATGTTAGACTTGCACATGATAAGAATTCGATTAGTTCCTAACTAACAGAAGTTAGGCTCAAACTGACGTTTTGCTTTAAGGCTTTGAGCTATTATAACGTTAATATATTACATACAAGTATTTAAAAACACACTTAATTAGTTAAGTCTATTTTTGAATGAGTAAACATATATTTTCAATTAGACAAGGTAATTTAATTTCTATTTGAGATATTAGGTTTTAATCGTGCATCTCATAGACGATTTTTACAATTCTATCTTTTTGAACATTTTTTTTATGCTTTATACCGATAAAATATCTTGACTTTGAGCACATTGCGTAGATTTACAGTAACAAAATAATGTGCTATTAATCATTAACCATGTTAGATAATCCCTCAAATGATTAATGATAATATTTTAGAGTTAAATTAGTTTTAATTAGTTGTTAGTTATTAAAGTCCTTTTGAAGAAAAGGACTTTTTTTTATGTTAAAAACTTAGATGTTAACTCAGGTGTTGGTATCATACAAGCATCTTTCTTACCATACCATTTATATCTGTTTCTAGCTACAAAATCATAAACCCAATTTCTAATGAATGTTGGAACTATAAAAAATATAGACATTAAACGTCTTGGAAAACCTAAATGTTTAGCAATATGCAAAGCTGCGCTAGATTTAACCGATAATCCTTTCAATTCTGAATAGAGTAAAATAGAATCTGTTTGTGAAGGATCAATATTGAACGTTTCAATGATTTGTTTCCCAACATCACTCTGTAATGGAGCAAATAAAAACTGATTCTTTTTGTCATGTTTAATCACATACAAGACTGATGAGTTGCAAAGATTGCAAACACCATCAAAGAGAATTAGTTGTTTATGTTTAGGTAAGTTAAGTTTCACATTGCAAAAATACGTGATAGATTTATAATGTGTTTAAAAATTGCGTTAAATCGTCTTCTTTATTAAGTTGCAACTTTTTCTTGAGTCTGTATTTAGATTTCAACACACTATCTGGTAATACATTTAGCATCGTAGCAATTTCTTTTGTAGATAAATTCATTCTTAAAAAAGATGCTAAACGAATTTCTTTTTCTGTAATGTCTTCACTAATTGCTTTTATCTTTTGATCAAAATTATTATGAACTTCAGAAAAGTAAGATTTAAAAACTTCCCAATCTTTATCTTCAGCACTTTCTTTTTTAAGCAACATTACTAAACGTCTGAATTCTACTTTAAAAAGCTCTGGTGATTGTTTAATCTTTTCTAAATTCTCTTTTAGTTCTTGAATAAATGAGCTTTTCTGAACTAAGTGTAAAGTTTGAGAGGCTAATTCTTTCTTTTTAAAGGCGATTTCTTGTTTATAAATTTCTTCTTGTTTATCACGTTCAATTTTGTTTTTCTTAATACGTTGCTTAAAACCAAAGTAGAGTAGACCCGAAATAGCTAAAAAGGAAAACATACCAATTCCATAGAGCATTTTTGTTAGCTTGTCGTTTTCTGCCTTCACATTCAAGGCTTCTATTTCTTTATTTTGAAACGCTATTTCAGCTTCTTTTTTTTCAGTATCAAATTTAGTTTGCAATTCATCAAATTTGATTGCCTTTTCTTTGTTATAAAGACTATCTGCTAATGTTGTATAGTCTTCTTGATATTGTAGTGCAATTTTAAAATCACCTTTCGCTTTATATATTTTTGACAAGTATTGATTTGCTTCAATAGCTCCTGGCAATAATCCTATTTGTTGCTTTAATTTTAAGGCTTCTTTTGTTTTAGTTAAAGCTTGATTGTATTTTTTTTCTGAATAATACATCTTTCCTAAAGCTAAGTCTATTCTAGATTGACTAAAGTCATCTTTTAATTGGTTAGTAATAATTTGACTCTGACTAAATATGTCTTTTGACCTTTCAAATTCATTAATATTTAATAGAAACTCTCCAAAAGAATTTAAAGCTTGCATTTCTATATAAGGCGTGTTTATGTCTCTTGCTAGTGTAACAGATGAATTAAAATAAAACTTTGCACTATCTATTTCAACTGGTGATTTTCCAGCATAGACTTCTGCAATATCCTTAGCAGCTTGACTTTCAAAATAGGTGTCTTCATAAATTCTATAGATTATTAGTGACTCTTTTAAATAATCTAAAGCAACTTCGTTATTTCCTAAAGCCTGATTATTATTCCCAACCAATGCAAGGTTATCTGCGTATTGAATACTGTCATTAACCAATTTAGAAAGTTCAGTAGCTTTTAAAGCTTTATCTAATGATAATACATATTTCCCTTGTTCCATTAAAACCTGTGCTTTAATGCTATTAAGGTTAATCATTAATATAGAATCATCTTTACAACATCTCTCATCAATAAAGGGTTCTGATTTATCCATATAATATAAAGCACTATCTAATTTAGATTGACTTTTGAGGTTTATAGCTTGATTCATATACAGACTACTTATAAACCTTTTGTTTTTTAATGTTTTATGGATGTCTATTGCCTTAAGATACGCCTTATTAGATGCATCATAATTTGAGATGTTAGAGTGTGCTATTCCTAAGCGTTCATACGCTCGTGCTAATTCTTCAGGTAGGTTTTGTTTTTCAGCTATATTAATCGCTTGTTTGGCGTAATCAATTGCGGCTAAATCATCATTATACTGTGTTAGCTTCCAAAGATTTTCTAAAACCTTAATTTGTTCAACTTTGTTTTCGGTCTGTTTTAACTCTTGTTTTAATGTTTCTATTTTTTCTGAACGCGTTTGCGCAAAACTATTTAAAGAAAAGACTAAACAAATAAGAATAATATATCGAAAAATCATTGTTTAAGTATTAGTTATCATGATGATACGAAGTTACTTAATTAAATTATGTCATAGACATCACTAAGTGGACTTAAAGATGACTTTCGACAAACTTGTCCAAGCTTTGTCTATACATTTTATAATATCTACACATCATAAACGCCTCATTTTCATTATTTTACATTTATATTGATTTTCATGATTCTTATATAAATATATATGTGTTTTTTTAATTTGTCCATACTTTGTCCATGCCAAAAATTAGATTTCAGCTGTTTTCAGTTCTAGATTTGACTTGTCATTAATAATATGACATAAATATTTTGTGGTGTCTTGCGCTGGATTGGCTGCAGACTTTTCCAGTTGCAAGTCGCTACAAAAATTAAAACCACAAAATCTTTATAATTATGAAAACACATCTATTTATCAAATTATGTTTTTATTTCAGTTTTATCTTGTTTGCTTCTTGTAGCACTGAAGATGATGGTGAATCAAACGACCCAACAGACAATTTAATAACTGTTAATATTGCTGAGTACCCTTCCAGTGGAGATTTAATTACTGAAATCAATTCTAGTTTAGAAGGATCATTATCGTATAACATCACCTTACAGACGGTCTCACAAGCCATTTTAATAAATGGAAATGAACTTCGAGTAGGTGATTGGTTAGCCTTTGATTTTGAAGCTAATGAATTTCTGTATTTCAATGTCGAAGTAAGTAATGGTAATGATACAGAACTTTTAGAATACAAAATAGCTATTCAAGATGTTGATGATATCTGGGCATTTTTAAATGGAAATACGAGAACTACTTATGAAGATGCTTCACTAGGTGAATGGGTTTGGATTACTGAAAGTGAGTACAATGCCCTTGCTAATTATTTAGCAAATACAACCAAAAGCGGTGCTTCAGATACTCAATTATTTAATAATAATTCCGTACAACAGGTATCAGGAGGTAAGACCTTTGCTAATGCCAATCAAAATAGCATGCCAATGAATCATTACTTCTTTGCATTTAAATATTATTCTTGGTCAAGCAATGCCACAAGTAATCGTGTTAAATTATCAGAAACATCGACAAAATCTTCATTTACTAGTGTTGGTGAAATATTGCCTGAACATGATGATGGTTTTAATCATTTTGTTTTAAAAGGCGTAAACACAAAAACTATGTCTGAAGCCTACTTAGGATTATATGCATCATTAAAAATTGGAGCTAAAGATGATAACTCTAGTAGCTATAATCATGGTGGAGGAAACACGGCTAATTTGGACGATACGGTTTTAGGTAAGGTATTACTTCAACAAGGTTTGAGTACGTCTTTAAAGCAATGGGATTAATTATTTTTAATTAAACAATAAAATCATGAAAACAATAAAACAAAATTCAGTAAAATTTAATTTAAAATTCTGCTTATTATTTGCCTTAGCATTGGTTGCATTAAATTGTAGCAAACCAGACGATAGTACTGATGAGGAAGAAGAAAACCCATTTGCTGCTAGCATTAATGAATATTTACTTGGATTAAATTATGATGGAAATACATTGCTCGAAGTTAAAAATACTGGAGGGTTGCCAAATTTAAGAGATGAAACTTCAAGCAGTGAGGGAAACACTCCTCCTGTTAATGGACAAACATCATTTTGTTCTACAGCAAATTGGTCTCTAGATTCCAATTTTGATGATGTCGCCATATTACGACCAAACTTAGATGCAATTTATCCAGGAGCACTTGTTGCGGCAAATGATAATATGCTAAATGGGAATCCAGATCCTTTATCCATTGAAAAAGGATCTTATACCTTGAGAGTTAACCTACCAGGAATTGGTCAAAATGGAGTTTTGAATATCCAAAATCCTTCAAAATCTTTAGTTGATACTAAAATTGATAATGCTTTACAATGGTGGTATAACAACTCTGGTGATAATCAAATACCAGCAAACTCCGTATACAGCTCAGCAAACTTATATTCTTCAATGCAAGTAAGTAGAGATATAGGCCTAAACTTATCATGGGCTGATAACAATGTAGCATCTCAATTAAGCTTTAATAGCAATACAGAAAGAAGGGTAGCTACCATGTCTTTCAAACAAGTGTTTTTTAACATTACTATGGACTCACCTGAATCTTCTCCTGCTGATATGTTAGGAAATACGATTACTTTAGATGAAGTAAAAGCTAGAATTACTGATGAACAACCAGCTGCATATGTAAGTTCGGTATCTTATGGTAAGATTTTTATTTTAAGAATGGAAACAGAATATACTGAAGAGACTTCGGATATAGATTTAAGTGCTGTCTTAGATTATAGCGTGAATGTAGATGCCAATTACGATGAAGAGAAAAATAATATTATTCAAACATCAACTTTTAAATTGTTATCAATTGGAGGAAATGCTGAAGTAGGTGTGAGTCCAATTAGCAGTTCAGACTTTACTTCTGGTCCTGGTGGTTTTATTGATGCTATTACAGGATCTAATGCATTATTAAGTGCAGATAACCCAGGAGTTCCAATTGCTTATACCATGCGTTTCTTAAAAGATAATTCTTTAGCAAAAATGGGGTATCACACAGATTATTCGGTTGAACAATGTGATCCTAATTCAAATTTTGTACACGAAGATGTAAATGTGGTGAATAACTCATATCATGATACACGATTTTACTTTAAATATAAGCCTGCTGGAGGAAATTTCTATTTAACGGGTCCGAAGTATGAATTAAATCAAGGGTCTCAACATACTACATCGCCTCCAAATGGAGCTTATGATGTTGAAATTATATTTGAAAGTCAGATTGGTTGGTTTGGAGATTTCGAGCAGATTAGAGATATAGATTTAAACCATGTTACCTCCGAAAAATGCTATAGATTTTCTGGTGGTGATTCAAATGATCATGGAACTGTTTCAACGATCTCTTGTAATTAAATTTGAAGGTATTTATTTACTTATTAGTTTCAACTAATTCAAGTAAATCCATATTAACGTTAGTCGTGAAAATGCCATAGTTCACTATGGCTTTTCCTTTTTCTAAAGAATCAATAGTTCCAATCGCTTTACCATCAAACATACGCACACGATCTCCAAGTTTTAAAATTGGTTTTGGTTTTTCAATTTTAATCTCTTTTTTCTTGGCTGCTTTTTTCTTTTTACGAATAATGTCTACTTTCTTCTCTGCTTCTTGTTTTACCTGCTTTTCTTTATGTTTTTCAGCACGTTTTTGTTTCACAGTTACTTTCTTTCGCTTAGAGTTTTCTATTTGAACCAATCTAAACAATTCAGCCATTAATTCACGCTTCTTTTTGTCTTCAAAGTATTTTTCTGAAATATCATTAACTTTTTGTCCTAAATAAATCAATCGCTGATTAGAATCATATAGTTCTTGAAAATTCTCTAATTTCTTCTGAACTTTAGCATTAACCTCTTCAAGTTTATCTGCTTCTGATTGTTTTTTCTTTTCATTTTCTTTTAATGAACGTTCTGTTTTTTCAAGCTTACTTCGTTCTTTTTGAAGTTTAGCAATAGTAGCATCAAATCTAACTTTACCACGCTCAATTTTCTTTTTAGCACGATTAATTAAACTATAAGGAATGCCATTTTTTTGAGCAACTTCAAATGTAAAAGAACTTCCAGCTTGACCCAAAGCCAATTTAAACATTGGTTCTAATGTTTTTTCATCAAACATCATATTAGCATTTTGCATGAAAGGCAATTCGTTTGCTAATACTTTTAAATTAGAGTAGTGGGTTGTTATAATTCCGTAGGCATTACGATGATAAAACTCTTCAAGAAACGTTTCAGCCAAAGCACCTCCAAGTTCAGGATCACTACCTGTTCCAAATTCATCAATCAAGAATAATGTGTTTTTATTACATTTCTTAAGAAAATAATTCATTTGTTTTAATCGGTAACTGTAAGTGCTTAAATGATTTTCGATAGATTGATTATCACCAATATCACTTATAATTCTATCAAACAGACAGATGGTACTTTTTTCGTGAACAGGAATTAATAATCCACATTGAATCATTACTTGCAATAATCCGATGGTTTTAAGTGTGATACTTTTTCCACCAGCATTAGGGCCAGAAATGACAATGATTCTATTTTCTGGATGAAGTACTATCGATTGAGAATAGGTTTTCTTCCCTTGACTTTTGTTAGACAAATAGAGTAAAGGATGAAAAGCTTCTTTAACTTCATAAACTTTATCGTCATTTATTTCAGGAAGAATTCCATTTATAGATTGCGCATATTTTGCTTTAGCATAAATAACATCTAATGTCGCTAAAAACAGTTGATAGGTTTCTAATGCAGTAGTATAAGGTCTTATATATTCAGTTAGATTACGTAAAATTTTATCGATTTCTTCACCTTCTTCAAATTCAAGATTATTAAGTTCTCTTGCATATTGAAACGTAGTTTCTGGCTGAATGTAAACGATACTTCCAGTTTTACTACTTCCCATGATACTACCTTTAACCTTTCGTCTGTACATCGCTTTAACAGCAAGTACACGTTTGTTTTCAACTACAGATTCTCTAATATCATCTAAATAATCTAAATTATGATAGGTATTTAATGCAGAAGTAAAGCTTTGATTAATCTTTCCTCTCACCATATTTATGGATTGCCGCAATTGATACAATGCATCTGTTGCATTATCTTTTACATCTCCAAAACGATCAATTATGGCATCAATTTCAGAAACAAGATGAGGTATAATTTCAATAGAAGAAGTAGACTTGAATAACGAAGGATAATATTCTTCAAATGTCTTCAAAAACTTAAGAATATCTGTAATTCTAATTGTTATGGATGCAATTTTTTGGAAACTTTTAGTTTCTAAATAAGAGTTTTCAATTTTTAAAAGTTTGAGTTCTTTTGTTATAGGCTCAAAACCGTGATTTGGAATGCGGTTATCATTATAAAACGAAGAGACAAATTCATGAGTAAACTGCAAAGACTCAAACACATTTTCTTTGGTAGAATAAGGTTTGATTTTTAGAGTTTCAACTCTACCTAAATCTGTTATACATAATTCTGACACTTGTTGTAAAACCGTGTAGAATTCAATGTCTTGTAATGTTTTATCGTGAATATTAATCATTAATTATTTTCCCTGAAAACTAATAAAGCTGCAAAGGTACCTATTAATGATTTAGTAATAAAATGAAATATTTAGGCGAAATCAAATTAACGAATAACACGTTTTCCTTCATCATTGATATAATGACAAACACAGTTTTTAGTACTGTATAATCCCATATTATGAAGCTTACGTTTAATAAGTTCAGAAGTTTTCATTTTAAAATTATCAATAGGAGTAAAGGCAAAATTATTAGAGCTTATAGAAACATCCAATCCATAAACACAATGCCACCAAGTCTGAGGAATAAAGAGCATTTCACCAGGATTAATAATGGTGTATTGCACATTTACATCTTTAAACTTGGCATGTTTAGAGGCGTTAAAATCTTCCATATTCACATCACTCAAACGTGAGCCTGGCTCATATTTTTCGCTAGGATACATGTCGTTTGAATCTTTAGGATTTACTAAAAACACTAATTTTCGCCCTTCAATTAAAGCCAAAATATTATTAGCAAGACGATCTGTATGCCAACCCGTTAACGTTCCTGGAGGTCCAATCCAAAGCGATGTTGAGTTTCTAACTGTATTTTTTGAAATCAATGAAAAGTCAACATGTTCTAAAAGTTCAGGGAACATTGCTGCAATTGGCATATTGCCCAAATACGTATCTGTATTTTCACTTCGGATTTCATTTAAATAATCCTGAAAAGCTCCAAAATGCCAATTGGTATCATTCTGTCTAATGTTACCTTTATACATATAAGTCTCTTTGTCTTTACCAATTTTTTCAAAGTAATCTAAAGACCAAAGCTCTCTTGCTTTCCAATGGTCCATCATTTTAGTGATTTTAACTGGAGTGTTCTTTTTTAAATAGTCTTTAAAAAAAGCATCATGAGAAATTTTCTCGATAGTTTTGATGTCCTGTAAAGGCTTATTTAAAATATTTTGTACTCTTTCAATAATCGCTTTTTCCATGATTGCAGATTTTACGCAAACGAATATAGTATATTTGTCAATACAATTTTATGACATTATTCATATTTTAGATAATAGTATATTTTTTTAGATAAAATGAAGGTAAACATACACGAAAGCTGGAAAAACATACTAATTGACGAATTCGATAAACCTTACTTTAAAGATCTTTTAGCTTTTGTTGAGACTGAATATTTGCTTCACAACTGCTATCCAATAAAAAATCAGATTTTTTCAGCTTTAAATAATTGCCATTTTAATGATGTAAAAATAGTTATTATTGGTCAAGACCCTTATCATGGTGAAGGTCAAGCTAATGGGCTTTGTTTTTCTGTAAATGACACGGTTTCACATCCACCTTCATTAGTTAATGTTTTTAAAGAAATTGAACGTGATTTAGGCTTGCAATATCCAGAATCTGGTAATCTTGAACGCTGGGCAAAACAAGGTGTTTTATTATTAAATGCAACGCTTACGGTTAGAGCTCAACAAGCTGGTAGCCATCAAAAAAAGGGCTGGGAAAATTTCACAAATGCTATAATTAAGATAATTAGCAAAGAAAAAAAAGAAGTTGTCTTTTTGCTTTGGGGAGGATTTGCGAAACAAAAAGCGAAATTTATTGATGGATTTAGACACCATATTTTAACATCTGGACATCCTTCACCTTTAAGCGCGAATAGAGGCTATTGGTTTAACAACAAGCATTTTAGTAAAGCTAATTTGTATTTAACAGAAAAAGGATATGAACCTATAAATTGGGAATAAGACTGTAAAATTAAAAAGTATTTAATAGTTTAACTTCCTGTTGGTGCAAGATGAGTTCTTGCAATTTGTTTGTTAGGAATTGAGGATTTACCAGAATTAAGTATAATAGGTTTTTCCTTAGTACTTTTCTTTCCAGTTTTATTACAACTGAATATAAGAAGTAAGAAATTTATAGTAACTAAGAAACATAGAATCAAAGTAATAATCATTATCATATTCTTCAAGTATTGTTAAGTTATTAGTAGGTTCAGGATACAACAAATGTAACTAAATTTTTGAATAATAGAAACTTATGAGCCAAAACATTAAAGTTTTGTTAATTTTCATTTGAACTAATTTTCACTAATATAACAGCCTTATAAATAAAACTCCTACCATTAAACTTACTTTAAATCGTGAATCAAATCAGAATAGTCAATGGATTTTGGAATAATATCCAACTCTAATAGTTTTTCTTGAACAGTCATGATGGTTGCTTCATCTATTACATCTTGTGACCACTCTGTTAATGACAACCATTCTTGTACATCTTCTAACCTTTGATCATATCTGTTAGCAATTGTAACATCAATACTTGGAATAGATTTAAACTCACTTGTAGTGTTGTTAATGATGTTTAAAATAGTTTTAACGTCTTCTTTATTATTTTCAAAAAACTCATTATTCACAGCTATTACAAAACAAGGCCATGGCGTAGGGCAATTAGCTATACGCCTAAAAACGCCTTCATCAACTATTGGTTTTGTTGTGAATTTTTCCCACATAAAATAATCTGCAACACCATTTGTTAAGCCTTCAACTGCGCCATCAAGATTTTTTATAACCTCAAAATCAAGGTCCTCTTCAAGGTTCCAATTATTGCTTTCAGCATTTATAAATGCCATCAAATGTGAGCCAGAACCATATCTGCTAATTGCTGCTTTTTTTCCTTTTAAATCTTCAATCGATTCAAAATCAGAATTGTGTGCTACATGAATTCCCCAAATTAATGGCGATTGCACAAACGTTTGGACTATTTTACTAGGATTGCCATCTATAATATCTTTAATGATACCTTCGGTTAGTATAACTGCCATATCAATCTCGCCTTCACGTAAGCCCTTATTCATAGCTCCTGTGCCTCCAAAGTAATCTTTCCATCTTAGATTGATTCCTTCATTTTTATACTCTCCGTTTTTAAGCGTTAAATACCAAGCTAAATTAAAATGCTCAGGAACTCCACCAATATTTATTCGTTTCATATTTTAGTTCTAGGAATGAAGTTAAGAAGATTTGAATTAATTATATATTTATAATGCGCTCTAATGCATAATTAATTAGATTTTCTACAGTCTGTTTTGGGTCTTTACTGAAATCTCCATTTGGTCGATTTGCAATAATAGCATTTAATGAAAGCGCTTCATGACCTAATAATTTAGACAAACCATATATAACAGAAGTTTCCATTTCAAAATTTGTTATCCTAAAATCTTTATATGAAAATACATCTAATTTAGAATTGAGCGTTGCATCTTTCAATGGTAATCTTAGCACTCTTCCTTGTGGACCATAAAATCCACCTGCAGTTCCTGTCATACCCTTAAACACTTGATCACTATCAAAATGGTTTTCTAAATACTTACTATTATTAATAACAATTGGTCTTGCTTTATTTTTATCCCAATTGGTATGTGCAATAAAAGCATCTTCTACTTCTGGATTACAAATGTCATCTATTTGATAAAAATGCAACATTCCGTTTATATCCAATCCATGAGTACTGATTACAAATGCATCTACAGGAATATCAGCTTGTAATGAACCCGAAGTACCAATTCTAACAATTTTCAAACTCGTCAAGTCAGTTTTTGGCTGTCTAGTTTGTAGGTTAATATTGACCAATGCATCCAATTCATTCAATACAATATCAATATTATCTGGTCCTATACCTGTTGAAATTACCGTAATTCGTTTCTCTTGATAATATCCAGTTTGTGTTTTAAACTCCCTTTTTTGAGTACTAAACTCAATACGATCAAAATGCTTCGTGATTTTTTCAACACGATCTTGATCTCCAACAAAAATAATAGTGTCAGAAATGTTTTCAGGTTTAAGATTTAAATGATAAACACTGCCATCGGGATTTAGTATTAATTCAGAATTTTTAATGGACATTAATATTTGTTTTTACAAGTTTATTTTCTTCTTTATTGAATTGAAAATCTAATCGATTCAATCCTCCATAGGTCATATTGTTATTAATCTCTACTGAGAAATTATGAATTTTAACTAAGGCTTCATGACCTTTTCTATTGAGTTTTAATTGAGTTTCATTAATATCAAAAAACAGAGATAATTGATGTATCATACGATCCAATTGTAAATCTCCATAACCATAAAACCCTTGATAATTCATGATGTAACCTAATAAATGATGCTTAGATTTTATGTCGTTATCTCTAACGATTTCTAATATGTTCTTTTCCAAAATATTTAATCCGCTTCTAGAATCTGGAAAGCGTCTTAAATGTGCTTTTAAACAATTACTAAGATATTTAAATGAGGATTCTTGAACAATATACGGTTTGAACAAATTATGATCTTTACCACAATAAGTTCTCCATAACGTAATGGCAAGGTCTTTATCTTTTTCTGTTAATTGAATACGCTCATCATAATGTTTATAGAGTTGTTCTGTAGAAAGTTCAGATAAACCTTTAAGGTTTTTATCACCTTCTATTCGTCCACTACAAACTAAATAGAGTGGAAGGTTAATCTCTTTTTGATGTAATAAACTCAATACTCCAAGAAGATTTATATGACAAAATAAATCAAATTCAAACCATAATATGATTTCGGTATAATCTTCAATAGCATTTAATTTGTTTATTTCCTTTTTAAGTTCCTTTTCATTAATTTCAATATTATAAAAATCACTTAAAAATTGTTGTCGCACTTCTATAAACTCGTCTGAATCAATATGCGCAATAGTTGGCCCTTCGCAAAGCATTTCTTGCCAAGTCAAGATATCACCTTTAATTTCTAATTCTTTAAGAACATTAGTTAAAGAGTTCCCATTTGTAATATGAAGTGCTTTATTCATAATTATCCTCCTACACGTTTAACTGCAAATCCTTTTTCCTTTAGCATCTGCATAATTTTATCTCTATAATCACCTTGAATGATGATTTTATTATCTTTAAAACTACCACCAACACTTAACTTTTGTTTAAGCTCTTTGGCAAGCAATTTAAAATCTTTATCTGCTCCTGTATACCCTTCTAAAATGGTAATTGGTTTTCCTTTTCGTTTTTCATATTTGCAAATAATAGGATCGTCTTGCAACCAAATGTCTTGTTTTTGCACATCCTTTTCTTTAGGATCTTCCTTTGAAACGTGATCTGGGAATAGGTTTTTTAATTGATCTTGTAAATCCATAATTTAGTTACTCAAATCAGTTCAATTCTAGTCGAGAACTATTTTAGAACAACTCGACTGCTCTCGATGTGACAAAATTATTATTTTTTAAGGCCTAGCTCAATTAGACGTTCATTTAAAAACTCTCCAGCAGTTATATCATCAAACTGTTTTGGGTTTTCATCATCAATACAACTCTCTAAAACATCTAATTTCATTTCGCTAATTGGATGCATAAAAAATGGAATAGAATAACGAGATGTTCCCCAAAGTTCTCTTGGAGGATTCACAACGCGATGTATTGTCGATTTCAATTTGTTATTTGTATGTCTTGATAACATATCACCTACATTAATCATTAATTCGTCTGGTTCTGCAATTGCATCAATCCATTCTTGTTTATGATTTTGAACTTGTAATCCACGTCCTTGAGCACCCATTAATAAAGTAATTAAATTAATATCACCATGAGCAGCAGCACGAACTGCATTTTTAGGTTCTGAATTAATTGGAGGATAGTGAATTGGTCTTAAAATTGAATTCCCATTATGAATATAATCATCAAAATATGTCTCTTCTAAATCCAAATACAAAGCTAAAGCTCTTAAAACATACTTTGCTGTTTTTTCAAGCATGGCATAGGTTTCTTTACCAACGCTATTGAATTCAGGTAATTCTTTTACATCAACATTTTCAGGATATTCTTTCGCGCGTTCTGGATCATCATCAACATATTGTCCGAAATGCCAAAATTCTTTTAAATCACCTTCTTTTTTCCCTTTAGCACTTTCTTTTCCGAAAGAGACATAACCACGCTGACCACCAATACCTTCAATTTCATATTTGCGTTTCGCATCAATTGGTAAGGTGAAAAAATTTTTTACCTCAGTATATAAACTGTCCAATAAAGCATCATTTAAAAAATGACCTTTTAAAGCTACAAAACCTATCTCCTCGTATGCTTTTCCTATTTCATCAATAAATTTTTGTTTTCTATTTTGGTCTCCTGAAATAAAATCTTCAAGATTAACACTAGGTATTCTTTCCATGATTAAAATTTAAGTATTACTTGCTTTACTGCAAAAATAATGAAAACATCGGTAAATTCATATAGGTTTTATGTGCTTAAAAAAAATACGGTTTAAAGACATTTCAATCAATTTTTAATTACATTTGATTTATAAATACAATTCGAATTACTATGCTGACTTCCACAAGGAGTACAATTACTTTTGACAAAAAAAATGTAGATGACCGAACGCTATTAAAGCTTTACAAGAACATGCTTAAGCCTAGGTTAATAGAAGAGAAAATGCTTATTTTGTTGCGTCAAGGTAAAATTTCTAAATGGTTTTCAGGTATTGGACAAGAAGCAATTTCTGTTGGTGTTACAATGGCTTTAGACAATGAAGAATACATTTTGCCAATGCACAGGAATTTAGGCGTATTTACTTCAAGAAACATTCCATTGCATCGATTATTTAGCCAATGGCAAGGCAAAGCAAATGGATTTACTAAAGGGCGTGATCGTTCATTTCATTTTGGAACTCAAGAGTACAATATTGTTGGAATGATTTCTCATCTCGGACCACAATTAGGTGTTGCAGATGGTATAGCTTTAGCTAGTTTATTGAAAAACAAAAAGCAAGTTACTGCTGTATTTACTGGTGAAGGAGGAACGAGCGAAGGCGATTTCCATGAAGCATTAAATGTAGCATCTGTTTGGCAATTACCTGTATTATTTTGTGTTGAAAATAATGGTTACGGATTATCAACACCAACCAATGAACAATATAGATGTAAAGATATTGCCGATCGAGGAAAAGGTTATGGTATGGAATCTTTTATACTTGATGGAAATAATGTCATTGAAGTCTATTCTAAAATAAAAAAATTAGCACAAAGCATTCGCAAACGACCAAGACCAATTCTTGTAGAATTTAAAACGTTTAGAATGCGTGGTCATGAAGAGGCGAGTGGCACTAAATATGTTCCTAAAGCATTACTGCAAGAGTGGGCTAAAAAAGATCCTTTAGAAAACTTTCAAGCTTACTTAAAAGATGAAAAGATTTTAACTGAAAAACAAGTCGTTGCTATCAAAGAAGGCTTTGTACATGAAATTAATGAGAACTTGCAAATTGCTTTCGATGAAGCACCAATTGTTGCTGATTTAACCACTGAATTAAATGACATATACAAACCATTTGAATACAAGGAGGTTAATCCTAATTCAGAAACAGAAGAACTTCGGTTAATTGATGCCATTTCTCAAGGGTTAAAACAATCGATGCAACAACATAAAGATCTTGTAATTATGGGCCAAGATGTTGCAGAATATGGTGGCGTTTTTAAAATCACAGATGGTTTCGTGAAAGAGTTTGGTAAAGAACGTGTTAGAAATACTCCAATTTGTGAATCAGCTATTGTAGAAGCTGGAATGGGATTATCTATTGCTGGTATAAAATCTGTAGTAGAAATGCAATTTGCAGATTTTGTGACTTCAGGGTTTAATCCTGTAGTCAATTATTTAGCTAAATCTCACTATCGCTGGAATCAACAAGCTGATGTTGTTTTAAGAATGCCTTGTGGTGGAGGCGTAGCAGCTGGACCATTTCACTCGCAAACTAATGAAGCATGGTTTACCAAGACGCCTGGTTTAAAAGTTGTTTATCCAGCATTTCCTTACGATGCAAAAGGCTTATTAGCAACAGCTATAAATGATCCAAATCCTGTATTGTTTTTTGAGCATAAAGCCTTATACAGAAGTATTCGACAAGATGTTCCTATAGATTATTATACCATCCCATTTGGTAAAGCGGCACTTTTAAAAGAAGGAAATGATATCACCATAATTTCTTATGGAGCTGGAATTCATTGGGCTTTAGAAACCTTAGTTAACAATAGTGATATTAGCGCAGATTTAATTGATTTAAGAACACTTCAACCTTTAGATACAGAAACTATTTACAATTCTGTTCGTAAGACGGGAAAAGTAATCGTTTTGCAAGAGGATTCTCTTTTTGGTGGCATTGCTAGTGATATTTCAGCATTAATAATGGAACACTGTTTTGAAGACTTAGATGCTCCTGTAAAACGTGTTGCAAGTTTAGAAACGCCAATTCCGTTTATAAATCAGTTAGAAGATCAATACATGGCTAAAGGCCGTTTTGAAGATTCCTTAAAAGAACTGTTAGCTTATTAATAATATATTATGAGTAATAATCAAAACACAAAAAAAGCAATCAAATCTGCGATAACGAGTATTGCACTGATTCTACTTTTTATTATTTTAAAATCTCTTGCAAACTCTGAAGTCATCGGAATTAATTTCTTTTCTATCGCAAGCGGAATTCTTATTTTACTTGTGTTTTTTATGACTATTGTAGGTTTTGTTTTTGCTTTAAAAACTAAAAATGAACCCAAGTCTAAACAAAAGACAATAGCTTTTTTGCTTAATTCTATATTAATGGCTTTACTTGTCGTTTCTGTAATTAATATTGTGATTGAACTTATAAATTATTCAAAACTACAATGATTTGTATCTGTGTCATCGACTTCAAACCATTAACAAATTTCAATTTCTAAGTATTTAGATTAAAAATATTCAATAAATTATAGCGATTATTCTGAAATAGGATCACTACCACCAGTTGTTGTTCTTTTACAATCTAGATGAGCAATTTCACACTTAGTACAATAATCTCCATCTGGTATACAGCCACAACAATTCGCACACTCAATAGTTGTACATACTGTTCTTCCTGATCTATAGGTGATTAAAGAAGAGTCTTTGTTTTTATTTTTAATTAAAGCAATAGTCGATACTTGTTCTAACCCATTATTAGATTTGTGATAAAATCTTATATAATTTTTACCATCTATGTCTTCTATTAAATAAGATTCTGCATGAGAACCAATTTCAAATTTAGTTGCATAAGCATTAAATGAATTGTATAATTCATCTTTTGTAACACCAAATGTAATTTCGCCTTTATTGTCATAAGCAATTGTGCTATTAACAAAATTCTTGGCAGAAAATTCTAATTTCTGCTTAGCATTAAGACCTTCGCTGTTAGAGTTTTCATTAGAACAAGCTACAATAAGTGCTAAAAACGTGATTAAATAGACTATTTTTTTCATAGCATTTAAATTACTGATTATGAGGTTAATGTAATAATAATATTAATATCAAGCAAATAAATATCGATTTTTTTCTCAACAAATTAAAACTTGACAAAAACACTTATCTTTAAACATGATTTTTAAAGTTATACGTTGGAAATGCATTTTAATACTTCTTTTGTTAATACTCTTTAATTGTAAAAATGAAGCTCCTAATATATTTGAATGGAAAACTCTTGAAGTCACTGCAACAGCTTACAATTCTTTAGTTTCCCAAACAAACAACAATCCTTATATAACTGCTTTTGGAGATAGTTTAAAGCCTGGAGTTCGCTACATTGCTGTATCTAGAGATCTATTGAGATTAGGCTTAAAACATAATACATTAGTGAAAGTAGATGGCTTAGAAGGCACCTATTTAGTGAAGGACAAAATGCATTCTCGTTGGACAAACAAAATCGATATTTATATGGGAACTGACGTTAACGCAGCAAAAGAATGGGGCAGAAGTAAAGTTAATATAAGCTATAGAGTTGAAAAGTTAAAACACTAATTACTTCAATTCTGCTTCAGATAACAAAAAAGGGTAAGCCTTTTTCACTTCAGATAACTCATATTTAGTTAATTCGTTTACAGATTTGTTATAAATTGTTTTCGCATAATCTGATCGAAGTTCGTAATACGCTTTAGTAAGCTCATCTTGAATTTCAATATAAAACGCATAAGATGTTCGTTTATCATTTTGTATTGAAATAACAGCTTCCTTAGGATTATCTGAAAATTTTTCAGAATTTAGACCATGACAATAGTCACAAGTTTTGTCACCATTATTATCTACAAATTCTTTTGCAATTGCTTTTAATTCTTCAATAACAATAACTTTATTCTCAACAAAGAGTTCATTATTAGAATTAACTCTTACTTCAAGCATATTACGTTTATTAATTTTTATATCACAAATTTCTCCTGGTGGACAAGGAGCAGGCAATTTTCTATTTATGCCTTTATCTTTAGGTATCATTGCAGTAACTAAAAAGAAAATAAGCAATAAAAAAGCAATGTCAGCCATAGATCCAGCATTGACTTGTGGCATAGAATGTCTTGAGTTTTTCATAAGAATCGGTTTTTAAGATTTACTAAAAACTCTCAATAATGATACCATAGTTATAAATAAAAAAAGGCAACTAAGAAGATGAACCCTTAATTGCCTTACTAATTTAAAACTAACTCAAATGTGTTTTACTTTACGGTGTTTAAATCGTCATTTACCGTATGCGACGTGTCGATTATTCTAGTTAATACTTTCATAGTGATTGATTTTGATTGATGAATTATTATAGTTTAAATTATCTATAACGTCTTTTTTGATTCCAAGTAAACGTTTTTGTTTCTGTTCTTGCACTTGTTAATTGATTGCTGTTTAATGTTCTCATGATTCTTTGTTTTTAATTGATGATTATACCTAATAGACGACATTGTTACAAAAATGTTACAGTACTATGCATTGCAAAGTAGTAATTTAACATATTTTAACACTATTACATCTAAATTTTAAGATGATATATGAATGTTAAAGAGAATAGAAGCACTTCTGAATGAAATTTAACTGTATTTTTTTCATTTGTTTTTAACATTATGCATTGATAACCTTATAAATGGTTAGTTTTGTGAAAATTTTTCTGTCAGAAGCTATTAATTATATGTCCTCAACCTTAGAAGTAGAAAATCAAAATATAGTCAAAAAGAGTCTATACGACTATCAAATTGCAGATCTCAATCGCATTTTTGATGTTTTTGAAAACGCTCCAGATAATTATAACCTTTTATATCAACTTCCAACAGGTGGAGGAAAAACGGTTATATTCTCAGAAATTGTTAGACGTTACATCAAAAAGCATAAGAAAAAAGTTGTTATTCTTACACATCGTATTGAATTATGTAAACAAACGTCTAAAGTCTTAGATGGCTTTGGCGTTAATAACAAAATTATTAATAGCAAAGTAAAAGAGCTTCCAGATCAAGATCAATACGAATGCTTTGTAGCAATGGTTGAAACACTAAACAACCGACTTAATGATGAAAAACTAAAATTAGAGGATATAGGTTTAGTCATTATTGATGAAGCACACTATAATTCATTCCGAAAATTATTCAAGTTTTTCGATAATTGTTATATTCTTGGAGTCACAGCTACACCATTAAGTAGCAATATCAAGCTACCAATGAAAGACAATTACAAGGAACTCATTGTTGGTGATGACATTTCTACTTTAATTAAAAACGGATTTTTAGCAACAGCAGATGTTTACAACTACGATGTCTCTCTTAACAGTCTAAAGATTGGTATTAATGGTGATTATACTGTAAAATCTTCTGAAGCACTATATTCAAATGCGACAATGCAAGGTAAATTGCTATTTGCTTATGAAGAATTGTCAAAAGGTAAAAAAACTTTAATATTTAATAATGGAATTAATACGTCTAAAGAAGTCTATTATACATTTAAACGTGCTGGTTATAACATTAGACATTTAGACAATACGTCTTCAAAGCAAGATAGAAAAGACATTTTAAAATGGTTTAAAAACACTCCTGATGGGATTTTAACTTCAGTTAGTATCTTAACAACTGGTTTTGATGAGCCATCTGTAGATTCTATTATATTAAATAGAGCAACAAGATCACTGACACTTTATTTTCAGATGATTGGTAGAGGATCTAGAATTCATAAGACCAAATCAGAATTTAAAGTTATTGATTTAGGTAACAACGTGATTCGTTTTGGCCCTTGGAGTCAGCCAGTAGATTGGCAACATATTTTTAAGAATCCTGATTATTATTTGGAGAATCTTAGAAATGATGAAGATATTGAGCGCGATTTTATTTACGAAATGCCAGATTCTTTACGTAAACGCTTTAAAAAGAATCCTAATGATACTTTTGACATTAAAGAAGAATATAAAAATGTAACGCGTCAAGGTCAGAAATCGATGAAAGCCATCGAAAACTCTATTGCTCAGCATTCCGTTTTAGTAATTGCTAATAGTGAAGATGTATTTGAAGCTAGAGAACTTGCTAAATTATTACATGATGATATTTGTTATCGTATTAAGCAATATTGTTACTGTATAATGAATAGCACAAAAAACTATAAAGATTGGCTATTAGAAGAATACACACGTAAACTTAGATTAAGTTTTAATGGTAAGTTTTAAAAGTACTTAGCGACTTAACAAAAATATAACAACCAATAAATTGTTAATATTGAAATTTTATAGGCTGAAAGCCGTTATTTTGATTTAAGGAACGGTTTTTGATTTTTAATTGCTATCAACTTATTACATAAATGAAACTTAAAGTAGTATTCTTATTTTTTTTAGGCCTGACATTTATTGTCAGTGGACAACCAAATCCAGATAGTGATGACAAATCTATTAAGATTCCTGCTAAGGAAACTAAAGAAAAAGATTCTACACCAACGCAATTTAAAATAAAGCCAAATTCAAAACTTGAAATTACCAAAACTGATAAAAACATTAGTGGCATTCCTATAAAAATTAGAGAATTAAAACCTCAAGAACAAGAATTTTCTATGTTTGATAATAGTAATTTAAAAAATCCTGGAGAAATTTTTGAAAAACGTTATAACGCAAAACTTGAAGAACAAGGTATTATACCAAAAACCATGTCTGATATGTTTTTAGGCGATGTTAGGATTAATGGAGAATTTGCTAACATACGTTGTAGAGATCACGAATATCCTGATGGAGATTTAGTTCAGGTTGTGGTTAACGATGAAGTGTTTATTCCTCGTTTAGTATTAAATGGAAATTATAAATCCTTTAATGTACCTTTAAAAGAAGGGATTAATACAATTGTTTTTATTGCTCTAAACCAAGGAGAATCTGGACCAAATACAGCTGAATTTCTAGTGTACGATGATAATGAAGTTCTTGTGTCTTCAAAAAGATGGAATCTACTCACTGGTGTTAAAGCCAAAATTTTAGTCATAAAAAGTAACGACTTCCCAAAAACGAAGCAAGAAGAACAAGACGAGAAAAACAACTAATCGCCAGATTGCTTTAAAAAGTCAATAATTACTGCTATCTTTACAGCCTCTAGTGGTTACTATCACTACATTAATTAAAATATCCAAAGTACAAAGAATGGCAAAGTCGCAACAGACCTTCAACAAAAGTGAAAAAGAAAAAAAACGTTTAAAAAAGCGCGAAGACAAACGTAAAAAGATGGAAGCGCGTAAGTTAGAAAAAGAAGAAAATGGAGGTGCAGATAGCATACCATTTGCTTATGTAGATCAGTTTGGAAACCTCACTGATAGTCCACCAGATCCATCTGAAAAGATTAAAGTGAAGGCTAAAAATATTGTGATTGGAATTCCTAAAAAAGAAGAAGGAGACGAAGAAGAGTATGATCCAATCCGAAAAGGGAAAGTGTCATTCTTTGATAATTCTAAAGGATTTGGATTCATTATAGATACTGAAGATCAAGAAAAATATTTCTGTCACGTTAGTGGTTTAATTGATGAAATTCAAGAAAACGACAAAGTACAATTCGAATTAGAAAAAGGAAATCGTGGTATGAACGCGGTTCGTGTGAAACTCGTATAAGTTTTACCAAAATATAAAAAGAAAAACCAGTGATTAATCATTGGCTTTTTTTTATGTGATATCATTTAACTCTTTAACATCTCCCATTTGTAAACCTTCTAAAGTAACCTTACCAACCCGAACACGAACCAAACGCAAAGTTGGAAATCCAACTTGTGCAGTCATTTTACGGACTTGCCTAAACTTGCCTTCATTAATGGTAATAGAAATCCATGATGTTTTTCCATGACGTTCATCACGGATTTTCTTTGCTCTTTCTGGAAAATCAGGATTTTGATATAATTGAAATACTTGACATGGTTTAGTGAGATAGGTTTCACTTTGATAGCTAATAGCAACACCTTGTTCTAATTGTAAAATGGCATCATTTGTAATTTCTCCATCTACTTGAACATAGTATTCTTTATCTGTTTTAGAACTTGTAATCTCATAACTCACTTTTCCATCTGTTGTGAGTAGAAGTAAGCCTTCAGAATCTTTATCTAATCGACCAATTGCCATTATTCCTTCAGGAAAATCATATAATTCGCCTAAGAATTTCTTATTGCGTTCGTGCTTCGCATTGGTTTGAAACTGACTTAAATAACCATACGGCTTGAAGAGTTTGAAATGACGATGCTCCATATTAGAAATCACCTTTTAAAATGGCATGCACCAAATCTTTAGTCAGTTGTTTGTCTTTAGCTTTTGATCGAATACTATCAAAAGACATTTTAAAATCACAACCCAATTTATAGTCGCTACAACCATAAGCTGTTTTGCCTTTAATGACGTTTCCTTTTGTGCATTTCGGACATTTAATAGTGTCATTTTGTTTTGCTTCGGAAGCTTTAGTTGCTTGTTTTTTTGGTTCTAATACCAATTTAAAAAGGTCATCAAAACGAATTAATCCTTCAGTAATTCCTCTTTCAGAAGAAAACCCTTTAAGGTTTACTGTTGATCCTTTTTGTAGCAAACGAATACATTGCTTTTCTGAAATCTTTTTTCCGAAGACTTTAAAAGGCATTACAAAATCACAACCCGATTTAAACTGACTACAACCATAAGCCGATTTGCCTTTTAGTAGAGTTCCTTTTTTACATTTCGGACAGAATTCAGAGCTTATTCCTGTTTTTTTAGTTTGCTTAGCTTTTAAATCTCGTTGTTTAACAACAGTAGCTTGAGAGATGTTTGCACGTTTTGTTTCACTACGAACTTCGTACACCAATTCGTCTACCATTTTTTTCATATTCTTAATGAACAAACTGGCACTGTATTCTCCTTTTTCAATATCCTTAAGTTGCTTTTCCCAAAGACCTGTGAGTTCTGCAGATTTTAATAATTCATTTTGAATAGTATCTATCAAAGCAACACCTGTAACTGTTGGAATTAATTGCTTTTTATTACGTTTTATATACTGACGTTTGAACAAGGTTTCAATAATATTGGCACGTGTTGATGGTCGACCAATACCATTTTCTTTCATCAAATCTCGGAGTTCGTCATCATCAACTTGTTTGCCTGCAGTTTCCATGGCACGTAGGAGAGAGGCTTCGGTAAATTGATTTGGTGGCTTCGTTTGTTTTTCAAGGAATGAAGGCTCATGTGGACCTTTCTCACCTTTCTCAAAATTTGGAAGTGTGTCTTTTTCAGATGTATTTGAAGAGGTCTCTTTTCCAAATTTAAAAACAACTTTCCAACCGTCTTTTAAAATCTCTTTTCCTGTGGTTTTAAAATTAACATCATCTGCTTTTCCGATAACTGTTGTATTTGAAACATCACAATCTGGATAAAACACAGCAATAAAACGTTTGACAATAATATCATAAACCTGCTGCTGGTTGTATTGTAAATTAATCTGAATTCCTGTAGGAATAATAGCGTGGTGATCGGTTACCTTTTTATCATTAAAAACCTTTGCAGATTTTTTAATTTTCTTACCTAATAATGGTTGCGTTAACTGAGAATAGTTAGTCAGTTTCTGAAGTATTCCTGAGACTTTCGGATACACATCATTTGGTAAAAACGTGGTATCAACTCTGGGATAGGTCACCACTTTTTGTTCGTATAATTTCTGTACAATCTTTAGTGTTTCATCTGCTGAAAATCCGAATTTCGTATTACAATACACTTGCAATCCTGTTAAATCAAACAGCTTTGGAGCATATTCTTTACCTTTCTTTTTAGTCGTAGATACAATTTCAAATTCCGATGCTTTTACTTTATTAGCTAGTAATTCGCCATCTTCCATTTTTAAGAAACGACCTTCTTCATAAGCAAAAAGTGTGTCACGATATAGGGTTTGTAACTCCCAATAAGGTTGCGGCTTGAAATTTTCAATATCCTTAAAACGATTAACAACCATTGCCAACGTTGGTGTTTGCACACGACCAACTGAAAGCACTTGTTTGTAACCTCCATGTTTTACAGTGAATAAACGTGTCGCATTCATTCCTAATAACCAATCTCCAATAGCACGCGAAAAACCTGCGTAATAGAGGTTGTCATAATCTTTTGAATTTTTAAGGTTACCAAAACCTTCTTTAATCGCTTCAGTCGTTAACGAAGAAATCCAAAGTCGCTGAACTTTACCTTTATAATTCGCTTGATCTAAAACCCAACGCTGTATAAGTTCTCCTTCTTGTCCAGCATCACCACAGTTAATGACTAAATCAGCCTTGTCAAATAAAGATTTTACGATATTGAATTGCTTTTCAATTCCAGCATTCCCAACGACCTTCGTTTTAAACTTTTCTGGAAGCATTGGCAAATTGTTTAAGTCCCAACTTTTCCAATATGGCTTGTAATCATTTGGTTCCATGAGCGTGCACAAATGACCAAACGTGTAAGTCACAGCATAGCCATTACCTTCATAATAGCCATCACGTTTTGAATTGGCTCCAAGGACTTGGGCAATTTCTCGTGCAACGCTAGGTTTTTCGGCAATACAGACTTTCATTTATTCTAACAACTTTGATTTAAACTGAACTGCAAAATAGGAAATTGTATGTGTTTATTGAAAGAGATTTATTGAGAGTTATTAACCAAAATCAATATTATTGTTCGAAGTGCCTCACTGTGTTTATCAATACGCCTTTATGATATGTTTTGGTTTGAAGTAACTTGCCATTATCGTCATAAACGTTCCAATCTCCATGGTCTTTATTATCAACTTTTTCTCCAGCTCTATACACTTGTCCGTTTTTGTAATAATCCATCCATTTACCTTCAGCTTTGCCGTCTAAATAAGTCTCAACACTAGCTATTTCACCAGAATCGTAATAGCTTTTCCATTCTCCATTATTTCCTTTATCAGAATAGTGACGCTCATATTTAAGGGTACCATCATTCAAATAATGTTTCCAAGCACCAATTTTCTTATTGTCTTTATGCTGACCAACCATTCTTTTTTCACCATTTAAATGAAAAACATTCCATACACCATCTAACAAACCATCTTTGTAATTTTCAATTTTATATGGTTTTGCGTTATCAAAATAATGAATCCATTCACCAGATTTCGTGTTTCCAGAATACTGTCCTTTCATTTTTAAAACTCCAGAATCGTAATAATCTTTAATTAAAGTCACTTTTTTTTCCGAAGAAATTGTAATGCCATTATTCGGATTTAATCTCACTTGATCTTTACAATTTAATAGACAAATAAAAGTCAGTATATAAAAAGATGCTTGTAATTTCATAGAGTATATTATGCTTTAAAAGCAAAGATAAACATACAACTCTGCTTATCTAATATTTAAAATAATTACCACCAAACTAAAAAACTCTTTAATAACGTATCATCTGTTTTTTTTATCCAAATTAAAGGTGATTTAGATTGCTCTAAAAACACTTCAACTTCAGTTTTAAAGGATTCAAAGTTTAACCAATTTACTGAATGCTCAGTATTCAAAAACCAATCTAACTTTGGTGGAATATGAAATTTACAGGTATTAAAATCATTTAGTTGTGCTTTGTTCATATAAAATCCGCAAACACATGCGTTATTTAATTGATTAAAATTAGCAGGTTTCAGATATGGCGTAAACAGTTGTGCTTTAAACAATACGTTTTGTTGAAAGCTTTGATTATTTAAATCCAACTCATTTAAAGCAGACTCACAGTTAGAAGAATAGAGTAGTGGCAACTGCTTATCTTTGAGTTTCGTGATTTTTTCAATTAAGCTATCGTTTCTATTTGGACCAATCCATTGTTCTATTTCAGAAGTGCCTAAGGTTGCATCATATAAATAGAATTTGTAGACGATTTCAAGATGAATAGAACCTTTATCGAACTCAATTAATGCATCTAATTCACCAAGCGTTTGTTTTTCTTTTTGAATCTGTAAGTTTTCAGCTAAAATCCTACAATTCTCAAGTTGCTCTAATTGATTGAATACAAATTGTTCTGCAAGCAAACCTAGACGCAATTTTTTTTCTAAAGACCTCTTAAACAAAAATGTGTCATAATTTTGAAACTGAAGTTGTTTCAATCCCAATACAGGATTAGAATTCCACAATAAAGGCGTATTCAAAAATCCTTGATATAAACGTTGTAAATGTGATTTAGACAAATTCATGAATTCACAAAATTACAGATAAGATAATTAGTATTTTATAATCGAATTAAATCTTCGTCAATACCTCATAATAAAATTATAAATTTTGAGGTTTTTATATTTGATGCAACTTCAATTTGCTATATTTGAAAACCAACTATATTAACACTATCATACATGAAATTATTAGAAGGAAAAACAGCAATCATAACAGGCGCAAGCCGTGGAATTGGAAAAGGAATCGCTGAAGTTTTTGCTCAACATGGTGCAAACGTAGCTTTCACATATAGCGCTTCGGTAGAAGCAGCAAATGAATTAGAAAACCAATTAAATGCTTTAGGTATAAAAGCTAAAGGTTATCAAAGTAATGCCGCTAATTTTGAGGACTCTCAAAAACTTGCTGAAAAGGTTTTAGCTGAATTTGGTAGTATTGATATTTTAGTAAATAATGCAGGAATTACTAAAGATAATTTATTAATGCGAATGGGAGAAGAAGACTTTGATAAAGTGATTGAAGTGAACTTAAAGTCCGTTTTTAATATGACCAAAGCAGTACAACGTACGATGTTAAAACAACGTAAAGGCTCTATCATTAACATGAGTTCTGTAGTTGGAGTTAAAGGAAATGCTGGTCAAACAAATTATGCAGCTTCTAAAGCTGGAATTATTGGTTTCTCAAAATCTGTAGCTTTAGAATTAGGATCTAGAAACATTAGAAGTAACGTGATTGCTCCTGGTTTTATTGAAACAGAAATGACAGCAAAACTAGATGAAGAAACTGTAAAAGGATGGCGTAATGCAATTCCGTTAAAACGTGGTGGAACTCCTGAAGACATTGCCAATGCATGTGTGTTTTTAGCTAGCGACATGAGTGCTTATGTTACTGGCCAGACACTTAACGTTGATGGTGGAATGCTAACTTAGAATTTTAATACAGAGGTCACCTTGAGCGCAGTCGAAAGGTAAATGAATGCAAACAGACACAATAACATATATCATTATATCTGGAATATTAGCGCTAGTATTAGCGCTTTTTCAGTATATTTTTAAATCAAAAAAGACAACCAAGATTTATTGGTTTCTAGCATTCTTAAGGTTTGTTAGTATCTTTTCTATTTTAATGCTTTTAATCAATCCTAAGTTTGATAACGTTTCATTTTATGATGAAAAACCAAATTTGATTATTGCAGTAGACAATTCAGAATCTATCAACTACCTCAATCAATCACAAAACACAACAGATTTAATAGAGACATTAAAACAAAATCAGCTACTTAAAGACAATTTTAATCTGGAATATTACACTTTCGGAAAGTCTGTAATTCAAAGTGACTCTTTAGCTTTTAATGAAAAACAATCTAACATTGCCGAAGTGTTAGACCGTCTATCTGAAGTTTATAATAATTCGGTGTCTCCTACATTGCTAATTACAGATGGTAATCAAACCTATGGTTATGATTATGAGTTTATGACCAACCGTTACAAACAAGCCATATTCCCTGTTATTTTGGGAGATACAACAACCTATACAGATATAAAAATTCAGCAACTAAATGTCAACAGATATGCCTATTTAAAAAATAAATTTCCTGTTGAAATTATTGCAACTTACAATGGAAATAGTACTGTAAATTCTCAATTGAAGATCCAGTCAGGAACCACAACAGTGTTTTCTCAACCTATTACTTTCAGTAAAAATCAAACATCTCAAATAGTTAATTTAGACTTGCCTGCAAATCGAGTAGGAGTTGGAAGTTATAAAGCTGAAATCATTCCGTTAGTTAATGAAAAAAACACTGTCAACAACGTTAAAAACTTTGCTGTTGAAGTTATTGATCAGAAAACAAATGTCGCTATAGTTTCAGATATTATGCATCCCGATTTAGGTGCTTTGAAAAAATCTATTGAAAGTAATGAACAACGCAAAGCAACTATATTAAATACAGTTGATTTTTTAAAGCAATCCGAAGATTTTCAATTAGTTATTACCTATCAGCCTTCAAACAACTTTAGGTCATTATTTAAAGAAATTGATCGTTTAAAATTGAATAAGTTAGTCATTACTGGTACGAAAACAAATTGGTCTTTATTGAATCAATTGCAAACTAATTATAGTCAGCAAATCACAAATCAAACAGAAAATTTTCTGCCTACTGTTAATCAAAATTATAGTACGTTTATTATTGACGATTTAAACTTTGATGAATTTCCTCCTTTGCAATCTGAATTTGGTGAAACAACATTTACTGTTCCTTTTGAAACCTTACTTTTCAAAACTGTTGATGGTACACAATTGGAAGAACCACTTTTGTCAACTTTTGAAATGAATGATAAAAGAGAAGCTTTGCTTTTAGGTGAAGGACTTTGGAGGTGGAGAGCTCAAAGTTATTTAGATGAAAAATCGTTTAATACATTTGATAATTTTATTGGAAAATTGGTTCAATATTTAAGCTCTAAACAAAGACGTTCTCGATTAAATGTTAGTTATGAATCCTTTTATAATGGGAATGATAATGTAAAAATCACAGCACAATACTTTAATAAAAATTATGAATTTGATGCAAATGCGAATATCAATATTGTTTTAAAGAATAAAAGTAACGCTGATATAACAACATTTCCATTTGTATTAAAAAACACAAATTATCAAGTAGACTTAAGCGGTTTAGAAGCTGGAGCATACAGCTTTACAGTAAAAACATCAAGCGGAAATATCTCAAAATCAGGAGAACTTAAAATTCTAGACTACAATGTTGAGCAACAGTTTCTAAATGCTAATGTTTCAAAACTTGAAAACTTGGCGACTAATAGTAATGGTAAGTCATATTTTATTAATAATACAAGTACAATTATAAACGATTTATTATCCGATTCTAGGTTTGCTACTGTTCAAAAAAGCAGTAAAAAAGTCGTACCTTTGATCGATTGGAAATACCTTCTTGCACTCATCGTATTTAGTCTAGCGACAGAGTGGTTTATTAGAAAATATAACGGACTAATATAAAAACAAAAACTATGGAAAAATTACCTAAAGTAGCATTACCTGTAATAATTGGTGCTGTTGTATTAATCATATTATTAGCAAAATCAGCAGTAACAATTGGTCCTGGTGAAGGCGGTGTTTTATTTGAACCGTTTGGTAATGGTATTAATACTGAACGAACTTACGGAGAAGGATTCCATATTGTTGCGCCTTGGAATGATATGATTGTACAAAAAGTGAGACAACAATCAATTTCTGATGATATGAATGTGTTATCTGTAAATGGTTTAGATATTACAGTTAGCGGAACGATTTGGTTTCAACCAGAGTATAAAAACTTAGGTAAATTAATTCAGACTAAAGGTGAAGATTATATTCGTGAATTATTGAGTCCTGCAATTAATGCAGCTGCAAAAAGTGTTGTAGGTCGTTATACACCTGAGCAATTATATTCTAGTAAAAGAGATGTCATAGAACTAGAAATTTTAGAGCAAGTAAAAATAGAACTCGATGGACAATATGTTGTTGTAAAGCGTGTTTTGGTAGAAAATGTAAAGCTACCAACTACAATTAAAGACGCAATTGAACGCAAATTGAAACAAGAACAAGAGTCTTTAGAATATGAATTTAGATTGGAATCAGCAAAAAAAGAAGCTGAGAAAGTAATTATTGAAGCACAAGGTAAAGCAGATGCAAACCGCATTTTAAGTGCGTCATTAACAGATAAGATTCTTCAAGATAAAGGTATTGAAGCTACCGTAAAACTTTCAGAATCACCAAATAGCAAAACTATAATTATAGGTTCTGGAGATTCAGGACTACCTATCATTTTAGGAAACCAATAGCATCGTATCTTGAAATGTTTTAGACTTCTATTATTATTATTATTTAGTATTAATCTTTTCGCACAAGAAAGCGATACAATTCATTATAAAAACTTAGTAGAAGCCTATTACGATAAAGAAACTAAAAAGCCATTATATATCTATGATAATATCAAAGGTATTATCGTAGATACTTTAAAGAATATAGACACTAAAAACTCTTGGTATAAAATTGCTATTTTAGATAGTGAATATGGTTGGTTTAAAATTAAAAACATCCAGAGGTTGCCAAATGCTTACAAAAATTATGGCTACGAAAACTATTGGGTTAAAACTTCAGATTTTTTAATATCTGTTGATCATATTGACAAAAAACATAGAGCATATCTCTATGACGAACCAACGAACGAATCCAATAAAATTCATAAAATAGACAGCTTCAAAACAGTACATGTGACTGAAACTATAGATTTGTGGGCAATGGTAAGCTTCAAAGTTGGAAAGAAAACAATTAGAGGTTGGCTGAGTTTTAAAGATCAATGTGCTTATCCTTGGACAAGTTGTACTAAATATTAAATAATTTATAAAAAATTTGAATGCATTTGGAATTGTAAATTATTATTTGCAATCTTTGTTCAACAAAAAAAACAAATGACTTTTATTCAATTACATCATCATTTTCATACTAGCGCTCAAGCGAGGTGAGAATGTATTGAATAAAATCAACATATTTTAAAAACCGTTTGAGTAAATCAAACGGTTTTTTGTTTTTATAACATTCTGCTTAAAAGATTTACTCAATCAAAAATCAAAAATAAAAATGAGTAAATTAAAAATTGCTGTACAAAAATCGGGAAGACTTCACGATGATTCTATGACCATATTAAAAGATGTTGGAATTTCTATAGACAATGGAAAAGATCAATTAAAGGCATCGGCAAAAAATTTCCCTCTTGAAGTATTTTATCTTAGAAATGGAGATATTCCACAGTATTTAAAAGATGGTGTTGTAGATGCAGCTATCATTGGAGAAAACGTTTTAATTGAAAAAGGAAACGGAATTTCAGTTATAGAAAAACTTGGTTTTTCATCTTGTAAAGTATCCATTGCAGTACCGAAATCTTCAAATTACAAATCCATTATTGACCTAGAAGGTAAGCGTATTGCAACATCTTACCCAAATACTGTTAATCAATTTTTAAATCAAAATAATGTAAACGCAAAGCTACATATCATTAATGGTTCTGTTGAAATTGCGCCAAATATTGGATTGGCAGATGCTATTGTAGATATTGTTTCTAGTGGAAGCACATTGTTTAAAAACGGCCTCAAAGAAGTTGACATTCTATTACAATCTCAAGCTGTACTTGCTGTATCACCACTAATAAATTCTGAAAACCAAAACATTCTAAATAAACTTCAGTTTAGATTACAGTCTGTTTTAAGAGGACGACAAAACAAATATGTGCTCCTTAATGCACCTAATAAAAAACTAGATGACATTGTGAATATTTTACCAGGAATGAATAGTCCAACGATTTTACCTCTAGCAAAAGAAGGTTGGAGTTCATTACATTCTGTGATTAATAAAAATGCTTTTTGGGAAGTTATAGATGAATTAAAACTAAATGGTGCTGAAGGCATTTTAGTTTGTCCAATTGAAAACATGGTGCTCTAATGAAAACAATCATAAATCCAAGTAAAAATGAGTGGTCAAGACTATTAAAACGACCTACACAAACTGTTGAAAACATTGAAGACACTGTAAACGAAATCTTCAATGATGTACAAAGAATAGGAGACAAAGCCATTTCAAAATACACTAAACTATTTGATGGTGTTGCTTTAGAAAACAATGAAGTAACTTCGAAAGAGATTGAAGAAGCCATAAGTCTTGTATCTACTGAATTAAAAAACGCTATACATACGGCTAAATCAAATATCGAAAAGTTTCATGCAGCTCAAAAGACGCAACGTATAACTGTTCAAACAACACCAGGAATTACTTGTTGGCAGGAAAAACGTCCCATACAAAAAATCGGATTATACATTCCAGGAGGAACAGCACCTTTGTTCTCAACAGTCCTAATGTTAGCTATTCCAGCTCAGTTATCAGGCTGCAAAGAGATTGTATTATGTTCTCCTCCAAATAGCGAAGGAAAAATTGCAAAAGAAATTTTATATACAGCACAATTATGTGGAGTGACTAAAATCATAAAAGTTGGAGGCATTCAAGCAATTGCTGGTCTAACATTTGGAACCAAAACCATTCCTCAAGTCTATAAAATTTTTGGACCAGGAAACCAGTTTGTAACAGTCGCAAAACAATTAGCCACAAAACATGGTGTAGCTATAGACATGCCTGCTGGACCAAGTGAATTATTAGTTGTTGCTGACAATTCAGCAAAGGCTAATTATGTTGCTTCAGATCTATTGAGTCAAGCCGAACATGGTGCAGATAGTCAAGTGATTTTAATTTCAACATCAAAACAATTATTGTATGCTGTAGAGAAAGAAATACAAATACAACTTTCAGAATTACCTAGAAAAGAAATGACTAAAAAAGCAATTAATAATTCTAAACTCATCTATGTTGAATCGAATCAAATTGCTTTAGATATGATTAATGAATATGCTCCTGAACACTTCATCATTTGTACAAATAACAATGATTTTTATATTAAAAATATCGAAAACGCAGGATCAGTTTTTATAGGCAATTACACACCTGAAAGTGCTGGAGATTATGCTTCAGGCACAAATCACACCTTACCTACAAATGGATTTAGTAAAGTCTATTCTGGAGTGAATTTAGATAGTTTCACTAAGAGTATAACCTTTCAAAAAATAACAAAAGAAGGTCTATTAAATATTGGTCAGACTATTGAACTTATGGCAGAATCAGAAGGCTTACAAGCTCACAAAAATGCGGTTTCATTGAGATTAAAAGATTTAAAAGAATAACGTATGCTGTATGTGTTTTAGCATGACACAAAATTATGAAACACTGAAATAATTTAGTAAAATAGATATGACAAAAGAATTCAGATTAAATAGTTTAATAAGAGATAATATAAAAGCCATGAAGCCGTATTCATCTGCTAGAGATGAATATAAAGACCTAAACGATGACATGGTGTTTTTAGATGCTAATGAAAATCCTTTTAAAAATGGTTTAAATCGATATCCTGATCCGCAACAACAAAAAGTTAAATCCTTGCTTTCAAAATTAAAGAATATTCCAACGAACCAAATATTATTAGGTAATGGAAGTGATGAAGTTCTTGATTTAATTTATAGAGTATTCTGCGAACCAAGGCTAGATGAAGTCGTAATTATTCGTCCAACTTACGGAATGTATAACGTATTTGCCAATATTAATAATGTTAATATTCGAGAAATCAACTTAGATGCTAATTTTGATATAAATGTAAATACAGTTTGCAATCTCAAAAATAAGAACGCCAAGATTTTATTTTTATGCTCTCCTAATAATCCAACAGGACAAAGCGTTGATCCTAAAAAAATGGAACGTTTATTAAATAAATTTCCTGGTATAGTAGTTATCGATGAAGCCTATATTGATTTTTCAGAAAATGAAAGTTGGTTATCACGTATTAATGAATTCCCAAATTTAATAATCACACAAACCTTATCTAAAGCTTATGGAATGGCAGGAATTAGATTAGGAATTTGTTATGCTTCAAAGAAAATTATTGCTGTTTTAAATAAAATTAAACCACCTTATAACATTAGTGAGTTAACACAACTTAAAGCTATAGAACGCTTATCAGAAACAACAAAAATTTCAGAAGAAATACATAGAATACAACAACAACGCAATTGGTTAATATCTGAATTTAAAACGATTCCGCTTATTCAAAAAATATTCGCTACTGATGCCAATTTTATTTTAGTAAAAGTTGACAATGCAAATAAAAGATATCAAGAGTTAATTGACAAAGGAATCGTTGTTAGAAACAGAACCAATCAACCTCTTTGCGAAAATTGTCTGCGAATAACAGTGGGATCAAAAATTGAAAATATAAAACTAATCACAGCATTAAAATCATTAAAATGAGACGCGTATTATTTATAGACAGAGACGGAACACTCATAAAAGAACCAGCAGATGAACAAATTGATTCCTTTGAAAAATTAGAGTTTTACCCTAAAGTATTTCAATATTTGAGTAAAATAACTAAAGAGCTAGACTTTGAAATCGTTATGATTACAAATCAAGATGGTTTAGGCACAGAAGTTTATCCTGAAAACACTTTTTGGCCTGTTCATAATTTTGTTTTAAAAACTTTCGAATCTGAAGGTATTAAATTTGAAGAACAATTTATAGATAGAACCTTAGCTAAAGACAATGCTCCAACTCGTAAGCCGAATACTGGATTATTGACAAAGTATTTTTCTTCAGAATATGATTTAGAAAACTCTTACGTAATTGGTGATCGATTGACTGATGTGGAACTAGCAAAAAATTTAGGTTCAAAAGGGATTTTCATAAATGACAACACCAATTTAGGTACTGATGAAATTACTGTAAAACGAGAAACTTTAGTAGATTTTATTGCATTAGAAAGTAATGATTGGGAAACCATTTACACCTTTTTGAAAGCTAATGCTAGAACTGGAAACATTGAAAGAAACACCAACGAAACCAAAATTAAAATCGATTTAAATCTTGATGGAACTGGTCAAAGTAATATCGACACTGGAATTGCCTTTTTTGATCACATGCTTGATCAAATTGCGCGACATGGTCAGTTAGACTTAAACATTAAAGTCAATGGAGATTTAGAAATTGATGAACACCACACCATCGAAGATACTGCAATTGCTTTAGGTGAAGTGTTTGCTAAAACTTTAGGAGATAAATTAGGGATTGAACGTTACGGATTTGCACTTCCTATGGACGATTGTATTGCTCATGCTGCAATAGATTTTGGTGGAAGAAATTGGCTAGTTTGGAAAGCAGACTTTAAACGGGAAATGATTGGTAAAATGCCAACCGAAATGTTTTATCACTTTTTTAAATCCTTTACAGATGGCGCAAAATGCAATCTCAATTTAAACGCAGAAGGCAGTAACGAACATCACAAAATAGAAGCCATTTTTAAAGCCTTTGCAAAAGCAATAAAAATGGCAGTTAAACGAGATGTTGAAAAAATGATTTTACCAACTACAAAAGGCATGTTATAATGAATGTAGTTATTATAGATTATGGAGCAGGTAATATTAAAAGCATACAGTTTGCTTTTAAGCGATTAGGAATAGAAACTACATTATCAAATAACCCAAAGGTTATTAAAAATGCTGATAAAGTCATTTTTCCAGGTGTAGGCGAAGCAAATTCAGCAATGAAAATGTTAAAATTAAGCACGCTTGACACACTCATTCCTGATTTAAAACAGCCTGTATTAGGAATATGTTTGGGCATGCAACTCATGTGCAATTATACTGAAGAAGGCAATACCAAAGGGCTTGGTATTTTTAATGTTGATGTAAAACGTTTCAACGATAAGCTTAAGGTTCCACAAATTGGATGGAACACTGTAAAAAATTTAAAATCAGACTTGTTTAAGAATATAAAAGAAGGGGATTACATGTATCTTGTGCATAGTTATTATGCTGAAAACTGTATAGAAACTATTGCCAATTCAGAATATGGTTTAGAATATGCATCAGCTTTAGTAAACAACAACTTTTATGGTGTGCAATTTCACCCAGAAAAGAGCAGTACAAAAGGAGAACAACTATTAAAGAACTTTTTAGAATTATGAGAATTATACCAGCAATCGATATTATAGAAGGAAAATGTGTTCGACTTACCAATGGTGATTATAACACAAAAAAAATATACAATGAAAACCCTGTTGAAGTTGCAAAAGAATTTGAAGCATCAGGAATACAATACCTTCATTTAGTAGACTTAGATGGAGCAAAAGCTAAACATATAGTTAATTACAAAGTTCTGGAACAAATATCTTCAAAAACAAATTTAAAAATTGATTTTGGAGGTGGTCTAAAAACTGATGAAGATTTGCACATCGCATTTAATTCAGGAGCAAAACAAATTACTGGTGGAAGTATTGCTGTAAATAAACCAGAAATATTTGAAAGATGGCTTTCAAAATATGGAGGCGTAAAAATAATGCTTGGAGCAGATTGCAATAATGAAAAAATTGCCGTAAACGCTTGGCTAGAAGATAGTGATATGGAAGTCATTCCTTTTATAAAATCCTATGAAAACAAAGGAATTAATTATGTAATTTGTACCGACATTGCTAAAGATGGCATGCTCGAAGGACCATCTTTTGACCTTTATAAACGTATTTTAAATGAATCAAAAAGCATCAAATTAATAGCATCTGGTGGTGTAACTTCATTAAACGACTTAAATGCATTAGAAGATCTAGGATGTGAAGCTGCTATTATTGGTAAAGCGCTTTATGAAGGCAAAATTTTATTGCGAGATTTAGAAATCTATTCATAATTTATGTTAACAAAACGTATAATTCCGTGTCTGGATATTAAAAACGGCAGAACCGTTAAAGGCATCAATTTCATCAACTTACGTGACGCTGGTGATCCTGTTGAATTAGCAAAACAATATGCAAAACTAGGAGCTGATGAATTAGTGTTTCTAGATATATCAGCAACTATAGAAGGACGTAAAACCATGCACGATATGGTTCTAAAAGTTGCAGAACATGTAAATATCCCTTTTACGGTTGGAGGTGGTATTTCGTCAATTGAAGATGTTGATGATTTGTTGCATTGCGGAGCCGATAAAGTATCTATAAACTCAAGTGCAATAAAACGTCCTGAATTAATTAATGAATTATCAAATAAATTTGGTAGCCAATGTATTGTGGTTGCCATTGATGCCAAACAAATCGAAAATGAGTGGTTTGTTCACTTAGCTGGAGGAACTATTCCTACAGAAATTAAATTATTCGATTGGGCAAAAGAGGTTGAAAAAAGAGGTGCTGGTGAACTATTGTTCACTTCAATGAATAATGACGGAACAAAATTAGGTTTTGCTAATGAAGCTTTATCCAAACTATCAGAAATTGTAAACATTCCTATTATTGCTTCTGGTGGAGCAGGAACAGTTCAACATTTTATAGACACATTTACAAAAGGCAAAGCTGATGCTGCTTTGGCTGCTAGTGTATTTCATTTTGGTGACATTAATATTTTAGAATTAAAAAAAGAATTAAAAGAAAATAGAATAGAAGTAAGATTATTATAATGTCTTTCTGAGTGTAACGATGAATCTAAAAAAATAGATGCTTCACTTCATTCTGAATTATAAAACAAACTAATATGAACATAGATTTCAATAAAAATAACGGACTAGTTCCTGCAATTATACAAGATGCTACGACAAACAATGTATTAATGTTGGGTTATATGAATGAAGAAGCCCTAAAAAAAACTATAGATTTAAATTTAGTAACCTTTTTCAGCAGGACGAAACAACGCATTTGGACTAAAGGAGAAAAAAGTGGAAATGTTCTCAACTTAGTAAGTATAAAACTAGACTGCGATAATGATACGCTCTTAATTAAAGTGCACCCAAAAGGACCAACATGCCACAAAGGCTCAGACAGTTGTTGGAACGAAAACAACTCTCAGCAATATGGTTTTTTAACCGAATTAGAATCCATAATTGAAACAAGAAAAAATAGTGCTTCAAAAGATACGTCTTACATTGCTTCATTATTTTCAAAAGGAATTAATAAAATTGCTCAAAAAGTAGGAGAGGAAGCTGTTGAAGTTATCATCGAAGCAAAAGACACTAATGATGATTTATTTTTAAATGAAAGCGCAGATTTATTATTTCACTATTTGATTTTATTGCAAGCCAAAGGTTACAAAATAGAAAATGTAATAGAAATCTTACAAAAAAGAAGTAGATAATCGTTAGTATTTTCATTTAATCGATAAAAATTCATCGATTATTGTTTATAGTAGGTATATTTCTGTTATATTAGCAAAAATATAATCAACCTAACAAACTCATTATGAATTTAAAAACAAGTTTAATTGTACTAATATGCCTTTTTAGTATCAGTACTACTATTTTAGCTCAAGAATGTGGATTTGACAAACAAAGAGATTTACTGCGTCAAAATCCAGAATTCGTTCAACAAGAATTACAATTTGAACAAAAAATTCAAAATCGCATATTACCAGAAAACATGCAAAGCAGAAGAGCTACTGGTGTTTTAACAATTCCTATTGTTGTTCACGTACTACATTTAGGAGAAGCTGTTGGTTCTGGAACCAATATTTCAGATGCTCAAATTCAAAGTAGTATCGATAATCTTAATGACTTCTACAGAGGTCAAACTGCAGCTAGTCCACTAGATTTTGAAATGGAATTTGCTCTAGCTCAACGTGATCCAGATTGTAATGCTACAACTGGTATAAACAGAATTGATGCTTCAGCAGTACCAAACTATGCTACTGATGGTGTATCTTTTCAAGGTTCAGGAGCAGATCAAAATACATTAAAAGATTTAAGTCGCTGGCCAGAAACAGATTACTTCAATGTTTGGATTGTAACTGAAATTGATGGCAACAATGGAGGTGGAGGTTTTCAAGGCTATGCCAATTTTTATAATGGAAATTTCCGTGAAGGTTCTGTAATGATGTATAGTGTTTTTGGATATGATCCAACGAATGCAAATCCGTCTTGGCCTTTAAATTTCGCAAGAGATAATAGTACTGTTAGCCATGAAGTTGGCCACTACTTTCATTTATACCATACATTTCAAGGTGATGATGCTGACAATAATGGTATTTCAGATCAATGTCCAGACGATAGTGACGTTGGAACTAATGGTGATGGTTGTGCAGACACAGTACGACACCAAAGAGAAACAAGTACCTGTCCAGCAACAAATGCTTGCGATAGTGGAAACCCATGGGCTGATGATAATACCATAAATAATATTATGAGTTATTATTCATGTACAGATTTAATGACTAACGATCAAAAAACAAGAGTTAGAGCTGCAATGGAAGGTACATCACTTGTAAATTCTAAAGGTGATGAGCCTGTAGATCCAACTTATGCAGCTCCAGTTGCTGTTTGTAGTAATAACTTAACTTCTACTAATTCTGCTGGTATTCTCGGTGTTGAATTAAACGGAGTTTCATTTACATCGTTTTCTTCTGCTAGTGATGGCGGAAATATTGATGATTCTGGAAATTGCTCTAATTATTTTGAAATCGATGCGTCAACTTCAAATACAATAAATGTAACTATGTTTCCAAGTAATTTTCAACAATTAGCAATTTGGATTGATTGGAATGACGATGGAGATTTTAATGATGATGCAGAAAAACAACATTATTCTGAAGATATTCTTGAAGATTCAGTCGTTCCTGTTACTTTAACTTATCCTTCATCTATTCCTTATGATGATTATGTTAGAATTCGATTACTTACTGAATTAGATAATAGATATGGTGCGAGTAGTATTGACGATTTACCTTGTGATATGTCTTTACAATATGGACAATCAGAAGATTATGCCATTTATGTGATGCCAGATCTTGCAGGTCCAACAACCTACACCTATAATAATGGATGGTCACCAAGTGATCCAAATGGCGTTGCTACTGCTGGCGAAGATATTATAATTGCTTCTGGAAATGCTAGTATTAATTCAAATACAACTTGTAATAGTTTAACAGTAAATGCTGGAGCTGGCCTTACAGTCGATTCAGGAGCGACACTTACGGCTTCTAACGGTTTAACTTTAGAATCTAGCTCAACGTCTTACTCTAGTTTAATTCTTGATGGGTCTGTTGCTGGAACAATTAATTATGAACGTCATGTAAACATCAATGGTTCTGGTGAAACTGGAAATAACGATTTAATTTCTGCGCCTTTAACTGGTCAAGAATTTGATGACTTTGTAACTGCTAATCCAAATATTTTAAACAATGGCACCTTATATTTATTTGGTCCTTTTGACAAAACTATAGGAGACTATACAACCTACAATGGTTCAGCAACAACAACTCTAGATGCAGGTATTGGTTATAGAGCAGCATCAAGTGACAATGACACATTTACATTTACTGGAGCTGCCAATAGCGGAACAGTAACTCAAGATATTACATATTCTGGACCAACAGATGAACAATGGAACCTTGTTGGAAATCCATATCCTTCATATTTAAATGTGCAAGCATTTCTTAATCACGAAGTAAGTTCTGGTGTGAATAATTTAGATTTAATGAATACAGGAACTGCTGCGATATATGGATATGATGGAAATGCTGCAGACGGTTGGGTTATTTATAACCTAGCAAATACTAATGCGTCAACTGTAATTGCACCTGGTCAAGGATTCTTTGTAAGTGCAGACCCAACGAATGCACCGCTTTACGATTTAGAATTCACACCTACAATGCGATCTACTGGTACAAGTGACGATTTTATTTTAGGTCGTTCTGCAAATTCAACAAATTCAGTTTTAAGCAAATTATTTTTATCAAATTCAACTAAAACGTCAAATACAAGTATCTACTTTATTGAAGGTACAACGAGAGGTTTAGATAATGGCTATGATGCTAGTTCTTACCAAAGAATGTCTGGTGAACTTTCAATATTTACGCATCTTTTAGAAGACAATAATGGGTTAGATATCGCAATTCAATCATTACCATACAATGACTTTAATGATGTTGTGATTCCTTTAGGCATAAACGCAGGAGCAGGAAATCAAATGACTATAGGTCTTGAGACTAGTTCATCGTTACCTTCTAACATTAATGTATATTTAGAAGATACTCAAAAGAATACGTTTACATTACTGAATACTTCAGATTATGTATTTACACCTACAACTGATCTAGCTGGTGTTGGTCGTTTCTTTTTGAGATATTCTTCAAATACTATTGCTTTAAATTCAAATGATGACCTTAATGAGTTAATCATTTATCCAAATGAAAGTCATAACGATATTATCATTAAAGGGATGCTAACTGCAACAACAAATGCTGATTTGTATGATATTCAAGGACGTTTGGTATTAAGTAATACATTAGATCAATCTAACTTGACCAATACAATTGATGTATCATCAATTAGTTCTGGCGTTTATATTATTAGAGTTTCTAATAAAAATAGCACTAAGACACAAAAACTTATTATTAAATAGTAAAAAATTTATTCTTAAAAAAATTGAAATATAAACTGCCACTAAACTTAATTAGTGGCAGTTTTTTTTTCTAATGTAGAACGTTTAATCTTACATTAGAACCACATAAATTATTATTTATTATTCCCAATAATAGTAAGCGTTTGATTTATCCAATCACTATCAAAATCTAATGCTATCTCAGGAGTAATACCTTTGCCCTCATATTCATAAAATTCGTGGAAGTTCATGTCTGTAGGTGTTATTCTAAAATAACCTGAAGGTGTATCATAGCTTCTGCCGTAATTAAGTCCATAAGCGATGATTCCAAAAGTAGCTTGACCTAAGTGTTGAGTGTTTTTTAAATTTTTAAGTTTTACTGTAAATTGCTCACCATTACTCCCTGTAAAACAATTAGTTAAAACATAAATATTTTTATTTTTTAAAAGCTTCAAAAACGGGTCTGAGAATTTTTTATTTCCACCACTATTACTTCTAAGGTCAACGATAACATTCTCAGCAGTAAGTTTATTTTCAACATCTTTAAAGAATTTTTGATGTTCACTTTTCTTACTGTTACTGAAATCTCCAAAGTATAAGTACTGTGTATTCTCATTGATTTGTTTAAAATCTAATTGAGGCAAACTAGCGTCACGAAATTCGTTGTTATCTGTGTTCCCTTCTTTTTTATAAGACCATAATCTGCCATTTTCAAAAGTGAAGCTTTTTACTTGACTAGGTGTTCTAGTAATTCTATCATAATGATATACATTATATTTATGACCAGTTGTATGTGTCGCGTAAAATCTAATTTCCCCAGCTTCCCATTGATTCAAACTACTTTCTAAAACCACACCAATTAAGTCTTTTTGGTTGCCTGCATAATAGATACCAATTTTTTGCTCATCACCATAATAATCATAAATCCCTTCTATATCTTCTAGTGCTTTTTTAGATAATTCTTCTTGTAATTCTGAAAGATTACGAGTAGTTCTAGGATGGTTTTTATACCGCTCTGTAGCCTTGAAAGCTGCTAACTTAATCTCATCTTTTGAATCTTCTTCAGATAAATAAATTTCATTTACTTTAATTGATGCATGGTTATCATTAATGAAAGACATTTGTTTTAATAGCATTTTATAGCAATCTTCAATTAAAATGGGCTGTTGCATTTTAGTTGAAAGTGTATGATATGAATTTGTAAACTGAGTCGCTTTTTCGCCTTTTATTTGCTTCTTATATGAAGGCATTTTTTTAATTTTTTGAACTATAAAATCCAAATCAGTTTTGCAATCGCAGGTATGAGATTGAGAAAAAGCTGAAGCTACTGTGAATAAAAAAATGATACAAATTGCTGTTGAAATTTTCATTATTAATTGATTTATGTGATTAAATTTTCTGAAACAAATATATTTCAGAAATCACATATAATCGAATTACAATAGGTGTTTGGGACGAAACACACTTAATCTGTGGCGGAATTTAACTGTGCTTTTACATTATCTAAATACGTTTTAGAAATTGGCACTTCAATATCGTATGCGAGTAATAAAAAATGTTTCCCTTTTTCAGTTTTCCAAGATTGAAAATGAAATGGGTTGATAATAAAACTACGATGTGTTCTTAATAATTCTGGAAATGATTCGTCAATAACAGATAATTTATTTCTGATGAGTGTTTTCTTTAAATTAGCTCCATTGAAATAAAAAACTTCGATATAATTATCAGAAGATTGAATGCAGATTAATTCATTTAACTGAAGTCGTAAACTTTCATAATTGCCTTCCCCTTGAATTTCAATTTTTTGTTCTTCTAATTTCTTCTCTTTATATTTTCCGAAGGCAAAGCGACCTATTATTACAATTGGCAATATGGTTAGCATCGCAGGGAAAATAATTGATTTCAGATGATACCAAAAAGTGTAAGCATTTGGATGCCATTCCACAATGAAATGCAAGTAAAAAAGACGTAATCCAAAAATTGCAAAAACTATAAATAAACCTAAAACGAGTAGTTCTTTTGAAAGTTTCCATTTAGCGTTACTTTTTTTTAACAACCACATCTGAAACGGAAGAACCATAACATACAACAAGGCTCCTATTAATCCGTAAAGAGGTAAATATATTAATTTTTCTGTGTTTTCAAACTCATTCACATCAAGTGGTTCTGTGAAATATAGAAATACAAAAATCCAAACACATAAACCTAATGCAATGAGCAAATGGTGTTTTATTGAAGGATCAAATGGATATGTTTTAGACACTAGTAAATTTTATGCTTAAAAATAAAACTTCAATATAGAACTACCAATAACAAAGACATCAAAAATTTTGTAAAAACTCATAAAATAGCGTTCTTGCTAATATGTTTAATAAGAAACGTTACTATTATTTAATTAAGATTCAATACTTAGGATATCGATTTCATGGTTGGCAAAAACAACCTAAACTGAAAACGATTCATTTAATGATAGATAGAACACTAAATTTCATTCTTAAAGGCAAAGATTTTAAAACCTTAGGCTCTGGAAGAACTGATGCCATGGTTTCTGCAAATGAAACGGCATTCGAACTTTTTATTTATGAAAAGATAGAAGACGAAACGGCCTTTTTAGAATTGTTTAATCACAACCTTCCACAAGACTTAAGAGCTTTAGCAATAGAAGAAGTTGATGCCGAATTTAACATCATTCAGCATTCAAAAATTAAAGAATATATTTACCTATTCACATTCGGACAAAAATGTCATCCGTTTTGTGCACCTTTAATGACTACCATTCTTGATGATTTGGATATTGAACTTATGAAAAAAGGTGCAACTCTTTTCGAAGGAGTGCATAATTTCAAACCGTATTGTTTTAGAGCTACAGACAAAGGGTTGTATATTCGAGAAGTTGAAAGCTGTCAATTGGTTGAAAACACTTTGTATACTGCAAATTTCTTTCCGAAGCAAACATACACGCTAATTGTAAAAGGAAAAGGTTTTGGACGTAATCAAATTCGGCTAATGATGGGAACACTAATCAAATTGGGTAGAGGAGAAGTGGACTTAAATTACATTCAAAATTCATTAAAACCTGAAAGTACAGAAGTGATGGATTTTATTGCTCCTGCTTCTGGACTAATTTTAAATTCAGTGAATTTTGAATAAGCTAGTCTAGTTTTCTATTTTTAAAAATTGCCCAACTCACGAATACCAAAGCACTAAAAAGTATAGAATTCTCTATAATATACGATGCAATAATAATTATGATATCAGTATTAAACTGATTTGTTTCCATCATGTAATCTCTATGATATGATGCATTAATAATTACTAATTTTTCAAACATTGATCCTGAGAAAAGAGAAACAATAAACACTAAAAATGTAATGCTAAAAATATTTAGCATTTTATTAGCGATTCTTTTTAACCAGAAAAACTGAAGCAATCCACAAAAAACAATTGGCCTGATTAACATAAGCCAATAAGCCCAAGCATATGGACCAGTAGCTCTTTCAGAAAAGAAATCAAATTCTTTCGAAGCGTAATAAAAACCTAAAGACACTGTATAAATAACCATGTAAAAAATGGCTAAGTTTCTTGACACAAAAACTGCATACTCAATAAATATTTTTAGTTCTTTCTTTTTAAAGAAAACAAAAACCACTAAAGCCAATATTGTTACTATACCAAATCCGAAAAACAATCCTTCAAGAAATTCACAGATAGCTCTAATTATTTTATATGCCTGAGTATCCATTTACAATTTACTTTTGGCATGCTCTAGACCCAATTCAATATAATACAATAATTCTATTTCGGTTGTAATACCATCTTGTGAAACATAAACAAATTCTTTCATTGGTCGTTTTGTAAAATCCATTGGTCTTACATTATCTTTGACTAATTCTGCTTCTATTTTATCTGAAAGAATTCTTACCATTAAATCTTCTTTAACGATACCAACAGTCATTTTTCCATTATATAAATAACAGATGCCTCCAAACATTTTCTTTTCAGTGAATGCCTCAGGAAATAATTTAAGCTGTTCTCTTATTCTGTTTGCGAGTTGTTCGTTGAAAGCCATAATTTAAATTTTCAGCCTTGAAGATGCCATGACACGTTGATCTGCGTAATTACCTTCTAAATATTTAAAATGCCCAACGATGGCTATCATTGCGGCATTATCAGTCGTGTATTCAAACTTTGGAATGTAGGTCGTCCAGCCAAACTTTTGTTCTCCATCTTTCAATGCTTGCCGAATTCCAGTATTTGCCGAAACACCTCCACCAATTGCGATATGAGTAATGCCAGTTTCTTTAGTCGCTAGTTTCAACTTGTCAATTAAAATTCCAATAATTGTATATTGGATAGAGGCACAAATGTCATTCAAATTCGCTTCAATAAAATTCGGGTTGGCTTTAACTTGTTTCTGAATGAAATATAATATCTGAGTTTTCAATCCTGAAAAACTAAAATTCAAGCCGCCAACTTTTGGCTTTGTAAATTGATATGCTTTCGGGTTTCCTAGCTTTGCTCGTCTATCAATTTCTGGTCCAGCAGGATAACCTAAACCTAAAATTTTTCCACTTTTGTCAAATGCTTCACCAACAGCATCATCAATAGTTTCTCCTATAACATCCATTTCAAAATATGAAGACACATTTACAATTTGCGTATGTCCTCCAGAAATGGTCATTGCCAAAAACGGGAAAGGCGGTTTAACAAAATCTGGTTCTTCAATAAAATGAGCCAAAATATGAGCTTGCATATGGTTCACATCTATCAAAGGAATATCTAATCCGTAAGCCAATGATTTTGCAAAAGAAGTGCCAACCAATAACGAACCCATTAATCCTGGTCCACGAGTAAAAGCGATGGCACTTAATTGTGATTTATCAATATTCGCTTTTTTTAGCGCTTGATCTACAACAGGAACTATGTTTTGTTGATGTGCTCTTGATGCCAATTCAGGAACAACGCCTCCATAAGCTTCATGTATTTTTTGAGTCGCTACAATGTTGCTCAAAATTTTACCGTTAAGCATTACTGCTGCTGCAGTATCATCACATGACGACTCAATTGCAAGAATATATATATTTTGTGAGCTCATTAATATAAATTAGGCACAATAATTGTTAATTTTGAGGTCAAAGTTATAACTTTTAAAGGCGTATCAAAAAATTCCTAAAAATACTATCAAAAATAGTAGCAATTGTTTTATTGCTGTTCATCATTTTGGTGCTAATATTATCTATTCCTGCAGTTCAAACTTCTTTGGGAAAATATGCAACAAATTGGGTTAATGATGAATTTGGTACAAATATCAATATTGGAAAAGTCGGACTTCAATTTAATGGTGATGTTGAGTTAAAAGAAATCTACGTTGAAGACTATAAAAAAGACACCCTTATTGCCATTCAAGAATTAAACACTTCAATTCTTAACTATAGGAACCTTTCAAATGGTAAACTCAATTTCGGTGACATTGATATTATTAATTTAATATTCAATATTAAAACCTATGAAGGAGAATCAGATACTAATCTAGACGTATTTGTTGCAAGATTTGATGAAGATAATCCACGTCCTGGAAAAAGCGGATTCTTATTATCTTCTAGTGATGTTTCAATTTATGAGAGTACATTTCGACTTATTGATGAAAATAGAGAAACACATAAAGTTTTAGAGTTTACCGATTTAAATATAAACGCAACAAATTTTGTAATTGATGGTAGCGATGTAAGAACCCGAATTAACACATTGGCATTTGTAGATAGTAGAGGTGCTCATATTAAAAATCTCATGACAGATTTTGAGTATACGCTTACGCATATGAATTTTAATAATCTAAGCATTAAAACCGATAAGTCAATTTTAAAAGGGAAATTACGTTTTGATTACAATCGTGAAGATTTCAAAGATTTTGAAGATAAGGTACAAGTCACAGCAGATTTTTTAGATTCTGAAGTCGCTTTAAATGATTTAAATACATTTTATAATGAATTCGGTATCGATCAAAAAGCAACACTTAATGTGAATTTAACAGGAACTTTAAATGATTTGAACGCCAATAACCTTCAATTAAATGCCAGTGGAAGAACTCAAATTTTTGGCGACTTAAATTTCAAAAACCTCTTTAGTAGTGCTGAAGGTGATTTTTCTATGAATGGACGCTATGACAACCTAACGTCAAACTATTACGATTTAAAGGCACTGCTACCAAATATTTTAGGCGAATCAATTCCAACCGTGTTTTCAAAACTTGGAAATTTTAAAATTACAGGCACATCTTACATAACTGATACAACTATTGATGCAAATATTAACATTAATACCGATTTAGGAATTATTGTTTCTGATATGAAAATGACACATGTTGACGATATTGATAATGCAAATTATATAGGAAATGTCGTTTTTGATGAGTTCGATTTAGGTGTATTATTAAACGATCCAGTAGTAAAAACGACATCTTTTGACTTAGATGTTGATGGAAAAGGATTTACAGTTAAAAATTTAAGCACTCAAATTTCAGGTGAAGTTTTTCAAATTGAATACAATGATTATAACTATCAAGATATTAATGTTTCTGGTAAATTAGGAAATCAAGTCTTTAATGGACTTCTTGAATCTAAAGATGAAAACTTTAAATTTAAATTTAATGGTTTAGCCGATTTATCAAAAGAGATTAAAAGCTTCGACTTTAACGCAGATGTAGACTATGCAAATCTTAAAGCTTTAAATTTTATAGAAAAAGATAGCGTTTCAGTATTTAAAGGCATTGTAACAATGTCAATGAAAGGATCTGGTATCGATGATGCTTTTGGTTCTCTAAATTTTAAAAACACTACTTACATCAATGAAAATGACAATTACTATTTTGAGGATTTTATAGTAACATCTTCATTTATTGGCAAACAACGAACTCTAAAAATAAATTCACCAGATATTATTGAAGGCACCATGAAAGGTGATTTCAAATTTGTAGATCTTGCTAAACTTGCAGAGAATTCAGTAGGAAGTATTTATACCAATTATTTACCTCATAAAATTGAAACAGATCAATATGTAGAATTCAATTTCAAGATTTACAACAAGATCGTTGAAGCATTTTACCACGATTTAGAATTGGGTCCCAATACCACTATAAAAGGACGAATTGAAACCAACGAGAAAAAATTCAACCTTACGTTTAAATCACCTCATATAAAGCTCAAAGATTATTATGCAAATGATTTATCTGTTTTAGTAGATAATAGTAATCCTGTTTTCAACACCTATATTGAAGTGGATTCATTGCAAACAGATTTTTATAATGTATCCGATTTTAGCTTAATTAACGTAACGCAAAGAGATACTTTATTTATTAAATCTGAATTTAAAGGCGGAACGCAAAATACTGATAATTTCGATTTAAGTCTATATTATACCATAAATGAAGAACAGAACTCTGTTGTAGGATTTAGAAAATCTGATATTACTTTTAAAGAGAACACATGGACAATTAATGAAGATAAAAATAATGCCAATAAAATAACGTTCGATAGAAATTTCGAATCTTTTGACATTGACAATATTATGATGACTCACTTTGATGAACAAATTGAACTTTATGGCAATATTGATAATGCAAAAACAAAAGACATCAATCTTAATTTTACAGAGGTAGATTTAACTAAGATAACTCCTAGAATAGACAGCCTAAGCTTAGCAGGAAAAGTCAATGGAGGTCTTAAAATCCTGCAAAAAGATGGTATTTATTTACCAACATCTAGTGTTACCATAAGTGACTTAAGGGCAAATGACTACGAACTTGGAGAACTAAAAGCTATCGTTTCTGGAAATCAATCGCTAACCAATTATGTTGTAGATCTTAGCTTAAAAAATGATAATTTAAAATCTTTAGCAGCCAAAGGCACGATCGATGTTAGCGAGAACAATTCTAATATTGACCTAAATGTTAATTTTGATGAGTTTTTATTAGATCCATTGGATCCGTTTGGAGAAGGTGTTATTACGAATATTAGAGGTTTAGTAACTGGTAATGCCAAAGTAACTGGAAGTTTGGAAAACCCTCAATTTAATGGCGATTTATTACTAGATAATGCTGGCTTAACAATTCCATACCTTAATGTTGATTATAGTTTTGATTTTGATTCTCGTGTAAAATTAGAATCTCAAAAATTCATTTTTCAAAATGTAGAAATTACTGATTCTGAATATTTCTCAAAAGCGACTCTAAACGGTTTCATAGGTCATAATAACTTTTCAGATTGGAAACTAGGTTTAGAAATTGATACGTCTAGACTTCTAGTATTGAATACAGAGTATGATGAAGAAGAGTTGTATTACGGAACAGGTTTTGTAAACGGGAAAGCAGATATAATTGGCCCTACAGATGCTCTTAAAATTGTTTTTAATGGTAGTACTGCTGAAGGTACAATATTTAAAATCCCATTAAGTGACTTAGAAACTTATGGTGACAACTCATACATTCGATTTTTATCACCTGAAGAAAAGAATGCAAGAAAGAACGGAGAAATCATTCAAGAAAATGAATTCAAAGGTTTAGAATTGGAGTTCAACTTATTTGTAAATCCTTATGCAGATATTGAAATCGTAATCGATAAAAATTCAGGAAGTACAATTCATGGCAAAGGAAATGGGAATTTACTATTTGATATTAATACCAACGGAAAATTTCAAATGTTTGGCGATTTTCAAATAGAAGAAGGTGATTATAATTTCGCTTATGGAGGATTAGTCCAGAAAAAATTAACCGTTGTTCCTGGTGGTTCCATTCGTTGGGAAGGTGATCCGCTTAAAGCACAAATAGGATTAACTGCCATATACAAAGCACAAGCAAATCCTTCAGTATTATTAGACAATCCAATTAATAGAAATATTGATGTTGAAGTAAAAATTAATCTTGCTGGACAATTAGAACAGCCAGAACCAGATTTCAGTTTCGATTTCCCAAATGTGGATTCAAATATCAGATCTGAATTAGAATACCGATTAGAAACCAAAGAGTCTAGAGAGTTTCAAGCACTTAACGTCTTGTCTTTTGGGTCTTTTGCTAGTGAATTTAGCTTAGGTCAAAATGCCTATGGAACGATTTCAGATCGTGTGAACTCACTGTTTAATAGTATTTTAGGTAACGATGGCAGCGATAAAATTAATATTGGTGTTAATTATCAAGTTGGTCAACAAACCACAGAATATGAAACAAATGATGAAATTGGACTCACTCTCAGCACCAAAATTAGTGACAGAGTACTTGTTAATGGAAAAGTTGGAGTGCCAATAGGTGGTGTGAGTGAAACCGTTATTGCAGGTGATGTTCAAATAGATGTACTTTTAAATGAAGAAGGAACACTAACTGCCAAATTTTTTAATAGAGAAAATAACATTAGAAATTTTGGAGAAGAAATTGGTTATACTCAAGGTGTTGGTTTATCTTATAATGTAGAATTTGATACTTTTAAAGAATTAATTCAAATCATTTTCACTGGAAAAAACAAAAAAGAAGAAAAACAAAAAGAAGAGAAGCCGAAAGAAGATGAAGAAAAACTACTACCAGATTTCATAAATGTGAAGTCCAAAAATGATAAAAAGAACAAATAATCTTCTGCTTTTATCATTATTTTCAATTAGTTATTAACGAAAACGTTTGAAATTTTTTCGTGCTGTTAAATTATCACAAATACCACAGTTAATTTAGTTTATGTTTACTAATTTTACTAAAACAAACGTGTTTTTATGTTACACACCATTAAGAAAATAGGAGTATTAACCTCTGGAGGAGATTCTCCAGGAATGAATGCTGGAATCCGTTCTGTCGTAAGAACATGTGCGTTTCACAACATCGAATGTATCGGTATTTATAGAGGCTACGAAGGCATGATTGAAGGGGATTTCAAATCCATGAATGCACGTAGTGTAAAAGGCATTATTAATAAAGGTGGTACAATTTTAAAATCAGCGCGTTCAAAAGAATTCAGAACAGTCGAAGGACGCAAAAAAGCACATGAACAACTTGTAAAAGCAGGTATTAATGCCTTTGTAGTTATTGGTGGTGATGGTAGTTTTACTGGAGCAATGATTTTTAGTCAAGAGTATAATATGCCAGTCATGGGTATTCCTGGTACGATTGATAATGATATCTTCGGAACCACGCATACTTTAGGTTACGATACAGCTTTAAATACAGTTGTAGATGTCATCGATAAAATTCGAGATACTGCAAGTTCTCATAACAGATTATTTTTTGTTGAAGTCATGGGAAGAGATGTCGGACATATTGCATTAAATGTAGGTGTTGGAGCAGGAGCTGAAGAAATCTTAATTCCTGAAGAAGACTTAGGTTTAGATCGTCTTTTAGAATCTTTAAGGCGCAGTAAACAATCTGGAAAATCATCTAGTATAGTAGTTGTGGCTGAAGGTGACAAAATCGGAAAAAGTGTATTTGAACTAAAAGATTACGTCGAAGAACACATGACCGAATATGAAGTACGTGTTTCTGTACTTGGTCATATGCAACGTGGTGGTTCTCCTTCCTGTTTTGATCGCGTATTAGCGAGTAGAATGGGAGTGAAGGCTGTTGAAAGCTTAATTACAGGAAAAACAAATTGTATGGTTGGCTTAAAAAATGATGTTATGGCATTGACGCCTTTAGATCAAGCTATTAAAGGACAATCAAAAATAAATTTAGAATTATTACGTGTATCAGATATCATGTCTATATAAGTAATCTCAAAATAATTGAATATAAATAATTAGAAAACTAAAAAGATGAAATTAGGAATAAACGGATTTGGTAGAATTGGTAGAATCGTATTTAGAGCAACTGTAAAACGCAATGATGTTGATGTTGTAGCAATTAACGATTTATTAGATGTAGAACATTTAGCATACTTATTAAAGTATGATTCTGTTCATGGAAGATTCGATGGTGACGTTGAAGTTAAAGATGGTAATCTAGTAGTTGACGGAAAAACAATAAGAGTTACAGCAGAAAGAGATCCTAAAAATTTAAAATGGGATGAAGCTGGTGTTGATGTAGTTGCTGAATGCACAGGTATCTTTACAACTTTAGAAACTGCTCAATATCATATAGATGGTGGTGCTAAAAAAGTAGTAATCTCTGCACCTAGTAAAGATGCTCCAATGTTTGTAATGGGCGTAAATGATGATAAATTAACTGCTAGTCATACGATTACATCTAATGCATCATGTACAACAAACTGCTTAGCGCCTTTAGCAAAAATCATTGAAGATAACTTCGGGATTGAAGAAGCTTTAATGACTACAATCCATGCAGCAACTTCTACACAATTTACAGTAGATGCACCTTCACGTAAAAATTACCGTTTAGGTCGTAGCGCATTAAATAATATTATACCAACGTCTACAGGTGCTGCAAAAGCTGTAGGAAAAGTAATTCCTGAATTAGATGGAAAATTAACTGGTATGGCTTTTAGAGTTCCAACTGTAGATGTTTCTGTAGTTGATTTAACTGTTAAAACTTCAAGAGAGACATCTTTAGCAGAAATTAAAGCTGCTGTTAAAAAAGCTTCTGAAGGATCAATGGCAGGTGTAATGGGATATACTGAAGACGCTGTAGTATCTCAAGATTTCGTTAGTGAAGAAAGAACAAGTGTTTTTGATGCAGATTCTGCTATTGAATTAAATTCAAAATTCTTTAAGCTTGTAGCTTGGTACGATAACGAGTTCGGGTATTCAAATAAATTAGTTGATTTAGCTCAAAAGGTTAATTCATTATAAATAGAATTCATTTTAAATCTGTAGTTGAAAACTTAATTTGTTTAATCAACTACAGATTTATTTATTTAACCCATAACTATGATTTTAATAACAGATAGCGGTTCTACAAAATGTGATTGGATTGTAATTGACAAAGAAGGAAGTCAAATGCATGAAAAAATTCGTACAAAAGGTCTTAATCCTGCCATTTTAAAAGAGAAAAAGCTTTCTAAAATCATCAAAAAAAGTGATGAGTTAATGCAATTTAAAGATAAAGTAACTCATATTTTTTTTTATGGTGCAGGTTGTGGTACTGCGAAACCAAGATTAGCACTCACTGAAATTTTAGAATCAATTTTTACAAATGCAATAGTTGATGTTCAAGAAGATACAATGGCAGCTATAAGAGCTACTATTAATCATAATGCAGAAGCAGCTGTAGTTTGTATTATGGGAACAGGATCTAATTGTAGTTATTTTGATGGTAATAAATTACATCAACGTGTTGTATCGTTAGGATACACACTAATGGATGAAGCCTCTGGAAATTATTACGGAAAGGAATTAATTAAAGATTACTATTTCAACAATATGCCAGAAGATATTAAAATAGCATTTGAGCATAAATATAATGTAGAAGCAGATTACATTAAATACAATCTTTATAAACAGCCTAATCCAAATGCTTACTTAGCAAATTTTGCTGAGTTTATGTTTTTAAATAAGGATTCTGAATATATTGTTGAATTGATAAAAAAAGGATTCCGCCTTTTTACTAATAACATGATTTTTCAATTTAAAGAAGAATTAAAAACGGTTCCAGTTCATTTTGCAGGATCTATAGCTTATTTTGCAAAAGATGAAATAATCCAAGTTGCTAACGAGTTAGGTTTTACAGTCGGCAATTTTGAAAGACGACCAATTGAAGGTTTAGTTAAATATCACACTAACGAATTATAAATCATGGAAATAGCTATTATCGCACATGATGGAAAGAAAGCTGAAATGGTTCAATTCTTAAATGAACATAGAGCAATTCTACTCCACAAAAGTATTAATTTAATTTCTACAGGAACTACTGGAAAAAAAGTTAAGAAAGCTGGATTTGAAGTAGAACGTTTACTTTCTGGTCCTTTAGGAGGTGATGCACAAATAGCTGCGAGAGTTGCTGAAGGTAAATGTGATATGGTGTTATTTTTTAGAGATCCTCTTGAAAAACATCCTCACGAACCAGACGTACTTATGCTAATGCGCTTATGTGATGTTCATGATGTTCCTTTAGCTACCAATCCTGCTACAGCAGAATTATTAATCAAAGCTATTTAGATTCTGCTTTAAATGATTTAATAATTACAAAAGCACATACTCCTGTTATTGCTAACAATCCAAAAGCTAATGCTGTTTTTCCGTAGATAAAGTTTCCAATTGCAAATAATGTACAATACACACCAATAACTCCACTAAAAAACCCTAGAATTTTCATTCCGAAGCCTTTAAATTTAGATTCTTTTCCAAAAATTAAAGCATTAAACGTTTGAAGCGTATCATCATCAGTAGGCTTAGTCAGTAATGTAACAATCAACCATCCAATAGTCGTAACAACAACACCAAAGACTAATTGCCAATGACCAGCAAGTTCTATCATTGGAGTATCTAGCTTTCCGTTAACAAAAAAGAACACTGCAATTACAAATGAGATAATCATAGCTGCAATTTCACTATACGGATTAATTCGACTCCAAAACCATCTTAAAATAAACAGCAAGCCTGTACCTGCACCAATCTGTAATAATAAATTGAGAACTTCACCTGCCGATTGTAAAAAGAATGAAAATAATGCAGCGCAAATCATAAGTACTACAGTTGAAATTCGCCCAACTAAAACTTCATCTTTATCAGTAGCATTCGGGTTTAAAAAACGCTTATAAAAATCGTTTACGATATAAGAACTTCCCCAATTTAACTGCGTTGAAATTGTACTCATAAAAGCTGCAATAAGTGATAATAAAACAATACCAATTAATCCTGAAGGCAAATAAGTCATCATTGCAGCATAAGCGACATCTTCACCTTGCATTGAAGAAGATAGTCCAGGAAATGCATGGTTTATACTTTCTAAACTAGGAAACACGACTAAAGATGCCAAACTAACAATAATCCATGGCCAAGGACGAATAGCATAATGTGCCACATTAAAAAAAAGTGTAGCCCAAGTGGCATGCTTTTCATCTTTTGCAGCTAACATTCGTTGTGCTATATAACCGCCTCCTCCAGGTTCTGCTCCAGGATACCAAGTACTCCACCATTGAACAGCTAAAGGAATAATTAACATGGTCACTAAGGCTTCAGTATCGCTAAAATCTGGAAAAAACGCTAATTTATCACTCACATTTATATGTGTTAATAAATTTGTAGTGCCTCCAATTTCTGGCAAGTTTACAATATAAATGGTTGCCCAAACGCTTCCAATCATTGCGATAATAAACTGAATAAAATCCGTTATCAAAACACCTTTCAAACCTCCAAAAGCAGAATAAATGACTACAATAATAGAAGAGTAGAGAAGCATTTCTCCTTGAGATATTCCTAAAAGGATATTTGCGATTTTTGCTCCAGCCAAACAAACTCCTGCCATTGTTATAACATTAAAAATAACACCCAAATAAATCGCTCTAAATCCTCTTAAATAGCCTGCAATTTTTCCGCTATAGCGTAATTCATAAAATTCTAAATCTGTTGTAATTTCACTTTTCCGCCAAAGTTTAGCATAAAAAAATACAGTAAGCATACCTGTTAGCAACATTGCCCACCATACCCAATTTCCTGAAACACCATTTTGTCTTACAAGTTGAGTTACTAGTCCTGGAGTATCAGCAGCAAACGTTGTTGCCACCATACTAACACCTAGCAACCACCAAGGCATATTGCGTCCTGACAGAAAAAATGCTTTAGAGCTTTTTCCAGCTTGTTTAGATACATAAATTCCGATGCCAGCAAAGAGTATTAAAAAAGAAATTATAATAACCCAATCAAGTGTAGAAATAGTCATAATAGAAATTGAAGTGTTAGTGTCACAAATCTAATATATAAATTGAAATAAAAAAGGCATCAGCGCTTAACTAATACCTTTTAGAAATTTTGATTTGTAAACCTCTTATTTAAGCCATCCTTTTGCGGAAGACATTTTTGAAAACCATACTAAAAACGCACAAACTATAATAACCATTAATGGCATTACTGGACTTGCTCCTTCTACAGTAGCTATAATATATACTTGTTGAATTGTAGCGGTTACAAATGAAATTAGAAAGAGCATAAAAGCCCATTTTTTTCTAATTAACAAGGCAAGACAGCCTAGAGCTCCACAAAAAACTGCTAAAGCAAATGCAGCTGTATACCAAGAAGGGTGTTCAATTAAAAACTCAGCTTGTTGTTCTTCTGGTAATGCTGCAATCATATCATCTGTCATAAAAGCATGAGTGAGATACATTAAAACTCCCATACCATTCCAAATAAGGGCAACTACAGCAATGATCCAAAACCAAACAGGTGGTTTTGAGTTTGAATAATCAGTCATAATATTTTACATTTAGTTAGTTATTGACAACAATTTATGAAAATAATTGCTAAAACATAAAAAAACCTTCCTTGTATTTACGTTTTACGCAAATTCAAGAAAGGAATAACTTATAAAAAAAATATGTAATTAATCTTCTACGACATGCAAAACAGGTGTTTTAGTTACCCATTTTCCATTTTTAGATTCACCAAGAATATATACGTCTTTAGTTAGTTCGTACTCCTTAATGGTTCTTAACATTTGTTCTTTAGTATCTCTATGTAACTTAATACCAGAATTTTTTCCTTTGTTTCTTAATTCGATATAAAATCCATCTCTGAATTTTATAGGTTTCGTTGGAGGTCTTCCCATGTGTAATATTTTATGAAGGATTGAATTTGCATATTAGTGAAAATAAAATAAATATGCAAGCCTTACTTTAATTTATCAAAAGTAAATCAATAACAAATACTAAAACAGCATTTTTTATAGCTAATAGTTATTAATAAATTGATTAATGCTATACCAAATAGTTTTTATACTTTTAACATAGGTCTAAAATTTAATATTTAATGAAAGTCAAAACTAAAAAAAGAGCATATAAAGCTTCAAATTTGCCTCCAGGAACAATGGCATATAGAGGAAAAAAAGCAGCTTTAAAAACAGTAGTAGATATTATTAACTATTCAAATGCGGCTTTTAAAAAAATTGATAGCAACAATGTAGAAGACGGGTTCAACTTTGAAGGAAACAAACAAGTTACTTGGATTAACATAAACGGACTCAACAACTTAAAAGATATCGAGAAACTTGGTGAACATTATAATTTACATCCATTAACTCTTGAAGATATAGTTAACACGAGTCAAAGACCTAAGCTTGAAGAGTTCCAAAATTATATTTTTATTGTTTTCAAAATGTTATATTTTAAGGATAATGATATTTTACAATACGAGCATTTAAGTATGGTCGTTGGTAAAGATTATGTATTAACATTCCAAGAAGCTGATGGTGATATTTTTGATGATTTAAGAGAACGCATTGAAACTGCTAAAGGTAGAATACGTTCGCAAGGTGCCGATTATTTAATGTACGCAATTTTGGATGCTGTTGTAGATAATTATTTTAGTGTTATTGAAGCAGTAGGAGATAAAATTGAAGATTTAGAAGCCAATATTTTTGAATCTAAAGCAGATAATACAAATACACCAAGTCAAATTCAGTATTTAAAACAAGAGGTTTTAAAAATAAGACGCTCTATATTTCCGTTACGAGAAGTCATAAACAAGCTTGAAAAATTAGACAATACAATTATTGATGAAAAATCTCTAAGTTATATAAGAGATTTATATGATCATATTATACAAGTCAATGAGTCTATTGATTTATATCGCGAAATGGTCTGGAGTTTAATGGATATGTACATGACCATCATTAGCAATAAAATGAATGAAGTCATGAAAGTACTAACCATTATTGCTACTATTTTTATTCCTTTAACTTTTATTGCAGGTATTTACGGTATGAATTTCACTAATATGCCAGAGCTACAATCTCAAAATGGATACTACATTTTACTTGCCGTTATGTTTGTTCTTTTCATTTTTATGTTAATTTATTTTAGAAAGAAGAAGTGGCTTTAACATAATTTATGTTAAACGAATCTTGATATCGTTAAAGGTCGTTAAAACGCTTGCCAAATCTCAAATATCCTATAGTTTATATAGTGTAATTAATTATTAACACTAAAAATAAACACGATGAGTTATTTGAATATGAAAGATGAAAATTTAATCCCAGTTGTTGTAGAATTAAATACACTATCGGCTAACTACCATGTATATTACCAAAAACTAAGAAGTTTCCATTGGAATATTTTAGGAGAAAATTTTTTCGATTTACACACTAAGTTTGAAGAATTATACACTGATGCTCGAATAAAAATAGATGAAATTTCAGAACGAGTATTAACACTAAGGCATCATCCAATGAGTAAGTTGAGTGATTACTTAGAAATTTCTGAGGTTAAGGAAGTATCGCCTCTAAAATCTGACAGAGATATGGTCATTGAAACCCTTAACGATCATAAAATATTACTTAAACAAATGAGTAATGTGATTAAAAAAGCCGAAAATGCTTCAGATGAAGGCACTTTAGATTTGATTGGAGCTTATATCAGAGGCTTGGAAAAATCAAGTTGGATGCTAAATGCATGGACAAAAAACACGTCTGATAAATTGAAAGTTGATATGATTGAATCTTAATTCGACACATCACTATTTGCATACATAAAGGCAAATTCAACAAAATCTATCTAGCAAATTACAACAATATCATCTACGTTTGATAGGTAACTATTCTATAAAATTATTAGAAATTCAAGAGTTCTGATCGTCAGACACACTCAATACTAATCATTAAAATTTTAAAATTATGTTACGTTGGACAATCACATTTATAATTATAGCAATTATAGCTGGAATCTTAGGTTTCGGTGGAATTGCTGGAGCATCAGCAGGAATTGCTAAAATATGTTTCTATATTTTCATAGTCCTTTTTATATTATCCTTATTAAAAGGCATCGTAAAAAAATAGGAGCAGAGCACTTTAAAAACAAATTACAACTATTAAAAACCATTCAAAATGAAAAAATTAACATATTTATTTATCGCATTATTTAGTTTAAGTTTATTAACTACAAGTTGCAGAGAAGAAAAAACTGCAAGCGAAAAAGTTGAAGAAGCTATTGAAGACACAGGCGATGCTATCGAAGATGCAGCAGATGACGTTGAAGATGAAGTTGAAGACATCACTGATGATAATAAATAATTAATACAATTGTATTAGCTTAAGTCTCGGCACTATTGTCGAGACTTTTTTTGTACTTTTAATCACATATTTGCAATTAGACAAAAATTAATATGAACGAAACGATACCTAGAGAAACCTTTACTTTTTTTAAAACCTTAGAGAAGAATAACAATCGCGATTGGTTTAATGATCATAAAAAAGAATTCAAAGAGATTGAAGCTGAAGTAAAACAAGTGTATCATCAATTATTTGAAAAACTTAGTAAACATGACCAAGTAGATAAATTTAAAATGTTTCGGATTTATCGTGATGTGCGCTTTTCAAAAAACAAATTGCCTTACAAAACACATTTTGGTGGTTCTTTTGGACGAAAAAAACCAGAATTAAGAGGTGGTTATTATTTACATATACAACCTAATAACGAATCGTTTATTGCAACAGGTTTTTGGGAACCTAATAAAGATGACTTATTAAGAATTAGACGCGAATTTGAACAAGATGCTGAAGACATTAGAAAGATCATCAGTCAAAAAGCTTTTAAATCGGTTTGGGGAAACATTGTCGGTGATGAATTAAAAACTGCTCCTAGAGATTTTGATAAAGAACATCCAGCAATTGATCTAATACGAAAAAAGCAATACATTTTTACGAAAAAATATACAGATAAAGAGGTGCTTAGTAGTGATTTTATAGACAATGTTAATGATTCATTTAAAGCAATTCGTCCGTTTTTTGATTATATGAGTGATGTACTCACAACCAATCTTAATGGTGAATCGATTATTTAAACTAAATCGCTTTCGCTAAAGGCTCTGCAAACACTTGTATATTACGAACCAAACGTTCTTTTACGATACTCATCATTCGTTTATTTAATGCTGAAGAATTTTGAATATAAAGTTCATATTCTTCCACAGTAAATTGTCCGATAATCATTCCTTTTATTGAGTTTCTAAACTTCATATCTTTATGAATAGCATTCTCAATATAAGCCAATTGTTTTTGTAAGGATAAATCATAAAATACATTTTTCCGTTTCGTAATATAATTTCTAAATACTAAAACGAGTAAATGATTTTGCATTTTAACTATTGGACGTATGGTTGCATTCTGAAAGCATTCGTCTGAAGACATATTATCATTAACTAGAGCTGTTGCTATAATGGGTCTGATGGATTTCAAATTCGTAGATCGATCATTCATGGCTTTAATTTTAACTAAAAATAGAGATTATGATACGCTTATATATTGGGTCTGTTTTATCTTGTTAACTGTCTTATTAACAAATACAATATTATTATTACAGTATTGAACATCGTAATATCTTTTTGTAGCATAAAAAATCACAAAGAATTATCTTTGGTGAAAACAATGAAACAACTATGAGATTCCACACACGTAAATGGGTTAAACCCGAAGATTTAAATCCAAATCAAACTTTATTTGGAGGACAGCTTTTAGCATGGATTGATGAAGAAGCAGCACTATATACGATTATTCAATTAGAGAATTCAAAAATTGTTACGAAGTATATTTCAGAAATTAACTTCATGTCATCAGCAAAGCAAGGTGATATTATTGAAATAGGTATTGAAGTTATAAAATTTGGTAAATCATCATTAACTCTAAAATCTGAAGTACGAAATAAAATGACAAGAGAAACCATCTTAACAGTCGATAATATCATCATGGTAAATCTTGGTGAGGATGGAAAACCAAAACCTCATGGAAAAACAGAGATAGAATTTGTAAAAGATAGATTAGAGGAATAGGTAACCTATTATAGAGAAGCTTATCATTTTAACATAGGCATTTGTCACCTTGAGCACTACTGAAATAAAAATATATTTTTATTGAGTATCCATAAATTTAGTTGGATACTCAAATACTTCTAAATCAAAATATGAGACTGCTGCTAAGGCATGATCAAAAATATCTGCCATAATATATTCATAGTTTTCCCAACGTTTATCACTGCTAAAACAATAAATCTCTAAAGGCAAACCATATGGTGTAGGTTCTAGCTGTCGAACCATAATTGTCATGTCTTTATTAATTCCCGAATGATTTTCTACATAGGTTTGCATGTACTTTCTAAAGACTCCAACATTAGTAAGATTACGACCATTAATTAAGGCCGATTTATCAATTTCTTTTTCAGTATTATAGTCAGAAATATCTTTTTCTCGAGCGTCTAAATATTTTGTTATTAGCTGAATGTCTTTCAGTTTTAAAATATCATCCGCTTTTAAATATTTAATGCTTTTCGCCTTCAGAATAATGGAGCGCTTAATTCGTCTACCTCCTGAAGATTGCATGCCTCTCCAGTTTTTATAAGAATCTGAAATTAACGCAAACGTTGGGATATTGGTAATGGTCATATCAAAATTCTGAACCTGAACTGTAGATAAATTAATTTCAATCACTTCGCCATCAGCACCATATTTTTCCATTGTAATCCAATCGCCAATTCGAACACTATCATTTATAGCCACTTGAATGCTTGCCACAAAACCAAGAATGGTATCTTTAAATATCAACAGTAATACAGCAGAAGCTGCTCCAAGTGTTGTGAAAAATTTAATAAATGATAAATCAATAATAATGGCTAGCATTGATGCAACACCAATAATCCAAATAAAAAGCATAGCAACTTGTATGTAGCTATCTATTGGTTTATCTTTTAATTTTGGTAAAGTTTTGAAGTAGGATTCAAATGTTTTAAGAATACTTCTAATAATCCAAATGGTCAATATAATTCCATAGACTTTTATGAGCATAATAATATATGTCTCAAATTGAGGAAAATCATGAAATACTATTGGAAATAGTTTAATAGTAAGTATTAAAGGAACTAAATGTGCAATGCGTCTTGGTGCACGATTATTGACTAATAAATCATCAAAGTTTGTTTTTGTTCTTTCAGAAAAACGGTTAGAAAACGTTATAATAATCTTTCTAGTAATTCTATCAGCAATAAAAAGTAGAATCGCTAATATAATTAGTAAACTTATCATGTTTAGGTACTTTGCCGAAACTTCTGCAAGACCAAACGACATAAAATAATCATAAAAAAAATGACGAATAGATTCCATTTATTTCGTTTTTTTCAAGTAAGTTTTATCCACATAGAATGTTCCAAACGGGATAATTGATGCTACAAGTACGATTAATAAAGTTTTACCATTCCACTTTAGTTTAGCTGCGAGCAAAACTGCTAATACGATATAAGCCATAAATAGCAAACCGTGAGCCATTCCTATTGGAAACAACAAAACTTGATAAATATCTAAAAAATAAGGCTTAATAAAAAGCATGTTCCCAAACAAAACGAGATAAGAGATACCTTCTAAAAGGGCTATTGTTTTAAAACTATTAAATAACGAAAACATAAGGCACTAATTTGAATGCAAAAGTACCTTATATGACTTACTATATCTAGTTTTTAACAACTTTTTTAACGAATACAGTTGAGTTATTACTATCAATGAATTTAGCAAAATACAAACCTGAAACCAAAGATGATAGTTGTAATTGAGTACTATTTTGAAAAACATCAGATAGATACACTCGCTTACCGTCAAGACTATAGAGTTCTACACGCAAAGGCTTGTTACCAAGATTTGAAATTACAAGCTCATCCTTAAATGGAATAGGATAGAGGCTAATTGCATCTTCTATAGCAACTGTAGAATTGCTTAATGTTCCTTCGAAAAAACCTAAAGCAAAATCAAACGCATCATTACCTATTTTATCTCCAATAATTCGACCTCTAATATCATCGATAGGAGGATGAATTCCACCCCAAATTCTTGATAAACTAGTTTGATCTGAAGCATCACGATACGTAGCCCATTGTAATGTCATGTTTTCAGTAGGACCAACTTCAAACACTAAAAAGTCATTTTGTACTAAATCGAAAGTCCCCATTCCTCCTGGAAAAAATGGATCTCCAGTTAAACGTGTCAACACTTCAGAAGCCGCTCTTGAAAATGCAGAATGACCTGATAAGTAGCCTGCAAAAGGTGGCGTAACAAATGTTCCTCTTTGGTAAGGCCACCAATGTTCACCTAAAATCCAATCTACACCAGCAACATCAGTTTCTGGATCATTAATAAAGTCTGGACCTCTCCAAGCAAATATTTTGATTTTTCCAACATTTTCATCTCCAGCTCCAGCTAATTCTTCACCTGATTGCACTTGCTCTATTAATCCTGGAATTAATGGCATACCATGAGGATCATAATTTGGTAACATTGCATCGCTACTTTGACCTTTTCCAGCCATATATCTTATGGCAGAAATCGGACGAATATAATCGTAGTAACCTTTAATTCCCCATATATTCACTGCAGAATCATGCATAGCTCCACCAAGTGCCAAATAACACTTTACATCCCATTCTAAATCATCTAGTGTAGAACCAACTCCACCAATTTTTTTAACGACATCTGGATGATCACTCACGTAATTCATTAAAGTAAACCAGTGTCCTGGAGGTGTTTCAGAATCTGGTCCATCTGCCCAAAACTCAGCTAGAACTCTAGCATAATCTGAACGCTTCACCATATTTGGCGCATAGGCTAAACCTGTTGATGGATTTAATGCATGACCTGTACTAGCATCACCTCCATTAGTGAAATCATAAAATGTTTTATATTCTTCAAAAGTTTCTGGAAAATTAACTAAATCAAAATTCCCAATAGCTCCAGGAGAAATATCTATCATTGTTGGATCTGTTGGATCTAAATGTGACGACCAAGAAGCTACTAAAGCAAAATTCCACTTATAAGGATCATCAATTCCATCTTCATTAGAATTTTGAATATAAGCAGGAGGTCCTGGATCATTATAAACATAACAATCAAAACCATCATTTAAAACATCTAAATCTTCAGGAACTAAACAAAACGGTTTTACAGTTCCCCATTCTGGACTTAAAAAAGCTGGTGTTTCACTAGGAAAAATATGACCACTTTGATCTACAAACATATCAAATGCTAATGGTTGCCATTTATTTGGATTAATTCCTGTATTATCTTGATACAATTCTAAAATGAGAGGATCATTCTCTGGTGTATAATATGAATTAGGATATCCAAACTGTTCAAAAGAATTATCATCCAATCCAAAAGCAATCATTTGGGCTGCTAAATAATTCCCTAAAGCAGCATAGGACCCTGTACTATAATCTTCAGAAGTTATAGCGTCATTATAACCATAACTTGAAAATAAATCATCAATCTCTATGGTGATTTCAGCATTACCAGGAGAATTAGCAAATCTATGTTTAAGAAGTCGTAACATCGCATAACTAATCACTTCATGTGTTGCTGCATCTGTATCTGAAGGTGTTGAAATTCCGTTAAATACACAATTGTAGCCATTAAAGGTTTTTCCTAAGAATACTGTTTCTGCTTGAGAATCAAAAATAGCCCAAGCATCATACATTAACACAGAGCTGTGAAATAAATTTCTTGCATGTACAGTAGGTCTAGCAAAGTCTGAACGAACGGCATCTAATAATACTTCATTCCACTCACGCGCAACAGATTGCTGTGCATTTGCTAAAGAAATTATAGAGGTGAATACGATAAAAAATAATAATGTAATTTTTTTCATTGGTAATCAGTAGGTTAAAAGTTATACAGTAAAATTAAAAAAGTTTTTGAATTGACAAAAAAATACTTACACAACTTCGATTAAATGTCTAATATTTAGACAATTAACTTGTAAGAATAAAAAAAGACTACTGTTTAAAACAGTAGTCTTTCATGGATTAACTAAAAATTTATATAGGGATTTTTCAATTACATTTTATTCTTTTGAAGCCATCATCGCAAAGAATTTGTCAATATTTGGTAAAATAACAATTCGTGTTCTTCGGTTTGTTGCTCTATTTTCTTTTGTATCATTGTTAACTAAAGGTTGGTAAAAACTTCGTCCAGCTGCAATAAGTTTTTCTGGAGCTACATTGTGCTCACTTTGCAATTTTCTAACTACAGAAGTTGCACGCAATACACTTAAATCCCAATTGTCTTTTACTGAAGCTGTATTTTTCATTGCTTTATCATCAGTATGACCTTCGACCATAATATCTAAGCTTTCTTCAGAATTTACAACATTTGCAATTTTTTGTAGGATTACATTTGCCTTATCACTTATTTTATAACTACCAGATTTGAATAACATCTTATCTGAAATAGAGATCATCACTACAGTTTCTTCTATTTTAATAGAAATATCATCGTCTTCTTCAATGTTTCCCATGGACTCTTTTAGGTTGAATTGAATCGCAAGATTCATTGAATCTTTCAACGTTTTTGCTGTAGCAAGGTAAGCAGGAGGTACCTTTTTAAGAGATTCTTTTAAGGCTGCCTTTTGGTTTTCTGAAACCATAACTCCATCAACATTTACAAGTTTAGCATTGTTGTCTTCGGTAAGTGAATTAATTTTAGAATTATAACTATCTACACGAGCTTGAATGGCTACAAATTTGCCTTCAAGTTCTTCTTTTTCAACTTTTGTTTTAGTGAGTTCGCTTTTAATCTCACCGTTTTCGGTTTCAAGAGCAACATACTTTTTCTTTGATACACAAGCTGTTAAAAACAAAGCTGATAATGCAATTACTGAAATTCTTTTCATAATGTTTCAATTTGAGTTTTAGTTTATATAGATATCTACGCAAGCAATTACAATATGGACTTCATACAAAGGCATTTTTTATTAACAAGCAGTTTTTAATTCTGAATAGTTCAGTTATATTTATACATCTGCAATGAATGTGATGTAGTTATGAGTATTTTTAATAAAAACAGAAAAATATTGGTCACCAAAAAAAGTTTTGGAAAGTATCTATTATATGGAATCGGAGAAATTATTCTTGTCGTTATTGGTATTTTGATTGCTGTGAGTATTAATAATTACAACGAAAAAAAAGCGTCTAAAAACCAACTAGAATCTTATTTACAAGTCTATAAACAAGATTTAGAAGTAGACACATTGGTTGTTGGTCAAGTTTTAAAATATTTAGATGAAAGAAAGGCGCACTTTCAACTTTTTTTAGGGGATAGTGTTTCGGCAAAAACGTATCAAGAAAATCCTGAAGGCTACGGAATTATATTATCTTATTTTCCATTTAAACTTCAGCAAAAGGGCATGGGTCTACTAGAAAAATATGTCAATGATACTGAAATTGAGCAAGACACTTTAATTTCAAATATATTAGCTACTCATAGATTTCATGAAAATTTAATCAAAGAAACCGTTGACCGTGTTAGTGATGATATCGATAATAATTTGACGTATTTTAAAGAAGAACAGCCATGGATTGGCGATTTACTTACAGGAAAAATTGACCATCCAGATATGATGCCATATTTACTAAGTCAAAACTATAAAGCACGATTAGCAGTACATTCTACCTTTGTATATGGCAATTTAGAACCGCAATTAAAAGCTATTCAGTCATTTAACAAGAAAACTATAAGTGAATTAAATGAACGTTTAAAACAGGAGTAGAGCATGAAAATATTTAACAAACAAAGATTTCAACTCATGAACGGAAAGCAATTTCAGAAGTATTTAGTATATGCCATAGGAGAGATTATCTTAGTAATAATTGGCATATTATTCGCTTTAGGCATCAATAATTGGAATCAGAAAAATCAATTAGAAACCGCAAATCTAGAGCTTCATAAAAAGGTGTTAGTGCAATTGGATAAAGACATTGCTTACATTAACGATTTTCAGAAGGATTTAGATACCTTAGGTCAGACATATCGAAAGGTATTAGGTCGTGAGTACGATAAAAGCATGGTTAATGATAATGGCGTATTATCTACCGTTTTATTTCAAGTCACTACGCTATCGTTAGATAGACATCTTACAAATTTGATAGACAACTCTGAATTAGATGATAGTAAAGCCTCTCAAGAATTGATAGAACTTAATGGTAATTTTAAATTGTATCTGAAGAATATACAAGATATTGAAGATATTATCTTTACGAAAATAACAGCTAATCTTGAACACATTGAAAAAACACAAGATTGGTATACGGAGTTGATTACTGATTTTGTGTGTAGAAATGATTGCATTAACTACTTGCTAAAAGATGAAGGTCATAAATCTAGAATAGCCTCTTTACGATTTTTATATGTTAGTGGCTACGGAGAAATTGTTGAAGAATTTAAAAATGATTTACAATCCTCAAAAACTGATTTAGAAGCGTTGATCTCTGAATAGGGATGCTTAGAGATGATTTGAAATCAGCAATGCTGACTATTTAAACAAAAGATTTCTTAATAATAGTCTTGTTAGACTACAATTTTACTAGTTTATTATTTTACATGAGAAGACATAGGCTCTCTACTAAAGGACATTAAAAATAACGATGCCATAGCCAAAGATGCGTAAGACTCTTAATGAACCATAATAAGCCACACTTTTAAAAGGATATTTTATTAAGCCAGCTGTCATGCAAGACACAGCAAAGGGCACAGGTAATAAAGCGCCAACAACAATTAGAAATCCACCCCATTTTTTAGAATTTTCAAGTTGTTTTTCCATTTTGTTCTCTAAATAACGATGTATTGATGGAAGCTTTGTAGATAGTTGCCCTAACCAATATGACATTAAACCACCAGCATACGACAATAGTGCCAAAATACTAAGAAACACCCAAGGTGTCGCCATTTTCCCAGACCAGGCTATAAACATTTCGGGAGGAACGAGACCAAGAATGGTTTCAGACATGAAAAAGAAACTCAATACACCATAAACTGGTAAGACTTCAGTAAGACGCACTAAAAGTGTATTGATATTAAAAAATTGATTAATCGTTACTAAAGCCACAATACATATAACAATATATGGAAACGCTGTTTTTAAAGCATTCCAAATGAAGTCATAAAAACCAGTTTGTATATTATATTGGTGTAACGCTTGAAATCGGGATTTACTTGAAAGATCACGTGTACGAGTAGTAGGTTTCATTTAGGTTAAAGGTTTAGTTGGTTTCTTTTGGGTGTATAAATATAATATATGAATTATAAATCCGATGTAATTATTAAATTATTCGATGAAGTGCATAGTTAATTATAGTATTGATAAATTTTTGTAGCATGAAACACAGACTATATAATAATTATAATGGTATTTTCATTTTATCATACTATCCTAGAAGTGATCATCCTGTGGATGATTGATTCTGGATACGCAATTAAATTCTATTTTACATACTATCTAGAAGTAATCATCCTGAGGATGATTGATTCTGGATACACAATCAATTATAAAGAGGTTGGGTTTATTGAATAATTCTATTTTACATAATATAAATTATAGTACAAATGTATTCGTACGAGTAAAATAGCGAATAGAACTTTTGGGTTCTATTTTACATAGTTGCAGATATGACGCCTTTAGGTTCATATCGATAGCAATTATGTAACAGCTATTTTACGGGAAGCTATTAGTTAACATTCGTAAGCTATAATTCTATACTATGTAAAATACCCCAGAAACATTAGTCTACTAAAGAATATACAGAATTTGGGGCAATTAAACTTATAAGCGGTTTGCTTCGCAGAGTTGTTTCATTTGTAACTATAATTTGACGTTATGTAAAATATCCGCTGCCAACGCTTATTGTTTTTACAATTCAAATTGCTTATTGCAATTTATTTATAACTCAATTTCCAGCCGCTTGCCAGCGCATTTAAAAAGCTAGTTTTTGATTGTTATTCAAAATTTGGCTTATTTGAGTATTTGTGCGTTATATTTTTTTCTAAGCAATTCTCAGAGACTTGCCATAAGAGCTTAAATTTAAAAAAAATAAAATTCTAAGCACTTATTGTATTTTCGCTATTATTTGAACCTTTCTGAACTATCTCTTTATTATGTAAAATAGAAGTACCTGATTGTATTTGAAAAATTGATACTCAATCAATTCTTTCAAATAATATGTAAAATAGAATTTTAAAGTTTTGAACTATTTAAGTTTTTATTAATTCTGTTTTTCTTGATAAAAAAAGAAATCGAAATTGATGATATCAAAGAATTCTACAATTTCGTAACCAGCATAATTTGGCATTTGTACATCTAGAAAAACAGCATTAGGTTGTAATTTCTTTATTTGCTCTACACCATCTTCTAAATTATTACAAGTAGCAACAATATTGATATTTGAAGATGTTCTCTTTAACAGATTGGCTAAAACACTTATCGCACTTGGTTCATCATCTATTAATACCGCTTTAATTTCAGCCATAAACGTAAAGATATGAATTGTATATTGTTTATTAGAAAAGATTTTATGAATGGTAGGATTGGGTTTGTGAGATGCATGAACACCTTTAAATAAAGCCAATAAATATCAACAAGTACTTTATACAAGACTATTAAATTTATAACAGATTTATAATGAATGTTGGTTCAACGTAGTAATCGCTTATTTTTAATCCTCCTTCTCCAACACCTCTGGTCCTAAACGCTTTTTATCTAAATGCTCAATACCATTTGTCATCCAAAGTGGTGCAGGTGCATCTTTGAGGTAGTGATCAAAATACTGTTTCATACGGATTTGGAAATCCTTTTGATTGTCTTCTTTTTGTAAATGATGTGGTTCATCTGGATATGATAATAGGATGACTTCTTTACCTAATCGTCTAGCCGCTGAATAAAACTCTAAGCCTTGATTCCAATCTACTGCTCCATCAGCTGTACCATGCAGAATAAGAAACGGCGTTTTGATGTTGGGCGCATGATGCAAAGGTGATTGACTTTGGTAAAGCTCCATGTTTTCCCAAGGGCTTACTCCCATTCTACCTTGTGACCATTCTAAAAGTGGTCCATTTGAACTCCCAGAACGTTTGTAATTCACATTGTACATACTGATTAAATTGGTTAATGGTGCACCTGTTACTACAGTGGCAAACATATCGGTTTGAGTGACGATAAAAGACGTTTCGTAACCTCCCCAACTATGACCTTGTAAACCAATTTTATTAGGATTTGCATAACCTTGTTTGATGACTTCTTTTACTGCGCTTGTCACATCATCTAAAGCTGAAGAACCTGGTAAACCCACATCAAATATGATATCTGGCATTAATACCAAATACCCATTACTTGCGTAGGTTGACATGTGTGGTCTGTCATCATACGTTGGCATGGAATACACGTGATGTCTTTGAGACATTCTTTCATAAAAATACACGACCATTGGATAGGTTTTTCCAGGCTCATAATCTGCAGGTAAGGCTAAGGTTGCTTGTAATTCATGTCCACGTTCATCTGTATAATCTATCAATACTCTTTTTCCCCATTTGTAATTGGACTGCTGTGGATTAGCATTCGTTATTTTTTTAGGCTTTTCGAATGACAGATCAGAAGTCCAATAATCTGGGAAGTCTACAAAAGTCTGTTCTGTAAAAATAACTTTATCTGCATGTTTAGCCTTAGTAACTCTGCTAGTCATTTTATCTTCATAACGCAACACCTTTGGAGTATTGCCTACTTCTACTTCATAATAACCTCCTTTTTTAGTCTTATCTCCATAAGCAGAAAGTAATAAAGGCTTAGTTAGGTCAAATGCTTCTGCCTCAGGATCAAGTTGCACCAATCTGAAACGGATGCTTCCTTCATTACCTAAACCTTGTGTAAGATTAGCTGTCATGTCTGAATTAAGAGCAATCGTCCATAAATCATATTTATGATTCAAAAGTAGTGTATTGCCATCTTTAGACCATCCAGCCACACCATAGGTTGGTTTTTCAACAGGTTTATCATTATCTTCATCACTAAAGTTAATTCCTGTTTTAGCCGTTAGATTGGTTAAGCTTCCTTTTTCGAAATGATATCCCATTACCTCACCATCTTTAGAGAATAAAGTCCAATCACCATTAGGCGACATGCCCATATTTCTATATACATTTTTAGCGATAAGCTGCTTTGCTCCTGTTTTGGTATTGATGCTGTATAAATCTTCAAATCCGCCAGGAATGTTTACGTTTTTGCGATATAGTGTGTCTACACTTCCAACAGCCCAGATATTCTTTTCGCTAGTGTTAACGTAAGTCATATTGTCATTTTCTAATTGGAAAAACGTTTTGTTTTCTAGGTTTAAAATAGATTTAAATGTTGCTTTTTGATCTCTTTTAGCTTGTACGATTTGACGTGATTGAAGGCGTTCATCTTTCCAATGCCAAACATCTACATTGGCTTTAAGTTCATCGTCTTCTTTTAATTCGGTTTGTTGTTCTTTTACACCAAAGACTAGTTGAGTACCAGCTTCATTAAAATTAAGACTAGCGTACTCACTGATAACCATATTTTTAGGAAACTTAGCATCTTTTTCTGATGCATACGTTGCTTGATTACCTACAGTTGTCATACCAGGAGTAAGGTTTGAAGCCCAATAGATTGTGTTGTTAAATTCAATATTTCCTTCATCCTTTGTTCCGAATAGGACTGCTATTTGTTTTTTTTCTTTATTCCATGACATTTGATTATAGGTAAACGCACCTGTATGTAAAGGCCATGTACGCATGTTACTCAAATCTATTAAGTACATTCCATTTCCGTTGTCTCCATCTGCATCCACTAGATAAGACAAGAATGTTCCTTCTTTATTAAAGGCGAAATTTGAAACGTTACCAATATTAAGCGTCTTATCGCCTACTAAATCTTTAAGCAGTAAATCACTTCCTTTATGATCTGCTTTTTTATCCTTTGAATTTTTATGAATGGCGATGAACTTGGCTGTTTTTGAGAAGCTAAAGTCCTTAACGCTTGTAACTTCAGACACTACATTAGATTGAAGATTTACAATTTGCAAATCACTTAATACTGGATCCTTGGCTTTTTTAAGTTTTTTTATAGCTTCTTTAGTTGGATCAACAAAAAATGCCAACCATTTACTATCCTCTGAAAAGGCTACTTTTTTTCCGTTAATGACAGTTCGTAATGTATCTGCATCAAGTTTACGAATGTGCAGTGTAGCATCGCCTTCATTTGGTGTATAGGCATAAGTCATATAGTTTCCATCTGGTGAAAGCGCTGTATTTCTTATTTGATTCCATTGTGCGTAATCCTCTAGTGTAAGAGGTTTTTGTGTTTGACCGAAACTTAATTGGCTACAGATTAGTAGTCCGAAAATTATTTTGAAAAGTCGTTGGTTTAGGATGGCTCTCATAATTAATTGGTATAATGGATTGATTAATATGTGGTATTTCACAAATATAAGAAATGTAGACAGTAAGTGGTTTAGGATAGCCAGCTTAAAGAAGTTAATTTCAATAGCCTAAGAAACTATTTGCTTTTCCATACAATAAAATGGATATGCTCTATCTGGAAAGCACACATTACCACGTATAACATAATTACGCTTAGTATAAAACTCGATGGCACTTTTGTTCGTCGTATTTTTTTAATCTGATTTCATTAATAACTTTATTTATATCCTCGAGCATATCATATAATGCATTAAAGTTTCTAAAAAACTTTAATGCGTTATATAATAATTCAGTTATAATAGAATACTTCATTACTCCTATTCTAGATAATGAAGTAAAATATAATGCTCCATAGATACTTGCTTCAAAAACACTATTTTGAATTGTTTTTTTTATCTATGCTAAAAACTATACCCTATACGCAAGTGCATATTTAATTCCATTTCACTTTTGTTTTTTAAATAACCAGCGCGTTTTGCAAATGTGTAACTAAATCCTGCACCAAGACCTGCTTCATAATTAAAATGCTTTCCTAAATTTCGCCTAATTCCCCAAGTAGGTATAATAGAAAAATCACTTACAATAGGAGCATTGTCTGTGTTAAATAAGACAAACCAGTCAGGATGATAACTCATTTTTAAAGCAATAAAATTGCCACTATTGCCATCAATTCTTTTTGAGTTCTCTGAGCGTTTTTTGAGGTTGTAATAGAACCTTGGTTCCACAACTATAACAGGTGTTAATAGAAATGGTGAATCATAATCATCGTAAAAAGTTGTTTCCCAAATACCAAAATCAAAACCAATCTCTGTTCTCAATGCTATGGTATTTGATAGTTTTGCTTCATTATATGCCCAGATTCCTAAAACGCCTGTTTGTAATCCATATATTGATTTTTCTACACTTGTGTTTTGAGATTTGGCGATTAATGTTAGTCCGCATAAAATCAAGGTAAATACTGTTTTTTTCATAATAAAAATTTTAAGTGAATTTGTTAATTCTAATCTATAACCAACTAAACCCTAATCCTATATTAAAGATTAAAGCATCTCTATGTTCATCTCCATCAAAAGACGTACGACCAAGCACTAATTTAGACTGTACATTAAGCGCAAAGTTTTTCTTTTTGTAAATTTCGTAACCTGTACTTGCCATAACAGCGCAACCAAAGTTCCAATCGTCATTTACATCGTCTTTAATATCATAAAGTGCTGGCGAATCTATAGCTAAACCAATACCTCCATGAATCCACCAACGATCTTTTACCCAATATTGTAGCGATGGAATAAAACCTCCAAAGTTCCTGTCATTATCCTGAAATTCATAAATGTTTCCTGGCATTGAAAGAGTAATAGCGAGTTTCTCGTTTAACATGTAGCCAAACTTCAAATCTGGAAAAACGAATGTTCCTTGAGATGTATCAAATGTTTGAATACCTGCACTATCTTCTATACTGATAATGCCTCCACCTACTACGAATTCGAGGATGAAACCATCTCTTTGTGTTGTTGTTTCTACATTTGTGTTTTGTGCATATGCTATACTTGATACTAATGCCAAGACTATACAAGCCATTTTTAATAAAATTTGTTTTTTGATTGTTTTCATTTTAATTGATTTCATAATTGTTTGTTTTTTGATTGTTTTTTGATTATTGATTTTTATAATTACGGTGCAAACTTCCTGTAAAAACAGGCGATTATGAAGTTAACTTTCCGAACTGTTGATTTAAAATAATGAATTGTTGATTGGTAATTAAATTCTGAATTTACTTTGTGATTCTTAACTAAACTCAATGGCCTAATTATAAAACCATGGAGTTATCACGAGAAGTTTATGTTGCCTGCAATTTATATATTCATTTCCATTTCATATTGATTTACCGTATTGGCCAATCCTAATGCATTAATCATATTTATTTTATGGTTTAATATTGTATCAATATTTAGGATTGATTATTAGTTAAACCATATTCTAATGCCGCTCCAATAGCGATTCCTAGAACAAACCATAATTGCATATTTGAGGTTATATAGCCTATTATGGTGCCTAGTATAATCCCTATTCCTAATTTAACGCCTTTCTTACTTTTTTTAGTTTTCATTTTTATTGATTGTGATAATTGCTTTCAAAAGTAGGATGAATGATAGAGTTTAAAGTTCTAATTTAAGAATCAGAACTTATTTATAAATCTAGATTTCATTCAAAAACAGATACGCTTGAAGCAAATTATTATAACAGAATATTTTATTTGTTAAAATTCCAGACTGGTAAAGAAATACTACTCTTCCCTGTAAAAGTTATTTTTAAAGGAATTTCGGCATCTTTAACGCTTTCGATATTTACATCTTTACCTGTGCCATAATTAAGTTGCGCATTGTTGTTTTTATTAACGTTAAGCACTACCACTATCCTACTGCCTTTTTCTAACTTTTTACTAATTAGTTTTGAATTGTTAAAAGATACTTGTGTAATGTCATTAGGCGTTAACAAATTTCTATGCTCTCTATCTATGGCATAACTAGCTCTGCCTATATAGTAACTTAAATGAAAGTATGTTCCTTCTGGCGTTAGTTGATAGACGATTACCGAAAAATCCACATCTTTTTTATTGATTGTAAACGCCAAGTTGCAAAAAAATGATCCATTTATAATGACATCATCTTTTAAGGCTTCAGATTTAAAAACCAAACCATCCTTTAATTTGATATTCTCCTTTTCTAAAGGCCAAGAGCTCTAACTTATAATGCCATCATTTAGGTATAATCCAATAAGACTGAAAGAATTAATAATTCCATGTGCAATTATTATAGGAAAAAGTTTTCGCTTAATTATAAAATAGACTGAACCAAATATAAGGGCAATACAACCAGTGGCAATAACACCTGCTAGTCCCTGGTAAATATGTAGCATTCCAAATATTACAGCATGTGTAATTAATGCCATAATTATTCCCAATTTATTATTTCCAGAACAATCAACCAATCTATTTAGTAAATATCCACGAAATAACAACTCTTCACCTAACGCTGCACCAAACCAAACAACTGTAATTAGGTAACCTATAAACACAAGAGGTTTTCCCATAAAAAAGGCAAATCTATCAGCTACACCTGCTGGGTTAGTTAGACCAAAACTTTCCAAAATTGGTTTTACAATTAGTCCCATAATTGAAAAAACTAGTATTACAGTGCCAAGTGCTATCAATATATTAATCAACCAATTTTTTGTGCCTTTTGGAATCTTAGGTCCAAACGCTTTCCATTTTATTTTATTTTGTTTCATAAAAATTGTACTAACTATAATTCCACACCAAATTGCTATTGAGCCAGCACCAATCACTTCGAAATAATCCGCAAGGTGTTTTATGCTCACTATAGTTAGGAATACAATTGCTACTTCTGCAAGTATTTTAATATTAAAGGGTTTCTTTTGTGGTTCCATATCATTCATCTAATTGTTTTTTTTATTTATGGTTTTTAGCCCAAGTATCATTAAAACGATAATTAGGGTAATAAAAAAAGTAGTTGTCGAAATACTTTTTATCAGTGAAAATAAGCTAGTCGTTTTTACTGAAATCTCTGTCAAATCAGGGTAACTTTTTAACATTCTGATAATTCCGAAATTCTCCAAATAATCCGCAATCCCTGCAATTATGGGTAATAGACTGAGATAGATATAAGGGGAATCTAATTTGTTTAATTTTTTTAAGAAATATCCCAAAAGCAAACAGTAAGAGAGTCCGAATAGTAGTGGGTAAATCATATCCACAGGTATTTGATTGGTCAGATACGTCAAACGTCCATTTTCTCCAAGCGAAGTCAATAATTCACTTACATAATCCCAATCATATCCTGTAGGCATCATATCCAGTAATTTCATTCCGTTAGAGAATTCCATTGTTTTAGGAATTGTAACAGTCAGCATAAAGGTGTAAACAACATTGGTTAAGATAAAAAGTCCTAAAACTTTTTTTCCTGAACTATTCTTTTCTATAAATTTGGTTAATTGTTTCATTTTATTCATCATTAATATCAAACCCTAATTATGCAATACAAAATCTATTACTGTATAGAAATACTGTAAATACTAAAGTTATATTCCGATCTTCTATTGCATAATTAGGGTGAAAATTTATAACCAACTAAACCCTAATCCTATATTAAAGATTAAAGCATCTCTATGTTCATCTCCATCAAAAGACGTACGACCAAGCACTAATTTAGACTGTACATTAAGCGCAAAGTTTTTCTTTTTGTAAATTTCGTAACCTGTACTTGCCATAACAGCGCAACCAAAGTTCCAATCGTCATTTACATCGTCTTTAATATCATAAAGTGCTGGCGAATCTATAGCTAAACCAATACCTCCATGAATCCACCAACGATCTTTTACCCAATATTGTACGGATGGAATAAAACCTCCAAAGTTCCTGTCATTATTCTGAAATTCATAAATGTTTCCTGGCATTGAAAGAGTAATAGCGAGTTTCTCGTTTAACATGTAGCCAAACTTCAAATCTGGAAAAACGAATGTTCCTTGAGATGTGTCAAATGTTTGAATACCTGCACTATCTTCTATACTGATAATGCCTCCACCTACTACAAATTCGAAGATGAAGCCATCTCTTTGTGTTGTAGTTTCTGGATTTGTGTTTTGTGCGTATGTTATACTAGATACTAATGCAAAGGCTAGACAAGCCATTCTTAATACTATTTGTTTTTTGATTGTTTTCATGATTGTTCGTTTTTTGATTGATTAAATTGATGATTACTTTTTTATATTAAATTTTTATAATTTCTGTTTTTTTACTTCTCTGTAAACCCTTATTGATTTTCAAGCATTTCTAGGAATTTTGTCTTCTCTACTTTTCCAACAGCGTAAGAAATTACCTTTCCCTCAAAATCAATAAAGATGGTTGTTGGTGTAGCACCAATATTATATTGCTTTACAAGTTGTTCATTATTAGGGTCATCAATGTCAATTTCAACTGGTACAACTTCCGCATCCATAGCTTTCATAACTTCGTTATCAGCAAAAACTTGACGTTTCATAATGCGACAAGGTGAGCACCATTCCGTAGTAAAGAATATCATAATATTTTTATCAGAATTGCTGGCAAGTTTTTGAGCAGATTCAATGTCATTTGTCCAAGTAATATCATTTGAAGGCGCATAAAATGAGTACCATGCATACCAAAGAGAAACGACAAGAAATGTTAACCAGAAAAATTGCCAAAAGGGATGCGATTTCTTTTTTGATTTCTTTATAGTTGAGCTATTTTTTTTATTCTTCATTTTTAATTTGTGTTTTATAATTCAGCATAAGTATTTTTTAGGTTTTCTAAGGATTCAATTGCATTACTGTAGGCCTCTCGATTTTGTGCAATCGTTGTCATTCTCGTTAACACCATATTTTCAAAATAAATGTCTTTTTCGTAAGTGTCTGACGATATGCCCATATCCCTAAATTTAACGTTTCGCATCAAAAAATTTTCGTAATAGGCCTCAATTGCCTGTTGTTCTGAAGATTCTAGTTTTTCTATTGGGTTAAATGTTTCGTAGGTTTCAGAGATAGCGTTACGTAAGTTTAAATCGTCAAACAATTTTAAATCACCTGAAAACTTTAAATTTTCATAGGTTATCATAACTGGATAAAACTTTTTAGACATTATTAAATAGAATGATTTTGTCGATAATCTTGGGTTATCATAATCTTTAAATAATAATATTTTGAATACTGTATCTAACTCTTTGAGCATTTGCTTTGACTCATTATCTAGAATTGCTAGCTTTTTTAGATTACGATCTGCTTCATCATTCAACTGAATAATGTATGAATTTCGTAACTCTAATTTCTTCTCGCTATTTGAATGTTCATTAATTGCTAAAGCAATAAGAATTCCTGCAATAACCAGAATAATTTCTCCCGCGGCATAGGCTACATAATTCCCGAACTTATTATTAGTCAGCATTTTTTGTCTATTTTTTCTAAATAATTTTATCATGACTTAATGGTTTATCAATTTGAAACAGAGTATTGGATTTGACTCTAAATATTCTTTAATCTTTTCTGTTCGACACTTTTAAATTTCCATTTCAATCCAAACAATGGTCTTAAAATATTAATTCGTCTAAGGATAAATTCATAAATAAGAAAACAGACGATAAACGTAAATAGGGTGATTGCAATAAACTCTAGCATAGGATGAAGATCTAATGGCAGAATGAGTAATGCTCCTGCATATAAAACAAACATGTGAATAATATAAACAGGATAAACAGCTGCACTCAAATAACTTAGTAAGCTACTTGGTTTATTAAGGTAGCTATATCCTATTCCGAATAAACCTAATATCCAAGCATTAGATTCTATTGTAGTGATATACATATTTGATATAGATTCATATCCTGTGAATCGAAGCGTAAATAAAACCGCTGCTATTCCTATATACAACCATTTCCACTTTGAAACGGTTTGCCAGAATGCTTTACCAGTAAACACAAAAAGAAAACCAAAAAAGAAAGCCAGAAATCCTATAAAAAAGCCATGCCAAGTTTGAGCGTACAGTTCAAATAGTTGTGGTTTTACTAAACCTATTTCCAACATAAAAAAAACAGATATGGTTAGTGGACCAAAAGCATAGGTCATGACTTTCGAAATTACTTTCTTAAATTTTCCATTTTCATTATTCTTTAAATAGAAAAAAACAGGTGACAACACTACGACATATACAAAGATGTTTCCTAGAAACCATAAATGGCCCATATGCGGAAAATAGCTTAAAGACATATTATAGTAGTTCTGAAAAATTAAAAAATGTAATGGTGTAATTGCCAAAAATCCGAACACAAAAGGTAAAAGAATTCGTTTTCCTCGCTCGAAAAATAACTGCTTCCAATTTCTTTTTTTCATTGCAAAATAGAGCCCCATTCCTGATACAAAAAAGAGTAAGGGTATTCGCCAAACATTAAGCATTGTCATTGGTTTCCAAAGTCCTTCTAATGCGTCATCACTTTTTATAAAACCTATAAACAATGCCCAAGGTTGAAATATAATGGCTATATGGTAAATCAGTAATAAACCAATAGCAATGACTCTTAACCAATCTATATCGTATCTTCTTTCTGTGGTCATCTTAAATTGTGTTTATTGTAACATCATTGCAACAACAGGACGTGCTTTTTGCAATTCATTAAGGTCTAATGTAAAACCCATTGGTTGTAATTGTTGAATTAGCATTTCATAAATAGGTTTCATTTGATCGAAATCTACCATAACTATTTCTCTTGCTGTAGCTCCAAAATTATTGCGAACCGTTTTATCTGCTTTTGCATCAATCAATAACTGTACAATTTCAATACGTCCAAAGAATGCTGCTGTATGTAAAGCCGTTCCTCCATCATTATTCTTTATAGACAAATCTGCATTTGCATTTATAAGGGCTTTAGCTATTTCAGGTTTATTAAATGTGGCTGCAGACATTAAAGGTGTAGATCCAGACATGGCCTCTTTTTGATTAATATCTGTCCCAGCTTCAATATGCTGCTTAACGGCTTCCAAATTTCCGGTTAATACTGCAGCATGTATATCTAAACTTGGTTTGTTTACTGTCTTTGTTGTATTAGCAATATTATCTGAGTCTGTTTTTTTATCAGATTGTGCACATGAACTTGTTAATAAAAGCGCAAAGAATACCATCTGAATGGTCATTTTAATTGAAGTAATTTTAAGTGTTTTCATAATTTATTTGTGTAATGATTAATAACTTGATTTTTGTTTCTACAAAGATGCGACACTAAGCTACTTGGCTTGTAATGCGCATGAAGCCTATTATATCAAGTTTGATGACGAGTTGAAAATTATGACGCAGAAGTATAAATTATGACGCAAGCAACTGTTTTTGACATAGAATTTTGAACTTTAAGCGGTAGAATGTTTCAATATAAATATTTACATTTGACATAGTACAAAACAACATGTCTAACATCCCACATCAAGGAAAATTTATAGAACTGGCTGAGGCTCTCATTTTAGAGAACATCTCTAATGAGCAATTTGGGGTTTCAGAATTGGCAGACTTGATGAATATGAGTCGATCAAACTTGTTGCGTAAGATTAAGAAACAAACACAAGGTAGTGCCAGTCAGTTTATTCGTGAAGTTCGATTGCAAAAAGGCATGACTCTGTTAGAAGAAACGGAACTTACGGTTTCTGAAATTTCTTATCAGGTTGGATTTAGTAATAATTCTTATTTCATTAAATGCTTTAGAGACTATTATGGGTATTCACCAGGCGAATCTAGAAAAAAGATAGACGAACAAGTAGAATTAATACAAGAAGATAGCCAAAACACAGACACTATTGAAGTTGCTAAAAAAGGATTTTTTCAACAGTACCGAATTCAAATACGATTAGCAGCTGCCTTAATAGCAGTCATAGTAGTATTCCTGTTTTTTCCAAAAGAAACACTTAATGCTGATAAAAAAGATACCAATCTTAAAAAATCCATAGCTGTATTGCCGTTTAAGAATATGAGTAGTGATTCGAATAACTTGTATTTTGTAAACGGACTTATGGAGTCCACACTAAACAATTTACAAAAGATAGAAGATCTTAGAGTAATAAGTAGGACATCCGTAGAAAAATATAGAGATACAGATAAGACCATCTCAGAAATAGCAAAAGAACTTAATGTTAACTATTTGATTGAAGGAAGTGGTCAACGTGCTGACAATAAGGTTTTATTGAATATTCAATTGATCGATGCCTCAAATGACACGCCCATATGGGCGGAACAGTACAATCATAAAACTAAAGATATTTTTTCTGTACAGAATGAAGTTGCTAAAAAGATTGCTGAATCCATAAAAGCAACAGTAACTCCAGCTGAATTACAACAAATTGATAAGAAACCAACAGAAAACGTATTGGCTTATGATTATTACTTAAAAGGGCTTGAACGACTTCAAGAAGAAACTAAAGAGGGTTTAGAAGCTGCTATTATTTTATTTGAAAAAGCGATAGAACAAGACCCTGAATTTGCACTCGCATATGCTCAAATTGCAACATCATACTATTATTTAGACGTAAACCAAGCACAAAAGCAATTTACAGATATCATTAACAAAAATGCAGATAAGGCATTGCTTTATGATTCAAAATCTGCCAACAGCCTCATTGCAAAGGCACTTTACTATATAAACAGTAATGAGTTTCGATTAGCTATTCCACATTTAGAAAAAGCCTTAGAATATAATCCCAATGCGTCTTCTGTTATACAAATTCTTGCTGATCTGTATTCACGAGCAGTTCCTGATACAGGTAAATATTTACAATATGCCTTAAAAGGTTTGCAACTGGATATTGAAGCGAACGATTCAATTAACAAAAGCTATATGTATTTGGCCTTAAGTAATGCCTTTGTTCAAAATGGCTTTACAGATGAAGCACAGAAGTATATAGAGTTGTCATTAGATAATAATCCAGCGAATTATTATGCACCATTTTTAAACGTATTTATACAATACGCACAACATCAAAATATGGAAAAGGCTACTGGTGCATTAGTTAACGAATGGAAAAAAGATACAACACGTCTAGACATAATGCAGGAAGTGGGCAAGTTTTATTATTTCCAAAAAAAATATGATAGCGCTTTTTACTACTATGATAAATTTGAAAAAATTAAGGCAAGTAATGGACTAGATATGTATCCTCAAGAAAATCTAAAGATTGGATTGGTATTCGATAAAATGGGCTTAAAGGATAAAGCCAAAGATTATTATAGAGCCTATGCGGCATATTGTGAAAATGATAAATCTATATACCAGCCAGCTAGTTTGGCTATGAAATACTTGCATGAAGGAAAATCCAATCTAGCAATAGAGCAATTGAAAGTATTTTCGACCAAAAATAATTACCAATATTGGTTTCTGCTATTCATTGAAGAAGACCCCTTAATGAAAACTTTAAAAAGTCATCCAGAATATGATGAAGTAATTCAAAAAATTAAAGATAGATTCTGGGAAAATCATAATGAGCTGAAAAAATCATTAAAAGATAAAAACCTATTATAATTCATTTGATTTAAAATAAGTTTTTAAGGATTTTTTAATAGAAAAAAGCAGTTACAATATTTAGTTTATGATATTATTGCCATTCCACACACATTTTCCTCCACTCCTCTGCCCTTTCTTAAAAAGAGTGTTTCATTAACTTTAGTAGAGAAACATTTGAAAAGAAAAAAATATAGAAAAGTAATATTTAAAATGCGCATTTAACCAAAGCCCATCTTTACATAACGCAAGTACATTATAGTACAAATGCATTCGTGTAAGTAAAATAGCGAATAGAACATTTTCGTTTTATTTTACATAATGTTATTCTAAGAAGTTCAATTAAATCGAATTATTTTATTGAATTCCAAATTGGTAAAGAAATACTACTGTTGCCTGTAAAAGTTATTTTTAAAGGAATTTCGGCATCTTTAACGCTTTCGATATTTACATCTTTACCTGTGCCATAATTAAGTTGCGCATTGTTGTTTTTATTAACGTTAAGTACTACCACTATCCTACTGCCTTTTTCTAACTTTTTACTAATTAGTTTTGAATTGTTAAAAGATACTTGCGTCTTTTGATTAGGAGTTAACAAATTTCTATGCTCTCTATCTATGGCATAACTAGCTCTACCTATATAATAACTAAGATGAAAATAGTTTCCTTCTGGAGTTAATTGATATATAATAACAGAATAGTCAACATCTTTTTTATTGATTGTAAACTCTAGGTTGCCAAAAAATGATCCGTTTATAATGACATCTTCAAGTAATGCTTCAGATTTAAAAATTAAACCATCCTTTAAGTTGATATTCTCCTTTTCTAAGGGCCAAGGATAATAATCCGTATTGGTCATACTTTCCCTATCTTTAAAATCAACAGACATTTGAATCTCTGAATTATTTTGTTTCGGTTTTAAGGCATAAAAATCTTTGATTTTATCAGAACTTAAATGAAACGTCAACGTATCATTTGTCATGGCATTTAAACTTGGTTTATGCATCCAAGTATTGGTATCCATGACCTGAAAATTGACTTTATCTTTTAAAATGCTAGGTTTTTCTTTTCCATTTAAAATGTAATCAAACCATTGATAAATAACATCTTCTTCAATGTTTATCAAAGCAGCTTTATCTAATTTGTAATTTCTTAGGCTTTCTTCCGGTTTGGTTTGCGCAGTCCAATGATCATAAGGCCCAACTAATAAGTAATGATTTGGTTTTTTTGTGTATTTATGATGCTCATTAAAATAATACATAGCTCCTCGTTGCGAGTCATCATAATAACCAGTGATCGTTAAAATAGGAATATCAATTTTAGCAAACTCCTCCTCATATGGAATCATTTTTTTCCAATAATCATCATAACTAGAATGTTGCATATAGGTGTTCCATAATGTATTGACTTCTCCATCTAAACTATCCAATTTATTAAAGGCAACCCCTGTTTTATACCATTTATTTTTTAAGGTATTCCAACGTTTAAAATCATTTGAAACTTCAAAATCTAAAAACTTATTATTGGTGACATAAAAATTCCATGAATACGAATAATTATGAAGTATATTGTTTTCCATCGGATAATCTATTCCAGGGGCAACAGCCACCATTGGCACAATGGTTTTTAATGCAGGATGCACGTTGTGTTTCATTGAAGCCCATTGTGTAAAGCCATTATAGCTACCACCAACCATGGCTACTTTTTGATTAGACCATGATTGTTTGCTAATCCAATCGATGACTTCATACACATCTGTGTTTTCATATTCAAGAGGCTTTATATCACTTGTACTCAATCTTTTTCCTCTGGTATTAGCAATAACTCCAATATATCCTTTAGATGCTGCTAACATGGCAGCCGTTTCATTAGTTCCTGCGTAAATAGAAGAAACTAAAATGGTCGATTTTTTGGTTGTTGTATTTCCTTTTCGTTTTACAACTACAATTGAAACTTCTGCACCATCTTTCATAGAAATTACAATACTATCATTTATGGCATACCTACGTTTATGATCTTGTGCTATTTCTTCAAAATAAATTGCTCTAGTTGATGAAAACACCATACTTAAAAAGTATTTTTTTACTAAATCTATAGCGATTTCTTGTGATATTTTGTCAGATGTAATGTTTTGATAGGTATTCTTAAAATTACCAACATAATAATCTGTAGGATCTCTAATGATTAATGCTTTGTCTAAATTAATCACTTGTATATCATTAGAATTCTTTACGTATTTTCTATATGATTTTTTAAATGCATCTTTAAAGCTCTTAGATAATTTAGCTTCCACATAATGCATATAAACATCTAAATACTGTCTTTGTTCTGTTGGTGTTTCTTTAATTCTTTTTTGAAAAGTAATCAATGCTTCTTTATAATTACCTTTAATTAACTGAAACTTAAACAAGTCTAATTCAGATAAATTTCGAGTATCACATCTTGTTGCCAATTGCTGCATTTGATTTTCAAGTGCTACTGAATCTGATAGTTTCACCTTTTTAAATGGCAATTCTTGTGCAAAAGAAAACGTGTTAATTGCGAATAAAAGTAGTAACAGAAATGTCTTTTTCATTGATTTTTTTTATGGTGCAAATAGATTAAATTAAGCAAGAATATCCCAACCTGTAAAACCAATAACAGTATAAAATAAGTTGCTTAAGACATGTATTAGAATGGCCATTTTTAAAGATTCTGTTCTTAAATATATCCAACCCCAAGTTATACTAAATAGAAAATACATTGGCCATAAAATCATTGGGCTATGGCCAGCAGTAAAAACAACAGAAGTTATTAATATAGCTGCCCAAGCAGGTATCCGCTTTGTTAATGACGATTGCAAATATCCTCTAAAAACAACCTCTTCCATTATAGGACCCACAATAAGTGCCAATAGTAAAAATCCACTCATTTCAAGTGCTCCTCCGTTGGCATGAATAAAACTAAACATTTTAGACCCACTGCCGATAATACCTGCTTGGTCAAAGCTTGGTAAAATAACCGACCTATATATCCAGGCTAAAAAATGTGTCAATACCAATGCCGCTATCACTAATAAAACTGCTTTGTTATTTTTGATTTTACTAGCTTGCAGTCCTATCTGTGCATATAATGATTTGCCATACCTATTTAGATCCCACCAGAATAGAAACAATATCATAATGCCGCTTAACAAGACAGACGTCACTCCAATTATTTCAATAGGAACCGTCTTTGACGGAACAAACAACTTAAAAGCATAAGAGGTTATAATTCCTGCTAGAAGCTGACATACGTACATACCAACAATGGCAAGAATTCCCTTTTTTATTGTTAACTGTGCTTTTTTTTCTTCACCCATATTGATTAATTTGAAAAGTGAGAAGTAATAGTATATATTACTTTTTACTTGGATTTACGTACTTAATTAACTCTTCATTGTATAAAAAGCCATCTTGAGTTTGCGTCATTTTAATGAAATTTTTTATTTCTGGAGCATACAACCAAACTTCATCGGTTTGTGCGTTATATCCTCTTGAATTTGAAACGGTTCCTATGTATTCAATAGTGTAAGCCATAAATGTTCCTGCTCCAACCGTTTCTTCTTTATAAGATAACACTTTTGCATCTTGACTTTGTGTTCCTGTGGTACCATCTTGACTTGTCCAGTTTTTTTCATATTTCCAAGTTTTACCAACTTTTAAAGGCCATTTATATCTTGGTGTTTCACTCGCTTCTGGCTTTACAATGTCTGATAGTGGAATTGTATCGTTTCCGACAGTCATACTTAATACACCATTTGTGCTAATTATTTCTTTTGTGTCTTCTCCTTCTGAACGGACTTCGCCTTCAGTGGTTACGCCTTTATATTTCCAAACCCATTTCTCTCCAACTGAATAATCAGCTAAGGTGAGTTGATTTGCGACTAAAGCGGTGTTTATACAGAAAGAATATAATAGGGGAATTATAACTGCAACAATGATTTTTACTAATTGAAATACTCCTTTTAAATAACTCATAATATGATTTTTTATTAATTATAGCACAAAGAAATAGATTATATAAATAGTTAAAAAGAGAAAGTACAGCAACGTAGAAATATGCTTACAAGCGTTAAAACATTAAATTTTAAAAGGAGCATAGATTATACTTATTTGAAAAACAGTTAGTTTAGTTTCTCTATCATTTTTAAGGCGTTTTTATTATTCGGATCTAAATCAAAAGACGTTTTATAGCTCATTAACGCATTCACTTTATCACCTAAATTAAAATATACTTCTCCTAAACTATCAAAAGCATTAGATGATTTTGGGTAATTTTTTACATTTAATTTAAAGTACGTCAATGCTTTCTTAGGGTTATTAATTAAAAAGCTATACCCTAAAGAATTTATATCGTTTTCTGGAGGTAAAAAACTTCCATTATAATTGTTTTTATAATAAAGTTCAATTTCATCAATAGAACTACTATTCATATTTTTCATTTTAAGACCTTTGTAGATGAATTGCATTCCATGATACAAACTCATTAGAGCAACTGTCCAATGATTTTCTTCTTTAAAATATTCTAGTGCAATATTTGAAGGTGAAAACCCCTTATTTTTTAAGATTGTATTAAATTTCTCATGGCTATTAATGTTTGCTGTAAACACATGTGGAATTCTATCAAAGTTTTCAAATTTATCTGCAGTGGATAAATAAAATTTTTTGTTTTTTATTTGATTCAAATCCGTTTTCTCCAGTTGTTTTACTACGTGTTGATTGTCCCACCAAAAACTTGGATCCATAGATACAAAACCATTAAATGTAGTTTCTTTTGATAAAAAAGCAGATCCTACTAACAAACCACCATGTGAAATTCCTACTAAAGTTTTAAATCCGTTAGTTCTATACTTTTTTTCAACAATAAGTAATAATTCTTGTTCTATAAATTGTAAAAATTTTGCGCTACCTCCTGTAGTTTTATGGTTTTCTATTGCACTAGATCCATTTAAATTGGTTAAATATTTTGTTGGTGTATAATCTCTGTTTCTATCTACATTTGTAATGGCAACAATAATCATTTCAGGAATTTGACGTCCTTGTGTCATATGGTTTAATATTCCTGAATGAGAGTGATAACTCATTTCTCCATCTAATAATACTAAAATAGGATACTTTGTTTCACCTGTTTTATATGAACTTGGTAATTCAAGAATATAAGTACGTTCTTCATTTAAAACTTTGGACTTAATTTTATAAGTTTTTCCTATTGAATAAGAAGTTGCATTTTGCGAAACTACTGTGTATTGCAAGAACAACAAAAACACGATAAGCATTTTTGTTTTATAATTTTTTTGAGTCATTTTTTTTGAATTTAAAGACTATTCCAATTTTTAAACTTTACAGATTGTCTACTTGAAGCTTCTAAAGTTTCGCCTGTTATTAATTTAATTTGAAGTTTATTATTGAAATATGGGTGAATTTCTTTTATAAAATGTGTATTTATTATTTGACTTCTATTAATTCTAAAAAAAACAGTGGCATCTAATTTTTCTTCCAATAATTTTAAAGATCTTTTTATCATTGCCTTTTTATCTCCAAAATACAAACGAACGTAGTTACCAATAGATTCTATAAAATAGATTTCTGATAAAGGAATGAAAAAACATTTTTCACCATCTTTTATGAATATTTTACGATTCATAGGTAAAACATCTGTATTTAATTCCTTTTTTTTTGTTAATTCTAATTTTACTTTTTCTATAGTTTTTGAAAAGCGTTCATTACGTAAAGGTTTTACTAAATAATCTAACGCATTCATTTCAAAAGCCTTTACTGCATATTGATCGTAAGCTGTTGTAAACACCACTTCGGGAACAGTCGTCAATTCTTCTAACAAATCGAATCCAGATTTTTCTGGCATGTGAATGTCTAAAAAAAGAATATCTGGTTGTTCTTTTTCAATGATAATTATAGCTGAATCAACATTATTGGCTTCACCAACAATATCAAACTCTGGATAATTTTTTAACGCACGTTTTACTTCTTCTCTTGCCAAACGCTCATCATCAATAATTATGGTTTTAAATGTTTTCATTAACTGTAAATGGTATTTTTATTTTTGCTTCAACTTCATTTTTATTTAATTCAGTTAAACTAAAATCAGCGTTGTTTTTATATTGAATAGCTAATCGCTCTTGTAAATTTTTTAAGCCTAATCCAATAGTTTTTTTATTGTTTATTTTCCCTGGATTTGTAACAATAATTTCAATAAAACCTTGTTGTTTTTTTATTACAAGATTGATAATTCCTCCTTTAACAATTAAATCAATGCCGTGTTTAATGGCGTTTTCAACCAATAACTGAATACTTAATGTAGGAATTTTGAATCTGTTTAATGTTTTATCAATTGTTATTTCTAATTGCAAACGTTCTTCAAAACGCATTTTTTCTAATTCAATATAATCATAAACTAAAGCAAGTTCATTTTTAATAGAAATTAAACCTTTGTCTTTTTCATATAATGATGACCGCAATAAATCTGATAATAAATCAATTGCTCTTCTTGCAACCTTAGGGTTTTCGATGACCAACGATTTAATTGAGTTTAAGGAGTTGAATAAGAAATGTGGATTTAATTGAGCCGATAGATTATCTAATTGAGCTTGTTTCGCTATTAAAGATAATTGCGCATTTTCTTTAGCAGTAACAACTTCTTTTTGATAGTAGTGATACAAGTGATACGCCAATATCCAAATAGACATTAGTCGAAGTCCTGTAAGTAAAATTGGATCCCAGTAAATAATAGATTCCCATATGTTTTCATCCTCGCCTGCAATAAAAGTCCAGTACACATACCATTTTAAATTGTTTATTATTACATATAAAATAGCTAATAAAATTATAGTAGGGACTAAACGGATTAGTAATTTTTTTATGGGTAAACTACTCCATTTTGCTTTTAAGGCAAATTGTCTATACATATGTGTTAAGAATATTCCTATAGAAATGTCTAATACATAATTTAACAACGTATAAAAAATGCCGTAATTATCTCTTGTATATACTGTATAAGCCCAATAAACTGAAACGATACTCCATCCAATTAATTGACATTTCCAATAAAGAGATATCTTCGTATTACTATTATTTGTTTTTTTATTGATATCCATTCTTAAAGCAAAACAACAAAATACTTTTAAATATTGAAAGGAAAAGTACAGGAACGTAAGATTTGAGGTTTAAGTGTTATTTATAAAAACGATATATTTGACAAACTGGTTTTTTGTTAAACCAACATATACGATTTTGAAAAAAACAATCATATACTATTTTGAAAAAAACAATACTTCTTTTACTAATCTACTTTAGTTACCAAAATTCATATTGCCAATGGGAAAACCTTGACTCAGGAATAAATGACAATTTATCAGGAATAGTCTTTTTTGAAGATACTGGGATTGTTTCTGCTGAAAATGGATTGTATTATACTTTAAATGGAGGAAATGGCTCTTCTAACTGGCAACGATTCGAAATTACAGATAACACACAAAATGCGACGCTTTATAATAATACAGCATTTAATAAGTGCTTCAGTAATCCTGACAACACTGATAATACATTTAAGATTTTTGCTGTAGGCCGAAACACAACTACTAATAAAGCCGTAATTTTAAGTGTTGAGTTTCCGTCGTTAAACTATGATATAGTGACAATAAATGTATCTAATAGTGGTCTAAATGATATTGCATATAGTAGCACTTTTGATAGATATTTTGCAGTTGGAGACAACGGAATATTTGTAAGCATTCCAGATAACATTTCTAATTATAGTGTTTTAAATACTAGTTTTACAGAAGATTTAAAAGCCATTAGTTTTAATAATTCAGGGCTTTCAGCTAAAATTGGTTCTGTAGAAAAACATCATAAAGTTAGCATTAATAGCGCAACTTCTCAAATTTCTACAACTTATGAAACTCCTAACGAAACCTATACAGACATTTTATATAGTTCTACATCTTCTGCTTACGGTGTTAATGACAGGTATTTACGGTTATATTTAGCTTCTGTGGTTGAATATCCCAATTACAATTATGGTACACTCAATGGAAACACCATTTTTAGTAGAGATAATAGGAACTTTATTGGCACAGATCATGGTATATTTATGTCTAACACCTCAAAGGATATTCTCGAATATCAACCAAGTTCTTTAAACTATAATATCACTGAGTTTTGGAATGTAAATTTAGATGATTCTACACTATACGCCTGTGGCTCTAATGGTGTCATTTTAAGAAACTTAGATCCAACTAACGAGGCAGAACCTTTTGCATTCATTACTTCCGCTGAAGGACAATGCGTTTCTACACTTGCTACTGAAATTGAAGCTGAAATTGGTAGTTCTACTTCATGTAATTGGTACATTAACAATGTTGTACAAAGTTCAAATTGCGAATCGTTTAATTATATTTTTGATACTGTAGGTATTTATGAAATTAAACTACAAGTAGAAAATAATGGTTTGTTTACTGAGCATACTAGATCCATTCATGTTGTTAATCCACCACAGATTGATAAACCTATCAGCATAATAGATGCTATTTTATGTCATGAAGAACCTTTAGAAATCCAACTTGAAAATTCTGAACCTGATGTTAAATACTTACTCTATAAACAAGGTTCTAATGAAATATTTGGTGCAAGTGTTGAAGGTAATGGAGCCACTATAACCTTTAATACTGCTCCTTTAAATGAAACGGGAACCTATTATTTAAAATCTCAGAATGTCTTTGCTACTAATTGTGATAATTCTTTCACAAATACATTTGATATCATTGTAGAACAAACAGAAGCAAAATTTCATACAGGTTTAATTAATGCAGCAACAAATGAAGTGATTGATTTTTTTGAGCAATGTACTGAAGCTAGTTACTACAATTGGGATTTTGAAAATGCTACAACTGTATCAAGTACATTGGCAAATCCAACAAACGTTTTCAACTCGAATGGGACATATGATGTGACCTTAACTGCTAATTCTGAAAACTTTTGCGAAGATCAAATAACATTAAGCAGCCCTTATATTTATAATGAACCATCAGACGATCAAACATGTTGGTCTTATTTAAATGAAAGTAAAAACCCTTCTTGGACTGGATTTGGAAATAAAGATATTTCAAATTTAACAAAAGTTTCCGATGGTTATCTTACTGGTGGATTTTATAGAAATGAAGTTTTTGGTACAAATCATGGTGTGTCCCTTAATCTTGAAAACAATCAAGGTGGTTTCTTATCAAAACACAATTTTAAAGGAGTTTTAAAGTGGTTGGTCTATTTTACAGGATCACCACTTAATGGTAATAGTTCTGGTACAAATTCTATGAATGCCTCAGTGGAAGATCAACTAGGCAATATTTATATAGGATTTGACATTAATACAAACTCAGGTAAGTTTTACGATAATACAGGAAATTCAGTTGATTTAAGTTCAGGTGGATATATTATAAAATTAAATAGTAAAGGTGAATTTATCTGGTCTATGAGGATAAGAACATTTTATCCAACTGGGTTGACAGTGGATAATAATAATGACTTAATTATTACTGGAACTTATGACCTCTCTAATGATAATAATCACTTTGTTTATCTTGATGATGTCCAAACTGATGAAGTTGGAACCATTATTTTTCCTAACAATAGTAACCGTTATTGTAATGGTATCATAAAATCTGATCCAAATGGTAATATTCTTTGGGATAACGAAATTTTTTCTACATCAGGAACTTTTGGTACACCTTATCATGCAGAACGAATTGGTGTTGATTCAAACAATAATTATTATGTTCAAGGACAATACAAAAATGAAATGTTCATTTATCATACTGGTTCTAGTGTGTCTACCGATTTAGACTACCATGTTTATGAGCCTGGTGGCAGCTATTATTCACACCTTTTTAAACTCAATAGTTCTGGAGCTTTATCATGGGTAACACGAAGTTATTCTACAAATTCTGGCGAATATAATAATGTACAAATGAATGATGCTATTACTGATGACAATGGAAACACATATATAACTGGTACTAACCGTTACTTCAATACAAATTATAACCACATTCATACAGTTGAAAATGCAGATGGTACTCTCTTTACAAATTCAAGTTTAGCTAAATCCTATTATTTAAAAAAAATTGGTGCTGATGGCTTCTGTGATTGGATTATTGGTTCAGATTCTGAAAATTCAGATGTTAATACGGTTGGATATAAATTAGACCTACTAAATGATAGGATTAATGTCATGTGTGCTTCAAAAACTACAACTGATGGTAGTGAGAGCATAATTTTTAATGATATAAATAACAACACAACATCAATATCTATAGAAAACACAAGTGTTTTTATTGGGAATTATACAACTGAAGGTTTATTGGCAAAGGTTAATGTATTTAACAATGTAGATTTAGGCAATATAATATCTTTTCAAGGTTTTTTTTGTAACCCCTTAAACAACTATTATGTAGGAACGTATTCTGGTGATAGTTCAAGTTCTACTGATGGTTTAATGCTTTTTTTTAACGACACTTGTGCTACCATATACGATAATAATTTATCTGTAGATGATTATAATATTACAGCAGGAGATCTTTTGCTATTTCCAAACCCAAACAATGGAGATTTTACGTTAAGAATAAATAAAAATTATGCTCAAGTAAAAATTAAAGTCTATAATCTACTTGGACAAGTAATAGTTAATAATCAGCATAACAACAAAAAAGACATACCTATCCAAATTGAAGGAGAGACAGGTGTGTATATCGCTGAAATTATTATTGATAATACATACAAAAGAAATATTAAAATATTAAAATATTAAAAGAATAATAGATATAAAATAAGCAATAGTTACAGTTAAACATAGCTTACTTCCCACCGAGTATTAGGTTGTATATTATTGAAAAAAAGAGAATTTAAATATCAAAACATTTCATTATTTATAACCACTCCACACACACATTACACTTCCCTCCTACGTCGTCGCATAAAAAGTGTTCCATTAACAATGTAGAAGAAACTTTTGGAGTAAATTTTTTCAAGAATCATTGGTAACAACTTTCACTTTTACCAAATCGACTTTAGGAGATTCACGAACTCCACCATTAAAGTTTTATGAAATAATTAAACACATGAGTAAAGTAAAATTCTAAGCACTTATTCTATTCTCGTTACTATTTGAACACTTTTAAATAAACTTATAGTTATTATGTAAAATAGATTATAAGAGTTATGAACTGGTCAAGGTTTTATTAAATCTTTTTTTCTTGATAAAAAAAGACATCGAAGATTCACGAACACTTAAAACATTATTAACGCGTGAGCTAAACAAAAAAATCAAGTTAGGTATTCTCGACATTGATACTCAATCAATATCTCAAATAGTATATGATTTTGGAAACAATAACGGTTCGTTGCACTATATAAGGTTATAGTTTAAATAAGTCATAACCGACACCAATACCTAACCAAGGTTTACCATTATATATCCAAGTTTTAGCAACACGACCTACTCCTTTATCGATACCGCCAAATAATCCAACACTTATTTTGTTCCAACTTTTTACATAACCAATTCCAAAACTTATTGTTCCAAAAGTTCCTTCTCTATCCCCTTGTGGTTGATCCAAAGTTATGTCAGTATTCGTTCCCTTCAATTCAACAGCAGAAGAACCTATAAAAACACCAAGGGTATTTTTAGAAGTAAAAGTCCTGTTTCCAATCTTTTTACGATGAGTAAATTTTGTATTCCCCCATGTATACCCTCCAAAAAAAGCAATATTTACAGATGTACTAAATTCCTCACTTTCAATTGAAACTTGCAATGGGTTTTCCTCATCAGATGCATCAATAGCAGCTCTATTTGTTCTAAATCTATATTTCAAAGGAATAGTGATTGCTGTCAAGGTAACCTCAGTAAACTTTAATTTGGCGGTATGATCATCTGGTATTTCATAAAATAGTACTTCTCTGGTATCTTTAGTTTTATTGAGGTCATTGTCATCAGATATTACTTTGTCTTCATCATCTATAGTGACTGTTTTTTTAATTCCCAATTGCGCTTGATCATCATCGCTATCACTGTCACTAGATTTTTCTTTAAATGGCCATAAATTCACATATAGTTTATTCTCTTTAAATAGCAGACCCGCTTTATAGGTTTTCTTATTTTCCTTTGAATTTCCAAATGTTCCCGCTCTCAACATTTCTTTCATAACTATTAATTTTTTCGTCGCTGGATTATTAACATTTGATTTATCAATGCGATAGACATTTCCAGCACAATCTTTTAATTCAATGCTTGGTATTACGCCTTTTGCTACAAGATCGAACTTAGCATCTATAGTATTCTGGTTTTTCACAGATAAATCTTCATAGGCAGAGCATTTCTCTTTTAGTAAAAATTTTACTTTCGTCTTTACTTTATCGGTGAGACTATCAAAATCGTATTGATGTTTATCGTCATTCAAAAAATCAATAAAGTTGGTTACCTTATAGTTCTTATAAAGTGTTTCTTGTCCAAAGCTGCAAAATGATATTCCAAGTAAAAAAATTAAATATAACTTCCTCATAATCTTTATTTTGAGCACGCAATTTAATATTAAAATCTGAAGGCAACAATACCTATTAAAGGGTATTTTTATGAAATCTGAAATGACAGTAGAGTTTTGTTAATATTTATTTATAATTCTAATTAGTCTTTTTTAACTTTCAATATCTTTTGTCTTGAAACAAAAGAAATCGACTTTAGGAGATTCACGAACTCCATTAAAAAATAAACGCGTGAGCTAAACAAAAAAATCAAGTTAAGTATTCTCGACATTGATACTTAATCAATATCATAAATAGTATATAATTTTGGAAACAATTACGGTTCGTTGCACTATATTTCAGACTATTTGACGTTAAGAAATTGTACCCAAAGTACATTTTTTGCTAAATATGATTTGAAGCAATCTTTTACTTAAGTGTTATATACAAATACAATATCCTCAGGATAATTGCATTTGTATAGCCTAAAATATTACGTTCCTCTCTCCTATTGTTTTAGCCAAAATTTTATGAGGTCGAAATAATTTGGTAATATATTATTGCTTTTTGTTTTTTATTTTATGTGCAATACCCTTTTGAATATCACCTACATCAGTTTTGTTATTAAATTTAAGGTATTGGCTTTGAATATTATTTTTTAATTCACGCTTATCAGTATTGCTTAAATTATTTTTAAAACCTAAATAATAATTTAATTTTAATAAAAAGGAATATTTTATAATTGGAATCTTAATTAAAGGTATCATTTCTTCAACAATAGCTTTATGCTGTAAATAATTAATATCTAAAAGTAGAAAAGTGTAAATGAATAATTTAAACTGATTATTTTTATAGTCAGTTTTAGACTTTTCTAATCGTTCAATTATTATGCCTTCCAAATTAATATGTCCAAGCATATCGTAAAGCCTTACTTGTACTAACGTTGGTATTACATTTGAAATAAGTTTTAAAAGACCTTGAGCCTCTCCTTTACTATCTGTTTTAATTATTTCGGATATATCCATTTCTCCAAACTCATCTAAAAGTTTAAAACTCCATAAACAAGCATTTTCAATTATATAATCAAAAATTTTATATACTAAATCAGAATCATTAATATCATCAGTATTTCTAAATACTTTTCCTAAAATTGTCAAACTCTCTTCTAATGAATTTGATGATTCGTTGAGCGAATTAATTTTTTTCATTTTAACCTCACTATGATTCTCATCAAGTTTCATCTCTTGATTCATTTGCTCTTCAATTTCATCCTGCTGAATTTCAGATAAACTATCTTGAAATTTTCTAGAATATTTTTCAATTAACTTTCCTAGTTTATCAGCTTCAACAATTTTGCTTATTAAAACAGTATCTATTGAAGTAATTTTTAGATCATACTCTTGATTTAGATTAAAAAAATGATTTTTTGTTTTATTATAAATTTTATTTAGAAACTCTACATTATCTCTCTTAAAACCTGCGTAAAGTTCAAATTCGTTTGAAAATGACAAATAGAAGTTTTCATCTTCAATAGCTTCGTTTAAGAACACTTGGTCGAAAGTCATATAATATGCAACAAAATACTCAAAAACACCATTTAACCGAAAAGAATAATAATCAGGATCTTTTTTTCGCAATAAACTTTTTGAATCTAAGTAATCAAAAATATCTCTTGGATCTATTCTTAATCTTGGGTTTTTATCCAGATATTTCTGAATAAATTCAATAATATCTGAGTACTTAGCATAATAAGAATTCTTGTGATTTTCTTTTAATAAAAAGTAAGCAAAATGCGCCAATAATTTTTTGTAATTATTAAACGTGAATGAAGATGCCGAAACAGTTAACTGTTCCTTCTCTAAAAGTTTTTCTACATAAAGATTAATTAGATCTACATCGTTGTGAAGTTTGTTATTAGCATCTTTATTAAATACCCACAAGAATATTGAAATTGTCCAATAATTAAAAGGAATAGAAAGTTTTTTAAAAATTGTATTTATTTTTTCAACTACCTGATTCTCTTTCTCCTCTGTGAAAGAATAATTTCTTTTGGTTAATTCTTTAATGTGTATTTTACGTAAACGATGAAAATATAACTTGTTTAAATCTCTTCCATCAAATCTTGCAGTATCCAATGAATTTAGAGAGCTATTTATTGAACAAATTATTACTCTAACATTATCATTTTCGCTTACTATTTTTTCAAGAACATCTTTCGTTTTATTATCTTCTAGATGAAAATTATCTAATAATAGAATGAAATCTTTTTCTTCAAAAAGTTTAATTGCCGCATTAGCATTTGTATAATAATATTTTGATAATTCTTTAAAAAAGTTAAAATCGTTTATGGAATTACTCCAGTATTTTAAATCGATATAAAATGGTATTTTATTATAAATAGAAAAATCCCTTAAAAGTTCTAATTCTATTTTTTTTAGCATAATAGTTTTGCCACATTTATCTTTGCCATAAGCAATGAAGTCTTTTTCAAATTTGAAAAAATTAGCCCAAAGATAATCAGGATGACTACTATCATCATTTAATACTTCGGAAATAGATTTTTCTTTAAGAACTGGGTTTGTACTTAATTCTAGTAAATCTTTTCGATTTTCCTTATTATCACTTTCTACAAAAAGAGATTTTGAATCGTCTAGCTCATCTAAAAAACGTCTTCTAATGTTTTTTCTTAATTCATTTTGTTTTGCGAGAACTTCATTAGTTGGGATGTTATATTTCTTGCTATCTAATGGATAAAAAACTTCATTTTTTAAATCATACATTCGAAAATCAACACTAAACATATCTTCGATATAATCAAGGTTAATTAAAGAATATCCTATTTGAGATTCAACTTCAAAAGATAGATTTGCAGAAGAACCTAATTTAATAACTCCATCATTAGGCGTTAAATCTAGACTCAGATTGTTTTTATGAATGTGTCCACTTAACATAAAATCGAATCTTTTATGAAGTAAATCCTCAACCTTGTATAAATTCCAAGGACGCAAATCTTTTAAAGGATGATGATGTAAAACAATTTTTATGTCACAAGATAATATTCTATCTAATGCTTCATCAATTTTGCTAATAGGATATAATAAATTATTATCATCATTTATTCCGACTGATCTCCAAGCTGTATTTAAACAAACAAAACCAATTTTTCCTGAACTAGTATTTCTTATATGAGTCGAATACATTTCTTCTACATAGTCAAAAGAATTAGTGCATTCTTTAAAATAATCATTTACAAAATTCCTATAGTTTTCTAAAGGCTTATGACTGTTAATTAAATCAGTGTTACTTTGTTTAAAAATATCATCCAGTTTTATATTATCATCAATCTCCTCATCTAAATACTTAATTAATGATTTTGAAACCACGCTTCTATCTATATCATGATTACCAGGACATATGAAAATATTTTCTTTGCTAATTTTTGTTACAGCTACTATCTTCTCAAGGAAATTAACTTTTGCAAGTTCAAAATCTTCAATTTTGTCCCCTCTTTGGACTAAATCACCTGAAAATATTACAAAGTCAATTTTATCAATATTTTTTTCTAAGTCATTGAAGAAGTTGTCTAGTAATTTCTTTTGTTTTGTTCTTCCTCCAATTTGGTTAGTATAATGTAAATCTGTAATGTGTAATATCTTCATCTATGTAAATTTAATCACTAAAAATAAGAAAGTTTGATTTCTTAATAAGCAGTAAAATTTATATTTATAAACAATATATTAACCAATTAATCCATTCCTCACACATTCCACTACGCTCCTATCGTCGCTACGTAAAAAGAGTGTTTATTCGCAAGATTTTTATTGTTTTAGAGGAGCTCATGAACCGCAAGCGGTTCCATTAACATCGTAGAGAAACAGTTGTAAAGAAAAAAATAAAGAAAAAGAAGATTGAGTTTTACTTTAATGCATGAAGAAAAGCAACCTTAAATAATTAAGATTGCCTTTCCTCACATAAAGGTTTCCACAAACCTTATATTTTAAACCGCTCTCTGCCCTTAGGAAAAATGCCAAAGGCAGATGGCATGTTATCCAATACTCTCTATTTTCATAGCATTATCACTTGCCAATTCGTAAAACAAAGAATTTATGTCTTGGTAAAAAATAATACCAACAGCATTAATAACAGCAACTGTTGCTGGTAATGCAGCTGCAAAACCTAAATCTACAGTTAATGTAGTATCTGCGCCTACCATACCATCTAGTGGAAGTTCTGCACTAAAAGCAATGCCATTGGTTTCATTTTCATCGGCATTAGTGGCTTCATACTTCCCTAAAGGTGTATTAAAGGCATAATCGCTTAAAACAGTACTAACTAATACCAATTTAAAATGGGTTGCGCCTTCAGGTGCATTTATATAGTTAGAAGCATTAAAATCTGGTACAACCCAAGTGGCCACACTCCTATTAGCATCTAAAGTTGGTGCTGTGTTTGGTGCATAAAATATTGCATCTAAAGGCATTGTTTTGTTAAACTCAAAACCTTCTAATAGTATTTTATTTGGCATGATTTCAAAAGCACGTTGCCCTCTTATTCCTGTCCCAACAGAATTTATTTTTTTCATAAGCCCAGTTATTCTGCCAACAATACTGTTATCGCTCATAGTTTTGATAATATTTGCAAATCCCATGCGCAATGCTTTTCCAACAGTTGCAGAAGCTCCAAACTCACTCATATTCTCACGAGTACGTTTAAAAGCAGGATCGTTTTTTATCCTATTTTTATCGACACCTCCAGTAGTTCTAATTAAATCATTTCCGTTATTCTTGTAAAAAGTAAGTCCTCCCAACGAACCTTTTAACCTGATAAAACCTTTTTGCTTTGCCATAATTTCTAAATATTATGAGCCAATACTATAACTCATGTTATGAGCTTATTTCATAGCGTTAGAACTCTAGTTAAACAATTTCAATTCTCTTTTATAAAGAATCAATAATTATCAATAGGCCTATTGATTTTCAATACGGCTTTGTGGAAATCATGTGTATGTGTATTTGCAATTATTTGATAACGAAGCATTTATCTCGATTATTACATTTCAAAATGCTAAATAATGTTAATGTTTGTGATCTATTTCTTAATTTTTTTAAGAATTTACAAGTGTTTAGTTAATGGATACGCCATAGATACTTCATAGATACGCCATAGTAAAGCCACCTATAATGCACGGCAATGCACCTATAGATTATAATAGAATTAATTTTATGAAGCAGGAACCAATCCTTTTTCTACCCCTGTCTCAAGAACTGCTAAAAAGTACTACAACCTAAAAACCAATACGATAAACGAAAATATTACCATATAACGTAATTATATGTCATCTTGTAGAGCACGTTTCGTTTGAAATTAATTCAAGCCAACTTAACAAACCAACAATCAATAAACCATGACAAAAACTACACGCTAAATTCTTCATTAATGCTTTTGTTTTATTCGATACATTTTCTTTTCTGATGATGTATAAATAGCACATGATTTTTTTGCATGTATTTTTTGTTAATTCCACAAATAAAATGGCTAACAAGAAATTTATTACATTTTTAACTCTAGCAGCAATTGCAGCGCTTTCAGTTCTATATTTTAATGAATCACAAATTAATTCTTCACATTATTCAGAATATGAAAGTATAGAGGTTGCAGATTATAAAATGCTAGCTTTAGCGTCCTACGAGGTTGAAGAATTACTAGCCGAGTCAGCCATGAACGCTGAAGCGATTGCAAAATTTCTTAATGGAAATTTACCAACGACAACACCTTCAGGCAACACTGGTATTCCAGCCTTATTGTCACAAACTGGAGCCTTTTCCGATTTGGTTGCGTTAACTCCAAGCCTTGGGCTCATTCCTTATGATATGATTGAACCGTTTTGGTCTGATGGAGCTGACAAAAAAAGATGGATGGCTGTACCAAATGATGGCTCATACAATACTGCTGACGAGCAAATTACATTTTCAAATGATGAAGCTTGGGACTTCCCAAGAGGCTCAGTCCTAATTAAACATTTTGAAGTTGGTGGACAACGTCTTGAAACACGATTTGAAGTTAAAGGTGACGATGACATATATTACTATTTAACGTATAAGTGGAATATAGCCCAAACAGATGCAACACTATTAAATGCTGCTGTTGATGAAGATGTCGTTGTTAATGGAGTTACCCAATCTTGGCATTACCCAAGTAGAACCGAGTGTGTTTCTTGTCACTTCCCTCAAAATGGTAGTGTTCTAGGACCAAAAACAAGAAACCTTAATAAGTCTATCCTTTATCCTAGTACTGGAATTACAATGAACCAACTAGTGAATTTTAGTGAGCTCGGACTCATAACTGAAGCGATTACCAATGGCAATGTAAGTACCTATTCAGCCGTAGCTGCAAAAGACGATTTAAGCGCTTCTATTGAAGATAGAGCTAGATCTTATATTGATGTGAACTGTGGAAGTTGTCACAACCCAACAGTCGATAATATAGCTATGTTTGACGCTCGTTTTACAACGCCATTAGGAAATCAAAATATTATTTATGGTGATGTTGTATATGATGAAGGTTTGAGCGATCCGAAAGTTATTATTCCGCAGGATGTTGCAAATTCAATGGCTCATTTTAGAATGAATTCTACACAAACTGGTATTGAAATGCCACCAATAGCAAAAGATGTTGTAGATACAGCTGGTGTTCAATTAATTCAAGATTGGATTAATAGCCTTACACCTACGACGTCTTCTCCACCAATAGCTTTGTTTTCAGCGTCTACAGTAAATGGCTCAGCACCTTTAAGTGTTGATTTTGATGCGTCAGCTTCAACAGATGCTGATGGCGACACACTAACGTATTCTTGGGATTTTGGAGATGGTAACACAGCTTCAGGTGTTACGACTAGTCATGTATATACGAGTTCGGCTGAGTTTACAGCAACATTAATTGTTAGTGATGGATTACAATCTGACCAAGCTACAACTACAATTGCAGTAAATAATACTAACCCTGGAGGAAATATAGTAGGCTTTACAGATGGAACTGCTCTTCTAGGTCAAGACAACTTTAGTGGATTGCCTATGGGAGTCATCGATATGAATGGCGATGGAAAAGATGATATTGTACAGTTTAATAATGCTAGAACGCTTCGTATCCAATATCAAAATGGAGCTGGACAACTATTTACAAGCTTTGAACACGGTAATGTAAGTAACCAAAACCAATGGGGTACTGCTATTGCTGACTTTGATCATAATGGATACAATGATATTATGGCTGGTGGAGCTTATGATAACTTGAAAATTATTAAGAATAATAATGGTAACAACTCATACTCGCAGTCTAATCTATTTAATTCAAATATATTCTTACAAGGTGCCAATTTTGCAGATATAAATAACGATGGTTGGGCTGATATTTTTGCTTGTCATGACGATGCAGAAGCACGAGCATTTCAAAATAATCAGGATGGAACACTCTTATTCAATGAGAATTTAATAAGCACTGAAACGACTCCAAGTAGTGACAATTCTGGAAATTATGCAAGCATGTGGATTGATTATGATAATGATGGTGATCTTGATCTTTATATTTCTAAATGTAGAGGTGGTGCAACCAGTAGTACTGATCCGCGCCGTATTAACATGTTATGGCAAAATGATGGTGATAATAATTTTATTGAAGTTGCTGAACAAGCTAATCTTAAAATAGGAGCTCAAAGCTGGTTATCTGATTTCGGTGATATTGATAATGATGGTGATTTAGATGCCATTATAATAAACCACTATGAAGGTCCTAATTTAATGAGAAATAATGGTGACGGAACCTTTACCGAAATCACTTCGGGAAGTGGGCTTTTACCAACTCTAGATTCACAAAATATTACTGGAATTCAAGGTTTCTTTAAAGATTTAAATAATGACGGATATATAGATTTAATGGTATCAGGAACCGATAGTCACTTCCTTTTCTATAATAATGGAGATGGTACTTTTCAGAATGCAATAAATCCGTTTAACTCCGATCAAATTCATTCGTTCTCTGTTGGAGATATCAATCACGATGGTTTCTTAGATATTTATGCTGGATATGCTAACGGATTCAATTCACCAACTACAATAAAAGATAGAATTTGGCTAAATCAAGGGAACTCAAACAACTTTCTTAATATTCAATTAGAAGGAACAGTCAGTAATATAAATGGTATTGGAGCCCGAGTGGAATTACATGGTACTTGGGGTATACAAATAAGAGATGTAAAATCAGGTGAAGGATATGGTTTGGTAAATTCGTTTACACAACACTATGGAATTGGAGTAAGCTCTCAAGTAGAAAAAGTAGTTGTTCGCTGGCCTTCAGGTATTGTTGATGAAATTATGAATCCGGCAATTAATCAATTCTTACAGATTATTGAAAGCCAACCAACGCCAACATGTACTGATGGTATTCAAAATGGTGATGAAACTGGAGTTGATTGCGGTGGGTCGTGTCCAGATGCTTGCCCAGTAACGCCGACATGTACTGATGGCATTCAAAATGGTGATGAAACTGGAATTGATTGTGGTGGGTCGTGTCCAGATGTTTGCCCATGTACAGAAAACGTGATCGTGATTTCTATTACATTTGACGACTATCCACAAGAAACAAGCTGGTCAATTCAAGACAACTCTGGCGCTATTGTAGCTTCCGGCGGAACTTATGCTGATCAAGCAGATGGCTCTACGATAAATATTGAAGAATGCCTTGCTGATGGTTGTTATGACTTTATCATTAATGATACTTACGGAGATGGTATTTGCTGTGGATATGGCAATGGATCATTTACTGTAACAGCTAATGGAACAACAGTTGCTTCCGGTGGGAGCTTTTTAGGCTCTGACACCACTAATTTCTGCGTAAATCCAATAGCTTATACCTTTAATAATAACGTTTGGTCTCCGAGTGACCCTAATAACGTCGCTAGTAATAACGATACTATTGTAGTCGAAGCTGGTGAAGCTGTAATTTCTATGAATACTGCAATTGATGTTATAACAGTTGAAGCTGGTGCAGCTTTAACTGTAAATACAGGCGTTACGTTATCAGCAAATACAACGACTTTAAAATCAACATCTCAATTGTATTCAAGTTTAATTCTTGATGGATCTGTTACAGGTACAATTAACTACGAGCGCCATGTTAATATTAATGGTTCTGGTGAGACTGGAAGTAATGACTTAATTTCAGCGCCTTTAACTGGTCAAGAATTTGATGATTTTGTGTTAGCAAACCCTAATATTTTAAACAATGGCAACTTATATTTATTTGGTCCTTTTGATAAAGTCACGGGTGATTACTTAACTTATGCTGGTTCTTCCACAACAGCATTAGATGCAGGTATTGGATATAGAGCTGCATCAAGTGACAATGACACCTTTACTTTTACAGGAACTGCTAATAATGATATTGTTACTTATAATATCACTAATTCTGGACCAACGGAAGCTGAATGGAATCTAGTTGGTAATCCATATCCTTCCTATTTAAACGTTCAGGCTTTCCTTAATCATGAAGTGAGTACAGGTCTTAAAAATATTAATTTAATGAATACTAGTACTGCTGCTATATATGGATATGATGGTAATGTACTAGATGGATGGATTATTTACAATTTAGCTACTACAACACCTTCGACACTTATTGCTCCAGGTCAAGGATTCTTTGTTAGTGCTGACCCAACTCATGTACCGCTTTACGATTTAGAGTTTACTCCAACAATGAGAGCTACTGGAACAAGTGATGATTTTATTATAGGACGTTCCCAAAATGGAACTAGTTCAGTATTAAGCAAATTGATATTATCAAACAATACTAAGACTTATAGTACAGATATTTATTTTATTGAAGGGACTACAAAAGGTTTAGATAAAGGATATGATGCAAGTGCTTATGGAGGTGTGTCAGGTGATTTTTCAATATTTACAAATCTTGTTGAAGATAATCAAGGTTTAGATATTGCAATTCAATCGTTGCCATATAATGATTTCAATGATGTTGTAATTCCGTTAGGAGTAAAAGCACAAGAAGGAACAGTTTTAACAATTAGTTTAGGAGATGACTCTACGTTACCAACTAATGTGAATGTATATCTTGAAGATACGTTATTAAAGACATTAACCCTTTTAAATGATTCTGATTATGTGTTTACTCCAAATACAAATTTTGCGGGAACTGGTCGTTTCTTTTTAAGGTATTCTAATGAAAACATAACGACACTAATTTCTGGGTTAGATGACATTTTAATTTATTCATATAATTCTAGTAGTGAAATTATTATAAAAGGTCAATTATTAGAACATAGCACTGTGAATATTTATGATATCCATGGTAGATTGGTAATTAATCAAACTCTTGATAATTCAAACCTTATAAATACTGTTAATGCTAATGTTTTAAGTAGCGGAGTTTACATCGTGCAATTATCAAATGGAAGTGCTTATAAAACAAAAAAAATGGTGATTAATTAGATTATTTATTAAAACCATTTAGTTTTGAACGCTTTTTAGGTGCCATAAACAAAGTAACAGCTTCTAATACTGCTACACTAAAAAATGAAAGCAACGGAAATACAAAACCTAAAGAAAAGCATGTGTTTTTAAACAATATAATAGTTACATTCAAATAGATTTAGATGCAATCTTGTTTATTGAAGCTTCAGGAAATTATACTAAAGTTATTACTACTAAAAGTAACATAACCATCCGCGAAAAAATATCTGATACCATACAATTGCTTTCAGATCATGATTTTCTTCAAGTACATAAATCGTTTGCAGTTGCCAAAAAGCATATCAATAGTATTGTAGGAAACAGAGTTTATATTCAAGATCACATTGTGCCAATAGGAAAATTATATAAAGCAAATATCAATCAACTTTTCAAATAAATTTGAATGGATTATTACCATTTTAAATTCTTTTTAAAATCCAATTAGAAATTTCTTTCAAAGCAGTTGGAGAAAATGTTTGCTCAATTTTTCTATATTCATCCAACTTTCCTGTTTCACATTCCTGAAAAAAGTGATTTAAATTTTCTAATTCAATAATCTTATAATCTTTATTACCTCCTTTGATTAATGCATTTCTTATGCCTTCTTGATTTATTTTTGCATTTACCTGGGAATCTTTACTTCCGTTTAATGACAATACCGGAATTTGTAATTTCTCAATTTCATCAGCAGGATTGTATTGTAAAAAATAACGTGACCAAGGTTGTAAACTTGTTTTTAACTGACTATATATAAACAAGTTAACCTTTTCTTCTGGCACATTTAAAGACATTAAAATTGGTCTTATAAAATTATTATAATGTGTTGTTAATTCATTTTTAATTTCTGTTTCACTTTTATTTGAAGTAACAATTGCAATCGCCTTTCTTGTGTTTTTTTCATAAGTTACTTCATCTTTAACAGGAAATTGTCTTAAAGTTTTAGATTGCATTACAGATAATTCTGCTCCAGATATTCCTGTAGAAGCTAACAATACCATAAAAGCAACATCTTTAGAATTGTTTGCAGCTAAAGGTGCAATAATACCACCTTCACTATGACCAATTAAACCAATGTTTTTTATGTCTACATCATTTCTAGTTTTTAAATAAGTGATTGCACTTAATACATCTTTAGAAAAATCTTCTGTTGTTGCATTTCCAAAATCACCAGTAGATTCTCCTTGACCACGATCATCAAAACGTAATACTCCAATGCCTTGTCTTGTTAAATGGTCTGCCAACACTAAAAATGGTTTATGTCCCATAAAACTTTCATCTCTATCTTGTGGGCCACTTCCACTAATTAAAATTGCAACAGGAAATTTCCCATTTTCACTAGGTAATGTTAATGTACCTGCTAATGATATTTTTGCTTTTGCATTTTCAAAAACTACTTCTTCTTCATAATAAGGGTATGGTTTTACAGGCTCTTGAGGTCTTCTTGACTCTTCAATTTTCACAGACCCTTTTTTTAAATTTAAAACCATTTCAATTCCGCCTTCTTTATACGTTCCTTCAAATTGTTGCGTTTCATTATTAAAAATGCCTTCATAGTACATTCCAACATTAGAACCATCGATTGTTAGCTTTCCATTTGCAAAAGTTGTAGTTGAAGGTTTTATACCAGAAACTCTAAAAGTGGGTACACTCATAGTAGTTAAATAGGTAGCATTCTCTTGTTTTATGTTAAAAACGAATGTGATTTCTTTATCTCCACGTTTGGTTTTTCCGCTCCAATTTCCTGAGATCTCTTGAGAAAATATGTTTACTATGGATAGTATAAATATAATTATAAGTGCTGCTACTGTTTTCATTTTAGGCTGTTTTTTAGCTGACCGAAAGTTATTCGGCATTTTAATTTTAAATAAATAATGTGATTCTTTGTGTTTCTTTTACTGCTAATTATAGCAAGTTTCCAGTTGCTTTAGCTTGATCATCCTTACGACGACCAATAAACGCGCCAATGAACAACCCTATACAAATCCCTACGGAAAGTCCCATGGATTTATCAAAACGCTGACCTATAAGAACTCCAAAAACAACTCCAAATAATATTCCTAAGCTCACACTCATGTTAGTATAGTAATCTTTGGAAGTCAAGGGAAATGTTTCCTTTAAATAGCTTTCAAATTTACTTAGTGCTTTTTTGAAGAATTTTTTTCTGTTATCAGGATTTGATTTCAAATTTAAATTACTCAATTCCGTTTCTAAAGATTGAATTTCATCTGTTGTAAAGGTTCTATCTTTCAATGCAGTTAGAATATAAATAAATTTCTCATAAACCTTAACTTCAGATTTTTTAGTTGTATTATTTTTTAAATTTTCAAAAAAGTTATTTGCTTCTTGTAGTGTCATAATGATTAATGTTTTCTTGGTTAGTGGCAGAAGACAAAAAATATTACATGCAAAAGTTATTTTTTTTGAATTAATTTAAAAATCAAGTATTTATAAGGTTTAAAGATGTTTTAATTTCTTAAACTTTCTATATCAGTCATCATTTCTTCTAGTTTTTTAAACACTCTTCCATATACTAGGTTTAAATCCCATTTATAAATACGACCTCCAAAATACGCCAGTAAAACTAAAATAAATAATGCGATAACGATTCCTATTAATGGGATTCCAAATACTAAATAAATATCAGGAAACCCAACAAGAATTTCACCTACAAGTCTTTCGCCCAAAGGCATGCCTTCTGCATCTTTAAACCAAAAACCAAAAACCATTGAAATAAATATTATTGGATACAAAAATCTGGATATTTTTATATTGATTGCTATCTGCTTTTTTATCCACTCATTAAATGATTTTAAATATTGATAACTACTTGCTCCTTTATCTATTTTATCTAAACCATTTAATAACTGCTTATTAATAAACACAAGTACTGAAAGCGAAACAAAAAACATTATACCTGTAATTGGTATGCCAACAAAGAAAGAGACAATTAAAAAGATACATGAGAATGCTATAATGGCAATCAAATTTATTTTAAACATTCTTTTAAATTTATCAATAATATGAATTGATTTTTGGTTGTAAAGGTTGTTTATTTTTGGAGCTACTAATGCGTCACTCTTAAGAAAACCCTCTTTCCAAATGCTTTCAATTGATCTTTCCATCTAATATTTTTTTTAATCTATTTTTAATTCTTTTAACACGTACACCAATATTATTAGGATTAGTTCCAATAATTTCAGCAATTTCCTTTTGCGATTTTTCTTCTAAATACAACATAATAATTGCTCTATCAATTTCTGATAGTTTTCTAATAGCATCATATAATAAATTTAGTGATTCGTCTGAAAACGCGTAGTTATCTTCGGTTTCTTCAACAGTTATAGAATCAGACACAAAATATTGAACATTGTTTTTCTTTTTCTTAAGTAAGGTCAAACAAACGTTTAATGAAATACGATACACCCAAGTACTCCATTGCAATTCTTCACGAAAATTGTCTTTACTCCTCCAGATTTGCAAGCACACTTCTTGATAATAATCTTCAAAATCTTGTTGCGAGTTGGTATAAGCTCGGCATAATTTGATGATTATTCCTGAAAATGGTAAAATAGATGCTTTATAAAAATCGCTACTCAATAGTGTTGTTTTTATTGGTTAGTGGCGTAAATGAAAAATTATTACACTATAGCTTTAAAATATATGAAAAAAATTGAGTTTGAGTCAATATTTACTTCAAACTATTCTTGCTTCTTAAATTCATTTAAACATGTCCTAACAAATCATGCCACAGAGATTTTACTTCACTCTTTTACATTGTAGCATAAAAAATGTACCATTAACATTACAGAAATACCATTTGGAGTAACTTTTTCAATAAACTGTAACAACTTTCGCTTTTAATCAAAGCTCGAGTGACATCTTGAAAAACATTTTAAAACAAAAAGGAGAATAATTAATAAACTACTCTCCTTTTCAAACTACTAACCAATCAAATCAATTATTTATATTCCATATCAATAATTCCAACTACTTCATAAGCTCTGGCACCATTTATTTGTACTTTTTCATATAATATATTTGCATACTCATAATAGGTTAACCCGTCAATAATTACTTTTTCATAATCATCAGGAAGCTCGTAAACAATCGTTCCTATTTCTGGATCTACAACTTCATATTCGTTATTAACTTGAACATAAAAAACACCTTGCGCATTGTAGTAATTAAACGTATTAAACCTAACCCTTGTATACTGTGTTGGCAATACATGAACTCTAAAACCAACCTTTGGTGCTATTACGATATATCGACCTCTAGATTGTGTATAATATTTATTATTTGAATAATAATAATTCTGACCTCTATGAGTAATAACCGTTCTATTAGGAAGGGTTCTTACAGAAACTACTTTCCTTTTTGGTGTTTTATAAGTTACTCTAGTATTAGGTATTCGCTTCGTGGCACTACTTTTTGTGGTTTCAACTTTAGCTGTATTAGTTCTTGTCGTTTTTACGGTTCTATTAGTTGTAGTCGTTCGACGTGTTTGTGCTGTAACTTGCGAAATAATGGCTACCATAAATAAACTTGGTAAGACAAATGCTTTTATATAGGCTTTCATAATTTTAAAATTTAAATGATTAAACATCCTTCATATCGTATCTATAAATTAAGACACCATTTTCTTTTTATAGTTTAAAGGTATTTCAATAAAGAGTTGAAAAAAACAGAAATAGACGAGTGCTTATTTTTAATCTACGATTACGATTATTTTATAGACAACACTTTTATTCAGAAATGAAAGGGAGTTCATTAATAGCCATTATATAAAAAAGGTGTACTACTATAAGTACACCTTCTTTTTAACAAATTCAATTAGGTTGTTGTATGACGCTTTAATTATCTTAAATAGCTTTTACAGGACAACCAATAGCTTTCGTAAAATTAGGTTCTGGCTGTTTTCCATTTTCTAAAGCATGTATCGCATTTTCTACAAAGTTAACCTTAGCGTCTTCTGAAGACCTAGCATTATCATCAATAGTTCCTATGTATTGAACCTTTCTTTCACTATCTAATAAAAAGACATGAGGTGTTCTTACTGCACCATATTTTGGAAATACCTCTTTGTTTTCATCTGCTAAATACACAAACGGGAATTCTTTTTCTTTTGCTCTTTTTTGCATAGCAGCAAAGCTTTCTCTTTCATTACCTTTACTAACATTAGGATTAATAGCAATTACTGAATACCCTTTAGAAGCATATTCATTATGAAGTGCAATTAAACGGTCTTCATATAGTTTAGAAAACGGACATTCATTACAGGTGAAAACGACAATGTATCCTTTTGCATCTTTTATATTGGTTAAAGAAAAAAATGTGCCATCTACATTTTTTAGTTTGAAATCGGTTGCAACTTCTCCAATTTTATAACCTCCAATTTCTTCTAAAGTTTTAGTTTGCTCTGGACTGTGACCACCTTTTGGAGGTCCTTTACGCTCACCGTTTGGAGGTGGTCCTTTTCTCTCTTGGGCATTAGCTGTAGTTGTTATTAACAAACCGCTTAATAAGATCATAGCTGCGAATATTACATTGTTTTTTTTCATTGTTATTTGTTATTTGTTATTTATTGTAGTATTAATTTCATTTTTTAAATCTGTAATATTATTAAAAGTACGTTCATGAAAAGAACGGTTTTTACTGTTGAATATAATAGTAAATGGTATGGCACCAGACCAATTTGGATCGATCTTGTCTATCCAACTGTTAGAATCTGGGTCGTCTAAAAGAATTACTTTTGAGGTGATTCCTTTTTTCTTTAAAAACGGTTTTAGTTTAGTTTCAACATCTTCAGGAAAATCTAGACTGACCAGTGTGACTTTTACATTCGGATTGTTTCTTTGATATTCCTGAAACACGGGTAATTCTTTAACACATGGCGCACACCACATCGCCCAAAAATTAACAATCTGAATGTCCTCAGATTCAGCATATAACAAAGGTTCTAAAGCATCAAAATTTAGAATAGGAATATCAGTATCATTAGAGGTGTAATATTCTATTTCTATATTGCTCGAGGTTACAAAACCAAGACATAAAACTGACATTATTAATAGAATTCGCTTATGCATTTTATATCTTACTTTTATCATAGTCTTAAGACTACAAGTTTAATTGTTTTAAATTTTAAATACTTAAGCTTGACTTTCTTTTGCTTCAATTTTTAGTAGTCATCTTAAAATCAGAATTTAAATGTATTTGAATGAAGTCTTCTGAAAAAGACAAATAGACGTTTAACTATTTTCCGTCTATAAATAGAATGATTTTATAGATAGGCAAATAAGCATCTTAAGAGTTAAGTGAGTTATTATTAATAAATGCTAAAAACTTAGGTTTATATTGCTCTGAAACCGTAATACGTTGTTCGTTGATAATGATCTGACTACGTTCAATAATATCAATATTGTTTAATGATACAATAAACGAACGATGCACACGCATAAATTGTGTTTCAGGCAATTCTTCTTCCAGAGATTTTAAACTCATCAGTGTTAAAATAGGCTTCGGATTGTTCTTCAACCAGATCTTAATATAATCCTTTAAGCCTTCAAAATACAAGACATCAGCTAATTTAATGCGCAATTGTTTATATTCAGATTTTACAAAAAGGAATTCCTTTTCTTCAGAGACGATACTTTGTTTTTTTCCTTTTACCAATTCAAACCAAGTGTTTGCTTTATTTGCTGCGGAAAGGAACTCTGCATAATCAAAAGGTTTTAAAAGGTAATCTAATGCTTCTACCTTAAAGCCTTCCAAAGCATACTGATCAAAAGCTGTGGTAAAAATAACACGTGTTTCTTTTGGTAGCATTTTAGAAAATTCTATACCTGTCAAGTCTGGCATCTGGATGTCTAAAAACAGTAAATCTACAGGTTCGGTTTTTAAAAATTCCATCGCTTCAATCGCATTACTGCACTTCTTTTTAAGCTCTAAAAATGGTGTCTTTTCTACATAGCTTTCTACTAAATTAAGCGCCATTGGCTCATCATCTACAATAACACAAGTAATTTTTAAGTTGCTCATAATCTAGTTGGTTTGAATTTCTAAAGTTGCCACAAAACGATCATCTCTTACAAGGGTTTTAAAACTATTTTTATTTGGATACAATAATTGTAAACGCTTTTCAATATTTGGAAGCCCAATACCTGAACCACTTTTATCGTCAGTCTTTTTAGGTAAGTTATCATTCTCAATAGTTAATAGAACGGTAGTTCCATCAACTCTCATTACTATGTGTATTTCGCTTAATTTGCTTGCCGAAACACCATGTTTAAATGCATTTTCAATCAATGAAATAAATAGCAAAGGTGCAATACGAATTCCAGTGTCTTCAGAAGGAAACTGATAAATAACCTTAGTTTTATCTGAAACTCTCAACTTCATTAACTCGATATACTTTTTCATAAAATCGATTTCTTTAGATAATGGTACCGATTCTTCATTCGTTTCATACAGCATATATCTCATCAACTTACTCAAACTATGAATGGACGTTTTAGCTTGATCTGGTGAAATATCGACCAAGGCATAAATATTATTTAAGGAATTAAAAAAGAAATGCGGCTGCAACTGATAGTGTAAATGTTGTAACTCGGACTGTAATTTAAAATTAATGGCTTCTTTTCGTTCCGCTTCCGTTTTTACCAAACGTTTTGTGCTTTTTATGGCAATTGAAAATAATAAAGGTGCCAGATAGGATAAGGTCTGCACATAAATAAAAATTTTAAATGGTGGTCCAGTAGCACTATCTCGATTGGCGCGTTTTAGTGCTAATTCTGAAAAAAAAGTAGTTTCAATTAATTCTTTCAATAATAAGAATGAAACAATAATCGCAACATTTATAATCATAAATGCAACCATCTTTTTGGGAAAGAGAAACCTATCTATCAGTACAAAATAATTAAGGTAAAATAGTACTGCTGAAAATACTAATGGAATCCAAAAATGGGCAATCATTCTATTAATGTCTTGCTCTTGTCCATAAGATAACAAGTAAGGCATACTGAACAGTACTAGCCATACTAGTAAATGTGATAGGACTGTTATGTTTTTATTTTTATACATCATATGTTATTCGTAACGTAACGCTGTTATTGGGTCTAATGCTGATGCTTTTCTTGCAGGATACCATCCAAAAAAGATACCAGTTACTGCACATACAGCAAATGAAATCACAATGGAATAAACAGCAACACTTGTAGGCCAATTTAAGAATTTTTCTATAAAATAAGTGGAACTAAGACCAAGGATTACTCCTAGCACACCTCCTGTTATACTAATTAATATGGCTTCTATTAAAAACTGCATTAATATATCTGAACCTTTTCCTCCTACAGCCATACGTAAACCGATTTCTTTGGTACGTTCTTTTACCGAAACATACATGATGTTCATGATACCAATTCCTCCAATTAATAACGATATACTTGCCACTGCTACTAACAGTATTGTTAACATTTCACTAGTAGAACTAAACGTAGAAATCAACTCTTCCATAGAACGGACTGTAAAATCATCGTCTTCATAATCCATTAATTTGTGCTGAGAACGTAAAAGATTTATCACTTGTGTTAACGCTTCAGGCGCATCGTCTTCACTTATTGCCGAAGCTATAATTTGATTTAAGTGATCTATAGCCAAAATACGTTTTTGTACTGTGGTATAAGGAGCAATCACCACATCATCTTGATCTTGTCCGAAAGTATTTTCACCTTTTTCTTCTAATACACCAATCACTTTAAAGGGAATGTTATTAAAACGAATCATTTGCCCAACAGGTTCTTCTCCATTTGGAAAGACATTTTCAACAACGGTCTGACCGATGACTGCAACTTTTGATGCCGATTTTACCTCAGCATCAGTAAACATACTTCCGCTTTGTAAATCGACGACTTTAATATTTAAATACTCAGGGTTGACACCATAAATAGTACTTGGCCAGTTATTTGAGCCATTAATGATTTGGCCTCCACCATTAACCATTGGTGTGATATAACTCAATAACGTTGCTTGTTCTTTTATTACTTCATAATCTTTGAGTGTTAAGGTTTGTACATCACCTCCACTTCCTCTTGCTGGACCTCTATCATCTGCTCCTGGTCTAATGGTAATCATATTAGAACCCATTGCAGAAATAGTTGTACGAATACTTTCTTTAGAGCCTTCACCTATGGCTAACATCGCTATTACAGAAGCCACTCCAATGATAATACCCAGCATCGTAAGCAAGGTTCTTGTTTTATTAAGAACGATAGCTTTTGTTGCGATTTTAAATAAATTTAATAGTCTCATAATTAATCGTCTTGTTGCGGTAGTTTTGCTAGCTCTTCAGCTGCAGAAAGCACCTTATGATTTTTATAATCTTGCATAATATTCCCATCTTTCAACACAATTGTTCTGCTGCTAAATGCGGCAATATCGGGTTCGTGTGTAACAAAAGTGATGGTAATACCTTGTTTATTTAACTCTTGAAACAAGGACATGATCTCATATGAGGTTCTTGTATCTAAGTTTCCCGTCGCTTCATCAGCTAGTATCATTACCGGATTGTTTACTAACGATCTTGCAATAGCAACACGTTGTTGTTGTCCTCCCGAAAGCTGCGAAGGTGTATGATGCAATCTATCCCCTAAACCAACCATCTCTAGGGCTTTAATTGCTCGTTCCCTTCGCGCTTCAGAAGTTACTCTGCTATTATATAATAAGGGTAATTCTACATTCTCAATAGCAGATGTTCTTGCTAGTAAATTATAGGATTGAAAAATAAATCCAATCTTTTCATTTCTTATCGTTGCGAGTTCGTTTTTACTTAAATTTTTTACGCTCACATTATCAATTTCATAAGTCCCAGAAGTTGGCTGATCTAAGCAACCCAAAATATTTAACATGGTACTTTTTCCAGATCCACTGGATCCCATAATGGTTACAAACTCTCCTTCCTTTATGCTAAATGAAATCCCTCGCAACGCATGAACCGTTTCGGTTCCCATTGTAAACTCTCTCTTTAGATCCTTTATTTTTATAGTGTCTTTACTCATGGTCTTTATCCTTTTTTCTTTCCTCCAGGTCGTTGTGGCATAAACGGGCTTTCATTTGATTCTGCTGGTGAACCTGCTTCCGATTTAGAAACCCCTTTTAAACTGTATACTAAGGCATCTCCTTTAGACAAGCCACTTAAAATTTGAACGTTTACACCATCACTCGCACCAAGTGTTACTGTTTTTGGTGTGATACTTTTGTTGTCCTCAAGTATCCAAAGTGTAGTTTCTTCTTTTGAACGTTTATTGGTACTTTCTGTCAATTGATGTTGTAAATTATAAGTTGCTAAAGTTTCTCTATCTGGCTTAAAATTAATGGCTTTTGCTTCTACCGTAAGCACATCATTTAATTCTAATGTATAAATAGAAATGGTTGCTGTCAATCCTGGCTTTAGTTTTAAATCTTCATTCTCTGCTTTAATTACAACAGTGTAAGTCACTACATTTGAAGTCACTGTAGGATCTAAGCGCACTTGTGTCACTACACCATTAAATGTTTCTCCTATATAGGCATCTACAGTAAACTCTACCCGTTGGCCTTCTTTTACTTGTCCAATATCTGCTTCATCAACATCTGCTTCTACTTGCATTTCTTTTAAATCCTGTGCTATTGTAAATAAGGTTGGTGTACTATAACTTGCAGCAACAGTTTGACCTTCATCTATATCACGAGATAAAACAACACCATCTATTGGCGAATAAATATTGGCATACTCTAAATTAGTTCTAGCCGATTGCAAATCTGATAAACGCTGAGTAACCGTTCCTTTTGCCGTTTCGTAATTAAATTGCGCATCATCAAAATCCGACTTACTGATCACTTGATTATCGTACAACGTTTGCTGTCTTTCAAAAATGGTTTTCATATAATTTCTCTGACTTACAGCATTGTCATAAGCCGCTTGTGCTTGTGTTTTAGAAGCATTTAGATTTGTTTTATCAAGCTCCGCTATAAGTTGCCCTTGTTTAACCTCGCTATTATAATCCACATAAATTTTCTTTACAACTCCCGAAACTTGTGTACCCACTTCTACTTGTGTGATAGGCTCAATGGTTCCTGTAGCAGTAACCATAGTGGTGACATTTGCTTTTTTGACCGCAACGGTTTTAGCTTCTATTACAATAGCATCGTCTCCTTTTAATAAGGCATATGCTATAATTGCAAGTACAACGAGTAAAAGGCTACCTATGATGATGTTTTTTTTAGTTTTCATAACTGTGTTGATTAAAGTTTAATATCATTTCCTTGATAAAATTGTAATAATTGATGGTATAATACATTCAAGTATTTGGCTTGTAAATAGTTTTGCTGTGCATTGGTATACGTGTTTTGATTAATCACCAAATCTGTGGTACTTAAATCACCTAACTCATACTTTTTTTGTGCTAGATTATAAGATTGTTCTGCAGCATCTTTAGAGGCTTCTGAAGCAATTAATTGCTCTTGTGCAGATAATGCATTTTGATAAGCGGTCTCTACTTTTCTATAGATGTCTTTTTTGGTAGCTAACTGAGAAATTTCTGCCTTTTCAATGTTTATTTGTGCTGTTTGTACGACTGCCTTCGTCTGGTTTCTATTAAAAATTGGAATGTTTAACGACAAACCTATACGTTGATTAAAATTCACATTAAACTGATCTGTAAAATTGTTATCATTCACACTGGTATAACCAGAACCAAGACTACTCGTCAATGATAAAGTTGGCAAATAAGCACCTTTAGCTATTTCTAAATCTTTTTCACTCGCTTCGACTTCTAATCTACTTGCATTTATTTCTGGTAAAATACCTAGAGCTTTATTGTAAATAGTTGTTTTATCAATTTCAAGACTCACATAATCAAAGTCAGCATCTAAATCTTGAATCTCAATATTTTGAGTTGGGTTTAACTCTAATAATTGTTTAAGTGCTATTATGTATTGTTGATATATATTTTTTGAAGTTATAACAGCATATTTATTTGTTGCTGCCTGACTTTGAGCTTCAGTATAATCGCTCAACGCAATTGAACCTGCATCCAATCTTGCTTTTGCTCGTGCGACTTCTTTTTCTGAAGCGATCATATTGTTTTCAGCAATTGCAATACCTTCTTTAGCATGTAATATTTGTAAGTAGTTTTCTAGAATACTAATAATAATATTATTCTTCGCTGCTTCTTCTAAAAAAACACTCTGATTCAGTAATAATTCATTCTGTTCTATTTGATTATTAAGTTGATACCCTTGAAACAAGGTCAGAGAACTATTTAAACTCACATTGGTACTATAAATCTGCTCAGTAACATAATCACTTGTAAAAGGATCTACAGAGTTTCCATTTGTAAAAAATTGTGTGGCTGAACCATAAAGGTTTGGAAGTCTAGAAGATTTGGCTTTACCATAATCAACAATTGCCTGTACTTTATTTAAAGACGCATCTTTAATCGTAATATTATGCTCTAAGGCATATTCAAGACAATCATTTAATGTCCAAATTTTGGAAGTAACTAAACTGGTCTCTTGTCCTAAAACAAACTGACTAGCCAACAGTAGTACGATGATAAAAAAACGTTTCATTTATTGAGTGTTTTTAATTTAACACTTCAAAAGTGAAACAATAGACAATCTTATTAAACTGTAATAGATGTTTAATAAGATTGTCTATACTAAAGGAGGAATTATATCGATGAAGTTTTTATTATTTTAATCAAATTTCATCTATTTTTTAGATTCACATGCATTCGCGTAAGACACCAAACCTAGAATATCAAAAAAGCTACCAATATCGCTTTTCATTAGAGATACAATTGTATGTTGTGCCAATAACATTCTATCAACAGGTTTATGTTCCTTGAGCAGCATATTTTCAATCATAGCTTTTGCTTCATCTTTACTTTGAGCATAATAGATGGATAAAACTGATATGGCATTCTCTTCGGCTGTAACGGCTCTATATTTTGGCGCATAGCCTAATTGTTTAATCATTTGTTCTGCCAATAACCAGGTTGACCATGGATTTTGACCAGTGATTAAATTTTGGTCCTGACTTACATTTTCTAAATACATGATGCCTTCATTAAAATTTGCACCTTGTGCTATGATTTCATCTTGTAGCAGAAATGGAAAAATAGATTTTGCATCTGAAATTAAAAGCAGTTCTTCTTCATTTGTAAATGCACTTATGGTTTTATTTTCTAAAAGTGATTTACCATTATCTAAAGTAACATTTACTAAAGCTGCTGGCCCATGACATACTGCACCTATCACTTTATTTGATTGATAGTAATTTTTAACAATAGCTTGTATGTCTGTATTATTCGGAAAATCAAACATCGCACCTTTTCCACCAACAAAATAAATGGCTTGATAATTATCTGCAATGACATCTTTTATAGGTATAGTGTGTGCTATTTTTTCTTGTGCAATAGAATCGTTTAAGAACGCAAAATCAAAAACACTCATGTCATCATCATCAATTACTACTGGTGGCTGTCCTCCTAACGGACTTGCCACATCGACTTCAAATCCATTCGCCTCAAACACATAATAAGCACGTGATAACTCAGTTAATTCATAGCCTGTTTTTTTATCACTTGCTCCCATAGTATCAGTACTTGTAACTACTGCTAAAATTTTGCCTCTTGTTGGTATAATATTTTCAGATAAATATGGCAAGTCATTAACAACAGTTGTTTCTGCTGCTTCATTTATTGGTGGTAATAAACTCACAAACCAAACTACAAAGCATACGACAATAACAATTATACTAATTAATGACACTCCTATCCATTTAAGGATTTTAAATTTTTTAAACATACTATTTCATTTTAATTAATGATCTGACCAATAACATAAAGCCAGTTAAATGCTTTATCACTACGACTTGTTTTATATCCTTTTTGTTACATCACTTATAAACTTATAAACATTAAAATTTGGTAAAGCTTGGCTAATACAATAAGAAATTGTTTTTTTATTTTTAGGGCTATACCCAATAAATGAGCCGTAAAAACCAAAATGACCATAGTAAACTTCTCCATTAATAATAAGCTCATAAACTCCTAAACCATAACGACTTTCATTTGTTTTAGTAAACTTCACATCAATCATTTTATTAAGAGACGTCTTGTCTATGATACTTAAATTAAAAAGCCCTTTTATAAAAATTGCCAAATCAGAATTAGTCGAAACCAAACCACCTCCAGACCAATCAAATGAGGTATTGATCTTAGAAAAATTAGTATCACCTACATATTGTTGTATTGTTTGTATGTTCTTTTTTGGTGTTTCATAGTATTCAAAATAGGTGTGCTCCATATGCAAAGGCTCTAAGATTCTGTTTCGTATGGATGCTGAAAGTGTAGATTGGTCTAATTGTTCAATAATCAATCCTAGTAAAACATAATTCATATCAGAATAATGCCAACCTTCCTGAGGTCTAAAATGTGGCGCACTATTTAAATCATATTTCTTATACAATGCAATAATTGATTCCGGAGAATATTGTGTATTCGGATTTTCAAAAATCAAACTAAAAAACTCGTCTTCCTTATCTGTAAAAATATCTGCTAATCCCGAACGATGTGACAACAAGTGTTCTATGGTAATCTCTTCCGAATAATTTATTCCATCTAAAACATGAAAATCATCAAATGACAGGTTCCCTTTTGGTTTCAAAATTGAAAATGCCTTATCTTTCAAATTAAGCTTCCCATCTTCTTCAAGCTGAAGAATGATTGTCGATACAAAAAGTTTAGTACTACTTGCTATTCTAAAAGCACTATGTCTTGTAACTGGTTCTCCTTTTTTATCGACTAAACCGAAACCTTCATTATAAGTAAACGCTTTGTTTTCATCATGAACATAGAATAAAATACCATGCACAGGATGTTCCGATTGATGGTCAATTTTGTTCTGTAATCGTTTACTAATAGAATCTGATTGTCCAAATAACAATAGAGACTTAAGTAAAAAGCAGTATGCTATCGTTTTCATAAGATTATTTTTAATTGTGTGCTGCGTTTTCTCTAAAAAAGTGGCGTAACCGTCGAGTTCCAAATCTAGGCGCTATATGATCATCTGCCATTAATGTTAAAAAAAACTCGATAGGACCATAAGTCTTAGATGAGGTAAATGTTCGTAATGTCCAAATTAAGAATCGCCTAGACCAATCTGGCAAATGACAGATTTTAATTGGCTTTTGTAAGGTTTCTAAAGCCATTTCGCTAATTTCATTAAAGGTCAGTACATCTGGGCCACCAACAATGATCTCGCTTTTATGACTATCAATTGCTTGCAAGCAAACAATTGCTAAATCTTCACCATGAATAGGGTTAAATTTTTGTTCGCCTTTTCCAAACAAGTAAACACGTCCACGTTTTGCCATTTGTAAAAAATCCTTCATATCTGAGAAAAAACCGTTCGGACGAAGAATGGTATACTCTAATCCAGAAAGCTTCAAAACGTCTACAAATTTTTCTTTAGCTTCAAATATCTTTAGGTGTCTATACTTATTTCCACTAATTGCAGATAAATATATAAACTTTTTAACACCTGCTCTTTTGGCTTCATTTAGCAAATTCAAATTAGCTTGATAATCAACATCCATATAGGTCAAGCCATCTTTTTGTCGTGTGATACCAATTGTAGAAATAACTGTAGTTACACCTTCACAAACGTTAATTAAGGTGTTAGGCTTTGTTACTTCTGCTTGTATTATTTTAACCGTTTTACTTTCTAATGCCTTAAGTTTTTGAGGTGATCTGGCAATTAATTTAGTAGCAATTTGTTCTTGTGACAAGATTGTAGCAATATAACCACCTAAATATCCTGTAGCACCAGCAAGTAAAACGGTTGGCTTGTTGTTACTCTTCATAAGTCTTAAATTATAACCAACTAAAACCTATTCCTACGCTAAAAGAAACAGCATCTCTATGAGCATCGCCTTCTAAAAATGCTCTTCCAAGGAGTAATTTAGATTGTATATTTATTGAAAAATCACGCTTCTTATAAATATCATAACCTGTACTAGCCATTATTGAACATCCAAAATTCCAATCATCATTGGAGTCACTTATATCATATAAGGCTGGAGCATCTATGGCTAATCCTACACCTCCATGAATCCACCATTTATCTTTTACCCAATATTGTACAGATGGAATAAAGCCTCCAAAATGCCTGTCGTTATTCTGAAACTCATAAATCATACCTGGCATTACAGCAGTTATAGCTAATTTCTTGTTTAGCATATACCCAACTTTTAATTCTGGAAAACTAATACCACCTTGCGCAACATCAAAGGTTTGCATGCCTTCACTATCTTCAATACTTATGATACCGCCTCCAAGACCTATCTCAAATAGAAAGCCTTCTCGTGAGTTTGTAGTATCATCGTCCTTTTTTTGCGCATATGTAATTGTGGAGCTTAATAGTAATGCGACCATACTAAACGCTATAATTATCTTTGTTTTCATTGTAATATTTGTTTTTTAATTGTTTGAAATAAATTCTTCTATGGCATCTGAGATACCTGTTTTTACAGTTTCCCATTTTATATCGTTCTCATTAAACGTTCCATCCATATTTGAAATAATAAAGAATCCCGATGAGCCATCTTGTCTTAATTGTAAGTGTGTAGAAACGCCTAAACTATTTCCGCCATGCATAAGGTTTCCGTCTTTCATATACCAAAACAAGCCATGATTTTCGGCAAACTGATGAGGCACTATTCCGTCTGCTAATTGTTCTTCAAATAATAAATCATAATATGTTTCAGAAAACAAAACACCCGATTCACCTCGAGCACCTCTCATCATGTCTAATAAATACTTACTCATATCATCACTATTACTGTGCAAACCTCCTTCTACGTAACCGTGATTTCCGTATCTTGGAAATGCAGAATTGGCATCATAATATTGTGTCGCCATAATTTGAAAATTAACTGCATCCATATCAAACGTAGAATTAAACATTTGTAAAGGGTTCAGTATATGATTAGCCACATAGTCATCATAAGATTCACCAGACACATACTCAATAATATATCCTAACAGGGTCGTTGCATCATTTGAGTATGCCCAAGTTTCTCCTGGTAATGCATCTAAATAGTTATCTAAATTGTATAGATCTCCATCTTCGTCAAAAATCTCTAATAAGTAGTCACCTAAAGCCACTTGCTGCATTTGTTGCATTCCTAAATCATTTACCAAAATGCTACCAATACTTGTTGTTACATCTTCACCTGGTAATATGTAATAGTTACTCGCAACGTAAGTAGAAGGCACATCTACAATTCCAGATGTATGAGTAACCAAGTGTTTTATTTTAATAGAACCGTTAGGCTGTTTCGGATTAATAACTGCCACAGGTAATACATCATTAATATTAGTTTCTAATGTAAAGTAACCTTGCTCAATTGCCTTTGCCGTTGCAGCTCCTAAAAATGTTTTACTTACAGAAGCCAAATTGTTTAACGTTTGGTTGGTGTAAGGTGTCTGATTAGCAATATTGGCATAGCCAAAAGACTCTTGAAATGCAATAGTATTTCCTAAGCTTACATTTACTGAAAACCCAGGAACAGCATTAGTATTTGCTAAATGCTCTAGATAAGCCGATAGATCTTCGGCAGTTACGATAGGATCTCTTTGTTGGCCTCCAGAAATAGCATCATCATCGTTAGAACAAGATGTAAAAATGCCTAAAAGCAAAATCAGTAAAAGAACCAATTGTTTTGAAATTGTTGTCATAATTGTCGTTTTATTTGTTTGAATAAAATTATTTGATGCAAATATGCTGCATAACAACACACGCGTCGTTCGACATTATGATTCCGAACCTTTTATATGAAATTCAGAACTTTATTGAATATGTAAATTTGCTTAGGATTGTAACTTAACCCATTGCCGAGGCGTAAGTCCTGTTTCTTTTTTGAAAAAGGTATTAAAAACAGTTTTGGAATTGAAGCCGCTTTCAAAAGCAATTCCTAATAAGGTGTAATGGGAGTTTTCTGGCTTAAGCACCTCTAGTTTAAAGTGCTCCAAGCGGTACCTATTTATAAATTCGTTAAAATTAAGAGATAAATGTTCATTTAGTAACCACGACAATTTATTAGGATGCAAGTTAATACTCGCACTTAGATCCTTTAACGAAAAACCAGAACTCAGATACAGCTTATCTTTTTGTATTGTCCTTTTCAAAAGTTTTATATAGACATCTATTTCTGTATTAGGAATGGGTTGAGTTGCCAATTTCACGTCAATAATTGGTTCTTCTACAGTTCCTATTTGATAATTTGAAAAAAGTGCTTGCTCAATAGATTGATAACTTGCAAACGAGCGTAAAGGTTCTAAAAAAGGATCTAACCTAAAATTTACTAGTTGCCCAATTTTTAAAGCAACCTTCTCTTCAAAAATATGTAAAGCCTTATCAATCTGTCCGCAATATATCAGAGCATAAAAATGCCAAGGGTAAATACTTTTAAAACTAGCATCAACATCTAAAGCTAAGGCTTTAATATCTTGTGACGTATAAATCGTCTTTGTATGCATCAAATTAAATAACACCTCACAAACTTTCGGACTTATCAACTGTGGCATTGTAGCCACATAATTTCCATACTTAATGGCATCATTCATTAGCATAAAGCAGGCAAGCTTTGTTTCAATAGCTAAAGTAAAATTTGGATCTATTTTTAAGCATTCATCCAAATAGATAATTGCATTTGCATAGTCTTTCTTTAAGAAATAAATATTCCCTTTGGTAAAATGATGATTAGGAGATAACGGACTAATATCTAATGCCAAATTAATAGTAAGCATAGCCTTTTCTAATTCGCCTGTGGCCATATATATTTCAGAAATTCCTTCGTAGGCAATCGCAAAACTAGGGTTTATATTTAAGGTCTTTCTAAAATTAACAATTCCATTGGCATAATCCCAATGGTTCCAAAAAATAATAGACGACGTCGAAAAATAGCCCAAATAAGATGTCGGATTAATACGCATACCTTGAGCTAAATAAGTACTGGCGTACTGTTCTCCTTCTAATTTATCAATATAACCCCAACTTGCCAAAATACCATACGATCTACTCAATGAAAAATAAGCATCATAAAAGTTGTGATCTATAGCTATACTTTGTTTATAGCAGTCTATAGCTGTAATGTAATCGTCTAAATCCCAATTAAGTTGATACGAGCGTCCTTTTAAATATAATTTATAGGCGTCAATGCTTTTGGTACCTATAACTGAGATGTGATCCGAAATATCTAAATGTCCAAAATTCTCTCTTATTTGTTCTGCTATAATAAGGCTAATCTCGTCTTGAAGTGCAAAGAGATCTTCTAGGTCTCGGTCAAATTTTTGAGTCCACGTATGAAAACCATCACTAGTTCTGATGAGCTGAACGTTAATTCTAATCTTATTCCTAAAGATTTTTATACTACCCTCAAGTACAGTAGCAACACCTAATTGGTTGCCAATATGCCTCACATCTTTTGTCGTGTTTTTAAATGCAAACGAAGATGTTCTAGCAGTAACCTTCAAGCCTTTAACCTTAGTTAATGCATTAATAATCTCTTCAGTGATACCATCACAAAAGTACTCGTTATCAATAGTATTACTATGGTTAACGAAAGGTAAAATAGCGATAGACTTCTGGTTAATCAAACGACAGCTTTATATAAACAAAAATATAAAAAAGTCAAGAAAATAAGTTGGAGTGTTATAAAATTATCGAATGCAAAATACATTTTGAATTCGATACTAAAACGCAGTTAAAAAAATCACATCTACAACGTCACTTTGAGTGATTCTTAAGGAACAAACAAATAATATCGTAAAGTAACTAATCACATTAAGAACAAACATAAAGTACTAAACCTTACTTAAACGACTCAAGAATCTTATTCCAAATCGCATAAGATCTTCGGTGAGAGTGCCTTTCACCATAAGCACCAGAGCTTACCGCAATAACAAGCTCTTTATCAGGAACCACAACCAAATGATTCCCTCCATATCCAGAAGCGTATATATAATCTATAGCGTCGCCGTCAAAAACCTTAGTACTTTTATACCATAGCATGCCATAATAGGTTTCAAGCCCAAATGCATCAGTCAAATCAAATGTTCTTTCAGATAAGCGTTTTATATAATCTGGAGCAATAATTTGTGTGTCACCACATTTTCCTTGATTACTAACAATCAATCCAAGTTTAGCAAAATCAAGAGTCGATAAAAATAAATTTCCCGCACCACCTGTTTGGTTTGAAACATTAGTGTACCAATGAAACTGTTGGATTCCTAAAGGATCAAAAAGTTTTTCCTTAGCATAATCCCTAAGACTCATCCCAGAGGTTTCCTCAATAATAGCGCCAATCAAAACAGCATTAATATCTGCATATACCCATTGTTTTCCTGGAGTTCCTGTTAACGAAACACTAAGAATGTAATCTTTCCAATCATCTTTAGCTATCCAATGACCTGCATGACCAGTGGTATTAAAATCGTCTGTATCTGCATCCAACCCAGAAGTCATATTTAGCAGATGCTTGAGTTTCACCTTCTTATAACCTTCATTGACAGATGGATAGGCATCCTTCGAAAAAAAAGAATACACATCTTGGTCTAAGTGATCCACCAAACCATCTTGCATCGCAACACCTAATAACAATGCTGTAATGCTTTTACCAGCAGACCTCACATCATTAATTGATAATCTCCAAAAGGAATTATAACCTTCCTCTAATACAATTTTGTTTTTTTCTATAACAACCAAACCTCTTAAATCTCCATGTTCTGAAAATACACCTCCATGTTCACGATCTGAGATTCGGTTTAATAGATTAATAATAGAATCAAATTTCAAACTTGAATCCTCTAATCTAGACTCCTCAAGCTCAGGAATCGTACGATCTAGTATTTTGCTTGATGCTATTTGTCCAAATGAACAAGAAAAATAGAATATACTAAGTAATAGAGTCACTGTTTTCATATCTGTGTTGTTTACATTCAAAAGTCTGCGTTTACCAATAAATAACAAAGTCAAAACAAATTTATATGGTCTCATTACGTGTGATGAGACTCTTTTAATACTGATTTCCTATACGCTAAAGGCGACATCTGTGTACGTTTTTTAAATATTCTATAAAAACTACTCTTAGAACTAAAACCGCAAGTAAGTCCAATTCCAGTAATCGAATGACTTTCTACAACATCAGATTTTAAAAGCGTTTTGGCCTCTTCTACTCGAAATAAATTTATAGAGTCATAAAAACTTCTGTGCATAACTTCACTAAAAAAAGCTGAAAGTTTCCGTTCCGAAATTCCCATAGCATCGGCGAGTACTTTCAAATTCAAGTCTGGTGACAAGTAAATTTTGTCCTCCTTCATACACGATTGAAACTTAACTTTCAAAGCATCATGCTCAGACGTTTTCAAATACAAAGCCTGTTTCTGCTCTTCAATTACCTGTTCATCATCAGTCTGTATTAAGAAACTGGGAATAAAAACTGTAGATTGTTTTAGCCCGTAATAACCGAGATAAGACATCGCAATAATCATAAACAAAACAGTAATATATCCATCCCAATCCACATTATAACCAAAGTACATTTCAGTTATTGTAATGATTAGATCAACAATAAGAACGATTAAGAAACTAATCAGAAACTTCTCAATCCATAAAAATTCCTTTTCCACAATATTCGAATAGCTTTGCTTCATAAGGCGACTCACCTTATAAAATAGCTTTAGTGACAGTATAAAATATACAATTCCAAATATATCTTGAACCAATGCCCAATTCGGTATGTATTCTTGATACATATAAATGTAATTTGAATCAGGAATCAATGACTTAGGAATCGTATAACTAATAAAGTAAACGCCAAACACTATAAAATGTTTCAGGCTCTTTTTTAGTAAGTTGTGGTCATCTATAAAAATGGACTTCACATATAAATAGAGCAATGGAGGAATTAAGAACCTTACGCCGTTTTCTAAGTAATACATGATAAATTGAAGCATCTTTAAATCATGTAAACTCGCATAGAAATAAGCAATAACACTAAGAATCAAAAACCAAAAGACAACCAATATATACTGAGGTGTTTTTTTCTGATTAAGACGTAAAACACCTATTATCGCAAAACTGCTCAATAAAATACCTGTTACTAATATAAAATCGACAGTTAATTTCATTTAAACCTAATTTTGATAAAATTAAAGTAATTAAAATTCGACATTAAATTGAATTTAAAAAGATGACACTTAATATAGTAAGCACTAAATATACAGATTTTTAATGGCAGTAAATAGTGCATTATACGTACATATTCCACGTATAATAAAAAGAATACCTATATTCACTTCCTAATTACCTTCTTCTAAATATGCAAGTATCATAATGCCACAAAATAAGAAATTTGGAACCTTCGCTGGTGTCTTCACGCCTTCTGTGTTAACCATTCTGGGTGTTATAATGTATATGCGTTTAGGTTGGGTTGTTGGTAATGCTGGCTTAATAGGAGCCATTGTCATTATCATAATTGCTCATGTCATTGCTGTTACTACAGGCTTAAGTGTCTCATCTGTTGCTACAGATAAAAAAATTGGTGCTGGTGGTATTTATTATGTCTTATCGCGAAGTATGGGAATCCCTATTGGAGGTTCCATTGGCATTGCATTATTTGTAGGCACAGCCTTTTCTATTGCATTATATTTAATAGGTTTTGCCGAAAGTTTTAATGCCTATTTAGGCTTCGGAACCACTATAAGCGATTTAAGACTCACAGGAACCATTGCGCTTTCTGCACTTACAATCTTAGCTTTAATAAGTACTTCGGTAGCACTTAAAACACAGTTTATCATTCTTGCAGCAATTGGTATTTCGCTTATTTCTATATGCTTTGGTTCTACTGAATTTGTGCCAACAACAGTTCATTTCTTCTCTACCGAAAACGCAGTACCTTTAGAAGTTGTATTTGCAGTATTTTTCCCTGCAGTTACTGGTTTCACTGCTGGAATTGCAATGAGTGGTGACCTAGAAAACCCTAAGAGGTCTATTCCTCGCGGCACCTTATATGCCATAGGTGTTGGTCTTCTCGTCTATCTGTTTCTAGCTGTATTTATGGCATATACAATAGATGCTGAAGTATTAAAAACGGACTATAATATCCTAATGAAAATTGCTCTTTTCGCTCCTGCTGTAGTCGCTGGAATTTGGGGAGCTACATTATCGTCTGCTTTAGGTGGCATTCTTGGTGGTCCTAGAATCTTACAAGCCATGTCTATGGATAAAGTCACACCTACATTTTTCAGTAAAGGAAAAGGACAAAACAATGAACCTGTTAATGCATTATTCCTTGCTTTTGTAATTGCCGAAGTTGGCATTCTTATTGGTGAACTTGATATCATTGCTCGTGTAGTCTCAATGTTTTATCTAACGGCTTATGGATTTATTAATATTTCCTTTTTCCTTGAAAGCTGGGCAAATCCTGACTTCCAACCTAAGTTTAAAGTGAAACGCTGGATTGGCCTAATCGGTTTTATAGCCTGTTTTACTATCATGTTTAAATTAGACATGATCGCCATGATTGCTGCTTTAGCAATTATTAGCGCGATGTATTTCGGACTCCAACGTAAAGAAGTCAAATTACAGTCTAACGATGTTTGGAAAAGCGTTTGGGAAAATGTCGTAAATAAAGGTCTAAAAAGAATTGATGCCCAAGTTGAAGAAAACTCAAATTGGAATCCTAATATCATTCTCTTTAGTGGCAAAAGTGATCATCAAAAGTATTTATTAGAATTATGTAAAACCGTTTCTGGTCGCACTGGAATTGTAACCAATTTCAAACTTATATTAGATAAAGAAAATAGCAAGCCTCCACTTAAAAAAATTGACCAAATTGTGAGAGACGAACAATTTAAAGACTTAGGAATTTTTGCCAGACAAATAAAAGTAGATAACATCTATAACGGAATTAAAAACATTGCGTCAACCTTTGGTTTTTCTGGTGTAGAACCCAATACCATTATGATGGGTTGGCCTAAAGGCATTGAGAATTCTGAAGAGTATTCTAAAATGACACAAGCCCTAATTCATTTAGATTATAATTTATTGTACCTAGATTTTGACAGAGTTTCAAAGTTTGGCAACTATAGTTCCGTAGATTTTTGGTGGCGAGAAACAGATAGCAAAAATGCGGAAATGATGCTTAACATTGCTCGTTTTATCATTGCCTCTCCTAGATGGAATGACACTAACATTAGAGTCCTTTTTGTAAACAATAATAATGTAGATGTGTCAATTATTGAAACTAAAATATCAAAACTTGTTGAAGATTTACGGGTCAATGTAAACATAAAGATTATCAATAATGCTGTAGAACAAAAAACGTTTTATACCATTATTGAAGAAGAATCAATAGCGACAAATCTTACCATTGTTGGCATTCCCGATTTCAACCCAGAAAAGCAAGCTGAGTTTGTTCTCAAAACAAATAGTTTATTCGAATCAATAGGCTCTACACTTTTAGTTAAAGCTGCTCAAAATTTTAATGAGTTAGATTTAGATTTGCTCAATAAGTAAACACTACCAATCTATAGGGAAATAATCTTTCAAAAATTGACCAGACCAATGTTTTCCAGTATTAATACCATCAATTAAAGGATCCATTACTCTTGCTGCGCCATCTACAATATCTAATGGTGGCTGAAAATCGTGAAGTTCTACTTTCTTTTTAGATAATGCCGCTGGATCTTCATCTGTTACCCAACCTGTATCTACAGCATTCATATAAATACCAGACTTAGCAAAAGTAGATGCAGAAGTATGTGTTAACATATTTAAAGCAGCTTTAGCCATATTGGTATGTGGATGTCTATCTTCTTTTTTAAATCTATGAAACTTCCCTTCCATTGCTGTTACATTGATAATGTGCTTTTTACCAGTATTTTCTTTCTTCATTACATTAAATAAACGATTACACAATACAAAAGGAGCAACAGCATTTACCAACTGTACTTCTACCATTTCAGTGGTTTCAATTTCACCCAATTTTAAACGCCAACTATTCGTTTTTCGTAAATCTACTTGTTGTAAATCGGCATCTAATTCACCTTCAGGAAATACTTCAGCAGCTTGTAACGAATTATCAAAACTATAAGGTATTTGTGACAACTCAGCTGAATTACGCAATCCAATTCCAGGTTCAGGACCATGCCAAGTCACTGGTAGCACATTATTTTTACTTGTTTTTGAAGGACCAATACTTAAGCTTGACAATTCTTCTAAACAACTTTCATGATCTTTTAATAAAGTTTGCGCCAATATAGGTAATTGATCTATTGGAAGTTTTTCATTTTCCATTAAATGGAAATAAAAGCCTGAAGGTCGTCTAACCGTTTGCGCAGCATTATTAATTAGAATATCTAATCGGTCGTATTTTTGCTCGATATAATTGCAAAAAATCTCTACACTTGGTATGTGTCGTAAATCTAATCCGTGAATATGTAAGCGATCACTCCAATCTTTATAATCATCTTCTTTTGAAAACCGAATGGCAGAATCTGCTGGAAAACGTGTTGTAGCAACAACAGTAGCTCCAGAACGCAACAACATTAATGTAATATGATAACCAATCTTTAATCTAGAACCTGTTATTACTGCGACTTGACCATTTAAATCTGTAGTTTGAAAACGTTTTGCATAATTTAAATCGCCACATGATGTACACATCGTATCATAAAAATGATGCAGTTTAGTATAAACTGTTTTACATACATAGCAATTTCTTGGTGATTCTAATTCTAATGTGTTTTTTGGTAATGCTGCTGCACCTAATAATTTTGGAGCTACAAATAAAGTAGCCTCACGCGCAGAACGAATACCTGTTGTTTTCCTGGCATGCTTATCTCTAGCAATCATTTTACGTTTCGCAGATTTTTTAGCATCTTTTCTACGACGTTGAAACTCATCACGATTTGGCCTCGTTAATGCTCCTGCAGCTTTAAAAAGCGCAACTCTTTGCGCTTCTGGTAATTCGAAAATTTGATTGGTATCTTCGAGTAATTTCTGAAGTGTAGTGATACAAGATTCAATATCTATATTATTGCTGTTTTCGCTCATGTTAACAACTTACAATTATTCTTTATTAGAAATTTCAGTAAAGATAACCACAGTTTTAAGAACACAAACTATAGTATAAAAAAAGAGTCCATCTGTGAAGATGAACTCTTTTTGATAACATATAGATATATATTAGATAACTTTTACGTTTACTGCGTTTAATCCTTTGTTTCCTTCTTGTAAATCAAATTCAACTTGGTCACCTTCTCTAATCTCATCGATTAATCCAGAAATGTGTACAAAATGATCTTTATCAACACCTTCTTCAGTGATGAATCCAAAACCTTTAGCGTCGTTGAAAAATTTTACTGTTCCTTTACTCATTGTAATATAATTTATTATTAATACTTATTAGGTTACAAAGATAGTGCCATTAATTTAAACTACAACCAACTATTATGCTTCTTCATGAATACGTTTCGATTTTCTGTAAGTATATTTTGGATAAATAGTACGCTTAGCAAAACGATTTAAATTTCCAGCATTGATCATTTTATGATAGATCTGTTTTGTTATTCCAAAAAACTCATAAGTTGTACCATCTAAAAAAGTAATTTCTAATAACAAACCTTTATGTTGGTAATCAGCAATTGGTGAATTGGTAATCGTTTCTGTGTATTCTGACAGGTTTTTCTCTTTAGTTTCTGGAGCCATGCTGACAAGAAAATGGTAACCATCAATAATCTTTCGGCTTTGTAGCTCTGCTTCTTCCTGTAAAGCGTCTCCATTTTGAAATTTATCAGGATGCCATTCTTTAACCAAATTACGATAACTCTTCTTTAGAGACTTTAATTCAATGTCTTTGTCTACACCAAAGAGTTTCTTATATTCGTTTATACGCTTCATATCATTTTTTTGAGGCTGCAAAAATACATGTAATAATTAAATGAATTACAAAAGAATACAACAAAAAGTTCTCCTAACTATAAAACAGTTACACGAACCTTCTTCTTCTTCAAACGTGTATTATTCAATTTATCAACCAAAGTACTAGCAATACTCACAGGAACTCCTACAAAAGCACAGTCTTGTTTCAATTCAATAACACCTAACTGATCTTTATTAATTCCGCCTTGTTTAAAAAACAGACCTGCAATATCACCCTTTGAAATTTTATCCTTTCGGCCACCAGAAATAAATAAGGTCGTCCAAAATTCTGGCTTACGTGTTTCATTTTTAGAAAGCATTTGTACTTTCGGCTGACCTACAAAGTCAGGAAAAACCTCTTGTGCACCTTTAATTAAGTAAGCCGTTCCTTTAGAATTTACTCTGGCAGTTCTACCATTTCTATGCGTATATTCTTGAATTCCAGAAGGAATTTCATAATGTATAATGTATTTCATTTCAGGAATATCAATTCCTCTAGATGCTAAGTCACTCGCTATAAGAATTGAAACACTTCCATTTCGCAATTTAATCAAAGCACGCTCTCTATCACGCTGTTCCATACCAGCATAAAAACAAGTATGCGCAATGCCTTTCTTCTCTAAAAAACGACTCAGGTCTTCAATACGCTCTTTCTGATTACAGAAAATAATACCAGGATCATTTCCTACATGATTTAATAAATCTATAACCGTATTATGTTTGTTTTTGGATGGAGACAAAACCGTTTTCACCATCAATTGAGAACTAGGTCTGTTTTTTAAAAAATTTAAAATTTCTGCCTTGGCCATTTTCAAATAACTTGGGATTTCTGTGCCTTGAGTTGCAGAAGTTAAGATGCGTTTCGAGATATGTGGTAAGTAACCCATGATACTTTTTAGCTCACCTCCTGCACCAACTTCAATAGAGACATCAAACTCATCAATCACTAATGTCTTGACGAACTTTGTTGTAAAACGACCTTGTTCTAAATGATCTGCCAATCGTCCTGGTGTTCCTATTAAAATTGCTGGTGTATGTTTGAGTTCAATTTTATCTTTTGAAATGGCTCTACCTCCATAAATGGCATTGGCTTTATAACCAGAACCCATATTTCTAATAACCGTTTCAATCTGAATAGCCAATTCTCGAGAAGGTACGATAATTACTGCTTGAACTTCTGTACATTCAGGATCTAAACACCTTAATAATGGCAGTAAAAAAGCCAAAGTCTTACCTGTTCCAGTTGGCGACAAAAGTATAGTATTCGTAGTCTCTTCAATCACAGCCAACGCTTGCTCTTGCATTGGGTTTAGAGCATATATATTTAGTTTTTCAAGGATATCTTGTTGCGCTTTGATGTTATTTGCCATATTAGATTCTAAGTATTATTAATAATTTTATCTTCAATATTAATTCTAAAATCGAAGCATAATTTGGCAAAGGTAACGATACTGTATTTGAAAAATAGAAAAAACAACTACCAGTAAATCGCTAGGTTTTAATTCATAGATATATTACAAATAAAAGACTGATGACAAAACAGATTACCTTCGATGTTAATATATAAACCAACAAAAATATTTACATAATGAAACATTTTTTCTGCTTGCTTAGCCTTAGTTTATTCATCTTTAGTTGCTCTTCAGACGACAGTAATTATGACAACGATGATAAACCCAAAAGTGGTCACTATACATTAATTGTCAATGGAGATGGCCTTACAGATAAATCTTTTGTGTTTAATAGAGATAATATTTTAGGTGGTGATTTAGGTCTAAAATTTACTTCAAGTGATGACCCAAATAACAACCTATATTTTGTCCTTCCACCACCTATTGAGATAGGCAATTATGAGATTATGCCATATAATATTAATAACACTAGCGTCTCATCTGTGAGCATTATGGGAAATGGAATTTACCTTTCTGTAGATGGTAGCATAACATTATCTGAAATAGCAACAGCAGACACTTGCGTTACAAATTATATAGGCACTATAAATATAAATTACAGAAGGCAAGATAATGCACCTGGAGCCATCAATGTACAAGGAACATTTGACATACCTCCTTACTCCTATTGCGAGCCAAACCAAGACTAATAGTTGTCATTATAGCTTGACAAAAAATTCATTTTTCATTACCATTAAAAGGGAAGACTCACTAATAAATTGGTACTATTCCCTTTAAATGGTTTTCCGAATCCTTATCTTTGTAAACTCAACACATAAGTATACTCCATTTGCAACAGATAAAAGACTACTTAGACCAAATTGCTACGATATCAACTTCAGATTGGGAGTTTTTTACGTCTAAATTACAACGTCGTGTCATTCCTAAGAAAACAGTGTTTTTAAAATTGAATGCCATTGAAAATCATATTTCTTTTATCGAATCTGGTGTGGTTCGCTTATTTATTCCAAAGGAAAATCCAGAAAAAGAAATCACCTTTGGATTTAGTTTTAAAAACCAATTTGTTAGTGCATACGACTCTTTTTTAACGCAAAAACCTTCTGCATATCAATTACAAGCGTTAACAGAAACAACTATTCTTAGCATGACATATGCCGATTTACAAGACGTTTATAAAACCACGCAAATAGGAAATCTTGTAGGTAGATTAACTGCTGAACGTCTCTTTTTAATAAAATCCAAACGAGAGCAAAACTTGCTAAACCTTACTGCTGAAGAACGTTATCTCAAACTATTTAAAGAACGTCCAGAGCTATTAAAAGTCATTCCGCTTAAATACATCAGTTCTTATATTGGTGTAACAGCTCAAGCTTTAAGCCGAATTAGAAAACGTTTATAATAAAAGCCATTAATTAATTGATTTGGGTTCATTGTATCACTCATAACATCAAATTATCTTTGTAAAAAAAAGATATGTTGATTGTTATTTTCGTTTTAGTGCTCTGGTATGGAAGCTTATTTTTCCAGTCGTTCTTTTTGCATCGTTATGCTGCACACCAAGTATTTACAATGTCAAAAGTTATGGAACGAATTACTTTTGTTCTTACATGGATTTTTCAAGGTTCAAGTTACTTAAGCGCATATGGTTACGGAATTATGCATCGCATGCATCACGCGTATACAGACACTGAAAAAGATCCACATTCACCATCACATGATGCTAATTTATTTGCAATGATGTGGAAAACAAAAACCATTTATCAAGATATAAATAAACAACGAATAACCGTTGACGATCGTTTTACTAAAAATGTTCCACAATGGAAAGGTTTTGACAAGTTCGCAAGTTCTCGCTTTTCACGATTGCTGTGGATTTCAATTTACATTTTAGTATTCGTTTACTTTGCAACCGCTTGGTGGCATTGGTTATTATTACCAATAACATTTTTAATGGCACCTATTCATGGTGTAATTATCAATTGGTTTGGTCATATTTATGGCTATGTCAATTACCAAATGAAAAACACCAGCAAAAATCTATTTCGTTTTGACTTTTTAATGATGGGAGAAGGCTATCATAACAATCATCACAAACATGCAAGTAGAGCAAATTTTGGTGTAAAATGGTATGAAATAGACATCACCTATTTAATTATCAGACTATTGGATGCTTTAGGTTTTATTCATTTAAAACCAATAAGACTTAAAGATTGAGTTTTACATCTAGAAAATTTAATCCTTCCAACCCCAAGGTTCATCTGGAGTTTCAATAGGTTTTGTAAGATCCATAACCACTTTAAAAACTCGGTCTGTTCCTAAACGACGTAAATTATAAGTAAAACTTGTTTCGTCTATGGTAATCCACCAAACGTTAGTTGCAGCATCAGGTATAAGAGTTTGTGTATGCACATCTGCAGGAAAAAACTGAACATCTGCCTTTCCTTCATTGGTTGCAGTTCCGCCATAAAAGTTAACATCATCCATTGTTCCATCTTCATGACGATGGTCGTGCTTTAAAGAAATAATGCCATCAGCCATCGTTAAAATCCATGTTCGCGACTTATCTTCTCCAACATAAAAAGGTATTCTTATGGTATTCTCACTGCAAGATTTGACATGCATTACTAAAGTTTTTCCTCCAAAAGCTTCATCCTCTTTCGGAATTTCAAGTATTCCTGAATAAGCCTTACCACAATGAGATTTTAAAGTATTCCAAAACGAAAGTGAGCGTTCATTATCTTGACCTATACTTTGCAATGCTGAAAGTAAGGCAATTAAAAGTAAAACACGTTTCAATAACATAAGTTTGAATTTAGAAGTTAAACCAAATATAAAATAAATAATGCTTGCCTAAGACCTAAAAATCTAACTTATCAAATAAAAGATATCATTACAAACCAAGATTAACCTGGATATGTTTATACAAAAAAAGCCCATCAAAATAATTTGATGGGCTTTATAAAACTTGTAGTATATGTATTAGATAACTTTTACGTTTACTGCGTTTAATCCTTTGTTTCCTTCTTGAAGATCGAATTCAACTTGGTCGCCTTCGCGAATTTCGTCAATCAATCCAGAGATGTGTACAAAGTGATCTTTTTCTTGTCCTTCTTCAGTGATGAAACCAAATCCTTTGGCATCGTTGAAAAATTTTACTGTTCCTTTACTCATTGTAATGTAATTTAATTTATAATACTTATTGAATTACAAATATGGTGCCATTTTTTTGATTTACAACATATTAATCCATTTATTATTATAATAATATAAAATAGCATCTCTACAATCAACTGTACAGTAACATATTAATCATGCTGACACTTTTAATGATTAAAGTTTAACTCTTAATGTTCTTAAGAACTACCAAATCTTGATTCGATCTTCTTCTGTTCTATAATTTGCTTCGCCTTCTTTTACATTAAAGGCTTCATAAAATGGAGTAAAATTCATTAATGGTCCATTAACTCTCCATATTGGTGGTGAATGCGGATCAGTAGCCACATAATTACGTAGATATTCATCACGAACTTTTACGCGCCAAATATTTGCGACTGATAGAAAGAAACGTTGGTTGGGCGAATATCCTTCAATTTTAGTAGAGTCTTGTCCTTGCTTAGTCATTTTAAATGCGTCATAAGCAATTGCAATTCCACCATTATCAGCTGTATTTTCTCCTACAGTAAGTGCGCCTTTCAAATGCACACTATCTAATACTGTAAAAGTATTATACTGCTCAACGATTTGCTCAGTCTTAGCTTTAAACTTTGTATAATCTTCTTCTGTCCACCAATTAGTGACATTTCCGTTTTTATCATACTGCGCTCCTTGATCGTCAAAAGCGTGAGTAAACTCATGTCCAATTACCATTCCGATACCACCATAATTTAAAGCATCATCTGCATACAAATCAAAATATGGTGCTTGTAAAATACCTGCAGGAAACACAATTTCATTCAATGACGGATTATAATAAGCGGTCACTGTAGATGGTGTTGTGTGCCATTCGTCTAAATTTGGAGCTTTATTTAATTGTTTAAGTTCATATTTATAAGCATCTTTACGTAAGGCTACTACGTTTTCAAAAAACTGGCCTCTATCAATAATTACATCATAAGTTCGCCATACATCTGGATAGCCTATTTTTTTGTTGATAGCATATAGTTTGTCTTTAGCTTTAACTTTAGTACTATCACTCATCCAGTCCAAATTATCTATGCGTTTTTCTAATACTTTCTGAAAATTATTGACCAAATCTAAAGCACGTTTTTTAGCATCTTCATTAAAATAACGTTTCACATATAATTGTCCTAAGGCAAACCCAATTTGCCCATCAACACGATGCACAATTTGCTTTGCACGAGGCTGTTGTTCAGATTGACCAGATAGAACTTTTGAATATTCAAAAGAAGCATCTTGAAATGGTTTACTCAAAATATTATCATGAGAACCTATTGAATTTGCTTTTAAAAACAATTTCCAATCCTCTAATGACACTGTGGTTAACATCGAGTTTAATGTATTATAATAGTCAGGTTGCGCTACATCAACAGAATCTACTTTCACATCTAGTGTATTTAGCATTGACATCCAATCAATATTAGAGTGATTTTCTTGCAATTGTGAAACTGCCATTTTATGATAATTCTCTTTTATTATTCTACGTTGTACTCGTGTTTTGTGTGATTTAGCCAGCTGTTTTTCAATATTATATACAATCTCAGCTTGCGCTTTCGAATTCTCATCTCCTACCAATTCAAAAATGCTAGCCAAATAGGTTTTATAAGCTTTTTGAATTTGTTGTACTGAAGGATCTTCCACAAAATAATAATCGCGATCTGGCAAGCCTAAGCCAGTTTGAGAAAAGTGTAAAATATTTATAGAACTGTCTTCCTGATCAGGAGAAATGTATGGACTAATTATTGAGTAATCTCCAGATTTAAGTTGTGTTGCAACAAATTCAGTCATTGAAGCTATGTCACCAATTGCATCAATTCTATCTAAAATAGGCTGAATTGGAGTCATTCCGCGTTTATTGATGCTAATAGTATCCATTCCTGAGGCGTAAAAATCGCCAACCTTTTGTTCTATACTACCTTTAGAATGTTCTACTTTTGAAACGTCATCTAAAATATTTTTCAATAATTCCTGCTGAGGAATATTTAAAAAACGATAGGCTCCAACTCCAACTTGGTCATCTGCTATAACTGCTTTATCAAACCAAGATTTGTTAACATGATTAAAAAAATCATCACCAGGTTTTATTGACGGGTCAATACCATCTATTACAATAGGTTTTATGCCTTGAGTTGTTTCAATATTTTCAGTAGTTTTATCGCTTTTACATGAGACTAATACAAGTAATAAGAATGTGAAATAGAGAAGATTTTTCATGATATTTAATATTTTATTTATCAAAGATATGGTTTTATAATCCATAGGTATAATTTTCATTTCATGCTTCATTTATAATCACAATTCATAATGCATTAACAAAAAGTTTCGTTTTAATTTTTTATATTCGGCATTCGAAAAAATTAGCGTTTTTTATTTTTAGTTTATGAAATCACTTTTTAAGTATCTTCTAACTGCAATAGTTTTAAGTGTTTACAGCCAAAAAAATCCTGATCTAAATATTGTAGATCGCTTAGATTTTGAGGTTATAAAAAAAGCAGACTCTACAGATATAACTATTAAATCTGACACCATTACACCAATCGATATTAAGGCTGAGTATTGGAATCACACTGTATACAATCCATTTAAAAATGAATTAGTAATGTTTCCATTACAATTGGAGTTTAAGGATTCTACTTACGCTTCACCAATAGGTAAGAACAAAGTAATCACTTCTCGCTATGGTTGGCGAAGAGGTCGAGCTCATAAGGGCATCGATATCGATTTAATTACAGGTGATAGCTTGTTTGCTATGTTTGATGGTATAGTACGAATGTCTAGATACTCTAGAGGTCATGGAAAAACTGTAGTTATTAGACATTATAATGGTTTAGAAACTGTGTACGCACATTTATCTAAGTATGGTGCTAAAGAAAATGATTCTATAAAAAAAGGACAATATATTGGTAAAGGTGGCGTGTCTGGAAATGCAAGAGGAAGTCATCTGCATCTTGTTATAAACTATAAGGGTATTTCTATAAATCCTGAATATTTATTTGAATTTAATGAAACAAATTCTATAAGAGCAAATGAAATTTGGATTACTCAACAATGGACACGTCCTTATGTACACAACTCAAAACGACAGAGTAAAATAACTCCATTATTGTCTGAAGAGGAAGCCATCACTAGCTTAAAAAAGCAAAAGAAAATTTATGTCGTGAAACGTGGTGATACTCTATCACGCATCTCTAAAAGAAACAACGTTACCATAGCAGCAATTTGTAAAACAAATGCAATTAGCAAAAATTCTGTGATTAAACCTGGTCAGAAATTGGTAATTGAAAAATAGTGTTATTTTGTATTATCTAAATCTGAACTAAGGACAATATTCTTCTGAACAACCTTTATTCCATCTACATTTTTAAGCTTCAAAATTCTTGAAGGATCTCCTTTTTTAGCCATTCTTTTACGACACATTTTTGTTAAAAACGGATCGTCATCAAATAGAAATGACGCAATCTCATACGCATCTTTAGAAGGTTCTTTTACTATTGGGAATAGTTGTTGCATTTGATTGTAACGTCTATCATTACCAGGAATATACGTGTAAAAAGTATAAGTTCCATCAATATCAGTCTTTATCCAACCTCTATTGTGCACATAACGTTTCTCATTTGTATATCTTAAATCGAAATCACCATTTTCATCAGCTTGATCTATATATAGAATAACATCTTTCGCTGGAGTAATACCATCACTTTTATATATAGTTCCTGTGATTTTAAGCTTATTTAATTTTGAATCAAAACCAGGAATCGTATCTGTATTATTCAATTGAAGTTCTGAATAATCATATATAGGACTTCTATTTAAAAAATCTTGAGAATTATCAATAGAGTTTTGAGCACTAATTGAATAGATAGTACTACTAAAAAAAGCAATGCAAAAAAAAGAGAATAGGTATTTCATTGTGAATAAGCATTTTGGGTTACATCAAATTTCAATGATTTATATCCAAATACTTAATAAAATCGAATTAGCGTATAAATAGTACGACAAAACGAAGCGTTATGTAAATTCTAACGATTAAATACATGTGGTTTCATGATTTACATACATCATTTAAAGACCTAAAAAGTGTAAATCACAATCTTATTTTTATTAAAAAATTCGTGCAAAACATCTAAGCAATTTGAAAAAAAGTCAAAAAACTTCTATTTAAAAGATGTAAAACGCCCAAAAGTATTTCATCGTAAAAAAATGCTTTTAATCTAGTAAAAACGCACTTTATCTAAGAAATATGCATTTCATATGTTGAAAAATATTCAAAAAATATTAGAATTAAGTTGTTTTTTTTAATAAAATGTATAAATTTGCTTCACCCAGATTAACTAAAAACTCAAAAAATGAGAACAAAATCTACTTTATTAATCCTAACTTTTTTCCTGATTACAGGTATTGGTTTCGCTCAAAAAAAAGCGGCATCTAAGAAAAAGAATACATCAATGAATATCATTACTGGCAAGGTTAACATTTCAAAATACCATAACCATGATGAATTAGACCGAATGTCAAAAGGAGAACTACTTGGCTTATATACTGAACGTATAAAAGTTATTGTAAATATACTACCAAATATTGCTTTTGCTACCAAGCCTGGTATTACGATGTCAGATTTAGGCATTCCTGACACTAAGGAAAATAAAAAAGCATTGGAGAACAATGTTGACGCTTCAGTTAGTTACTTTGATAGTACTATTGAATTTCAGAAAACAATTTTACCGTATTCTGATACGAGAGATCTTATTGCAGCAATTCTTTTTTATGAAGAAACTCTAAAATCATTACATACTTATAATGATTATAAAACTGACTAAGTATACTAGTATTAAATTAGTTTAAAATTTAACCTCAACGAATATGTTGAGGTTTTTTTATGCAATCTATTTCCTATTTGTAAACTACAAAATTTAAGATCGCTTACAAATAATGAATTACAAACTCACAAATAATATAATATTGTAAGAAAATTCCTTTTAAAATATCAAAATACTGCATTTCGTCGATATTATTTGCATTTCATAAGTATTAATCATATGTTTGGACATATATTTAAGTGCCCACTTATCTAAACTAAATGAATTTAACCACTATGAAAAAAATTACTCAAATTACACTTTTGTTCTTATTAGTGTATAGCAATGTTTTTGCTCAGCAAGAAAAAGGAATAATTGGCTATGATAATTGGCTAAACCCTTGGACTGAGTTTAAACCAAACAAAGTTGATCATGGTACACCTACTCAAATCCTTAGTGGAAATATTACCAGAGACACAAAATTATATAAAGCAGATACCTATTTGCTTTTAGGTGATGTGTTTGTAACTGATAGCACAACATTAACTATAGAACCTGGTACAGTCATTATTGGTGATTTTGAGACTAAAGGCTCTCTTACAATAAGCAATGGATCTAAAATAATTGCTAATGGCACACCTACAGACCCAATTGTATTTACATCTGGAAGAAGTCTTAAAAAACCTGGTGATTGGGGCGGACTTTTTATACTTGGCGACGCACCAACTAATAAATTTGGAAATGAAGATACTTTAAATTTCGGGTTACAATCTGCTTCAGCAAAACATATAAGCTATGGTGGTAATAACACAGATAGTTATTCAGGAATCTTAAAGTATGTAAGAATTGAATTCGCTGGAAAAAGAACAAAACAATATGGTTATTTTAATGGTTTAACCTTAGCTGGTGTTGGGCAACAAACAATTATAGAAAACATCATGATAAGTTATTGTGAAGGGAATTCATTTAATATTTTGGGAGGAGATGTTAACTTAGAGAAGTTAGTATCATACAAATCTAATATCAATGATTACGAATTCAATTATGGTGCACAATGTAATATTTCAAACTCTTTAGCAATTAGATCTCCTTATGCTTCTGGTTCAGAAGTGTCAAGATGCATCAATACAATAGCATATGATAAAAAAGAAGATATTGATTTTTCTAAAAACCAAACTAGTGTTCAAGCTGAAAACTTAACATTGGTAAATATTAGTGATGATCTTGATTACGATATAAAAATTGGCTTAGTTAACGAAGCCATCTACATTGGAGAAGATACATCATTTACAATTGATAACAGTGTGATTTCAGGTTTCAATCCTGCAGTAATCTTAGATAACAAGATTAAAATAAACAGTGAAAGCTTAGAAAAAATCGGATTTACAAGAACTTATTTCAATAATTGTAAAGGTAACATCTATATTAAATATAAAACGAATAATGAGGATTTAGAAAACTGGTATGGAAATAGAGCGTTTAATAATGTATACTCTAAAGGTCCAGATTCTGAAACATTTATTGATTTAAAAAATTCAAAACGTCCAGATTTCAGATTAAGAATTAATAGAATCTTTGCCGCGAATGATGATAATGACTAATAATCATATAATTCACAAAAAGCTTATTGAATAGAAAATTACAGCCCTAAAATGTACACTACTAAAATTGCATATAAACTATATATTGCATTATGCTTTTTTGTCCTTTTTACCCAAGAACAATTAAATGCGCAAATAGTTATAGGAACGCCTAACTTAGGCTTTAGTCAAGCATGTGCAAGTGAATCATTTAATTCATATAGTACAACTTTTGTGTTTTCTCCGACAAGCTCATTAAACGCATCTAATCAGTTTACGATAGAAATGTCTGATGCTGATGGTGATTTTTCAAACCCAACTCTACTTTATACATCAAATCCTGGAAGTGTTACAACTTCGCCTGCAACATTAAATTTCTCTTTACCAGAAACAACATCTGGTGAAAATTTTAAAATAAGAATTAAAAGTAGTGCTCCAGCAGCTACAAGTTCAAACTCAATGGCTTTTGCTGCCTATTATAAAATTCAAGATGCACCATTTACTATAAATAATCTAGTAGAAACTGCAGCGTATTGTTCTGGTGGAAATTATCTTTTAACTATAGATAATCCTGGTTCAGGCTCAAATGATTCTCCTCTTAATTATCCGTCGCTAACATATAATTGGTACAAAGAAACTGGTCCAACAACATCTATTTTTGTTACTGAAGGTACTACATTATCAGTCAATGAAGAAGGCACTTATTTTGTTGAAACAAATTATGGAACTTGTACGTCTAATTCTTTTTCAAATCGCGTTACAGTTACTGAAGTATCTTCAGGCAATGCTAATGCAGAAATTGTATCTAGCTTAGGAAACCCATTCTGTCCTGGTTCTGGTTATACCACTTTAACAACCTTAACAGGAAATAGTTACCAATGGTTTAAAAATGGAGCCGTAATTCCTGAAGCAACAAACCAAATGTATGAAACTAATGAATCTGGAACCTATGCTGTTCAAGTGGATTTAGGAAATTGTTCTGCTACTGGCGCAATTGAACTAGTAAGCGAATTATTTGATGCTACAATTAATGTCACAGAAGACAACATTATTGAAGAAGATGAAAGCCTTTCAGTATACTTAATAACAACAGCTAATTCTCCAGAATTTAAATGGTATTTAAATGACACTATAATTTCTGATGCGACTGTAGATAATTTTGAAGTAACTGAATTTGGTAGCTATAAAGTAATTGTAAGTGAAACTTCGGGTTGTATTGCTTCTAAAGAATTCACATTCGAAGTTAACGAAGCTTTTGACCCTTTTCCAGATGTAGAAAAGATACCAAATGTTGTAAGTCCTAATGGAGATGGATCTAATGACACTTGGATTATTCCAACAAAATATGTCAACGGAACTGACACTAACGTATTAATAATGACCAATAGAGGGAAAATCGTTTTGCAAACCGATAACTATCTCAATAACTGGCCAGAAAATGAATTAAATCTGACTAACATAAACCAAGTGTTTTACTATGTGATCACCACATCAGGCAATGAAACTAAAAAAGGCTCAATAACAGTAGTAAGATAATATGAAAACACATCTTTTGGTTTTAGTATTATGTATCTGTTCTATACAGATGTTCTATTCTCAAGAAGATGATGGAGTGGTCTCACTTAGCCTACCAGTAAGAAATTCTTTAACTTTTAATCGCTTTGTAATCAATCCTACGTTTAGCTTCGTAAGAGAACAACACAAATACATTAGTCTTTATAATAAGAAAGAATGGGTTCAATTTGATGATGCTCCTAACACGTATTTAGCGAGTTATTCAGGACGATTTGGTGAAAATATTGGTGCTGGACTTGGACTTTTTCAACAAAACTATGGCATTCTAACAACTTTTGGTGGCACTGCTAACTTTGCTTATAATGTAAGATTAGCAAGAGAAAGCAATCTTACTTTCGGACTAAATATTGGTGCTTATAAAAGTGGTGTCAATTCAGGAAATATAGTCACAAATGTTGATGACCCTTCACTACAAAATATTCCAGAAAACTTTTTGCTTACTATTAATCCAGGAATAAATTATGGCTTGGCTTTTATAGATATCGGACTTTCAATTAACAATTTAGCTGTTTATAATTTTAATTCATCAGAATTATTACAAGACAATCCAGAACAAGGGATTCAAGCTCATGTAATGTATACAGGCTATGTAAACAGTAGAGGTTTCTTTGATGAAGCTAAATTTTCTGGTCTTTTAAAATCTGAATTAAAAACAGATGAAACTATAATTTCTGCTCAAGCAATGCTTACCGTTCCAAAAGGAATATGGGCTCAAGTTGGTTATAATACTGTCTTTGGAGTTTCTGGTGGAGCTGGTATAAACATCACTCCTCAAATTGCTATTGAATACAATTTTGAAAAAGCTATTGGAGATTTAACTGACTTTGGTCCTTCTCATGACATTACACTTGCCTATAGATTTAAAAATAGAGATAACTACGACTATAGTAGTGGTGATGAAGTTGCTGGATTAATTTCGAAGAAAAAAAGAAAACCAGTAGTTTCAAAAAAAACGAAAGAAAAAGCACAGGCAAACCGAAAATTAGCTGCTGAGAAAAAAGTGCAGCAAGAAGCTGATGCGCAAGCGAAATTACTTGCAGAACAAAAAGCACAACAAGAAGCTGATGCGCAAGCGAAATTACTTGCAGAACAAAAAGCGCAACAAGAAGCTGATGCTCAAGCGAAATTACTAGCAGAACAAAAAGCGCAACAAGAAGCTGATGCTCAAGCGAAATTACTAGCAGAACAAAAAGCACAACAAGAAGCTGATGCGCAAGCGAAATTACTTGCAGAACAAAAAGCACAACAAGAAGCTGATGCGCAAGCGAAATTACTTGCAGAACAAAAAGCGCAACAAGAAGCTGATGCGCAAGCGAAATTACTAGCTGAACAAAAAGCGCAACAAGAAGCTGATGCTCAAGCGAAATTACTTGCAGAACAAAAAGCACAACAAGAAGCTGATGCTCAAGCGAAATTACTAGCAGAACAAAAAGCACAACAGGAAGCTAATGCTCAAGCGAAATTACTTGCAGAACAAAAAGCGCAACAGGAAGCTGATGCTCAAGCGAAATTACTAGCAGAACAAAAAGCGCAACAAGAAGCTGATGCTCAAGCGAAATTACTTGCAGAACAAAAAGCGCAACAAGAAGCTGATGCTCAAGCGAAATTACTTGCAGAACAAAAAGCGCAACAAGAAGCTGATGCTCAAGCGAAATTACTAGCAGAACAAAAAGCGCAACAGGAAGCTAAGGACGCATTAATTACAAATCCAAAAGATGAACTTGGTAAATCGTTGTTATCGATAACACAGCAAACTGAAGATGCAAAAAAATCCCAAAATGACTTATTAAAGCAATTTGATGACATTGTTGGAATTAAAGACAAAGATCTTAAAGATTTAAAAGAAGAAAATGATTTAGGTGAGCAAGGTATTGCTGTTCAACCTAAGCCGTTTAAGAGTATTACTGCAGAAAATAATGCATTAAACACAATCAAATCTAATTTAGATAAAATCATTGAAACTAGAAATAAACAGATTGATGATTTACAAGAATTATATGATGACAACTTTGAAACTGATACCCTATACAACGATGAAGTGTATTTACACTACAGAAAAACTTTAAAACGACTAAAAACAGAACAAACTGAAACAATAGCAATTAAGTCACAATTAGAAGTAAGACTTGAAAACATTAAGGTCGCTACAGAATTTGAGAGAAGACGAAGAATTAAACGTGCAGCATTTGATAATGAAGATGAGCGTTATATACAAGATAGATCAGCATTACAAAACATTAAACAAACAACAGTTTTAAGTAGTACAATACTAAAAGAAGAAGATTTTGATTTTGGAGAAGAACAGAGTAGTAATATTCAAATTCTTAAGAATGTAAAAAATGTTGAAAATGGCTACTACTTAATAATAGCAGTTCACACAGATAAAAAGAAAAGAGATGACTTTGTAACGAAAGTAGTTGCATCTGGAAGAACAAATGTTGACTTCTTCTATGATGTTAACACAAGTGAATATTACATCTATTATGACAAATTTAATAGTATTGAAGAAGCTAATAGAGCAATGAACACTAAAGGAAACAGACCATATAATACAAAAATGTCCCTCGTGAAAATTGAAAATTAAAAAGAATTATTAAGGCCCAATTCTCTTTTTAACACTGCCCTTGTTAGAAATAGGATTAAAAAAAATTAAGTATCATGAAAAGACCTACATTTTCTAGAATCGCCATAATCGTTATGCTATTATGTTTTGGCCTTCAATTACATGCACAGAATTATGAACCTTTTACACCTAGATTCAATCAGGATTTAAAAGGTGATATTGTTCTCATTGGCAACAATATTCTTGGACCAGATAATAATGCGTTCAATAACAACTCAGTATATAATCATCAAGTCGATATGAGATATATTGATATTGATGGAGATGCTTCAACATTTAGTTCTTCTAGTGCTGATTTAGAAATTCCAAATCCGAATTGTTACCGAATAATATATGCTGGTTTATATTGGGGCGCAGTAAACCCAGGAACTGCACCAATTACTGATATAAAATTTCAAGGACCAAGTGGTGGTTATAACGACATTCAAGGAACAATTATTTATGATGCTAACGGAACATCTGTAGATGGTGGAGATAGTTTTTCTTATGCTTGTTTCGCAGATGTAACCAATATAGTTACAAGTTTTGGCTCAGGTGCCGATTTAGGAACATATACAGTTGCAAATGTTTCGTCTGAAGAAGGTGAAACATCTAATTTTAATCCATATAATGGTACTGGTCAATCTGCTGGATGGTCACTTTTTGTAGTATATGAAGATCCGACATTGCCTGGAAAATCAATTACAAGTTTTGATGGCTTTAGTGCTATTAGCGTTGCTGGTGGCAATCCAAATTTAGATATACCTGTGGATGGTTTTAGAACTGTTCCTGCTCCTGCTCCAGTAAGAGCAAATTTTGCTTTCGCAACTTTAGAAGGAGATAGTCCAATATTAGGAGATCGATTACGCCTAAATGGTATTAGTTTATCGACTGCAGATCGACCAGCTTCAAACTTTTTTAATAGTTCGGTGACACAATTGAGTGCACTTCCAGTAAATAACAGAGTTCCAAATAGTACAAACACCTTAGGATTTGATACTGGTGTTATCGCAATTCCAAATCCTGGAAACTCAGTAATTGCTAATGATGCTACCTCAGGAACCATTCGACTAGAAACTAGTGGTGATACATATTTTCCATATTTCTTTGCTTTTGCTGTTGAAATTATAGAACCTAATATTGTCCTTACCAAAATTGTAGAAGATGATGCAGGAAATGATATTGGTGGACAAACTGTAACTCTTGGATCGTCATTAAATTATGTTATAGGTTTTCATAACACAGGAAATGACAATGCTACCAACTTTCAAATAAGAGATATTCTTCCTATAAATATTATTTTTGATTATCCTAGTGACTTGATACTTCCACCTGGAGTAACTGTAGCTAGTTATAATCCTACATCTAGGGAAATTATTTTCGATATCGACAATTCATTAGTTGAAGAAAACGATCCTGTTTATGAAATTCGAATTGAAGCACAAGTTGTGGATAACTGTAATCAACTTGCTGATGCTTGTTCGAATATTATTAATAATCAAGCATTTGCTACATACAATGGATTTTACAATCCTACTTTTCAAATTACTGATGATCCAAGTTTAAGTAGTAATACAGGTTGCTTATTATCACCTCAAGCCACTAATTTTTTGACTGATTTAGACTGTGAATTTATTGAAGACATCGTGTTATGTGGAGATAGTGTTGATTTAACTGCAGCTAATGGTTACGATTCATATTCTTGGTCGACTAGTCCTACTGGCACTCCAGTTATAGGAACAACGCAAACAATTACAGTTACAAGCACAGGCAACTATTATTCATTTAATACAGCTATTGCTCCTTGTCAATCAATTGAACAAGTATTTGAAGTACAGCTTTTTGGTTCAACGACAGAAAACCCTGTTATACCTTATGCAGATGAAGTAGTAACTTGCCCTAATGACGGGAAATTATTGCCTAATATCTTTTTATGTGGCGCAAACGATTCTAGATCTATTGAAACAAACATTTCTGGTGTAGAATCTATAATTTGGGAGCAATTAGATGAAACTAGTTGTGGTGCTGTTTCAAATCCAGATTGTGCCAATGAAAATAACTCTTGTACTTGGGATGAAGTTGGAACTGGTCCAGATTTTTTAGCTAATTCTGCAGGTCAATTCAGATTAACTATCAACTATGAAGGTGGTTGTTTTGTACAATTTTACTTTAATGTATATCAAAATTTACTTGAACCTTCAGTAATAGCAACTGATATTATTTGCACTACTCCTGGAAGCATTACAGTTTATGATGTTCCTTCAGGATATGAGTACAGTTTAGATAATACTAACTTTCAAGCAAGTAATGTGTTTTCAGTTAATACCGCTGGAAACTATACTGTTTATGTAAGACAAATTGGTGTTCCAACCAATCCATGTGTATTTACTGTACTAGATGTACTAATTAGAGATCGCGATTTCACAGTCTCAACAACAATATTGCAACCATTATGCAATGGTGATTTAGGAAGTATCCAATTGGCAGCTAATGATGTGGATCCACAATATTCTTATGCATTGTACCAAGGTGCAACCTTAGTTAATAGTGTTGGTCCAATTTTAGAAAACACATACATTTTTGAAAATTTAAATCCAGGAACCTATACAGCAACAATAGAAACTGAAAATGGTTGCACTTACTCTGAAGATATTACAATTATTGAGCCTCAATTATTAACGGTTACTGCTGCAATTACAATTCCATTAACATGTTCAGAAGGTGAAATCACAATATATCCTGAAGGCGGAACAGCTCCATATTTCTATTTTATAAATGGTGCAACAGATTTTCAAACGGTTCCTCAAATAACAGTTACTACACCTGGAATATATGATATTGTCGTTATAGATGCTAATAACTGTAGTGCTAACACATCAATCACAGTTGATGCTATTCCTGAACCTGTTTTCAGTATTACACCAACAGACATTGCTTGTGCTTCAGCTGTTAATTCAGGTGTCATAACAATCAATGTTACAACAACAAATGGATTTAATATAGAATATAGTATTGATGCAGGAGTGACTTTCTTTAATTCAAATACATTTACTGGACTTGAAGAAGGTGATTATGATGTTGTAATTCAATATTCAACTGGTTCAACAACCTGTGATACAATTCCTCAAACGGTTACAATTGCAGCTGCCGATGCCATTTCTGGAACAGCAGAACTTACAGTAGATTATACTTGTAATTCAAACGGAACTATTACTGTTACTGATATTATTGGTGGTGATGCACCTTATACTTACAGTATTGATGGTGTGAACTTTCAAGCAAGTAATACTTTTACAAATTTAACAGTTGGCACTTATACTATAACGATACAAGATGCCAATTCTTGTACTTCTGTAACTAATGATATTACAATAGACACATTAAATCCTCCTACAGATTTAGATTTTGACAATTCTCCTATAACTTGTCCTACAAATACAACGACAGTTACCATTACGAGTACAACAGGAGGTACAGGAGTTTTAGAATATCAAATCATTGCTCCAACGGCTTACGCAACTCCATATCAAACCTCTAATGTGTTTTCAGGCTTAGAAGCTGGAACTTTCACATTCCAAGTTAACGATGAAAACGATTGTACTTATAGTGAATCGTATACAATAGATCCATTACCTACTTCAACAGTAAATGCGATATTAACTGAAGATTTAAATTGTACTACTTCACCAGATGCTATAATTACAGGAACAATTTCTGGACCTTCGCCATATACGTATGCGGTTTCAATTAATAGTAGTACATATACTTCATTAGGAGCTACTAATGTAACATTTAATTATGCTACTGCTACAGCTGGAACTTATCAATTTGAAATTACAGACGCAAATGGATGTACAGCAGAATCAACACTAATTACGGTAGAACCTATTTCACCTCCAGCAATAAGTTTAGTTGTACAAACACAAGACATATTATGTAATGGAGATACAAATGGCGCAATTGATATTACTATTGATACTTCAGTTGGAACACCTCCTTTTGTCATCAATATTAACAATGATACTACAAGTACGGATTATGGTACACAAACTTCAGGATTACCTGCTGGTGATTATACCATAACCATAACAGATGCAAAATCTTGTACTGCAACCGAAACAATTACAATTAATGAACCTGATGCTATTATATTAGATTATACTACGATTGACATCTCATGTGCTGCTGGAGGCATTTCTCAAGGATCTGTAATTATAAATTCTGTAACTGGAGGAACATCTCCTTATAACTATTTTGTTACAGGTACAAATGGATATTCTAATTCTGAGCTAAACAATACAGGATCTGCATCAGTGAGTTTTGATGTTGTAGATTTTGGGTTATATGAAATTAACATTGTTGATGCTAATGGTTGTTCAATACTAGTTCAAGATGTATTAGTCGCTTCTCCTCCTACTGATTTAGACATTGTTATTACTGCAGCTGTTGATTGCCTTTCTGGTGGTGAAGCTGTAGTAAGTATTGGTTCTTCTTTAAGTAGTTCTGGACCATTTTATTTTGATATTTATCAAGGATTTATTCCACCTCCACCTCCAGCAGGAACATGGATCCCTGAAGATGCCCTTAATAGTGAAACAGCTACATTTACTGGTCTAACTCCTGGTGTTACATATACGTTTATCGTTTATGATGCATCAACAAATTGTACCTATTATGAACCAGCAACAACACCAATACCAACAAATTCAACCTTAACGTTAAATGCTGTAAGCTCCAATAACATTACCTGTACAGGTAGTGATGATGGCAATGTATCTTTTACAATTAACAGTGTTTATGGAATTCCTGTTAATGTTGATTACGAAATATTTGATTCATTAACGCTTGTCACAACAGGTGTCACAGGATCTGGAAGTGTTCCTTCTGGCGGATCATTTACTGAAACCGCTTTAGGACCTCTACCTTTTGGAAATTATTTTGTATCTATTACAGAAACTTCTGGTCCAAACTCTGGATGTGGTGTGGTCACGATTCCATTCAATATTACAGAATCTGCTATACTTTTAGAATTAGCAACCTCTATAGATCAAAATGCAAATTGTAATGCTAATTCTGGTGTGATAAGTGCCGTTGCTCAAAATGGTACAGCGCCTTATTTATACCAAATAACAACGACAACTACTGCTCCACTTGATACAGATCCAGCTTGGGCTTCAGCTAGTGTATTTAATCTGGATTCAGGAAATTATTATGTGCATGTTTTAGATGCATATGGTTGTATTCAAAGCAGTCCTGTTATTGTTTTACCTATGGATTCAACTCCAGTAATTTCTGCAGTTGTTAATAATCTTTGTACTGTAACTGAAGGTGACTTTGAAATAGATGTAACCTTAGACGCAGTAGGTGTTAGTCCATATAGTTTCAGTATAAATGGTGGTGCTTTTCAAACACAAACTGCGCCTTTTACAATTTCAAATTTATTTTCAGGAACACATACTATTGAAATTCAAGATGTAAATGGTTGTGGGAATTTAGTTTCCATAGATATTCCTGCGCCTATCGTAATATCTGCAGAAATCACTTCAATAACTACGTGTAGTAACGATGATGGTGAAATAACTGTAACTGGCTCTAATGGCTCTGGTTCTTATACATACAGTATAAGTCCGAATCCAACTTCAATAAGCTTAACTGGAAACATATTTTCTGGTGTACCTCCTGGACTATTTACAATAACGTTAACTGACGCTATAACATTATGTACAGAAGAAATTACAATATCTTTAGCTGAAGCTATTGCTCCAGTTGTTACTTTAACTCCAACTTCTGTAACATGTTTTGGAGATAATTCTGGTGCTTTTGAAATGAATATCAATGGATATTCGGGAACATATGACTATGAAATTTTTGATAGCTCTGGCACCTCTGTAACTGGAATTACAAATGCAAATACTTCAACAAATCCAATAACCGTTACTGGTATGACAGCTGGAAGTTTCACAGTAGAAATTACTGAAACTGAAAGTCCGTTTTGTATTGTAAGTTCTACTGTAATCATATCATCTCCTACTGAAATATTAACACTAGTAGCTACAGAAACTTCAAATGTAACTTGTGACAATAGTCAAGGAACCATTACTGCAGTTGCAACTGGTGGTTGGGGAACTTATGAATATGAATTAACTGGAGATGCAACAGTTGCCTATTCATCTAATGGAACATTTACAGATTTATCAGCTGGTAATTACATAGTAAACGTTAGAGATACTGGAGGCTGTATTGATTCTGTAAATGTGATTTTAATTGAACCATCTCCGATTGATGCAACATTTACTCCAAGTACAAATACAGTATTGTGTTTTGGAGATCAAAATGCATCTATAACAATAACCAATATTACAGGTGGACAAGGTACTGAATACCTTTATACGCTTAACACCATTTTACCAACAGTTAGTACTTCTGGACCACAAACAACTAACATCTTTAATGATTTAGGTGCTGGAACATATTCTATTTCAATTACAGATAGTCTTGGTTGTGTATTGACATCATCAGATATAGTAATTACTGAACCTACTCCAATTCAAGCAAATTTAGTCACAGCAACAACACAAACCTGTTTAACTGAATCAACATTAACATTAAGTGCTTCAGGAGGAACTGGAATTTATGAATATAGTACTGATAGCTCATTCTCAAGTATAATAGGAACATTTAATTCATCAACAACATTTACTGTTCCTGATGGAACATACCAATATTATGTGAGAGATGTAAATGGTTGTATTACCAATGTCTCTAACGAAATAACAATTGAACCGCTTCTTGACTTAATAATCAATTTAGAATCTACAAATCCTACAATTAACTGTAATGGTGATAATACAGGAAGTGTTTTAGCTACAGCTCAAGGCGGATTAGGAAATTACATCTATACTTTAGAAGATGCAGTAGGAAACGTTATTCCTGCAACACAAGATAGTCCAGGAGTCTTTACAGAATTAATTGCTGGAACTTACATTGTAACTGTAGAAAGTGGTGATTGTGAAACACTATCGTCACCAATTACAATAACAGAGCCTACAGCTCCTTTAGAAGTTGATTTTACAGTAAACAACATTACTTGTAGTGGAAATAATGATGGCGTTTTAGTGATAAATGCAACAGGTGGAACAGGTACAATTCAATATGCTATTTCTCCACAATTGAATCAATTTTTTGAAACTAGTATTTTTGAAAACCTATCTGCTGGCACTTATGATGTTATAGTTCAAGATGCATTAGGTTGTTATATTACTTTCGATTTTACAATTACAAATCCAGAACAAGTAATTCTAAGTATTGTTCCAGATTCATTATTTCAGGAAACCTGTGAAGGCGAAAATAATGGTGAATTTAGTATCGATATTTCTGGAGGAACTCTGCCATACAGTGTAAGTTTAGATGACTATAATGGCACATATACAACAGGAGCTTTAAATCAAACGACATTCGATTTTAATGGATTAGGTGGTGGAGATCATATTGTTTTTGTTCGTGATGCTGAAGGTTGTGAAACGGAATGGAATATTACATTCCCTAATTCTGTAATAATTAATCCAATCGTGGAGATTGAATATTTATGTGAAAACAACACACTTACAAATACAGTTACAGTTTTAATTGATGAAAATGAAACTGACCTTTCTCAATTAGATTATTCGTTAAATGGAGGTTCTTTTCAATTAAGTAATGTCTTTACAAATGTTGCGTCTGGAATTGATCAATATATAGATGTGAGACACACCAATGGTTGCATTGTTACCACAGAGTTGTTCAATATAGAATCTTATCAACCTTTATCGCTTGTGTTAAATGCAGGTGAAGAACCTGGTGAAATTATTGCAAATGCAACTGGTGGAACTGGTATTTACCAATTCTACCTTAATGGACAAGATCAAGGAGATGTTAATGTTTATATCGTGACAGAAGAAGGCAGCTATACTGTAAGAGTTGTAGATAGTGCTGGCTGTGAAGCTATAGCTAATATTAATATTACGGTTTTAGGTCCTTGCATCCCAAATTATTTCACTCCAAATGGAGATGGAACTTCTGATACTTGGTCTCCAGGATGTGTGGAAAATTTTCCAAATCTTACATTCGATATTTTTGATAGATATGGTCGTAAAGTTGCAACTTACAATGTAGGTGAGTATTGGGATGGAAGATATAATGGAACAGAATTACCAACAGGTGATTACTGGTATGTGGTTAACCCAAACAGTCCAATTTTAGATAAACAGTATGTTGGACACTTTACACTTTACAGGTAATGTTACCTAAAGAATTATAAAAATTATAGAAATGAAAAAACTTACACTATATATTCTTTTTTTGGTCGTTACTTCAAGTTATGGGCAAGAATTAAATTTACCTGTTTGGACACAATACTTGGCTGATAACAGTTTTGTTATTTCGCCTACATATGCAGGAATTGGAGATAATTTAAAAATTAGAGCAAACGGATTAACACAATGGGTAGGCATAAAAAATGCACCAGATAATCAATCGGTTTATGCAGATTTTAGAATTGCCAGCCGTTCTGGTGTTGGAATTTCAGCTTACAATGATAGAAACGGAAACACACGCCAAAAGGGAGTGAAATTCTCTTATGCGCATCACCTTATTTTAGATTATACATCAAAACAATTTTTGTCTTTCGGAATCTCATATAACATCAATAGTTTTAGAATTGAAATTGAAGATTTCGACAATGGTGATGGAACACCAATTGTAGATCCAAGTATTACAGATGACAGATCTATTTCTAACAATAATTTTGATGTTGGATTTTTATATCGATATAAAGATTTCTATTTCAGTTTTAATGCGAATAACTTCCTAAACAAAGATCTTGATGACTTTATTGGCCTTGAACCAAGCAAATTATTAAACTATCAAGCGTATACAGGTTATATCTTTTCTCCAAAAAAGAATAATAGTGTAGAATTTGAACCTTCCATTTTTTACCAAATGTTTGATAGTGATAACCGTTCTAGTACTGACGTCAATTTTAAATATAGAAAGTTTAATAGAGATGGAGATTATTATTGGGTTGGTGGTTCTTATCGTTTTCTTAACGATCAATTTATGAAACCTTTAAATGTTGGTCCAATGGCTGGAATTATGAAAAACGGGTTTTATTTTGCTTATGCATATCAAGTGACGATGAATGACCTTTCAGGATTTAATTCAGGTACGCACATGATTACAATAGGTATTGATTTACTTCAAGGTATTAGTGAATGTGCATGTACAAGAGGTACCAGTTATAGAAAGCATAGATATAATGGAACTAATAGATAACTGCTAGTTTTTAATACACAATTTTCAGTTTTTTCACATTCATTGACATTTCTTTTACACTCTTTTGACACTTACCAAAGGGTTCACTTATAGTTTTACTGTTCAATCATAAAAAATGAACATATGAAAACTATTTTTACCACAATTGCACTTTTACTTAGTACTTTTTCAATTCTTAATTCTCAAGAAAAATTAAACATCGATTCTTCAAAAAGCCAACTCAAATGGTTTGGAGAATACACATTTTATTTTGGTGGTCATGAAGGTTATATGAACTTTGAAGAAGGTTATTTTATTAAAACTGATGACGCAATTACTGGAGGAGAATTTATTATAAATATGAACTCTATACTATGTTTAGACATCGAAGATGAAGAAGCTAATGAAGGATTAGTTAATCATTTGAAAGATCCAGATTTTTTTGATGTAGCCAAATTCCCAAAGGCAAGTATGGTAATTACAAATGTTGATTATCATAATTCTAATCACATGAAAATCTATGCTGACCTAACAATCAAAGGCATTACGAAACCGATTTCATTTCAAGCTGAAGTTGATTTTGCTAAGAAACAAATGACTACTAAATTTAAAATTGATAGAATGAAATGGGGAATTAGCTATAATAGCGATATAAAAGATAGTGCCATTTCTGATGCTATTGGTTTTGATGTTAAATTAAGTTTATAACTTTAGTCATGAAAAAAAGTATATTTATTGTCATATTCCTAATTAGTTCGACACTAATTTTCGGACAAGAAGAAAAGGCATTAGGCGTTTTTGAATCTGATACAACCTGGCTAAAAGAGATTATTGAATTTCCAATTGGTTTCGCTCCAGACATCAAATATGAAGGCTATGAAGATCTTCGATTTGCAAAAAAATGGAGAGATAAATCTCATGATGAGTTTTGGTGCTATACGTTTGCTTGGCATATTAAAAATCCTATTAAACAAAATGTAGAAATCTTAGAAACTAACATCAAATTATACTATGATGGCTTGATGGAAGCTGTCAATAAAAAGAAGGGTTATAAAGTTCCTGAAACGACTGTACTATTTATCAAAACTGATAAAAATGATCAAGACATCGATTATATAGGAAAAATACATGTTTACGATTCTTTCAACATTGAAGACATGATTACTTTAAATGTTAAAGTAAAAGTGAATCATTGTGAGAATAAGAAATCCTCAACTGTTGTCTTTCAATTATCACCACAAAATTTTAATCATGATATTTGGAAACGTTTTTATGAGGTTAAACTTAAAGCAAATTTTTGTGATTAATATAATCAGATAGTCTATTAGTAAATACATTTTGAAAAAAAAACAGCCACTAAATATTAGTAGCTGTTTATAAAATCAATTTTAATAATTCTATTTAATCCTTATATCCTCGTCCTGGAGTATAACCTGCTCCAGAAGCAATTAGTTTGGCTTCTAATTGTTTAATGTCAACATTATAAATTGTTTCAACACGTGTCTTAATTGCTCCTATTTCTCTTTTAGCTATTGCAAAACTATTCTTGTGTGTTTCTGTAGGTGCAGATGTTGAGTACTTTTGCTCATAACTAATTGTACCAATTCTATTTGCTGGTGTTTGTGGTTGACTCACATCTAAGCTTCTTTTTACAGGATCACCATATAGAGCAACATTAATAGCTTGAAGCTTATCTTCTATCGCTATTACTGAAGCTGTTAACGTTTCATATGGCTGCTCTGAACGTTTAATGGCCGTTTTTATATAACGTAACTTATTATATGTTTCACTCATAATTGTTTGCGTTGCTGCATAATCAGCTTCTAGTTGAGCGACATTTTTTTGAAAAGCGACTTTAGCTGTTCTGTCTTCTGCAGGCATAATCGTGTTTTTAAGTGCCTTAACATAAAATGTCTTTGGTGCTACTAAAGATAACATCGTACCATTTTCAAACAAATCCATTTGAACAGTATATTTTCCTGGTTCAACAAGTGTTCCTTCATCTACTGCTTCCCAAGGGTTGTAGAATGAAGATGTGCTTAAATCTATTGGGTTTGGGAGCGTGTATCTCAAATTCCAATGAAAACGTTGCACACCTTCTTTTGGTGTTTTAAATTCTTTTTTTACAACAGTTCCAGCATCATTTTTAATTGTAAATAGAAGCTGCGACTCTTCTTGATCACGTTCCGCTTTTAATTGGCTATAATTAGGATAAGGTGTGTCTTTTTTATCTTTAATAAGATTCTTTTCTTTTTCTGAACGTTTGTCTTTTAATGATTTAAAAGTGTCATTATAGTAGTAAGTAAACATCGCTTCAGGCCCTAAGTTTTCAGACGTATAAAAATTATCTCCTTGGAAAGCTTTTCCTGGTAATCCTAGCGGAGAACTTCGCTCCCAACTTAATGCTTCACGAACAGGATATAAAATTGCAGTTTCTGAAGGTTTATTGTTTTTGATAGAACGCAATGCTGAATAATCATCAAGCACATAAAACCCTCTACCAAATGTTCCTAAAACCAAATCGTTTTCACGCTCTTGAATTGCTATATCTCTTACAGCGATTGTTGGCAATCCAGCAGATAATTCTTTCCAACGTTGACCTTGATTTGGTGAGAAAAATGCACCATATTCTGTTCCGCAGAAAATTAAATTTTTATCTATATGATCTTCTTCAATCGAATACACACTTCCTTTTGGCAAATTAGAACTTATGTCTTTCCATGTTACTCCTTTATCTGAAGACTTAAAGATATAAGGTTTAAAGTCTCCATATTTATGATGGTTAAAAGCAACATACATCACATTTATATTATGCTTAGATAAATACACAGAATTTACATACGATTGATTTGGTGCTCCAGGAATATTTGAAATTTTTCGCCAAGAATTTCCGCCATTTTCAGAAATATGGACTAAACCATCATCAGTTCCAACTGCTAATAAATTTTCATCAATTGGAGATTCAGATAACGCTACAACACTTCCATATAAAGACGTTGAACCATTTTTAGCAACAGCATCAATACTAAGCACACGATCATAAACTTTTAGTGTATTTCTATCAATTTGTTGTGATAAGTCATCGCTAATAACTGTCCAACTATTTCCATAATCATCAGAACGGAATACTTTATTCGCTGCAAAATATAAGCGACCAGATTTATGCTTGCTAACAGCCAAAGGCGAATCCCAATTGAAACGATACGCATCCTCTCCTTCACGTTCTGCAGGTTGAATTCCAACAATTTCTCCACTTAATTTATCATAACGCACTAAGTAGCCATATTGCGATTGTGCATAAACAATATTTGGATTTTCAGGATCTATTTGTGATTCGAAACCATCTCCTCCATTGGTGATAAACCAATCAAAATTTGTAATTCCGTGATTAGTTAACACTCTTGAAGGTCCACCAATACTAAAATTATCTTGTGTTCCTCCATAAACATTATAAAACGGATAATCATTATCTACAGCCACTTTATAGAACTGTGTTACAGGGATGTTTTCTTTAAAATCCCAAGTTTTTGCGGCATCAAAGGTTTCGTACATACCACCATCACAACCTACTAACCAGTGCTGATTATTATTAGGATCAATCCACATACAATGATTATCGACGTGTTTAAATACTTCTCCAACACCATTAAATGTTCGTCCACCATCATGACTAACAGACATCCAAGTATCCATAGAGTAAATCGTATTTGGATCTACAGGATCTGCAATTATTTCCTGATAATAATTACCACTAGTGACGTGAGAGCTTCTTTTTTCCCAACTTGCCCCTCGATTTGTAGATGCATAAAATCCACTTTTACCATCGGCAGCTTCTACAATAGCATAAATGATTTCCGGATCAGCAGGAGAAATAGATAATCCTATTCGTCCTAATTCAACAGTTGGTAAACCTGCTTGACTTTTAGTCCACGTTTTTCCTCCATCTGTACTTTTATGTAGTCCAGAACCTGGTCCTCCACCAACATAAGTAAACACATGACGTCTACGTTGTAGCGTTGAAGCATACAACACTTCAGGATTATTTAAATCCATTACGACATCATTAACTCCAGTATGTTCATCTACAGTTAAAACGGCTTTCCAAGTTTCACCTCCATCAGTTGTTTTATACAAACCACGATCTCCACCTTTACTCCATAATGGACCAATAGCTGCAACAAAAACGATATTAGAATCGTCTGGATGCACAATAATTTTTCCAACGTGTTCAGACATTTTTAAACCCATATGCTTCCAAGTTGAACCACCATCTAAAGATTTATAAACACCATCACCAAAAGACACAGAACGCTGATTGTTATTTTCACCCGTTCCTACCCAAATGACGTTGGAATTATTAGGATCTATAGTGATGCATCCAATTGAATAAGAACCTTCGTTATCGAAGATTGGTTCAAAGGTTACACCTGAATTAACTGTTTTCCAGACACCACCAGCAGAAGCTGCTACATAATATTCAAATGGATTATTTGGATTAACAGCAACGTCAGATATACGTCCAGAGGTTAGTGATGGACCAATACTACGCCATTTTAATCCGTCAATTTTAATATCATCTAAAGGTTGTTTGTCTTCTTTTTTTGATTTTTGAGCAACTACAATTTGCAAACAAAATAAGCTACAAAGAAGGAAAATAAAGGTTGATTTTTTCATTTTAAAAATTAGTTATTAATAAGAACCTAAAGATATAAAAGTAATTTGGTTTTAAAGAAAAATGCTTCTGTTAACAAACAAAAAAGGCAACTTCATTTAGAAGTTGCCTTTTATAAAATTAATTTGTATTATATTACATTTTAACCTCTTCAGGTTGATCGTAATTAAATAGATAATCAATATCCATTTCTTGAACTTTACCTAATTTTTTCAAAGCTTCAAAGTCGATATCTTCTTTATTCCCAATGACCATTACGTTATAATTTTCTCCACTAATATTAGCGTTAAAGAAATCGCGTAAATCATCCATAGTCATATCTTTTATCTTAGCATACATCTCTTCTCTGTTGTCATTATCAATACCTAATTTCTTAAGACGTTCATAATTCCAAAACACACTAGATTTAGTGATACGCTGTGCAGCTAACTTTTTAAGCGCAGCTTCTTTTGCAGCCTTAAATTGCTCTTCGGCCTCAGGCATGTTTGTCATAAGCTCCATCATTGCTTCAACAGCTTGAGGCATTTTATTTGCCTGTGTTCCCATATAAGCCATCACATAATTATTATCTTCCTTTTTACTAGCAGTACTATAACTAGAAAAAGCAGAGTATGCTAATGATTTTGATTCTCTAATTTCCTGGAAAACAATTGATGACAATCCACTACCAAAGTAGGTATTAAATAATGTAGAAGCAGCCATATTTTCAGCTTTGAAAGGATCACCTTTTGCTAAGAATAACATTTCAGATTGCACCATATCAAAATCAACAAAATAGACATTTCCTCCAGTTTCTTTTTCAAGATAAGCCATTGCTTCAGGATATGATTTCAAATCTTCAGCCACTTTATGATTAGTATTTAATGCTGCAACAGCTGCATCGATATCTTTTCCGTAGTAAAAAACACGCTGCTCAAAGTTTTTCATTCCTTTTACAATGTCTACTAACTCCTCAGGATTCATAGCATTAAGTTCTTTTGTTTGGAAGATATTTCTCAAACGCGAGGTTTCACCATACTTCCCATAGTTCATTAGACCATTCCAAAGAATATTTCCTTTTTGCGATTTACCATCTACTCTACCTTTAGTGATTGATTCAACATATTTATCATAAGCCTCTTGGTCAGGAACTGCGTTATTCCATAAATGCTCTAACAACTCCAACCCTTTTGGAAGGTTTTCTTTTAAACCATTTAATCCAACATAAGTTGTTTCTGCTCCTGCACTCACATAATATTTAACACCTAATTTGTAGAATTCTTTTTTAAGTTCTTCGGCAGAATATTTATCTGTTCCTAAGTACTCCATATATCCAGCAGCAAGTCCTAACTTTTTATCATTATCACTTCCCATATCAAAAATGATATTCATATCGAATAAATCGTTCAATTCATTATCGATATAAGATACCTTAATACCATTATCCATTTTAGCTTCTTTGATTGCTTTCTTATAATCGACAAATTTTGGTTGTAAAGGTTCAGATTCCAGTTTATTAAAATCTTTCATGTACTGAGAACTTTTATCTCTATTCACGTTAACTGGAGTAATTCCAGGATTAGCTACTTTTACAATTGACGCATCTTCACCTTGACGTTTATAGGTCACCACATAATTATCTTTATAGAATCTGTTTGCGAAATCCATAACCTCTTGCTTGGTCACTTTTTTCAAATCGTCTAAAAATTTAACTTTATTAGTCCAATCTTCGTGATGAATAAATGCGTTATAATACATCGATGCTAATGCAGTACTATTTTCATATTGTTGCGTTTGATTTAATTTTAAATCGTTGACAACAGCATCAATCATCCAATCTTCAAACTCACCTTTCTTTAGCTTTTCTATTTGCTCTAATAATAAATCTTTAACTTCATCAAGTGACTGTCCTTCTTTTGGAGAACCGCTAAATGAATGGTATCCATAATCATTTAAAAACGTAGGAGAACAACCAGCATATTGTACAGCTTGTTTTTGATTCAAATTTAAATCTATTAAACCAGCATTTCCGTTAGCCAAAATCATATCAGCAACAGTCATTAATTTTTCTTCTTCTGTATTAACACCTTTAGATCTAAATGCAATAGATACACTCTCAGCAGTTGGACCAAATACTTCATTTACCACTGGAGATGTAATTGGTTCTTCTTTAGGAAGTGTAGGATGTACAACCTCTTTCTTTTCTAGTTTTCCAAAAGTATCATTCACTTTTTTAATTGTTGTATCAAAATCTAAATCACCAACTAGAACCATTGCCATATTATTTGGCACATAATACTTATTGAAATAGTTATTGATGTCTACCAAAGAAGGATTTTTTAAATGCTCAGCAACACCAATTGTAGATTGTTGTCCGTAAGGATGATTAGGAAAAAGTCCTTTTAACATTGCAGCATAACGCTTTCTACCATCACTATCTTGACCTCTATTGAACTCTTCAAAAACAGCTTCTAATTCTGTATGGAATAAACGCAATACTAATTCTCCAAAACGCTCACTCTCTAAAGCTAACCATTTATCGAGTTCGTTTGCAGGTATTTTATTTTTATAAATTGTCTCTTCAAACCAAGTATGTGCATTCGTACCTGTAGCTCCAAGAGAACTTGTCATTTTATCGTATTCGTTAGCAACGCTGTAATTGGAAGCTTCAAGAGAAACCTCATCAATTTTTTTATAAATCTCTAACTTTTTAGCAGGATCAGCTTCTGCTCTATGCTCTTCATATAAATCTGAAATTTGATCAAGATATTCTTTTTCCTTTTCCCAGTCTATCGTTCCAACTTTACTTGTTCCTTTAAACACCATATGTTCTAGATAGTGTGCTAAACCTGTAGACTCTTTTGGATCATAATTTGAACCAGCTCTTACAGCTATATACGTTTGTATTTTTGGTTCATCACTATTCTTGCTTAAATAGACTTTAAGACCATTGTCTAATGTATATAAACGTAAACCTGTTGGATCGTTCGCTACAGTTTCATAAGAAAAACCACTAGCATCTTTTTGAGATTCGACAGCATAAGCCAAATCTTTGTTACTGTTCTCTGTTTTACAACTGTAAGCAAATGCTACAAATGCAATCAAAGTAACTAATTTGATGTACTTCATTTGATTGTGATAATGTTAGATTAGTTTAAATAAAAAATTCCGTTAGCTAAGTTAAAGCTAACGGAATGATAACGTGATGTTTTTATATATATTTTAACAGTAGGTTAACTAATAACTTCTGCTACTTTTTTTCCAATTTCTGCAGGTGAATCAACAACGTGGATTCCACATTCTCTCATAATTGCTTTTTTAGCTTGAGCTGTATCATCACTACCTCCAACAATTGCTCCAGCATGACCCATTGTACGACCAGCAGGTGCAGTTTCACCAGCAATAAATCCAACTATTGGTTTTTTACTTCCACTATTTTGATACCATTTAGCAGCATCAGCTTCTAATTGACCACCAATCTCACCAATCATGACAACACATTCGGTTTCTGGATCATTAATTAATAATTCAACAGCTTCTTTAGTCGTAGTTCCAATGATAGGGTCACCACCAATACCTATAGCTGTTGTAATTCCTAAACCTTGTTTAACAACTTGATCAGCAGCTTCATAAGTTAAAGTTCCTGACTTAGACACAACACCAACTTTTCCTTTTTTAAAGACGAAGCCTGGCATGATACCTACTTTTGCTTCTCCTGGTGTGATAACACCTGGACAATTAGGACCAATTAAGCGACAATCTCTACCTTTTATGTAGTCTGAAGCCTTAATCATGTCTGCAACTGGAATACCTTCAGTAATAGTAATGATTACTTTAATTCCTGCTTCAGCAGCCTCCATAATTGCATCAGCTGCGAATGCTGGTGGAACAAAAATAATAGTAGTATCAGCTCCTACTTTATCAACAGCTTCTTGTACTGTATTAAAAACAGGTTTATTTAGATGTGTTTGACCTCCTTTTCCTGGAGTAACACCACCAACAACATTGGTTCCATAATCAATCATTTGACCAGCATGAAAAGTACCTTCACTTCCAGTAAAACCTTGAACTATTATTTTTGAATCTTTATTAACTAAAACGCTCATTTGTGTTTGATTTTTTAATTGAATTTTAAATTACTAATTCGTTTAGCAAAAGTAAGTTTTTGATACTGATTTTTAAATTTTTTTAAACTTTTATTTCAGCATAAGAATTTAAACTCTCAGGACTGACATCTGCTAGTTGACTTATTTCAAAACCTGTATGCATTTTACCATCTTTAACTTCCCAAATTGTAATAAAATGTGCTAAAGCATCTTCTTTTTCAGGACGTTCAATAACTGTTGCATATATTGTATATCTGGTCGTTATGATATTTTCATCTTCTAAAAGGTGACTCACTCTAAATTTAAAAGAATGATATGATTTTCTTACGCCTTCTAGCATCTCTTTGATTCCTTGATAATCAAGTTGTGTATAACCTTTACTACTATTCCATTTTAATTCACAATCTTCATGGAAGAAATCCATGATATTGTTATCTTTTGCTAAATCTAACTGATAAAAATTTTTAATTAGGTCTTTTGGACTCATTTTAATTTTTTTAATTCTTCTAAAATTCTTGGAATTTGCTTAATTGAAGCTAATCGTTTTAATTCTTGTCTTGCTTCCAGTATTGGAGTTCCCCAATATGCTTTACCTCCTTCAATAGACTTAGTAACACCAGCTTGCGCTTGAACCACAGCTTTAGCTCCAATGGTAATTCCACTAGCTGTACCAACTTGTCCCCAAATTGTAACTTCATCCTCAATAACGACACAACCAGCTATTCCGGTTTGCGATGCTATCAAACATTTTTTTCCAATAATCGTATCATGACCAACTTGAATTTGGTTATCTAACTTAGAACCATCACCAATTGTTGTATCTCCAGTAACTCCTTTATCAATTGTACAACACGCTCCAATATCTACATGGTCTCCAATAACCACACGTCCACCTGACAATAATTGATCATATCCATCTGGGCGTTTTTTATAGTAAAATCCATTAGCGCCTAGAACAGTTCCTGAATGAATAGTTACATTATTACCAATAATTGTATCGTCATAAATACTAACATTAGCATGTATGATGCAATTATCACCAATTTCCACATTATTACCAACAAACGCATTTGGTTGAATAACAGTATTCACTCCGATTTTTGCTAATGGAGAAATAGTTGCTGTAGTAGGCTGAAATGGTTTAAAGTATTGAGTAAGTTTATTAAAATCTCTAAAAGGATCATCACTAATAAGCAATGCTTTTCCTTCAGGACATTTAACTTGTTTGTTAATTAAGACAATTGTAGCTGCAGATTCTAAAGCCTTGTCGTAGTATTTAGGATGATCTACAAAAACGATATCTCCAGATTCTACGACGTGAATTTCATTCATTCCATTAACAGGAAAATCATCTGCTCCTACATAGTCTGTAGAAATAATAGCTGCAATATCTTTGAGTGAATATGGTTTAGGAAACTTCATTACTCCTTGATACGTTCTTTATACGTTCCTTTCTCAGTTTCTACTTTAATCTTGTCACCTTCGTTAATAAATAAAGGCACATTAACTTCAGCACCTGTTTCTACTGTTGCAGGTTTCGTTGCATTAGTAGCAGTATTTCCTTTAACACCAGGTTCGGTTGCTGTAACTTCTAAAATTACCGTTGCAGGCATATCAACCGAAAGTGGCATATTATCCTCTGTATTAATAAGTATCGTTACTATTTCTCCTTCCTTCATTAAATCTGATCGATCTAATGCAGCTTCTAACAATCGAATTTGAGTATAATCAACTTCATTCATAAAATGATAGAATTCACCATCATTATATAAGTATTGAAATTTATGAGTTTCAACACGAACATCTTCAATTTTATGTCCTGCTGAAAATGTATTATCCAACACTTTTCCAGTAGTAACACTTTTCATTTTTGTTCTTACAAAAGCTGGTCCTTTACCTGGTTTAACGTGAAGAAATTCAATGATTTTATAGATATCATTGTTATATTTTATACACAATCCGTTTCTTATATCTGAAGTACTTGCCATTCTTTTATTGTTTTGTTGTTGATTTGTTAATTATTGAGATGTTTGTTCAAATTTCAAATGATAGTCACAACTCAAAACCAAACTTATCTATTATTTTTTTTATATCTACTTACACATAAGCATTTTACTGCTTTTATATAAAGTTTTAAATTAATTTGATTTAAAATACCCTTTCATGATTCCACGATGAGAATTCTTGATAAATTGAAGAATTTCATCACGTTCAGTTGTGGCTTCCATTTCTGCTTCAATTAAATCTGAAGCTTGGGTATTATTATAATTTTTTTGATAGAGCATTCTATAAATATCTTGAATCTCTCTAATTTTTTCAGTAGAAAAACCACGACGACGCAATCCAACAGAATTAATTCCTACATATGATAATGGTTCACGACCAGCTTTAACAAAAGGAGGAACATCTTTTCTTACCAAAGAACCTCCAGTTACAAATGCGTGATTACCGATAGAACAAAACTGATGAACAGCTGTCATACCTGCTAAGACAACAAAGTCTCCAACATTTATATGACCAGCTAGTGTACTATTATTAGAAAAGATACAATTGTTACCAACGATACAATCATGTGCAACATGGCAATATGCCATAATTAAACAATTATCTCCAATAACAGTTTTCATTCTATCAGTAGTTCCTCTGTTAATGGTTACACATTCTCTAATGGTCACATTGTTACCTATAATCGTTAATGTGTCTTCATCATTATATTTTAAATCCTGAGGAACTGCCGAAATAACCGAACCAGGAAATATATTACAATTTTTCCCAATGCGTGCACCTTCCATAATGGTAACATTACTTCCAATCCATGTACCTTCACCGATAGTAACATTACTATATATAGTTGTAAAAGGCTCGATGACTACATTCTTAGCTATTTTTGCTCCAGGATGTACGTATGCTAAAGGTTGGTTCATTTTTATAATATTATTTTAAATAAAGCTAAAAAAAGGGGTTGCTTTGAGTATTAATTTTTCTTTTTATGATTTAATTACGTTCAGTTTATTTTATTTAACTTTTGAAATTTGTGCCATTAATTCTGCTTCAGCACATAGTTTCCCATTGGCATAAGCGTATCCTTGCATATGACAAATACCTCTTCTTATAGGTGTTATTAAATCACATTTAAATATAAGTGTATCACCAGGAACAACTTTTTGTTTGAATTTAACTTTATCAATTTTCATAAAGAACGTTAGATAATTCTCTGGATCTGGAACTGTACTTAGTACCAAAATACCTCCTGTTTGAGCCATCGCTTCAACAATAAGAACTCCAGGCATTACAGGAGCTCCCGGAAAATGGCCTTTAAAGAATTCTTCGTTCATGGTCACATTCTTCATTCCAATCACGTGAGAATCTGAAAGCTCAAAAACTTTATCAAGCAGCAAAAATGGTTGTCTATGTGGCAACATGTCCATGATTTGAATAATATCCATTAATGGCTCTTGATTCAAATCAATTTGAGGAACATTATTACGACGTTCGTTCTTAATTATTTTAGAAATTTTCTTAGCAAACTGTGTATTTATAAAATGTCCTGGTTTGTTTGCAATAACTTTTCCTTTAATTCTTGTACCAACTAAAGCGAGATCTCCAACGACATCTAATAACTTGTGTCTTGCTGCTTCGTTTGGATGGTGAAGTGTCAGATTATCTAAAATCCCATTAGGTTTAATAGCAATCGAATCTTTTTTGAATGCTATTTTCAGTTTTTCCATAGTTTCAGTAGACAATTCCTTATCTACATAAACAATTGCATTATTAAGATCACCTCCTTTAATTAACCCGTTTTCTAATAAGGTTTCCAGCTCATGTAAGAAACTAAATGTTCTAGAATCTGAAATATTTTTCTTAAAATCTGAAATATGATTTAGAGTTGCATTTTGGGTTCCTAAAACTTTAGTTCCAAAATCGACCATTGCAGTAATTTGGTATTCTTTAGCAGGCATGACAATAATTTCGCTACCTGATTCTTCATCAGAATATGATATAACATCTGATACGACGTATTCTTCTCTAAAGTCATCTTGTTCAGTAATACCAGCTTTTTCAATGGCTTCAACAAAAAACTTTGAAGAACCATCCATAATTGGAGGCTCTGATGCATTAAGCTCAATAATTGCATTATCAATATCTAAACCGACTAATGCTGCTAATACATGTTCTGAAGTTTGAATAGTTACACCATTTTTTTCTAAGCATGTTCCACGTTGCGTATTGGTTACATAATTGGCATCAGCTTCAATAACTGGAGATCCTTCGAGATCAATTCTCTTAAAAGAAAATCCATTATTTGCTGGTGCAGGACAAAACGTAAGCATTACATCTTTACCAGTATGTAATCCAACTCCACTGAGAGAGATTTCTTTTTCTATTGTCCTTTGTTTGACGTCTGTTTTAATTATTGGCATCTACTTTCTTTTCTAAATCATTTATTGTTTTAACAATCTTAGGTAAGTTTTTAAAATACACATAAGATTTATTCCAATCTCCATAATTGAATGATGGTGAACCTTGAAGAACTTCATTGTCCTTTACATGACGTCCAATACCAGATTGAGCTTGAACTTTAACATTATTTCCAATAGTAATATGACCAGCAATTCCTACTTGACCTCCTATTTGGCAATTCTCACCAATTTTTGAAGAACCTGCAATACCAGTTTGTGCAGCAATAACCGTGTTTTTACCTATTTCAACATTATGTGCTATTTGAATTTGGTTATCTAGTTTAACACCTTTTCTTATAATTGTCGAGCCTAATGTTGCTCTATCTATTGTAGTTGCTGCTCCAATATCTACATAATCTTCTATAATCACATTCCCAATTTGAGGAACTTTGCTATACTCTCCATTTTCATCTGGCACAAAACCAAAACCATCTGCTCCAATAATTGCTCCAGAATTAATAACACAATTATTTCCAATAATTGATTCAGAATATATTTTTGCTCCTGAAAAAACAATAGTATCATTACCAATTGTCACATTATCACCTATATAAGTATTCGGGAAAATTTTTACATTATTCCCTATTCGAACGTTATCGCCTAAATACGTAAAGGCTCCAACATAAACATCAGTTCCCAAAGTAGCAGATTCTGATATAAACGATGGTTGTTCTATACCTTGCTTATTAAGTTTAACTTGATTATAGTATTCTAAAAGTTTAGAAAATGATTTATAAGCATCTTCAACTTTTATTAATGTAGTACTAATATCATGTTCAGGCTTAAATGTTTTATTAACAATTGTAATAGAAGCTTTAGTAGAATAAATGTATGATGTGTACTTAGGATTGGCAAGAAAGGTTAAAGAGCCTTTAATACCTTCTTCTATCTTAGAAAGCTTAGAAACTTCAATATCAGGATTACCTTCAATGTCGCCTTCTAAGATTCCAGCTATTTGTTGTGCTGTAAACTTCATTCTCGCAAAAATAGAAAAAATGTATCACATATTTATATTAGAATTTGAGTTGTTTATTATATCGATAGAAAAAGGAATCCTAAAATTGTTATTAACATTAATTTCTGTAGCTATTACAATTCATAAAAAAAGGCTGTTTTAGAATGTTCTAATCAGAAAAATTAAGCCTTTGGATAACAGATATAGTACTTAGTGACAGGCTTCGACAGTGCTTTTATATTAAACTGATCAGAAGCTTTGGCAATATCTACGACCTTTCCAGATTTTTGAAGAATCTTAATGGTTTGTAGTTTAGATTGATACGCCTGATTTGAAATGCTATCGATAAACACAAAATATTGTGCTTCTTCTTCAGTAATATTATACTTTTCAATTAATTCTTGAAGATGATTCTCTAAAAGTTTTGGCTTTATTGGCTTATTTTTTAGTTTGATTTTTAAGAGGTTTCTATTAATTATCATTTCACATAAATGACTGAGTACAAAATCATCATGATATTGCCAATCTTTCATTGCTGCAATAATATCTGTATCATCAAGCTTTGAAAAGGTTTCTAAAGTTTCATCATCAAAGTTTTCTAAAGACACTTCATTGTTTAAAAAATAATGCAATGCGTTACTTGAAGGAAGCACAATTCCTAAATTAGATAGTTCTTTTGCACGTTTTAAAACCCGTGTTAATAATTGCTCAGCAACTAAACCTGTTTTATGAAGATACACTTGCCAATACATAAAACGTCTAGCCACTAGAAATTTTTCAACACTGTAAATTCCTTTTTCTTCAACCACTAACCTATCGTTTTCTACATTAAGCATAGTAATTAAACGTTCACTATTTACATTACCTTCAGCAACTCCAGTATAAAAACTATCGCGTTTTAAATAATCTGCACGATCCATATCTAACTGACTAGAAATTAACTCACATAAAAATGGTCGTTCATAATCACCTTTAAAAATTTTAATCGCAAGCGTTAAACTTCCGTTAAATTCTTTATTGAGTTTTTCCATAAATAACAATGAAATCTCTTCATGAGAAACACCATTTACGATACTATGTTCCATGGCATGAGAAAAAGGCCCATGACCAATGTCGTGTAATAAAATGGCAGAATACAAAGCTTGTTCCTCTTCATTAGAAACCGTAACTCCCTTAAAACGAAGCACATTAATAGCTTTTTGCATTAAATGCATACAACCTATAGCGTGATGAAAACGTGTATGATTAGCACCAGGATACACTAAATATGACAAACCCATTTGAGTAATTCGACGTAGCCTCTGAAAGTATTTATGCTCAATTAAATCGAAAATTTGAGAACTGGGAATTGTAATAAATCCGTAAATTGGGTCGTTAAAGATTTTAAGTTTGTTACTTGCCATCAAACATTAAAGTTTACATTAATATTAAACAAATATACATGAACACTATAAATATTCTTTGGGTTGACGATGAAATCGATCTTTTAAAACCTCATATTCTTTTCCTAGAACAAAAACAATATAACGTCACGACTTGTCAGAGTGGCACTGAAGCTCTTGAAATTATAGATGACACCAATTTTGATATTGTGTTTTTAGATGAAAACATGCCAGGTTTAACAGGGTTAGAAACCCTAAATGAAATTAAAGAAAAGCGTGCAAATCTTCCTGTTGTTATGATTACAAAAAGTGAGGAAGAATATATTATGGAAGAAGCTATTGGTAATAAAATTGCCGATTACCTTATAAAACCTGTAAATCCGAACCAAATTTTATTGAGTTTAAAAAAGAATTTAGATCACTCAAGACTCGTTTCAGAAAAGACAACTTCTAATTATCAGCAAGAGTTTAGAAAAATTGCTATGGATTTGTCTATGGTGAATTCATATGAAGAATGGAGTGATTTATACCAGAAACTGGTGTACTGGGAATTAAGATTAGAAGACATTGAGGATGTTGGTATGACTGAAATTCTAGAATCTCAGAAAAATGAAGCCAATCATCAATTCGGAAAGTTCATCGAAAAGAACTATAAAGATTGGTTTGATCACAAAAATGATGCTCCAACTTTATCTCACACCTTATTTAAAGATAAAGTTGTACCAGAATTAAGTGATAACCAACCAACACTTCTAGTTGTGATTGATAATTTGCGATATGACCAATGGAAAGCTTTCGAGCCAATAGTGAACAATTATTATAAGAAAACTTCTGAAGCTCCTTTTTACAGCATTTTACCAACTGCAACTCAATACGCAAGAAATGCCATTTTCTCAGGATTAATGCCAAGTGATATGGAACGTCTACACCCAAAACTTTGGAAAAATGATACAGATGAAGGAGGGAAAAACCTTTATGAAAATGATTTTTTACAAGGGCAATTAAAACGTTTAGGGCTTCAGAATTTAAAAACTTCTTATCATAAAATCACAAATCTTAAAGCTGGAAAAAAACTAGTAGAAAACTTTAAAAGCCTAAAAGACAATGATCTTTCTGTAATTGTTTACAATTTTGTAGATATGTTATCACACTCTAAAACTGAAATGGACGTTGTTAAAGAATTAGCATCTAATGACAAAGCATATCGTTCATTAACAGTGAGTTGGTTTAAAAACTCCCCATTACTTGAAATGATTCAGCAAGCACAACAACTCGGATTCAAATTAATCTTAACAACAGATCATGGCACGATTAACGTAAAGAACCCTTCAAAAGTTATTGGTGATCGTGATACAAGTTTAAATTTACGTTACAAAACAGGACGAAGTTTAACTTATGAAGATAAGGAAGTTTTAGCAGAACAAGATCCTAAAAGCATTGGTTTACCTAGCATTACGATGAGTAGTTCTTTCATTTTTGCAAAAAGCGATCACTTTTTGGCTTATCCAAATAACTACAATCATTATGTAAGTTATTATAGAAATACCTACCAACATGGAGGTGTTTCTTTAGAAGAAATGATCATCCCTTTTGTGGTGATGAATCCAAAGTAAAAAAATCCACGTAATGCAAATAAATCCGTTGAAATACACTTTTTTCTAGTTTTTTTCAATATTTATACGTATTATTGCCAATATAAATTTACTTAAACCATACTTTGAGTAAAATATTTAGCATATAAACTGTGGAAATAGATTATAACATAACTGAGTTAGAGTCAGTAACGACTAAGCTTTTAGAGCAAATCAATTCTAGAATTGTATTGTTTCATGGCGAAATGGGTGTTGGAAAAACAACACTCATCAAAGCTATGGTTAAATCATTAGGAAGTACTGATGATGTGACGAGTCCAACATTTTCAATAGTTAACGAATATGAGTCTAAAAACGGAAGCATTTTTCATTTTGATATGTATCGCATAGAAGATGAGATGGAAGCCTTAAATTTTGGTTTTGAAGACTATTTCAATAATGACAACAATTGGTTATTTATAGAATGGCCAGAAAAGGTATCAAACTTACTTCCAGAAGATGTATGTGAGATAACCATAAAAGATAATAATAAGATCTCAAGAACCCTCAAATTGAGCCAAAACGAATTATTAACAAAAAAACCTGCTTATGAGCTCTGCTAAATGCAGAAATAAATAACCCACTTTACACCGCATATTTACTGGCAAGTACGGAAAAACCGTAACCATAAGGCGATTAATCGAACTGTTTTTAACACTCGTTTAACTGTTCAAAACTGCTATCTTGAAGTATCTTTGAACTATTAATTAATTAATCCCTTATATTATGAAAACAAAAAAGTATGTATTAGCCATTGCGATTATTGGTGGATTTGCGTTCACAGCACAAGCAACTGATTTAATCAATTTAGATGGACAAGTTAAAACTGAAATTGCAAAAAAAGCTAAAACGATTCCAAGTAACGGGTAAGACCGATACTAAATCTATTTTAGTAGGGAGTATAATCGCCACTTTTATTGGTATTACTCCGTATTTATTTTACTTATATGAAAGTGTCCCTCAAACTCAAGTTTGGGACACTTTCTTGTTTACATACGATAGTAAAAGTTGGGGAGATGCTAATTTTGCAATATGGGTTTTAGTAAATAAACTAATCCCTTTATCTCTTCTTTTCATATGGTTCTTTACTAATCGGCATTGGTGGTACCATGCGCTTTTAGTTCCGATTGCTATGTATGTATTTCAAATTATTGGTATGTTCAATGATAATATTGGATTTATAGATAAATTTGAATTGATTTATTTAGTACCAGTAATGGCAATTGTTATACCATCAATTTATTTGTTAAGAGCAAGAATGTTTAATCAAATTAATGATGCGGATAAAACCATGCAAGAACTCGAAGAAGAGTTTATGATTAAGCCTACCTCTTTTATGGGAAAAATAAAACAGTATTTCTAAAAAAAATAAATTATATAAAAAAAACACAGCTCTAATTTAGCTGTGTTTTTTATTATAATCAATTCAGTTCATTTGATAATAAATATCATAACGTAGAAAAAAAACTACACAAATATAATATATCAGATAAAAAAATTACATTTGTAAAAATTATAGTTTATAATTTACTCTATATTAATCCCTATATAACAATGAGTAAAACAGTACATCGTATTATTGATCTAATTTCAGAATTGAAATTAAGTGCTCGACAATTTGATATTTCTATTGGTACAGCCAATGGTTATATTTTACGAATGCAAAAAAACAACGCTTCTGTAGGAAGTGATGTGATAGAACGTATCGTCAAAGAATATCCTCAAGTCAATCTTGTTTGGCTTATTACAGGTAAAGGCGACATGTTTATTAGTGAACAACAAAAGCCTAAAGTAAGAACCAATCGAGAAATTGAAGCTTATATCGATAATAAATTGAAATCTAAATGGTCTGACGAAAAGAAAGCACTTTTAGATGAGATATTAAAAGAGATTGAAGATTTAAAGAAATAGAATTATATAGTGATTTTATCTCTTAAGGCTATTAATTTTTTTAAATATTCCTTTTTCTGCATACTATTTTTATTATTAAGCAAAACTATTAATTCTTTTTTCACTGATTTATAATTTTTAGAATCAAACTTTGCTATTTTGAGAAGTTGAATGTTTATTTCATTATTTACTGTTTTAGTAAATGGTCTTGAATGTTTATAATAGCCTATTGTTTTTGATATCAATAATATAAAAATTAAATAAGGAATTGAAAATAGTAAAGTAACTGAAAATTCAGGTATATAATCAACGTTAAATTCTAATATTTTCATTAAAGAATATAATTTATAAATTTCAGCTGTCATTGGAATAAACAAAATGTATCTCCAAATATTTTTACAAGTAAAAAACCAAATAGAAAGCATAGATAAAGTGAATATTTTCAAAGAAATAAACCAAACAAAATATTTGGCGCTATTATAATAATCTCCAAAATCTATTGTAAACAGACTATTACTCCAAACCTGAGTTTGAGGAGCTATCTTATGTGCAAAAAAAACAAATGGCAAAAGAATTATAACAAATAATATAATTAAATCTTTTTTAAGGTTTTTGATAATAAAAAAATTATTTAATGTTCGCATATCTCATAATTTATAAAACTGATTTCTAATATCTATAAGCTTTTTCACATATGTTTCTTTATCACTATTAAAATAAGCCTTTTTAGCATTTATAGTTTCTATCTTTAACTTTTCTAGTTCATTATAATTTTCTTTATTTAGATTATAAAAGACATCATCTATCTCTTCATCTAGATTATTGCGAACCTCACTATAAAGTCTATACTTATTAATTTTCAAAGAAAACAAAAGCAGTATTATAATAAGAGGTATTGTAAAAGGTAGACTTATTATAAACTCAATTTCATCGAACATGGTATTATTTGAATTAAATATACTTGCAAGTTTGAATAACTCGATTATGATTATGATTAAAATAACAGGTCTCCACCAGTGTCTACATGTCAAATACCAAGTAATTGAGAAAACCAAAATTAATACTTTCATCTTTGAAAAAAAGATTAAATCTGAAATATCTAAAAACCCAAAACTATCAATCTCAAATCCTAAAAACATAAAAGTTTTCACACCTTCCAAATCTAAATACTTATCTCCAAAATAAAGCAATGTCACCGAAACAATCAAAATCGAAATCAGCACATCCTTTAACTTAAAATCTTTCATATACCTATAAATATAGAAAATTATCTACATCTAATATATAAATTTTTATGTTAACTATTACAATTATTATTTGTAATTTGAATTTTCAATTCAAAGCTAAATGAGTAAATCAAGATCTCCTTTTACCAAAGCACAATTACTTCCACAGGAAGAAACCCTAGAAATCTTAAAACAAAAAGGCAGTTTATTTATTGGTATCCCTAAAGAAACTTACTTTCAAGAAAAACGTGTTTGCCTCACTCCTGATGCAGTTTCTGCATTAGTTGCCAACGGAAATCGCGTTATGATTGAATCTGGAGCTGGAAAAGGCGCTAATTTTAAAGATAAAACCTATAGCGAAGCTGGAGCTGAAGTCACTAAAGATACAGCTAAGGTATTTTCATGCCCTATAATCCTAAAGGTAGAACCTCCTTCTTTAGACGAAATAAAACTCATTAATCCGCAGACCATACTTATTTCTGCATTGCAACTTAAAACACAGCATAAAAAATATTTCGAAGCTTTAGCATCAAAACGCATTACAGCTTTGGCTTTCGAATTTATAAAAGATGAAGATGGAGCCTATCCTGCAGTGCGCTCATTAAGTGAAATTGCTGGTACAGCTTCTATTTTAATTGCTTCAGAACTACTTTCAAACGTTAATGGTGGTAATGGTTTAATGTTTGGCAACATAAGTGGTGTTCCACCTGTTGAAGTCGTTATAATTGGTGCAGGTACAGTTGGTGAATTTGCCGCACGTTCTGCAATTGGCTTAGGCGCAAATGTAAAAGTATTTGACAATTCAATTACAAAATTACGCTGCCTCCAATCTAGTTTAGGACGCACCATTTACACCTCTACATTACAACCTAAGAATTTAATTAAAGCCTTAAAACGTTGTGATGTAGCTATTGGAGCAGTTAGAGGAAAAAATAGATCTCCTGTAATCGTTACTGAGCCTATGGTAGATACCATGAAAAATGGAGCAGTAATTATCGATGTGAGTATTGATATGGGTGGATGTTTTGAAACTAGCGAAGTTACCAACCACGATAAACCAACTTTTGAATATAATGGCGTGACACATTATTGTGTTCCAAATATTCCTGCACGTTATTCAAGATCAGCTTCTGTGTCTATTAGTAATATTTTTACACCTTATTTACTTAAAATTGCTGAAGATGGAGGAATTGAAAATGCCATCCGATTTGATCGTGGTTTAAAAAATGGGTTGTACTTTTACCACGGAATTTTAACTAACAAATCTGTTGCAGATTGGTTTGATCTAGACTGTAGCGATGTTAACTTGTTAATCTTCTAATAAATACAGAACATTTAAGCTTCATTTATGAAATTAATACACCGAATTGGCTACTACTTAGGTGGCTTCTCAATTGGACTTGTTGTACTTGCTTTTTTTTTAAGCGGAAAAAAAACGTCATGCGATTATGGTCCTGATGCAAGAACCATAAAAAATATAATGATAAAAAAGAGAACCTATACTGATGTTGCAAAAGTAGCTATGACTAATTATAGCATAGATACATTGATGATCTCTAATCTTATCAAAACTGGTGACGTTAACTTTTCAAAAAGTGAAACTAAAGCCGAAGGTTGTAAAACTTATCTTATCGAAAACTCTTTTGAAGATAAAGACGTAGAATTACGCATTAAGAATTGTGATTCTACAGCGACTGTTTTAACTCTTAAATTTGTAGAGAGCTATTAATTAATGATAGTTTAAATTAAAAATACCAATAGATACTAAAAAGATCTATTGGTATTTTTGACTAACACAAAATAAAAATTATCTTATCGGGATTTTTTTCACTAGTTCTGTATCATCATAAAGAAGTCGAACAATATAAATACCTCTAGATAATTGAGAGCTATTAATTTCTTTTTCTAAATAATGTATATTCTCTTTAACTCTTATTTGTTCTCTATAAACAATTTTACCTGTAATATCATATATTTCGATTTGATCAACATCTACTCTATCCATTCCTGAAATGTGAAACTTAAGTACATCTGCATTAACATCTTGGTAAATTAAGAAATTAAATTCTTGTTCGGTTTGCGGAATTTCTACAGGACTACAATCATTAACATAAACTGTAACTGTTGCTTCATCTGAAGATAATGCATTATACACTAAAACTGAATATTCTGTATCAATTCCAGGAGTTACATTTATACTTTGAGTTGTTTCTCCTGTACTCCATAAATACTCTTCACCTCCATTGGCAGTAAGTGTTACCGTTTCATTAACACAAGTAAATTGATCTTCTCCTGCATAAGCTATAACCTGTTCTACCACATTTACTGTAATTGATTTATCATCAGAACAATTGTTAATATACCCTCTTACAGAGAACGTTGTTGATAATGTTGGACTAACAGCAATGTTTGGTTGGGTTGCACCATTGTTCCATTCGTAAGTATTTGCTCCACTTGCAGAAAGCGTTATAAACTCGCCTTCAAGAATTGTTACTTCTCCTCCATTCATAATTACAACATCTGGATTAAGATTCACAAAAACTGTTACATCATCTTGAGCTTGATCATCACCTTCAAATACAGTAACAGTAAAGGTTTCTGATGCCCAAGGACTAACAACAATACTTTGAGTTGTTTCTCCTGTATTCCATAAATAAGCATCTCCTTGAGAAGCTGTAAGTGTTGTAGATGTATCTTCACAAATAAACTGATCTAAACCAGCATCAGCAGTAAACACAAATGGCTCTACAGTTACTAAAACCTCATCTGTGGCTTCACAAGCATTTAAAAACCCTGTGACAGAATAAGCTGTTGTTACTAACGGATTAACTTCTATGGTTTGCGTCGTTTCTCCAGTGTTCCATAAATATGTATCTGCACCTGTAGCTGTTAACATTGTACTTTCTCCTTCATCAATAGTAAGATCTATTCCTGCATCAATATTTGGCAAAGGGTTTACTATTACAATAACGTCATCATTACTAGAACAATTATTTTGTATGACTTCTACAGAATAAGAAGTTGTAACATTTGGCGACACATTTATACTTTGTGTAGTTTCACCAGTATTCCATAAATAACTAGTTCCTCCTGAAGCTGTTAATATTACTGTTGAACTTTGACAAATCTCAATATCATTACCTGCATTTGCAACAGGAATAGCATTTACCTCAACAGTTACATCGTCTGAATCTGAATTGGTTCCTAAGGTATTAAAAACCGTTACAGAATAGGTTGATGTTGAATTAGGGCTAACCTCAATACTAGAAGTTGTTGCTCCTGTATTCCATAAATAGGTTGCTCCTCCTGAAGCTGTAAGGGTTGTTGTTTCTCCTATACAAATACTTACATCTGTTCCTGCATTGGCAGTTACACCTTCTGTTTCTATAAATACTGTAACATCATCTGTCGCTTCACAACCAGCATTTGAATATCCTGTTACTGTATATGTCGTTTCTGAAACTGGTGACACTTCAATACTTGCGGTATCGTCTCCTGTGCTCCATAAATACGTTGCAGCACCAGAAGCTGTGAGTGTTATTGTATCTCCTTGATTAATCGATACATTTGATCCTGCATCTATATTTGGTAATCCTAAAACACTTACTGTTACATCATCTGTATCTGAAGCGTTTCCTAAGGTATTAAAAACTGTAACACTATATGTTGACGTATTATTTGGATTTACATCAATACTAGAAGTTGTTGCTCCTGTATTCCATAAATAGGTTGCTCCTCCTGAAGCTGTAAGGGTTGTTGTTTCTCCTATACAAATACTTACATCTGTTCCTGCATTGGCAGTTACACCTTCTGTTTCTATAAATACTGTAAGATCATCTGTCGCTTCACAACCAGCATTTGAATATCCTGTTACTGTATATGTCGTTTCTGAAACTGGTGACACTTCAATACTTGCGGTATCGTCTCCTGTGCTCCATAAATACGTTGCAGCACCAGAAGCTGTGAGTGTTATTGTATCTCCTTGATTAATCGATACATTTGATCCTGCATCTATATTTGGTAATCCTAAAACACTTACTGTCACATCATCTGTATCTGAAGCGTTTCCTAAGGTATTAAAAACTGTAACATTATATGTTGACGTATTATTTGGATTTACATCAATACTAGAAGTTGTTTCACCTGTATTCCATAAATAGGTTGCTCCTCCTGAAGCTGTAAGGGTTGTTGTTTCTCCTATACAAATACTTACATCTGTTCCTGCATTGGCAGTTACACCTTCTGTTTCTATAAATACTGTAACATCATCTGTCGCTTCACAACCAGCATTTGAATATCCTGTTACTGTATATGTCGTTTCTGAAACTGGTGACACTTCAATACTTGCGGTATCGTCTCCTGTGCTCCATAAATACGTTGCAGCACCAGAAGCTGTGAGTGTTATTGTATCTCCTTGATTAATCGATACATTTGATCCTGCATCTATATTTGGTAATCCTAAAACACTTACTGTCACATCATCTGTATCTGAAGCGTTTCCTAAGGTATTAAAAACTGTAACATTATATGTTGACGTATTATTTGGATTTACATCAATACTAGAAGTTGTTTCACCTGTATTCCATAAATAGGTTGCTCCTCCTGAAGCTGTAAGGGTTGTTGTTTCTCCTATACAAATACTTACATCTGTTCCTGCATTGGCAGTTACACCTTCTGTTTCTATAAATACTGTAACATCATCTGTCGCTTCACAACCAGCATTTGAATATCCTGTTACTGTATATGTCGTTTCTGAAACTGGTGACACTTCAATACTTGCGGTATCGTCTCCTGTGCTCCATAAATACGTTGCAGCACCAGAAGCTGTGAGTGTTATTGTATCTCCTTGATTAATCGATACATTTGATCCTGCATCTATATTTGGTAATCCTAAAACACTTACTGTCACATCATCTGTATCTGAAGCGTTTCCTAAGGTATTAAAAACTGTAACATTATATGTTGACGTATTATTTGGATTTACATCAATACTAGAAGTTGTTTCACCTGTATTCCATAAATAGGTTGCTCCTCCTGAAGCTGTAAGGGTTGTTGACTCTCCTTGACAAATACTTACATCAACTCCTGCATTAGCGTTTACGGCTTCTGTTTCTACAATTACAATAACGTCATCAGTGGCTTCACAACCATTTGAGAATCCAGTTACTGAATACGTAATAGTACTTGATGGACTTACGATAATACTTTGTGTTGTTTCTCCAGTGTTCCATACAAACGTATCAGCACCAGTTGCTGTTAATGTTGTACTTTCTCCTTCAGAAATAATGACATCTAAACCTGCATTAATATTTGGCAAAGGATTTACTGTTACGATAACGTCATCATTACTTGAACAATTATTATGTGTCACTTCTACTGAATACGTAGTTGTAGTATTAAGAGTCACATTTATACTTTGAGTCGTTTCACCTGTATTCCATAAATAACTAGTACCTCCTGAAGCTGTTAAAACTACCGAAGTGCCTTGACAGGTTTCAACATCATTTCCTGCATCAGCAATTGGTAATTCGTTTACAGTTACAGTAACATCATCTGTATCTGAAACCGTTCCTGTACTATCAAAAGCAGTAACAGTATATATTGTAGTATTAGATGGACTAACATCAATACTCGCAGTCGTCTCTCCAGTGTTCCAAACATAAGCAGCTCCTCCTGTAGCGATTAATGTAGTTTCTGATCCATTGCAAATCGTTTGATTTTCTCCTGCATTGGCAACTACTTCGCTGCCTATTAGAAAAACCGTTACGGAATCTGTATTTTGGCAGGTATTAGTTGTGCCTGTGACAGTATATGTGGTTTCAATTGTTGGATTTACTATAATGCTTTGAGTTGTTTCGCCTGTATTCCATAAATATGTGTCTGCACCATTTGCAGTTAATGTCGTTGATTCTCCATAATTAATTGTCAAATCAAAACCTGCATCAACTGAAGGTAATGGATTTACCGTTACAATGACTTCATCTATTTCACTTGTACATCCATTTTGGGACACTTCTACTGTATACGTAGTTGTAGTATTAAGAGTCACATTTATACTTTGAGTCGTTTCACCTGTATTCCATAAATAACTAGTACCTCCTGAAGCTGTTAAAACTACCGAAGTGCCTTGACAGGTTTCAACATCATTTCCTGCATCAGCAATTGGTAATTCGTTTACAGTTACAGTAACATCATCTGTATCTGAAACAGTTCCTGTACTATCAAAAGCAGTAACAGTATATATTGTAGTGTTAGATGGACTAACATCAATACTCGCAGTCGTCTCTCCAGTGTTCCAAACATAAGCAGCTCCTCCTGTAGCGATTAATGTAGTTTCTGATCCATTGCAAATCGTTTGATTTTCTCCTGCATTGGCAACTACTTCGCTGCCTATTAGAAAAACCGTTACGGAATCTGTATTTTGGCAGGTATTAGTTGTGCCTGTGACAGTATATGTGGTTTCAATTGTTGGATTTACTATAATGCTTTGAGTTGTTTCGCCTGTATTCCATAAATATGTGTCTGCACCATTTGCAGTTAATGTCGTTGATTCTCCATAATTAATTGTCAAATCAAAACCTGCATCAACTGAAGGTAATGGATTTACCGTTACAATGACTTCATCTATTTCACTTGTACATCCATTTTGGGACACTTCTACTGAATACGTAGTTGTAGTATTTGGGTTTACAGTTATGTTTTGTGTAGTAGCACCAGTATTCCATAAATAACCTGAACCACCATTTGCTGTTAACGTTATAGGAACACCTTGACACGTTTCAACATCATTTCCTGCGTTAGCAACTGGAATAGGATTCACTGTCACTTCCACATCATCTGTATCTGAATTTGATCCTGTAACATCAAAAGCTGTCACAGTATACGTTGTAGTAAAATTTGGATTTACATCAATACTTTCTGTTGTTGCACCAGTACTCCATTGATAACTATCTCCACCACTTGCTGTAAGTGTTGTTGATGCTCCTTCGCAGATGGATACATCATTCCCAGCATCAGCTGTAATTCCGGTTGTACCTTGAACAGCATCAGTTCCATTTAAAAATTCTTCTATATTCGTATAACCATCATTATCAGCATCTTCACTAGATGTACTAGATAAATCACCAAAAGTGTTTGTCTCCCAAAGATCTGCCATTCCATCATTATCAGTATCATAATCAGTAGGTCTTGTGTTATTTGGTAAAGTTGGCAGTGTCCAATTTTTATTATAAGGATTACTACTGATATTATTTTGAACGTTAGATATTTTTAAAGTGTCATAACTATCCAGGTAAGTACCAAAACTACCATCAGCATTTAGAAATTTATTTGCTCCAACATCTGCTAAAACGGCATTATACGCGTCAGCAGCAGATAACACATTAGTATTTGGAAGTAAAGGATGCATCGTAGTTGTAAACATATTTGATGGAACAGCACCTGTATTAACAAATAGTTGCCATAAATCCCGATCATCTAATTGTGGTGTTGTATAATATGTACTATGATAATTATTAGCTGTATAAATTGAAGGAACTGTACCTGTATTTACTTGCACCTGATTAGTCGATCCAGTATGCGTATGCTCTCCTTCTCTTAAATAATTACCGATATAATTAATATCAGGACTATTTATATTCACTGTGCATAATCTTGAATTCCAATTAAACATTACATTATTAATAACATCATATTGTAGATTACCACTAATATTTGGAGTTCTATGAGTTTGGTCGATAAAAAGGTTGTTAGCAAAAGTCATATTACCTTGATCGTAAGGCTCACTATGTCCAGCGATAATTCCTGTAGCATTTTCAGAAAACATACAATTCTGAACTGTGACATTTAATAGATCACCATAATGCCCAGACATCCCAATTGCTTGATCATCATTAAAACTAAACGAACAATGGTCTAATACAAGACCTACAGCACCAGGACTTAGAAAACCGTTATGTTGTGGATTATCAGAAGAACCATCATATCTAGCATTTCTAAATCGAATGTGTCTAAATATTCCATTATTACATGGTTCAGAAGGTCTTCCCCATCCTCCTCCCATTCGAAAGATGTCATTGGTTAAAGTAATTCCTCCTTCAGGAGCTGATTGCCCAGCAACAGTAAAGTTTGAATTCTCTAAAATAAGTTCTATTCTACTATTTAAAACAATGTTTCCACTTACTTCAAAAACAATAATTCTTGGAACAGTCATCATAAGAGCTTCTCTTAAACTACCAGGTCCACTATCATTAAGCGTTGTAACTTTTACCACTATACCTCCTCTTCCGCCTGTGGTGTAAGAACCACCACCTTCAACTGAAGGAAAAGCTAGAGTTTGAGAAAAAGAATTAATACTAAAAAATAAAAATAAGATCGTACATATATACTTTATGCAATACTTCTTACTGCCAATAATTTGGCATAGGGATTTTGGGGTTTTCATTTGCTATTAATATTTGGGGCACTAAATTATTTGGTCAATCTATAAAAAAATTGTTTTATTTAACGTTTAAAGTACTAATTATTCGATAAAATGCAATATTTAGTAAATTTATTCTTACACAATATGAAAATTGATACAAATACTAAGTACAAACTGGGGAAATATATTAGAACAATATAATTACGATGAATGGCGTAAAAAAGACGTTTAAATACCAAACTTTAACACTTGTAGGAATTTTAGGTAAAAACAAAACACATAACATGTTGATAAACAAATAGATACATAAAAATAAAAATAAAAGGAATATTATGATACTCTGAATTTGATGCACATAAATAAAATTATAGAAACAAAAAAAATCATAAAACGTATTTCATACCTTTTAAAAACCATTTCATCAAATCCATTAGTTAAGAGTTGAGTGTGTTTGAAAAATTAATTACATTCGTGTCTTATATATATTTACAACCAGCAATTAAAAGTACAAGAGACAAAATATATGATGAGAAATATAAAAGCTGATTTGTATAGATATGGAAAACAAACCTCAATCCTCTTAGGGTTTAAGGAGCCTGGTTTTAGGTATATGTATTTCCTACGAAAAGCTGCTGTACATAAGAAAAGATCATTTCTAGGACTTTTCTTTCATTTTATTGTTAGAAGACTGAGTCATAAGTATGGTTTTCAAATCCCTGTGTCTACTTCTATTGGAGAAGGTTTCTATATAGGCCATTTTGGCACCATCGTAATCAATGAAAAAGCGACAATAGGTAAGAATTGCAATATCGCACATAATATTACAATTGGACAAGCCAACAGAGGTAAGTTAAAAGGCGTCCCAACTATTGGAGATATGGTTTGGATTGGAACAGGAGCAGTAATCGTTGGCAACATAACGATTGCCAACAATGTTTTAATAGCACCAAATGCTTATGTTAATTTTGATGTTCCTGAAGGTTCTATTGTCTTAGGTAATCCTGCTAAAATAATTAATAGAGATAATCCTACTTTAGGTTATATAAACAATATTTTATCTTAATATCTATTTTGAAACTAACTAATCATATTGACTCTTGAATCCTAAATTCAATCTTAAACAACTTATTAAAAAAGGCCTTAATAATGCCACAATAACAAATGTTATTATAGTTGGAGTTATTACGTTACTAGCAAAAGGCTTAGGTTTCTTCAAAGAGATTGTCATTGCAGATAGTTTTGGTCTATCTGAACTTTTAGATACTTTTTATATAGCCATACTGATACCAGGATTTATGAGTAATGTCTTTTTAGATGGTTTTAAAAGTGTATTTGTTCCTAATTATATTATTGAATTGCGAAGCAATAAAGATATAGGTGCTTTTCAAAGTACTTGTTTTTTAGTAACCCTTGGTGTTGCATTATTATTTGGTCTAATTGCAACATTATTTACTGATGTTTATCTCGAGACTTTTTTTAGTGGTCATACACCAGCATACTACGCTTTAATTAAAACACAGTTTTATTATCTAATTCCGTGTTTGTTATTTTGGGGACTTTCTTCAATGATTAATGGTCTTCTCACCATAGATGATGAATTTACTTTTTCTTCGATGAGTATTATTTTCACTCCAATCGCCATCATTACTTGTGTGTACTTTTTTAAAGAGGAATTAGGGAGCTTAGTCTTGGCTATAGGAACTCTAATTGGAAGTTTTTTAAATTTCTTATTTCTTCTGATAGTCGCATTAAGAAGAAAAATAATTCATCTAAAAAAACCAGATTTTCTATCAAAAAACATAAAAGAAGTCTTTAAACAGTTACCAGCTAAATTATCGGCTAATATCCTAACAGGAGCTAATTCTATAGTAGATCAGTATTTTGGAGCACAACTAATTATTGGTTCGATTGCAGCACTTAATTATGGTGTTAAAATTCCTATGTTTGCTATTGGTATAATCACTCTAGCATTAGGAAACGTGTTACTTCCGTATTTTTCAAAAAAAGTAGCAGAAAACCGAGAACGAGCATTTATTGAACTACAGCGTATTTTAAAGTTTCTGGTTATTGGTAGTGGAAGTATTGCTCTAATACTTGTACTTCTTTCGACACCATTAATAACGCTCATTTTTGAAAGAAATGCTTTTACATCAGACGATACTATTATAGTATCAAAAATTCAACAGTTATATTTATTGCAAATACCAGCTTATATCGTGACAATCATTATGGTAAGGTTTCTTGAATCAATCAATAAAAACAGCTACATGGCTTTTGCTGCTGTTTTTTGTTTAATATTGAACATTGTTTTAAACTTTATATTTAGCAAGACAATGGGTGTTTACGGCCTTGCTTTAGCGACTTCTATTGTTGCAGTAATAAATAGTTTTATATTATATTTTTATATTAGACATTTGAACAAAAATCAAACCAAATTTTTTAATACTTAAAAAGTAAGTAGCAATATGAAATTATTTAAATACGTTATCTTAATACTATTAGTATGTAACATTCCAAGTGTTGTACTATTTAGTTATGGTGCGTCAATGGGTAGTTTATTAAGTTATATTACTACTGCCTTGTTACTCTTCTTTTATCTAATAAATAAGAAACATCAATTTGCGTGGCCTTTTGTAATATTTGCGGTTTCTTATTTTTTAATCTCAGGTGTCGTTGAAGTTCCTGATGAAAAATATTTCTATATTGACTTCATTAAATATGTTATTTTAATTATTTGTGGTGGTGAATTAGCACGCAAAACAAGCATTGTTGAACTATACATTATTCTTCTAATTGCTGCTTTGAGTATTCTTGTTAATGCTGTAGCTTTCCCACTAGACTATGGTCGCTATAGTGGTTTCTTCCTGGATCCAAACTCGGCAGGTTTTGCTTGTCTATTAGGAATAGCTCTATCATTTGCTATTAAAAACAATACCTTAAAATATATTGGTTTGTCGATTTGCACATTTTGTGGTGCGCTTACATTTTCTAGAACGTTCTTCTTATTATGGCTAATCATGCTTCTAATTTCTGTTTTTCAGAATAAGAATAACATTAAGATTTTTGTTGGCGGATTTGCGGCAATACTCCTACTATTAAGTGTAGCCACTAGTTTAAAGCTAAACCCAGAACGACTTTCAATATTAGATAGCTTAGTTGATGACGGACAAGTCAGTCAGTCTATAGACGAAGATTCAAGAACTGAAACTTGGGCTTTATATTATGATAAAATTTACGAATCTCCTTTTGTAGGTAACGGTTATAAATCTTTTATGAGCGACTATATATACGATGTTGGAGTTCATAATAATTACTTAAGAGTTTTTGGTGATGCTGGTTTTTTTCCGTTTTTAGTTTTTCTTGGAACTTATCTTTTTATGTTCTTTAAAAGTCTTCAAAACTTTAAAACCAAACCGTATCAGCTATTATTAGCATTATCCCTATTAACTTTAGGACTTACAAATCATAATTTTGACACACTCTATCATGTTACAATTGTCTCTTTATGGCTGTATTTTAAAATTACCATTACTGATGACCCTGACTCAATTGACAATAATGAAGAAGAGTTAGAACTAAATAGCACTTCAATTTAGGATGGTTTATTTGAACGAAGATTTTTTAATTAATTTTTGTGTTAAGGAAAAAAATTAACACTTAATCGAATTTATTCCTGAAACAACACAATTACTGTTAATTAGCTTACATTTATCGTATTACCAACTTAGAACTTATGAATTTCAAATTTTTTAAACAACATTTCAATATTAAAAGAACCAATAAGATTCTAGCCATATTATTAAGTCTAGATCTTTTTTTAGTGCTATTACACGCTCTTTTAATTTTTCTCGTTTTTATCAGAATAGATTTTGATTGGTCTATCTTACCTTTTATGGTTAATAATGACGATGGTTATCCTGAAATATTTCAGTATCTTAAATTTATTTTCATTATTGGAACACTAGTTTACCTTATTATTAAACGCAAGAGAACTGGATATTTATCATGGCTTTTACTGTTTATTTTAATGCTATTGGATGACGCATTAACATTCCATGAGCGATTTGGAACTTGGGCTTCAGAAAAATTTAATATCTCTCCTATGTTAGGATTAAAGTCTCAAGATATCGGCGAACTAGCTTATGTTGCAATCTTTGGAGGATTATTATTAATACTATTAGTTGTTGGGTATTATAAAGGAGATGAAAAATATAGAAAAACGAATATAAGTCTTGGTGTCATATTTGCCTTATTCCTGTTTTTTGGCGTTGGAGTCGATATGCTACATTCATTTTTTGGAAACAATAGATACTCAGATCTGTTCTTAACACTTCTTGAGGATGGTGGAGAAATGATGGTCCTTAGCTTATTTGTTTGGCATTTCATATTTATAATTATTAGACCAGAAACTCAAGACACCTATCTATATGAGTATTTTTTAAAACGAAAAAACTAAATTAAATTAGTGTTCTCATTTGTAGTTTTAAATATTAATTTATTTTTATCATTCAAACCTAAACAAACTCTGTAATTTCCTGCTTTACATCAATAGTAAATGTTGTTAAAGCCTATATAGCTGTTAGTATTACTAAATGCAATTATGACCAATCAAAAATTAAGAATAGGGTTACTTATAGATGCTTATAGAATACCATTTTGGGTATTTAAAATGATTGAAATTATTCAAGGCTCAAATCATTCTGAAATCATTCTTCTAGTTAAAAAAGAAGACATTTCAACTAAAAAAGAGTCCTTTACTTCTAAGCTTTGGAAAAAGAAAAACGAATTGTTTTATAGATTATATACAAAATTTGAAAAAAAGGCATTTACACCTAATCCAAATGCTTTAGACCTTAAAAATTTAAAAGATATCATCGGTTGCACAGAAATAGTCGTACAAACTGAAACAAATTCAGGTAACGATTCCATATCAGAAAAAGATATTGACGCAATTAAAACACATGATGTTGATGTTTTTATTAAACTTGGCTTCAATAATTTAGAAGGAAACATTTTAAAATCTTCCAAATTTGGTGTTTGGCTTTATCAATATGGAGATTCTAAAACCAAAAAAAACGCACCTCCAGGAGTAATGGAAATGCTCAAAAAACAAAAAGAGACAGCAGTTACATTATTGCAATTATCTCATGAATCAAAATCGTGTATTAAATTATACGAATCGTTTTACGAAACTGACAATTTATACCTTTCTAGAAATAGTGACAACTTGTTTTGGAAATCTAGATTTATGGTTCCCAAAAAATTGGAAGAATTACATCGCTTAGGAGAAGCGAAGTTTTATCAAAAATTAAAACGAATCAATGCAATTTCAATAACATATAATTACAAGAAATATCAAATCCCTTCTAATTGGGACACCCTTAAAGGTATTAGTAATCTTTACTGGTCAGCGTTTAAAGGAGTTATAAAAAGACGTACTTATTTTGAGCAATGGGTTTTACTTTTCAAACTAGAAAACACTGAAACCAGCTCTAAATCTTTCAATACCTTTGAAAGGCTATTACCTCCAAAAGATAGGTTTTGGGCAGATCCTTTTATTATCAAAAAAAATGACACCTATTTTATTTTTATTGAAGAGTTATTATATTCAGAAAATAAAGGTAAAATATCAGTTTTAGAAATGGATAAAAAGGGAAACTACACACAACCAAAAGTCGTCTTAGAAACGCCTTATCACCTCTCCTATCCTTTTTTAATAGAAGACAAAGGTGAATTGTATATGTTGCCAGAAACAAACGAAAACAATACCATTGAGCTTTATAAATGTATAACGTTTCCAGATCAATGGGAACTTGAAAAAGTACTCATCAATAACATAAAAGCTGTTGACAGTACCATTTACAAAAAAGATGGAAAGTTTTGGATGTTTACTAATGTGGAAGAACATTTAGGTATGGGTTCAACACATGAATTACATATATTTTATTCAGACAGCCTTTTAAATGACATATGGATTCCTCATCCTGAAAACCCTGTTGAGCTCAATCATAATAATGCACGTCCAGCAGGAAACATTTTTAATTTTAACGGCAAAATTTTCAGACCTGCTCAAGATTGCTCAGTTCATTATGGCTACGGAATGAAAATCAATGAAATTACAATCCTCAATGAAAACACTTACAAAGAAGAAATTGTTCAATCCATCCATCCAGATTGGAGCAAGGATGTATTATCAACACATACGCTAAACCATTGTGGTAATCTTACATTTATAGATGCCATAATAAGTAGAAAAAAAATAAATTAAAACTGAAAACAAATCAAATGGTTATAATTCACTTATCAAGTACTTTAGGAGGTGGTGGTGCAGAACAAATGGTTCTTCAGTTAGCCAAACAAAGTAATGCCAATATAAAAACAATTGTAATCTCCTTATCTGATACTAATATTGGACTAGAAAGCAGATTCCAAGATCATAATATTGAATACCATTTATTAGGCGTGAATTCTTTTAGAAATTCAACGTTAATCTCTGGTCTCAAAAAACTAAAAAAAATTATAGATGCTGAAGATGAAGTCGTTTTGCACAGTCATATGTACCATGGTTTTTTGTTAGGCTTAATTTATAAATTATGTTACAAAAACATACCTATTGTTTTTACATTACATTCTAGTGCTATAGAGAATTTTGGAAGAAAACTAATGTTACACCTTACAAAACCTTTTAGGAAACAAGATATTGTATTTAGTAATAATGCAAAAATGTGGTATCTAAAAAAGAATAGCGAAGTCATTCCTAATGGTGTTAATTTTGATGAACTTGCACCAGCAAAAAAACGAGTATTTAATTCTAATGACGTCTTTATATTCTTATATTTAGGGCGATTAAACACAGAGAAGAATCCGTTACAGATGGTTTCTGCCGCTCAACAATTATTAAAGCATAACATCAATAATTTTGTTATAAATTTTGTTGGAGGTGGTATCATGCATGACGAATTAGTAGACAGTATAGAAAGCAATAATTTAAGTAAACATTTTAATATTCTGGGATTTCAAAACGACATAAAGCCATTTTTAGCTGAAGCACATTGTTTGGTGCTTCCGTCTTTATGGGAAGGAATGCCTGTAGTACTCATCGAAGCTGCTGCAGCCAAATTACCCATTGTAAGCACACCTGTTGGAAGTATTCCCGATTTTTTAAATGACAGCAATGCTTATGTAACTGAATTAGACACCTTCCATAAATCTATGATAGACGTCTACGAAGATTATGATCTTGCTCTACAAAAATCAGCTAAACTATATACTGAAATTGAATCACAATTTAAGATAGAAAACGTATTCGCTAAACATTTAAGTGTCTATCAAAAAAGCTTAAAAACAAATTAAAAATTTATGTGCGGAATATACGGAACAACTATAAAATACGAAGAACACCAAGTCCAAGACAAACTCAAAAGAACTGCTTTTAGAGGTCCTGACAAAATGGGATGGCAGTTTTATAAAAAAGAGGAAAAGACCATTACATTTGGACACAATAGATTATCTATTATAGATTTAGATCCAAGGTCAGATCAGCCATTTACCTATTATGATCACATTCATATTGTATTTAATGGTGAGATTTATAATTTCAGAATATTAAAAAAAGAGTTGACTGAAAAAGGCTATTCTTTTAATACAACTAGTGATACAGAAGTCTTATGTGCTGCCTATTTAGAATATGGCGAAAAGTGTGTAGATCACCTCAATGGCATGTTTGCATTTGTTATTTATGACGAAAAGAAACAAGAGTTATTTGGTGCAAGAGATCGTTTAGGTCAGAAACCATTTTACTATTATCATAACGGACTCGATTTTGAATTTTCTAGTCAGTTATCGTCTATTCAAATGTTCAATGACAATCTTTCAGTTTCACAAAAATCAATTGGTTATTATCTTGCTTGGGGAAATGTACCTGAGCCTTATTCTATCTTTAACGAAATAAAAAAATTACCAGCTGGTCATCGTTTTACCTATAACATAAAGACTGGAGATTTCAATAATTCTTGTTATTGGGATATTGATTACCAAGGAAAAACAAAGTTTACTGGCACTTATAACGATGCTAAAAATGAATTAAGTGACATTCTTGATGATGCCGTTTCTTCTCGTCTTTTTGCAGATGTTCCAGTTGGTGTATTCTTATCTGGAGGTGTAGACTCTTCATTAGTAGCTGCTGTTGCTTCAAAAAGCTCAAATGCTAAAGTGAAAACATTTTCAGTAAAATTTAATGAAGCAGAATTTGACGAAAGTGCTTACGCACAACAGGTTGCAGATCACCTAAAAACAGACCATAATGTTATAGAATGCAACTATAATGAAGGCATGAGCCTCATTGAAAATTTCAGTCATTTTTATGATGAACCGTTTGCAGATTCTTCGGCAATTCCATCAATGCTACTAGCAAAACATACAAGAGAACAAGTTACAGTTGCGCTTTCAGGAGATGGTGGTGACGAGAGTTTTATTGGCTATCAACGTTACAAATGGGCTACAACTAAAAGCAAGTTGTATGATGTGCCTTACAGCCTAAGAAAGCTGTCTTCATCTGTATTAAAACATGTTCCAAATTACAAATTAAAAGTAGTCGCTGAAGCTCTAAAAACAAAAAATAGAAATACGGCATATTTAAGTGTTATGACAGGCATTAACCTCAATTACATTCAATCTGATGAAGATTTTAGAGATGTTGCTGAGATTAAATACTTAGATCATAATAACAAAAACTTATTGGAACGCGTTTCAGATTTCGACCTAAAAACGTATTTAAATTGGGATATCAATACCAAAGTAGATAGAGCAACAATGGCGTATTCTTTAGAAGCAAGAGCGCCTTTGTTAGATCATAGAATTGTAGATTTCGCTAGAGCACTTCCAACAGATTTTAAGATTCTGAAGGACAATCAAAAACGAATTTTAAAGGATGTATTATATCAATATGTTCCTGAACACATTTTTGATAGACCGAAAGCTGGATTTGCAATCCCTTTTGCAACTTGGTTTAGAGAGGATTTAAAAGATTATGTATTGAGTGAACTGGATGATGAAAGTCTAAAAAACATTCCAAATATTAATATCGAGAATGTAAAATTCATGATTAAACAACATATGGATGGCTCTTGGAACAGATATCCACTAATTTGGAAATTAATTGTATTAAAACAATGGCTAAACAAAGAAGCTAAAGGAATTTCTATAAAATAATTACCATAAAACTAATTTATGTGCGGAATTAACGGCATACTATACAAATCATCAACAGATGAACAAACCATAAGACAGTCGCTCACCAAAATGAATGACCTTATTATTCATAGAGGTCCAGATGAAGATGGAACATATAGTTTCACAGGAGATAATTTTGGTTTGGGAATGGCAATGAGACGTTTATCGATTATAGATTTAAGCTCTGGTCAACAACCTATGTATTCAAATGACAAGTCTATCGTTATAGTATTTAATGGTGAAATATACAATTACAAAACGCTTAGAGCACAATTAATTACTGATGGCATTCAATTACACACCAATAGTGACACTGAAGTTATATTAAAACTCTACGAACAAAAAGGAGTCGAAGCATTTAAATTGTTAGATGGCATGTTCGCGTTTAGTATTTATGATGCCACTATTAATAAAGTATTTATTGCACGTGATTTCTTCGGCGAAAAACCATTGTATTACACTGAAAACAACAATAAAATATGTTGGGCTTCAGAATTAAAATCTTTAGTAAATCAACTAGATTACAAACCCGAAATATCTAAAAAAGGCATCAACCTTTATTTTAAACTCACTTATATTCCTGCACCTTTTACCATTTATGAAGGCGTGAATAAGCTTGAAGCAAACAAGTATATCGTTTATGATACCAATACCTTCGAACATCAAATAGAAACGATTCACAAAGAAAACTCTCAAACAAAATCTAATTTATCATTTAATGATGCTAAAAAAGAAGTGAAACAACGTGTTTTTGACAGTGTAGAATCTCGATCAATTTCTGATGTTCCATTAGGTACTTTTTTATCTGGAGGTGTCGATTCTTCAGTGGTTTCTTTATGTTTATCTGAAATGAAAGATTCTAAGATTGAAACATTTTCAATAGGTTTTGAAAAAGCGTCTTATGATGAATCTGATAAATCAAGAGTTGTCGCTGAGCGCATTGGAAGTAATCATCATGAATTTATAATCAATGAAAATGATTTAAAACATAATGTCAATGACATTTTATTAAACTTTGATGAACCTTTTGCAGATTCGTCTTCACTCCCAACCTTCTTGGTTTCAAATAAGACGAAATCTAATGTTACTGTCGCTTTAACTGGTGATGGTGGAGATGAAGTGTTTGGTGGTTATAACAAATATTACGTTGGCAAACTAAATCAAAAATACACCAATGTTGTTCCTAAAGTGCTTCATAATCAAATTGATAAATTTTCAAATTCATTTTTAAGACGCAAAGATGATAATCGTGGATTTAAATACAAACTCAATAAATTAATCAAAACCATTAGTTATGACGATGATTATTATTGGGGAATTATTTCATTAGGATTTCAAAATGATGAAATTAATCAATTCTTAAATCCAGAGTTTCAAAGTCCAGGAGTTTTTGAGTATTACAAAGCTGCAACACAAATTAGTTCTCCTAAATCACTTAATGATTTTAGAACGATCGATAGACACATGAGTTTAGAAGGTGATATGCTCGTAAAAGTTGACAGAACAAGCATGATGAATTCATTAGAATGTAGAGCTCCTTTTTTAAATAGAGAGCTTTTTGAATTTACGATGACTTTACCAGAAGATTACTTAATCAAAAAATGGAGTAAAAAACACATTTTAAAAGAAGCTTTTAAAGACGATTTTCCTGAAGGATTTTTAGAAAAGTCTAAACAAGGATTTGGAGTCCCTGTTGGAGACTGGCTTCGTGATGGTTTAAGAAAAGAATTAGAAAGCTATATTGATCTTAATTTTCTTAAACAACAAAGTATTTTTAATACGAGTGCAATGATAACCTTAGTGAGTAACCATTTATCTGGAAAACAAGATAATACATTTAAAGTATGGACATATTTTTGTTTTCAAAAGTGGTACACACATACCTATAATAATTAAGGAGTTATGCGTACTAACCATAATTTTGTCCTTTTAGCGACATTGTTTCTTATACTAAAAAATTCTATTTAATATGCATGCTTTAACCCAAATCAACATAAAGAAAACCAACTACTAAATGGAAACTACTAAAACAAAAGTATGTTTTGTTCTTCCTGCTTTAAATGCAGGTGGAGCACAAAGAATCATGTCGTATTTATCTCAAAACATGGATAAAAACAAATTTGATTGCACACTTTTAGTAATAGCTAAAGCTGAATCTACAGATTTTGATGTCTCACATGCCAAAGTTCATTATTTTGATAAAGATCGTTTACTTCTTGTCGCAAGACCTTTATTCCTATATCTTTTAAAACATAAGCCAGATATTGTTATGGGATCTATTGGTCATGTGAATAAACTTCATGCTGCCTATTCATTCTTTTTAAGGAAAACAAAATTCATAGGTAGAGAGGCGAGTATCAATAGCATCATGTCTCAATACAACAGAAGTACTCATATTACTGGTTTTGTTTGGCTATTCAAAAACTATAGAAAAGTTTTAAAACGAATTGTTTGTCAATCTGAACAAATGGCAACATATATGCATGAAGATCATGGCATTCCTAAAAAAAGAATACATCTTATCAATAATCCTTTAACTGTAGAAGCTAAAGTTAAAACACCTTTAAATAATAAGATAAAACAATTAATAACGGTTGGCAGACTTAGTCCAGAAAAAGGTCATGAACGTGTGTTAAATATCTTATCAAAATTAGATACAGATTGGCATTACACCATAATTGGTGAAGGTAATCAGTACGAAAAACTAATGGAGCAAATAAAAGCACTCCATTTTGAAGATAAGATTACTTATATAAAATATACAAGTCACGTCGCACAATATTTAAGTGAAAGTGATATATTTATTCAAGGTTCTTATGTCGAAGGGTTTCCAAACGCTGTCATGGAAAGTTGTGCAGTTGGAACTCCTGTAGTCGCTTTTGAAGCTCCTGGAGGCACTAAAGATATTATTCAAAATGGTATCAATGGATTCATCGCAAAAGATGAAGAAGAATACCTTAATTATCTTAATCAAGCATTATATTCAAAAAAATGGGATCCTAATTCGGTTAGTAAATCTATTACAGATAAATTTGAGAAAAAGATAATCTTAAAGAAATATGAAGACATGTTTTCTGATATTGCTCAATCTAAATAATTTAAGATGACTATCGTACACGTAAATGTTGGTTTAGGAGGTGGTGGTGCAGAACACATGATTCTTGAAATGGCTAAAAAAAGTCAACAAGATCAAATTGAAACCGTTGTTCTTGCCATAACAGACAATGACCAAATTGAATACAAGTTCAAAGAAAGCCAACTAAACTACCATTATTTAGGAATTACATCTCCTAAAGGATTTTTCAATGGTATAAAAAAAATGAAACACATATTATCTAATTATGATGATGTCGTGCTGCATTGCCATATGTTTCATGCGCTTGTTATTGGAATCTACTTTAGATTGTTTGTAAAAAAAGTGCCTATTGTATTTACACTACACAATATTTTAGTTGAAGAAATTTACAGACGATGGTTTCTCTTTTTTACAAAAGCATTTAGAAAAATAGATATCAATTTTAGTGAAGACGCTTCTAAATGGTATTTAAAAAAAATACAAGTGATTGCAAATGGTGTCGACTTTGAAAAATTTAAACTGAATAAAGAGCGAACATTTAATAAAAATGAGACGTTTAAATTTCTCTATTTAGGTCGTATCGAAGAACAAAAAAACCCATTAGTGCTTCCGGATTTAGCAAAAAAACTTTTAGATAAAGGCTTTTCAAATTTTGAAATTCGTGTTGCTGGAAATGGAGACATGAAAGATGAATTAGAAACTCTAATTAATAAGAATAATTTAGAACAACATATCAAAATATTAGGCTTTCAAAAGGATGTAAAACAACAATTATTTGATGCACATTGTATGATTATGCCTTCACTGTGGGAAGGACTTCCAATCTCCTTGATTGAAGCTTCTGCAACCAAACTTCCTATAATAACAACACCAGTGGGCAGCATTCCAAAATTCTTTAAACCATCCAATTGCTTTACGCCTCAAATAGAAACGTTTCATGAAGCAATGATTTCGGCAATTGAAAACTACGATAATGCTAAAACTAAGGCGAATCAATTATTCGAAGACAATAAAAACATGTTCGATATTAACTCAGTTTATAAAAAACATTTAAGTTTATACCAATCTGTAACTAACTAATGCAAAAGCTAATCCGCATAACCACAGTTCCTTCCTCATTAAGAACACTCTTAAGAGGACAGTCACGATTTATGAGCAATCATTTCGAGGTTATCGGAGTTTCTGGTGATGGAGATGCCTTAACTGAAGTCAAACAAAATGAAGGCATTAGAACTCATGTCGTAGAAATGACACGTACTATTACACCTTTTAAAGATTTGAAAGCAGTATTTCAATTGTATAAATTTTTTAAAGCTGAAAAGCCTTTTATCGTACATACACATACACCGAAAGCAGGAACTGTAGGTATGCTAGCTGCTAAATTAGCTGGTGTTCCGCATCGTTTACATACCATTGCAGGTTTGCCTTTACTTGAAGCCACCGGAAACAAACGTAAATTATTAAATGCTGTTGAAAAATTCACTTATCGTTGTGCAACAGGTATTCTTCCGAATTCATTTGGATTAGAACAAATCATATTAGATCATAAGTTTACTAAACCTAGCAAACTTAAGGTCATTGGCAACGGGAGTTCTAACGGAATAAATACCGAACACTATGATGCTGCTTTAGTTTCTGAAAACGTAAAAGCAAATCTAAGAACCGAATTAAACATCTCTAAAGAGGATGTTGTATTTATCTTTATTGGTCGAATTGTTAGAGATAAAGGTATTAATGAATTAGTAGCTGCTTTTAATACGTTATCTATAAAAAACAAAAATTGCAAACTCATATTAGTTGGTCCCAGAGAAAATCATTTAGACCCTTTATTACCTGAAACTGAAGCTTTAATTGAAAGTAATCAACAGATTTTAGGTGTCGGACTTCAAAAAGACATTAGACCTTATGTCGCCATATCAAATGTACTTACGTTTCCTAGTTATCGAGAAGGTTTCCCTAATGTTGTTTTACAAGGCAGTTGTATGGAATTACCTTGCATTGTTGGAAATATAAATGGATGCAATGAAATAATAGAACATAATATCAATGGTTTAATTATTCCAGTAAAGAATGCTAATGCAATTGAAGAAGCCATGCAATTTATGATTAACTTTCCCGAAAAACGTCAAGCCATGATAGCTCATACACGTTCAAGAATCGTTAAACGTTACAAGCAAGAATTTGTTTGGTCTGAAATACTAAAAACCTATCAATCTTTAAGCTAATGAAACCATATAAAAACGTCATAAAACGTCTATTAGATTTTATTGCAGCTAGCATTGGGTTCATCTTATTATTTCCTGTTTTTGCAATAACTTGGTTAGTTTTAATGATTAAAAATAATGGTAGTGCCTTCTTTTTTCAAGAACGTCCAGGAAAAAATGAGCGTATTTTTAAGATTATCAAATTCAAAACAATGAATGATAAAAAAGATGCCAATGGTGAACTACTTCCTCCTGGAGAACGCCTTACTAAAACTGGTATTTTTGTTAGAAAATATTCTTTAGATGAAATTCCACAATTATTAAATGTCATTAAAGGAGACATGAGTTTAATAGGTCCAAGACCACTACTAATTAAATATTTACCGAGATATAACGAGTTTCAAAAACGAAGACATCATATCAAACCTGGAATTACAGGTTGGGCTCAAGTAAATGGAAGAAATGCAATAAGTTGGGAACAAAAGTTTGAATACGATGTTTGGTATGTCGATAATCTTACTTTTACATTAGACATAAAAATTCTATTTTTAACCCTCTATAAAGTCTTTAAAAAAGACGGAATTTACAGTGTAGATAACGACATTGTTCCAGATTTTATGGGTACAGAATCAAACCAAAATAAATAATGAGTTTAAATTTACTATTCACTTGTGCAGGACGACGTAATTATTTGATTAATTACTTTAAAGAAGCCATCAAAGGCCAAGGCAAAATATTTACTGCTGATATGAGCTCCTCTGCTCCTGCTATGGTTGATGCAGATGTAGCTATTGTTGTTCCAAGTATCTATGATGATAATTACATTACAGCACTAAAAAATATTGTAAAAGAGCATGATATCAATGCTATAATTTCTTTAAACGATTTAGAATTGCCAATACTATCGAAACATAAAGATAATTTAGAAACTACAGGTGTTAAAGTTCTTATTTCAAGTGAAAGCGTTATTGACATTGCCTTTGATAAGGTAAAAACGTTCAATTTCCTGTCTGATATTGGCTTAAAAACACCTAAAACCTATACATCTTTACATAAGGTTAAAGACAATATATTTAATGGAATTCTAAAATTTCCTCTCGTTGTGAAGCCTCGTTGGGGAAGTGCATCTATTGGAATTGATTTTCCAGAATCTGAAGAAGAATTAGATTTAGCTTTCAAACTACAGCATATAAAATTGAAAAAATCGATTTTAAATACTGCCAGTGAACAAGATCTTGAAAATGCTATTCTCATTCAAGAAAAAATGAATGGTAAGGAATTTGGTATGGATATCGTAAACGATTTTGAAGGTAATTATTACGGAACTTTCGTGAGAGAGAAAGTTAATATGCGTTCGGGTGAAACTGACAAAGCCGTTTCCATTATTGATAACCGTTTTGATGAGATTGGAGAAAAAATTTCAAAAAACCTAAAGCATATTGGCAGTTTAGATTGCGATGTCTTTATTGCAAACAACGAACTTTATGTCTTGGAGCTAAACCCTAGATTTGGAGGAGGTTACCCGTTTTCACATGAAGCAGGAATTGACACAACAGCAATTTATATTGAATGGCTAAAAGGTAATACAAATGTATCTGAATTCAACAATTATAAAGCTGGGAAATTATTTTCAAAATGTGATAGGATGCTTGAAATTAAAACGAGTTAAACACAACCTGCTGTACCTTTTTTGAACCAGAAATAAGATATGTTTCTGTTGAATTTTCTTTTGACCTAAAGACTTTTACGTTTTGAATTGGTTCTGAAGTTGCAAACGCATAAGAATATATAAAAACGAGAAAGAATTTATAGTCATCACTATAAAAATCTATTAAATCGTAATCGTTTTCATCAAACTCATTAATATTAGACATTTTAAAGTTTGAATGCCGCGTATTCTCTTTACTTTTATTTCCAGAAAACAAAAATTTATATTTTCTATAGATTTCATTGACCTTCTTCTTTCTCAAATAAAGCTTTAAATTATAGAATAACTCTATATATTTTGAAGTCAGTATCGATTTAATTGATTTAGAGTCATATAAAATATGATAATTAAAATCATAAGCTAGATTTCCCCATTTATGCTTATATTCAAAATCTCCTTTTGAAAAATCTGATATGGTAAAACCATTTTCAAAGCACCACTCCAATAGCTTAATTATCGAAGTTTTCCCAATACTAAATTTATAGTAATCAGGATCAAACACAGTAATAGTCTCAAAAAGAACAGTATCTGCATGAAAATTTAAAGTAATTCCTATAGGTTCCTCTTCATTATAAATAACTAAAAGTGATGCTTTTTTTTCTTTCAGCATTTCAAAAACCAACTCCGTATAATAGGCCCATTTATTATGACTTAAATGATGGTAATTAACTTGTTTATCTTCAAAACGCTCATTTAATAAGGTATGAAATTGCTTAAAAAGCTTATCAAATTTATCTCTAGAGACTGCTTCGTTTATAAACTCATAAGTGATATTAAAACAGGTTTCTAATCGTCTTTGGTTAGACCTAAACTCTCTTCTGTTTTTAGAACTGAATTGTGCGTTTATGTATTCATCCTTATCTTTAAATTCTGAAACATCCATCAAGAAACCTTGATACTGAAACATTTTTTTAAGTTTCAATCCTGAAGATTTTGGTGGATTAAATTCTTCAATCCCAAAATACGTTGGCACATCGTAAATTAAGAACGTTTTTCCTTTATAATCTGTTTCATTATAATCTAAACTATAATCGATTCCTTTGGTTAAATTTCTACCTGCATTAACATAAGTTCCAAATTTTGAGTGCTTTATAAATTTCACTCCATTTATAAATTTAAAAGATAATAATGCATTATTGTCATTAAAGTGCTTTGACCAAATGCTTTCGAAAGTTGAAGATGTAAAAGGGTTTTGATTCATAAAAACGAAAAAATACTCGTGCTTATTTTCGGTAAATGTAATATTTTGAATGGTTTTTTTTGTTTTTTTTTTCAAAAAACATTCAAGACATTTTTAGAGCCCTAAATAAGATTTGAATATTAACGTAAAAAATTGTTATTCAGCGTATTTATTAGTTTCATATCATCATATTAAGTAATATTCAAAAATTCATTTGTAAATAAATTTGAATACATTTGAAACGATATTAAATTACTAATGCAACCAAATCAACCAATTCATGTTCTTTAATTCATTAGATTTTGCGATTTTTCTACCAATAGTGTTTACGCTCTATTGGCTTATTAATTCAAAATCTATAAAACTTCAAAATTTTTTAATAGTTGCAGCCAGCTATTTTTTTTATGGGTGTTGGGACTATCGTTTTCTATCACTAATACTTTTTAGTACTATAGTAGATTATACCGTTGGAAGGCTTTTAGCACAAACCAATGATTCTAAAAAAAGAAATTTACTGCTATGGATTAGCATACTAGTTAATCTTGGTTTTTTAGGATTTTTCAAATATTATAATTTTTTCATAGACAATTTTGTTGGTGCCTTCTCATTCTTCGGAAAAGAGATGTCAATAAACTCATTAAATATTGTTTTACCAGTTGGTATTAGCTTTTATACATTTCAAACTCTAAGTTATACTATTGACGTTTACAAAAAGAAATTAGAGCCTACAAAAGATTTTATTGCATTTACAGCTTTTGTTAGCTTTTTCCCGCAACTTGTTGCAGGACCTATTGAAAGAGCTACGCATTTGCTACCTCAATTTTATAAAAAAAGAAAATTTGATTATGCAAATGCTATAAATGGTATGCGCCAAATACTTTGGGGTTTATTTAAAAAAGTAGTCATCGCTGATAACTGCGCAGAATTTGCCAATGTTATATTTAATTCTTACGAAGATCAATCTGGAAGCACATTGGTTTTAGGTGCTTTGTTTTTCACTTTTCAAATTTATGGAGACTTCTCAGGCTATTCAGATATTGCAATAGGTACAGCTCGTTTATTTGGTTTTGACCTAATGAAAAACTTTGCATTCCCGTATTTTTCAAGAGATATAGCTGAATTCTGGAGACGATGGCATATTTCACTATCCACTTGGTTTAGAGACTATTTATATATTCCATTGGGTGGAAGTCGAGGAACTTTAAAATTTAAAATTAGAAATGTATTCATCATATTTTTAGTTAGTGGTTTTTGGCATGGCGCAAACTGGACCTTTATTGTTTGGGGTGGATTAAATGCTCTATATTTTCTTCCTATAATGCTAACAAATAAAAACAGAAGCAATTTAGATATTGTTGCAAAAGGCAAATGGTTTCCAAAACTTAAAGATTTATTAAGCATCTTAATTACATTTACATTAACTGTTTTTGCTTGGATATTTTTTAGATCCAACTCCGTTACAGACGCTTTAGGCTATATATCTAATATATTTGACACGACTCTTTTTAGTATTCCAACATTAAGTCAAGGAGCTCATCATACCTTAATTTTGATCGTCATTTTTACTGCTATTGAATGGATTGGTAGAGAAGGTGAATTTGCTATTTCAAAAATTTATAAATTACCTGTTTACCTTAGATGGTCTTTTTATTTCGCAATACTATTATTAATGTTTGTATTTACAGGTAAAGAACAAGCTTTCATATATTTTCAATTTTAGACTTATGAAAAAATTCATTATAAGATTCATAGTATTCCTAATTGTTGGCTATGCCGTTGGTGAGATTATTGTAAGATCAAATAAGTTGACCTCAGATATTCCACAACGCTATGTAGATGATTATGGAGTTCAAAAATACATTCCAGGACAAACAGGTTATTACAAAGGTGCAAAAGTACCTTGGACAGTTAACAAATTTGGATGGATTGGCGTAAGCCATCTAAATAACAGACCAAAAAGAATGTCAGTTATTGGTGATTCATATATTGAAAACCTTATGAATTCTATTACCTGTAATCAAGGTTATTTATTACAAAATTCAAATAAAAACATAGATTTTTTTGAAGCTGGACGCTCTGGAATTACATTTATTGAAGCTATGGAAATCACTAAGCGTATAGATAGCTTAAATTTTGACAAACACCTAATCTATGTTAGTAATGGTGATTTTGAAGAAAGCTTCTCTGACACGTTTCGCTATGAAGACCGAATGCAATTTGATACTGAAAAAAACACACTTTTACCTGGAAATCTTAAATCTCCAGGTTTAAAAAAAATCCTTTATAACACAAAGTTTTTGTATTATTTATATTCTAGATTCCCACTTTTTGTGAGCAAGCAAAATAAAGGAGAAGTTCAAGAAAAAGCGACTGTCAAAAAAGAAATTTTTAATGCTGAACGTTTTAATAAACTATTTATATATTGTCAAGACAACTATGATTTAGATACTATTGTATTAGTGTTTCATCCTAATACTTCAGATAAAATCATTAATTTCTTTAGCTCAAAAGGAATGAATACCATCATTTTACAAGAAAAAGCTAATAAAACATGGGATTTAAGTGCTGGTGATGGACATTGGTCATGTTATGGTCATGAAGAAGCTTCAAAACAAATAACTCTAGCTTTAAAAGCATTTAACTTCTAATTTTTACTTGTATATCGTAAAAACTTGCTATTTATCGTAATAATTTGGTTAGTAAAACCGTAAAATTGCATCTTTATATCGAATGTTCTTGGTTAAGCTGGAACTTTCAATCCCAAATCCCTCACTTAACTAAAATATTGAATAGTAATTAACTTACTTAACAATTTTGATTATGGAATCTAAAATATGGTTGTCATCACCTCATATGGGTGGTAACGAGCAATCTTATGTAAACAATGCTTTTGACACTAACTGGATAGCTCCTCTTGGGCCTCATGTTGATGGTTTTGAAAACGAAATACAAAATTACCTTAAAGAAGATAGTCTAGTAGCTGCATTAAGTTCTGGTACTGCTGCGCTTCATCTTGCACTTATACTTTTAAATGTTAAACAAGGAGATGAAGTTATTTGTCAGAGTAAAACTTTTTCAGCTTCAGCAAATCCTATTGTATACCAAGGTGCAACTCCTGTTTTTATAGATAGTGAAGAAGACACATGGAATATGTCTCCTGAAGTTTTAGAAACAGCAATTCAAGACCGAATTAAAAAAGGAAAAAAGCCAAAAGCTATTATTGCTGTGCATTTATACGGAATGCCATATAAAGCAACTGAAATTCATTCTATAGCGAACTCATATCATATTCCTGTAATTGAAGATAGTGCAGAAGCATTAGGAAGCACCTATAAAAACATAAAGTGTGGTACGTTTGGAGATATTGCTATTCTTTCATTTAACGGAAACAAAATAATTACGACTTCAGGTGGTGGTGCTTTAGTAACTAAAAATAAAGCTATTAGAGAAAAAGCAATTTTTCTTGCAACACAAGCAAGAGATAATGCCGTTGAGTATTTACACTCTTCAATTGGCTATAATTACAGATTATCAAATGTTTTAGCTGGAATTGGTAGAGGTCAGATGGAAGTTTTAGAAGATCGTGTTTATGCTAGAAGACAAAATTATGACACGTATAAAGCAACTCTTAGTGCTATTGAGGAAATTACATTTTTAGATGAACCTAAAGACTTCTATTCTAATCGATGGTTAAGTTGTATTTTAACACCTTCAGAAACCATAAGAGAAGGCCTTAGATTAAAACTGTTAGAAAACAATATAGAGTCAAGACCACTTTGGAAACCAATGCATCAGCAACCCGTTTTCAAATCTTGTCCAAGCTATTTAAATGGTGTTTCAGATGACTTATTTAAAAAAGGCTTATGTTTGCCTAGTGGGTCAAATTTAACTGAAAGTGAATTAGATAGAGTGATTACTGCAATAAAAACGTATTTTAGAGCATGATAAAACGTCAACTTCATAACATATCTCAAAAATATGCCTCAAGATGGTTGGTAATGCTATTCGACCTTATTGTGGTAGCGTTAACGTTTGTTATTGCCTATATCATTCGTTTTAATTTCAAAATAGATTTTGATGTTCTTGTCATGTTTAAACAAATACCTTTTGTTTTTCTTGCGGCATTTATAAGTTTCTTACTTGTTGGCTCATACAAAGGCGTTGTTCGATTTACTGGATTTAAAGATGTCGTGAATATTATCATTGGAGTAAATATTTTAGCAACCATACTTATTATTACTACCTTTTTTAGTAGAAAATTGCACTACCAAAGTCTTTTTAATATTTCTGGATCTGTAATTTATATTCACTTAATGTTAAATATCCTATTCTTAATAGGGTTCAAACTCTTTATAAAATCTATGTATAATCATTTAATGCAAGATTTTAAAAACAAAAAAAGAGTAATGATTTATGGAGCTGGAAATTCTGGCATGCTTACCTATGATGCCATAACTAATGATCCAAAAAACAGTCATCAAATCGTTGCGTTTATAGATGACAATGATAGTAAAGTTGGTAAAAAAATAAACACATTGTATGTTTATAATTTAGATAGAATTACTACAGACCTTATAGAAAAATTAGGTGTTGAAGAAGTTGTTATTTCTATACAAAATATAGAACCTTCAAGGCTTTTAGAAATATCAAGCATCCTTTTTGAATTGGGTTTAAAAGTTAAAATTGTTCCACCAGTCCAAACTTGGATTGATGGTGATTTAAGTGTTGGTCAAATAAAAGATGTGAATATTGAAGATCTTTTAGGAAGAGAACCCATCACAATTATTAATCCTGCTCTAGTTCATGAATATGAAAATCAAATTATTTTTATTACAGGAGCAGCAGGTTCTATTGGAAGTGAAATTGCTAGAAAGGCAACTAATTATGCATACAAAAAATTAATACTTATCGATACTGCAGAATCAGCATTATATGAACTTCAACAAGAATTCATAAGAGATGGTATTAAAAATTTTATTGCAATTGTTGCTGATGTTCGTGACAAAAAACGAATGGAAAGCCTCTTTCATATTTATCGTCCAAAAATTGTATTTCATGCTGCAGCTTATAAGCATGTTCCTCTTATGGAGAACAATCCATATGAAGCCGTTAGCGTGAATATTGGTGGCACAAGAAATATGGCTAATTTAGCTGTTAAACATGGTGTTAATAAATTTGTACTCATTTCGACTGATAAAGCCGTAAACCCAACCAATGTCATGGGAGCAACAAAGCGTATTGCTGAGCTTTATGCGACTTGCTTACAAGGCAAAGGGCAAACCAAGTTTATCACTACGCGTTTTGGTAACGTTTTAGGTTCCAACGGATCTGTCATACCATTGTTTAAAAAACAAATTGATGCTGGTGGTCCTTTGACTGTGACACATGAAGATATTACAAGGTATTTTATGACCATCTCTGAAGCTTGTCAATTAGTTCTAGAAGCAGCAACAATGGGTAATGGTGGTGAGATTTTTGTTTTTGACATGGGAGAATCTGTTAAGATTCATGACCTTGCAAAAAATATGATTATCTTATCTGGTCTTCGCTATCCTGAAGATATTGACATTAAAATAACGGGATTACGTCCAGGTGAAAAAATATATGAAGAACTTTTAGCAGATGGTGAAAAGACTAGACCAACGTATCATGAAAAAATTATGATTGCTAAAACAATTGCAATTGATGCCGATGATGTTTCAGAGAAAATAGCAAATTTATGCATGGTGAATGCAAAGGTTCAAAATCTAGAGGTTGTATCACTAATAAAGCATATCTTGCCAGAATACATTTCTAATAATTCAAAATTTGAAGTTTTAGATTCGAAAAAATAATGAATGCTCCTAAACAAAAAACAATGAATAAAAAGCTCAACCTAAATCATTCAATTAAACTTTTATCAATCTTTGTTCTCATCATCGCATCATCTTGTGCTTCGAGAAAAGATATTGTTTATTTTCAAGATGAACCATTAAATGAAGATAGTCAATTAGAGAATATGTCTGAATTATCATATAAAACTAATGATATACTTACAATTGATGTATCTTCTATTGAGCCAGCAGCAGTCATGCCATTTAACTTATCACCTGTATCTTATGCAAATACTAATAATAGTAGCAGCTTAAATGCAAATGGTAATCTTTTAAGGCAAACCTATTTGGTAGATCCTAATGGTAATATCGAATTCCCTGTTCTTGGAACTTTAAGTGTTGGTGGACTTACAAGAACTCAGGCTACCGAAATGCTTAAAGAAAAATTGAGAGAATATGTTAAAGACGCCATTGTAAATATTAGACTAATTAACTTTACTGTTACTGTTTTAGGTGAAGTAAATAGACCAGGAACGTATACCATACAAGATGAACGAATTTCATTATCGGAAGCTTTAGGATTGGCTGGAGATTTAACCATTTACGGAAAAAGAGATAATGTGTTTTTAATTCGTGAAGTAGATGGCAAAAAGAAATATGCAAAACTTGATTTAACGTCGATTAACGTTGTGAATTCTCCTGTATATTATTTAACTCAAAATGATGTGATATATGTAGAACCAAATAAAGCACAAGTTCGTCAATCGACATACAACCAAAATACTTCCGTTATTATTTCTGCAGTAGCAACTTTAGCAACTATAACTGCAATACTTATCAATTCTAATTAAGCAAACTTTATGAATACCAATAAAACAAACAGTTTACAAAATGAACTGAAAGATAAAGTAGATTTATTTGTTTCAAAATGGAAGTTGTTACTATTTTGTTTACTCCTTGCATTAGGAATTGCTTACACCTATTTAAGATATGCTAATTATAAATATCAAGCTACTGCAACCATAAAAATAAATGATGAAAACCAGAAGAAGCAACTTCCTGAACTTTCAGCTTTGCAAGATTATGGTATGTTTTCAAATGACTTTACAAATATTAATGATGAAGTTTCTATCATAGAATCTAGATATTTAATTAATCAGGTTGTTGAAGACCTTAAATTAAACATTCAATACTATGTTAAAGGTAAGATTAAAGAACAAGAGATTTACAAAAATCCTCCTGTAATACTAAGCTTTTTTGAAAGCGATTCTTTAATTAACACTATAGATACTACGCTATATCTTAAAGTGAAATCACCAACAAAATTTATGCTTTCTAATGAGGAAGGCAATGATTTTTTTGATATGGAAAGCGCAAATGCTAAAGAATATTCTTTTGGTGATCGTATTAATTCTGGTTTTGGAGACTTTGTTATTACACCAAATGTTGGTAAAAATGAAGTTGAGCCTGGAACGAGTATGAAAATTGCAATGCACAACACCAATCTTATAGTTGAAAAATATAAAGGCAAACTAAAAGTAACATCTACCAAAGGATCTAATATTATTTCTTTAAGTCTTAAGGAAGGCATTAAAGATAAAGCAGCGCTTATATTAGACAAACTAGTAGAAAAATATAATGATGATGTCATTGAGGATAAAAACAAGATTGTTAAGGCAACTTCAGATTTTATAAGCAATAGACTTAATATTGTTTCTAATGAACTTGAACAAGTAGATTTTACTGCTGAAACCTTACAGAAAAATAATAGGTTAACAGCATTGGCTTCTCAAGCAGATATATTTTTGCAAAGTGAAACGGCAAATGATGCAAGAATAATTAGTACAACAAATCAAATTCAATTAATTGATTATATGAAAGATCAATTAACAAATGGTAGCTCTGAAACTGATCTATTACCTGCCGATGTTGGTATTACTGATAATTCTTCAATGCAGATTATTAAAAATCATAACGAATTAGTACTGCAACGTGATCGTATTTTAAAAAGTTCTACAGAAAAAAATCCAACAGTTGTTAATCTTAACAATCAGATCAATTCTTTAAAACAAAATTTAAGTCAAAGTTTAGATAACGTAAAATCTACCAACTCAATTACTTTAAAAAGTTTAAACAAAGAAGATGCTAGAATAAGTGCCCAAATATATTCTGCTCCTGGAAAAGCAAGACAGTTTAGAGATGTTAAACGTCAACAAGACATTAAAGAATCTCTATACCTATATTTATTACAAAAAAGAGAGGAAACTGCAATTTCTCAAGGCATGTCTTCACCTAATGCAAAAATAGTTGACAAGGCTTATGTGACCATTTTACCTGTTACTCCTAAAAAGTCTATTGTGTATTTGGCAGCTGTCTTAATTGGACTCATTTTACCTGCAACTTTTATTTATGCTAGAGATTTTATAGACACTACAATTAATGACAAAGATGAATTAGCAAAAGTTTTAAGTATTCCATTTTTAGGAGATATTCCAAAATCTGAAAAGAAAAAACTTATGGTTCAAAAAGTTGATTATTCCCCTAAAGCTGAAGCATTCAGAATTATTAGGTCGAATATTAATTTTATGCTTCAGAGAAATGAAGCTTGTAAAACGCTATTTATTACATCTACAAAAGCTCAAGAAGGTAAATCGCACACAACCACTAATTTAGCAAAATCCTTTTCTTTTTCTGAAAAGAAAGTATTATTAATAGAGACAGATATTAGAGTGCCAAGAGTCAATGATTATCTAAGCATTAAAGCTGATAAAGGTCTAACTGATTTTATTTCAGATAAATCTTTAAACATAACAGATGTTACAGTAAAGATTGAAGGCAATGCGTTTTTAGATGTTATACCATCTGGAACTATTCCACCAAATCCTGCAGAACTGCTTATGAGTGATCGTGTCAACGAACTTTTTAATATTGCCAAACAAAACTATGATTACATACTTGTAGATACAGCTGCAGTTGGCTTGGTTACAGATACCTTACTAATTAGTGATCATGCAGACATGTTTATATATGTCGTAAGTGCCAATAATATTGATAAACGTGAATTACAGCATGTGGCTCAAACGCTTTATGACGATAAACGTTTACCAAATATGGCTTTACTTTTAAATGGAACTGTTAAGAAGAAAGGTTATGGTTATGGCTACGGAAATAATCCACAACGAAAAAAGAAGAAATTCGGAATTATATAATAAAAAAAGCCACAATGTTTAATTTGTGGCTTTTTTTATTATAATTTCCTGCGTGCCTTTTCTAATTTTAATAAATTGAGCTCTCTGCTTGTTTGCCCAGCAACAGATGTATTTTCTTCAGCACGTCTAATCAAATAAGGCATCACATCTTTTACTGGTCCAAAAGGAACATATTTAGCGACATTATAGCCTTGTTCAGCCAAATTAAAACTAAGATGATCACTCATACCATAAAGCTGTCCAAACCAAACGTTATTGTCTTTTTTGTCAATCCCAAGTTGAGACATTAAATCCATTGCCAAATAACAACTTTGCTCATTATGCGTCCCAATAAATAATGAAATTGAATTAAGGTTATTCAAAATATATGTCATGCACGAATTGAAATTATCGTCTGTAGCTTTTTTAGTCTCACAAATTGGTGATGGATACCCTTTATCTTCAGCTCGATCTCTTTCTTTTTCCATATAAGCTCCTCTTACGATTTTAAAACCAACTGTAAAGTTTTGTGTTTTGGCGCGTTCATGAATGCCTTTTAAATAATCAAATCGATCCCAACGATAGGTCTGTAATGTATTATAAACAATAGGCTTGTTTTGATTATATTTTCGCATCATGGTTTCACAAAGATCATCTGCTGCATCTTGCATCCAACTTTCTTCTCCATCAATTAAAACCTCTACATCTTTTTCTTTTGCTAAACGACAAACAGCATCAAAACGAGCTACAATCCTACTCCATTCTTTTTGTTCTACTGTTGTAAATTCTTTGCCTTCTCCTTTCTTCTGATACAAATAAAAGCGACCAAAACCTGTAGGTTTAAATACAACAATTGGCATCGCTTCTTTCTCATCGGCAAACTTGATAATTTTTAAAATCTTATCTCTAGCTTCATCAAACGTAGCCTCTTCTTCTTTTCCTTCAACAGAATAATCTAAAACAGAACTCACGCCTTTTGTAAACATCTTGTCAATAACAGGCAAACAATCTTCTTCACTTACACCACCACAAAAATGATCAAACACAGTTGAACGTATCAAACCTTCTACAGGCAAATTTGCTTTTAAAGCAAAATTAGTTGCTGCAGTTCCAATTCTAACTAATGGTTGATGAGAAATCATCTTAAACAAAAAATAAGCGCGTTCTAATTGCGCATCATTTTTGAGAGCAAAAGCAACTTCTGTATTATCAAAAAGCGTATTTGTATTCATCTAAAAAAAATATATCTCAAAAATAATTATTTGGTAGCTATAAATTTACTAAAAACCGCTAATTTTCCACTTTCTTATTAAGACATTAATGGCTATGAAATCCATAGAAACAAAAACGTATAAAGTTCATTTTAACTCCACAGGTTACGAGGCTCTTAATCGTTATATAGACGACCATAACTTTTCAAAGGTTTTTATTCTCGTAGATTCTAATACGCATGAACATTGCTTACAAGCATTCATGTCGCAACTGCAATCAAGCACAACTATTGAAATTATTGAAATAGATGCTGGAGAGCAATTCAAAACAATCGACACTTGTGTAGGTGTATGGAACGCTCTTTCTGAACTAAACGCAGATAGAAAAAGTATACTTTTAAATCTTGGAGGTGGTGTTGTTACAGATCTGGGTGGATTTGTTGCAAGTACATTTAAAAGAGGAATTAAGTACGTCAACATTCCAACCTCTTTACTTGCAATGGTAGATGCTTCTGTTGGTGGAAAAACTGGTGTCGATCTTGGTGTTGTAAAAAATCAAATTGGAGTTATTAATTCTGGAGACATGGTTTTAATTGACACTTCATATTTAGATACGCTTCCACAAAATCAACTAAAATCTGGGTTGGCAGAAATGCTTAAACACGGACTTATAAAAGACAATCGTTATTTTGAAACCTTAACAGATTTATCGAAATTAACACTTAATGATCTAGATGAGTTGATTTATGAATCTGTTGAAATTAAGAAAAATATCGTCACAGAAGATCCAAATGAAGAAGGCATTAGAAAACATCTAAATTTTGGACACACACTTGGTCATGCCATAGAATCTTACTTTTTAGAATCTGTAAATAAGGTTCAATTATTACATGGTGAAGCCATTATAATAGGTATGATTTTAGAATGTTATTTATCTGCTGAATTATTAAATTTTCCATCAGATGATTTAGATCGTATTACTAAAGCATTCAACACGATTTATAAGCCTGTTAATTTTAATGACGAAGATTATGCTCCCATTATAGAGCTTTTAAAATACGATAAGAAAAATGAAAATGGCAATATTAATTTTGTTTTATTAGAAGCTATCGGACAGCCAAAAATTGATTGTTTGGTATCAAATGAACTTATAAAAGAAGCTTTTCAATTCTATAATAATTCAATATCATAATTAATTATGAATCTAATCACTTAACTTTAAATATTATGAAAGATGTCATTGAAACATTTTACAAAGCATTCAACAATCTTGATGCAGAAACTATGGTATCTTGCTATCATGACGACATCATATTTGAAGATCCAGCATTTGGAGTTTTAAAAGGAAAGCGTGCAAAAAATATGTGGAGAATGCTGTGTAAATCACAAAAAAACAAAGATTTCGTAGTTAAGTTTTCTAACATAAAAGCGACTAATCATGAAGGTTCAGCATCTTGGGAAGCTTTTTATACTTTCAGCAAAACAGGAAGAAAAGTCCATAATATCATTGAAGCAAGTTTTGAATTTAAAGATGGAAAAATCATTAAACATACAGACACATTCAATTTGCATAAATGGTCTAAACAAGCACTTGGTTTAAAAGGGTTTATTTTAGGAAAAACGATGTATTTCAGTAATAAGTTAAAAGCTCAGACTAATAGACTTTTAGACACATTTGAAAAGAAACAAAGCTAACTCAAACTAATGAGCTAGCTTATGTTTTTATCCATTACTGTTTCTTTTTAGGGACGATTACGTTTACTTTATGTTTCAGTAAGATTGTCTGTTTAGTATTTCAAACTCTATGCCATTCTACGATAAGTCATTGATTTTTAGACAAACTAACAATATATTTATTAGGAAGACTGAAGATGAATATATCTCAATTGTATAAACTAAGAGTACTCTAGTTTTTTTCCTATTACACCTTTAAAAAAGGCTTTCATAAATTTAAAATCGGCTTCAAAATCATTTGTAGGATAAAAAGGCTCAGAAATCGTATTTGTTTTATTTTTAAAATCTAACGTAAACATAATGATTGGCACATTTGCTTCTTTTGCAATATAATAGAATCCCGTTTTCCATTCCTTTACTTTTTTCCTGGTTCCTTCTGGAGCTAATGTAAGTCTAAACTCGTCTTTATCTTCAAATAATTTAGCAATCGCTTGTACTTTATTTTGACCAGAAGTTCGATCTAAAGGCGCTCCTCCAACCCATCTAAAATAATATCCAAAAGGCCATTTAAACAATTCTTTTTTTCCAACAAAATTAGTTTTAACACCAGTAATTTTTCTCAGTAATAAACCTATGTAGAAATCATGCCAACTGGTATGTGGCACAGCAATAATGACTACTTTCTTAAGAACATTACTTGAAAAGTTTGTGTTTCCAGTGATTTTCCAACCGAGAAGTTTAAAATAGATAAATTTAGCAAGCCAGCGCATATTACATCTTTTGATATAATCCTTTGAGCTTATCTCTTGTAATAATTTGCTTCCAGTTTTTTCCTACAGCATTTATCCAAAGTGGTTCTAAACTTAAAGCAACATCAATCATAATATCAAATTCTTCATCACTCAAATTATCACATAAACCTTGAGGTAATTTAATGTTATGCTTTTGTTTCATTTGCTTAAACAGCTTTACACCATCTGGATAAAACTCCTCTAAATGATCAAAAACAATACAATTTCCAATACCATGCTTTGTACCTAATAAATAAGATAATCCGTAACTCATAGCATGAGCAACACCAACTTGAGAATAGGCTATACTCATTCCGCCATGCCAAGATGCCATCATGAGTTTATCTTGGGACTCTTCTTCTGTTAAATTGTCTTCAACAAAAATTTCGAGACATAATTGATAAGCTTTCTCTCCATAACTCTGACTAAATGCATTGAGATATGTTCCGTTTAAAGATTCAATACAATGGATATAGCAATCCATTCCTGTATAAAACCATTGATTTTTTGGTACATCTTTAGCTAATTCTGGATCTAATATCACTTGATCAAAAGGCGTATAGTCTGAATTAATACCCAATTTTTTATCTGGACCTGTAAGCACTGTTGTTCTAGAAACTTCTGCTCCTGTTCCAGAAATGGTAGGAACTCCAACATGATAAATTGCAGGCATTTTCACTAAATCCCATCCTTGATAATTTTTTGCTTCACCTTCATTAGTTAAAAGAATAGCGACTGCTTTGGCAAGGTCTAAAATTGTACCACCTCCAATTCCGATGATACCAGATGGACGATCTTTATGGCTTAATATAATTTGTTCTACTAACTCATCAACCTGAGATGTTTTAGGTTCTTCTTCAGCAGATATATAAAGTAATTGGTCATTGTATGCAATCGGAATTCGAGACGTAAGCCAAGAATTGCCTTTAAACACATCATCAACCAAAAAAATAAATGGTGCCTTTATGTTTTTCCTTTTAGGTGAAATTATATCGCCTAATTGGTTAAAACTGCCTCGTCCAAATACTACTCTGGACACCATTGGATAATTTTTATAATTCATTTATTCGTCTTCGTATAACAAAAATAAAAACATAGTTGGATTTATCTTTACTTATTTAAATAATGTTGGAATTTTTCAGAAAATAACCCAACATGATATCCATCAATTAACGCATGGTTTACATTAACAGACACATTTAACGTAATACGTTCATCCTGTTGATGTTCAATCTTGCTAAATGCTAGTTTAGGTACTGATTCTAACACTCCAGAAACTGGCTCTTTATGTCCTGTAAAATTTAACCATGGTAATGCCGAACAATGAATGCATGCTTGGTCATTTCTCAATGGATATAAATCATTAGAGTTTTCAATTCTGGATTTTTCTACATTAATATTTTTTAAAAATTGATTTAAATTATTATCAAACTCTATATATGTAAAACCAAATGTCTTATTGGCTCTCATTAACGTTGCTGAAGCATTAATCGTATCATATTGAATCACTTCAGTATCTACAATTCTCAATTTAAACTCGTCAATTGCATTAATAGCTTTCATACAGTCATGCAAATACTTTCCGAAGAAAGAAATATTATTAGTCTTAGCCATATGATAAGCTTTTGTCACATCAAATGGAATTGTTACTGCAAAATACGGATCTTTAAGAGCTTTAAAATGCTCATAATGCTGTTTACGATTCCATGTATTTATATTTATAATGTGCATTAATTCAAAAGTGTTTTTAAATCTAATAGACTATGCACTGTTTTATAGGCTTTATTTTTCTTTTCATCGTCATTTACCTGTTCATGTAACCATGTGGTATGAAAAGGAATATGAATTGCTTTTGATTTTAAACTTACTAAAGGCAAAATATCTGACTTTAATGAATTGCCAATCATTAAAAATTCAGAAGGTTTAATATCCAAATGATTTAACAGTTTTGAATAATTAACCTCCTGCTTATCACTTAGCACTTCTATATGATGAAAATAATCTGTTAAACCCGATTTTTCTAATTTTCGTTCTTGATCTAGCAAATCGCCTTTTGTCACTAAAATCAGCCTAAATTTATAAGACAGAGTCTTTAATGTTTCTTCAACTCCATCAAGTAATTCAACAGGTTTATTCAACATATCTTTTCCAATATTCAAAATAGCATTAATTGTTGAATTGGAAACATCATTATTTGATAATTCTAATGCCATTTCTACCATTGACAATACAAAACCTTTGACGCCATAACCATAAAGCGGAAGATTTTTCATTTCCATTTTAAATAGCTCTTGGTCTATTTTATTTGCAGTTTCATATTTTGCCATAAGTTTTGCGAATGCTAATTCTGCATCTCTAAAATACGTTTCATTAACCCAAAGCGTATCATCTGCATCAAACCCTATTACTTTTATGTCTTTATAGTCGTTATTCAATTATTCCAAAGTTTTTTTGCACGTTCTAAATCTTCAGGAGTATCTATTTCAACACCTTCAATAGTGGTTTCAACCATTTTAATTCGCTTCCCATATTCTAAATATCGAATACATTCAATCTTTTCTGTTGCTTCAATAAAACGCATTGGTAATTTATAAAAATCAAGCAATGCTTGTTTTCTAAAAGCATAAATTCCTTTATGTTTAAAATAACGTGCTCCAGCGTCTTTATCTCTAGGATAAGGAATTGGATTTCTAGAAAAATAGAGCGCAAAATTATTTTGGTCTACGATCACTTTAACAGTATTAGGATTATTAATTTCATCCCAATCATGAATTTCAACCATTAAAGAGGCTAAATCAATCTCTTTTTTATGATCATTTTTAAACGCATTAAGCACTTTCTCAAGACTTTCACGCTCAGTAAAAGGCTCATCACCTTGTACATTAACAACAATATCGACATCAAGATTTGCAACAGCTTCAGCAATTCTATCACTACCAGATTGATGCTCTTTTTTGCTCATTATCGCCTTTCCTCCATTTGAAATAATTTCATTAAGAATGATTTCACTGTCGGTAACGACATAAACATCATCAAATAATTGTGTCGCAACTGTAGCTTCATAAGTTCTAACAATAACACTTTTTCCTGCCAAATTCTGCATGAGTTTGCCTGGGAATCGTGATGCACTATAACGTGCAGGAATCATTGAAATTATTTTCATGGAATGTTAAAAAGATTTCACTCAAAAATAAAACTTTTAAAGTAATTTAAGGCTGACTTGGTCTAATCTTTTTATAAAGCCTAAAAATGACATATAAAATGATAATTACAAAGATAAAAGCAATAACTGGAATGAAAATTGAAAAGGCAGACATCACAACAGAAGTCCCAGTTTCAATAGTAGAAACCAGAGGATTTGCAATTCCACCAGTTGTGCTTGTAGAAGCTAATCTAATAGTACCTGAGCTTCCTGCTACTGCAGCAGCTGTTCCGCCTCCTGCAATAATAGCCAAAGCCCAAGTTATAACAGGACTTAAGTCGGCAACTGTAGATACCATAACCGCTGTTCCTGCAATTGCTGCTAAAGGAATGGCTATAGCATCTAATACGTTATCAATGTATGGAATATAATACGCAAATATTTCAACCAAAGTTGCAACACCAAGTGTAACTACTGCTGTTAAACTACCTATCCACATCCAAGATTCATTGAGTTCCCAAACATTAAAATAAGAAGCCAAACTCAAAGCAAACAATGGTACAAAAACTCTAAAACCAACAGAAGCTGAAAGTCCAATACCCAAAAATATACTAATTATTGTTTCAGTTGTCATATCTATATCTCTTCAAAAAAATCATCTTTAAAATTAATAAGATACAATTTTTCTTTTGCTCTTGTTACGGCTGTATACAACCACCTTAAATAATCTTTATCAATTCCATTTGGTAAATAAGGTTGCTCAACAAAAATGGTATCCCATTGACCACCTTGAGATTTATGACACGTAATGGCATAAGAGAATTTTACTTGCAGTGCATTAAAATGTTTATTCCCTTTTATTTTAAGGAATTTCTTATATTTTGAGGTTTCATCTTCATAATCTTTTTGAACTTCTTGATACAATCTATTGCTTTCTTCGTAAGGTAATGAAGGGGTTTCTGCTTCAATGGTGTCTAATAATAAAACCGTTTCAAAAGGTCGCATTTTTGGATAATCTACCATTTGCACTTTGACTTCCGCAAAACGAAATCCGTATAAATCAGTAATTGAAAAAATTTCCAAGACCTGAATAATATCTCCATTAGCAATAAAACCAGCTTCGGTTGTAGGTTTGATCCAGAAGTAATTGTTTTTAACCACCATTAAAAAATCACCTACAGTTAATTCATTTTCGTTAAAAAGAATTCTGTTTCGAATTTGTTGATTGTATTGATTGGCACGTTTATTACTTCTAACAATAATTGCCGTTTCTTCATGACCCTTTTGACTATAAGCATCATTTATAGCATCCATAATTTCATGACCATCTATTAAACGAATAATATCTTTAAATCCGTTGACATTAAATGTAAAGGATTCATAAAATTCATTATCAAGAACTTCTCGAAGTCGAGTTGCATTTTCTAAAATTCCGGAATTTTGTTCTTGTCTTACCACTTCATCCAATTCAATGCTTGTGACATTTTTGTTGTAATTCATGCTGAGTATGTGAGAATTTAGTGCAGGACTTAACTCTGATTTTACAGGAGGCAACTGGGCCTTATCACCAATCAACAAGAGTTTGCATTTATGACCAGAATACACATATTGCATTAAATCATCAAGCAAAGAGCCATTTTCAAAAAGTTTTGAATCTGCAGGTATATCAGGAATCATTGATGCTTCATCTACAATAAAAATTGTGTTTCTATGTTTATTAGGTTGCAAAATAAATTTAACACCTCCTCCTTTATCTTTCTTCGGGAAATATATTTTTTTATGAATTGTAAAGGCTTCTTTTTTTGAGTAATTAGAAATCACTTTTGCTGCACGACCCGTTGGAGCCATTAAAACGGCACATCGTTTAGTTTCCCATAAATTAGAAACTAATGTTCCTATGATACTTGTTTTACCTGTTCCTGCAAACCCTTTAAGAAGGTATAAACTATTAGGTACATCACTATATACAAATTGAGATAATTGCTCTAAAACAATTAATTGTTTCGTAGTTGGCTCAAAAGGGAACTTTTGTTTTAGTAGTTTATAAAAATCAGATGTTGTCATGCAAATTATAGTAGATCTCGTTTTGTATGCAAGATAAAACTAAAAATGAGCTGACCTAAAATGGTTTTTAAATTTTAATTTATATTGAACATTTTTTATATCTTACGCTTTTAATTCTTTTTTGTTTTTAAGGTTTTTACGAACAAAAAAAAATTGTAGATTTGCGTAATACCTCATGCTAAAAAATAACTAATAAATTAAATAACTATGTTAACAGCAATTCTTACAGTTGTAGGTTTAATAATTCTTACGGTTGGTATCGTATGGTTAATCGATAAATTTGTACCAAAAAAATTAAAACCAATTCTTAACATATTACTTTGGTTACTCATTGTGTTTTTGGGTTATTTAACTTTTGATTCTGTTTATGGCGAAATTAAATTCAACAAACTAAAAAAGGAGCGTTATGTGGTAGTTATTGAAAGTTTAAAAGATATTAGAGATGCTCAATTAGCACATAGAACTGTTACTGGAAAGTTTACTGATAATTTTGATGGACTTGTAAAATTTATAGATACTGCAAAATTTACAATAACGCAACGAAGAGATTCTACTGTTCTTGATATTGAAAAAACGAAACGTTTTGGTGGTGTTGAAACTTTTTCTGATATCGTAATAATTGATACTTTAGGTTTTGTACCTGTTAAAGATTCTTTATTTGGCGTAGATACCAGATACAAAACAATGATGAATGTTCCTGGAGCAAAAGATGGTGCAAAATTTAAACTTCAAGCTGGAGTATTAGCAGAAGAAAACATTGGTGTTTTTGAAGCTTCTGTAGATAAAGAAGTTATTCTTTTTGATCAAGATAAAAACCTAATAGCAAAAGAAAAACAAGTTGTAGCTGTAGATGGAGTTAATGGAGAAACCTTAAAAGTTGGTTCTATGGACGAAGTTTATACGAAAGGTAATTGGCCAAAAAGTTATAACACCAAAAAAGAATAATTAGGTTTGAAACCAAATACAATTAAAGACTTGTCCATTCAAATTCGTTTGAGTGGACTTTCTTTTTGCATTCTAAATCGTACAACAAATACAATTGAGAGGCTTCAACATATTCAACTTGAGAAAAAGGCAACACCTTTTGAATTACTAAATCAGTTAAAAACGATTATTGAATCTAATGCCGATTTTAATCAGGTCTTTGATTCTGTATTATGTATTTATCAAAATGAGCTTTCTACTCTCGTTCCAAATTCATTATTTAATGACAATCATTTAGCAGATTATTTAAAATTTAATGCTAAGATTTTAAAGACTGATTTTATTGATTATGATACGATTTCTTTAAACAATAGTGTTAATGTTTATGTCCCATTAGTTAATGTAAACAATTACCTTTTTGATACATTTGGCAGTTTTATTTATAAGCATGCTTCAACAATTTTAATTAGTTCAGTCTTACAACATGCTTCAAAGCACAAAGATATTGAGCTTTATGTGAATGTTGGAAATCTTCATTTTGAAATGTTAGCAGCGAAAGACAATGATCTCAAGTTCTATAACACTTTTGATTACATCACTAAAGAAGATTTCATATACTATATTCTTTTTTCAATAGAACAACTTCAACTCAATCCAGAAACTGTGAAAATTCACTTATCTGGTCAAATAGATAAAGACGATGATCTATTCAAAATAGTTTATAAATATGTTCGTTTTGTAGATTTTTTAGAGCCAATACACAGTTATCAATTTAGTACTAAAAAACAGCCGAAAGGAAAACATACTAATTTTATTCTCTTAAATAGTTTTAATTAATGCGAATTATCTCAGGCCAATATAAAGGGAGACGAATAACAGCTCCAAAAAAGCTACCTGTACGACCGACTACAGATATGGCAAAGGAATCATTATTTAATATTTTAAATAATCAGTTTTACTTTGATGATATTTCAGTTTTAGATTTGTTTGCTGGTACTGGAAATATTAGTTATGAATTTGCTTCTCGTGGAACAGAACAAATAACTGCTGTAGATGAGAATTATGGATGTATCAAGTTTATCAATTCTACTTCCGAAGATTTTGAAATGCCAATCACAACTATTAAAAGTGATGTATATAAATATCTAGAAAGAGCTAATCAAAAATTTACAATCATTTTTGCAGATCCACCTTATGACTTTCCTGTTGAAGAATTTTCTAAAATTCCGCAGTTAGTATTTCAAAATGAATTATTAGAAGATGAAGGTTTATTAATTGTTGAACACTCTAAACATACCAATTTATCACATTTAGAGCACTATTCGCACTCAAAGAGTTATGGCGGAAACATGTTTAGTTTCTTTAATAAATAATACGTCTAAAAATTAAAGCAATAAAAAAAACCTTCTTAAAATTAAGAAGGTTTTGTATTTAAGTAAATCTATAAGCCGAATCTTGTACTCTATAAAGAGCCCTTATCATTTATCTGCGTTTACTGTTACCAGCAAACTTTAGCTGCCTACCCTCTAGCATCGCGCGTGTACGCTCAAGCACTAGTTTACATGGCATTGCACCTCATAGAGTTTACCTGGTTTCACTACAGCATGACCTGTACATACTTTCTGTTGCACTTTTCCTCACCTCGCGATGGATGGCTGTTAGCCACTATGATTGCACTATGGTGTTCGGACTTTCCTCCATTCGTAAAACGAACAGCGATAAGGCGATTTACTAGTCAGCAAAGTTAGCAATTAATTAGCTTGTGAAACGTATATAAAAACTGTATTTTTGTTTGCCAAATTTTTTATAAAAAACATGAGAAAAATAACTTTAGTACTTGCTTTCATATTTTTATTTTCTTCTTCAATTTTCGCTCAAATGGGAATGAAAAAAATGATAGAAGACGTAAAAAAATTACAAGAAAGAACGCTACTTGTTGTTCTTGAAGATGTCGAAGATAATAAAGAGGCATTCAATTCTAACTTTGAAACAGTAATTGATCGCGAATGGAGTTTTAATACTAATATTCAATATGTAACTAAATCTGAATTTAAAGAGTTAAAAAAAGATAAGAAAAATAGAAATAATTTTGGATATATCTCATATGCTGCAAAAGGAAAAGACGGCATTTATCCTCCACAATCTTTACTAGTAGGATTGCTTGAAAATACAAGCGTAATATTATTTCAGTACATTGATCATGACGGCAAATTAAGTTTAGGTGATTTAATCTTCAGTACAGCCAAAGCAAATTTATATATGACTGGACTAGTTGATTATAAGAAAATGAGTATGAAGGAAATGAAAAAGAAAATGAAAGAGAGCTCAGGTTTGACTGAAGTATTGAAATCAAAAACTCTTTTAATTGATGAAAAAGACCTAACAAAAGATGCAAGAAAGGATCTTGAATCAAATTATAAACTTGCTTATAAAATTGTTAATCGTTCTGAAATAGATAAAGCAATAGTAGATAAGGACAAGGAAGTCGTTTATTTAAGATTTCAATATATCATCAATCCAACATCTAAGAAAAAGACTGGCAATGTTACTGGAAGTAGTGGTTTAACGGCAAGTGTTTCTTTTAAAAGCTTAAATATAATATCAATAAGCAAAGGAATTTATGATGCAAAAGATGGCATGATGATAGTTGATTTGAATCCACCAAAAGGAGGTATTCAAATAAAAGTTAAATCTGAACGTCAAAAAATAACAAAAAAAGATATTAAAAACTTACTTAAAATTAAGTAATATTCAACTTTATTTCAATGGAACATTTCATCGTATCGGCTCGAAAGTATAGACCACAAACGTTTAAGGACGTTGTTGGTCAGCAAGCGATTACCAATACGTTATTGAATGCCATTGAAAACAATCACTTAGCTCAAGCATTATTATTTACAGGTCCTCGTGGTGTTGGTAAAACAACATGCGCTCGTATTCTTGCTAAAATGATTAACAGCGATGGCACAGAAACTGAAGATGAAGATTTTGCCTTTAATATTTTCGAACTCGATGCAGCTTCTAATAATTCTGTAGACGACATAAGAAGCTTAACAGATCAAGTTCGTATTCCTCCTCAAGTTGGTAAATACAAAGTGTATATTATTGATGAGGTTCACATGTTATCTCAAGCCGCTTTTAATGCCTTTTTAAAAACATTAGAAGAACCTCCAAAGCATTGTATTTTTATTCTTGCCACTACTGAAAAACATAAAATTATACCAACCATATTATCGCGTTGTCAAATTTTTGATTTTAAACGTATTACAGTAACCGATGCCAAAGAGTATTTAAAATATATCGCCAACGAACAAGGTATAACTGCTGAAGATGATGCGCTTCATATTATTGCGCAAAAAGCTGATGGAGCCATGCGTGATGCACTTTCTATTTTTGATCGTGTGGTAAGTTTTTCAGGTAAAAACTTGACAAGACAAGCCGTTACAGAGAACTTAAATGTTCTCGATTATGAAACCTATTTTAAAAGTACCGACTTAATTCTGGAAAATAAAATTCCAGAGTTACTGATTCAGTTTAATGAAACATTGTCGAAAGGTTTTGATGGTCATCATTATATTTCAGGCTTAGCCTCTCACTTTAGAGATTTATTAGTCTGTCAAAATGAACAAACCTTAGAACTTTTAGAAGTTGGAGACGACACCAAACTCAAATACCAAGAGCAATCAAGAAAATCTAGTCATGCATTTCTTATAAAAGGTATAGAACTCGCTAATGATTGTGATCTCAAATATAAAAGTAGCCGAAATCAACGCTTACTCGTTGAACTCTGTATCATGCAATTAGCCTCTATCACTTTTGATGGAGAAAAAAAAAATAGCAAACATTACATAATACCAGCATCTTACTTTAAAGCTAAAGGCATTACTCCTATTCCTGTAGTTATTCCTAAAGAACATAAGTCAATTGAAAATTCTACTGACAGTGATCTCAAAGTAGAAAAATCTCAAGACGCAGATTCTTCCTACTCCAATACACCTTTACCGAAAATTGAATTAAAGAAAGATACAAGAACTTCAGGTCTATCGTTAAAAAGTATAAAAGCAAAAAAGGAACATCTCATCAGACAAATGGAAGTTGTAATTGATGAAGATGATTTACCAAAAGAAGACGTTACAGAAGCTGCATTTTTAAAAACATGGAATTCTTACATTAAAATTCTACATAAAAAAGGAGAAAAAATCATGGCTTCAATTCTGGAGATGGATTCTCCAAAACTCGTCAACACCAACATTGAAATCACGTTTCCTAACGAAACACTAAAAGTAGAATTAGAAAGAGCTCAGTACCCTTTAATGGAATATTTACGTAAGACACTAAGAAATTACGACTTAAAACTAGATATTCATGTTAATGAAGAAGCTTCGAAAAAATATGTCTTCACTGATCAAGATAAATATGAAAAGTTAAAAGAAAAGAATCCAAATATTGAATTACTCAGAAATACGTTTGGTTTAGATATTCACTAATTTTTAGTTAATTTTAGATTATGAAAAAATCAGCATTAATAATATTACTTATAGCTATTGGTTTCTTTAGCTGTGACAGACGAGGCAGTGCTAGAGAACATCTTCAGAATTCAATTTCAGAGTTTAATAAAAAACATACCGATTTAGATCTCATAACGTATTATCCTGAATCTTATACAGAAGTTCAAACAGATTCTATTATTTCAAATACATTTAGAGTTAGCATAAAGAATTATTCTAGAATGGATGCACAAATACTTATGAGTTCTGAAACAACTGATAAAAAAACAAAAATTAAATACCATCGAATTTTTGAATCTGAAATCAATATCGCTTTAGTGTCTAAAAATATACTGAGTACAACTATTAATGCTGAAGACTTTAAAAACACATTGCAATCTGAATTTTGGAATAATGCAACCCTTGAACATGTTTGGGTAAATCAAGAAACTTCAAATACTAATGAAGTTAATTTGGGAATTTCATTTCTAAATCCAAAAAATAAAGCCTACAAATTGTATGAGCTTGTTGTAACTGCTGATGGCAAACAAGATTTAAATTTAATAGAAGAACACAGTTAATATGCTAGGTTTAAAACTACCAACTGATCCTCGTTGGGTAAATATTGTTGAGAAAAATATTGAAGATATTTTAACAGATCATGCCTATTGCGAACAAAAAGCGACAAGCACTGCAATTTCTTTAATTGTTAGTTTTCCTGAATATACCGAATTGGTACAGGAAATGGTTGCGCTTGTAAAGGAAGAAATCAGCCATTTTAAAATGGTTCATGATCGGATTTTAGCTAAGGGTTGGACTTTAGGCAGAGACCGAAAAGACGAGTATGTACTTCAGTTATTGAAATTTTTCCCAAAAGGCGGAAGCAGAACCACACAATTAGTTCATCGTTTATTATATGCCGCTTTAATTGAAGCTCGAAGTTGTGAACGTTTCAGATTGCTGTCTGAAGCATTAGAAGATAAAGACCTTGCAGAATTCTACAGAAAATTAATGGTCAGTGAAGCTAATCATTACACCATGTTTTTAGGATTTGCTAGACAATATGGAGACCGAAAAGAGGTTGACAAAAAATGGGAACAACTTCTTGAATATGAGGCAGATATTATGAAAAATTTAGGCAAACAGCAAACCATTCATGGATAATTTTCACTATATTTATATATAGAAAATTATCTACTCACTATGAAACACATCTACTTAATTGCTTTATTGTTTACTACTTCAATCTCATTTGCACAAAATGATTTACTAGGCGTATGGTTTTTAAACCAAATTGAAGTCGATGATGTGATTCACCCAAATTACTATAATAATACAAGTCAATTTGAATTAGAATTTGTTGAGTCTTCAGAAAACGAAGGTGAATTCGATTTTTTTGGATCAGGACCTTGTGATTCATTTGGAGGTATCTCAACAGCAAGTCAAAGTACTATAACCTTTAGCGGACTTAATTTCACATTATTAGGACCTTGTTCTAATGCTCCAGAAATGCTTTTTGAAACTATTTATTTTTCAATATTTGAAAATCAAAGTGTTCCGTTTGATTTTCAATATGTAATTACTGGTGAAAATGATGATCAAATTTTAACAATTACAAATCCTGTAACTGGAGATGAAGCTGTCTATGGTAGAATTCCAAATTTAGAAGAACTCACTCAAACATGGTATCTGTCTAGGATAGAAATTCCTGGAAATCCAACAATTGAAATTCCAGTAACTGAAAGTCCATCATTAACAATTACTAACGATATAAATCCACTTACTTTTAAAACAATGGCTTTTGGTGATGGAGATTGCAATGCTTTTATGAGCGATTATGAAGTTACTTTAAATAATGGTAATGCTATTCAATTGCTTGACTTCTCACCTACACTAGCTTTTTGTACTTCAGATTATGAAGACGAATATTTTAGTATCGTTGGTGAGATTTCAAATAATTTCTCTGAATTCGAAATTACAAATAACGGAATGACTTTAACTATGACAGACTTATTAGGTGCTAGATTAGTATTTGGTGATGAGCCACTTTCTATTTTAGAAAATGAAAAAAGTGCATTGCATATATCTTTAATAAAGAACCCTGTTGCTTCCGAAATTAACTTATCGATTAGTCAGTCTGTTAACAAATTAAATTATCAAATTTATTCCATAGAAGGAAAACTTATAAAGGAAGCGCATCTTAATTCAGATTCCATAAATGTAGAAACATTGAATTCTGGATTATATTTTATTCGATTTTCAAATAATGAACAACAGGTTCAGACCATAAAATTTATTAAACAATAAAAAAAGCCTCAATAAATACTGAGGCTTTTCATTTATATAAATAATCTGTTTTAAATTTTTATACCAAACCCGAATTGAAACGTTGTGTTTTGTGCTTCAACATCTGTTAGGTCTTTATCTAAGATGTTACTAAGTCCGTAATGTACACGAGCATCAATAAATAATTCATCGGTAATCATGTATTCTAAACCACCAACTCCAGAGAATGTTAATGTTGAAAATCCGTCTTGATCAGCCCAAGTCTTTAAACTAAGCATTGGTCCTGCACCAAAAGTAAATTTATTCCCAATAGCGAAACGAGCCATAATTGGAAGTTGAATATAATCAGCTTTTAACGTTTCATGTTTACCACCTTCAGCAGAATACTGTAATTCGGCTAAAATTGAAAAATTATCGCTAATACCATAATCAACAAAACCTCCAAAAGCAAAACCATTTCTGTGTTGATTATCAAAAGTTGCATCAGGATCAAAATCTAAGTTTGAGATGTTAAAAGCTCCTCTAACACCATAACTAGTGCCTTGAGCAAATGATAGTGTAGTAATACTAACAAATAATAAAGTAAGGATAAGTGATTTCATTTTTATAATATTTTATTTTAAATTAACTCAACTACTATAATTGAGCATTTTCAAAATGTTGTTATATAAAACAGCATAGATTTGAGACTGCTAATATATAATGAAAATTGAAATTAAGAAATAAATAACGGATATCTCGTAAAAAAAGAGGTCAAACAACTTAATTTTTAAAGGTTTATGCTTGAAACTGTTCCATAATACACACTTTTGATGATACCATCTGAAAGTCCGATTTTTGGCACATAGATGTCTTTTGCTCCACTCCACTTCATTGCAGAAAGGTAAATTCTTGTTGCAGGAATAATAACATCTGCTCTATCTTGGTTAAGTTCTAATTCGGTAATTCGTTCTTCATAAGAATAGGTTTGAAGTTTATTATAATAAGATGTTAAGTAAAAATAAGTCAACGGTTTACCCATCGTTTTTCCTGAAATTTTAAATATTTTATTAATGTTTCCACCAGAACCAATTAAATCCAAAGCATCATAACCTTTCGTGTTTTTTTTAATCCATTCTTCTAATTCAAACCAAGTCTCTTTTTTAACAATATCATTTAAAAGTCTTACAGTACCAATTTTAAATGATCTAGAAGCAACCGTATTTCCGTGATGAATTACTGAAAATTCTGTACTTCCTCCACCAACATCAACATATAAATACGTTTTATCTTCTTTAATATAAGAATGTAAATCTGTTGCAGCAATAATAGCAGCTTCCTCTTCTCCGTTTATGATATCTATATTTATTTTAGCCGTTTTAGAAATAAGCTTTACCATTTCTTTACCATTATCTGCTTCTCGCATTGCTGATGTAGCGCAAGCTTTGTACTTAACAATTTTATGGGATTTCATTAATAATTTAAAAGCCACCATAGTATCAAGCATACGCTGTTTATTCTCTTCGGAAATTTCCCCATTCAAAAACACGTCAGCACCTAGACGAATAGGCACACGAACTAAGGACGTTTTTTTGAACTTAGTAGGCCTATCTTTTTGTTCAATAATACTTGATATTAAAAGTCTAACAGCATTAGATCCTATATCAATAGCTGCGTATTTTTTAATGCTTAACATATTAGGAATTCAGTTTTTCTTTAAAATAATTATAAAGTGCAAATTGGGTTCTTACTTTAGGAAGGTCATTTTGCCTATACTCATTAGTTTGGAATTCATTAATTATTCTTGCCTTTACATTATCCTTCCAACAAATATCAAAAATGTTTAGCAATTCTTCTTTAATATCATCTTGATAAATAGGGCAACTGACTTCTACTCTATTTTCAATATTTCTAGTCATCCAGTCTGCTGAAGAAATATACACTTTGTTATCGTTATCATTACAGAATAGATATAATCTGGTATGCTCTAAAAATTTATCAATAATACTTATAACTTCAATGTTCTCGCTCATTCCTTTCACTCCAGGAATCAAACAACATATACCTCTCACAATCATTTGAATTTTTACACCAGCTCTACTGGCTTCATACAACTTATCAATCATACTATAACTAGAAATACTATTCAGCTTGAGTTTTATAAATGCTGGTTTTCCTTGTTTTACGTTTTCAATTTCAGTGTCAATTAAGGCAAATAGTTTTGATTTTGTATAATGAGGAGATGTAATAATATGTTTATACCTATAGATCAAATAATTAGTTTGAAAAAAATTAAACACTTTATTAACGTCCTTTAATATTTTTGAATTTGATGTGAATAACGTGAAATCAGTATAAACTTTAGCAGTAGATTCATTAAAATTTCCAGTACTAATAAATCCGTATCGTTTTAATTTATTATGCTCTTCACGTTCAATAACACACATTTTACTATGTACTTTTAAACCCACTACACCAAAAAGGAGATTGACACCTTCAGCTTGCATTTGTTCTGCGTAATCAATATTTGCTTGTTCGTCAAATCTCGCACGTAATTCAATGACTACTGTTACTTTTTTTCCATTTTTAGCAGCGTTTATCAATGAACTAGCAACATGAGAAATTTGAGCAAGTCTATATATTGTGATTTTTATGGTTTTAACTTGAGGATCTAAAGCAGCTTCTCTTAAAAATTTCACGACATAAGAAAAAGTTTGATATGGTGTATGAAGTAAATAATCTTTTTCTGATATGGAAGTAAAAATACTATTTTGAAGGCTTAACCCTTTTATTTGCAAAGGCTGAATTTTATCATATAAGAGATCTGTTCTTCTCAAACTTGGAAAATCCATATAATCTCTTCTATTGTGATAACGACCTCCTGGAATCACACTATCCTTAGAATCGATACCCATTTTAGACATTAAGTACTCTAAGGTCTCTTCATCAATTGTCTTATCATAAACAAACCTTACTGGCTCTCCAATCTGTCTATCTTTTACACTATCTGAAAGTTTTTCAATAAAACTCTTACTTAAATCACTATCAAAATCAAGTTCACCATCTCTAGTGATTTTTATCATATTAGCCGAAATAGACTTGTAATTAAAGATATTGAAGATATCATTTAAGCAGTAACGTAATAAATCGTCTAATATAATGATGTAATTACCTTCTCCTTTTTTAGGTAAAACAACAAATCGATCGATCGCTTTTGGTATTTCTATTAATGCAAATTGCTTTTCACCATTATCTAAAACCATTTTCACTGCCAAATATGCAGCACTATCTTTCAATAAAGGCAGTTCCAGCAGGTCGTTTAAAATAATCGTTACTAAAGCTGGACTAACATTTTGTATGTAATAATCTTTTATAAACTTATGATGAAATTCATCAATTTGTGTTTCATTTATAATAAAGATATTTTCTTTATCGAGTTTACTCTGAATTTTACTTAGAATTTCTAAGCTATAACTTTGTTGCTTAATAACAATTTTAGTAATAATTTCTAAAAGTTCACCAGCTTTTACACCTCCTAATTCACTTTTACCTCCTTTACCAGCTTCATCAATTCGCTTAACTGTTGCATACCTTACTTTAAAAAACTCATCAAGGTTATTTGAAAATATTCCTAAAAATCTTAACCTTTCAATTAGAGGTACGCTTTCATCTTCTGCTTCTTGTAATACGCGTTCATTAAATTGAAGCCAACTTAATTCACGATTTATATAGCTATTTTTTTCTTTTACCATTATTTTAAATCCCTTGGGAAAATTGTAAGTTTTGTAATACCGTTTTTAACGTTTTGCCACGTATTGACATCAAAGTTTAGAACAACTAAACCACTTGTAGGAAGGTTGTCTATAAATTGGTCTCCAAATATATTGCAAATAGATGTGAATGCATGATTATGACCAAAAATCATAACTTTTTCATAACTATCATCAATTTGGGTTATAAAATCTATAACATTTTGCCCCTCAAAATCATATAATTCGTCTTTAACATGTATGATTTTATCATCAAAATCTAAGTTTTTAATGAAAATATCACAAGTAGTTAAGGCTCTTTTTGCCGGACTTGAAAAAATAATATCAGGTATAAAAGCAACGTTTTTAAACGATTTAGAAACTAAGGCTGCATCATTAAAACCCCTTTTATTTAGTGGTCTTTCAGCATCACTAACATCATGTTTCCATGAAGATTTTGCATGCCTAATTAGTAGTAATTGTCTCATAATTATTCGATGAAGTGTAATATTTTATCGATAAAATGTTGCATAATTCCGTTTTAACGATTATTTTCGTCCTTTCAACATTTAAATTTGTTAACCTATTTGGTTATCATTTCATTTGTTCACATTAAATATAATGTTTATGACCCCAAATCAAAAATATATTAATAAATCCATTTATGTGGTATTTCTTACCGCAGTTCTTCCCTCAAAATATATTGGATATCTAATTAAGTATCATCATAATACTTGATTAAAACTCTTATATGTAATAGTATTATTAAACATCGCTAAGCGAATACAAAATTTGAATTAAATTTTATAATTATGAAATTAATAGCAACTTTAATTATAGCATGCTTTGCTATGACATTATCTGCGTCAAGTAAAAATGATTGTAGCGCCCAACTAATTGTTGAAAAAAACAGAAACTCTAAATCTGCTGACGAAGATGGTGCTCAATTCATATTGGTTCTCACAAATACTTCTCAAGAAACTAAGACGTTCAATTTGTCGGCTAAAAATCTTTCAGAACCATGCAACAACAATAATTCACAATATAATAGAGGTACTAGTTCTGAAAGTGCACCATTAGATGTTTCATTTCAGAATAATGGTATAAATAGAAACAACGCAAATACCGCTTCTAAATTTAATATAACATTGAATAGTGGTGAATCATACAAATTTATTGTAAACGCAGAGGCTCCAAAGGGAACGCCTTTAAATACATGGAGTTGTATTGAAGTAGAAGCTAAGTCTACAGATTGTAAATCAATCTCTGAGACTCAAACATTAAGTGTTTACGTAGCTGACCCTTCTGAGGGATAATATTTGTAAGTAAGATTTAAAAACAGGTTTTAAAGAAAAAATCGATGAAAAATAAATTACAATTTCAAAAAAGAAATGTTAAGAATGTAGCTAAACTTTTGTTTGCTTTTTCATTTCTATTTTCTATTAATATTCTATCTGGTCAACAAGTAATTGTTAATAAGGATATCGTAGAAAACGTAGATGTTTGCACACAATTTGATGTGACTTTAGAGATCATAGGTAAACCACCAAAAAGTCCGCAAGAAGTTGTATTAATTATTGATAGATCTGGAAGTATGGATGATGGTCCTGTGCCAGAACCAATAGATTACGCTCAAGATGCTGCTATCGCTTTTGTTAATAATTTCTTTTTACCCGCAAACAATCCGACTGGCTTAAACAAAGTTGCATTAGTAACTTTTAGCTCTTCTGCAAGTGTTGATATAGGTCTAACTTTAAGTGCTGGTAAGCAAGATGTTATTGATGAAATTAATGGGATTTCTACTAGTGGATGGACAAATACTCAAGGAGCTCTTATCGCTGCTGACAACCTTTTAACAAATACGGGTACTTTTGATTGTGCAACTTCAAGAAGTATTATACTGCTATCTGATGGTGTAGCAACATACAGAAATGGTAGTAATAACTCATGTAGCTCTACTACATCTGGAACTATATGCCAAACATCAGCAATAACTGCTGGAAATAATGCACAAACCACTTACGTTAGTGGCGAAGAATTTGAACAGAGTATTTTTACTATAGGATTAGTAGGAGCTATTAGTGGTACTGAACAAACAATAGCCTTAAATACTCTTAATAGCATACAAAATGCTGGTGCTTTTTCGACTGAAAACAATGCAGATTTAAATAGCATTTATGATGCAATTTTAGGTCAATTAGTACCTGCTGCAACCCAATTACCTGGTCAAGCACTCGTTTCTGACACTGTTGCTAATGGTTTTTCAATTGTGCCAGGAAGTGTTGTTGCAAGTAAAGGAACAACGTCGTATACTGATCCATTGTTATTATGGTATGTTGACGATCTATTTGAAGAAACTATAACATTAAACTATACAATTACTCCAGACAATTCAACAGTATGTGGCCCTCAATCATCCGGAAACACAATTATTAATTATGAAGATGCCATGTGTGAAATCGAATCTTTGGTGTTTAATAATCCAAGTTTTTGTGTGCCTTGTCCAGAAATAACACCTAGTATCTCTAGAGTTGGATGTACAAATTCGATTAATTATTCAGCTACACTTGAACAAAATGGTTGTGTCTCTACTGAGGATTCATTTGTATGGAATTTTTATTTAGATGGAAATCTTATTGGTTCATCTATAAATCTTTTAGGAGTTTATTCTTATCCAGGAACACCAGATACATTTGAAGGTGTATTTACTGCTGATTTAACATATTCTGGCACATTTGGAGCAACTTGTTCTATGCCAAGTATTGATGCTCAAGCTGAAATTATTATTCCTGATGTTATTGAAGCAACAGTTTCTACAACAGATATACTTTGTTATGATGGTGCAACTGGAGCTATAGATGTGACTATTACAGGTGGTACTCCTCCTTATACATTTTTATGGGATAATGGAGAAGTCACGGAAGATCTATCAGGAATTACTGCTGGAACATATTCGGTTACAATTACTGATTCATCTGGATGTAATATCATTATTAATGATAGTGAAATTACTCAACCAACTGAATTAACTGTTAGTGTAACATCGACATCTAACGCAGATTGCTCGGGAAATAATTCTGGTGAATTAACTGTTGAAGCTTCTGGTGGTATTCCTCCTTATATGTATTCAATTGATGGTGGAAATAACTACCAAGCATCTGGAACTTTTTCAAACCTTACTCAAGGAACTTATACGATTAATGTTATTGATGATAATGATTGTCCCGTAACTACAAACAATATTATTATTAATGATGATGATTCTGAAAACCCTGAAATTACTGCTCCTGAAGATTATACCATAGAAGGTTGTGATGTTTCTGCTATTACTGGTTTATCATATAATGAAACTTCTACTACTATTACATTAGCTCAATTAGAAAATGCTATAGATGGAAATGGAACTGCTTCAGATATAGATGGTACTATTGCCTCTATTACTTATTCTGACACAAGTTCTGGAACTTGTACTATTCTAGTAACTAGAACTTTTATTGTTACTGATGCATGTGGAAATTCTGCCTCAGATACACAAACTATAACTATTAAAGATACAACAGCTCCAGATCTAATTATTCCACCTAATAAAAATAGAGAATGTACTGAGGATACCAATCCTCCTAATACTGGAACTGCTACAGCTACTGATGATTGTGGAACTGCTACTGTAACATTTACAGATAGTTCTGATGGTGCTTGCGGTAACACTGAAACTATTACTAGAACTTGGACTGCAACTGATGCTTGTGGTAATTCTGTTTCGGAAACCCAAACAATTACTGTTGTAGATACAACTCCTCCAACTATAACAATACCTGCTAATTCAACTGTAGAATGTACTGATAGTACTAACCCTTCTGCTACTGGTAATGCTACTGCTACTGATACTTGTGGTACTGCTACTATTTCTTTTACTGATAGTAGTGTTACTAATTGTGGTAATACGGAAACTATTACTAGAACTTGGACTGCAACTGATGAATGTGGAAACTCTGTTTCTGATACTCAAACAATTACTGTTGAAGATAATATTGCGCCAAATTTATCGGCTTGTACTATTGATAATACTGTTTTAGAATGTTCTGATACTGAAAACGAAACACTTGCTGATGCTTGGGATACAGCCAATATTGCAGCACTTGAATCTTGTGCTACTGACACTTGTGATACAGACTTTACTGGTCAAGTGACTTCTGATTACGATTTTGATAACTTAAATACAACTTGTGGTCCTTGTGGAACTATCAATGTAATTTATACAATTACTGATGACTGTGGAAACTCTTCTACGCTTTCTGCAACTCTTACTTTTGATGATGGAACTATTCCTGATTTATCAAACTGCTCAGTAACCGATGAAGCTATAGAATGTTCTGGTACTGATAATGAAACTCTAGCTAACGATTGGAATGCTACTAACATTACTGCGCTTGAAAATTGTGCTGATGATCTTGGTGTGACTGTAACTTCAAATTATGATTTTAATAATTTAAGTTCTACGTGTGGTCAAGGTGGTACAATTGCGGTTGTCTATACAATTACTGATGATTGTGGAAATGCTACAACGCTTAATGCGACGCTTACGCTTGAAGATACTTCGGCTCCTGATTTAACTAATTGTTCGGTTACTGATGCTGCGATTGAATGTTCTGGTACTGATAACCAGACTTTAGCTAACGATTGGAATGCGGCTAACATTACTGCACTTGAAGCTTGTGTGGCTGATACGTGTGATACAGATTTCTCTGGTCAGATAACTTCTGATTATAACTTTAATAATTTAAGTTCTACTTGTGGTCAAGGTGGTACAATTGCGGTTGTTTATACAATCACTGATGATTGTGGAAATGCTACAACACTTAATGCAACACTTACGCTTGAAGATACTTCGGCTCCTGATTTAACTAATTGTTCGGTTACTGATGCTGCGATTGAATGTTCTGGTACTGATAATGAAACTCTAGCTAACAATTGGAATGCGGCTAACATTACTGCGCTTGAATCTTGTGTAGCTGATACTTGTGATACAGACTTTACAGGTCAGATTACTTCTAATTATAACTTTAATAATTTAAGTTCTACTTGTGGTCAAGGTGGTACAATTGCGGTTGTTTATACAATTACTGATGATTGTGGAAACGCAACAACGCTTAATGCAACACTTACGCTTGAAGATACTTCGGCTCCTGATTTAACTAATTGTTCGGTTACTGATGCTGCGATTGAATGTTCTGGTACTGATAATGAAACTCTAGCTAACGATTGGAATGCTGCTAACATTACTGCGCTTGAAGCTTGTGTGGCTGATACGTGTGATACAGATTTCTCTGGTCAGATTACTTCTGATTATAACTTTAATAATTTAAGTTCTACGTGTGGTCAAGGTGGTACAATTGCTGTTGTCTATACAATCACTGATGATTGTGGAAATGCTACAACACTTAATGCGACACTTACCCTTGAAGATACTTCTGCTCCTGATTTAACTAATTGTTCGGTTACTGATGCTGCGATTGAATGTTCTGGTACTGATAATGAAACTCTAGCTAACGATTGGAATGCTGCTAACATTACTGCGCTTGAAGCTTGTGTGGCTGATACTTGTGATACAGACTTTACAGGTCAGATAACTTCTGATTATAACTTTAATAATCTAAGTTCTACGTGTGGTCAAGGTGGTACAATTGCGGTTGTTTATACAATCACTGATGATTGTGGAAACGCAACAACGCTTAATGCAACACTTACCCTTGAAGATACTTCGGCTCCTGATTTAACTAATTGTTCGGTTACTGATGCTGCGATTGAATGTTCTGGTACTGATAATGAAACTCTAGCGAACGATTGGAATGCTGCTAACATTACTGCGCTTGAAGCTTGTGTAGCTGATACTTGTGATACAGACTTTACAGGTCAGATAACTTCTGATTATAACTTTAATAATTTAAGTTCTACGTGTGGTCAAGGTGGTACAATTGCGGTTGTTTATACAATCACTGATGATTGTGGAAACGCAACAACGCTTAATGCAACACTTACCCTTGAAGATACTTCGGCTCCTGATTTAACAAACTGTTCGGTTACTGATACTGCGATTGAATGTTCTGGTACTGATAATGAAACTCTAGCGAACGATTGGAATGCTGCTAACATTACTGCGCTTGAATCTTGTGTGGCTGATACGTGTGATACAGACTTCTCTGGTCAGATTACTTCTGATTATGATTTTAATAATTTAAGCTCTACTTGTGGTCAAGGTGGTACAATTGCGGTTGTTTATACAATCACTGATGATTGTGGAAATGCTACAACACTTAATGCGACACTTACCCTTGAAGACACTTCGGCTCCTGATTTAACAAACTGTTCGGTTACTGATGCTGCGATTGAATGTTCTGGTACTGATAATGAAACTCTAGCTAACGATTGGAATACTGCTAACATTACTGCGCTTGAAGCTTGCGTAGCTGACACGTGTGATACAGATTTCTCTGGTCAGATAACTTCTGATTATGACTTTAATAATTTAAGTTCTACGTGTGGTCAAGGTGGTACAATTGCTGTTGTTTATACAATTACTGATGATTGTGGAAATGCTACAACACTTAATGCAACACTTACTCTTCAAGACACTTCTGCTCCTGATTTAACTAATTGTTCGGTTACTGATGCTGCGATTGAATGTTCTGGTACTGATAATGAAACTCTAGCTAACGATTGGAATGCTGCTAACATTACTGCACTTGAATCTTGTGTGGCTGATACGTGTGATACAGATTTCTCTGGTCAGATAACTTCTGATTATAACTTTAATAATTTAAGTTCTACGTGTGGTCAAGGTGGTACAATTGCTGTTGTTTATACAATCACTGATGATTGTGGAAATGCTACAACACTTAATGCGACACTTACGCTTGAAGATACTTCGGCTCCTGATTTAACGAATTGTTCTGTTACTGATGCTGCTATTGAATGTTCTGGTACTGATAATGAAACTCTAGCGAACGATTGGAATACTGCTAACATTACTGCGCTTGAATCTTGCGTAGCTGACACATGTGATACAGATTTCTCTGGTCAGATAACTTCTGATTATAACTTTAATAATTTAAGTTCTACTTGTGGTCAAGGTGGTACAATTGCTGTTGTTTATACAATCACTGATGATTGTGGAAATGCTACAACGCTTAATGCAACACTTACCCTTGAAGACACTTCTGCTCCTGATTTAACAAACTGTTCTGTTGAAAACACAGTATTAGAATGTTCTGATACAGAAAACGAAACACTTGCTGATGCTTGGGATGCTGCAAATATTGCTGCACTTGAAACGTGTGTGGCTGATACGTGTGATACAGACTTTACAGGTCAGATTACTTCTGATTACGATTTTGATAACTTAAATACAACTTGTGGTCCTTGTGGTACTATAAATGTTATTTATACAATTACTGATGATTGTGGGAATGCTACAACACTTAATGCAACACTTACTTTTGATGATGGAACTATTCCTGATTTATCAAACTGTTCTGTTACTGATGCTGCTATTGAATGTTCTGGTACTGATAATGAAACTCTAGCTAACGATTGGAATGCAACTAACATTACTGCGCTTGAAAATTGTGCTGATGATCTTGGTGTGACTGTAACTTCTGATTATGTATTTACTAACCTAGTTACCACTTGTGGTCAAGGTGGTACAATTGCTGTTGTTTATACAATTACTGATGATTGTGGAAACGCAACAACTCTTAATGCAACGCTTACTCTTGAAGACACCTCTGCTCCTGATTTAACTAATTGTTCGGTTACTGATGCTGCGATTGAATGTTCTGGTACTGATAATGAAACTCTAGCTAACGATTGGAATGCTGCTAACATTACAGCGCTTGAAGCTTGTGTGGCTGACACGTGTGATACAGATTTCTCTGGTCAGATAACTTCTGATTATAACTTTAATAATTTAAGCTCTACTTGTGGTCAAAATGGTACAATTGCGGTTGTCTATACAATTACTGATGATTGTGGAAATGATACAACGCTTAATGCAACGCTTACTCTTGAAGACACCTCTGCTCCTGATTTAACTAATTGTTCGGTTACTGATGTTGCGATTGAATGTTCTGGTACTGATAATGAGAATTTAGCGAACGATTGGAATGCTGCTAATATTACTGCGCTTGAAGCTTGTGTGGCTGATACTTGTGATACAGATTTCTCTGGTCAGATAACTTCTGATTATAACTTTAATAATTTAAGTTCTACTTGTGGTCAAAATGGTACAATTGCTGTTGTTTATACAATCACTGATGATTGTGGAAACGCAACAACTCTTAATGCAACACTTACCCTTGAAGATACTTCGGCTCCTGATTTAACGAATTGTTCGGTTACTGATGCTGCGATTGAATGTTCTGGTACTGATAACCAGACTTTAGCTAACGATTGGAATGCTGATAACATTACTGCTCTTGAAGCTTGTGTGGCTGATACGTGTGATACAGATTTCTCTGGTCAGATAACTTCTGATTATAACTTTAATAATTTAAGTTCTACTTGTGGTCAAGGTGGTACAATTGCGGTTGTTTATACAATCACTGATGATTGTGGAAACGCAACAACGCTTAATGCAACACTTACGCTTGAAGATACTTCGGCTCCTGATTTAACTAATTGTTCGGTTACTGATGCTGCTATTGAATGTTCTGGTACTGATAACCAGACTTTAGCTAACGATTGGAATGTTGCTAACATTACTGCGCTTGAATCTTGTGTAGCTGACACGTGTGATACAGATTTCTCTGGTCAGATTACTTCTGATTATGACTTTAATAATTTAAGTTCTACGTGTGGTCAAGGTGGTACAATTGCGGTTGTTTATACAATTACTGATGATTGTGGAAACGCAACAACTCTTAATGCAACACTTACGCTTGAAGATACTTCGGCTCCTGATTTAACGAACTGTTCGGTTACTAATGCTGCGATTGAATGTTCTGGTACTGATAACCAGACTTTAGCTAACGATTGGAATACTGCTAACATTACTGCACTTGAAGCTTGTGTAGCTGATACTTGTGATACAGATTTCTCTGGTCAGATTACTTCTAATTATAACTTTAATAATTTAAGTTCTACTTGTGGTCAAGGTGGTACAATTGCGGTTGTTTATACAATTACTGATGATTGTGGAAACGCAACAACTCTTAATGCAACACTTACGCTTGAAGATACTTCGGCTCCTGATTTAACGAATTGTTCGGTTACTGATGCTGCGATTGAATGTTCTGGTACTGATAACCAGACTTTAGCTAACGATTGGAATGCTGCTAACATTACTGCTCTTGAATCTTGTGTGGCTGATACGTGTGATACAGATTTCTCTGGTCAGATCACTTCTGATTATGACTTTAATAATTTAAGTTCTACTTGTGGTCAAGGTGGTACAATTGCTGTTGTTTATACAATTACTGATGATTGTGGAAATGCTACAACTCTTAATGCAACACTTACGCTTGAAGATACTTCGGCTCCTGATTTAACTAATTGTTCGGTTACTGATGCTGCGATTGAATGTTCTGGTACTGATAATGAAACTCTAGCTAACGATTGGAATACTGCTAACATTACTGCGCTTGAAGCTTGCGTAGCTGACACGTGTGATACAGATTTCTCTGGTCAGATTACTTCTGATTATAACTTTAATAATTTAAGTTCTACTTGTGGTCAAGGTGGTACAATTGCTGTTGTTTATACAATTACTGATGATTGTGGAAATGCTACAACACTTAATGCAACACTTACTCTTGAAGATACTTCGGCTCCTGATTTAACTAATTGTTCTGTTGAAAATACTGTGTTAGAATGTTCTGATACAGAAAATGAAACTTTAGCTGATGCTTGGAATACTGCTAATATTGCTGCACTTGAAACTTGTGTGGCTGATACGTGTGATACAGACTTTACTGGTCAGGTAACTTCTGATTATGACTTCAACAACTTAAATACAACTTGTGGTCCTTGTGGTACTATCAATGTAACTTATACAATCACTGATGATTGTGGCAATAGTTCTTCTAGAACTGTAACATTGACTTTTGATGATGGAACTATTCCTGATTTATCTAACTGCTCTGTTACTGATGCCGCTATTGAATGTTCTGGTACAGATAATCAAACTCTAGCTAACGATTGGAATGCTACTAACATTACTGCGCTTGAAAATTGTGCTGATGATCTTGGTGTGACTGTAACTTCAAATTATGATTTTAACAATCTAAGTTCTACTTGTGGTCAAGGTGGTACAATTGCGGTTGTCTATACAATTACTGATGATTGTGGAAACGCAACAACTTTAAATGCGACACTTACTCTTGAAGACACTTCGGCTCCTGATTTAACTAATTGTTCGGTTACTGATGCTGCGATTGAATGTTCTGGTACTGATAACCAGACTTTAGCTAACGATTGGAATGCTGCTAACATTACTGCGCTTGAATCTTGTGTGGCTGATACGTGTGATACAGATTTCTCTGGTCAGATAACTTCTGATTATAACTTTAATAATTTAAGTTCTACGTGTGGTCAAGGTGGTACAATTGCTGTTGTTTATACAATCACTGATGATTGTGGAAATGCTACAACACTTAATGCGACACTTACTCTTGAAGATACTTCGGCTCCTGATTTAACTAATTGTTCGGTTACTGATGCTGCGATTGAATGTTCTGGTACTGATAACCAGACTTTAGCTAACGATTGGAATACTGCTAACATTACTGCGCTTGAAGCTTGTGTGGCTGATACGTGTGATACAGACTTTACAGGTCAGATTACTTCTGATTATGACTTTAATAATTTAAGTTCTACTTGTGGTCTAGGTGGTACAATTGCTGTTGTTTATACAATCACTGATGATTGTGGAAATGCTACAACATTAAGTGCGACGCTTACGCTTGAAGATACTTCGGCTCCTGATTTAACTAATTGTTCTGTTACTGATGCTGCGATTGAATGTTCTGGTACTGATAATGAAACTCTAGCGAACGATTGGAATACTGCTAACATTACTGCACTTGAAGCTTGTGTAGCTGACACATGTGATACAGATTTCTCTGGTCAGATTACTTCTGATTATAACTTTAATAATTTAAGTTCTACGTGTGGTCAAGGTGGTACAATTGCTGTTGTTTATACAATCACTGATGATTGTGGAAATGCTACAACGCTTAATGCAACACTTACCCTTGAAGACACTTCTGCTCCTGATATAACAAACTGTTCTGTTGAAAACACAGTATTAGAATGTTCTGATACAGAAAACGAAACACTTGCTGATGCTTGGGATGCTGCAAATATTGCTGCACTTGAAACTTGTGTGGCTGATACGTGTGATACAGACTTTATTGGTCAAGTGACTTCTGATTACGATTTTGATAACTTAAATACAACTTGTGGTCCTTGTGGTACTATAAATGTTATTTATACAATTACTGATGATTGTGGGAATGCTACAACACTTAATGCGACACTTACGTTTGATGATGGAACTATTCCTGATTTATCGAACTGTTCTGTAACTGATGAAGCTATTGAATGTGGTGGAGATAATAATGAAACTTTAGCTAACGATTGGAATGCTAATAACATTACTGCTCTTGAAACTTGTGCTGATGACCTAGCTGTTACTGTAACTTCTGATTATGCATTTGCTAACCTAGTTGCCACTTGTGGTCAAACTGGTACTATCGCTGTAGTTTATACAATTACAGATGATTGTGGAAACGCAACAACATTAAATGCTACACTTACTATTGAAGACACAACACCTCCAACATTTACGGTTCCTAATGATGTTACCATTGAATGTGATCAAGATTCTAACGATCTAAATATTACTGGTGATGTAACTGATGAAACTGATGCATGTTCTGGTAGTATTGAAGCGACTTTCACTGATGCGGTTGCTGATGGGAATTGTGCGAACGAATCTATCATTACAAGAACTTGGACGCTTGTTGATGAGTGTGACAATACAACTACTTTTGATCAAACGATTACTGTTGAAGATAACACTGCTCCTACGTTCTCTGTTCCTGAAAGTATTACTGTGGAATGTGATGTAGATGTCAATGACTTAACATTAACTGGTGACGTTACTGATGAAGCTGATAATTGTTCTACTGATTTAGAAGCGACTTTCACTGATGCGGTTGCTGATGGTAACTGTGCGAACGAATCTATTATTACAAGAACTTGGACGCTTGTTGATGAGTGTGAGAATACAACTACTTTTGATCAAACGATTACTGTTGAAGATAACACTGCTCCTACGTTCTCTGTTCCTGAAAGTATTACTGTGGAATGTGATGTAGATGTCAATGACTTAACATTAACTGGCGACGTTACTGATGAAGCTGATAATTGTTCTACTGATTTAGAAGCGACTTTTACTGATGCGGTTGCTGATGGTAACTGTGCGAACGAATCTATCATTACAAGAACTTGGACGCTTGTTGATGAATGTGACAATACAACTACTTTTGATCAAACGATTACTATTGAAGATAACACTGCTCCTACGTTCACCGTTCCTGAAAGTATTACTGTGGAATGTGATGTAGATGTCAATGACTTAACATTAACTGGCGACGTTACTGATGAAGCTGATAATTGTTCTACTGATTTAGAAGCGACTTTTACTGATGCGGTTGCTGATGGAAATTGCGCTAATGAATCTATTATTACCAGAACTTGGACGCTTGTTGATGAATGTGACAATACGACAACATTTGATCAAACGATTACTGTTGAAGATAACACTGCTCCTACGTTCACCGTTCCTGAAAGTATTACTGTGGAATGTGATGTAGATGTCAATGACTTAACATTAACTGGCGACGTTACTGATGAAGCTGATAATTGTTCTACTGATTTAGAAGCGACTTTTACTGATGCGGTTGCTGATGGAAATTGCGCTAATGAATCTATCATTACCAGAACTTGGACGCTTGTTGATGAATGTGACAATACGACAACATTTGATCAAACGATTACTGTTGAAGATAACACTGCTCCTACGTTCACCGTTCCTGAAAGTATTACTGTGGAATGTGATGTAGATGTCAATGACTTAACATTAACTGGTGACGTTACTGATGAAGCTGATAATTGTTCTACTGATTTAGAAGCGACTTTTACTGATGCGGTTGCTGATGGAAATTGCGCTAATGAATCTATCATTACAAGAACTTGGACGCTTGTTGATGAGTGTGACAATACAACTACTTTTGATCAAACGATTACTGTTGAAGATAACACTGCTCCTACGTTCACCGTTCCTGAAAGTATTACTGTGGAATGTGATGTAGATGTCAATGACTTAACATTAACTGGCGACGTTACTGATGAAGCTGATAATTGTTCTACTGATTTAGAAGCGACTTTTACTGATGCGGTTGCTGATGGTAACTGTGCAAACGAATCTATCATTACAAGAACTTGGACGCTTGTTGATGAATGTGACAATACGACAACATTTGATCAAACGATTACTGTTGAAGATAACACTGCTCCTACGTTCTCTGTTCCTGAAAGTATTACTGTGGAATGTGATGTAGATGTCAATGACTTAACATTAACTGGCGACGTTACTGATGAAGCTGATAATTGTTCTACTGATTTAGAAGCGACTTTTACTGATGCGGTTGCTGATGGAAATTGCGCTAATGAATCTATTATTACAAGAACTTGGACACTTGTTGATGAGTGTGAGAATACGACAACATTTGATCAAACGATTACTGTTGAAGATAACACTGCTCCTACGTTCACTGTTCCTACAGATATTAATGTTGAATGTGATGTAGATGTCAATGACTTAACATTAACTGGTGACGTTACTGATGAAGCTGATAATTGTTCTACTGATTTAGAAGCGACTTTTACTGATGCGGTTGCTGATGGTAACTGTGCGAACGAATCTATCATTACAAGAACTTGGACACTTGTTGATGAGTGTGAGAATACGACAACATTTGATCAAACGATTACTGTTGAAGATAACACTGCTCCTACGTTCACCGTTCCTGAAAGTATTACTGTGGAATGTGATGTAGATGTCAATGACTTAACATTAACTGGCGACGTTACTGATGAAGCTGATAATTGTTCTACAGATTTAGAAGCGACTTTTACTGATGCGGTTGCTGATGGAAATTGCGCTAATGAATCTATTATTACCAGAACTTGGACACTTGTTGATGAGTGCGAGAATACGACAACATTTGATCAAACGATTACTGTTGAAGATAACACTGCTCCTACGTTCACTGTTCCTACAGATATTAATGTTGAATGTGATGTAGATGTTGATGACTTAAGCTTAACTGGTGATGTTACAGATGAATCTGATAACTGTTCTACTGGACTAGAAGCAACTTATACAGATACAATTGTTGCTGGCACGTGTCCAAGTGAATTTGTTATCACAAGAACATGGTCTGTTTCAGATGAGTGTGAGAATACAACTTCATTTGATCAAATTATTACTGTTCAAGATACGACTGCGCCTGCTTTAGTTTCTGATTTAGAAGAAATATTTGTAGTCTGTAATGATATTCCTGAAGTACCAGAATTAGTATTTGAAGATGCTTGTTCTACAAATATGACTGTAACTTTTACAGAGAATTCAACTTCTGATGGAACAGTAGAAGATTATATTATCATAAGAGAATGGCTTGTAGAAGATGAATGTGGAAATCAAGCATTATATACACAACAAATTAATGTTGGTGTACAAAATGAAGTTATTGCAGTAAATCCTGGAGCGCTTTGTATCTTAGAAGATTTTAATTTTGATCTTTTCAGTACTTTATCTGGAAACTATGATACAGATGGTGTGTGGACAGTCACTCTAGGAGATGCAACTTTAGATGGTAGCTTATTTAACCCTTCTGATTTATTAGATATTAATGATGAATACACTGATGCTGATTTAGGTGATTATATATTCACTTATACAGTTGGAGGTCTTTGTCCAAGTGAAACTGAAGTAACAATAACGATTGATGATGAATGTCGTGTTTTACCTTGTGGTGAAGAAGACCTAATCATATCTAAAGCTGTCACAGTAAACAACGATGGTATTAACGAATTCTTTACCGTTGAAGGTGTTGAAGATTGTGGCTTTGTTATAGAGTTAATGATATTCAATCGTTGGGGAGCAAAAATTTATGATAATTCTAATTATAAAAATAATTGGAATGGAGCCTCATCAAATGGTTCAATAGGAAATTCTGGATCTGTCCCAACTGGAACATACTATTACATAATAACCTTAAAAAATAGCGGATTAAGACCTATTACAGGTCCAATCTATGTATCAACAAACTAAATCTTAACCTGAAATGAAATTAGTAAAGTTTAACATTATAGCATTTATACTATTCAGTAGCTGGATGAGTGTTGCACAGCAACTACCACAGTTTACACAGTATATGTACAATACTATCGCTATTAACCCAGCTTATGCAGGAAGTAGAGAAACATTAAGTGTTGTAGGTTTGCACAGAAGTCAATGGGTTGGCCTTGAAGGAGGACCGACAACTCAAACCCTTTCTGTACATACTCCATTAAGAAATGAAAACGTTGGATTAGGTCTTTCATTTATAAATGATGAATTAGGTTTTCAAAACTTTTCATATTTATATGGTGACTTCTCATACACAATACGTGTTACTGAAAGCAGTGAATTAGCTTTTGGAATAAAAGCAGGATTTACTAGTTTTAGTCTAGATCCAGCCTTTCAACAATCTCAATCTAATGACCCTGTAATTTTTGGCTTTGAAGATCGTTGGAAACCAAATATAGGTACTGGAGTATATTGGCATAGTAACAAATGGTATGTTGGACTTTCGGCACCAAGAATCTTAAATACAGATTATACTGGAGATGAAGAATTTGAATCTCTAGAAAGAATCAGTTACTATATTACTGGTGGATATGTATTTGATTTAGGTGAAAACACAAAATTTAAACCTGCAACATTACTTAAAGCAACTAATGGTGCACCATTATCTTTTGATTTAACTGCTAACTTTTTATTCTATGAAAAGTTTTGGGTTGGTGGATCATACAGAATAAATGAATTAGCACAAGCTATTGGTGGCATTGCAGATTTTCAAGTGTCAAAACAATTGAGAATTGGTTATGCCTATGAATATCCATTATCAGAGTTAAGTGCCTATACAAGTGGAACGCATGAAGTGTTACTTATGTTCGAAATATTTAAAAGCAAACGTATTAAATCGCCTAGATACTTCTAAAAATTTAATCATGATGAAAACAAAAACATTAATCTTACTTTTTGTGCTTAGTAGCACATTCATGATCGCTCAAGAAAAGCTAGCCGATAAATTCTTTGGTAATTATAGTTACGAAAAAGCAACTGAATTATACAAAGAAGTGCTAAAAGATGGCGATACTAGTATACATGTATTGACACGTTTAGGTGATTGTTATTACAACAATTCTAAATCTGAAGATGCAGCCTTATGGTATGGAAAAGCATTACAGAAATATGATCGTGATGTAAATCCTGAATATATCTACAAATACATTCAGTCATTAAGGAGTTTAGGCAATTATTCTGAAGCCAATGAGTGGATGAAAAAATTTACTGAAATCCAAAATAATGATACCAGAATAAAAGGTTATGATCCAGAAAACATTAGTAAGTTTAATGAACTTGCTAAAACTGAAAAAGATCGTGTTGTAAAGTTGGTTAATTTACCTTTCAACTCAAAATATTCAGATTTTGGCTCATTCATTCAAAATGGACAATTATACTTTGCGTCTTCTAGAAATACGGATGAGAAAAAACTTTATAGTTGGAATCAAGAACCTTTTTTAGATATCTATAAGGTTTCAGTTGAAAAGAAAGGCGATACAATTGCTTATGGAAGTGCTGATTTTATCAATGCTGAAAAAATCAACACAGATTACCATGAGGCTTCTATCGCTATTACTAATGATGGTAAAACCATGTATTTCACCAGAGATAATGTTAGTAAAAAGAACAAAGCTAAATACGATAAAGAAGGAACTACGCATTTAAAATTATACAAGGCAACACTTGTAGGTGAAATCTGGACAGATATTGAAGAACTTCCTTTTAATGATGACGTATTCTCTACTGGACATCCTTCTTTAAGTCCTGACAACAATATCTTATATTTTGTATCAGATCGTGAAGGCGGATTAGGTCAAACAGATATTTATCAAGTAGAAATAAAAAAAGGAAATACATATTCTGAACCTAAAAACCTTGGAGAAAAAGTAAATACTGAAGGACGTGAAATGTTCCCTTTTGTAAGTCAAGACAGTACCTTTTACTTTTCATCTGATGGGCATTTAAACTTAGGTTTTCTAGATATTTTTAAATCTAATGTTATAAAAGATGAAGAAGCACAACCTGAAAATCTTGGTGCTCCATATAATAGTGGTCATGATGATTTTGCATTCTTTTTAAATCCTTCTGAAGAGGAAAACGATAAAACAGGCTATTTCTCATCAAATAGACCAGATGGTCAAGGAAGTGATGACATCTACAGTTTTGATGCTAGTATTTGCTTACAAACCATTAAAGGAATTACTAGAGATTTAAATACAAACGATATTATTGTTGGAGCTACTGTTAAGCTAATTAACGAAGTTGGTAAAGTCCTTGAAGAAGTAGAAACTAATGAAAATGGAGAATATGAATTTACCGTAGACTGTAATAAAAAATATACAGTTATTGGTAGTAAAGAAGATTACAAAGATGATCTTAAAGAAGTAACTACTGATAATGAAAACAATAAAGAAACTGAAGCAGATCTTTATTTAGAGCCATTAATTAATGACAATCAAATTGTTATTAATCCAATTTTCTTTGATTTTGACAAATCTAATATTAGAACAGATGCTCAATACGAGCTTGAAAACATCGTAGATGTTATGCGTGCGCATCCAACAATGGTAATTAAAATTGAAGCACATACAGATAGTCGTGGACGTGATGCTTATAACATGAAATTATCTGATAGAAGGGCAAAATCTACAAGAGAATATATTATCTCTAGAGGAATTGCTCAAGAACGAATTGAAAGTGCAATTGGATATGGTGAAAGTCAATTACTTAACAAATGTGCTAATCGCGTAAAATGCACGGAAGAAGAACACCAATTAAACAGACGTTCATACTTCTATATATTAAAGGAATAAAATATTTTCCTCTATTATAAATAGAAAAAGCAGATTCATTTAGGATCTGCTTTTTTGTATTGTAGAAACGTCTTTAATTCTCAAAATTAGTATACATCACTTCACTTCTATCATCGCGTACTAAAACTAAACCTGTAAATGCAATTATATACCTACATCAATTAATCTTTAAATCCAATACTATAAACGATCACAAAACTTGAAAATCTTTTATTACACTAACAAAACAGATGCATACATCACTTGTATTTAATCTTAAACCAATATATATCCTTTTTAAAGTTATATTAATTGATCTTAAACTTTCCTTTATTGCTTAATAGTCGTAGAAACCTTCCTATAATTTTTATACTTAAGAATAACATCAATAAGCTCAGTTAATTTTGAACAAAACACTAATAGACTTTTATCAGATTGCAATTCAACCAGCTCAAATAACGCTATACTCTATTTCAAAATATCTTTCATAATTGATTGATTGATTGATTGATTGATTGATTGATTGTTCCTAAACAAATTGAAAGAAAATATTAAAGATATCCTAGACTAAATTTGACTACATATATGTATAAAAAAAACCACAGTAAAAGTACTGTGGTTTTAAAACAATTATTTGCTATTAATCGAATTTATGAAAAAATATTATTTTTTAATGAATATGTTTGTAAAATACCATTTACCTTCATTATTCTTTTCTGCAGAAACATCGAAGTCTGTAAAATCACCTTCAATGTTAGCTCTGTGACCTTCACTATTAAGCCAAGCGTTAACTACTGACTCAGCAGAACTAAATGCATATGCTACATTTTCAGATACTTTAGTTGCAGATGTATTTTGAATTAAACTGTTTTTACGTTGAAAAAAGTTATCGTGAGATACATTATCAACTTCAACCATATAATCTGTATGAGTATATGCAACAGCTTTTATTGTATTATGATTATGCAATGCAGGCAATCCATTATTGATTCTATGAGCATTGATTAATTCTAAAATTTCAATCTCAATAACTTTTGCAGCTGGTACGTTAGCTAGTTCAATATTATCAATTGTTTCCTCTGGAAATTCTTCAGTTGAACAAGAAAACGATAACAAAGCGATCAATGCCATTAAAGGCAACATTTTAATAGATTTCATAAGTAGGTCTTTTATGATTTGTATAATAATAGATTTGGGGTCTAATATTATTTTTAAAAATATAATTACTTAAACGGGGCATTTAAATAATTATGTATTACATCATAAATATATGTATTATCGTTAATTTAAACGTAAATATATGCACATTATCGATAAAATGCATAAAAATTAAGAATAATCTTACAAAATAATTCAGTTAATAGATTTTTTTGGAATAAAAATGAAGAGGTTTATGGAGATAAACGATCTTGAATCCAATCAAAACTTGCGTTTAATTGATAACGAATTCTATCGTGTAATCGGTTTGGTCGTCCTTGCCAAAATTCAATTTCTACTGGCTTAACCATATAGCCTCCCCAAAATTGAGGTCGAGGAATATCTTTACCTTCAAATTGTTTTTCTAATGAATCTAAGCGATTTTCTAATACTTCTCTACCAGTAATCGTTTCACTTTGATTAGAAACTAAAGCGCCTAACTGACTTCCTCTAGGTCTAGATTCAAAATAACCATCACTTAAATTATCTAAGATTTTTTCAGCCTTGCCTTTAATAATGACTTGACGTTCTGCTTCTGGCCAAAAGAATGACAAACAAACATTTGCGTTATTTGCTATTGCTTTTCCTTTTTCACTCTCATAGTTTGTATAAAATATGAATCCTTCAAACGTGAATTTTTTAAGAAGGACTACTCTACTTTTAGGAAATCCATCAAGTCCTATAGTACTAATGGTCATTGCATTTGTTTCGCCAATATTGAAATTTGTATCAACTTCATAAAACCATTTTTGGAAAACTTCTAAAGGATTATCACTAAGATTTTCTTCAAGTAATTCTTGCTTTTCGTATGATTTTCTGTAATCGCCTAAGTCTGTATTCATTAGATTGTTTTATGACAAGTTTATTGAGATTTTCTTTTTTAACATCAATATTTCTTATAAATTTAACAATAATCCCTTGTAATGACCTTTGAAAACAGTAAATATTCTAAACTTTTAGAGTTTAGAAAACTAGAATTCCATTTCGGAAACGTATACATCACTAAGCAATTTATATTATCAGAATTAAATGAAGGTATTCATGTTGATTATGCTATGGTGAGTAAATTGATTGGTAAATTTTCAGAAGAGATTAGTAATGATATTAAAATAGGATATATTGCAAATCGAATAAACTCCTATTCTTTTGAACCTCAATTATGGTTAGATTTTAATAATGATTACGACTTTTTAGTCGCTAGTGCTGTGGTAACTTATAGTGATTTTGGCTATCTCAATTCAAGTCTAGAAAAGCATTTTTTTAAGAAAAGTTTGAAACGCTGTCAGAATTTAGATGAGGCTATCGAATGGATGATGGAATTTGATGAGTTACAAACTGAAATTAAATCAAAATAGATATTGAATTTTTGCGATTTTAAAATTCAAATGTTATTCCGTCTTTTGCAAGTTTTACATTTTCAAAAATTTCTGAAGCTTCCTCTTTAAACAAATTTAAATCGTCATATCTCGTAGAATAATGACCTAAGATTAAAGTTTTAGCTTTAGCTTGTTTTGCTATACTTGCAGCTTGTTTTGCAGTACTATGCTTTGTAGGTGCTGCCAATTTTTCATTTTTTTCTAAAAAGGTAGACTCATGATACAATACATCTACATCTTTAATAATTGGTAGCATAGCTTCATTGTAAGCGGTATCACTACAAAACGCATAACTCTTAGGTTTGTTTGGTGGTTTTGTAACAGATTCGTTTTTTACTAAATTTCCATTATTGTCTTCAACATCAAAGCCTTGTTTCAGTTTTCTATAGTATGCAACATCTACACCTGTGTTTAAAACAGCATTCATATCTAGTTTACGCTCACCTTCTTTTTCTTTGAACAAAAATCCGTTAGTATAAATACGATGGTCTAATGGAATAGTATATACTTCCACTTTATCGTCTTCAAAAATTAATTCAGAGGAATCTGATGTTAATTCATGAAAAATAAGTTTATAATTGGTCCAAGAATCTGATAATTTCATTTGCAATGTAATCACTTCTTTCAATCCTTTTGGAGCATAAACATGTAAATCAGCCTCACGAGTTAATAACTTAAACGTAGAAATTAGTCCAACCAATCCAAAGCAATGATCACCATGTAAGTGTGAAATAAAGATGTGTTTAATTCTCACAAATTTAACTTTATTTCTTCTTAATTCAACTTGTGTGCCTTCACCACAATCAATTAAAAACGTATGATTTTTAATCTCCAATACTTGAGATGTAGGATTGGTATTTGTTCGTGGTGTAGCGCTATGACAACCGAGTATTGTTAATTTCATTAAATGTTTGTTATTAAGTTGTTGAGTCGTCGTTACTAATTAACGACAAACAACTCAACGACTAAACCTTTTTTCAGAATCCTAAATCACGTTCAATATCTTCCATTTCAATAATATCATAAGCTTCCTGTAGTGTTGGGACAACTACAATTTCATCTGGAGTATCATCAAGATTTGCGTTATTAGTAACTATAACAAATGAATGTTTAGCTTTTCGGTGTGTATTAGATAATTGAAGAAACTCAACAATATCAGATAGCGTCACTTTATTTAAAGTGGTAAGATTAATAATAATATTATTGTTTTTAAAGCGCTGGTAAAGCACATCAATTTTTTTTACTAATTCTATTATTGAAGCTTTTTCCTGAGTAATTATAGTTGTATTTCCGTTTTTGTCAAAAATCATAATGTTAGTGTTTTATTTTAGAAGCCAATAGGTAAATTACTGCCATTCTAATAGCCACTCCATTTTGAACTTGATCTAAAATAATAGCTTGTTTAGAATCTGCAACATCACTTGTAATCTCAACTCCTCGATTTATTGGGCCTGGATGCATTATTGTGATCTCTTTATCTAAAGAATCCAATAATGTTTTAGTCACTCCATATTGCTGTGTGTACTCTCTTGTAGATGGAAAATAACTAATATCCATACGCTCATTTTGCACACGCAACATATTTGCAACATCACACCAATTAAGTGCTTTCTGCAAATTAGTTTCAACTTTAACTCCTAAACCTTTTATATATTTTGGAAGCAAGGTTTTTGGTCCGCAAACCATAACATTAGCACCTAGTAATTGTAAGGCATAAATGTTAGACAATGCTACTCTACTATGCAAAATATCACCAACAATAACCACATTTTTCCCTCTAACCTCACCAAAACGTTCTCGTATGGAATATGTGTCTAATAATGCTTGTGTTGGATGTTCATGTGCTCCATCGCCTGCATTTATAATACTTGCATCTACATGTTGGGATAGAAACACTCCAGCTCCAGGATTTGGATGACGCATTACTACCATATCTACTTTCATAGATAAAATATTATTTACGGTATCAATTAAGGTTTCTCCTTTTTTTACTGAAGATTGTGACGCTGAAAAATTAATCACATCTGCTGAAAGTCGTTTTTCGGCTAATTCAAAAGATAATTTTGTTCGAGTAGAATTTTCAAAAAATAAGTTGGCAATGGTAATATCTCTTAGCGAAGGTACTTTTTTAATCGGTCTGTTAATCACTTCTTTAAAGTGATCTGTTGTTTCAAAGATTAATTGCATATCTTTTTTGTTAAGATATTTAATTCCTAATAAGTGATTGACACTTAATTCGCTCATTTTTATGTTTTAATTTATAGTCTAAAAGGTCTCGACTGCGCTCGACCTGACATTATTTATAATCATCTTTAACTATTCACTAAATAAACCGAGTCTTCACCTTCATTTTCAACCCAATTAACTTTTACTTTTTCATCATTGATAGCATCAACTTGTCGACCACTATAATTTGGTTGAATTGGTAAATGTCTACTAAATCGTCTATCAATTAATGTAAGTAATTCAATTTCATTTGGTCGTCCAAAAGATTGAATTGCAGTTAATGCTGCTCTTATACTTCGTCCAGTGTACAAAACATCATCAATAAAGACGATATTTTTATCTTCAACTAAAAAGTTGATTTCGGTTGTATTCGCTTCTAGTATTTTTTCACCTCTTCGGAAGTCATCTCTAAAAAATGTAATGTCTAGATGGCCTAATTCAATATTTTTAATCTTATAATCGTTTTTGAGCATAGTTGCTAATCGACTAGCGAGATACTTTCCTCTAGGTTGCAATCCGATTAGAACGGTATTAGAAAAATCGTTATGATTTTCAATAAGTTGACAAGCCAATCGATGAAGAATGATGTTTACCTCTTTAGCATTAAGTAACACTTTTTGACCCATATTGTATCCAAACGTATTTGGTTAACAAAGTTACAGCAAAATTTTAAAAATTGAAACATATATCTGACAAACAAAAAAGCCTTTCATTTCTGAAAGGCTTTTTATATTTAAAAATTCAAGGAATTATTTTTTCCCGTCCATTTTATCTTTAAGAGCTTGTAAAGCATCATTAGCATCACCTAAAGTTGGTTTAGCTTCTGCTGCTTGAGCTACTGCTTTTTTAGCAGCCGCTTTTACATTAGCAATTTCTTCTTCTTTAAAGATAGCAGTATGAGATGCAACTACACGTTTAAATTCTTTATTGAATTCAATAATTTTAAACTCAGCTGTTTCACCTTTTGCTACTTTTTTACCATCTTCTTTTTCTAAGTGACGAGAAGGAACAAAAGCAACGATATCTTCGTTAAAATCAATTGTAGCTCCTTTATCTACGATTTCAGTAAGTGCAGCAGTATGAACTGTACCTAAAGCAAATTCAGTTTCGTATTTATCCCAAGGGTTATCAGTAGTTTGTTTATGACCTAAAGATAATTTACGTCCTTCAACATCTAATTCTAATACGACAACTTCTAAGTTATCTCCTACGTTACAGAATTCACTTGGATGCTTGATTTTCTTAGTCCAAGATAAATCTGAGATATAAATCAATCCGTCGATACCTTCTTCTAATTCAACAAAAACACCAAAGTTCGTAAAGTTACGTACGATACCTGTGTGTTTAGAACCTACAGGATATTTGCTTGTAATATCTGTCCATGGATCTGGTGTTAATTGCTTAATACCTAGAGACATTTTACGATCTTCTCTATCAAGAGTTAAGATTTGAGCTTCTATTTCATCACCAACAGATACGAAATCTTGAGCAGAACGTAAATGCGTTGACCAAGACATTTCACTTACGTGAACTAATCCTTCTACACCTTCTTCTACTTCAACAAATGCGCCATAATCAGCAATAACAACTACTTTACCTTTTACTTTATCACCAATTTTAACAGTATCACCTAGAGCTTCCCAAGGATGTTTGCTTAATTGTTTAAGACCTAATTGGATTCTAGACTTATCTTCATCGAAGTCTAAGATTACCACATTAAGTTTTTGATCTAATTCAACGATTTCATTTGGATGATTAATTCTTGACCAAGAAAGATCTGTAATGTGAATTAATCCGTCAACGCCACCAAGATCGATAAATACACCATAAGATGTGATGTTCTTAACAGTACCTTCAAGTACTTGACCTTTTTCTAATTGACCAATGATTTCTTTTTTCTGTTCTTCAATATCAGCTTCAATTAAAGCTTTATGAGATACCACTATGTTTTTGAATTCGTGGTTGATTTTCACAACTTTAAATTCCATAGTTTTATTTACATATTGATCGTAATCTCTAATTGGCTTCACATCAATTTGAGAACCTGGTAAGAATGCTTCAATACCAAATACGTCAACGATCATACCTCCTTTAGTTCTGCATTTTACAAAACCGTTTACGATTTCACCTGTATCATGTGCATTATTTACACGATCCCAAGCCTTGATTACTCTTGCTTTTCTGTGCGATAATACTAATTGACCTGTTGCGTCTTCACGAACATCAATTAATACTTCTACTTTGTCACCAACTTTAAGATCTGGATTGTAACGGAACTCATTAAGAGAAATTACACCTTCAGATTTTGCATTGATATCAATGATAGCATCTCTATCAGAAATATGAATTACTTCACCTTCTACAACTTCATCATTAAGTGTATCAACGAAATTTTCTGCTACTAGTTTTTCAAATTCTACTAATTGCTCATCGTCAACTTGGTCAATTCCTTCTTCGTAGTTGTGCCAGTTAAAATCTTTTAAGAATTTTTCAGGGTTTGCTTGTGACTCAGATACTATTTCTTTTGGAGTCTCAACTGTTTTTGTTTCTGTAGTTTCAACAGTTGCTGCTTCAGTAGTTTCTACCTCAGCTTTTTGTGTTTCTTTTTCAGACATGTGCTGAATATTAATTTGTATTCTGTACGTTTAGAAAGATTTAAGCGAATAACACACAGAAGCGTTATTGTTTGCTATAGTTTGTCCTTTTGTCTTTCTTTGATTTCGCTAAAAGGAGTGCAAAAATACAGTATCTCTTTTAATAAAACAAACAAAATTAGCACTAAGCGTTTTAATATTGTTTGATTTTTTTAAAATGCTAAAAAAAGCCACTTAACTTATTGATTTTTTGGCATATAAATTGATATCTTTACAATAAGTATTAACACTAAATTAAAACAAATTATTATGGTAAAAGCAAAATACCAAAGCGTATTAGACTTAGGCGAAGAACTTAACATCCAAGATGGCAATGTAAGTGAAGAAAATGGCGTTTTGAAAGTAAATGGCACTGCACAAACACAATATGAGAAAAACTTATTATGGGATAATATTAAAGCTGTTGGTGGCGAAAATCCAACAGATATTATAGCAGACATCAAAGTAGCCGATTCATCTGTATATCACAGACATACTGTAACAAGTGGTGAAACCTTAGGAAAAATTGCAAAACACTATTTTGGTGATGCAATGAAATACAAAGAAATTTTCGCTGCAAATTCTGATATTCTTAAGAATCCAGATGTAATTTATCCAGACCAAGAATTAATCATTCCAAATTTATCTTAGGAATTAGAGTAAGATTAATAAAAAAGCGACTTGTATGGTCGCTTTTTTATTTTTAAACTATATGTTCTTTAACTAATTACTTTCAGAAATTTTGTCTTTAGCCAAGTTGTATATCAATTCAAATTGTTCATCCAAATTAAGGTTTGAATTATCAACTTCTATAGCATCTTCAGCCTTCATTAAAGGAGAATCTTCTCTTGTAGAATCTATATGATCTCTTGATTGTACATTTTTTAACACGTCGTCAAATTTAACATCATCTCCACGTTCAATCAATTCATCATAACGACGTTGTGCTCTTTGTTCAGCAGACGCAGTCATAAATAATTTCAATTTGGCTTCTGGAAATACTACTGTTCCAATATCACGACCATCCATGACAACACCTTTATCTTTTCCTAAGTTTTGTTGCTGAAAAACCAATTGTTCTCTTACTTCAGATACTGTTGCTACTTGACTTACAAATTGAGAAACTTCGAGCGTTCTGATCGTTTTCTCTACATTTTGTCCGTTTAGATACACTTCAGCAAAACCTAATTCCTCATTAAATTTAAAACTAATCTTAATATCTTTAAGTTGTGCTATGAGTTGCTGCTTATCAAAACAATCTTTTTTAATTAAATCATTTTGCATAGCATACAATGTCACTGCACGATACATAGCACCAGAATCTACATAAATATATCCTAAAGCTTTTGCTAAACGTTTAGCGACTGTACTTTTTCCTGTAGAAGAAAATCCGTCTATTGCTATGGTTATTTTATTCATTATTTTAAATCAATTTGTAATCCGAAGAAACTCGTGTTTGAAGCACTTGTATATCTAGCATGCGTATAACTAATTCGCATTTTATTCAATTTTATTCCAACACCAAAAGATAATCCCGAAAAATTTCGCTGTTCTTCTAAACGTAATTCTTCAGCTCTTCTAAAATTATAACCTAAACGAATATTAAATCCTCCTTCAGGAAATAATTCCGCTCCAAGTACTGTATGGCGCATTACTTCATTCAAAAAACCAATTTCCTCTTGAGTTTGATTACCATCTAAATCGGTTGTTGCTCTAGCAGGATTTGCAAAAGACAATGGCCATCTTTGCAAATTTTCAAAAGTTAAATGCCAACGTAATGGTACATTTTCAAGTGTTTGTGATAGGCCTAATGAAACTTCTAAAGGTAATTTTTCATTTAAACCAGCATAAGTCACAATTTGAGTACCAACATTTCTAATGCTTAATGCAGCGTGAAAATCTAATTTCTCATTAATATACATGGCACCAAAATCGGCAGCAACACCTATAGAATTATAGATTTCTAATTTAGATGTTATCACTTTCAGATTAGCACCTACGTAAAAATCGCTATACGGAATTTGAAAAGCATAACCTGCAGATAGTGCTGCTTCATTACCTGTAAAGGTTCCTGTTGACACACCATTTTGATCATAACCATCAAATTCACCATAATTGATATATGTCATACCAATATGCAATGTTTGCACATGTCTATCCCAAGTATACGCATAAGCAGCTGTTCCATAGCCAATGCCTCCCAAATAACTAGAATAATTTACAGCCAATTGATTGTCCATTTCTGCATTAATACTTGCTGGATTAAACAAACCACTTGTAACATCGTAATCGTAGTTTGTAATTACCTTACCTCCAAGAGCTGCTTGACGAGGAGAAGACACTAAATTTAAAAATTGAAATGTAGACTCGCCTCCTACTTGAGCAAAAAATGTAGAGGTCGCAAAAAGACAAATAAAAGTGGTAATTTTCTTCAGCATATAAGTTTGCAAAGTAAATAATTCTATCTTAAAACGACTAGTTGTCCTTTTTATTTTTTTGAAAGTGTTGAATTCTGATTTACGTGAAGTTTTTGTCCAATCTTAATAAGATTACTTGAGAGTCCGTTTATACCTTTTAAATCATCAACTGTTATATTATTTTGTTTAGCAATATTATATAACGTATCTCCTTTTGAAACGATCCAAACGTCGTTAGATTCCGTTTCTAAAGGTTCAAAGTTTCTAACCCTTAAAGTCTCTCCTTCTTTTATAAGTGTCGTTTCTAAATTGTTTGCAATTTTAAGTTGGCCTAAACTAGTTTCATATCGTTTTGATAATTGATATAGCGTTTCACCTTTCTTAACCATATGAAAATCATGAGTGTTGGTCTTAATTGTTTCTTTTGATTTATCTACAGATGGTTTTGAAACAAATGAATTATCAGTTAATAATTCGGTTGTTATTTTATAATCATTAGTTTCTGAAGGATTATCACTTAGCTCAGATATTTTAGTTTCAGTACTAATAGTCGAGTTGCCTTCACCAGCATCTACTATCATGACATTGGTTGAATCTGTTAATACCACTTTTTTAGAAGCTAAAGCATCACCAGACATATCTTTAATTAAATTTGTTTTTATTTCTGTTCGATTATCAAGAACAGAATCTTTAATCTTTCGAGCAATTCTAGAGGTAGCAATCTCACCATTGGTAAATGTAATTTCTCCAGTTACCAAATTTAGTCTTGCTGGCTTACCATCTAAAAGGACATCCTTATAATTATTTGTTTCAGTATCTTGCGCAAAAGCTCCAAAATTAGAAGCTGCAAAAACTAAAACCATAGCTATTAATCTAAAGTTTTTTAGCATTCTTTACTTTTTGATTGGTTAATGCTAATTCCAATACATCACTCATTTCTTTGACATAATGAAATTTTAATCCTTTCAAATATAAGGGATTTATTTCTTCTATATCTCTTTTATTATCTTCACAAAGTAAAATTTCTTTGATTCTAGCACGCTTAGCTGCTAAAATCTTTTCTTTAATTCCACCAACTGGTAATACTTTTCCTCGTAAAGTAATTTCTCCAGTCATGGCTAAACTATTTTTCACTTTTCGTTGAGTAAATAAGGAAACTAAAGACGTTAGCATCGTAACACCAGCACTAGGTCCATCTTTTGGAGTTGCACCTTCAGGCACATGAATGTGTACATTATATTCCTTGAAAATATCTGGATTAATACCAAATTCATCTGCGTTTGCTTTAATGTATTCCATAGCAATAGTAGCCGATTCTTTCATTACTTTGCCTAAATTTCCTGTAATGGTAAGGTTTCCTTTACCTTTTGACAGGATAGATTCAATAAATAAAATATCGCCTCCAACACGAGTCCAAGCCAAACCAGTAACAACACCTGCAACATTATTATTTTCATATTTATCACGTTCAAGTTTAGGCGATCCTAATACGTCAATCACATCTTGATTAGTTACTTTAAGATTATAGTCTTCTTCCATAGCAATATTTTTGGCAGCATGACGTACCATTTTTGCTATTTGCTTTTCTAAACCACGTACTCCAGATTCTCTTGTATATCCTTCAACTACTTTTTCTAACTGTGGCTTAGCAATCTTTAAATGTTTATCTGTTAAACCATGTTCTTTTAATTGCTTTGGGAGCAAATGACGTTTTCCAATCTCTACTTTTTCTTCAATTGTATAACCAGACACATTTATAATTTCCATTCGGTCTAGTAATGCAGGCTGAATGGTATTCAAGCTATTAGAAGTTGCAATAAACATCACTTTAGATAAATCGAATCCCATTTCAAGGAAATTATCATGAAACTCACTATTTTGTTCAGGATCTAAAACCTCTAGTAAAGCTGAAGAAGGATCACCTTGATGTGAATTTGTAAGCTTATCTATTTCATCTAAAACAAACACAGGGTTAGATGTTCCTGCCTTTTTCAAACTCTGAATAATTCGTCCTGGCATTGCTCCAATATACGTTTTACGATGTCCTCGAATTTCAGCTTCATCACGAAGACCACCTAAAGACATACGAACATACTCTCTACCTAAAGCCTCTGCAATTGATTTTCCTAAAGATGTTTTACCAACACCAGGAGGTCCATATAAACAAAGAATTGGCGATTTCATATCGTTACGCAATTTTAAAACGGCTAGATATTCAATGATTCGTTTTTTAACATCGTCTAAACCATAATGATCACGATCTAAAATTTTCATTGCACGTTTTAAATCAAATTTATCCTTACTAAACTCATCCCAAGGCAAGTCTAAGAATAAATCTAAGTAATTTCGTTGGATAGAATACTCAGCAACTTGTGGATTCATGCGTTGCATTTTTGACAATTCCTTATCAAAATGTTCTGCAACTTTATCATTCCATTTTTTTTGTTTTGCACGTTGACGCATTTCTTCAATTTCTTCACCAGAAGAGACACCACCTCCAAGTTCTTCTTGAATGGTTTTCATCTGTTGATGCAAGAAATACTCACGTTGTTGTTGGTTCATGTCGTTTTGAACCTTAGACTGAATATCATTTTTAAGCTCTAATTTCTGAAGTTCAACATTCATGAACTTTAAAGTTGCAAGAGCACGTTGTTTTAAATCATTAATCTCTAACAATTCTTGTTTCTGCTTTACAGAAAGGTTCATATTAGAAGACACAAAATTCACCAAAAACGAACTACTTTCTATGTTTTTTATAGCAAAAGAAGCTTCTGTTGGGATATTTGGACTGTCTTTTATGATTTGTAGCGATAATTCTTTAATAGATTCTATAATTGCAGAAAACTCCTCATTATCAATAGCAGGTTTCGCTTCAGGAACATCTTTAACAGTTGCTGTTAAATAAGGGTCTTCTGAAATTACATCCTGAATTTCAAAGCGTTTTTTACCTTGAATGATAATCGTTGTATTCCCATCAGGCATTTTAAGCACTTTCAAAATACGAGCAACAGTTCCTTTTTGGAACACATCTTTACCAGATGGATCTTCAATAGTTTCATCTTTTTGAGAGACTACACCAATAACCTTGCTTCCTTTATTAGCATCATTAATTAGCTTTATAGATTTATCTCTACCTGCTGTAATAGGAATTACAACACCAGGAAACAAAACCGTATTACGCAATGGTAATATTGGTAACGACTCTGGAAGGATTTCATTATTTATTTCTGCTTCATCTTCAGGTGTCATTAATGGAATTAATTCTGAATTTTCATCAAAATCCTGAAATGACAAACTGTCAAGCTTTAAAAATTTAGACTTCGCCATACTATTTTTTTAGTCATTCTGTCATTAAAATAACAGAACTTATCGATTTATAATTATTTGAATAATTACATTTAACTCTACATATCAACAGTTTACGATGTTAAAGTAATTATATACCTTTATCTAATTTCAATAGTTATGCCATTACACTACATAAGAATAAAAACTTTTTTCATTAAAAGTGTAACAATTCATTTCCTCTTTCATCTTTATAATAAAGCATTTGTTTTTTGACACTAACCAACCAAAATATAGAGCAGTTATTACAGCTGTGTAAATCTGGAGACCAACATGCGCAAATGGAAGTCTATAACAGGTATTACAAAGCGATGTATAACACGGCATTCCGAATTGTAAAAGACAGTTTTGAAGCTGAAGACATCATGCAAGATTCATTTTTAACAGCATTCACAAAGTTAGATACACTTAAAGAGATAAAAACATTTGGATCGTGGTTAAAACGCATCGTAATAAATAATAGTATTTATCATTATAAAAAGAATAATAAATATGAAGATGTGCCTTTAGATGATGTGCTTTACAAAGTTGAAGATCATTCTGGAATCGTTGAAAACAATGGGTTTACAAGTTTAAAAGCGAATCAAGTTTTAGAAACAATGAAAACATTAAAAGACAACTACAGAATGGGATTGACACTACACTTGATTGAAGGTTATGATTATGAGGAAATTTGTGACATCATGGATATAACGTATGCCAATTGTAGAACATTAATATCACGAGCCAAAGACAGCTTAAGAAATAAATTAACGCCTTTGGCCTATTAATACTAAGACTATGGAAAAAGATCAAATAGACACCCTTTTCGGAAGACTTGAAAAAGAGTTTGATATTAATTCGCCAAACTCTGGTCATCAGAATCGATTTTTAGACAAACTAAAGCAACAACATACTATTGCTGATAATCACTCTCATAAAACGAGTTACTGGAAACCCTTCTTAGCCGTTGCAGCATCAATAGTATTATGTTTTAGCATTTTCACATTTATGCAACAAACAGAACCAGATATTAAAGATTTGGCAAGTGTATCGCCAGAATTATCTAAAACTCAAGATTTCTTTACGTTAGCAATTGAAAATGAATTAGCAACTCTAGAAACGGAACGTTCACCTATTACTGAAGAATTAATAAATGATGCATTAAAACAACTTCGTGTATTAGAAGGTAATTATGAAAAACTAAAAAAAGACCTTACAGAATCTGGTGACGATAAACGTGTCGTTTACGCTATGATTTCAAACTTTCAAAACAGAATTGACGTCTTAGAACAAGTTTTAAAAACCATTGAAGAGGTAAAACTATTTAAGGACAATGAATCAAAACAGAATACTTTATAATATTAAAATCAACAAAAAACGTTCAGAAGCAGTTAAATGCTAATACTGGAATACTAAAAACAACCCTTATGAAAACACAACTACTATACAAATTACTGTTTGCTTTTATACTGATACCAACTTTAACATTTGGAGGCAATTCAAATAAATGGTCAGGTGAACATACCAAAGAAAAAACGATAAAAAAAGAGTTTCAAGTTTCTAGTAATGCTACACTAAAAGTAAACAATAGTTATGGTAATATTGACATTATCACTTATGAAGGCTCAACCATTAGTATTGAAGTACACATTAAAACCAATGGTAACGATTTAGAAAAAGTACAAGAAAAAATTGATGATATTGATATAGAATTTAATGCATCGTCAACATCAGTCATGGCTAAAACATTGTTTAGTAAGAACAAATCTAAATCTTGGTGGAATTGGGGCAAAAATAACAATGTAAATATGTCTATAAATTACATCATCAAATTACCAATAACTAATAATGTGGACTTGAATAATGATTATGGAAGTATCACACTTGATAAATTAGAAGGTCGTGCAGAAATTAATTGTGATTACGGAAAAATCACAACCAAAGAATTGATGGCAGATCATAATGATATTAATTTTGATTACACCAACAACGCCTACTTTGAATACATAAAAAGTGGCAGTATTAATGCCGATTACAGTGGTTATACAGTTGGAAAAGCTAAATCATTAGACGTAAATGCAGATTATACAAAATCGGAAATTGAGTTAGCAGAAAACATCTCATACAACTGTGATTATGGATCATTAAAAATAAATAATGCAAATAATGTGAATGGTAATGGAGATTATTTAACCCTTAGACTAGGAACAATTTATAAAAACATAGATATTAAAGCGGACTATGGTTCAATAAAAATAGGAAAAATGGCTGCAAATGCAGGTAATGTTGAAATAGAATCAGATTACTGCGGCATTACAATTGGTTACGATTCTGGTTATGCTTTTGATTTTGATATCGATTTAGAATATGCCTCATTAAGAGATGCTGATGGCTTTGAATTCACAAAAAAACGTATTGAATCATCAGACAAATACTATCAAGGTTACTACAGAAATTCAAACAGCGGAAATATGATTAGAATCAAATCTGAATATGGAAGCGTAACATTCAAAAAACAATAATAATCAATTAAAAACATTTTAAAATGAAAAAATCAATCTTACTCACAGCGTTTTTATTTTGCATCACATTTAGTTATGCAGGCGGTAGAAAAATAAATGGAAACGGAACAATGACAACAATAACTAGAACGACATCAGACTATGATGGCATAGCATGTGCTGGATCATTTGATTATATTTTAGTTGCTGGTACTGAAGGAAAAATCACCATGGAAGGCGAAGAAAACTTATTACAATATATTATAACAGAAGTAAGAGACAACAAACTTGTCATAAAAACAGAAAATCATATCAATCTTAGATCTAGTAATAATAAGTCCATTAAAATAACAATTCCGTTTAAAGACATTAATAAAGTATCACTTGCTGGTTCTGGAGATTTATGGAATGAAGATCTAATAACATCTACAAATTTAGACGTTGCTTTATCTGGTTCTGGTGATGTTATCTTAAACATTAAAGCGACAAACACTGAAGCAAAAGTAGCTGGTTCTGGAGACTTAACATTGAAAGGAAGCACAAACAAACTTGAAGCAAAAGTAGCTGGTTCTGGCGATTTTCATGGATTTGATTTGCAATCTAATCATACTGTAGTTGCTGTTGCAGGATCTGGTGATGCTGAAGTTGTTAGTAATGAAAGTTTAAAAGCTAGAGTTGCAGGTTCTGGTGATATTGAATACAGAGGTCATCCAAAAACTGAAGATACCAAAGTTGCTGGTTCAGGAAGTATTAGCAACTAGAAAAGTACATACTATAAAAAAAGCCACAAGCTTCAATTTGAAGTTTGTGGCTTTTTTTTATTCACTAAAACTTAATATGCGACACTAATAACTCCAGATGTTAAATTCAAATCTGCTCCATTAGCATTGGTTACAACACCACTGAAACTACCGATAATATTTCCTGGTGTGTTTGTTGTTATTGTTGATGTAAAATCATCAAACCCTTGATTTGAAGGATAATATACTGAATTTATATTAATAGAAAATGTATCATTAATAATATCAACACCAGTTTCACCAAGAGTTATTTCAAAATAAATAATGTGATATGTTGGAGAACCTGTTTCTGCAGCGACTTGTAGAACATCTCCATTTTCAGAAACATGAATGGCATCAAACACTAAAGGCATAGTTCCTGCATTTACACTAAAAACACCTTCAGCTGTTTCTTCTTGAATACAGTTTCCTAATTCAATTAAAATTGATTGCACTTCACTATCTGGTCCACAAAGTTCAATGTAAGTTAGCAAGGCTTCTCTATATATGATACATAATTCTGTATAATTCCCTATAGTAGCTTCATTAAAAGCTAACTCAGCTATTTCAACAGCTTCTAGAGCAGAAGCACAATCTTCAATTTGGGTATTTATCAAACAATCTCCCAAGCTATCAATTATTGCTTGTAAACTTCCATCTGGATCTCCACAAAACTGTATTTGATTTTGCAATGCTGTTTTATACGCCATACATAACAGTTCATAGGTTTCATCTGTAGCTTGAGTAAAGGCTAAAGCAGCATCAATGACATTTTGAGAAGACACATTACATGATGATGTTTCTTCAGTAACAAACTCACCTTCTAATGGTTCATTATCACAAGTAAAGGCACTTAATAATATAAAAAATGACAATAGGAGTGATAACTTTTTCATGGTATACATCAATTTTGTGAATTTAAAGTTACAACTTTATCTTTTAATTGTAAATCAAAAAAGCCACTCTATTTATGAGTGGCTTTTATTTTTAAATTTTAAACTTTAATTATTGTTTAGTATATATAAAAGTTAAATCCTGTATCGTCGTTGCTGTGAAATCTGAACTAAATGCGACAAAACCTTCAGGCACAAAAACAGATAATTGATCTCCATTTATTGTAGCATCATAAACTGTAGTACCATCATCAACGGTAATTATATTTCCGTTTTGTGTCCAAGTACTGTTTGTGTTTTCATTTTCAAATTCACATTCAATAACATAATCATATTCATTAGTAGTTCCTACTTCAATTTCGAAAATAAAAGAAGCATATGATGTACTCATTGCAACAGCAGTATTATCTGCATTAAATACAATTGTTTCATTTTCATAACAATTCATTTCATCTAAGAAATTGACACTTTCTGTTCCATCATTATTTAAATCAATTGGTTCTTCACCAATCCATGCAGTCAAAAGCCATGTTCCTACTATGTCTTCGTTGGTTTGATTATTAGTACAATCTCCTAATTCATCAATGATTAATTGAAGACTTCCATCAGAATCTCCACAGATTGCAATTTCGTTTTCTAAAGCTACTCGATAATCATTACATAAAGTAGTATCAGATGTATCTTCATTATATGCTGTTTCAGCAACAGAAGTTAATGTCATTGCAATATCACATGGATCAGGATTAGTATCTCCGCAAAAACCTAAACTTTCAATTTGAGTTTGTAAAATTCCATCTGGATCTCCACAAAATTGTATTTGAGCCTCTAATGCATTTCTATAAGTAGTACATAATTGAGAATAATTCTCTGCAGTAACACTTAAAAAAGCTATGGCTGCATTTTGAGTATTTTGAGTAGCAAGTTCGCAAGATGCATTGTTTTCTGTTAAAAAGTCTCCATCTAAAGGTTCATCTTCACAAGTAAAAGCTGTTAGCAAAATGAACATAGAAAACAGGAAAGATATTTTTTTCATAACAATTGAAATATGAATTAATTTAATTTTAGCAAACATACTAATTTTAATTTGGTTTAAGATTTTCTTTTGGAACTCTAAAGAGCAGAAAAATTCCAACTAGAAAAAAGATAAATAAAAACAAAATCGCATTACGCATACTTCCAGTTATTTGATCTATTGTTGCAAAAATTACCATTCCTATTACGATTCCTATTTTTTCGGCGACATCGAAAAAACTAAAATACGAAGTTGTATCTTCTGTATTTGGTAAAAATTTGGAATACGTTGATCGTGCCAAGGCTTGAATTCCACCCATTACCAATCCTACTAATGATGCAGCAATATAAAATTGAAAAGGTGTTTGCATAAAATAGGCATACACACATAATGCCATCCAAATAAAATTGACTACAATAAGTGTTTGTATGTTTCCAAACTTTGAAGATGCGAATGAGGTTAAATAAGCTCCAATTATAGCCACCAATTGAATTACTAAAATACTAACTATCAAACCTAAAGTTTTAGCATCCTCATCTGCCCAAGAAATCTCTTCTTCGCCAAAATAAACGGCCACTAACATAATGGTTTGTACAGCCATACTGAATACAAAAAACGCCACTAAATAGCGTTTCAGTCTTAAATTTTGCTTTAACTGAAGCCAAACTAATTTCAGTTCTTTAATTCCATTAAATATTACAGCTCTAGTAACTTTATGACCTTGAGAAGCTCCTTTAGGAAGTACATAAAATGTATATTGACTAAAAAGAATCCACCACAAACCTACCATTACGAAAGAATATCGCATACCTACTTGTGCAGCAGTTTCAATAATCTCACCATTTTCAGATATAGTATCAGAAATAAAAAAAACGTCTGGATACATGACCATTGCGAGATTAATCACTAATAAAATCACACTTCCAATATAACCCATACTAAACCCTTTAGCACTGATACTATCTTGTTGCTCTGGAAATGCTATATCTGGTAAATATGAATTATAGAATACCAAACTTCCCCAATACCCAATTAATCCCATGAAATAAAATAACAAACTCAAATGAATGTTTTCAATATTAAACCAGTACAATCCAATACAACCAAATCCACCAACATAACAGAAGAACTTCATGAAGTTCTTTTTGTTTCCAACATAATCGGCAATTCCAGACAAAACTGGAGATGTAAAAGCAACTACTAAAAAGGTAAAAGCTGTAACATAAGTTATTAAAGCAGTACTTTTAAAAAGCATTCCAAAAGCTTCAACTGTTTTTTCTGATTGAGAAATAAATAAAGCTGAATAAAATATTGGAAAAATTGAAGATGCAATCGTTAATGTATAAACCGAATTTGCCCAGTCGTAAAATGCCCAAGCGTTTAGCAGTTTTTTACTGCCTTTTTGTAAATGTTCCATAAAAAAAGCTGCTTTTAAGTAAGCAGCTTCTAAAGTAAGATATTTTTTATGAACTAAATATTAAAATTCACCTAATGGTCTAAAAGAAGTAACTCCAAACTTTTTAGCTTCAGCTTTAGATTTAGGAGCCCAACCTTGCAAGTTTGAAATACGTGTATCGTTAGATGGATGCGTACTTAAAAACTCTGGTGGTCCTTCTCCTCCACTATTCGCTTTCATACGTTTCCATAATTCGGCAGCTTCATCAGGATTGTAACCAGCAATAGCCATTAAAGTTAATCCGAACTCATCAGATTGTGATTCATGGCTTCTACTAAAAGGTAACATTCCTAATACATTAGACCCTACACCATAAGATTGGTTAAATATACCTCTAGTTTGTTCATCCTTAATAGCTATGTTTCCAGCTACAGCAAGTCCTTGTTGAATGTAAGCGGCACTCATACGTTGTTGTCCATGATTTGCAAGTGCATGAGCAACTTCATGACCCATAATAGCTGCAACACCTGTTTCGTTTTGTGCAATAGGTAAAATTCCCGTATAGAATACAATCTTTCCTCCTGGCATACACCATGCATTTACAGTATTATCGTTTACTAAGTTGTATTCCCATTTATAATCTTTTAAATACCCTTCATGACCATTTGCATTTAACCAACGCTCTGCAGCAACTGCAATTCGTTGTCCGACACGTTGAATCATTTCAGAATCTGATGTGCCATTTACGACTTTATTTTCAGATAAAAACTGATCATATTGAGCAAATGCAGAAGGAAATATTTCATTATTTGAGACAAATGCCAATGTTTTTTTTCCAGTTAGAGGATTTGTAGCACAAGACAAGAACATTATTAACGTTCCAACTGCTACGATGCTATTTTTATATTTCATTGCTAATGGTTTTTAGTATAAAGTTAAATTTACAAAATTCATTCCATAATGTTTGACACAATTAGAGATTAAAATGTCACATTTAATCTTATACTTTATACACCTATAATATGAAGTTCAGAAAAATCTTTATCAATAACGATATTTGAATACTCATCTAAAATTAATCGTTTAATATCAATAATTTCATTATCTAGTTGTATTTCTTTGACTTCAAAAGGCAATCCGTAAATCTTTAAATTAAAGGTTTTGTACTTAGTGGTATACTTACCTTCTTTGTGTTGTTGAATGATTAATTCATTTTCTTTTCCTTTTAACTTAAAGGTTCTTAAACTATAACGTCCTTTAGTATAATCATATCCATCATTGGCATCATCATAAAGGGTAGACACTTCTTTTCCTTTTTTATAATACACATCTAAGGTTACTTCATCAATATCAAGTTCATCAACATACTGCTGAATGGGGTATTTAGGAATAATTGCACCTTCTTTTATAAAAATAGGCATGCTTTCAATATTTGCATCAACCCATAACTCTTTTCCGCCTTTAATCAATTCGTTGGTCCAGTAGTTATACCAATTTCCGCGTGGAACATACATTCGTCTTCCTCTTGCATTTTGTTCAATAATAGGACAAACTAAAATGTTTTCACCATAAATAAATTCATCTGTTCTATAATGTGTTTGAACATCCTCTTGATCATAAAGCACTAAGGATTTCAATATTGGTCTCCCTTGATCAATGTGATGCCAAAATGCTGTGTATAAATAAGGTAGTAATTGATAGCGCAATTCTATAAATTTCCTAACAATATCTGTTACATCTTCATCAAAAGCCCAAGGTTCTTGATCTCCATGATCACCAGAAGAGTGCACTCGACAAAAAGGATGAAATACACCTAATTGAATCCAGCGTGTAAACAATTCACCTTGAGGCTGTTCAGCAAAACCACCAATATCACTACCTGCAAAACTAAATCCAGACATAGCCATACGTTGCGCTTGTACATTTGCAATCCATAAATGTTCCCAAGTTGCCACATTATCACCTGTCCATGTTGACGTATAACGCTGTGTTCCAGAATAAGCAGATCGAGTAATCACAAATGGACGCTTAGGATATGCATATTTTTTAAGACCTTGATAAGTAGCTCTAGCCATTTGCATGCCATATATATTATGTGCTTTTCTATGACTACAAAAGTTACCATCGTAATTATGTCTTACATCATCAGGAAAAGTTTTGTTAGGAACCTCCATAACAGCTGGCTCATTCATATCATTCCAAACACCTTTAATTCCAATATCTTCAATTAGTTCTTTAAACAAACCTGACCACCAATCTCTCACTTTCGGGTTTGTAAAATCAGGAAAATAACATTCTCCAGGCCAAACTTTACCCTTCATATAAGGACCATCAGCTCGTTTACAGAAATAGTCTTTTTCTAAAGCTTCTTTAAAAACAGAATACTCTTTATCTATTTTAATACCTGGATCAATAATAGCAACCGTTTTAAATCCATCGTCAGCTAATTCTTTAACCATTCGTTTTGGATCTGGAAAGTATTCTTTATTCCAAGTAAAACATCGAAAGCCTTCCATATAATCGATATCTAAATAAATTGCATCACATGGAATTTTTAACTTTCTGAATGTCGATGTAATTTCTTTAACCTTACTTTCTGGATAATAACTCCATTTACATTGGTGGTATCCTAGAGCCCAAAGTGGTGGCAATTGATGTGGTTTTCCGGTAAGATCTGTATAGCTTTCAATAACATCTTGCATTTGCGGACCATAAATAAAATAGTAATTCATTTCACCACCATCAGCCCAAAAACTAGTTACATTTCTTCTTTCGTGAGAAAAATCAAAATAACTTCTGAATGTATTATCAAAGAAAATACCATAAGCCTTTTTGTTATGCAATCCTGTGTAAAAAGGAATGGCTTTATAAATAGGATCTGTATCTTTTCCATATGCGTAAGAATCGGTCACCCAATTTTGGTAACGTTTCCCTTTTAAATTTAAATGATTTGGTTTGTCTCCTAAGCCATAATAACTTTCTCCATCGTTAGAAATTTTACTCATCTTAACAATGTTACCACCATATTCATAACTTTCTTCCCAATGAAAACCAACTTCATCTTGATTGATTAATTCATTGTCTTTTGCGTCATAAAGTGAAACTCTTAAATCTTCTTTTGCAATATGGCAAATAAGTTTTGACGTTGTTATTTTATAAAATTCATCATCTTCATCAATAGTTAGATGGTTATATCCTGTACTTGCATATTTAGTTATTGCATATGAAAAATCATTTCCAAATGTCCCAGTTGTAGAATACCTAAAACGCAAAACACTGTCTCTTAGGACAGTTAATTGTAAAACAACATCATTATCTGTAGAAAAATATAAAGTATCAACATCTTTCTTGAAATTAATTATCTTAGAAGGAAATAAATTCCCTTTTTGTTCTAATTCAGTATTTATAATCATAGTGCAGTTTTTGAAGTAAACTAAGCGTAAAAAAACGGAAAAATCAGGTAGTAAAAAAGAATGCTATATGGTAATTATAACTAATTATTAACTATAACGATTTCGAGTTTATATTTTGACAATACAAGAATAAAACATGATTAATATTAATAATTTGACAATACACTATTTAACTATACAGTATATTTAAAAATTGCTACACTTAAAGGTGGAATTATGACTTCAACTGAATGCGCTCTAAAATGCCAAGGTATCATTTTTGTAATCATCAATTTATTACTATAGTTACCTGTACCAAAATAGTCTTTTTGGTCACTGTTGAAAATTTGTTTTAGTTTTCCAGCCTTAGGCAAACCTAGTTTGTAATTATTCTTCGGCATAGGTGTCATATTACATACAACTATAACCGTGTCTTTTTTGTTATTACCATGTCTCATGTAGGCAAACATAGAGTTCTCAGCATCATTATAATCTATCCATTCAAATCCTTCTTGTTCAAATTGCTTTTCGTGAAAAGCAGGTTCTGTTTTATAAAGCTTATTTAAGTCTTTTATTAACTTCTGAACTCCTTTATGCGGTTTGTATTGTAGTAAATGCCAATCTAAACTTTTTTGAAAATCCCATTCTTCACTTTGCCCAAATTCTGCACCTTGAAATAATAATTTTGTTCCTGGATGCGTAAACATATAGCTATAGAGTATTCGTAAATTAGCGAATTTTTGCCACTCATCACCAGGCATTCTATTTAGTATCGATTTTTTACCATACACGACTTCGTCGTGACTTAAGGGCAACATGAAGTTTTCGGTAAACGCATATGTCATACTAAATGTTAAATCATCTTGATGATGCTTTCTGTAAATCGGTTCTTTAGCAAAGTATTGTAATGTATCGTGCATCCAACCCATCATCCATTTCATACCAAATCCTAATCCACCTAAAAACACAGGTTTAGAAACACCTGGAAATGAAGTAGATTCTTCAGCTATAGCTTGCACATCTGGAAACGTACCATAAATAGCTTCATTTAATTCTTTCATAAAAGCAATTGCTTCTAGATTTTCTCTTCCACCATATTGGTTAGGTTCCCATTCTCCTTCTTCTCTTGAATAATCTAAAAACAGCATAGATGCTACAGCATCTACTCGCAATCCGTCTGCATGATATTGATCTAGCCAAAATAATGCGTTGCTTATTAAAAAAGATTTGACTTCATTGCGACCATAGTTAAAGATTAAACTTTTCCAATCTTGATGATAGCCTTTGCGTTTGTCTGGATGTTCATATAAACACGACCCATCAAAAAAGCCTAAACCATGTGCATCTTCTGGGAAATGTGAAGGCACCCAATCTAATAAAATCCCAATATCATTTTGATGTAGTTTATCTACTAAAAGTTTAAATTCTTCTGGATAGCCAAAACGAGATGTTGGTGCAAAATAACCAGTTACCTGATAACCCCAACTTGGATCGTAAGGAAATTCCATAATAGGCATAAGCTCTACGTGAGTAAAGTTCATTTCTTTTACATAATCAACTAATTGATCTGCCAGCTCAACATAAGAAAGGAAACGGTTTTCTTCTATTTGTTTTTTCCAGGACCCTAAATGTACTTCATAAACAGAAAATGGTGCATTTAGTGCATTTTTCTTTTTTCTAGATTTCATCCATTTGGTATCTTTCCAACTGTATGCATCTTCCCAGACAATAGAAGCTGTTTTGGGATTGTGCTCATAACGCCTTGCATATGGATCTGCCTTTTCTGTTTTTATACCATTATTATGGCTTTCAATTTTATACTTATAAGCTGAGCCTTTACCAATGTTAGGTATGAAGCCTTCCCAAATACCGCTTTCATCCCATCTTACATTTAATTTATGTGCACCTTCTTTCCAAAAATTAAAATCACCTATCACAGAAACTTGTTTTGCACTTGGAGCCCAAACAGCAAAATAAGTACCTTCCACTCCATTTAGAGTCGTTAAATGAGACCCGAATTTTTCGTAGAGTTTATAATGCTTTCCAGATTTAAATAAATTGATATCAAAATCTGTAAATAAGCTATGTGCTTTTACTTTAGACATATAATATTTTTAGTTGAAGAATACATGAGATTATTTAATGATAGTCCCTTTATCGATGGTAGCTCCTTTTTTAATGACAACAATTCCGTCTTTTATTAAATAACTTTCGGTCTCTGTATCTTTTAAATGTTTACCACCTTCAATTTTAACATCATCTCCAATTCTACAATTTTTATCTACAATACAATTGTTAATGTAGCATCTATCTCCTATTCCTAAAAGATTTTCAATTTTATTTTTCTCAATATTTTTTAATGATTCGTATGAATCATTTCCCATCATATAGGTATTTAATACTGTTGAATTTTCACCAATTCTAGACCGAATACCAATAACACTTTTTTCAATTTTAGCAGCATGAATTATACAACCATCAGCAATTACCGTTTTGTTTAATAAGGTTCCTGAAATTTTTGATGTAGGCAAAATTCTTGCTCTAGTATACACTCGATTATCATCATACAAATTAAATTTAGGAATATCTTCTGTTAGGCCTAAATTGGCTTCAAAAAAGGATTCAATTGTACCAATATCAGTCCAATACCCTTCATATTGATAACTTAGTGTTTTATGTTTATGTATGGATTGAGGAATAATTTCTTTACCAAAATCTATAGTATCAGGATTATTCATTAACTCTATTAATAAGTCTCTATTAAAGATATAAATACCCATTGAAGCTAGATAGTTTCTACCCTCTTTTTTCATATCGTCACTAACTTCTGAAGTCCAATCTGGTAATAATTCTGAATCCGGTTTTTCAATAAAAGACGTAATTACATTTTCATCATCTGTTTTTAATAATCCAAAACCTGTTGCATCTTTTGCACTTACAGGATATGTGGCAATAGAAATTTCAGCATTACTCTTTTTATGCTTTTCTATCATATCCTCTAAATCCATATTATACAATTGATCTCCAGATAGTATTAAAGCATATTTAAAATCATTCTGCAAAAAGTGATGCATGCTCTGTCGAACAGCATCGGCAGTTCCTTGGAACCATTTATCACTATGCATGGTTTGTTCAGCAGCTAAAACATCAACAAAAGCACTACTAAAAAAACTAAAATGATAGGTGTTTTTAATATGCTGATTTAAAGACGCAGAATTAAACTGTGTTAACACATACATTCTTTTGATGCTAGAATTAATACAATTAGAAATTGGTATATCTACCAATCTATATTTACCTGCAATTGGCACGGCTGGTTTAGATCGATCTGCTGTAAGAGGATATAATCTTGATCCTTGGCCTCCACCAAGTATAATTGATAACACTTCATTATTAATCATATGCTTTAGTTTATTGATTTATATAAGTTTATATATGCGTTTGCAGAGACTTCCCAAGAATGGTCAATACTCATAATACGTTTTCTATTCTTTTTGAATGCTAGTTTATTGTTATAAAAATTTGAAGCCTTTTTTATTGCTGTAACAATATCATCTATTGTAACAGAGTCATGGCAAATTCCGAAACCATTATCTTCAATATCTATGATCGTATCTTTTAAACCACCAATGCTTCTTACTACAGGAACAGTTCCATAACGTAAAGAATACATTTGATTTAAACCACAAGGTTCTACACGAGATGGCATTAATAAGAAATCTGCACCTGCATAAATGATGTGCGATAGTTTTTCATCGTAACCAATAAATGTATTATATGATCCTTCATATTTAGCTTTTAATGCTAATAATTTTGCTTCTGTGTCTTTAAAACCGGAACCCAAAAGAAGAATGGATACGTCATTCGTTTCTAAAACTTTAGAAAACACTTCTGGTAAAAGTTCAGCTCCTTTTTCTCCTACAAGTCGTCCTATAAATGCAAATAGAGGCTTGCTTTCATCTAAATTAAACTCAGAGCAAAGCCATTTTTTATTGGATTTTTTTCCTTTTTCAACTGTCGATATTTTATAGTTTTCTACAATATAATTGTCGGTTTCAGGATTCCAAACACCAGAATCGATTCCGTTTAATATACCAATTGCTTTAGCACTTTCTTGAGATAATAAACTCTCTAATCCATTAGCTTCACTTTTCAATTCTTCCATATAACTTGGAGAGACTGTAGTGATTCGCCAAGCACATTTAATTGCTGATGCTAACGGATTTATAACGCCATTCCAATCTAGCAAACCTATCTTTTCTATATTAAACTCTGGTATTTTAAATAGATGATCATAAGTCATCCAACCTTGATATTGCGCATTATGAATTGTAGTTATTATTGGAATTTTATTTAAGGTTTCATATTTATAACATTCTTGTGTCATAAACGGAATTAATCCTGTATGATGGTCATGACAATGAATAAATTCAGGCTTATCACTTAACGTTAGTATCCAATCTAATGTTGCTATTTGGAATGCCAAAAAGCGATCTGTATCATCGGCAGAATACACATAATCTTTAAATAATAATCCTTTAATATCAATAAAATATACTTCAAAATCTAAAACGGATTTGGCAAGTTTTAAAACACTATAAGTAATCTCATCATTTCCTAAAGAAATTTGCGACTCATAAACTGAATTAAATTCATGCTTTCTAGTAAATGCATTGTCATATAAAGGCATGACAACATTACTAGTAGCTCCTAATTGGTTCTGGTATTTTGGTAATGCACCAACCACATCAGCTAAACCTCCAACTTTAGCTATGGGATAACATTCTGCGCTAACATGCATTATTTTCATTTCAAAATTTTTATTTCAACATTTAAATTTACTATTTTTAAATTATAAACCATAAGGATTTACGCATAGTTAAAGGAATAATGTTTCGAAATCGATTTCGTAATGAATCTAATTTTTTTTCGACTTAAATTGTCAAATCAATTACTTTTAAATATGAAAAAGATAATATTAGTTTTAACAGTAACTTTATTCTTTAGTTGTAATAGTTCTGCTCAAAAACCTGATTCTACAGAAACATTTGAAATTACAAAAACAGATGCCGAATGGAAAAAACAACTCACAGAACAAGAATATCATGTATTAAGACAAGCTGGTACAGAGCGTCCATTTTCAAGTGAGTTGAATAAAGAATATCGTGAAGGGATTTTTCATTGTTCAGCTTGTAATACACCATTATTTAAAAGTGAAAACAAATTTGATTCAGGTACAGGATGGCCAAGTTTTGATCGAGAAATTAAAGGCAATGTAGCGTATTCAACTGATAGCAATTTAGGATATACAAGAACCGAAGAGCATTGCGCAACTTGTGGTGGGCATTTAGGGCATGTTTTTAACGATGGCCCAAGAAATACGACTGGAAAACGTCATTGTATTAATGGTGTTTCATTAAAATTTGAGCCGAAAAAATAAAAGATAATTACATTCCATTTATAGCGATATAAAATCTAACTATGATAAATCATAGTAATAAAGGTTTTGTATCGCTATTTTTATTTAATAAAAAATCAAGTATTATGGTCAACTCCTATTTAACAAGCGTAATCAAACAGTTTGAGTATTACAAATCACTTGGTGACAAAACTATCAATCAATTATCAATTGGAGAACTTAAACAAGAATTTGCAGAAGATTCAAACTCAATTTCAATTATTGTAAAACATATAATCGGAAATATGTTAAGCAGATGGACCAATTTTATAATTGAAGATGGAGAAAAAGAATGGAGGCATCGCGATAGTGAATTTGAAGATACTTTTGAAAATAAAGAAGAACTCTTAAACTACTGGAACAAAGGCTGGAATTGTTTATTTGAAGCTATTAAACCTTTAACTCATGAAGATTTAGAACGAATCATCTACATCCGAAATCAAGGTCATACAGTAACGGAAGCCATAAATCGACAATTAGCACACTACTCCTATCACGTTGGGCAACTTGTCTTTTTAGGCAAACTATTAAAAAGAAACAACTGGGTTTCTTTATCCATACCCAAAGGAAAATCTAAAACTTACAATCAGGAAAAATTTAGTAAAGAAAAAGGTCGCAGGCATTTTACTGATGATTTATAAGCAATAGTCTAACCGCAAAATGTAAATACCAAATCGAATTAAAATTAATTTAATTTAAGTTTTAGAATTTGTGTTTTAGATATTGGAATTTTAACATTTGGTTTTGTAACTTCGTAATCTTAAAATTTAGACAAAAAATACGATGAGTAAATACGATATAATTGTACTTGGAAGTGGTCCTGGAGGATACGTTGCAGCTATTAGAGCTTCTCAATTAGGTTTTAAAACTGCTGTTATTGAAAAAGAAAGTCTTGGTGGCATATGCTTAAATTGGGGTTGTATTCCTACTAAAGCATTATTAAAATCTGCCCAAGTTTTTGAATATTTAAAACATGCTGAAGATTATGGTCTGTCTGTAAAAGATTATGATAAAGATTTTGGTGCTGTTGTAAAACGTAGTCGTGGTGTTGCAGAAGGCATGAGTAATGGCGTTAAATTTTTAATGAAAAAAAATAAAATTGATGTTATTGAAGGTTTCGGTAAGTTAAAAGCCGGAAAAAAAGTGGATGTTGAAGGAAAAGAATATTCTGCTGATCATATTATTATCGCTACAGGAGCTCGTTCTCGCGAATTACCTAGCTTACCTCAAGATGGCAAGAAAGTAATTGGTTATAGAGAAGCAATGTCGTTACCTAAACAACCTAAATCATTGATTGTGGTTGGTTCTGGTGCAATTGGTGTTGAGTTTGCATATTTCTACAACTCCATAGGAACCGAAGTCACAATTGTTGAATACTTAGATAAAATTGTACCTGTTGAAGATGATGATGTTTCTAAACAATTAGAGCGTAGCTTTAAGAAAAGTGGCATTAAAATTATGACGTCTTCTGAAGTTACTAAAGTTGATACTTCAGGAACTGGCGTAAAAGCAACTGTTAAAACCAAAAAAGGAGAAGAAATATTAGAAGCTGATATCGTTTTATCTGCTGTTGGTATAAAATCAAATATTGAAAATATAGGGTTAGAAGATGTAGGTATTGCTGTTGATAGAGATAAAATTTTAGTTAACGATTACCACCAAACTAATATTCCAGGATACTATGCTATTGGAGATATCACTCCTGGACAAGCATTAGCTCATGTTGCATCTGCTGAAGCAATCTTATGTGTAGAAAAAATTGCTGGTCAACACGTAGAAGCTTTAGATTACGGTAATGTACCAGGCTGTACGTATTGTACTCCAGAAATTGCATCTGTTGGTTTAACTGAAAAGCAAGCAAAAGACAAAGGCATAGACATAAAAGTTGGTAAATTTCCGTTTTCTGCTTCTGGAAAAGCAAGTGCAGGTGGTCATAAAGAAGGTTTTGTAAAAGTGATTTTCGATGCTAAATATGGTGAATGGTTAGGTTGCCATATGATTGGCGCAGGCGTTACTGATATGATTGCTGAAGCTGTTTTAGGTAGAAAATTAGAAACAACAGGACATGAAGTGTTGAAAGCCATACATCCTCATCCAACGATGAGTGAAGCTGTTATGGAAGCTGTTGCTGATGCGTATGATGAAGTGATTCATCTATAAACAAATAATAAGATTCATAAAAAAAGTTCCAGCAATCCTGGAACTTTTTTAGTTCTATAAAACCTTAAAAACATCTATAAAAAACTTTGAATTGCTAATTCATAACTTTGCAAACCAAACCCCAAAATAACGCCTTGAGCATTTGTAGAGATGTAAGATTGATGTCTAAACTCTTCTCTTGAGAATGTATTAGATATATGAACTTCAATTACTGGTGTTTCAATTGCTTTAACAGCATCTCCTATACCTATTGATGTATGCGTATAAGCTGCTGCATTGAGAATAATACCATCATAACTAAAACCAACGTCCTGAATTTTATCGATCAACTCTCCTTCAATATTAGATTGATAATGTTCTAATTTAACATTGGGATATTTATCAGTTATAGACTCAAAAAATTCTGTGAACGATAAATCGCCATAAATATTCGTTTCTCGCTTTCCTAATAAGTTTAAATTAGGTCCATTAATAATAATTAACTTCTTCATAAAGTAAAGATATTAAAATTTAGACATAAAAAAACCGAAGTTAAATATCTTCGGCTTTATAATATTAGTGAATTTTAAAATGTAAAAACACCTCCTATATTAAGGTTTGAACCTGCATTAAGTCTAGTAAAATTATCACTTTCTTCAAGAATATTTGTCACTCCAAAAAAGCCTTGAGAATCAAATAAAAGACTAAAAGATTCAGAAATCTCTAATTTATATCCTATTCCATAAGAAATTCCTAGTTGAAAAGACTTATAAAAATCTTTAACATCATCTCCATCTATATCTGCTTTCATTAAAAAGCCTGGTGTGACTCCAAAGTTTAAATTCCATTTTCTAGTACTCCCAAAATGCCAATTCACATTTACTGGAATATTTAAGTAATCTAATTTTAAATCAGATTTTGGAACACTTGCTCCCATAGCATCATAAGTTAATCCAGAGCGCAAACTCCATCGATCGTTAAAATAATAATCTCCTTTCACACCAAAACTTAACGAAGCTCTTGAATCTAATTGTTCAACTTCATCTCCATTTAAAAAAAATGAAGAATAGCCTAAATAAGGAATTATCTCAATTACTCCTTTGTCTCTTTCTTGAGCGCTAACATTTGATAAACTAAATACTGCAACAGCAATAAATAACATTATATTTCTCATAATTTATTTTTTTTTAAATTGGCAGTAAATCTATGATATGAAAATTTTGTGTACAAGAAAAATCTTATAAATTTCAGGCATAAAAAAAGGGCAACAAAATGTTACCCTTTTCATTAAAGTTTTATAAGATTAATCTTCAAAATGAGGATTTCCTAATTGCTCATATGAAACAATTGTACAACCTCCTCCAATACTTTGACTTGCACCATAAACAACATTATTGTCATTTAAATAGGTCACTGTAAATCCAACAGATGTATCACCTCTTACATATACAGCAGTTTTATTTGGATTAGTCCACTCCCATTCTTGAAGATAAAATGGTTCACCATCTATACTATTTTTTTGATGCATTGTTCCGTCAGGGTAAAATGCATAATATCCTAAATCAGTTACAGAATAATCTTCACTATCTTGACCACAACCAGAAAAATTAAAATCACTAACGGCATGACTCCACCATTTTTGAGACCCTTCATTTCTACCTAGCGTACTAAATCCTGTTAAGGTTTCATTTCTTAAGTTTTTAGCTACAATTTCACCAGATGGAATACCATCTAAACCGTTATCTCCTCCTCCATCGTCATCTTTAGAACACGATGAAAAAGCTGTTACAGCAATTAACATTAATAATAATACACTTCTTTTTGGTTGATACATTTTCATAATTAGGCTTTTGTTAAATTTAATATTTATACTCTTTTATTAAACATAGACTCCAAATGTAGAAGCTTTTGTTTTCTAATTTGAAACCAATATAGAAAATAAAACAAAGAAACCAAAGTACTAACGATGAAACATACAAAAAAAGCCTTCATTAACATAAACCGTAATTAATAAACAAAAAAGAGAGGCTAATAGCCTCTCTTTTTTTATTTATTTGAAGTGAAAATATTATCCACCAAATTTATAACCAACACCTAAGCTGATTGTATTAACTTTCCAGCTAAAATCACCGTCACCAGTAAAATGATCATTTAATTGAAAACCATAACGCGCTTGTACGAAAATGTTTTCATTAATATCATAACCAACACCAGCAGCTAATTGTAAATTCATTGAAGTAGAATCACCATCTGTAGACTTGTCAAAAGCATCAAAAGCATCTCCACCTGCAAAACCAATTTGAGGTCCTAATTGTACATTAAATTCATCAGAAACAGCATACTTAGCAATTGCATTTACACTAATCATAGAAAAGTCACCAGCCATTGCATAAGTTACTTCAGGTTGTACACTAAACTGATCAGAAATTCCAATATTAGCAAAACCTCCAATATGGAAACCAGTTTCAGAATCACTTACTGAACCAATACCTCCTATATCAACAGTCAATGATTGAATTGATAATCCTGCTAAAGCACCAAAAGTAGTTTCTTGAGCATTAACATTTGTTAAACTAAATACTGCAGCAGCAGCAAATAACATTAATTTTTTCATAATTTATAAGTTTTTAAAATTGATTAGTACAAACTAAATACTTTTTTTTGAAATAATAAACAATATTTATGGACTTATTAACAATTTTGTAAACACGCAAAATTAAACAACTGATAAACAGCTTATTAAAAACAGGATTATTAACAAAATATATTAAAAATACGACAAATGACGTAGAAAAACAGCCTCAAAACCCTTATTTTTACAATTAAACAACCTATATAATAGAGAAAAAACGCTATGAAATGGCAAAATGCTATAAAAGATTACAAACATTACCTTAAAATTGAGCGAGGTTTGTCCAATAACTCTATCGAAAGTTATGTTCGTGATGTACAAAAACTTATACTGTATTTAGAACAAAACAGTATAAGCATATCACCAATTATGATCGAAAAAAATGTTATTCAACCTTTTATTTATGATGCTTCTAAAAGCATTAATGCAAGATCTCAATCCCGATTAATTTCTGGCTTACGAAGTTTCTTTTCCTATTTAATTTTTGAAGATTATAGAAAAACCAATCCCTTAGACCATATTGAATCACCAAAAACAGGAAGAAAACTTCCTGACACCCTTAGCATTAAAGAAATTGATACTCTCATTGGAGCAATAGATTTATCTAAAAGTTACAATACAATATATATAGGTGAACGAAATAGAGCTATTTTAGAGACACTGTATAGTTGTGGCCTTCGTGTTAGTGAACTTATTAATTTAAAAATTTCAGACCTCTTCTTTAATGAAGGGTTTATTAAAGTAACTGGAAAAGGAGATAAACAACGTTTTGTTCCGATAGGCTTAAATACGCAAAATTATATCAATATCTGGAAACAAGAACGAACAAAAATTAATATAAACCAAGAATATATGGATACCTTGTTTTTAAATCATCGAGGTGCTCAATTAACAAGAGCAATGATTTTTACTATTATTAAGGAACTAGCCAAAGCTATTAATCTTAATAAAACAATATCACCACATACATTTAGACATTCATTCGCTACACATTTACTAGAAAACGGAGCCGATTTACGAGCGATTCAACTTATGTTAGGTCATGAAAGTATTACAACAACAGAAATATATATGCATGTAGATCGTTCTCATCTCAAAGACATTTTATTAAAACATCATCCTAGGAAGTAATTTATAGTGAGAATATTGTGACATATTAGTATTTTTAGTGTCTTAATTAAAAAGCCTTCTATGAAAAGATTAGTCAAAAAACTATCTTCAGTAAAAACAAAAAAAAATCATACACCTATTGATCATCTTGAAAATTTAGATGAGCTAAAATGGAAATTTGCATTAGAGAATTCTAATGTTGGACTATGGGATTGGAATGCTTCTACAAACGAAGTCTTTTATTCAAAAGAAACAAAGCAGTTAATTGGTTATCAAGATTCAGAAATAAAAAACGCTCAAATACAATGGGACAAACGTGTTCATCCAGATGATAGAGAAGCGTATTTTAAAGATTATATTGCGCATATAAATGGTACTTTAGACCATTATAAAAATGAACATCGCATTCTATGTAAAGACGGAACTTATAAATGGGTATTAGATCGTGGTAAAGTGGTTCTTAGAGATAAAAACAATAAGCCCATTAGAATTATTGGCACAGTTGCAGATATAACTCAAAGAAAAAAGAGTGAGGAATTACTAAATAATAACTTAGGACTTATTACCCATCAAAATAAACGACTTCACAATTTCACACATATCGTTTCTCATAATCTTAAAACACATATTGGAAATTTTAAAAATATATTAGAATTTTATGATGAATCAACTACAGAAAACGAAAAAGAAGAATTAGTTGGTCATTTGAAAACCATCTCTGAAGCCTTAACAAATACAATAGTCGATTTAAATGACATTATTAATATAAAGTCCAAATCTAGCATTGAACAAATCAATCAAAAAATAAATATCTTTTCTTGTGCAAATAAGATTATAAAAAGCCTAGAATTAGAAAGCCAACAAAAAGAGATTAGCATTCATAATGCCATTAGAGAAATTGACCACATAAAAACGAATACGTCCTATTTTGAAAGCATCCTTCACAATCTAATTTCAAATGGCATAAAATATAGTCATCCAGATCGAAAATCTAAAATCATTCTTCAAACCATACATACAAGTGATGCCATTAAAATACTAATTTCTGATAATGGTATCGGAATTGATCTTGATAAATATAAAAATCAATTGTTTGAGATGTACCAAACATTTCACGGAACCAATAGAGAAGATTCTAGAGGTATTGGCTTATATATTACTAAAACACAAGTTGAAGCTCTAGATGGAAAAATAGAATTGAGCAGTAAACTAGATGAAGGCTCGACGTTTACTTTAACTTTTAAAAAATAAATAAACATTCTTAGTTTCATTCTGAATGACAAAAAGCACTCTAAAATTTAGAGTGCTTTTTTATTTATAAATAATAAATACGATACAGTTTTGAGCTTCTTACTTCGCTATGTTAACAGCTCTAGTTTCTCGAATTACTGTCACTTTTACCTGTCCAGGATAGGTCATATCCGTTTGTATTTTTTGTGAAATCTCAAACGATAAGTTAGCTGCTTGTTCATCGGTAACTTTTTCACTTTCTACCATCACACGTAATTCACGTCCTGCTTGAATAGCATATGCTTTATTAACGCCATTAAATCCAAAAGCAACATCTTCTAAATCTTTTAAACGTTGAATATAAGAATCTAATACTTGACGTCTTGCTCCTGGTCTTGCTCCAGAAATAGCATCACAGACTTGAACAATTGGAGATAACAATGTTGTCATCTCTATTTCGTCGTGGTGAGCTCCAATAGCGTTACAAACTTCTGATTTTTCGCCATGTTTCTCAGCCCATTGCATCCCTAAAATAGCATGAGGTGTTTCCATATCTGCTTCAGAAGATGGCACTTTACCAATATCATGTAGCAATCCTGCACGTTTAGCTAACTTAGGATTCAATCCTAATTCAGCAGCCATCACTCCACATAATTTAGCAACTTCACGTGAATGCTGTAATAGATTTTGGCCATAAGACGAACGATATTTCATTCGACCAACAAGTTTTATAAGTTCAGGATGTAAGCCATGAATTCCTAAATCGATTACAGTACGCTTTCCGACTTCAATAATCTCTTGTTCGATCTGCTTTTCTGTCTTTTTAACAATCTCTTCAATACGAGCTGGATGAATTCTTCCGTCGGTAACTAATTTATGTAATGATAAACGAGCAATCTCTCTTCTCACGGAATCAAAACAAGATAAAATTATCGCTTCTGGTGTATCATCAACAATGATCTCTACTCCAGTTGCAGCTTCAATCGCTCTAATATTACGACCTTCTCTACCAATAATTCGACCTTTAACATCATCAGATTCAATATTAAATACAGACACACAATTATCAATTGCTTCTTCTGTTCCAATACGTTGAATAGAATTAATTATTATTTTTTTAGCTTCTTGCTGCGCAGTTAGTTTGGCTTCTTCAAGTGTATCTTGAAGATAACTCATCGCATCTGTTTTTGCTTCAGCTTTTAAAGATTCTACTAATTGAGATTTTGCATCTTCAGCAGATAAACTAGAAATCACTTCTAGTTGTTTAATCTGGCTCTTATGCGCTTTTTCAACTTCCTCCTTTTTCTTTTCTAAAAATTCAAGTCTGAAGTTATAATCTTTCACTTTATCGTCTAGACTTTGATTTGTCTTTTTAGCTTTAGCCAATTCACTTGACGTTTGAGATTCCTTATCTCTAGTTCTTTTTTCAGCTTCAGCCATTTTTTTATCTCGAGAAAGGATTACTTTTTCATGTTCAGACTTAAGTTCAATAAACTTTTCTTTTGCCTGAAGCATTTTATCCTTTTTGATAGATTCTCCATCATGTTTAGCTTGCTTTAAAAGCGAATTAGCTTCGTTTTTCGCATCTTTTATAAGCTTTGATGCATTACTCTTTTCAAGAGATTTTGCAATAATATATCCTAGTATTAGTCCTAATACTACGCCTCCAACAATCATTAAAATTGTATTCGTTTCCATGTTTTAGTTAGTTTAAATTGTTTTTGATATGATCAAAATTCTCAATTATTTTTGAGATAAAAAAAGCCTACATCAGTTTCAGATTTTGTATAAACTCCTTAAAAACAAGTTTAGGGCTAACAAACTGATCAAAAATCTGCCCAAAACATTGAAATAAGTTCAATGATAGCAGCTCGATTTTACAGTTTAAACTCACCCTTTTTAAAGAATTAACGTTGAGTTTATCAAAAATAAAATAACTAATGTAGGCAGTAACCTAATATTATATTTAAAAGAACGCTAAGCACTTACGTGTTCATGCAAAAGTTGATTTAAAGCATTTAATTTTGCTTCAACTTCTTCACTTACTTCGGCTTTATCTATTGTTTTCTGTTCTACTTGAGACGCAAACTGTAAAGCACACATTGCTAATACATCTTGCTTATCACGAACAGAATAATTTTGTTCAAACTGGCTTATCATGGCTTCGATTTTCTTAGCAGCCTTTCGTAGTCCTTCCTCTTGACTTGGCGCAATAGTTAAAGGATATACTCGGTTTGCTATAGATAGCTTTATTTTAAGCTGTTCTGCCATTACATCTTGTTACATTATTCAGATAATTGCGCTATACAATGATCAATATCTCTAATTAACGTATTTATTTTAAGCTTAGTTTCTCTGTTATTATCGTCACTGCCCAATAATGAATTTGCCATTTTGAGTGCTTCATATTTATCAGCCCAAGAACTAATTTCTTCCTGATGACTAATATTTTTTTGCTGCTGAATTGCTAGCTCTTCCGAGATTTTAGCATTGGTTTGCTTTAAAACTTCTAGTTTGTGCAAAACCTTGCTTATTTTATTCTCTATCGAGTCAACAACATCTTCAATTTTACTCATTTACAAAATTCAATACTGATGTAACAAAGTTAACATACCAAATGAAAAATAACAATAGTTTTATAATTAATTTTTAATTTATATCAAAACATCAGATATACAGTAGCTTAACGTATAATTTATATTTTATTAATAGTTGCTTTTTGAAGCCTAACTTTACTATTTTTGATTTTACTGATTACACAAACTAATTCAAAAACAATATATAGATTATTTTCTATATTAAAAATAATTCAATATTTTTGCGTTATAGAAATCTGACATTGTACTTAACTAGCATGAAATATATTTATATAATCTTATTCTTCTCTCAATTTGGGTTTTGCCAAACGCCATATCCTCAAGATTATTTTAGAAATCCGTTAGATGTTACTTTAGTATTATCAGGAACTTTTGCAGAATTACGCTCCAATCACTTTCATTCTGGTTTGGATATAAAAACACAGCAACGTACAGGTTTAGATGTTTACGCAGCAGCTGAAGGCTATGTGAGTCGGATTAAAATTTCTCACTTCGGCTACGGAAAAGCGTTGTACATCACACATCCTAATGGTTATGTAACCGTTTATGCGCATTTAGAAAAATTCAGTCCAACAATAGAAAGCTATATTAAGGAGAAACAATATGAAAAGGAATCTTATGAGATTGAAGTATTTCCTAATCCTGAAGAATTGCCAATTCAGTCAGATGAGATAGTTGCTTTTTCTGGAAATTCAGGAGGATCTGGTGGTCCTCACTTACATTTTGAGATTAGAGATAATGCTGAACGACCAATCAACCCAATGCTTTTTGGAATTGATATTACTGATACAAAACGTCCAGTTATCACAGCTATTTATGCCTACCCTAAAAACAGAAAATCTCATGTAAATGAAGTAAAAAAAAGAATAGAATTACGACTCATTCCTAATAAAAATGGGGATTATAGTGTAGAACCTATTGAAGCTTATGGAGATATTGGTTTTGGCGTTGTTAGTTACGATCAGCAAGATTTAGCACATAATAAAAATGGAGTAAGCAATATTCAAACATTTTTTAATGGAAATAAGAATTTTGAAATGGATTTTAAGCGCTTCAGCTTTGATGAAACCAAACACCTTAACCGTTATATTGATTTTGAAATTTATAAAACGAAAAAATCTCGTATTCAAAAATTATTTGTACAATCTGGAAACACGTTAAGCATGCTGCATGATGTTTCTGATGATGGATACATTAAAGTTGAAGACAGCACATCTTCCGTTTATAAAATAAGAATTCAAGATTTTAAAGGCAATGAGTCTTGGGTGAATATTCCAATTAAAGGGATAAAAGCAAAAGAAAAGTTAGAAAATTACGAATTAAAACCTGCGTATTATGTTCAGGCTAATGAATCTCTTAGACTAGAAGATAAAAACATATCTGTCTACTTTGCTGAAAACACATTTTATGACAATTTCCATATCGATTTCGCCGTTAGTAGTGATACCTTAACATTACATAAGGATGTTATTCCGCTTATGAAAAATTGTACGATTAGCTATAATATTGAAAACTATTCTGAAGAAGATAAAAGCAAATTGTTTATTGCAAAACTTTATGGTTATTATAAACGTCCATATTATGTTAGAACAAGTCGACAAGGTAATTATTTAACCGCAAGAACGAAATCTTTAGGCACTTTCACTTTAGTAACAGATACAATAAGCCCAACAATTAAGCCTGTAAATTTTCAAGATGGCAAATGGATCAGTAAGTCTGAATTCATTAAAATTAGAATTGATGACAACCTTTCAGGCATTGGTAATTATAGAGGAACCATTAACGGAAAATGGATTTTAATGGAATATGATTATAAAAAAGACACACTAACTTATAATTTTGATGATAGTGTGGTTTCTGATACTGAAAATAATTTGAAAGTAATTGTTATAGATAATATTGGAAATAGTTCTACATTTGAAGCAACGTTTTTTAGAAAATAAAAAAGAAGCCTTTTGAAAATAAACAGTCTACTCCTATTACTCTTATTAAGTTTACCGCTTTTAGGTATTTCACAAAACGCAACGGTTAAAGGTGTTGTACTTGATGATATGCAACAACCCATTTATGATGTAAACATAAAAGCTGGAAGCTCAGGAACCACGACCAATGAAAACGGATTTTATGAGCTTAAAATTCCTGCGAACACTGACGTTACAATAATTTTTACACATTTATCTCACAAAAGAGTTGAAGCGACTTTTAACTTAAAAAATGGAGAGGAAATAGAATTCAATCCTGTTATGAAAATCGAGATTGAACAGATTACAACTGTTGTCATAAATCACAACACAAAGCACTCTGTTGAAGGTGTTGTTTCTATTGCTCCTGCTGTATTAAGAACGATTAAAGGCGCACAACCTGGTGTTGAAAACATCTTAAAAACCTTACCAGGTGTCAATATCTCAAATGAATTAAGTACGCAGTATTCAGTTCGTGGAGGTAACTTTGATGAAAATCTAGTTTATGTTAATGAAATTGAAGTCTATCGTCCATTTTTAATCCGTTCAGGGCAGCAAGAAGGATTGAGCTTTGTAAATACAGATTTGGTACAAAATGTTGATTTTTCAGCTGGTGGTTTTCAAGCGAAATATGGAGACAAACTATCTTCTGTTTTAGATATTACATATCGTACACCACTAAAATTTGGTATACGTGCAGAAGCGAGCCTTTTAGGCGGAAGTATTGCTGCAGAAGCTGTAAGCAAAGATTCTAAGTTTTCTGGAATTATAGGTTTGCGTTATAGAGACAATAGTTTATTGATAAATTCTTTAGAAACAGAATCTAATGTTATTCCTGTTTTTGCTGATGCACAAACGTATTTAACTTATAAATTTTCAGATAAATTTCATTTAAATTTCCTCGGAAACATATCGCTTAATAAATACAATTTCAAACCTCAGAATAGACAAACAAACTTTGGTACTTTAGACCAACCAATTGCTTTGTTAGTATTTTATGAAGGACAAGAAAAAGATCAATATCTAACAACTTTCGGAGCTTTTAAAGCCAATTATTTTCCAACTGAAGATTTAACGCTAAAATTGATTGCTTCTGCATATCACACTACTGAAGAAGAATACTTTGATATTTTAGCGCAATATCGATTAGGTGAAGTCAATAGCAATATTGGAGATGAAAATTTAGGTGAAGTTGAGTTTAGCGAAGGCATAGGTTCTCAACTCACACATGCTCGAAATGATTTAGATGCATTAATCTTTAATGTGGAGCACAAAGGGGATTACAAATTAGATGAAGAGAGCACTCTTGAATGGTCTGTAAAGTATACACACGAAGACATTAGAGATCGTTTAGTTGAATGGGAAGTTATTGACAGTGCTGGTTTTTCGGTTCGACCTCCTATTTACGACATACCAAATAACCAACCTTATGAGCCTTTTGAAGGTCCATTAGTAGCGTTTCAGAATGTAAGAGCAACAAACGAAGTACAAATTGACCGATTACAAGCTTATGCACAATGGAGCAAACGCTCAATGCTTGGAGCACATGAAGTGTTTTATAATGCTGGTGTTAGAATTCATAATTGGACAGTTAATAGTAAAGTTCCAAATCAAGATGGCGTAACAAGCTCTACACAAACCGTTTTTAGTCCGAGAGCACAATTTGCAATCAAACCAGATTGGGAAAAAGATATGCTATTTAGACTTGCAGGTGGAATGTATTACCAACCTCCTTTCTACAGAGAATTAAGAGATGCTTCAGGAACTGTACAACCAGATGTAAAAGCACAAAAATCTATTCATATTGTTTTGGGTAATGAATACAGTTTCGAAATGTGGGAACGCCCTTTTAAATTAGTAACTGAAGCGTATTATAAGAATTTAACTGATGTAAATCCGTATACCTTAGAGAATGTTAGAATACGTTATAGTGCTACCAATAATGCTACTGCATATTCATATGGACTTGACATGCGTCTAAACGGTGAATTTATTCCTGGCACTGAAAGTTGGTTTAGTTTCGGATATCTTAAAACAGAAGAAAACATTGATGATAAAGGCTATATAGCAAGACCAACCGATCAACGCTTAAAATTTGGAGCTTTATTTCAAGATTATATGAAAGCACTTCCAGATTTAAAAATGTATTTGAATCTTGTCTACAATACTGGAGTTCCTGGAGGATCACCTAGTTATGCAAATCCATATCAGTTTCAAAATCGTTTACCAGCCTATAAACGTGCAGATGTAGGTATTTCTTACCTATTGGTAGATTCAAATAAAGAGTATACAACAAAATGGAAACAACGTTTTAAAGAACTCTCTATTGGTTTTGAAATTTTCAATATTTTCAATGCTCAAAATTCAATTACAAATACTTGGGTTCGTGATGTTTATAGTAAACGTCAGTTTGCAGTTCCTAACTTCTTAACACCTCGTGTTTTTAATGTGCGTTTGAGTACTAGGTTCTAAACAAATTCTTTCAAAACTTCAATAACATAATCAACATCAGCTCTGGTATTAAATATACTAAAAGAAAAACGAACTGAAGGTCGCATTAAATGTTCGTCGTTTAAAATCTGACTTAATACATGAGAGTTTTGTGAACTTCCGCTTTGACAGGCACTTCCTTTAGAACAAGCAATCCCTTTTAAATCTAACTGAAACTGAAGTAATGATGCTTTTTCAGCAGCAATTGGCAGACAAACATTAATAAGTGTGTATGTGCTATTCTCTAAATCGGTACAGCTTCCGTTAAATGCCACTTCAGGAAAAACGTCTTGGAGTTTTTTAATAAAATAGGTTTTAATATCTAAAATAGAACTACGCTCTGTTTCTAGGTTTTTATAAGACAATTTTAAAGCTTCATCTAAACCGACAATGTTATGAATAGCTTCAGTTCCAGCACGATAACCTCGCTCCTGTTCGCCACCAAAAATGGAACCTTTTATCCCAGAATTCTTTCTAATAAAAGCGAAACCAACACCTTTTGGTCCATGAAATTTATGCGCACTTGCAGCAATAAAATCTACTGGAATGTTTTCTAAATCAATTTGATAATGTCCAACAGACTGCACAGTATCACTATGAAATAGAGCCTTATTACGTTTACATAAATCAGCGACCTTTGTTATATCTAATTTATTTCCAATCTCATTATTAATGTGCATTAAACTCACTAATTGTTTAGACTTAGAATTTAATAATTGTTTAGACTTAGAATTTAATAATTGCTCAAAATGAGCATAATCAATATGACCATCAGGTTTTATATTGACATACTTTACATTAATTCCAAATTCTTTTTCAAGAACTTCTACAGTATGCAAAATGGCATGATGCTCTATTTTGGATGTAATAATTTCTTGAACACCAAGATCTCTTACTGCACTTCTTAATATTAAATTATCAGCTTCAGTACCACCAGAAGTGAACACAATTTCAGAAGCAGATACCTTAAAATGTGATGCTATAGATTTTCTACAAGTTTCGATTATAGACTTAGACTGCCTTCCGTAACTATGTGTAGATGAAGGGTTTCCGAAACTAATTTTCATAATTTCAGTCATGCGAAAAATCACCTCATCGCGCATTTGAGTCGTAGCCGCATTATCTAAATAAACTGTATCCATATTTTAGTAAAACAATAGTGCAAAGATGCAATAATCTTCCTGTAAATAAAACTGATAATCACCAATCAAAATTATTTGTTAATCGTATCGTTATAAATTTACAAATCTCTATTTTTGTTTCTTAATGAATTACAGCATGCGAAAATTTCTATATATATTTTGTTTTGGTTTTTTATTTACTACATGCGACGATGGAGATATCATATTAGTATCCTTAGATTTTGATGATGAATTCGAGCAGTGTGGTGAATTAGTGTTTTATAAAATCAATGAGAACACTTCTGAAACTTTATCCATCCTATTTGAAGACTTAACTTTAGAAGAAATTTTAGATGTTGATGACAACTTTGAATACGAAACCACTCTGCCTTTAGGTGGTACTAACGTTTTTAACTATAGGTCTTACGGAAGAACGCCAAATAACAATTTCTTCTGCAATGACATACCTCCTTCTAATCTTCAAATTGAGAGTGATGAAGTTAGTATTGGTGGCGAAGTTAATATTAAAACTGTTTTAGTAGAAGATGATAATGATGGTATCCCTTCATATCTTGAAGATGAAAACTTAGATGGCGATAATGATCCTGCAACAAATCCAACAGATACAGATGGTGACGAAATTCCAGATTATCTAGATGAAGATGATGATGGTGACAATGTGTTAACTATCGATGAAATTGACACAGAAAACCTTGATGGTGATAACGACCCTACAACAAACCCTAAGAATACAGATGCAAATAGCACAATGAATCCAGATATGATACCAGATTATCTTGATACAGATGATGATGGCGATGGTGTTTTAACACGTGATGAAGAAAACTTTATTATCAATAACGACCCTATGGATGACAAAACTGACGAAAACTTCCCATTACTTAGTGATTATTTAAATGACCAAATTGCCACAACAGTTCCTGCAACAGCTTTTAGATCACATGAAATTAGAATGTTGTACACAATAACAGTTACTATTTACAATATCAATTTACCTTCAATTACACAACAGACATTTAATTTTGGAACCTTAAATGATACTAATGTTACTGTTGATAGTAGACCTGGAAGTCCGGTATTTAATTAAGAATTTGTATTCTGAAAGATATAGACTTCAGTTGCACCATTACCATATTTTTGTAAGTCAGCATCATAGTGCTTAATATTCTCATAGCGTCTGAAAAGCGTTTCTAGCTCCATTTTAAGCACACCTTCTCCTACACCATGGATAAATACCATTTTCTGAATGCGTTTTCGCATCGCAAATTCTAATTGTCGTTTTGCAGTATCTAACTGCAATGTGAGCATGTCGTAATTTGTCATTCGTCTATTTGAATCGGTCAACTTATGGATATGCAAATCGACTTCCATAGTAGGTAAATTACGCTCCTTTGGCTTCGTTTTTATGGATTTCTTATTAGAATGCTGTTCTTTTTGTTTGATAATATCTTGCATACTAGCATTTGAAAAGACATCACTTGAAAAAGATTTCTTTTTGATCAGTTCATTAGATCTAAATTCTAAAACAAAACCATCCGATGTTTCAACACCAACATTATCATGTATTACAGTAACAACTTTACCTGAGATATCATCATCTAATACTGTAACCTCATCTCCAATTTGAAAACTCATGACTTAGTTTTATTTTGAATGTTTTCATCTTGTTGATTAGTTTCTTGATCTTTTTTACTGGGAATATTTCTAGAAACTCTATAAATACCCAACATTAAAACCATGATTCCTCCAATTAAGACGTATTGATTTTGTTGCTCTCCAGCTTGAGCGTAAATGGCTATAATTGCGCCAGTTAATATTAAAATATAACTTATTACTCTTGACATTTTGATTTTTTAGCGTTATAAACTACAATTTATCGAAATTACACTATTATCACTAAAAGTCAGATAGTTATTATAAAAAAAATTGGTACATTTATGCATTACTTTAAAATCTAAGTCATTACAAACCAATTTAATTCATAATGAAAAACTTCTACTCCATCATAATCACAGTTTTTATTTCGAATTTTACTTTTGCACAAGTAGATCTCTATGTCGATAACGATAGCTTTATTTACGCAAAAGATGTCGTTGTTTTTGTAAATGATGATATCCGACTTGAAACACCTACTTCTAACTTTTATTTGCGAGGAGACGCTCAATTATTACAAAATACAAACATAAAAAATTCAGACGCTGGTGAACTTTCTGTTTATCAAAAACAAACAAAAGGCATCTATGAATATAATTATTGGTGTAGTCCTGTTGGTGTAGGCGTAGATGGAGCTACTGGTTCAAATGTTGCTTTTAACGGAACAAACATACATGACCCAGATGATGATACTGATTTGGCAAATGTAATTTCTACAGCATATAGTTTTACCTCAGCGTATAATGGCACTGTAACTGAACTTTCAAATTACTGGATGTGGTCTTTAGAATCTGCTGGTGGCTATAACGGTTGGAATCAAATTTTTAATTCTGGAAATGTAAATCCTGGTTATGGATTTACAACAAAAGGAAGTCCGAATACAAACAATACATTAGACTTTAGAGGTCGTCCTAATAATGGTGATATTACTTTTAATTGTTTATTTAATGGAACTGATGCAGATTCTAATTCAGGATTAGATGAACAAGTAAATACTTTAACAGGTAATCCTTACCCTTCTGCATTAGACCTCAAATTGATATTTGCAAATGTTCCAAATAACGCAGCTAGATTAGATGGCAATATTTATTTTTGGGAACAAAAAAACACAGGCTCTCATTTTTTACAAACTTATGAAGGTGGATATGCCGTTTATGCTCCAGGACCTTTAGGAGATTTAAACGATCATGGCACATACACAAGAGTGACTTTTGGAAGCTATGATGGTGATGGAGGAGATAATGGTGCTACTTCTGGTTTAAGTCCAAATTACCAACCTAACTTTGCTAGACGCTTTGCTTCTATAGGTCAAGGTTTTGTTGTAACCAGTGTTGATAATGCTGGTGTTGCTGCAGGAGGCGTTATCACACTTAATAATTCTATGAGAGTGTATTTACCTGAAGATTCAACCGTATCTGGTACTGGTTCTATCTTTGCTAGACAAAATTCTCAAGGAGAAGAAGTTATTGCGATGTCTCATAACGGATTAGATTATATGGATATAATAAACCATCCAACTATAGTTCCTGAAATAAGAATTCACACAAAGGTTAATGATTTATATTATAAAGAAAGTGTAATTGCCTTTAGGGACAATACAGATTTAAGCTATAATAAATTTTGTGATGGTAAAAACATTTCTCAATTAAGTGATGATGTATATTTTTTAATCGAAGACCATAAACTAGTTATTAAATCTTTGGCATATGAGCAAGATGCAAGAATTCCAATAGTATTTAAGGCTTCTACACAAGCCTCTACATTTAGTATTACAATAAACGAACTTACAGATGTTGATGATTCAATACAAGTCTATATCTATGATAATGTAGCAAACACATATACAGATATCAAAAATGGAAGTTTTAATATTTCTTTAGCGGAAGGCATATATGACAGTCGTTTTGAAGTTACTTTTAATAATGAAAACACACTAAGTAATGAAGAAATTACAATTTCAGATTTCATAATATTTCAAGATAACAACAATTCTCTATTAACGATTAAGAACCCAAATAGTTTACATATTAATAATGTATCCCTTTTTGATGTTTCAGGGAAACAGGTTCTCAATGCTATAGATTTAGATAACAAAGACATGTATCACTTTTCTACAACTAATTTTAGTGATGGAGTTTATGTAACTGTTATTGGTTTAAATAATAATGAAACACTTTCCAAAAAATTGATAATAAAAAACAAGTAAGCGTTTTCGTTTTCATAATTTTATTATTTTTGAATACCAATTGAAAACTTATGTCTTCTCCAGAAGAGTACATGCTACCTTGTTTAAATAAGAAACTCTTCGGCTTAGACTGTATGGGTTGTGGGATGCAACGTTCTGTAGCACTCATATTTCAAGGCGATTTAATTGCTGCCTTTTACATGTATCCTGCGATATATAGTTTAATTGCTTTAATTGGCTTCATTATATTAAATAACTTTAGAAATTTTAAACATGCTTATAAAATTATTGTTATTTTGGCAGTGCTAAATGCCATAATAATACTTGGTAATTTTATATACAAAACCTTTTTCAACTAAAACATATCACATGGAAAACAATCAAACTCAAGAACAATTACAAAATTCAACATTAATTTTAGTACTAGGTATTCTATCTATAGTAACCTGTTGTTGCTATGGTATTGTAGGATTAATACTAGGTATTGTTACAATAGTACTAGCAAAAAAAGCGACTAAAATTTATGCTGAAAATCCTGATTTATATACTGGTTTTAAAAATGTAAAGACTGGAAAGATCTTAGCCATTATAGGATTAATTTTAAGTGTTTTATACTTATTATTCACATTATGGGCAGTAATGACGTTTGGTTGGGAGGCTTTGCAAGACCAAGAATTAATGCAAGAAAGAATGAGAGAAATGTTTGATCAATAAAAATTGATCAACTTCTAAATAAAAAAAACCTCAATACATAATATTGAGGTTTTTTTTATAGCATATATAAAGCTCTAAATTTCAAATTCTTTTAAAGTCTTTGTAATAATAGAAACACAATCTAGTAATTGCTCTTTATTCATTACTAATGGTGGAGCAAAACGGATAATATTTCCATGTGTAGGTTTTGCTAGCAAACCATTATCACGCAATGCCAAACAGATATTCCAAGCAGTATCACTCTCTTCATCATCATTAATTAAAATAGCATTTAATAAGCCTTTACCTCTTACTTGATTTACAATAGAGCTTGTTTCTATGAACTTATTCAATTCACTTCGGAATAATTCTCCCAATTGAAAAGCATTTTCAGCTAAATCTTCATCTTTTACAACTTCAAGAGCAGCAATAGCAACTGCTGCTGCAATTGGATTACCTCCAAATGTACTTCCATGATTACCAGGCCTTATTACATTCATAATTGGATCATTGGCTAATACAGCACTTACAGGATAAGCGCCTCCTGATAATGCTTTACCTAGAATTAAAATATCTGGCTTTACATTTTCATGATCTACAGCTAATAACTTACCTGTTCTTGCTATTCCAGTTTGCACTTCGTCAGCGATAAACAATACGTTATGTTTTTCACACAAAGCCCTAGCTTGAGTTAAATAACCTTCGCTTGGAACATATACACCAGCTTCCCCTTGAATTGGTTCTACTAAAAATCCAGCTACATTAGAATTTTTCTCTAAAGCAGTTTCTAAAGCTTTAAGGTTATCGTATTCAATTTTTATAAATCCGTCTGTATATGGTCCGAAGTTTTTTCTAGCAACAGGATCATTACTAAACGAAATGATTGTTGTTGTTCTTCCGTGGAAATTATTCTCACAAACGATGATTTCTGCTTTATTTTCATCAATTCCTTTTACTTCATAAGCCCATTTACGGCAAATTTTTAAAGCGGTTTCAACAGCTTCTGCACCTGTATTCATTGGTAATAACTTATCAAAGTTGAAATACTCTGAAGCAAATTTCTCATATTTTCCAAGCACATCATTATAAAATGCTCTTGAGGTCAAACTCAAGGTTTGCGCTTGAGCTGTCATTGCATTGACAATTTTCGGATGACAATGCCCTTGGTTTACTGCAGAATAAGCAGATAGAAAATCGTAATATTTCTTACCTTCTACATCCCAAACATACACACCTTCTCCTCTACTCAGTACTACTGGTAATGGATGGTAATTGTGTGCACCATACTTGTTTTCTAAATCGATCGCTTGTTGCGAAGTTAATTGGTCTAAAACAGCCATTTTAAAAATAATTTAATAAATGAATAAAATATCCATTCCTTATCTACCTTTATCCTTTCGAAGAGTCCGAAAATTCAGCGTGGGAAAGAAATCATCCCTAAGAGTTGCAAATTAATACTTTAAAATCTTATTCCGAAATTTTTCCAGATAATGATGACACTTGCAATTCTAAACGCTTCATTTCTCTTAGTATCGCATTTTTATCCATTTGCATCCAAGCAAATATCTTAAGCATACTCACACCAATTAGAAATACGAGACTTCCAATTCCCCATTTTATAAGTTCTTTCGTTTCAGTTGTATCAAAGAAGTTGACTACACTATAGATAAATAACCCAAAGAATATTATGGTCATGATATTCATAAGAATATTAATCCACCTGTTCTTACCAGTGAACAAACCTCCTATCATTCCTAGAACATCTTGTTCTTCTAATTTGTCATAGAATTTAGCTTCTTCTTGTGTTAATGTGTCTTTAATTAATTGATCGATATCTTCCTTATTAGTTTTCATAATTTTTGTTTTTAAGTATTAATTTAAGTTTCTCTCTAGCATGAAACAATCTTGATTTTGTAGTTCCTATAGATATGTTTAAAAGCGTACTGATTTCTTTTAATGAATACGATTCAGTGTAAAATAATCTTAAAACTATTTGTTGCTGTTTTGGTAAATGCTTGATCGCTTTTAAAAGCATGTCTTTGAGTTCTGTGTTTTCTTTATCGTCTTCAACAAAAGACACTTGCAACATTTTGAATTCGGTTTCTTGAATGCGTTTTCGACTCAATTCTCTCAAAACATCTAGTGATTTAGAATACACAATTCGTAAAGCCCAACTTTTAAAACTTGAAGGTTTTTGTAGCGTATGGAGTTTATCCATAATAGTTTGCCAACTGTCTTGCGCTATATCCTTAGATAAATCAGCATCTTTAACGATCCAAAAGGCCTTAGTACAAAATATCAGATGCCAACGCTTCACCAATTCTGCTATTGCACTTTGATCTCCAGCTTGATATGCTGTTACGAGTTTTGCATCTATATGACTATCTTTTTTCAACTATGCCTGTTTTGCTTGAAACGACTTGCGTTTGTAAAAACCTCTTAAATAGTTGACCCAAAAATTGTATTTCGGTACTTTTTTTTCTTCGGAAAAGTAATTCTCTACAGTATCAAAAGCCTCTTCAATTAAAGCATCATGCAACCAACGAATTATAAACACCCATAAAAAGGTCGCTTTGAAATTTGTTTTCATTTTTATGATGTGATTAATTTCCGAAGTATGATCAGAAATGGTTATAATATTTAATTCATGTGTTCCATTAAACCCTTCTGGTTTTGTAAATTTGAATTTAATGTGTTTTCCAGCTTCAAAAGCAATAATTGTATAGCGAATTCGACCATGACCTCCTTGACTTCCTAAGCTCAAACCATCTTTAAAGCGCATCGCAGGCCAATTATTAGAAGGCCAAATCTTATCATTTTTAGTAGCTAAGGTTTTAAATAACTCAGACACCTTTTTTATAGGCTGATTAAGTTTTCGTTTATGACTGTTAATAACTCTCATACTCTAAGGACGCTGAACTTATAAAAAGGTTCATTTTATTTTGAAGTTTTTTAAAGATAATCCTATTTACTTACATTTTTATTTATGGCTATTGTTATTTTTGCTCTATGGCTAGACGTAAAAGTAAAAGACAAATTTTTGAGCACATTGAAGTGGTTGATGCTGGAGCAAAAGGAAAAACCGTTGCTAAAGCTCCTGATGGACGAGTAGTATTTCTACCAAATGCTGTACCTGGAGATGTTGTAGATGTACAAACCTTCAAGAAACGTAAATCGTATTATGAAGGCAAAGCCATAAAATTCCACACCTTATCTGATAAACGTACAGAACCTAAATGCGAACATTTTGGTGTTTGTGGTGGCTGTAAATGGCAACACATGGATTACAAGTTTCAATTAGAGTTCAAACAAAAAGAAGTGACTAACAACCTTGTTAGAATTGGTCATTTAGAATTACCTATAATCACTCCTATTTTAGGATCAACTGAACACTATTTTTATAGAAACAAAATGGAATTCTCGTTTAGTGATTCTAGATGGTTGACTCAAGAAGAGGTCGATTCTGATAAAGATTTAGGAGATAGAAATGCTTTAGGATTTCACATTCCAGGAATGTGGGACAAAATCCTTGACATCAACAAATGTTGGCTTCAAGCAGATCCTTCAAATGCGATTAGAAATGCTGTTCGTGACTTTTCTATTGAAAACGGATTAGCGTTTTTTAATACAAGACAACAAACTGGTCTTCTTCGTACAATGATGGTTAGAACATCATCTACAGGTGATTTGATGATTGTCATTCAGTTTTTTAAAGACGATGAAAAAAAACGCATTCTGCTTTTAGATTATATTGCTGAAACTTTTCCGCAGATTACGTCTTTGCAATACATCATTAATGGTAAAGCTAACGACACTATTTATGACCAAGATGTAATTTGCTACAAAGGCAACGATCATATTTTTGAAGAAATGGAAGGCTTACGTTTTAAAATAAATGCCAAATCATTTTATCAAACCAATTCTGATCAGGCTTACGAGTTATATAAAATTACTCGTGATTTTGCAGGATTAAAAGGTGACGAACTTGTTTATGATTTATATACAGGTACAGGAACCATTGCTCAGTTTGTTGCAAAACAAGCAAAATTTGTTGTTGGTGTTGAAGCTGTTCCAGATGCCATTAAAGCTGCAAAAGAAAATGCACAATTAAATGCCATTGATAACGTTGACTTTTATGTTGGCGATATGAAAAATGTATTCAATACAGAATTCATAAATAAAAATGGTCAGCCAGACGTTATTATTACAGATCCTCCTCGTGATGGCATGCATAAAGATGTTGTACAGCAGATTTTAAATATTGCTCCAGAGAAAGTAGTATATGTAAGTTGCAATAGCGCTACTCAAGCAAGAGATTTAGCATTAATGAAAGATATTTATAAAATAACGAAAACACAGGCTGTAGATATGTTTCCTCAAACGCATCATGTTGAAAATGTTGTACTTTTGGAAAAACACTAATACATAAATCAAATAATCTTGAAATTAAACATCATAAAAAAAATTAGTCTAGCAGTTATATTACTCCTTACTGTATGCACTTGTGAGCGTGATGATATTTGTCCAGAAGATGTACCAACAACACCTCGATTGTTATTGAAGTTTTTTGACATTTCTAATCAGGAGACTACTAAAAATGTTCCTAAGTTATTTATTCAAGGTATCGATAATGATGAGCCGCTTTCTGATTATATAGGAGGCACTACTAGTGTAAGCGCAGTAGAATTACCACTTAAAACGAATGAAAACTCAACCCAATTTCGTTTTATTAAAAACTACGCCATAAATGATAATGGAACTCCTGATGATGAAGATGATGATTTTGAAACCGGTAACGTAGATATCATTACAATAAATTATATTACTGAAACAGTTTATGTTTCTCGTGCTTGTGGTTATAAAACAATTTTTAAAGCAGTTAATATATTACTTGATGAAGATGACACGAACAGATGGATTGTTCTTGCACAAGCCTTAAATGATAATCAATCAATTGAAGATGAAACAACGACACATTTTAATTTTTTCCATTAGTAGTTGCCTCTTTCTCTTCTGTAGTATTTTAAATGCTCAAGAATCAATTGATGGAGAAACGACTACTGACACCCTAATTTATAAACAAAAATATGGATTACGTCTAGGTGTCGATTTAGGTAGATTAATTAGAACTGTTATCGATGACGACTATACAGGTTTTGAAATTTCTGGAGATTATAGATTGACAAAAAAACTATATTTAGCTGGTGAATTAGGAAATGAAAAACGCTCCATATCAACAGATTTCTTAAGTGTGACTGCAAATGGTAGTTATTTTAAAGCTGGTATTGATTATAATTCTTTTCAAAATTGGCTTGACATGCAAAATATGATTTATTTTGGTTTTCGTGCTGGAGCTAGTTCTTTTACTCAAAACTTAGATAATTATACAATATATAATACCAATCAATATTGGCCTACTCAATTGTCTTCTGAAGAAGCAAGAGAAATTGATGGACTAACAGCTATTTGGGCAGAAATTATTATAGGAATTAAAGCAGAATTGTTTAGCAATTTATTTTTAGGTCTCAATGTTCAAATTAAAAGTTTAATCAATGAAGATGTACCTGATGATTTTGAAAACTTATACATACCAGGTTTTAATAGAACTTACGATAGTGGACGCTTTGGTATCGGCTTTGGATATAATTTATCTTACCTAATACCTATAATCAAAAAGGATAAAAAAGTGGTGGTCGACAAGGAAGAATAGAATTTCTTTCTTATTTACAAATAACACATATCATACAAAATCCATAAATATTTTATATCTTTTCCATAAGTAAAAGGAAGCTCTATGGATAAAGACGCTATTGCAGAACTGATAGAAGAAAAAAACAACGCATTAGTCCGTTGGATTTCAGAACAAGAAGATGACAAATGGACAACTGGTCCTAAAGGTAAATGGACAACAGGCCAACACGCCTTACATCTGCTTCAAAGTATCAAGCCCTTAAATAGTGCATTGAGCATGCCTAAATTTGTATTGCGATATAAATTTGGAAAAACCAATAGAGGCCTTAGAGATTACCAAACCGTTATTAATCGGTATCAAGAACGCTTAAAAGATGTGAAAGGAAAAACATATGGACCATCAAAAAACATGGAAATTCCAGCTTTAACAGAAAAGCAATATTTGTTGGATCGTTTACAGGTCGAAAGCAAAAAACTTCAGTATAAAACAAGAAAAATATCCGACAAAAATTTAGATTCATTAATACTTCCACATCCACTAATGGGTAAAATGCCTATTCGGGAAATTATCATGTGGACAGCTCATCATATTGAACATCATACCAAAACGCTTAAAGCAAACTATTAATTACCTATTGCCTTCTGAAGCATTGTACCTCACTAAAACGACGCTTACTGTCTGATCATCAAGCATTCGTCTTATTTTAAAAAAATCTGAATGAAACCTTGGCGTTAAAACCCAAATATATTTTGTTTTATTTGGAAAAAATTCTGTCATAAAATCATAACCATGATAACTTGAAGATATCCCAATTTCAGGTTGATTTTTTAAAATAGAACTAATTTTACTAGCCTCATTTTTTGCGGCATCACCTTTCAAATTTTCAATTTTATAATCGAGGTAATAACTTGTCATAAATCCATATTGTGAGAATTTAAACAATGCCTCAGGATATCTGGTTTCGACAAGAATTTTTTCTTTAGGATACTTATAATTTTCAACTAAATTAGTGAGTCTTGAATAAATATCTTCTGCTGTTTCATGATTCAAGTTTTTTATATCCAACCACAAATAAGGCTTTTCAGTAATTATAATCTTAGACAAATAGGTTTGAAAGTTTAATCCTATAGACTTTACAGGAGGATGATTAACATCTAATTTATTTGTAACAGAATCAAAAACTAAATCTAATTCAACACCTTTAAAATAGTCTACCGCAGACTCTAGTTTTTCTGTACTATTCACACGATGAGCCCATATTTTGTCATAATGCCCTATAAATTGAATTCGGTATGGATTTAGTTTATAAACCACTAATAGCAGCAAAACACCAAGCACAATTTTGACGAGTTTCTTTCTATTGTCACCTATTATCATAATCTATATTTTTCTTAATCCATCGTGTTTTTTTAGTGAAGTTAGGATTAAAAATACTCTTCCTTTCATCGAAACCTTTAAATTGAATTTGGCTTATTTCAGAGAAACTATAAATAAAATCTTCTAATATATAAGGCCTTTGCACAATTGCTCTATTGTTATAGTTTCCAATTTTATTTTTATAAAGATCAGAAAACCAGACTATAAATGGCACTTCATACATTGGTCGTGTGGCATGATATTCATTATGACCAAGAAAATCCTTAGTGTCATATACTTCATCTCCATGATCAGATAAGTAAGTCACATAACTTATGGTTTGTTTTGCTTTTACTTTTTCAATTATAGATCTCACAATATGATCGTTATATCGTGTTGCATTATCATAGGCGTTTACAATTTTAATGACCTTTTCATTCTTGAATTTTGAATTTATATTTTCATCATTAAAATAATCAAATGATTTAGTATACCGCTTATCATATGGAATATGAGTTCCTATAAGATGCACAAAAATCACTCTTTTTTTATGTTCATCATTTAAAATTACATCCAATTCTGGCAATAAACTGTTGTCCAAAATCTGGTAATTATAATCCTCAGTATTCGTATATACTCTTTTATCTGAAGCTCTCGCAATTGTTGCCGCAACACTTTCATGAATACCGATTGGTCGTTGGCTAGAAATCCAATATGTCGTAAAACCTGCTTGATTGGCAAGCTGAATTATTGAAGCATTGTCATTTTTGTTAGGTGTTTTATAATCTGAAAATGTCAATATTTTTTCTAAAGCCAAAACGGTATGCACATTAGGTGCAATAACACTATCAAATACAAAAAGCTCATCTTTAATTTCTGAAAGTCTAGGATTAGTTTCTCTTTCATAACCATACAATTGCATATGCCAAGATGATGTAGACTCACCAATTACAACGACATAGGTTTGAGGTTCTTCAATTGAAGATATAACTTTTAAATGTTCACTTGTTTTCTGAGCCAATTCCGTTTCAAACTGTTTTTTCACAATTTGGTATTCTTTATATGAAGATAAACTCATCAACAAAAAGTTTTCTTTATTGAATTTTATACAAATTCCAATACTCGAAACTAGTATCAAAACACATAAAGCAACATTCGTTTTAAAAGAAGTTATCGAGTCAAATAATTTATAACACTTGGTCTTAAACACTTTAGAAAACGCTAAAACAACACATGGTAACAAAGCGATTACTAAAAGAATGATGGTATAAACATCAAAATAATTATTTAAAAAACTTAAGGCTTCTGAAGAATGTGTTTCTAAAATTACAAACCAAGCAGAAGAGGATAATTTAACACTGTAATGATGATGAAAACTAAGTTTTACGAAAACTAAAAAAGACAACAAAAACATAAAAAACAGTCGCAACCATTTCATTCTATTTTTCGCAAGAATTAAAATGCTAAATAAAATAATTGAAAGTAATCCAAACCCAATAATCTCCTTAAGGTAATTTTTAAAAAAAGGAATTTCAAAAAACCCAACAATACTAAGGCATATCCAAGGGTAAAAGAATACCAATAAAAAAGGTAAATACTTCTTGTAAGATTTTTGAAAAAAGCCTTTTAGCACAAAATTTAATTTATAGTATTCTCAAAGTTACTATTATCTCTAAGATAAAAAAGGCAAATGCCAACTAGTTCATATACTTCCCTTTCTTACTTCCTTCGTACATTACATATTTTACTAAACGTGCTTCTAGCTTTGCATTAACCAAATGGATTTTTCGTGAAGGACGTAAACCTACATGTTTTAAAGCATCTAAATTTGATGTAATAAACCATGCATCAGTTCCTGGATAGCCTTGTTTTAAGGTGTCTCCAATATCTTGATAAAAGCTTTCCATATCAATATCTAATCGTTCACCATAAGGCGGATTAAACACCATGTGTAATTTGTCGTCTCCAGATTTTCGAGTCTTAAAGAAATCTTCATGTTGTATATGAACAAAATCTTCTAATTTTGCGTTTTCAATATTTGCTTGAGCCTTTGAAACAGCACTTGGTGACTTATCATAACCAATAATCTTATGATGAAAATCTCTAGTTTTATTAAGTAATGATTCTTCAATTTTTTCAAATAAATCAACATCCCAATCTGCCCAACGTTCAAAAGCAAACTCTTTACGCATCAAGTTTGGTGGAATATTACATGCAATCATAGCGGCTTCAGCTAAAATAGTTCCACTACCACACATTGGATCCATAAAATCTGATTGTCCATCCCAACCTGAAAGCATCACTAAACCAGCTGCAAGAACTTCATTTATTGGCGCAATATTAGTAGCCGTTTTATAACCTCTTTTATGTAATGAATCTCCAGATGAATCTAAAGAGATATTACAGGTATTTCTATCGATGTGCACATTAATTTTAACGTCAGGAAATTTCAAATCTACATTTGGTCGTTGTCCATCGGTGTCTCTAAATTTATCAACAATAGCATCTTTTGTTTTTTGAGCAATATATAATGAATGTGTAAATACTTGAGAATTAACAGTGGCATCAACCGCTAAAGTACCTGTAGGCTTTAGATAATTTCCCCAAGACATTTTGTAGATATTATCGTAAAGATCTTGTTCATTTCGTACCTTAAAAGTATGAATAGGTTTTAGAATTTTTATGGCAGTACGCAATGCCAAATTTGCTTTGTACATAAAGCCTTTATCGCCTTCAAAACTAACATTACGAACCCCTTTTTTTACATGAATCGCTCCCAATTGAATAAGTTCACGTTCTAATAAATCTTCAAAACCAAACAATGTTTTGGCTACCATTTTATAATTATTCTCCATACGATACGACTAATAGATAGCAAAAATAAAGTATTTTTGTGGCTTAATAGAAGAATTAAAAGGATTCCCATGACAATGGGAAGTAAACATGGCAGAAGACACACAACAATGGTACGCATCTTGGTTTGACTCACCATTTTATCATATTCTTTATAAGGATAGAGATCATAGTGAAGCACAATTGTTTATGGACAACCTAACGGAATATTTAAACGTTCCTGAGCATGGTAAAATTCTGGATCTTGCCTGCGGAAAAGGCCGTCACTCCATGTATCTAAATTCTTTAGGTTATGATGTAACTGGTGTAGATTTATCTAAAAATAGTATTGATTACGCTAAACAATTTGAAAATGACACCTTGCATTTTGATGTGCATGATATGTGTAAACCTTACGGTAAAACATTTGATGCCGTTTTTAATCTCTTTACTAGTTTTGGATATTTTGAAAATGAAGATGACAACCTTAAGACAATAAAAGCAATAAAAGCTAATTTAAACGACTATGGTTTTGGAGTCATTGACTTCATGAATACTGATTTTGTTATCGATAATTTAGTTGCCGAAAATGTAAAAACTGTTGAAGGCATTGACTTCCACCAAAAACGACATGTTGAAGATGGTTATATCATTAAAACCATAACCTTTAATGCAAATGGTGAAGATTATGAATTTCAAGAACATGTAAGGGCGTTGACTTTAAATGACTTTAAAATCTTGTTTGAAAAAGCTGGAGTTTATTTATTAGATGTTTTTGGAGATTATAAGCTAAATGCATTTCACAAAAACACATCTGAACGTTTAGTAATGATTTTTAAATAGTCCATAATTTTATTTGAGTAGTATTAAAAAATGAATACATATTTATTACCCATTCTTGCAGTTGTTATTGGTGTGATTTTGGCACTAATCAACAAAAAACAAAACACCATAAACACGAAACTTTTACTTTCTTTTAGTGGTGCTTTTTTATTGGCATTAACACTTTTTGATTTATTACCTGAAGTTTATGAACACTTAGAGGCAAAAGTTACAGGCCTATATATTATGAGCGGCATTCTACTTCAAATTATTTTGGAATTTTTCTCTAAAGGTGCTGAACATGGCCATGTACATATTCATAAAAACGAAACTGTATTTCCGTGGTTATTATTTATTAGTTTGTGCATTCATAGTTTCTTAGAAGGTTTTCCTATTCATGAACATAATGATATGGTATATGGCGTATTAATTCATAAAATTCCGATTGCAGCTTTAATAACAGCGTTTTTATTGCAATCCAATTACAGTAAATTACATATTATATTTTTCTTATTAGTATTTACAGTAATGACACCATTAGGAACTTTAATTTCTAACACATCAGAATTGGCTATAGACCATATTTATACTATCAATGCTATTGTAATTGGAATCTTTTTTCATATTTCTACAACTATTTTATTTGAATCTAGTGAAGGTCATAAATTCAACTTATCTAAACTCATTGCTATTATTTTAGGTGTTGGAATTGCTTATTTTATTTAACTATGTTCTCTAAAGAAGAATCAAGACAATTAAGAGAGTTATTTTGGACCAGCTTCGGAAAATCCTTTCCAAGGAAGTGGATTTTATATGACACAAAGATCAAAGGCTTTTCATTTAAATTTCACTTTGACACAAAATCTGCACTAGTCGCATTAGATCTTGAAGATGATTTAGAACACCGAATCAATTCTTGGGAAAAACTTCAGTCTTTAAAATCCATTTTATTAGACGATTACTTACCTGAAGCCATTTTTGAGGAAGAATATTACTTAGTCAACGGAAAGGAAATCTCTAGAATCTACGTACCTCTCGAACAAAAAGTATCCATTCATAATAAAAACTCATGGCAAGAAGTGATGGCGTTTTTCAATACAAACATGGCTAAATTTGAGAATTTCTTTACCGATTTTGAAGACCTCTTAAAGGATTAAATTAGTGCTTTCAAAACTCGCTATTCAAATTAACAAACATTAAGAATTTCATTCGAATTCGTATTAAAATAACACAGATAATTTTGATACATTTGTGATGAAAATTCAAAGGTAAAATTTAGCCTTTTAAAATCTATATGTCATGAAAAATACAGCTTTAACTGAAACTCACGAAGCATTAGGCGCAAAAATGGTTCCTTTTGCTGGTTATAATATGCCAGTACAGTATGATGGTGTCAATATTGAACATGAAGCCGTAAGAACTGGAGTTGGTGTTTTTGATGTGTCTCACATGGGAGAATTTTTAATCGAAGGTCCAAATGCTCTTGCTTTAATTCAAAAAACATGTAGCAATGATGCATCAAAATTAACTATTGGAAAAGCACAATACAGCTATTTACCTAATGATACTGGTGGAATTGTTGACGATTTAATCATCTATAGAATCAAAGAAGAAACCTATTTATTAGTTGTGAATGCTAGTAATATTGAAAAAGATTGGAACTGGATTTCATCTAAAAATGATGTAGGCGCAGAGATGAAAGATCTAAGTGAAAATTATTCGCTATTAGCGATTCAAGGCCCAAAAGCGGTTGAAGCTATGCAAACACTTTCTAGTCATGATCTTTCTGAAATAAAATTTTACAACTTTGTGGTTGGTGATTTTGCAGGTATAGATCATGTGATTATTTCTGCAACGGGTTATACTGGAAGTGGCGGATTTGAGATCTACTGTAAAAACACTGAAGTCAAACAAGTTTGGGATAAAGTTGTTGAAGCTGGTGCAAAACCCATTGGTCTTGCTGCTCGTGATACGTTGCGTTTAGAAATGGGTTATTGCCTTTACGGAAATGATATTGATGATACCACCTCTCCTATAGAAGCTGGTTTAGGTTGGGTTACGAAGTTCACCAAAACATTCACAAATTCTGAAGCTTTAGAAGATGAAAAACGTCGTGGCGCAGAACGCAAATTAGTTGCTTTTGAATTAGACGACAGAGGCATTCCTCGTCATGGTTATGATATTGTTGATTCAAGCGGAAAAACAATAGGAGTCGTAACTTCCGGAACCATGTCACCTAGTTTAAACAAAGGCATCGGATTAGGTTATGTACCTGCAGTTTTTGCAGATGTGAATAGTAAAATAAACATTCAGATTCGTAAAAAAACAATTCCAGCTACTGTTGTAAAACTTCCATTTTATAAAGCATAGTTTTAGCTATTGTTGTAAGGATTCATGAAAGGGAACGAAAGCAAACATCGCATATTAATTCTTGGTGCAAGTGGCTTTATAGGTAATGCAATTTATAAGGAATTATGCTCCTATTTTAAAACTTTTGGCACCTATAGAGTTCCACATAAAATCTTTACAAGCAACAATCATTTTTTGCAATATAATGTTGAACAAGATGATGTCTATGAAGTTTTAGAAGCAACTAAACCTTCGATTATTATTTCTGCGTTACGAGGAGATTTTCAAGCGCAAACTATTGCTCATCAACACATATCTGAATATGTATTAGAACATGATTGCAAAATCATTTTTCTATCTTCAGCTAATGTATTTGATGCTTACAGCAAGTATCCAAGTTACGAGCTAGACAAAACCTTTAGTGGTAGTATTTATGGGCATTTTAAAATAAAAATTGAAAACATGCTGCTACGCCTTCCAAAGAAAAAATCAGCAATTGTAAGACTTCCGATGGTTTTAGGAGTTCAATCACCAAGACTAAAAGAACTGAAACAGCATTTAGCAGATAAAACTGCTATTGAAATTTTCCCAAACCTTATCATGAATGTAACAACCGATACCAAGGTTACCCAACAAATTCATTATATGATTAATCGAAATAAATCTGGCGTTTTTCATTTAGGAAGTACAGATTTAGTACATCATGATGAATATATTAAAGATATTGTTAATCAGATAACAACAAAAAATGGTGTGCAATATAAACACGTTTATACAACCAATGAAGATCGTTATTTAGCTGTGCTTCCAAAATTCAACAAACTCCCTAAACATCTTCAAGTTACGAGTCTTGAAGTACTTCAAGAGCTTAATAAATAATTAAAAACTACCTTTTAAAGTTTATTTTGTCTGTTTATCTCATTTTGTATTATGAAAAGGTATAAGTTCTTACTTTACGATAAAATTTCTTACTTTTAATAGAAACAAATAAATCCATGAGTTTACTGTCAGATGACATTATTGAAAAAAAGCTATTGCGTTTTCCAGATTGGGAATATCATAAAAATGCTATTCATGCCGAATTTGAATTTGATAATTTCAAAGATTGCTTTAGTGCCATGAGTAGAATTGCCTTTGAATGTGAAGCGCAAAACCATCATCCTAACTGGAGCAATGTGTATAACGTTTTAAAAATATCTTTATCAACACATAGCGTCAATGGTGTTACAGATAAAGATTTTAAATTAGCAGACGCCATTGAAGCTATTGTTGAAGTTCAAGACTAATCTAAAACCAAATTTTAAACCTACTAAATCCCTCTATGCTTAAACAACTCACTTTACTTTCTTTATTATGCTGTTTTTTAAGTGTACAATCTCAGGATCAACCCGAATTTTGTGAACAATTACAAGCGATAAAAGCTTTAGTTAAAAAAGAACATTTCAAACCAAAACCAATCGACGACAGTCTTTCTGTTGGTGTTTACAAACTGTTTTTAGCGCAATTAGATGACAAAAAAAGATTCTTTATTCAAAAAGATATTGATGTATTTGAAAAAGATCGTTTACAATTAGATGATTATATTGCCAATAACGATTGTGCATTTATTGATGAATACAGTGAAATTCTTGTCAAACGCATTGAAAATGCAAAACAAATCATACATGGTTTTTCTAAATCTAAATTTGATTATTCTGGTAAAGACACCTTGCGTTTTGCTCCAGATGCTGCTTATACATATCTTGATGATAATACAGAAACAATTAACTATTGGAGCAAACGTATTCGATATAACATCTTATTTGAACTTATTGAACAAGATTCTATAATCGAAAACCTTTCAGCAAACTTTAAAAAGGAAGAGAAAGAGATTAAACCTAAAATTATACAAAAAGAATTATGCAAACTTGAAGAATTGCAAAACAAAAATGGCGGACTTTCACAATTTGTAAAAGAAGCCTTTTTGAATGCTTATGTGGCTTTTCATGATCCAAATTCTACATTTTTCAATGCAACTGACAAAACAACCTATGTTAATTCGCTTTCAAACGACCAGCTGTCTTTCGGAATTATAACAAACAAAAATGACAAAGGCAATATTGTAATTGCACACATCACTCCTGGAAGTCCTGCATTTATTAATGGTGATTTCGAAACGAATGATATTATAAAATCTTTACAAGCAAACGATATCATTTTAGAAACCTATTGTGTTTCAAATGATGACATAGTTGCTTTTATAAATGATGAAAATAATACAACCATCACATTTAAAATTAAGAAACAAAATGGAACTCTTAAAGACATCGAACTCACAAAAACTAAAACCAAAATTGAAGATAATACAGTAACTGGTTACCTGTTAAAAGATAAAGCGAATATAGGATACATCAGTATCAATAATTTTTATTCAGATTTTGAATCTCCAAACGGATTAGGTGTCGCAAATGATGTTGCCAAAGAACTTTACAAACTCCAAAAGGAAAATATTGATGCGCTTATTCTAGATTTAAGATTTAATGGTGGAGGCTCAATGAAAGAAGCAGCAGATTTGTCTGGCATGTTTATAAATAGAGGTCCATTATCCATTTTAAAATATGGAAATGGTGATACATTTACGATTAAAGATACAAATAGAGGTTCGTTATTTATGAAACCTATCGTTATTCTTATTAATAATTTTAGTGCATCAGCTTCAGAGTTTTTTGCAGCAGCAATGCAGGATTATAATAGAGCAATTGTTGTAGGTTCAACTTCACATGGTAAAGCTTCTGCGCAAGTCATTCTGCCATTAGACGAAGATTCACAATTAGGGTTTTCAAAACTTACTGTCGAAAAATTTTATCGCATTACAGGACAAAGCCATCAGTCTGTTGGTGTTATTCCAGACATACAACTACCCAACTTATATGACAATTTTAAAACTGAAGAACGCTTTTCTTCATTTGCACTAGATAATGATTCTATTGAGCCTACTCTAAAATATATTAAACTTAAAGCACTACCTTTGAAAGCTTTAGAAACAAAAAATCGAATTAGAGTTGGGAGTAATTTAGCCTTTGACGCTGTAAAATCTCTTAATACGCTTATTATAGACAATTATTTTGAATTAAAAACGGAATATCCTCTCACGTTACAAAACGTATATAAAAACATGAATGCATACCATTCGCAGTGGGAATTATTTAGTGATTCTATTAACAACAATACATCTACTTTAGTAGTAAGTAATACAAGTTCAACAATTGAGGTTCTTAGTTATAATAATGAACAAAAAGAAGTCAACGAAGCCTTTTTAAAGACGATTCAAAATGACATCTATATATCTGAAGCACATTATATATTGCTAGACCTTTTAAACTTAAACATAACCGATTAACATGAAACGCATCACATTAACTCTTAGCTTATTTTGCATTCTGACTTCAACTTTTGTAACTGCACAAAGTTTTGACAATGCCTCAGAATATTTAGATTTTGTAGCTGAAGAACAACAAGCTATTACAAAAAATATGTGGAAATACACTAAAGCAGTTGCTCATAGTAATAGCGACAGAAGTATTGAAGGCAAGCGCAAAAATTTGCTAAAAACAATAGACAAAGCAATCGCAAAAATTGAAAAGGCAGATGGTTTTGATGGTGATGAATACAAGAACCAAGTGTTAAAGCACATGCAACTAAACAAAAGTCTCTTAAATCACGATTATGCTGCTATTGTTGATATGAAAGAAGTCGCAGATCAATCTTACGATGCTATGGAAGCATATATCGTTGCTCAAGAATTGGCTGATAAAAAAATGGAAGAATCGCAACAAGAATACGAAACCAACTTTTATGCCTTTGCTGAAAAACATGAGATTCAAATTATTGAAAGTGAAAATGATCTTGGGAGAAAAATGAAAATCTCAAATGAAGTTTTTGAACATTATAATGATATGTATTTGGTTTATTTCAAAGTATATATTAATGAAGTATATCTATGGGAAGCTGTTGAGTCTAATGATGTAGGCGCTATTCAACAAAATTCAAATGCATTAAATGCTGCAGCAAAAGAAGGCCTAATAGCCTTAAAAGAACAGTCTCAATATAAAAATGATGATTCTATAATTAACGCTACAAAAAAAGCATTTGAATTCTTTATTGATGAAACTGAAAATAAAATTCCTCAATTGACCGATTTTTTAATTCTAAATGAAGACTTCGAGAAGATAAAAAACAGTTTAGAACAAACACCTGAACGTGAACGCACCAAAGAACAAATTGATGCCTATAATAAGAAAGTAAAAGATATCAATAAAGCGGTTAAGAATTATAATAAGGTAAATACAGAATTAAATAATGATCGCCAAAACACGATTAACCAAATTAATAATACCAACGCAAATTTTTTAGCAAATCACATTCCAAATGACTAATGTTTGTTGGCATTTCAATTAAATTTCAATAATTTTGAATTCAACAAAAAACTTTTAAAATAGAACGATAATGGGAAGAGCTTTTGAATTTCGTAAAGCAAGAAAAATGAAACGTTGGTCAGCAATGAGCAAGGCTTTTACTCGCATAGGTAAAGACATTGTAATGGCTGTAAAAGAAGGTGGTCCTGATCCAGATTCAAACTCTAGATTAAGAGCCGTCATTCAGAATGCGAAAGCGGTTAACATGCCAAAAGATAATGTTGAACGTGCTATTAAGAAAGCCAGTGAGAAAGATCAAGGTGATTATAAAGAAGTTTTATTTGAAGGTTACGCACAACATGGAATTGCAGTACTTATTGAAACTGCCACAGATAATAATACGCGTACTGTAGCTAATGTACGTTCTTACTTTAACAAATGTGATGGTAGCTTAGGAACTTCAGGTTCTGTCGTTTTTATGTTTGACCATACCTGTAATTTTAAAATTAAAGGCGAAGAATTAGATTTAGAAGAATTAGAATTAGAGCTTATCGATTTTGGTGTTGAAGAAATTTTTGAAGACACAGATGAAGATGAAGAAGGAAATGAGCAAACGAGCGTTATGATTTATGCGCCATTTGAAAGTTTTGGAAACATACAATCGTATCTTGAAACGAATTCAATTGAAATTATTTCTTCAGGATTTGAACGTATTCCACAAGTGACAAAAACCATTACTCCAGAACAAGCAGAAGACGTTGAAAAACTTCTAGAAAAATTGGAAGAAGATGATGATGTGCAAAACGTGTATCATACGATGGAGGAATCTACAGATTAGTTGTTAGTACTAATAAAGTATCATTATTAGTATATTGTCATTTCGAGCACATTCGAAAACTTTATAAAAAATAAAATCCTGTCTGCAAAAACAGACAGGATTTTATACCTAACTAAACTAAATTTTAATCTTAATTTATCCGCTTAACTATACAATTAAGATTGCCTACCTATGATAGAGAAACTTATACTAAGTTTCCAATCTAATTTATATACGAATGATTTTGTGTGTTTGGATGTCGAGAATTGAAAAAATTATATTTTTTTCGCTTCTTCCCAGTATATATCCATTTCTGCTAGCGTCATATCAGATAATGGCTTATCTAATTCTTTAGATTTCTGTTCTAAATATTGAAACCTCTTGATGAATTTTTTATTAGTACGCTCTAAAGCACTTTCTGGATCGATCTTTAAAAATCGTGCGTAATTTATCATTGAGAACAATACGTCACCAAATTCGCTTTCTATCTGATTTTGATTGCCAGCATTGATTTCAACTTGTAATTCGCCGAGCTCCTCTTCTACTTTTTCAAAGACTTGATTAGGTTCTTCCCAATCAAATCCTACACCTGCAACTTTATCTTGAATTCTATTGGCTTTTACCATGGCTGGTAAACTTTTTGGCACACCTTCAAGTACACTTTTCTTGCCTTCTTTCAGCTTAAGCTGCTCCCAATTTCTTTTAACATCGTCTTCATTTTCAACAACAACATCTCCATAGATATGAGGATGACGATCAATTAACTTGTCGCAAATGCTATTACAAACATCTGCAATATCAAAAGCATTAGATTCGCTACCAATTTTTGAGTAGAATACAATGTGAAGTAAGACGTCTCCTAATTCTTTTTTAACTTCATCTAAGTCATCATCTAAAATAGCATCTCCTAACTCATAAACCTCTTCAATAGTTAAATGACGAAGCGTTTGCATGGTTTGCTTTTTATCCCAAGGACATTGTTCACGTAACTCATCCATAATAATGAGTAAACGCTCAAAAGCTTTTAATTGCAATGTTTTATCAGACATGTTTAATCCTTATTCTTCCTCTTCAGAAGCAATAACTTCTTTGTCTTCTTCTAAAGCATCTAACATATCATGCTTTTGAAGTAAGTTATACCATTGAATGATTTTTTTGATATCACTAGCGTATACACGATCTTCATCATAATCGGGTAATACTTCAAAGAAATACTCCTCTAAAGTATCTTTAGAATCTTTATGGCTAATCGATGTTTGATTACCGCTTTCTTTTTCCATTACCTTTTTAAGAACCTCTCTTAATGGCAACTCTTCAGTTAATGTATACACTGCAATTTCACTAAGAATGCTCACGTTACTATGAATATTAACATTCACCTTTCTTTGGTCAATTAAAGATTCTGCAACAAAGCCATTTCTTGTTTGTGCGATAATTTTATATAATCCTGGTTTTCCTGAAATGGAAAGTATTTTATCTAAACTCATAATTTATATGCTATGATTTTTTTGTGTTATCGTTTCTTTTTTAAAGCAGGGAAACGCATTCTATAATCTACATTTATTTTTCCTTTTGAAATGTTTGATAATTTTCCTTTTATCAAACGTTTTTTTAATGATGATAATTTATCTGTAAATAAAATACCATCAATATGATCGTATTCATGCTGAATCACTCTCGCAATCAAACCGTCAAATTCTTCAGTATGCGTTTCAAAATTTTCATCTTGATACTGAATTTTTATTTTTGGTTGTCTAAAAACATCTTCGCGAACATCAGGAATACTTAAGCAGCCTTCATTAAAAGCCCACTCATCTCCTTCTTCTTCAATGATTTCAGCATTTATAAATGTACGTTTGAATTTTTTCAAAGTCTCCTGCTCTTCTTCAGTAAATTCTTCATCTTCAGCAAAAGGAGATGTGTCAACTAAAAATAAGCGAATAGGCAATCCTATTTGTGGCGCAGCTAACCCTACACCAAAAGCACCATACATCGTCTCTTTCATATTCTCTAAAAGCGCATCTAGTTTTGGATAATCCTTAGTAATTGATTCTGCTTTTTTTCTTAAAACTGGGTCGCCATAAGCAACAATTGGTAATATCATCTAATCTAATTTTTCGATTGCAAAAATACAATTCTTATTCTGATTTTATAACTTTTAATATTTAATTAAGATTGATTATACAAGTAACTTTGAAGAATTATTGTTGCACTAATCTCATCTACTAAAGCTTTGTTTTTGCGTTGCTTTTTATTAAGTCCGCTATCAATCATAGTTTGAAATGCTATTTTAGAAGTAAAGCGCTCATCTATTCTTTTAATAGGAATATCTGGGCATGCTTTTTTTAATTTTTCTAAAAACTTAGAAATATGCACTTCACTTTCAGACGATTCAAAATTCATTTGCTTTGGTTCTCCAACAATAAATAATTCAACTGATTCTTCAGAAATATAGGCCTTTAAAAACCCAATTAATTCTTTGGTATCAACTGTAGTCAAACCAGAAGCAATAATCTGTAACTCATCTGTTACAGCAACACCTGTTCGTTTTGTACCATAATCTATTGCTAGTAATCTTGCCATATTGCAAAAGTAATTCTTATAAAGCAAAAAAACGCTTCTTTGTAGGTCAAAGAAGCGTTTCAAAATAATCAACCATTAATAATCATCCATAAACTTGTTTACCCTCTACCTTAAACAGTTCATGTTATACTATTATGACACACCTTTTTTCAATTGGTCACATATCAGGAATTAATAAAACAAAAACACCTTCCTAGGGAAAGAAAGGTGTTTTAAAAAATTAGCTATTAATTATTAAAGAACTCAAGTGTTTGTATTAGGGACAACACTCAAGATATAATAATCACAACTATAAGACACACTATTTTTTAATTGGTCACATATTTTTTTATTTTTTCTGAATTAGAAATTATGAGACCAATTTTATAGACTTATCTTTGTAAAAACCGACTTAAATTAAGATGAAAGAATTACAACAACATATAGAAGAAGCATGGAATGATCGCTCACTTTTAACTAATGATTCCACTATTAAAAGTATACGATCTGTAATCGATCTTTTAGACGAAGGAACTTTACGAGTTGCAGAACCAATTGAAACGGGTTGGCAAGTTAATGAATGGGTAAAAAAAGCTGTTGTTTTATATTTTCCAATTCAAAAAATGGAAACTCTTGAAGCTGGTATTTTTGAGTATCATGATAAAATTCCATTAAAACGAGATTATAAAAAGAAAGGAATTCGTGTGGTACCAAATGCAGTAGCTAGACATGGAGCATATATTTCTCCTGGTACTATTTTAATGCCTAGTTATGTAAATATTGGTGCTTATGTAGATGAAGGAACAATGGTTGATACTTGGGCAACAGTTGGCAGTTGTGCTCAAATTGGGAAGAATGTACATTTATCTGGAGGAGTTGGAATTGGAGGTGTTTTAGAACCGTTGCAAGCTGCACCAGTTATTATAGAAGATGGCGCATTTATTGGTTCTCGTTGTATTGTTGTTGAAGGTGTTCGTATTGAAAAAGAAGCAGTTTTAGGAGCTAACGTCGTTTTGACCATGAGTACAAAAATTATTGATGTTACTGGAGATGAGCCTGTTGAAATGAAAGGTGTCGTTCCTGAACGTTCTGTTGTAATTCCTGGAAGTTATACTAAAACGTTTCCTGCTGGAAATTACAATGTGCCTTGTGCACTAATTATTGGTAAACGTAAAGAAAGTACCAATAAAAAAACGTCTCTTAATGATGCGTTACGAGAATATGACGTTGCAGTATAACTATTTTAAAATCACCGAAATCATTCAAATTGATTTTGAGATTGAGTAAATTAATAATAAAATAACGCTTAGCGTTTTAGAGTTTTGAAAATTTTAATAATACAACAAAAAATGATTGGTGATGTGCTCACCACAAGCATTTTGTTTGAAGCTTTAAAAGCCGAACATCCAAATGCTGAACTTCATTATGTGATAAACTCACATACATTTCCTGTTGTAGAACATAACCCGTTTATCGATAAGTTTTTGTTTGTAACTCCAGAAATAGAAGACAGTCGAGTAACATTTTTAAACTTTCTAAAAGGCATCAAAAAAGAAAAATATGATGTCGTTATTGATGTATACTCTAAATTATCAAGTAATTTAATGACGAAATTTTCTGGTGCAGCAATTAAAATTTCAAAATATAAATGGTATACAAAATATTACTATACACATACCTATAAAGAAGCATCTGTAGCTAAAACTAATGCTGGATTAGCTATTGAAAACAGGTTGCAACTCTTAGCACCTTTAGTTAAACAAGTTCCAAAACCTATTCATCCGAAAATTCATCTTACTGCTCAAGAAATTGAACGCTCTAAAACGTTTCTTTTAGATTCAAATATAGATTTATCAAAACCCATTTACATGATTAGTGTTTTGGGAAGTGGTGATAATAAAACCTATCCTCTACCTCACATGGCAAAAGTGATTGATTTTATTGTTGAACACACTAATGGGCAAATTTTATTTAATTATATCCCGAAACAGGTAGACGAAGCAAAAACGGTTTATAATTTTTGTACATCAGAAACGCGACAACACATCTTTTTTGATGTCTTCGGAAAAGGATTGCGAGAATTTTTAGCCATAACGCATCATTGCACAGCTATGATTGGAAATGAAGGTGGAGCAGTTAATATGGCAAAAGCTTTAAGTATTCCAACATTTACTATTTTCTCGCCTTGGATTATTAAAGAAGCATGGAATATGTTTGAAGATGGAACACAAAATGTTTCCGTTCACCTGAAAGATTTCAATCCAGACATTGTAAATAATTCTACATCTAAAGAATTGAAAGACAATTACAAATCGTATTATGCAATGATAAAACCGTCATTGTTTTTTGAGGATTTAAACACATTTCTAAAACTCAATAGGTAAAAATACCCTTAAGATTTTTGTTTGTCAATACCATAATCTGTTTTTGTGATTTTTTCAGATTTTGTAGTCGCTCTAATGGCTTTGTTTTTTTCAATCATTTCAGGTTTTACATATCCTCTAGCATGATCTAAATGCAAACAAATCGCACTATATCTAATCTGTTTTGCCTTCAACCCTGCATTAAATAAACGCTCACCAAGTTCTCTATCTTCGCCTCCATATTGCATACGTTCGTCATAACCATTTGCAGCAATTATATCACTTTTGTAACCAGAAGCGTTATGACCATTCCAAGTTGCTGTTGTTGGCGTTAACGTATTGAGCAAACTTTCTTTTACACCTGTAGACGTGATTTTATTATTCTTAAACGTAGATTTGAGTCCGTGTTGTTTTAACCATTTAATATCAAAACAATGTTGTGCTTTAATATCAACTTCAGTTATAATCTCACTGATATCCATTGGCAATTTAAAATAACCTCCAGACAAAAAATAACCAGCTTCTCTTCTACTAGCATGCACATTCAAAAAATCTGCTCTAGCAATACAATCGCCATCTGTATACACTAAATAATTTCCATTACTAGCAACAGTAGCCTTATTTAAAATGATTGTTTTTTGAAATCCATTGTCTTCATGCCAAATGTGTTGAATGGGATAACTAACTTCTAAAGCCATTGTATCTATTAGTGATTTCGTTTCTTCAGTAGATCCATCATCAGCAATTACAACTTCAAAATTTTTGAAGGTTTGCACGTCAAAACTCCACAATACTTTTTGCAACCACTTTGGGTTGTTATATGTACTAATAATTACTGAAATATCAATAGCTTTCATTGCATCAAAAATAGTTATTTTTGACAAATTAAGATGAAAGTCGAATGATTAAACTCTCAGGTGTTATTATTACGTTTAATGAAGAGAAAAACATTGAAAGGTGTTTGCAATCTCTTACCAATGTCGTTGACGAAATTATTGTAGTTGATTCATTTTCTACAGATAGCACTAAACACATTTGCCTAAACTATAATGTCACTTTTATAGAGCAAAAATTTCTTGGTTATATTGAACAGAAAAATTTTGCGCTAGAACAAGCTTCAAACGATTATATTGTATCTCTTGATGGTGATGAAGCTTTATCTGAAACGCTTCAAAACTCAATTGCAAACCTAAAATCTAATTGGCAAATTGATGGATATTACTGCAATCGTTTTAATAATTTTTGCGGACAATGGATAAAGCATTCTGATTGGTATCCAAATAAGAAATTACGTGTTTTTGACAGACGTGTTGCTGAGTGGAAAGGCATTAATCCTCATGATGAAATTGTATTAAAAAACAATCGGAAATCAGGTCAATTAAAAGGTGATATTTTACATTGGACTTATCAGAGTTATAAAGAGTTTAATGAAAAAACAGAATATTTTTCTACCATTGCAGCACAAGCTTATTATGATAAAGGAAAAAAAGCGCCTTTCTATAAAATTTTATGGAATCCTTTTTGGGCTTTTTTTAAAGCTTACTTCTTAAGATTTGGCTTTTTAGATGGCAAAAATGGATTTGTGATTAGTGCGCAAACGGGAAACATTACATATTTAAAATATGCGAAACTCAGGAAATTATATAAAAACAATTAGTTTTCAGTCTTTTTCCAAAACTTGAGTTTGTTTTTGAGTCTTCTTTTTTTATGATATCTATTTTGAAAAGCTTCCGTATCTGACCACATTAAATCAACTATTTTATTATAATCTTCACCTGAACATTTAGCATATTCGTCACTCATAATTTCGATCATAAATTTATGAATTGTAAGTTTAGAAAAGTTCTTAATGCGAGTTTCAAAATCTAATTCCTTAAACTCCATTCGATTTAAATCCACTAAATAAAATTCATAGGCATCACCAACTTTTTTTATTAAAGTATTTCCTGGAGAATGGTCTAAAAAGTGAACATTCTTTTTGTGCAAATTATAAGTAAATCTTGTAAATGCTCTTAAAATATTTTCATGATCAGGATAATCAAAATCCGTAGTTAACTCTCGATATGTTAAATCACAATCTTGTTGTTCACTTATGTAGTAACTTTTGTTGAATAATAATCCTGTTTTGTACTCATAATAAGCCAAAGGTTGTGGTGTTCCGATATCTAAGCTTTTAAGCCAATTTCCATATTCAAATGAACGTTGCGCTTTGCTTTTTCTAAAAAACCGATAAGCAATTTGATTGATAAAATTAGGAATGCGAAATGATTTGACGTTGATAGATGTTCCGTTTAAATCAAATAATTTTAGTGAATTACGATCTTGATTTCCGAAGGGCTCTCCTTTTGATTCAAAATTTGAAATGATATCATCAAAAAATGCTTCGTGAGCTTTATAATCTTTATGTATGGTTTTAGTTCTTTTCACTTAAATATTTATCTACACCATTTTTACACCAAACAGTTTTATTTGCAATGGTTTGTAATTCGATATCATTATTAATTTCAAGTCTGCTTTTAGATTTCTCGTTATGATAAATATGAAAAACAATCCCTCGATATCTAATTCGCCTACCTTGAAGTCCAAAATTATGAAATCTTAAAGCCAATTCAGAGTCTTCTCTTCCCCAACCTTTAAAGTCTTCGTTATACCCATTAACAGCAATAAAATCTGATTTAAAATACGATGTATTACAACCTCTGTATTTTTTCGAAAATTGATCACTAGCACTATAAAACCGACTTAAAAGAGGGATATGTAATGCTCGTGTACGTTTTTTTATTCCTTTAGAAAAGGCATGAAATCGAATTTGTTTTTCTTCAAATAAAGCATCCAAATAATCTTCTTGAATATTTACTCTACTTCCAAACAAATAAGTGTTTTTTTGAGCATAATGCAGATGGTCTTCTACATAATTTTTATGCAAAATACAATCACCATCAGCTTGAATAATATAGTCTCCTTTAGCTTGTGCAATCGCTTTATTTAAAATAACAGATTTCCTGAAACCATCATCTTCATGCCAAACATGCTTTAAAGGAATCTCAAATTTAGATTTAAATTGTTCTATTATCAACTTAGTTTCATGAGATGAGCCATCATCTGCAACTATAATTTCGTCAGGAAATTGGGTTTGACAAAGTGTACTTAACAACACAAGCTCTAAAGCTTGAGGCCAGTTATATGTTGAAATGATTAAAGTTGCTTTCATACAATTGTCAAATGCTAAGTCTTAAATAAAAATTTAAACCATTGCCCAAAATTCTTTTTCAGCAAAAACGTACGTGTTGGAGCAAAATTGTTCGTTGAAAATGTCTTTATTATTTCAGGAATCGTCTTTCCTTTTGTAAAATTCAAAGATTTCCATTTATGCGGTTCCAAATAAAATAAATCTGTTAAGGATTTGTAATTGCTTGCATTAGCCGATTTCCATTTATCCATGAAATGAGGATTCAATTCATTTTTGTGTCCCCAATTTTGAAACTTGAATTCCAACTCACTTTCATCTCTTGACAATGTCTCATGTAACATTAAATGTTTCGTATATATAATACGTTTACGCGTATTTCTACCAGTACGATAATTTGGAAAATTAGTCGCTGTTAAACATTTGGTTGGCTCATCAATATATAAACAACCATCATCAACAAACTTATATATATTCACTAAAAATGTAGAAAACTGAATGGGATTCTTTTCTGGATTCTTTAAAAACGAATCGTGTTGCCTTAATGTCTTTATAAAAGATTTAAAATCTAAAAAATACTCATCAGCATCTAACTGAATTAGCCAGTTTCCTACTCCCATTTGTTCTGCTAACAATTTTCGTTCTCTAACTTCGCATTCCATTGTAGACAATTCAGGAACGTAAAAATTGTCTTTATAGATCACAATTTTTCCTTGGTTATCAATAGATTTTATCCATTCAAAAAAAGAATCATCAATTGTAAATGTAGCGCCATTCCAGGTGGTTCTATTTTCATCTATCGCTAAAAAAATGGTGTCAGCATCGTCATAAACCCTAGGAATTGCATTTTTCAGCAAATTAAAGTCATAAGATACTAAGAAGCCTACTTGTATTTTACTCACAAAAATAATTTTTACAAATATAATGTTAAGCTTTATAAATACTTACTTTTGCTATTGAAAAACATAAACCAATGAATCTATTAACTGTAATTATGCCTGTTTATAATGGCGAAATGTACTTAGAAGAAGCAATAGACAGTATTCTTAACCAGACATTTACAGATTTTAAACTCTTGGTTTTAAATGATAATTCTACAGATAGTACGCCTTCTATATTAGAAGCGTATCAAAAAAAAGATAATCGCGTTGAAGTTATTAATAAGACTAAAAACGAAGGTCCAGCCAATTTAAGGAACGAAGGTATAGAAAGCGCTCAAACGGAATTCATAGCGCTTATGGATGCCGATGACATTTCGCTTCCTACGCGATTTGAAAAACAATTAGACGTTTTCAAAAACAACGCTAACATTGGTGTTTGTGGTACTTGGTTTACCTTTTTTGGCGATAAACAAAAATTAATTAAACACGCAGTAGATGCTGAAGCATTGAAGGTTCAATTTTTAAGTAGTTGTGGTATTGGCAATCCAACAGTAATGTTTAGAACATCTGCTATTAAGGATTTTAGATTTGAGCATCAATATGTACCTGCAGAAGATTACGGACTTTGGAGTGAAGTGATTCAAATTACCGATTTTTATAATATTCCAGAATCGTTACTTAACTATAGATGGCATCCAAATAATATTAGTCAGACGAAAGAAAAAAACCTTCAAAAGGCTAATGTATTAATAAAGAAAAAACAATTACTTCATTTTGGAATTGATGAAAGCAAAGGAACTTTAGATGATTATTTCAATGCTGTTTCCTTAAATCGAAATCTTAGTCCAGAACAAATTACTTCAGCAATAGAAGCTTCAAAAGCTTTAAAAGCTAGAAATAATGAAACAAATTATTATAATCACTCCATTTTTGAATCTCATATAGATAAAGTAATTATTCGTACCATTAGAAATGCAAGTTCTTACAATAAAACATTCTATAACTATGTGAAAAATGAGTCAGGATATTTTAATCAAATACCATTTATAGATAAAATGGTATTTTTATTTAAAAGTCTATTTTAATGACCTTAGAACTCAAAAAAATGAATGCTCCACTTGTAAGTATTGTAGTGCCTTGCTATAATGTAGAAAAATTTATCACTAAAGGTTTAGAAAGTGTTTTCAAGCAAACTTATAAGCATTGGGAATGCATTATTATTAATGATGGCAGTACTGACAATACAGAAAGTGAAATCGAAAAATGGACTAAACAAGACCAACGATTTACTTTAATTACTCAACAAAACAAAGGACTTTCAGGAGCAAGAAATACTGGATTAAAAAACGTTAATGGAGACTGTATTTTATTCTTCGATCCTGATGATTTATTAGATGAGAATTGTTTAAAAAGCCTCACAGACTTATATCAGCCAGAAATAGATGTGGTTATGGGCAAAAGTGCTGAAGTTTACAATCAAACAACAAGCATTTTAAAAACTTTAGAGCATTATACCATAACTGACAAAACTTTAAGCGACATTAACTTTATTGAGCTTTCAATAGAAACGCCTTTTAGCGTTGTTGCTTGGAATAAACTATACAATTCTGAATTTATTTTTTCTAATAATTTAACTTTTGAAGATGGTATTGTACACGAAGATGAACTATGGTTTTTCCAAACCATGTATTTAGCCAAAACTATTATTTTTAATTCAGAAGTTACCTATTACTATAATATTGGAAATCAAAGTTCGATCACAAAAAATTATAGTTTATATAATCTTAAATCCTATTTAACGGTTATTGAAAAGATATTTTCTAATTTTTATACGCCTGAAAAGAATCAAGACAGTAAAATCATTACTGGAACTTATATTCTAAAGTTTCAAATCACTGTGGTCTCGGCATTTTTTAGATTTGCAAAAAAGAACAAAAACATAACGTTTAAATCTGAAGCTGAAGATTTAATAAAAAAGCATCTTACAGATTTTAATGTAACCGATTATAAAAATAAAAACGCGAAAGAATTAAAACAATATAAACTCTTCGAAGATTACGGAAAAATCAACCCAGAAACCGCATTTAAACTCATAAGAAATATCGATAAAAACACAATTTTAAAACGCATCGAAAGTATTTATTTAAAATACACTTTTAAGGATAAATTATAAATCAATCCTTTTATTTTGCATCATTATACAATTGTAAATCTTCTGAGAATCGTTTCTTAAAAGACTTGTTATTTTTTAGTGCTTCTAAAATGTCTTTAGGAATTGTCTTGTTATTTGTATTGAGTTTGGTGGCAGCAGCATCTTTCTTGTTATAGTTCTCAAGTAGAACGATTTCGACATTACTTAAGGTTTCCTTAACGCCTTTCTGCAAACAAAATGATTGACTTCTGAAATGTCTATCAGATAAATGGTCAGGTAGTTTTATAACTTTATTTAGAAACTTCTCGAAAGTGACTCCACTATGAATTCCAAAAAAGGAGGTTAAACCAGAAGGATCTTGATACATAATATTTTTTCCTTTTTCAACATCTAAAAAACAAGAATACACACGTTCATAAGGGTTTCTTATAACCAAACAAGCGGTTTTGTTTTTACTGAAATTTCGGTATTTTTTAAAACTATAAAAATGCTTTCTTAGCACCTTTCCATTGGTTTCAAACTCAGGATCAATCTGATGAATTTCTGGAAACTTACTGCTAAAACTCGGATTATATCTTCGTATTAAATCTTGCTTAATTGTAGAACAACCTGACTTAGATATTATTGGATAAAAAACATTTTCATCTATGACATAATACACTTCCATTGGGTCGATAAGTCTTGTACCTATCATACCCTTTATAAATCTATTAAGTTTTAAATTCCCTATTTTAATCGCCATACAGTTATTTTACGCGAAGATACAAACCTCAGCAATTAAGTACTCAAAATATTCTTAATTCAACTTGTAAAAGTTCTATTAGATAATTTTTCATACTGAGTTTCTGTTAGCAAATTCATGTTATTTAAACGTTCAATACAATCATAATCCTTTTTTAAATATCTAACCAAATTGTTTATCGCTAAGTTAGATAAGTGAGTGCTTTTTTTGTTTTTCTTTAAATGGCTCGTCAAATTGATATCAAAATGGCGTTTTATGTCTTCACTTAATGTCTCTGTTGCAAGAACAGCTATAATATGTTCTTTTTTACATTTCTTCAACACATCACCTAAATAAAAATCTATATCTTCTTTAATGTGATGGATATAAAACTCCTCTTTTTTAAAATCTAAAACGAGTTCATCATTTTCATTGTATATGCTTTCAGCCAAAGTATTCACATTCTCATAAGTCTCTAGAAATGCTTTTTCACCTTCAAATCTATCTTTTTGAACTCCATCTTCAACAACAAGTTTATATCTCCAATTAAACGCAGAAACGAATCTAGAAATCGGATTTCTAATGATGATATAATATTTCTTTTTAGATCTGAATTTTACTTCAGCCACATGCTTTTCAATGAATTTAATCTCTTTCCTTTTCAACTCTTCGATTACAGAAGAACCTCCACATTTACCTATGTGAATAAAAACAGTGTCTATTGTATTAGATTTCTTATTAAAAAAATTCATTAAGTGAGTTCAATTATACGTTAGCAAGATTACTATACTTTTGCACTAAATTTACCAAAATAAAACAAACTGAAAGTAATTTTTTTTAAAATACACTAAATCGTAAATTTGTCCTTTGAAATATTCAGTTTTCTATCGAAATATATTTATGAACTACAAAGACGCCTTACATAATCCCATTTTTAAAATCATATCTAATTCTGCAAAAGAGCTGAATCTAGATTCCTATGTTATTGGTGGTTTTGTTCGTGATCATATTTTAAAACGAGGCTCACATAAAGATATTGATATTGTTGCTATTGGAAGTGGGATTTCACTAGCGAAACAAGTCTCAAAAAACTTAGCAAACAAACCAAAAGTTCAGGTTTTTAAAACCTACGGAACAGCAATGCTTCCGTTTGAAGATATGGATATTGAATTTGTAGGTGCTCGAAAAGAGAGTTATCATGAAAATAGTAGAAATCCTGTTGTAGAAAACGGAACTCTTGAAGATGATCAAAATCGAAGAGATTTCACGATAAACGCTTTGGCTTTAGATTTAAGCAATGCTAATTTTGGTACATTATTAGATCCATTTAATGGCATTGATGATTTACAAAATAAAATCATTCGTACACCTTTAGATCCAGATATTACCTATAGTGACGATCCATTACGAATGATGAGAGCCATCCGATTCGCAACGCAACTCGGATTTATTATCGAAGCCAAATCTCTAGAAGCCATTTCACGAAATAAGCATCGTATTAAAATCATTACTAAAGAACGAATTGTTGTAGAACTGAATAAAATTCTTGAAAGTGACCTGCCTTCTGTTGGCTTTTTATTACTTGAAAAAACGGGACTTTTAGATTATATACTACCTGAAATCACTGCTTTAAAAGGTATTGACGAAATTGAAGGTCAGAAGCACAAAGACAACTTTTATCACACCCTAGAAGTCGTCGATAATATTGCAAAACACACAGATAATGTTTGGTTACGTTGGGCAGCACTACTCCATGATATTGGAAAAGCACCAACTAAAAAGTTTAGCAAAAAAGTAGGCTGGACCTTCCATGCACATGAATTTGAAGGTGCTAAAATGGTATATCATTTATTCAAAAGATTAAAAATGCCTTTGAATGAAAAAATGAAGTTTGTTCAAAAAATGGTATTTATGAGTTCAAGACCAATTGTTTTGGCTCAAGATATTGTAACAGATTCTGCAGTGAGACGTTTGGTTTTTGATGCTGGTGATTATGTCGAAGATTTAATGACGCTTTGCGAAGCTGATATCACTACTAAGAATCCAAAGAAATTTAGTAAATATCACCATAATTTTAAAGTAGTTCGTGATAAAATTGTTGAAGTTGAAGCACGAGATCAAGTACGAAATTTTCAACCACCAATCTCAGGTGAGGATATTATGAAAGCCTTTAACATTAAGCCTTCTCGTGAAATCGGACAAATTAAAGAAACGATAAAAGAAGCCATTTTAGAAGGAGATATTCCTAACGAATATGAAGCTGCATACCAATTGATGCTGAAAGAAGGCAAACGTTTGGGATTAGCTATTAGTTAACTTTTACTCAGTTTTTCACACTACGTTATTGACTTCAATCCAATATCCATTTGGATCTTGAAAATAAACCTGTTGAATGCCATCTTTTCGAATATAATCTTTGTTTGGTGTGTCTCGCCAATCTGAATAATCGATTTTTAATGTCACCAAATGCTTTACAAATGAATTAAAGTCGGTTGTAGACAAAGCAAAATGAACAGCCTTGTTTGTTTTTATGTCAGAATTTGGTTTAGGAATCAAATGAAGTTGTTTGTTTTCGCCTAAGGCTAACCATCTAGTTTTAGAATTTGAAGCTGTATTCTTAATTTCATTAAATTGAAAAACGCTCTGATAAAACTCAACAGATTCGTCTACATTTTTTACGGAAAGTGCAATGTGATCGAAAGTAAATAAAGATGTTTTCATTTATAATCTAATTTGCAATGATTACTAACAGTCCAATAAAACATAAACTTAATATATAATTATAGGCACTATCTTCATTGAATAATTCTATGAATGATATTGTTTTATGCAGAAATATCCATCTTATAAACGCTCCAGGCATTACCATAAAAATTTCTTAAAAAAACTCAACCCTAAAAGGTGTTTGTCATTAAAATCACTCAACTGCTTTTAAACTCAAATCTTTATTATAAACCGAGTGCGTTAGTGCTCCAGATGAAATATAATCGACACCACATTCAGCATATTTTCTAAGGGTTTTTTCATTGATTCCTCCAGAAGACTCCGTTAGACATTGATCTCCAATTAATTGTACAGCAGTTCGTGTGTCTTCATAATTAAAGTTATCAATCAAAATACGATACACACCTCCTACGCTTAGGATTTCTTTGATTTCTTCAAGATTTCTTGCTTCAACAATAATCTTTAAATCACGATTGGTATCATTTAAATAGTGCTTTGTTTTATTTATTGCATTTGTAATTCCTCCAGAAAAATCAATATGATTATCCTTAAGCATAATCATATCATATAAAGCAAACCTGTGGTTCTCTCCTCCTCCAATTTTAACAGCCCATTTTTCAAGAGCTCTTATACCTGGAGTCGTTTTTCTAGTGTCTAAAATTTTAGTTCCTGTACCCTCTAATAAATCAACAAACTGTTTTGTTTTTGTAGCTATAGCACTCATACGTTGCATGGCGTTTAGTACTAAACGTTCGGCTTTTAAAATGGATTGCGAAGCACCTTCCACATAAAATACAATGTCTCCATATGTAACTGGACTTCCATCTTCTATCAACGTTTCAACAACCATATCTTTATCGACATATGAAAACACTTCTTTAGCAAATTCGACACCTGCAATAATGCCTTCATCTTTTACAAGAAGTTTGGCTTTACCCATTGCAGAATATGGAATACAAGCTAAAGAACTGTGATCACCATCACCTACATCTTCTCTGATAGCATTAGTAATAATGATGTCTATTTCTTTATCGAATTGTTCTTTTGAAATCATATCCTTCTATTTAATGTAAAAATAGTAATTGCAACTTAAAAAAGTAAAAAAACAAATTCCAAATTACAAAAGATAAGGTATTGTAATTTTATAAAATCGTTAAATTTGAATATTAAATTGACAGACTCTGTCTCCTCGAGCATTACTTGAAATTAAAATATTTTTAAATTGAAAGTACTGTGCGCAGCTCATGAGAGGATAATTAACAAGGTATCGACTGCGCTCGACCAGACAACATCATGACAATTAAACTTCTTGCCATTGGCAAAACAGATAACAAACAACTACAAGCGCTGATTGAAGACTATCAAAAACGTTTGGGTTTTTATGTGAAATTTGAATTTGAGATTATTCCAGATCTTAAAAAAGCCAAAAATCTTAGTGAAAGCCAACAAAAACAAAAGGAAGGCGAACTCATTTTAAATAAATTGAATCCAACTGATGTTTTGATTTTATTAGATGAAAATGGAAAACAACTAGATTCTGTTGCCTTTTCAAACTATTTACAAAAGCACATGAATTCTGGAATTAAACGATTGGTTTTTGTGATTGGTGGACCTTATGGATTCTCACCTGATGTCTATCAAAAATCAAATGGAAAACTATCCTTTTCCAAAATGACGTTTTCACATCAAATGATTCGCTTGTTTGTAATTGAGCAATTGTATCGTGGTTTTACGATTTTACGCAATGAACCTTATCATCATAAATAACACTAAAACTTAACTTTTATCTGCTTTTTATAAGCTTGATATCCTACAAGCTTATAATGTGCTTCTACAATTGTTTTATCGGAATTTAAAAAGTACATTTCTTTAAAGATTCCATTAGGAATATTTTTTTCTTTCTCCCACTTCTTATAAGCTTCACCTATAACGAGTATTGGTAAATGGAAACTTGTATTAGGTTGAACAAAATATTCAACGTCTAATTTTTGTTCATGAACATCAATTGATTTAAAAACATATCTACTAATTGGTGTCTGATCCAGTATTGTATCAGATAAAACTTTAAAATAGTCCTTTTTATTGGCTTTGTAATTCCGTTTGTAGTTATGTTTAGGACGTTCTAGTAAAATAGTTTCAGCTTTATAAAAGTCCTTTTTATTCAGTTTGGTAAATAATCTTATGGAGTTATGTTTATAAAAATTTATAGTATAAGTTTTTTTATCAATACTGCGAATTATGGCCCAGTACTCATTATCTTTTGAATTCGTTAAATAAAACACCGATTGATCTTCCTTACCACTTAACAAAGATTTGTATTCAATGATATAATCAAACTCATACACTTTAGAACTCTTGAAGTTTGACAAGAAACATATAGAACAAAAAATTAATATATAAGTCGTGTACTTCATAGTCGTTTACTCTAAACTAAAACTTTTAATATAGGCTTTGTTATTCATTGGTCGACCTAAAACGTCTTCATCTGCTAAATATATAAAAAAAGCCTCATAAAATCATTTAGAATTTCATGAGGCTTTTTAGCATAAAAATTTATAGAGTTAATGCGTTTTATAAACTTCTTTACGCTTTTTAAGTTGTTTTTCTAAATCACTAATGGTCTCTCTAACTGCGACTTCATATTTTGCTTCATCAGAAGTAGCAAATAGTCGTGGTCCAGGCAAACTTAATTCTATATCACAAATTTTACCTTTGGAGTGACTGTTTTCATCATGTTTAAAACGGACTGTTGCTCCTATTAAAAACTCATATCTGTTAGATAATTTACTGAGTTTTTCTTCTGTAAATGCATTCAATGTTTCACTAATATCAACATTGACATATCTAAAATTTATAGTCATATTCAATCTTATTTTTAGGTTAATTTCAATACTTAAATTTAAAAAAAATAAATCAAGTTTTAAGTAATAAAAGTCATAAAGAATTGATAAAATTATTCAAAGATCACATTTTCTGAAGTGTTGAACCAATTCGGATAAAACTCCTGGTGAATTTTCTCAATGCTATTTCGTTTCACTTTCATGCTAGGCGTTGTCAGTCCGTTTGAGACATTCCAATCTTCTTTCATAACAACTACCTTTTCGAGTCGTTCGTGTTTTTCAAGCGATGGATTAATTTTAGTTACGCTTGTTAATAAAGATTTCGATACATTTTGTTTAGACTTTGCTTTTCCAAGTTCAGACAAAGTAACCAACGCTATAGGTTGCGGAATTCCAGTACCTACAATACAGATTTGTTCAATATCTGTGTTTTCTGTCATTAATAATTCTATATGAGAAGGTGAAATGTATTTCCCTTTATCGGTTTTAAATTGGTCTTTTACACGACCAACAATACTTAAAAATCCGTCGTGATCAAATTCTCCCATATCACCAGTTTTTAAATAGCCCTCATTATCTATGACTTCCGCTGTTAATTCTGGAGCTTTAAAATAACCTTTCATCAAGCACTTATTCTTAATGCAAATCTCACCTTCTGGAGACAATTTGACTTTTACATTATCAAATGTTTTGCCTACAGTTCCAATTTTATTGGCTCCAGGTTTATTGAAATGCGACACACAGCAATCTTCAGTCATGCCATAACCTTGATAAATAGTTATGCCTAGTTTTAAATACCATTCGACAATTTCTGAAGCAATTGGTGCAGCAGCTGAAGCTATAAAAATCGTTTCACTTAAACCCAGTTTTTGTTTTAGTTTCTTTTTTATAATGTTGTTAATAATTGGCATTTTTAATAAGACATTAAGTTTTTTCTGTGGAATAGATTCTAAGATTTTCTCTCTAAATTTTGTCCAAATTCTAGGCACAGCAAAAAACAGATTCGGTTGAACGGCTTCTAAATCTTTAGCAAATGTTTCTAGAGAATCTACAAATGTGATTGTACCACCTAAAACAATTCCTCCATTAATTAACAAACGTTCTGCGACATGAGCTAAAGGCAGATATGAAAATAATTTCACTTTAGTATCTAAAGAAAACTCACGAACAAGTGTCGAAGACGATTCCATAAAATTACTTCCTGTATGCATTACACCTTTTGGATTTCCAGTAGTTCCAGAAGTATAAATAATAGTGTGCAAGGCTTCTGGTTCTGGTTTATGAACATCTATTAATTGTTCTGTATTATTAATAATATCTTCCCATAAAACACCTTCACTTTCACCAAATAAGCCAACACTAATTTTTGGAATATCGGGAATACCTTCCTTTTGAGATGCAAAATCATCTAGCTTACCAATTATTATTGCTTTAGATTCACTATGCGTCAAAATTTGATTCATAGACGAACTGTTTAGCGTTGGATAAATAGGAATTGACACATAACCAGCCATCATAATTGCCAAGTCTGACATGATCCAATGCGCACAATTTTTAGAAAGTAACGCGATATGACTTCGTTCTGGCAAGTTCAATGACTTTAAATACGCTGCCATTTTCCGTGCTTCTTCGCCAGCTTCCTTAAACGTAAATGACGTTTTCTGATTATTAATTGGTTGATTTAAAAAGACTTGATTTGGAGACTCAGCTTCCCAATACAGAAAAGCATCTAAAGGTGAGTTGAATGCATTCATTTTTCTTAATTGAATTATTAAAATTACAGTATCTATGTTACCGTTTAAATTCCACATAGAAATTAAGCATTTTATATGACTTTTATTCTGTTTTAATGACCAAACCAAGGTTTTTATGTCCGAAGACAGCAATCTATTTATCTAACACTATTGGGAACCCTCAATTTTGATGTTTTATATCAATCAAAAGCGTTGTACTTTTGGGTTTCAAAAGAATAAAAGCTGATGCAACTCGTTTTCGCCACAAACAATCTTAATAAACTCAAAGAAGTACAATCTTTAATCCCTGAACATATTAAATTACTAAGTTTAAAAGATATTGGTTGTTTTGAAGATGTACCTGAGACACAATTGACAATTGAAGGCAATGCCATTCAAAAAGCAGAATACATTAAAGAACATTATGGTTACGATTGCTTTGCAGATGATACAGGTTTAGAGGTTGAATCCTTAAATATGGAACCAGGAGTTTATAGTGCACGTTATGCTGGTGAGCAACGTGATGCTGATGACAATATGAATTTGTTATTAAAAAATCTTGAAGAAAAAACCAATCGAAATGCTCAGTTTAAAACTGTAATTGCGCTTCATCTTGAAGGCGAATTAGAAACGTTTACAGGTATTTGTAAAGGTAAAATCACAGAAACCAAACATGGAGTAAAAGGGTTTGGTTATGATCCTATTTTTAAAGCTGAAGGTTATGATAAAACCTTTGCTGAAATATCTCTTGAAGAAAAAAACAGTATTGGTCATCGTGGGAAAGCTGTTAAACAATTAGTTCAATTTCTATCGCAATTGCGTTAACGATGGAACGACCTGTTTGAAATCCTTTTTGTTTTTTTTGCAAAAAGATTGAGTAGTGAGAGCGTGTTAAAACGCCCAAATACTTACTACTCAAATAAAATTGAAATGGTATAATCATTATCTATCAATTCCAATTTATGTACATTCTCAACAACTCCATAAGATGTAATAAAAGTGAGATGCACCATTTTTTTAGTTTTAGTTACGGCTTTTAAACCTTCCTTTTTTGTTCTTATATTTTGTGCATATCCTTTATTAATAATAAACTCGCTTGAATAAAACTTCATTTCGCAAATATTGATGATGTCATCTTTTCGATCAATTAACATATCTATTTGAAATCCTTGAGCAAAATTAGAGTCGCTTCTGTGCAAGTAGCTATTTACTGATGATTGCACTCCTGAAATTTGCAATGCACTTTTAATTTTATCGACATGTTTGATACATAGATTTTCGAAAGCGTAACCACACCAAATTTTATAGGCTTGACTTTCACTAATTCGAGACCAGTTTGTAGATTTACTTTGCCCTTCCATAAATGTAAGATAGAATAAAGAATATTCGTCGGTTAAACGGTAAATCATATCTTTCTTTTTATTTTCTAAAGGTTCAAAAGTCGAAATAAAACCAGAGGTTTCTAATTCATTTAAAATATTAGAAAACCAGCCACCTTCAGACATTTTTGTCCGTTTTAAAATCTCTTGTCGGTTAAGTCCACTAGCTTTACTCGCTAAAGCTTTAATAATTTCTATATGTCGTTTTGCATTATCAAAAAGTGCTGGATATAAATTATCAAATTCTGATTTAAGAATTCCATCTTTAGCAAAACATAAATCCTGAATATTTTGCGGTACACTTTTTCCTTTAGAGATATGATTTAAATAATGAGGTATTCCACCAATTGAAAGGTACATTTGTATCGTTTGATAATCAGTAAACCGGACTGATTTTTCTTCTAAGAATGCCTTAGTTTCGTTTAGCGTAAAAGGCATTAATGTGATTAGTTTAGTAATTCTATTATGCAATCCTCCTTTTGCATTTACTAGATGTTTTAGCATCCATGACGCAGCAGAACCACATACAACTACAATAATTTTTTGTTGAGAAGCCCAATTATTCCACCAATGCCCTAAAGCTTCCATAAAATCAGATTTTCTACTAACAATCCATGGCAACTCATCAAAAAACACTACAGGTTTCACTCTTCCTTTATGATTTTCTAACTCTTTGGTTAACATATTGAAAGCCTCTAACCAGCTTTCAGGTTTACTATAAATATCACCTTGATTAAAATATTTACTCATCTGAAACGTAAAGTTTAATAACTGCTTTTTAGTACTGGCATTTTTTAAACCTGTCATTTCAAATACTTTATTATTTTTATAAACCTGACGTATTAAAAATGTTTTCCCAACACGTCGTCGTCCTATGACTGCTAATAGATGTGCATTCTTATCGTTTTGATAAGATTTCATAACCTGTTGCTCTTCTTTTCTTCCTATGATTTTCATGAAATTTTTATTTAAAAAAATAAGAATTTCCGCGAAACATACTTTTATTACTCGCGGAATCGTTATAAATATAACACTTTCCGCGTGATATAACCATATTATTCGCGGAAATTATATGAAATTCTAAGACTATAAAAGGTGCATTCAAAATAATAGTCTATATTTGCACCTTGAAAAATCCCAAAGAATTGGGATGTTAAATTCCTCAGAGTGAGGATGTGTTACCTAGAAGTTTAAGTGTTTAGTATGTCGATTCGCTTCTTTTGTAACACCAAAGGACATAATCGAATACAAAACAAAAGAATGAGCACATTCAAAGAACTCGGTCTAAATGAAGACCTTATTGCAGCTATTGATGATTTAGGATTTAAAAATCCTAGTGATGTACAAGCAAAAGCAATCCCAATTTTATTAGAAGAAGATACCGATTTAGTTGCCTTAGCGCAAACAGGAACAGGTAAAACTGCTGCATTTGGATTTCCAATGCTTCAAAAAATTAATGTAGACAGTCGCACGACTCAAGGATTGATACTCTCTCCTACTCGTGAACTATGTTTACAAATTACAAACGAGCTTAAACTATATGGAAAATACTGTAAAGGTTTAAATGTAGTTGCTATTTATGGAGGAGCAAGTATCCAAGACCAAGCAAGAGCTGTAAAACGTGGCGCACAAATTATTGTGGCTACTCCTGGTCGTATGAAAGATATGATTAGTAGAAGAATGGTTGACATTTCTAAAATTGAATATTCAGTTTTAGATGAAGCTGATGAAATGTTAAACATGGGATTCTATGAGGATATCACTGATATTCTATCTCATACACCAGATGATAAAAATACATGGTTATTTTCTGCAACGATGCCAAAAGAAGTGTCTAACATTGCTAGAAAATTCATGGATAGTCCTATTGAAATTACGGTAGGAAACAAAAATGAAAGTACAAGCCAAGTATCTCACGAATACTATTTAGTAAACGCAAGAGATCGTTACCAAGCTTTAAAACGTTTGTCTGATGCAAATCCAGATATCTTTTCTGTAATTTTCTGTCGTACAAAACGTGATACTCAAAAAGTTGCTGAGAACTTAATCGAAGATGGTTATAGTGCAGGAGCTTTACATGGAGATTTAAGTCAGAACCAACGTGATATGGTTATGAAATCTTTCAGAAATAAACAAATACAAATGCTTGTAGCTACAGATGTTGCTGCTCGTGGTATTGATGTTGATGATATTACTCACGTTATAAATTATCAATTACCTGACGAAGCTGAAATTTACACACACCGTTCTGGACGTACAGGACGTGCTGGTAAAACAGGTATCTCTATGGTGATAGTTTCTAAAAGTGAAGTCCGTAAGATTAAAAGTATCGAACGTATCATCAAGAAAGAATTTGAGAAAAAGGAAATTCCTGATGGAATGGAAATTTGCGAAGTACAATTAATGTCGCTTGCAAACAAAATACACAACACTGAAGTTAATGACGAGATTGACAAACATTTAACAAGTATTAACGAATTATTCGAAGATACAGATAAAGATGAATTGATTAAAAAATTCTTTTCTGTTGAATTTACGCGCTTCTATAATTATTACCAAAAATCTAAAAAACTGAATGTTCCTAGCTCTTCTAGAGATTCTGAAGGCGATAGTGGTGGTCGTGGTTATGGCGGAAGTAAAAATGAATCACGCTACTTTATTAATGTAGGACGTAAAGACGGTTACGATTGGATGAAACTGAAAGATTTCTTAAAAGAAGTTTTAGAGTTAGGTCGCGATGATGTCTTTAAAGTAGATGTAAAAGACAGTTTTTCATTCTTTAATACTGAAAAAGAAATACAAGAGAAAGTATTAGCCTTTTTTACAGATTTCAAACATGACGGAAGATTCGTTAATGTTGAAGTTAGTGAAGACAGAGGTGGTGGCGGAAGAGGTCGTGGTCGTTCTGGTGGTGGACGCTCTTCTGGAGGAAGACGCTCTGGTGGTGGAGACCGAAGACGAAACGATGACAGACGTTCATCTGGAAGACGTAGCGATTCTGGTTCTGGTAACAGAAGTGATAGACGCTCATCTGAAGGCTCAGGAAGGCGTAGTGACTCAAGAGATCGAGGCGATAGACGTTCTAGTGAAAGTTCGGGAAACAGAAGTGATAGACGAAGTTCAGGTGGAGATTCAAGATCTTCAAGACGTTCAGAAAGCAGTTCTGGATCTGACAGACCAAGACGTTCAAGACGTAGAGATTAAATATAAAAACCTCGTAACAATTATGTTGCGAGGTTTTTTTAAACCTTCTTGTTAATATTAAGTCAAAATATTAGGCATTAGTTTAGTTATTTACTTTTGTTTACTACTTTTATATCGTAATTTTAATACATGAGACACCTACAAGCACTTGCTTTTCTTTTTTTTACAACAGTTATATGTGTTGCTCAAGATGTAACGTCTGTAAAAGGAACTATCATTGATGTATCAACAGATCTTCCAATAGATCGTGTGAATATTGTAAACTTAAATCAAGTTATTGGTACATCATCTGATGATGAAGGTGTATTTGAAATTAGAGCTAATGTTAATGATACACTTCACTTTTCATATTTAGGTTATAAATCTATAAAAGTAAGAGTCACAAACGATTGGCTTAAATTTGGCAATACAAAAATCGGTTTAACCGAATTGGCCTTAGCCCTTGAAGAAGTTGTTGTCAATCAATTAAAACTGACAGGTTATTTAGCTGTCGATATTAAGCAAGTACCTATTAAATCTAATTATAGATACAGTATTTCTGGACTATCAAACAAAGGTTATGAAGCAGGAAGTAAGAGACCTAATGCTGTAAACAAGGTTTTAGGTGCTATTTTTAATCCTGCAGATTTCTTACATAATATGTTTGGAAAAAAACCAAACGAATTACGTAAGCTCAAAAAAATGAAGCAAGACGATGAGATTAGAAATAACTTGGCATCACGTTTTGATAGAGAAATGCTTTTAGTCTTGTTACAAGTTGATAAATATGATTTAGACGAAATTATAAATCAGTGTAATTATTCTAAAGACTTTATTGAAACTGCGAATGATCTTCAAGTTCTAGATGCCATTAGTGAATGCTACGAAGAATACAAAGTATTAAGCAGAAGTAAAAAATCAGGTCGATTTTAAATCATTGTATTCTTGAAACTTCTTACAGGTTCTTGCAAAAAACACTAACCAAGTTACTATTCCAATAAATTTAGTACCATCTTCTGCTAACTTAGTAATGTATGGAGATACATCACGTATACAATTATCTATTAACATAGAAATTCCAAACCATCCCAAGGCAAATATAAACAGGATAAAATCTGTAGTAAGAATTAGTTTATAATATCGATACAAATAAACAAGCATCATTATTCCATAACATAAAAACACAACTTTTTGATGAATTCCTAAAGAAGGAAATAACGTTTCGTGAAACATGAACGCATCATCTAAACCTAAAAGCATCGTAATATAAACCGAAGCCTTTATAAACTTTTGATGTTCTTTATTAGCAATAAATTGAACGCTATACATGCATATTGCTGCAGCAGCAGACCACAACAAAATTCCTACTTGAGATAAAAAACCTGCATAAATAGGAAGCTCTCCAATCACTGCTAAATCATTTGTTAAAATTTCTAATGGCACATCTTTATGAAAATGAATCCCTAATAAAGTCCCTAACAATATTAGACCAACAACAAAAATTAATAGAAACGAATAAAGCAGTGTTTTTAATTGATTGATTAAAACACTCATTTTTATATAATAACTAATTAAAAACGAATCTATTCATCTAAAATTAATCAGCAAATTATATCGTCTTAAGTGTCAGAATATTAGATTAGTGACATTAAATAAACAATTATATTTGATAAAACCGTTCAATAATCTCTTCATTACTTTTAATTGTTTTCTTACACCAATCTAATCGTTTTTCTTGCTGCTCTACTTCTGTAAGTTGCCAGTTGATATTAGATTGTTTCAGTTTTGTAGTTACATGTTGTAAGATGATAGCAGCTGAAACTGAAATATTCAAACTTTCGGTAAATCCAACCATAGGTATTTTCAAAAAACAATCTGCTTCATCAATAACGTCTTGAGATAAACCTTCTGTTTCTCTTCCGAAGAAAAAACAAGATTTTTTTGTGATATCAAAATCATGAAGCATCGCATCTTTCTCATGAGGAGTTGTTGCTACAATTTGGTAACCTTTCTGCTTTAAATCTAAAATCGTTTCCTTTACAGAATTATATCGATTTAAATCAACCCACTTCTGTGCTCCCATTGCAATTTCGCGATCAATACTTTTGCTATTAATCTCTTCTACAATATTAACTTCTTGAATACCAAAGACATCGCAACTTCGTATTACAGCGCTTGTATTATGCAATTGATACACATCTTCTGTAGCCACAGTAAAATGCTTGGTACGTTGAGATAACACGTTTGCAAAACGTTCTTTACGATGTTCTGTGAGATACGTTTCTAAATGTTCTAGAAGATCTAAATCAATCATACGCTAAGGTACGAATGTCATTTCAAGGAACAAAGATACGTTACAATCTTTTAATTAAAGATAGATTTATATAAGTTGAGACAGCAAACGCAAAAGACCTAACTTACTATGACATAAAATTGTTATTTTTAGTTTATGAAACGAGCATATTCAAAATTTTATCACTTGATAGAATGATTAATAGCAAATAGCAGGTGTCAATAAAAAACAATTAACATAAACACATGAAGAAACACATTGTGGTATTAACTGGTGCTGGAATGAGTGCTGAAAGCGGACTAAAAACGTTTAGAGATGCCAACGGATTATGGGAAGGTCATAATGTAATGGAAGTTGCTACTCCTGAAGGCTTTCAAAAAAATCCAGAATTAGTTTTAGAATTTTATAATCAACGTCGTAAACAGCTATTAGAAGTCAAACCAAATTCTGCGCATTTCGATTTAGTTGATTTAGAAACTGATTATAAAGTTACAATCATTACTCAAAATGTAGACGACCTTCACGAACGTGCTGGAAGCAATGATGTTGTCCATTTGCATGGTGAATTATTAAAAGTGCGAAGCACAAGAAATGAAACCGACATCCAATCTTGGACCAAAAATCTTGTATTAGGTGATTTATGCGTGAAAGGCTATCAATTACGTCCACATATTGTTTGGTTTGGTGAAGCAGTTCCTATGATTGAAAAAGCAATGGAAATCTGTGCAACTGCTGATGTTTTAGTCATTATTGGCACCTCTATGCAAGTCTATCCTGCTGCTAGTTTGATGCATTATGTTCCAGAAAATACACCAACTTATTTTATTGATCCTCATCCTGCAATGGATAGCAAAACTGCTTTGAAAGTGATTCCAGACACTGCGACTTCAGGCATGAAAACATTAATCGACTTACTTAAAACCCGCGAATTTTAATTAGCCTCTGTTGTTGGAATAATATAAGTATTCATGATCTCATCTGTATAATTGTGAGCATTACGATTGTTATAATTTGTAGCAGTAATTACAACCGTAAGATTAAGCTCTGGGCAGGCTAAAACTTTGTTTCCTCCATTACCAGCCATGTAAAACGATTTATACATTTTTGTTTTTCCGAAGCTTTTTAGCCACATAAAATACCCATAATCTGTGTCATCATATGCTTTAACTTTTGGCATCGTTGCTTTTTCTATCCAAGATTCAGAAATAATTTGTTTACCATTCCATTTTCCTTTGTTGACACACATTTGAATCAGTTTTAAAAAATCTCTACTTCTATATTCGCTTCCTCCTGCTGTATTCAAAATACCTTTAGGCGTATAATTTAAGGTGTAATCTGTAATATCAAGAGGTTCAAATAAATGCTTTTTGGTAAACTCCACTAAATCTCCATTTATAGCATTCTGAAGAATTTCAGCTACTGCAGCAGCTTTAGCAGAAGCGTAAGCAAAAACTCTTCCGTAAGGTGCATCCTCAGGCTTTGGTCCAAAAGGATATGAACGTACAGGCAAATCGACTAAAAACTGAGTCCAATCTTCAATAAAATACATACGTTCTTCATGTCCTCGAGAATGCCAATTACTATCATCACATTCTAAAACAGAAGTCATCGTTAGTAAATCTTCAATGGTAATGATCTCTTTGCGTTTATCAGGATTTTTAACTGGTAAAGTATGTTTCAAATAAGTAAATATGTTATCTTTTTCAGAGGCTACAAATCCTTTGTCTATAGCTATTCCTGTAAGTAATGTTGCCATCGTTTTAGTTGCAGAACGTGTGTTATGCTTTGAGTCAACAGTATTATCGTTGTAGTATTTTTCAAATAAAACTTGACCATTTTGAGCGACTAATATACTCGTAATTTGTTCGTACTTACCAGATTTAACGATGCTGTCCATCTCATTAAGTAATAGCAATGACTTACTATTAGCCTTTGAAAAATCGAGTTGAGCGCTAAGTTGTGTTGAGAAACATAAGCAAAGTAAAAGAAGGCATTTAAATTTCATGTTTTGATTTTTATGTTAATAGTCCAAATATAAAACTCGATTTATTTAAAAAATAGAATGAAATTAACATGCATTAATTTTCCTCCTATATTGCTTTGGAGTCATTCCTATATAAAGTTTAAATAATCTGATAAAATGACTTTGGTCTGAAAATCCGCTGAGATAGGTTATTTCGGTTAAGGACAATTTTGAATTCATCATATAACCTATAGCTGTCTTCACTTTATGTTGTCTAATGTAATCGCCTAAGGTTGTTTTTAAATGTTTTGGAACTGCTCTAGAAATGTGAGTGGGATGAACTCCTAGTTGTTTTGAAAGTGCATCTAAACTTAGGTTTTGATTCACTTGATGCAATATATCCTTTAGTTTTTGAATCCATAAGGGTTCGTCTAAGGTTTTTATAATATGTATCGAATCTATGCCTTCGCAAAGTTGTAATAATAACAATTCAACAGAAACCTGAGAATAATCGTCATCACATTTAAACTCGAAATAGAGTTTTGCTAATATATGGTGAAGTTTAGGATTTTCAATTAACTGACTTCCTTCCCATAAATTTAAATCTAACTGCTTCTCTTTAAACCATTGTCGCTCAAACTCAATATGAAAACCTTTAGCATGATCAGAATGTTTTGAATTAAAATGTGGCTCATCCCAATTATAAAAAAACAGACTTCCTGAAGAACAGGCTGTTTGCTTTTTCTTATTAATATCAAACAAACTCCCTTGTAGTACATACATTAAATAAGGGTTTTCGTGGTAATGCCAATCTGTTTCTTCCTGTAAATAATTGTATTCTGAAAGCATAACTCCATCATAATTATGCTCAGATTTCATGATGCCATAATATTCACCTTTAGATAATATCTTCATAATTGACTTTAAAAATTTAAAACCTATATACTAAAGATATAAAAACGATACAATTGTTACACTTTTAAAATAGCTGTGACCACATTGAGAATTAATGAAACGATTAGAAGTATTAATTTAATCATTGTCAGAGAGTTTAAAAAAATCATTAACTGGTTTACTAAACACCATTGAAAGTTTTAAAGCTAAAACCGTTGAAGGCACATATCTATTAGCTTCAATAGAATTTATCGTTTGACGTGATACACCTATTTTTTTGGCTAAATCATCTTGAGTTAAACTCAAAATAGCGCGTTCTACTTTTATTGTGTTTTTCATTATCGCATACGTTTTAAAGTATGAAAACATAAGAGCTGAACCATAAGAATAAATAACAATAATTGGAAATCGCCAATGTCATGAAATTCTTCACCTTCTGGTTTCATTGCATTAGAAACACCATATTCAACAAATGGCATAACTAAAGCATAAATAACACCTGCTACAAATGCATAGGTATAAGATTGCATTCTTAATTTTACGACCATCTCATCTTCTACTTTATCTCTAGCAATAGACATAAATAGCATACCTATTAAAAGTACTTTTTTAAATACTTCTTTAAGAACTTCTTGATCTCCTTCCATTGCAAATGCTCTAACAAACATCATTACAATTGCCAAGCCTGCTATTAGCATTCCTATCTTATAAAAATAATGAGGCAATCTAAAATTAATTAGTCTTTCTAAACCTTTTCTCTCACATTCAATAAAACTACTCTTTTCCATAATTGACAAATATACTTTATATTAAGTAAAATTATTTTTACTATATGACAAATATACTTTACATTTTGAAATTGTACAAATAAAAATCACTATTTACTAAAAACAGTGATTTTAAAATTATTAAAAACGTCTAAGTTTACGAACTCTTCTGCCCAACAAACTGCTGCGTTTTCAGTTTAAAAAGCACATTAAAAGTGGTTAAACTTCCGTAGCTCCTCGTAATGTATTGCTGAAGATCTATTTTTTCTTGTTCATCAAGATTCTTACTGGAGTTAATTTTTTGTTCCATCACTCGAAGTCGGTCTCTAACCATCGTTATCTTATGGAAAAAACCATCAATAGGAATCTCTTTGCTTTGCAAACTTGTATCTCCAGGTTCTAGAATTAATTTTCCACCTTTCCATTTATCAGCTATTGAAATGACTTCTGTGACATCGCTCCATTTTTTCAGAATCTGAACTAAACTACTTTCAACATCAAAAAAGCTAACCGTATCTACTTCATCTTCGGCAGCTTCAATAACTTCAAATTCACTATCAAGCTCGATAGTTTCTAATCCGTTTTCAATAAACGTCACCCAATAATGTTTTGATGTGACATTAGTAACGACACCTTTGCCATATTCTGAATGATTAATTCTTGATCCTATTCCTAATAATTTCATGTGTATTTTCTTTTGATTTATGATTAACTAAAATATAAATTTATATGATAAATTCATTATCTAATTCTTACAGATTTAATGATAACATTTTTAACAGGTCGATCCCATTTGTCGGTTTTCACCTTAGCCATGGAATCAATAATGTCTAGACCCTCAATTACTTGTCCGAAAACGGTATAATTCTGATCTAAATGAGGTGTTCCTCCTATCGTTTTATAAACTTCACGTTGTGTTTGCGGAATGCGATATGTTTTAAAATCCGTGAAGTATTTTACCATATTATTAATACTATCATTTAAAATCATGAACTGATTTTCATCATCTTCTGCCTTTTTAAAAGCAGTCCAAAGCGCTTCATTTTCTGGCTGGTTTAAAAAATAATGCCTTGCCAGCATTTTATTAATACGCGAATCAGCAACTTCTAATAGACTATCATTATAGACTTTACCTTGAACAATAAAAAACTGCATCGCACTCGACACTCTTCCAAGAGATTCAACTCTTGCAGTTGATAAAGCTCCTTTTTTATGAAATAAGTCTGGTTTAAATTCCGCATTAACCGAATACTCTAAATCACCTTCACCTAAAAAGTCACCAAGTTTTGCATTTTTACTGTCTGGATCTCCTCCTTGAATCATAAAGGTTTCTATCACACGATGAAACAGTAAACTATCATAAGCCTTATCATTAACTAGTTTGATAAAATTGTCACGATGTAAAGGCGTTTCATTATGAAGCTCAATCACCATTGTGCCATAATTGGTTGTCATTTCTACAATAGTTTTATCTTGATCATACTTAGAACTATAACTTAGTAAGAATAAGCATACTAGTATTGTAATTGCAATTCTAATATTTGTTTTCATCATTAATTTGATTCAATTCTGTTTGATATTAAGAACCGTTTGAGGTGATGCAATTATGGCTATAATTATAGCATCAGGCTCATAATAATCAAAAATTTCTTTTGGCGAAACATTAGGTATATTATCTATAGAAGCTGTATCCAGACAGCTTAAATTACTTTTATCGATATAATTTTTGATGTTTTTTATAAGAAACATGTTTAGGATTTGCAAACAATTTAATAAAAGAAAATGAACAAAAAGTAATTCCTAAGGAGATTGTGAATAAACAGTTAAATCTTTTAAAAAAAATTGTTCAGAAAGTTAATAATCAATATTTTAGTGAAATTCTCAATTTAAATATCTTTTATTATGAAAAAACTAGTACTCACACTATTATTTTTAGGGGTTTGTTTTTATTCTAACGCGCAAGATCAACCCAAAATTGGTGACGAATTAATAATAAATGAGCCTTATGCTCAAAATTTTAATTACATAAACTTTCCAAAACCAAATATATTAATCAAACGTGGTAAATTAGGAAATTACTCAAGTGTATATGACAATATCGTTATTGTAGACAAAGTGATTACTAAAGAAAATGGTAAAACGTATGTGATTCTTAAGAAAAAAGATGGAAGTCAATTTTTCGGATTTTTAGCAAAAGTAAAAGCGAATTACATTGCGTCAATTAAAGCTAAAGAATTAAGTATTTTATAGTTCAAAACAATCATGAAATTAAAACACTTTCAATTCTAAATGTTTTATTCCAAAAACGAAACAAGTCTAATTGTTACAAGTCTAATCTTCAATTAAATTAACAACTAAAAATTGTACCTTTGCAACTTTGTGAGCAGAACTCGCATTTTCAGGTTAATTTATGAGCAAATTCCACGAAACCATAGAGGTTAAAGGTGCCAGAGTGCATAACTTAAAAAATATAGATGTTTCCATTCCACGTGAACAATTAGTTGTTATAACAGGTTTGTCTGGAAGCGGCAAATCATCTTTAGCATTCGATACAATTTATGCTGAAGGTCAGCGTCGATATATTGAAACATTTTCTGCATATGCAAGACAATTTTTAGGAGGCTTAGAACGTCCTGATGTTGATAAAATTGATGGCTTATCTCCTGTTATTGCAATCGAACAAAAAACAACAAGTAAATCTCCTCGATCTACTGTTGGGACGATTACAGAAATTTATGATTTTCTACGTTTGCTTTACGCTCGAGCTAGTGATGCTTACAGTTATAATACTGGAGAAAAAATGGTGAGTTACAATGATGAACAAATCAAGGACCTCATCAAAGCGAGTTATAAAGGCAAACGCATTAACATCCTCTCTCCTATTATTCGCTCTAGAAAAGGCCATTATCGAGAACTGTTTGAACAAATTGCAAAACAAGGGTTTGTTAAAGTAAGAACTGATGGTGACGTTCGTGATTTAGTGAAAGGCATGAAGCTTGATCGATACAAAATGCATGACATTGAAATTGTCATTGACCGACTGAAAATTGATGATACTGCTGATAATGACAAGCGTCTTTCTGAAACCATAAATACTGCAATGTATCATGGTGAAGATGTATTGATGGTTCTCGATCATGACACCAATGAAACGCGTTATTTTAGTCGAAATCTTATGTGCCCTTCATCTGGAGTTTCCTATCCTAATCCTGAACCTAATAATTTTTCTTTCAACTCACCAAAAGGTGCTTGTCAGACATGTAATGGGATTGGAACTTTATATCAGGTCAACGAAAATAAAATTGTTCCAGATGAAAATTTGTCTATTAATGCTGGTGCTCTAGCGCCTCATGGTCCGCAAAAAAGCAGTTGGATTTTTAAGCAATTCGAAACCATAGCACAGCGTTTTAGTTTTAGTCTAAATGATACTTTTAAAACGATTCCTGATGAAGCCAAACAAATGATTATGCATGGTGGAAACGATAAGTTTTCAGTTGAAAGTAAAAGCTTAGGTGTAACTCGTGATTATAAAATAGAATTTGAAGGTGTTGCTAACTTTATTGAAAGTCAGTATAAAAATGCAGAAACAACATCGCTTAAACGTTGGGCAAAAGAATACATGGACAAAGTCTCTTGTCCAACTTGTGAAGGCTCAAGGCTTAGAAAAGAATCGCTGTATTTTAAGGTCAACGGGCTTAACATCGGAGAACTTGCTGATAAAGATATTGTAGATTTTGCTGCATGGTTTGAAGATTTAGAAAACAACCTTAGTGAAAAACAATTCAAAATTGCTGAAGAAATTATAAAAGAAATTAAAGCAAGATCGAAATTTTTATTAGATGTTGGTTTAGATTATTTATCACTTAATAGAAGTTCAAAATCACTATCAGGTGGAGAAGCACAACGCATTAGATTAGCAACTCAAATCGGTTCACAATTGGTAGGTGTACTTTATATTTTAGATGAACCAAGTATTGGTTTGCACCAACGTGATAACGAAAAATTAATCAATTCCTTAGTCGCGCTTCGAGATATTGGCAATTCTGTAATTGTTGTAGAACATGATAAAGACATGATAGAACGTGCAGATTATGTCATAGATATTGGTCCGAAAGCAGGGAAATTTGGTGGAGAAATTATCAGTATTGGTACTCCTGAAGAATTACTAACTCACAAAACTTTAACCGCAGATTATCTCAATGGTCAAAAAGAAATTCCTGTTCCGAAAAAACGACGAAAAGGGAATGGTAAAAAAATTGAACTTAAAGGTTGTACAGGAAACAATTTAAAAAACGTTTCGATAAGCCTTCCTTTAGGAAAAATGATTGGTATAACTGGTGTTTCAGGAAGTGGAAAATCAACACTCATTAATGAAACACTTTATCCAATAATGAATGCCTATTACTTTAATGGCGTCAAAATACCAATGCCTTACAAAAGCATTAAAGGATTAGAGCATATTGATAAAGTGATTGACATTAACCAATCTCCAATTGGAAGAACGCCAAGAAGTAATCCAGCAACGTACACAGGTACATTTAGCGAAATACGAAGTTTGTTTGCTAAAATTCCTGAAGCTTTAATTAGAGGTTATAAACCAGGTCGCTTTAGTTTTAATGTTAAAGGTGGTCGATGTGAAACCTGTCAAGGTGGTGGTTTACGTGTAATTGAAATGAATTTCCTTCCAGACGTTTATGTCGAATGTGAAACCTGTCAAGGCAAACGATTTAATAGAGAAACTCTTGAAATTCGCTATAAAGGGAAATCAATTAGTGATGTTCTCAATATGACCATGAACGAGGCTGTCGACTTCTTTGAACACATACCAAAGATTCATAAAAAACTAAAAACAATCGTCGATGTTGGCTTAGGCTATATCACGCTTGGCCAACAAAGCACAACGCTTTCTGGTGGTGAAGCACAGCGAATTAAATTGGCTACAGAACTTAGCAAACGTGACACAGGAAATACCTTCTATATTTTAGATGAGCCAACTACTGGCTTGCATTTTGAAGATATTAGAGTCTTAATGTTAGTCCTGAACAAATTGGTAGATAAAGGAAATACGGTTTTAATCATTGAACACAACTTAGATGTGATTAAAATGGCAGATCATATAATTGATATTGGTTATGAAGGTGGACAAGGCGGTGGAAACATCGTTGCAAAAGGAACTCCTGAAGAGATAATTAAAGATAAAAAGAGTTACACTGCTAAATTCTTGAAAAAAGAATTAAATTAGCCAGTTGACTTAAAATTAATAAGAATATAAATGAAGAAAGAACAAAACACTAAAGGTTGGAATGAAATTAAGACCAACGATTCTTGGGCAATTTTTAAAATTATGGGTGAATTCGTAAACGGTTACGAAAAACTCAGTAAAATTGGACCTTGCGTTTCCATTTTTGGATCTGCAAGAACAAAACCAGATCATAAATATTATAAACTCACAGAAGAAGTAGCTACCAAAATTGTAGACCATGGTTATGGTGTCATTACAGGTGGTGGACCTGGAATTATGGAAGCTGGTAATAAAGGCGCACATATTGCAGGAGGAACTTCTGTAGGATTAAATATTGAATTGCCATTTGAACAACATGATAATCCGTATATCGATTCTGATAAAAGTTTGGATTTTGATTACTTCTTTGTTAGAAAAGTAATGTTTGTAAAATACTCTCAAGGTTTTGTAGTGATGCCTGGAGGCTTTGGAACCTTAGACGAACTTTTTGAAGCCATGACTTTAATACAAACCAATAAAATTGAAAAATTCCCTATCATCTTGGTTGGAACCGATTTTTGGGGAGGTTTAATGGATTGGGTAAAATCTACCTTACTCGAAGAAAAAAATATCAGTCCAAAAGATTTAGATTTAATCCACGTTGTAGATACTGCTGATGAAGTTATTGGCATTTTGGACGGTTTCTATAAAGACTATGGTTTAAGTCCAAATTTCTAGAACAAACATTCACTTTTTAATAGTGCTATGAAAAAGAAACTATGTTTGTTTGTATTGATTTGCATCTTTGCATTTAAAGGATTGCACGCACAAGAGAATTTTAAAATAATGTTTTACAATGTTTTAAATTTTCCTTTAGAAGATGCAGTACCTAATCGCTTACAATATTTAGAAGCCATTTTAGATGACTACAGACCTGATATATTTATGGTTTGTGAGTTAAATAATATAAATGGTGCACAAACCATATTGAATTCCCTTCAATTTTTAAATCCAAATATTGAAAGCGCCATATTTGAATTAAATACGTCTGACGACAACATTAGTGATCAAAATGATCTTCAGAATTTAATTTATTATGATAGTTCTAAATTCATCCTTGAAAGCCAAACTATTGTCACAAGTATTTACAGAGATTTTAATCATTATCGAATGAAAATCAATTCATTAGAATCTGATACAAATCCAGTATTTATTGATTTTATTGTTTGTCATTTAAAAGCATCTAGTGGCACTGAAAATCAAGCACTTCGTCTTCAAATGGTTGAAGATTTAGTGGCCTACTTAGATGCATTACCTTCGGACAGCAATGTAGTTCTGGCTGGAGATTTCAATGTATACACGCATTCCGAACCTGCATTTCAAGAACTCATAGATACTGATAATAACAATAATATCGACTTTATAGATCCTGCAGATCAAATTGGAAGCTGGCATAATAACACTAGTTACATTGAGGTTATGACACAATCTACAAGAACACAAACAGGTTTTGGTGGTGCTACTGGAGGTTTTGATGATCGATTCGATTTTATTTTGACGTCGGAAAACATGCAAACAAATCCTGAAATTAAATTTGTAGAAAATTCATATAAGGTTTTTGGAAATAACGCAAACGTACAATGTTACAATCAAGCAATCAATTCATCAGATTGTAGTGGAGCAGATTATTCGTCCTTCATAAGAAATGCTTTGCATAATTTTAGTGACCACCTTCCCGTTACATTAGAGTTACAAACGAATCAAACATTATCATTAGAAGAATTTACAACTCTATCTGCAATGCAATTTGTTGGTTCTAATGTCATCAACAACACTTTAATGCTTAAACTAAATCCTTTAGCTCAATTAAAAACGGTAACTATTAACAATAGTTTAGGACAAGTAATTAAAACTATAACTGTTAAAAATTCGTTATATATTGAAGAAAGCATGTCATCTATGTCAAATGGTATATATTACATAACATCGCAAGAATTACAAAATAAACCATTAAAATTCATCGTAGCACATTGAAATTAAAACTGTTCATTTTTGTTGCATTTAGTTTGCTCTTATTTAAAATAGGTTTTGGTCAAAATTCTATTGATCTAAAAGCCGATTTTGATGTGGAAAATAAAACCATTCACATACAACAGAAAATCATATATCATAACACTAGTGACGATGCGTTAAAAGTGATTTACTTAAACGATTGGAATAATGCCTACTCAACAAAAAAAACACCATTAGCCAAACGATTTGAAGAAGAATATAGTCTTAAATTTCATCTTGCAAAAAATGATCAACGTGGTTATACAACAATTACCACTTTAAAAAATAATGCTGACAAAGACCTAATTTTTAGCCAGCTTGATGAGCATCCAGATATTGTAAAAATAGACTTAGATGCACCACTTTTACCTAATCAAAAATATGAACTTAATTTAAACTACAGTTTAGTTCTTCCAGATGAAACCTTTACTGGTCATGGCATTAGTAAAAACAAAGAGTTTAATTTAAAATACTGGTATCTCACACCTGCAGTTTACAATGGAAAGTGGCAAATTTATAGCAACAAAAATCTTGACGACCTCTATACACCAAAAGCGCATCTAAATTTTGAAATTAAACTGCCATTAGGATATACTTTTGTTTCTGAATTAAATACTATTGACATTCAACAAACTAAAGACAATCAAACCATAATTTTAGAAGGCCAAGACAGGGTTAACACAACATTTATATTAGTTAAATTCTCTAACTTTAAATTTGTTCAAACCGATGATTTTAATATCATTTCTGACATTAGTAGTAAAAACATTACTCCAAATCAAAAAGCACTAATAACAGATAAAATAACACGTTTTATTACTCAAAACCTTGGAGAATATCCACATCAACGTTTATTAATTACTAAAAGCGATTACAAAAAAGATCCGCTTTATGGTTTAAACCTTTTACCTGATTTTATTAGACCTTTTCCTGATAGTTTTCAGTACGAATTAAAATTGCTAAAAACAGCTCTTAAAAATTATTTAGACAACACACTTTTAGTCAATCCTAGAACAGATTATTGGATAAAAGAAGGCATTCAGATTTACTATTTAATGAAGTATATCGAAACCTATTATCCTGACACCAAAATGATTGGTACTCTAGCAAATATTTGGGGAATTAGATCCTTTCATGCTGCAGATTTAAAATATAACGATCAGTTTGTAATGTTTTACATGCAAATGGCAAGAACTAATATTGATCAAGCACTAACAACTTCTAAAGATTCTCTTTTAAAATTCAATTCTAATATTGCAAACAAATATAAAGCTGGTGTTGGCTTACGGTATTTAGATGATTTTGTAAATGGAAACACTATTGAATCAACACTAAGTCAGTACTTAACTGATAATAAAACTGAAATTACATCATCTAAAAACTTCGAAAACCTACTTAAGAAAAATACAGATAAAGATGTCGATTGGTTTTTTACAGATTATGTCAATTCTAGAAAAAAGATTGATTTCAAAATCAAAAAGGTTGAAGCTACTGAAGATTCTATAACGCTAACCATTTTAAACAAAAGAGATCATAAAGCACCTGTTTCGTTATTTACGCTAGATAATGATTCAATTCTTTCTAAAACCTGGATAGAAAACATAAACGAAAAGAAAACAATTACAATCCCTAATGATGGAAACAATAAGTTTGCTTTAAATTATGACAATACCATTCCTGAGTTTAATCTTAGAGATAATTATAAATCGTTAAACAGTAATTTTTTAAATAATAAGCCTCTTCAATTTAGACTCATTCAAGATGTTGAAGATCCATATTACAATCAAATCTTTATGATGCCCTTATTAGAATTTAAAAACATCTATGATGGAGTAACATTTGGCGGGAAATTTTACAACAAAACATTACTCAGAAAACGACTTAATTATAAAATATCTCCACAATACGCTACCAATTCAAAAATAATTACTGGTAGAGCATCTGCTCAATATACTCAGAACATAGAAAACAGTAATCTATATGGTATTAATTATGGATTTGGCGCAAGTTATGCTTCTTTTGCTGAAGAGGCTTTTGTTACTCGTATTACACCAAGTATTTCCATGAATTTCAGAAATGATTCTGATTTTAGATCTGATGAATTTAAAAGTTTGAATTTTAGATTCCTTTCCATTAGTAGAGATGTTAATGATCCTACAATTTTTGAAGTTGATAATGATATTGTAGATGTACCAGATTATAATGTTTTTAATGTAAGATATGTTACTGGAAAACCTGGTATTATCAATTTTGAAAAATGGTTTTACGATTTTCAGCTTGCCGAACGCTTTGGTAAAATAGCTGTCAACTACGAATACAGAAAACTCTCCCAAAGTAATCGACAATTTAATATTCGCTTTTTTGCAGGCACATTTTTATACAACAAAACCGATCCAACATCAGATTATTTTAGTTTTGCGTTAGATAGACCAACAGATTATCTTTTCGATTATAACTACTTAGGTCGATCTGAATCTTCTGGTATTTTTAGTCAGCAAATTATTATTGCAGATGGTGGATTTAAATCCATGTTAGAAACACCTTTTGCAAACCGATGGATGACAACTATTAATGCAAGTACCACGATTTGGAGATATGTTGAAGCGTATGGCGATATAGGTTTAATAAAAAACAGAAGCCATAATCCAAACTTTGCTTATGATTCTGGTATTAGATTAAACTTAATCACCGACTATTTCGAAGTTTATTTTCCTATTTATTCTAATTTAGGCTGGGAAGTTGGACAACCAAACTACGAAGAACGTATTCGGATTTTATTCACCTTAGATCCAGGGAAACTTTTAGGACTATTTAGGCGACGATGGTTTTAGAAAATTCTTAACCAAAATCTAATTCATTAAACAATTTTAAGAATTTCATAAAAAACATGTCGTTTTTATGATAATTCAATAAATTTATAACAGTTAGCATGGTTGTAAACCATAGAAACTTTAGCTAAATTTGTAACATATATTAAATGGCTATGCAAACCGACTCTAATACAAAAACCGATTTAACTTTTGAAGACTTCAAATCTCAAGTTCTAAACGACTATAAAATTGCTGTAACTAGTAGAGAATGTAGTTTGTTAGGTCGACGTGAAGTATTAACTGGCAAGGCTAAATTTGGCATTTTCGGTGATGGTAAAGAAATCCCTCAACTTGCTTGGGCTAAAGTCTTTAAAAATGGAGATTTTAGATCTGGATACTACAGAGATCAAACGTTTATGATGGCTATTGGTCAATTAACTATTGAGCAATTTTTTGCTGGCTTGTATGGTACTTCAGATATCAAATCTGAACCCATGTCTGCAGGTCGTCAAATGGGAGGACATTATGGTACACACAGTTTAGATGAGAATGGCAATTGGAAAAACCTAACGGAACAAAAAAACTCAAGTGCAGACATCTCTCCTACTGCTGGTCAGATGCCTCGCCTTTTAGGATTGGCACAAGCTTCCAAAATATATAGAAATGTTGAGAGCATTGATACCACTAAGTTTTCTAAAAAAGGAAATGAAATTGCTTGGGGAACTATTGGTAATGCAAGTACAAGTGAAGGTTTATTTTTTGAGACCATAAATGCTGCTGGTGTTTTACAAGTTCCAATGGTTATTAATATTTGGGATGATGAATATGGAATTTCTGTTCATGCCAAATACCAAACGACTAAAGAAGATATCTCAGAAATCTTAAAAGGATTTCAAAGAGATGAAGATCATAAAGGTTACGAACTGCTTAAAGTTAACGGTTGGGATTATCCTGCGTTAATAGAAACCTACCAAAAAGCAGAATACATTGCACGTACTGAGCATGTTCCGGTTATGTTACATGTTGTAGAATTGACACAACCTCAAGGTCATTCAACGTCTGGTTCTCATGAACGTTATAAAAGTAGAGAACGTTTAGATTGGGAAGAAGAGTTTGATTGCATTGTACAAATGCGAAAGTGGATGATTAGCAATAATATCGCAACTCAAGATGAACTTGATGTTTTAAATAAAACCATTAAAAAAAACGTTCGTGAAGGCAAAAAGGCAGCTTGGAACACTTATTTGAATCCAATTAAAGACGAACAACAGGAAGCTATACGTTTACTTTCTGAGCTTTCTGAATCTAGTAGTAATAAAGTATTTATCAATAAAATTGTAGAACAGCTCAAAAGCATTGACGAACCTGTTAGAAAAGATATCGCTTCTGCAGTTAGAAAAGGCTTACGATATGTGATTTCTGAAGATGCTATCGAAAAAGATAATATTCAAGCTTGGATTAGTTCTTATATGACATCCAACCAACCTAAATACAGCTCGCATTTACACAGTACTTCAAAACATGCTGCGACTAACATCAAAGAAGTATTACCAACTTACGATAACAATGCTGAACAAGTAGATGGCAGACTCGTATTAAGAGATAATTTTGATGCAATTTTTGGCAACTATCCTCAAGCTTTAGTGTTTGGTGAAGATGCTGGAAATATTGGAGATGTCAATCAAGGATTAGAAGGACTTCAAGAAAAATATGGCGAACTTAGAGTTTCTGATGCTGGAATACGTGAAGCGACTATTCTCGGACAAGGGATTGGTATGGCAATGCGTGGCTTAAGACCAATTGCCGAAATACAATATTTAGATTACATTTTGTATGCATTACAAATCATGAGTGATGATTTGGCCACACTTCAATATAGAACGCAAGGCAAACAAAAAGCACCATTAATTGTAAGAACTCGTGGTCATAGACTTGAAGGCATTTGGCATTCTGGCTCTCAACTAGGAGGTATTATTAACCTTATCAGAGGCATTCATGTTTTGGTGCCTAGAAATATGACAAAAGCAGCAGGATTTTACAATACTCTTTTAGAAAGTGATGAGCCTGCACTTATTATTGAATGCTTAAATGGATACCGTTTAAAAGAAACAATGCCAAATAATATTGGTCAGTTTAAAACACCAATTGGTGTTGTAGAAACTATAAAAGAAGGTTCAGATATTACATTGGTATCTTATGGTTCTACACTAAGAATTGTTGAGCAAGTCGCAAAAGAATTGATAGAAGTTGGTGTTGATGCTGAAGTCATTGATATTCAGTCTTTACTTCCTTTAGATATCAACCATGATATTGTAAAAAGTGTAGCTAAAACCAATCGACTTATGGTCATCGATGAAGATGTTCCTGGTGGTGCATCTGCTTATATTTTAAATGAAATTATAAATACACAAAGCGCATTTCAACATCTCGATGGTCAGCCTAAAACATTAACTGCACAGCCTCATCGTCCAGCTTATGGCACTGATGGAGACTATTTTTCGAAACCTTCTGCGGAAGATATTTTCGAAGCCATTTACGATGTCATGCATGAAGCAAATCCAAATGATTATCCTAAATTAAGATAATTTATATCATATAGAATATCAAAACCTTTCATATTATTGAAAGGTTTTTTTAATAATACTCTTTCCTAAATGACATTAGTCATAAAATAATTATTTAGGTTTTCATAAATTTATTTTTTAAAACAAAATTTTAATTTATGCTCACAGAAGACCTTCTAAATTCTTTTAAAACCAAATCAGATTTAATTACATACTTAAACGCTCAAAAAACTGACAATCCTAATTATGCGTCAGCTTTAGAAAAGCACAAATACGAACAGGAATTACTTCCTCTTCAAGCTGAATTAGTAGATTTCCAGCGTTGGGTTCAAAAAGAAAACAAGAAAATTGCCATAATTTTTGAAGGTAGAGATGCATCTGGTAAAGGTGGTACAATAAAAAGGTTCAAAGAACACCTCAATCCAAGAGCAATGCGAATTGTAGCCTTAAACAAACCCACAGAAGTTGAAAAAAATCAGTGGTATTTCAACAGATATATTAAAGAATTACCAAACGCAGGTGAAATTGTGTTTTTTGATAGAAGCTGGTACAACCGAGCTGTTGTAGAACCTGTAATGGGATTTTGCACCAAACAACAATATAACCAGTTTATGATTCAGGTTCCTGAATTTGAAAACATGCTATACGAATCTGGCACAACCATTATTAAATTTTGGTTTTCGGTATCTAAAGACGAACAACAACGTCGCTTTGAAAAACGATTAAAAAATCCACTAAAAAAATGGAAATTTAGTCCAGTTGACGAAAAAGGTCAAGAACTTTGGGATGATTTTACGGTTTACAAAAATCAAATGTTTTCTCGTACTCATAACTCCTTCTCTCCTTGGGTTGTTATCAAATCTAACGACAAGAAACAAGCACGACTAGAAAGTATTAAATATGTACTAAGCTTATTCGATTATGACAATAAAGGCAATAGCTGTAAAAGCATATTACCAGATCCAAACATCGTTCAACGTTATTTCAGAAACACAGTTCAACTAGACCAATAGACCTAATTATGATGACAGAAAAAGATTTAAACATACTAAATTCAAAAAAAGGAATTGAAGCACTATTACGTCAAAACCGTTTAGACACAGATAAAGCCATTCAAAATGTGAAGTATGAAAAACGCCTTGAAAAGCTTCAAGAAGAAATGCTGATTCTTCAACAATGGGTTGCTAAAAACAATAAGAAAGTAGTCCTCCTTTTTGAAGGTCGTGATGCTGCTGGAAAAGGAGGAGCAATCAGACGCATTATTCAACACTTACCTCCTCGTGCAATTCGTGTTGTAGCATTACCAAAACCGAATGAAACTGAAATTGGTCAATGGTATTTTCAACGGTATATTAACCGCTTACCAAATAATGGTGAAATCGTGTTTTTTGATAGAAGTTGGTACAACAGAGCTGTTGTTGAACCCGTTAATGAGTTTTGCACTAAAAAGGAATATGACATCTTTATGGGACAAGTCAATGAATTTGAAAAAATGATTCAAGATTCTGGAATTTATTTACTCAAACTCTATTTCTCAATCACAAAAAAAGAACAAGAACGTCGTTTTAAAGACATAATTAGTTCAACAATTAAAAAGTGGAAATATAGTGATGTAGATAAAAGAGCGTTGTCACTTTGGGATGAATACACACGATATAAAGAAACCATGTTCGAGAAAACTCAAAAGCATGCTCCTTGGAAAGTCATTAAAGCCAATAGAAAAACAAGTGCCAGAATTACGGCTTTTGAATATATCCTAAAACAAATTCCATACGAAGTAAAAGATATAGAAACGATAAGACATAAAACGTTGCGCTCAATTTTGAATGAATAAATTAAAAACCGTCATTAAATACATTTTTTATTATAAAAATCCATCGCGCTTGTGATGGATTTTTTATATTTATGAAAAACAGACCAACTATGCTTTCAAAACAAGACAAACAGAAATTAAGAGGCTCCATTTTTAGACATCTTGATGGTATTGCAACTGCAACTTCTGCTTTTACACTTCACAAAAAAGGAGTTTTAGCCTATTTATTAGAACATAAACAAGTGTCATTAGAGGCTTTAACATCAGAGTTTAAAGCTAATGAAGGTTACCTCAATGTTGCCTTACGAATTTTATCGTCTCAAGGTTGGTTGATACAGCATTTGGACAATAAAACCAATTCAATTTCTTATGAAACTAATGACTTAAGTGTACATGCGTTTGAATTAGTTCCGCATTATGAAGATGCTGTGAATCTGTTAAAATACACCGTTAAATTATCAAACGAACCCATAGGAATTGATGCTTTTAATATCTTAGATAAAGTCTTTACAGCCTTCGAGGCAAAATATGGCATGAACGTTTCTGATGAGACTTCTGTTGAATATCAAATCTTAAAGCATATTGAAGGTGCCATCATTGCGCCTATTATTGTGCGATTAGGAATGAATGGTTTATTCCATAAATATTTCATGGAAGCGTCTTTTACTGCGGAAGAATATCACAAAAACCCGGAAAGTTTTAAAAAGATATTGGACTTCTTTTCGCATTTAGGATGGTTCAATAAAAAGAAAAACACCTATCAATTTACTAATGAAGGTTTATTTTTTGCCAAACGTGCAAGTGCCTATGGTGTAACTGTTTCCTATATTCCAACTTTTATTCATTTAGAGGATTTGATCTTCGGAAATGCAAGTGTTTTAAAAACCAATTCACCTGATGAAACTGAAAAACACGTCCATCGCGAAATGAATGTTTGGGGAAGTGGTGGTGCACATTCTACTTATTTTAAGGTGATCGATCAGGTCATTATTAAATTATTCAACAAACCCATTGATGATCAGCCAAAAGGTATTTTGGATATGGGCTGCGGAAATGGCGCTTTTATTCAGCATATTTTTGATGTGATTGAATACCAAACCGAACGTGGAAAAATGCTCGACGAACATCCTTTATTATTAGTTGGAGCTGATTTTAATCAAGCTGCACTAAAAGTAACCAGAGCTAATTTGATAAAAGCTGACATTTGGGCCAAAGTAATTTGGGGAGATATTGGACGACCTGATGTACTGGCTAAAGATCTAAAGGACGATTACAATATTGAACTCAAAGATTTACTAAACGTTAGAACTTTTTTAGATCATAACCGCATTTGGGAAGCTCCAAAAACAGAAACAAATAGAGTTAGTCATTCGTCTGGTGCTTATGCGAGTCTTGGCAAACGATTAAGCAATAATTTGGTAGAAGATTCTCTGTTAGAACATTTAACAAAATGGAAACCTTATGTAGAGCGTTTCGGATTGCTCATGATAGAATTACATACAGTTAGTCCGAAATTAGTAGCGCAAAACATCGGAAAAACTGCTGCAACCGCTTACGATGCAACACATGGTTACAGCGACCAATACATTTTAGAAGTAGATGTGTTTAATAAAGTGGCTCAAGAAGCTGGCTTGCATCCAGATCCAAATTATTTTTCAAGATTTCCTGATAGCGATTTAGCAACGGTAAGTGTCAACCTTTTAAAAGGGAATTAAAGTCATGAGTGAACCAAATACATTAGTCACTAGAGATTGGTTGGCTATTGAACGTACAAAATTAGCCAACGAACGCACTTTTTTGGCTTACTTTAGAACATTTGTTGTATTTCTTGGCACAGGACTTACGGTTCTTAAAATTGAATTCTTTTCAGATTTAAAACCCTTCGGAATTGCCTTATTAGTCATGTCACCAATCATTCTTATTATTGGTATCATCAGACTTCTTAGAGTGAAACAAACCATTAGAAAACATTATAAAATTTGAAAGCAGTTTCTGTAGTTACCATCAAAAAAGAGTTGCAACATCGTTCTACTGATGAGCTGATGCAACTGTGTTTACGTCTCTCAAAATTTAAGAAAGAAAACAAAGAGCTTCTCACCTATTTACTGTTTGAAGCGCATGACGAATCTGGCTATATCGAAACTGTAAAAGCAGAAGTGGACGCACAGTTTGAACTCATCAATACCAACAGTTATTTTTACATTAAAAAGAGTGTTCGAAAGATTTTACGAAACATCAAAAAGTTTGCTCGTTATTCTTTAAAAAAAGAGACTGAAGCCGAACTACTACTCTACTTCTGTATGCAACTAAAAGACTTTAAACCAAACATTAGAAACAATGTCACATTAGTTAACATCTATAACAGGCAACTCACTTTGGCAGAAAAATTAGTTTCAGCCATGCACGAAGATTTGCAATACGATTTTGGTTTAGAAATTGAAGCATTAGGCTATTTGTAAATGAAATTGAAACTTTAAATTATATTGAATTAAATGTATCGCAAGCCCAACCTCAACGAAACCATTGTAAACGATATTGCAAAAGCATTAGGTTTAACCTTTGTGCCAGAACAAACCACAGCAGGCAATGTGTGTTTTGCCAATAACACAGAACTTAGAGCCGATTATAAAACGAGTTTTGCTCCTATAGATCTTTTAGATTACATCTATGCGGTTTTACATTCGCCAACCTACAGAGAAACATATAAAGAATTTTTAAAAATAGATTTTCCCAGAGTGCCTTATCCAAAAGACCAAAACACCTTTTGGGAATTGGTAAAATTGGGAGGTGAACTACGCCAAATTCACCTGTTAGAACAGCTTAAAACAGATCATAATTTGGCAACTTACCCAGAAGTTGGAGATAATGTGGTGACACGTAAAATGAGTAAGAATAGCATTGGTTTTGAAGCCTTTATCGAAACTTCGACTAAAGCCTCAACTCGAACTGATGAACATGATCACGTCGAAAACGGTCTTTCAGAACAAAGTGAAACATCTCACCATAATACATTTGGCAAAGTTTGGATAAACGACATACAATATTTCGATAACGTACCACAAGTAGCTTGGGAATTTTACATTGGTGGTTACCAACCAGCACAAAAATGGCTCAAAGACCGAAAAGATAGTACCTTGACTTTTGAAGACATCTTGCATTATCAAAACATCATCGTTGCTCTTTCAGAAACACACCGAATTATGAACGCTATTGACAACATAACCATTGAATAAAAACCTATGAAAGATACAAGCCATCACGATGAGCGAGTTGCAAACATGACATTTGCATCTGTATATCCTCATTATCTTGCCAGAATTGAAAGAAATGGCAGAACCAAAGCAGAGTTACATCAAGTCATTACTTGGTTAACGGGTTTTGATGAAAAAAAATTAAATGAGATTATTGAAAGCAAAACGACCTTTGAACAATTTTTTCAAAGCGCTACATTACACCCAAATGTAGACCTCATTAAAGGTGTTGTTTGTGGTTATCGAATAGAAGAGATTACAAATACCATAACCAGACAAGTGCGATATATGGATAAACTTGTTGATGAATTAGCAAAAGGTCGTAAAATAGATAAAATCATGCGTGTTCGTAAATAAGTCACCTAAATAGTAATTGCATAAATAAATAGATAAACATATAAATGCTTTTTAATTCATTAGACTTTGCGGTTTTTTTACCGATAGTGTTTTTTTTATATTGGTTTGTTGCTCACAAAAACCTGAAGCTACAGAATGTATTAATTGTTGTAGCTAGTTATGTCTTTTATGCATGGTGGGACTGGCGATTTTTGTCCTTAATCATTTTCAGTACGCTTGTTGATTATTCTGTTGGAAGGGCATTAAAAAATGAAGCCAATCTTACCAAAAGAAAAATGTTACTATGGACAAGCATCATCGTGAATTTAGGGTTTTTAGGCTTTTTTAAATATTATAATTTCTTTCTCGACAACTTTATCACCGCCTTTTCATTTTTTGGAACTGAACTACATGCCAATTCATTAAACATCATTTTACCTGTTGGAATTAGCTTTTATACGTTTCAAACTTTGAGTTACACCATTGATGTTTATAAACGGAAACTGCAACCAACCGAAGATCTTATTGCATTTACAGCATTTGTGAGTTTCTTTCCTCAGTTAGTTGCTGGACCAATTGAGCGCGCAACCCATTTATTACCTCAGTTTTTCGTGAAACGCCATTTTGAGTATTCAAAAGCTGTTGATGGATTAAAACAAATACTTTGGGGTTTATTTAAAAAGATTGTCATTGCAGATAATTGTGCGCATTTTGCAAATATTATTTTCAATAATTCTTCGGAATATTCTGGAAGCACCTTAGTTTTAGGAGCTTTGTTTTTTACGTTTCAAATTTATGGTGATTTTTCAGGATACTCAGATATAGCCATTGGAACATCGCGTTTGTTTGGTTTTGACTTAAAACAAAATTTTGCCACACCTTACTTTTCAAGGGATATTGCTGAATTTTGGCGACGTTGGCACATGTCGCTTTCTACTTGGTTTAGAGATTATTTATACATTCCATTAGGTGGTAGCAAAGGCAATACTTGGAATCGGATTAGAAATGTATTTATCATTTTTATCGTTAGTGGTTTTTGGCATGGAGCCAATTGGACATTTATTGTTTGGGGAACTTTAAATGCCCTTTATTTTCTTCCGCTATTACTCACAAAAAACAATAGAAAACATATCGATATTGTTGCAAATGGAAAGCTCTTACCTTCGTTTAAAGAGATTTGTTCCATGGCATTAACATTTGGAATGACCGTTTTTGCTTGGATATTTTTTAGGGCTGAAAGCATGAGTCACGCAATAAATTACATCTCATCAATAGCTTCAAAATCGCTTTTTTCAATACCTGAAATTAGACCAACCAATATAATGCTTATCATAGTTCTATTTTGTATCACTGAATGGATTGGTAGAACAGAACAGTATGCTATTGCTCATTTAGGGCAAAAATGGAAATGGCCTTTGAGGTATGCGTTTTATTACATTATTATATTTGCTATATTTTGGTTTGGCAATAGAGAACAAGAATTTATATATTTTCAGTTCTAGTTTATGAAAAGATTTTTAATTAAAACACTAATTTTTATCTGCTTTGGAGGCTTTGCTTTTCTACTAAGTTTTGTACTTCTGAAGCAAAACTTAAAAGACACCATCAAAAGCAGCGATGTCATTATTTTAGGAGATAGCCACACGGTTAGTCTAAATTTAAATAACGCATTTAATTATTCGCTATCTGGTGCACCTTATATATTGCATTATAATTTTGCTAAAACCTTTGAAGAACAAATCAAAAATAAAACAGTCATCATTTCTTTTGGATTCCATAATTTGTCGAAATCTTATGAAAACCGATTTAATAGAACCTCAATAAAAGAAGGTTGGATTCCATTGATTAATGACGAACTTAACGGCTATAATCTTTTAGGAACATCTTACAACTATGATTGGATACGTAAAAAAGAAGCATCAGATATTGTTTCGAAAAAAAAATTATTGAATCTTAACAAATTAAGCAATAAAGAATTACGAATAAATACAGCGTCTATTGGCAAAGACACATTACTATTCAATAAAACCTTAGAAAAACATTATAGCCAAGATTACAAGGCATCAGATGAAATTCAGCTTAAGTACATAACATTGCTTATTGCAGAACTCAAAAAAAATAATTGTACCATAATTCTGATCAACACACCTGTAACCAGGTATTATTACAAACATGTTCCAGAGAAAGTGAAAAAAAAGCATTCTGAGTTATTACAAACATTTGATGTGACCAATTTTGATTTGAATGTTCTTTTAAATCATCAAATTGATGCCTCTTGCTTTAAAGATGCTGACCATTTAAATACAAAAGGAGATCAAATCATTGAAGCCTATTTAAATAACAAACTAGCTGATCATAAAACCTCAAAGTAATCATGACAAAAAACATCCACATTAACTACATCGAGTTTAAAACTAACGACTTAGAACAAATAAAAGCATTTTATACTTCTGCTTTTAATTGGACCTTTACAGATTATGGTCCAACCTATACTTCATTTGCAGACAGTGGTATTTCTGGAGGTTTTGAAAAAACTGATGACAGGATCACAAATGGAGCTTTAATTGTTTTGCATTATGAGAATTTAGAAGAAATCAAACAAAAAATCATAACTCTTGGTGGTGAAATTTCTGTCGATATCTTTTCATTTCCTGGCGGAAAACGTTTTCAGTTTTTAGATCCTTCTGGAAACGAATTAGCTGTATGGTGTGAAACTAAAGCTTAATTTATTTAAGATAAGATCTTAACCAAAAGCTCCTTTAACAAATCACCTTGAGGAACTGCGTTAGAATTAACACCTTTGCTTTTAACATCAAACTCACGAAGTATTGACACAATACCACTCACTTTTCGCATTGGAAAATTTCGAGCTGCAGACACGTATTCATTAACAAAATACGGATTGATTTTTAATGCAGACGCTACGTTTCTTGGATTTTTATCATTCAAGCCATGAAACTGTAATAACTGCGAAAAGAAACCAAACAGCAACGAAACTGTAACAACCATAGGATTATCTTTTGGGTTATTAGCAAAATAATTCACAATTTTAAATGCCTTCAAACTGTTACGTTCTCCAATAGCTTTACGCAATTCAAAATTATTATAATCTTTACTGATACCAATATTCTCTTCAATATGTTCAGCTGTTATTTGTGTACCTTCTGGAAGTACAATCTTAAGTTTTCCTAACTCGTTATTAATTTTACTTAAATCATTCCCTAAAAACTCAACTAACATTTGTGAGGCCTTAGGTGAAATCGTATAATTTTGTCCGGAAAGCACACGACGAATCCAATCTGCAACCTTATTTTCATACAGCTTCTTACTTTCAAAAATGACACCTGCCTTTTTTAAAGTTTTGTATAAGGTTTTACGCTTGTCGAGCGTTTTATATTTATAATTTATCACTAAAACTGTAGTTGGTTGTGGATGCTCGACATAGCTAGCCAATTTTTCAATCGTACGCGATAAATCTTGAGCTTCCTTTACAATAACGACTTGACGCTCTGCCATCATTGGATAACGTTTCGCATTACTCACAATCTCATCTACAGCAACATCACGACCATACAACACCATTTGGTTAAAGCCTTTTTCTTCTTCCGCAAGGACATTATTTTCAATATAATCTGAAATGGCATCAATATAATAAGGCTCCTCTCCCATTAAAAAATAAATGGGTTTAATCTGACCTTTTTTTATGTCTGCAACAATTTGCTTTACGTCTTCCAATGTGTGAAAAATTCCAAATTTATAGATTCAAATTCCAAAAAAAGCGTTTGGCTTTTGGTATTTGTGTATTGTAAGTTAACTTTGAAAAAAACTGAACTTATTTATATGCACGAACTCAACTTTCCAAAGTTTGAATTCCGTTTCAAAAGTAACGAAAATAAAGTTTCTATTTTCGATGAGATTCGTAAAAAATTCATCATTTTACAACCAGAAGAATGGGTTCGTCAACACTGCGTTCAGTATTTAATTCAGCATAAAAACTATCCAAAATCATTAATAAATGTTGAAAAAGAACTCAAAGTTAATGGTTTAACAAAACGCTATGATATTGTGGTGTTTAATCCTGACGGAAGCATTCATCTTATCGTAGAATGCAAATCGCATAAAATCAAAATAGATCAAACTACATTTGACCAGATTGCGAGATACAATTTAACTTTAAAAGCCAGTTATTTGATGGTTACTAACGGAATTAATCATTATTATTGTGTGATGGATTTTGAGAGCGAGCGTTATGAGTTTTTAAAAGATATTCCATCTTATAGTAATTAGAGAAACTATAAATCTAATGAACAAACTAAACGACTTTACAACTTAATAAATAAACAATTATACTGAAACTAGCTGTTGTCATATTAAATTGGAATGGAAAGCAATTGCTTGAGCAGTTTGTGCCTACGGTAATTATACATTCGCAAGAAGCAGATATTTATGTGGCAGATAATGCATCGACAGATGATTCTATAGCATTCTTAAAACAACAGTTTCCACAAGTTCGTATCATTCAAAATCGCACCAATGGAGGTTATGCCAAAGGCTATAACGATGCTTTAAAACATATTGAAGCAGATGTGTTTTGTTTGCTGAATAGTGATATAGAGGTGACGAAAAATTGGCTCTCTCCTATTATTGAAGAATTTCAATCACATTCAAAAACGGCGATTATTCAACCTAAAATTTTAGACTTCAAAAAAACATCTCACTTTGAATATGCTGGAGCTGCTGGTGGTTTTATTGACAAGTATGCCTATCCATTTTGTAGAGGACGAATTTTTGACACCATAGAAGAAGACAAAGGTCAATACGACGATATCAAAACAATTTTTTGGGCCTCAGGAGCTTGCTTATTTATACGAAAATCAACATTTGAATCCTTAAATGGATTTGATGAATCTTATTTTGCACATTTTGAAGAAATCGATTTGTGTTGGAGAGCGTTCAATACAGGCCACATTACAAAATATGTTGGTGCATCTACAGTTTATCACGTTGGAGGCGCAACACTTAATGCTTTACATCCGAAAAAAACATACCTCAACTTTAGAAATAGCTTGTTTACTATTACTAAAAATGCAGATGGTTTCCTCTTCGGAATTATTTTTATAAGATTAGTTTTAGATGGCATTGCTAGTTTAAAATTTCTATTTGGTTTAAAATTCGGACACATTCTAGCGATTATTAAAGCGCATTTTAATTTTTATGCGAACCTAAGTCGCCTATTAAAACAACGCAAACAACTTCCAAAGAAAAAACACTACTACGCAACCAAATCAATTGTTTGGTCGTACTTCATAAGAAAACGTCATACCTATTAATTGTTCATAAAACTGTTAAAAGTTTAGTTAAAGTAGAGTCTAAGGTGTTTTCTTTTCTCTAATTTTGGTATGTTAATAACAACTAATTATTAAACTTTATTATGAGAAAATTAATGCTATTTAGTGTTGCAGCAATGTTTATTTTAACATCATGTGTATCTAAGAAAGAACATTTGGCGCTTGAAAAAAGACAAAAAGAAACTCAAGACTTATTAAATTCTGCAACTGTAAAATTAAACAGTTGTTTATCTGATAGAGCTGCTGCTGAAGCTCGTGTTGAAACTATGAAAGATCAATTAGCAGATTTGCGAAAATCAAATCAAGATTTAATTGACACCAAAGGAAACTTAACAACATTGACTCAAAAAGGTGCTGAAAACCTAGAGAAATCGCTAGAAAGCATGAAGGAAAAAGATTTAAAAATATCAAGACTTCAAGATGCATTAACAAAAAAGGATAGTGTAACCTTAGCAATTGTGTCTAGCTTGAAAAAAGCGGTTGGTATTGACGATCCAGATATTGAAGTTAACGTAGAAAAAGGTGTTGTATTTATTTCTATTGCTGATAAATTATTATTTAAGAGTGGTAGTTATAATGTAACCGATAAAGCTAAAGATGTTTTAGCAAAAGTTGCTGCTGTAATCAACAGTAAACCAAACTTTGAAGCTATGGTTGAATCACACACAGATAGCAAATCGTATTCTAAAGGTGTGTTGATTGACAACTGGGATTTAAGCGTGAAGCGTGCAACATCTGTAGTTAGAGTTCTCGAAGAACTTAAAGTAAATCCACAACAATTAATTGCTGCTGGTCGTAGCCATTACGTGCCTTTAGTAGATAATGATACTGCTGAAAATAGAGCAAAAAACAGACGTACACGAATTGTTGTATTACCAAAAATTGACCAATTCTACGAAATGGTTGAAGAAGAAATGAAAAATTTATCTGCTGGCAACTAATTCAGTAGTACCATAATAGATGAAGAAGCTCAATCGAAAGATTGGGCTTTTTTTATGCTTTAAAAAATCTCTAAACTTCCTTTTCCTTCTCTTAAAATCACAGGTTCATCTTCAGATAAATCAATAACAGTAGATGCTTCATTATCACCATAACCTCCATTAATAACTATGTCTACAAGGCTGTCCCATTTTTCTAATATTAACTCAGGATCTGTCGTATATTCTATAATTTCATCTTCGTCATGAATAGACGTAGAGACAATTGGATGACCGAGTTGTTGAACTATATCTAACGCAATTTTATTATCTGGCACACGAATCCCAACAGTTTTTCTCTTTTTAAAAGGATGTGGCAAGCTTTTAGAACCAGGTAGTATAAATGTATAAGCACCTGGAAGTGCTCGTTTTAATATTTTAAACGTCGTAGTATCTATCTGTTTTACGTAATCACTTAAATTGCTTAAATCGTGACAGATAAATGAAAAATTAGACTTCTCCAATTTCACGCCTTTAATTCTTGCAATTTTTTCTAAAGCCTTTATATTAGTAATGTCACAACCCAAACCGTAAACCGTATCTGTAGGATAAATAATTAATCCACCACGTTTTAACACATCAACAACCTTTCTAATCGCTTTAGGATTAGGATTCTCCTCGTATATTCGAATTAATTCAGCCATAAAAATGTATATTGCTTTATACTGTACAAAGTAATTAATTATTTCAATATGACACGAGCATATTAAATATATTATCGTAAACGAAAACATTTATAACAAACTGCATCTAGCCTTTGAAAATAATAAACCTATGAAAACAATTAAACAGACATTTCTTTTTCTTTTTCTTACAATTGGTTTTGTTGCTTGCACAGATGATGAATCGTCAACAGACAATGATCCTCAAGATCAAACTTTAGATTTTAGACAAGAACTAAATGTGTCTTATGGAACTGATAGCAATCAAGTTTTTGATATTTATTTGCCTTCTGGCAGGACTTCAAACACTAAAGTTATGATTTTAATCCATGGTGGAAGCTGGGTTTCTGGAGACAAAACAGATATGAATCCATATAAGGATATTTCGCTTCAAGAACTTCCAGATGTCGCCATTGTAAATATGAATTACAGGCTTGCAGATCAAGACAATTTACCGTTACCAATGCAAACCAACGATATTACTTCAGTAATTAATTTTTTGAAAGCCAATCAGAATACTTATACCATTTCTAATGATTTTGGCATAATAGGTGTAAGCGCTGGAGGACATTTAGCATTGCTTTGGAGCTATTCCTTAGACACAGATAATGATGTAAAAATGGTTTGTAGTATTGTTGGACCAACCAATTTGGCTGATCCGGAATATACAGAGAACCCAATTTATGATCCGGTTTTTGAAATTTTTGGTGATGATCTTACTAACGAATATCTAGAAAACTCTAGCCCACTTTATCAAGTAACCGCTTCAGCACCTCCTACGATACTCTTTTATGGAGGGCAAGATCCATTAGTGCCATCATCTCAAGGTAATGACATGAATGCTCAATTAGAAATATTAGACATTCCACATGAATTTACATTTTACGAAAATGAAGGACATGGTTGGGTTGGATTAAATTTATTAGATACATGGACTAAATTGAAATTGTTTACTGAAACTCATTTAGAATAAAACACTGTAACAATTCATTGATTATTCCGTCTATATATTATGCGGAAGACTTTCTACATATTATTATTTTGTTTACTTCCTTTTGTCGGTTTTAGTAAAGAATCATACAATGTACTGTCGTTTCCTCAAGCCGAATTTTTAACAAGTAATACAACCCGAATTCCTTTTCAACTTGTAGATCACCTTATTGTGATTGAAGCTCAACTTCTAGATCAGAAAGGAAACTTTATTATTGATACTGGTTCAGAATCATTAATCCTTAATAAGAATCACTTTAAAGGTTACCATTCAAATTTAAACACACCTAAACAAACCACTGGCATTTTTGATTTCATAGACAATCCGTTAGAAAAACGATTAAAAGAATTCATCATTAAAGATTTAATAATTCAAAATAAACTGTCTGATGTGATTGATTTATCTCATATTGAATCCAGTAAAAAAATGCATCTCTTAGGTATTATTGGTTATGATATATTGAAAGATTTTGAAATCTTTATCGACATGCACCTTAACCAAATAACGCTCTCTAAAATAAATAACGAAGGTGATAAACTTGACGATTCAGTTTACTTAGAAAAAATAATTGACAGTGTCGATTTTAAACTAAAAAATCACACGATTGTTATTAAAGCAAATGTAAATGGCAAAATATTAAAATTTGGATTAGATACAGCTGCCGAATACAACCAACTCAACAAAAAAATTGATAAAGTCGCTTTAAAACAGTTTTTTCCAAAACGACGCCTGCAATTAATTGGAGCTAGCGGACAAAAAATTGAAGTTTTGGCAGGAAAATTGTATCGTGTTAAACTAACGAAAACGATTTATTATGGACCAATGCATACCATCTTAACCAACCTCAATCAAATGAATAATGCATTTGGAACAAAGTTGGATGGCGTTTTAGGTTATGAGTTTTTTAGGCAACAGCGTACAATTATCAATTATAAAAAAGAAAAGCTTTACTTTGTAAAGAATCCTCTATACAAGCAATGAAATTAAAGTCTTTATATACATTTATTCTCTTCTTCGTTATCGCGATGTCTTCTGTATTTGCTCAAAACCAAAAAGGATACACTATTGAAGATGATGAAGTTGTATTTACTTTTCTTAGATCAGATTATGAAACCTTATCACACGATCAAGCTGGAAACAGAATTAGTTTCGATGACTTAACTGTTGAAAATGTCGTAGTTTCTGGGGAATTCAATAATTGGTCAAAGTACGATTGGCAAATGACCAAAATTGATAAAAACACTTATCAATTAAGAAAACCGCTTAACAAGTTTGAAGGAGAATTTACATGGCAATTTAAATTTATAGTTAATAATGAGTATTGGGCAGAACCCAATAAAAATGCTCCAAACACAGTTGACGCTATCGATAAAAATGGTGCACACTTGCATGTTTACAACCTAAAAATGTATGCCAAAGCCTATCCAAGCAAAAATGGAAATGTACGCTTTAGATTAAGAGGTTATAAAGATGCAGAACACGTAATTGTCGCTGGTTCTTTCAATAAATGGGATGAGCATTTATTTAAAATGTATAAAATTGAAAAAGGCTGGGAATTAAAAGTTCAGATGAAACCTGGCAATTATGAATACCGATTTATTGTAGATGGAATTTGGATGGAAGACCCTTCAAATCCTGATAAGGTTAGAAATGAATTTTATGAATTCAACTCTAGAATTAACGTTGGAAAATACGAAACATTTCTACTAAAAGGCTATCAAGATGCTAAAAGCGTTATCCTTTCAGGATCATTTAATGATTGGAATGAAAACAATCTAGAAATGACTAAGACTAAAAATGGATATTGGAAATACCGATTGCCTTTAGCTGCTGGCAAACATCATTATAAATTTATAATAGATGGAAATTGGATTCTTGATCCAGACAATTCTGTGAAAGAATATGATGGCGAAGGAAATGTCAATTCAGTTTGTATGATTAAGTAATTAACCTAATACATCTAATTTAGCAAAGCGAAGTAATAACTTCTTCACACCTCCAACTTCAAAATTTATTTCGGCTTTCACATCTGGTCCTTTACCTTCTATTTTTAAAACTTCCCCTTTTCCAAAACGTGCATGTTCTACAAAATTCCCAACTGCTAATTTATCATCAAATAAATTTGTATTATCATTAGTATTAGAAGATTTAGAAACTGGTTTCAGGTTTTTTGGTGCAACAAATTTTGCAGGTTTAGCTTCTTTTTTTCGTTTTATAGGTTTTTTAAACCGAATCTGACTAGGTTCAATATCTCCAAAAATATCAGCAGATAGCATCGGATTTTGTCGTGGCTCATTAATAGGTGTTAATACTTCTACAAATTGATCATCTATTTCTTCAATAAATCGACTAGGTTCTGCATCAATCAATTTTCCCCAACGATAACGAGATAATGTATACGTTAAATAAGCCTGTTTTTCAGCTCTAGTCAACGCGACATAGAACAAACGTCGCTCCTCCTCTAACTCACTTCTAGTATTCATACTCATGGCACTTGGAAACAAATCTTCTTCCATACCAACAATATACACATACGAAAACTCCAATCCTTTAGCCATGTGAATGGTCATTAAAGCAACATGATCGGGATTTCCTTTATCCGCATCTAAATCGGTAGCCAAAGCAACATCTTCTAAAAACTCTGCTAAAGAATCGCCTGCATCTGCAAGTTCAATTTGCCCTTCCACAAAATCTTTGATCGCATTTAATAATTCTTCAACATTGTCTAAACGCACTTGACCTTCTGGTGTTCCTTCTTTATTTACTTCTCTAATTAAGCCTGTAGATTTAGTAACATGTTCAGTTAACTCAAAAGCATTTGCTGTTTGATTCATAACCTGAAAACTATCAATAAGCGTTACAAAATCTTTGAGTTTGTTTTTTGTACCATTATTAATATTGATGTCTATTTTATCAATATTCTGTAGCACTTCAAAAATAGTCCTTCCGAAACCATTAGCAGCAACTACTAATCGATCTACAGTGGTTTGTCCTATACCACGAGCAGGATAATTAATCACACGCTTTAAAGCTTCTTCATCTGCTGGATTTAATATTAAACGTAGATAAGCTGTAACATCTTTAATCTCTTTTCTTTGATAAAATGAAAGTCCACCATAAATACGGTAAGGAACATCTCGCTTCCGAAGTGCATCTTCAATAGCACGAGATTGCGAATTCGTTCTATATAACACCGCAAAATCACTATTAGGCAATTGATGTTGCATTTTATTCTCAAAAATAGAACTCGCTACAAAACGACCTTCGTCTCCATCAGTCATTAAACGATTCACTTTTACTTTTTCACCTTCGGTGTTAGCTGTCCAAACAATTTTATCTAATTTCGTTTTATTGTGTTCTATAACAGAGTTTGCAGCACCTACAATATTTTTGGTTGAACGATAGTTTTGCTCAAGTCTATATACATTTACATCATCGTAATCCTTTTGAAAATTTAAAATATTATTAATGTTAGCGCCACGGAAGGCATAAATACTTTGTGCATCATCACCTACTACACATATATTTTGAAAACGATCAGACAAGGCTCTCACAATTAAATATTGCGAATGGTTTGTATCTTGATACTCATCTACTAAAATATATCTAAACTTATTCTGGTATTGTGCTAAAACATTTGGAAAACGCGTTAATAACTCGTTTGTTCTTAGCAGTAAATCATCAAAATCCATAGCTCCTGCTTTAAAACAGCGATCCACATAATTTTGATAGATTTCTCCCATTCGAGGTCGTCTTGCTGCAATATCTGCTTCCTTGAGTTCAGAATTCTTTAAATATGCCTTTACAGTAACAAGGTTGTTTTTATAAGAAGAAATCCTATTGTAAACCTGCTTGGTTTTATAAATATCTTTATCTAAGCCCATTTCTTTAATGATTGAGCCTAATAACTTTTGAGAATCTTGTGTATCGTAAATAGTAAAATTACTTGGAAATCCTAGATGATGACCTTCAAACCTCAAAATTTTAGCAAATACTGAGTGAAATGTTCCCATCCAAAGGTTTTTGGCTTCACCATCACCAACGATATCTGCAATTCTGCCTTTCATTTCTTTTGCAGCTTTATTGGTAAACGTTAAAGCCAGAATATTAAATGAATCTACTCCTTGACTCATTAAATACGCAATCCTATAAGTCAGTACTCGTGTTTTTCCAGAACCAGCTCCAGCGATTACAATCATAGGACCATCCTTTTGTATAGTTGGTGCTAATTGTGCTTCATTTAGCTGACTTAAATATTTTTCCAATACATTATCATTTTTAGAATGATAAAAATAACTATTTGCTTTAGGTTTTGTGTAGTGCTTTTATCAATAATTATAAACAATCATTGCAGCTGCTATTTTTTAATATATATTTAAGTTTTAAACAAAAAAGTATGACTATGAAAGTTCTATTACTATTTATTTTATTAGGAATTACGAGCACATTTGCCCAAAATGATTTAGAATCTCAATATATAGAAATCGAACCTAAGCTTATAGAATGGCGACGTGATTTTCATGAAAACCCAGAGTTATCAAATCAAGAGTTTAAAACAGCTGAAAAGATTGCAACACATCTTAGGTCTTTAGGATTAGAAGTTCAAACAGGTGTCGCAGTCACTGGAATTGTTGGTGTTTTAAAAGGCAATCAACCTGGAAAAGTAGTCGCATTAAGAGCAGATATTGATGCTTTACCTGTTACAGAAGATAATGATTTACCTTTCAAATCGACTATAATTACTGATTTCTTAGGAAATAAAACTGGTGTATCTCATGCATGTGGTCATGATGGTCATACAGCAATTTTAATGTCTGTTGCTGAAATTCTTTCAAAGAATAAAGATAAAATTAAAGGCACAGTAAAATTTATTTTTCAACCAGCAGAGGAAGGTCCTCCTCCTGGTGAAGAAGGTGGTGCAAAATTAATGATTAAAGAAGGTGTTCTAAAAAACCCTGCAGTAGACGTCATTTTCGGATTGCATTTAAGGTCAATGGTTGAAGTCGGACAAATTCATTACAAACCTGGAGGTGCAATGGCAGCTGTAGAACGTTTTGTAATCAATGTAAAAGGAAAACAAGCTCATGGAGCAGCTCCTTGGTTAGGTGTTGATCCTATATTGATTTCGGCAAAAATTATTGATGGTTTACAAAGCATTATAAGTCGTGAATCAAAACTCATAAATGAAGCTGCAGTCATTACTGTTGGAAAAATATCAAGTGGTGTTCGTTTTAATATCATTCCTGAAACTGCAGAATTAGTAGGAACAGTAAGAACTTTAGATCCAGATATGAAAGCTTTAATCATTAAACGCATGACTGAAATGACTGAAACCATTGCTAAAGCATATGGTGGAGAAGCTACTATTTCTTTCAGGAACCAAACAGCAATTGTATACAACAATCACGACTTAGTAAGTGGAATGTTACCAAGTTTAAAAAAAGCAGCTGGTCATGATAAAGTAATTCAGATTAAAGCAGAAACTATAGGTGAAGATTTTTCCTATTTTCAAGAAGAAATACCAGGTTTTTATTTTTATCTTGGCGTCATGACAAAGGGTAATACTGAATCACATCCGCATCACACACCAAGTTTCTATGTTGATGAAAGTGGATTATTACTTGGCGTTAAAGCATTAACTCAAATGACATTAGATTATTTAAATCAACACTAACATGGAATCAATACTAGATTTTTTATCCAATATTTCCTGGTGGCTATGGATTATAATTGTATTAGCTGTAATCGCTTTGCGAGATATTTTTGTTCAAAGAAAGCATACTATTAGTCATAATTTTCCAATAATTGGTCACATTAGATATTTACTTGAAAGTATAGGTCCTGAAATGCGTCAATATTTTGTAGCTAACAATCGAGAAGAATTACCTTTTAATAGAATAGAGCGCAGTTGGATTTATGCTTCAGCAAAACAAGAAAATAATTATGAAGGTTTTGGTACTGATCGCGATATTTATGCGCACCAACACATTTTTATAAACAATGCTATGATGCCATTCAAGGTTGATGAAAATCATCCTACTAGTATTGATAAATCATTTATTCCATGCGCTAAAGTTATGGGAGCATTTAATAAAAGGCGAAAATTATATCGTCCAGCTTCTATAATTAATGTCTCAGCAATGAGTTTTGGATCATTATCTGCCAAAGCCATTGAATCATTGAATAAAGGCGTTAAAATCGCTCATGCATATCATAATACTGGTGAAGGTGGCTTATCGCCATATCATAAAAATGGAGGTGATGTTGTTTTTCACTTCGGAACAGGTTACTTTGGTGTTCGTGCTGATGATGGTGGGTTTTCAATGGAAAAAATGGTGAAACTCGTTGAAGACAATCCATTTATTCGCGCCATAGAAGTCAAACTTTCACAAGGTGCTAAACCGGGAAAAGGAGGCGTTCTTCCTGGTGCAAAAATCACTCAAGAAATTTCAGAGATTAGAGGCGTTGAAGTTGGTAAAGATGTTTTATCTCCTCCAAATCACAAAGCGTTTTCAAATGTTCCTGAACTTGTTGATTTTATTGAAGATATCGCAGAACATACTGGTTTACCTGTTGGAATAAAAGCTGCAATAGGAAAATTAGATCAGTGGCAGGAGCTTGCAGATATCATGGAAAAAACAGGAAAAGGTCCAGATTTCATTACTGTTGATGGTGGTGAAGGTGGCACTGGAGCAGCTCCTCCTAGTTTTGCAGATCATGTAAGTTTACCTTGGGTTTATGGTTTTGGTGATTTATATAAAGTATTTCAAAACAAAGGACTTACAGAACGTATCGTATTTATAGGTAGCGGAAAACTTGGATTTCCAGCAAAAGCAGCAATGGCATTTGCAATGGGAGCAGATTGTATTAATGTCGCTCGAGAAGCTATGATGAGTCTTGGTTGCATACAGGCACAAATTTGCCATACCAATAGATGTCCAACAGGTATTGCTACTCAAAGTAAATGGTTACAAAACGGAATCAATGTACCCTTAAAATCTGAACGTCTAGCTCAATACTTTAAATCCTTCAAAAAAGAACTTATAGAAATCACACATGCTGCTGGACATGAACACCCTTGCCAATTTGCTATGGATGACATTGAAGTTAACGTAGATGACCATAATCTTTCTAAAGATTTGAGCAGCACTTATATGTACCATAAAACAAAAGTTCCTTTCAATTCTATGCAAGACTTAAAAGATTGCATATTTTTGGGTGGTAATTTAAACCAATCAAAAACTTCAAATTAAAAATACGATTAACCAATTATGGAATTAGATATCTTAGGCTTATTATTATACTGTGTACCTGCAATAATTACTGGAGCAATTGCTTTTTTCTTTTTTAGAGAACATGTTGAAAACGAAAATAATCGCAGAAATTTTCTAATCCAAAAAGACCTACAAAAAGACGCACTACCATTGCGACTTCAAGCATATGAACGCATATCACTTTTCCTAGAACGAATCAAGCCATCAAAACTTCTTTTAAGAGCCAAGCCAACATCTTCAAAAAAAGAAGATTACGAGTCTTTACTTATAGCTAACATAGAACAAGAATTTAACCATAATTTAGCACAACAAATCTATGTAACAGACCAATGCTGGAGCATCACTTCTACTGCAAAAAATGCCACTATTCAAATAATAAGAAAAGCCACATTATCAGACAAAGTAGATTCCGCTGACAAACTCCGAGAAGTTATTTTAAGTGAGATGATGGAAAAACGATCTCCTAGCGATGCTGCCTTATCATTTATAAAAGAAGAGGTTTCAGACATCTGGTAATAAATGCTATTAAGGCAACAAATTTTCATGTTTATTTTTAGCATACTCATAGCCTTGAGCCCACCATTTCACCATTAAACGTTTGCTAAAAATTAAAGAGTTTTCTGTTAGACTTGTAGGTGTATAATACAAATTAAGCTTTACGCCCTTGTTTTTTGCTGCAAGCTTCCCAATTTCAATATCATTTTTCTCAACTTGATCTAAAAGATGTCCAAACAAACTTAGCATTAATGAAAACGGATTTTTTCCTAACACTTTTTGTTTACTCATGTTTTCAGACTCTAACACAATAGCATCTACTTCAGTAGCACCACGCTCAATAGCTTCCCGAATTGGAATAACACAACCCAAGCCTCCATCTGCATATTCATAACCATCAACTTTAGCTAACGACATAAATGGAATGTAGTTGCATGAAATCCAAATCCAATTACAAAACTCTTCGTAATTAAATTCTTTGATTGACTTATACTCTACTCGATTCATAGATAAATTAGAAACAGTAACAACCACATCTTCTTTAGTCATTCTAACTCTATCAAACTCTTCTCTTGTAAGGTTTCGCTTAATATATCGTTTTAATGACTTGCTCTCGCCAAAAGTTCGTTTCATTCTTATAAATTGCCATAATGAATTCACAAAATCAATAGACACGTATTCACGATCACCTTTCTGACGGTGAACAAAAGGACTAACACTAAAAATATCACGCTGATTTACATTTGTAAAAATAGTATACAACTTACCTATATCATTCGCAGCCAAATGAGACACCAATAAACTACCAGTAGACGTTCCAAAAAACATATCATATTCTCGGCCCAAATCTTTAGTCAGATATTGAGCAACACCTCCTGCAAAAGCTCCTTTACTTCCTCCTCCCGATATAACTAACGCTTTCATCTATAATTTCATTTATTTTTCAATATTCATCTTACGATTAAATCAAATCAAAACACAAATTCTAATAATTCTTATACAAAATAATTCAGACAAAAAAAGCACGCAAAAACGTGCTTATTTCGTATTTTATACACTTTATTAATTCATAACAACTGGCTTAGCAATAGGCGTATTGCTTTTTACAACCACAAAAGTAGATGTTGCATAATACGCGTCTCCACCAGCTAAATCGCTAACCCAGTCTTCATAATCATATTCAAAAGAAAACGAGCTACCAGCCATAGTTAATCCAAATTGATTTATTCGTGCAGGAACAGCCATTCCTGGACACCAACCTGCTCGATCTGGCGACCAATTTCCTGGGCTTTGATTATTTATAGGATTTGAAGCACAACCAATTGGCTCCATATTATGTTGAAACATGATTGCTCCATTAATTTTAACATCATGACTTCTATAACACCATTCCGCACAAGGTCGTCCATCAGAATCATTTGGAGTTGCATGTCCCCAACCTGAAATCACAGTTCTAAGATGTGTAGACTCTGCATTGGAAGGAACTGAAACTGATCTTGTTAAATCAAAGTCATGAGTCACACCATACGGAACCCCTTCTAATGAATTTTCGTTATATTGCATTACTTCAGCAATTGCATAGTATTCGTAATCTGGCGTTCCTTCAATATAATCAAAATCAATTGAAATTAAATCAGCCTTAGAAGTCCAATTTTCAATATAAATTCTCAATTCCACATTACCAGTTAACAACGATTTAAAATCAGTAACATCAAACTCTAAACCTCTAGGTAGCAATTCAGTTCCAACCCAATAAGGTGTAATATAACGTCCTATTTCGTACCAATCTCCAGAATTAGAATCTCTAACCAATACATTAGCAAACCTATCCCAATCATCACAACCTGTTGCTGGACAGTCTATTTGTAAAAACATTTTAATTTGCTCAATATTAGACATATCTTGATGAAGCGTAAATGCTTGTTCAGCTGATTGACTAAAACCTGTTCCAAAAGCTAAAGGCTCATCACTAAAAGTAGTGTAATTATGAGTTATTGGAACACCTTCTCCTGTTAATGAAACCTCTATATTATCTGTTTCAGAATTCACAACACTTAAAATTCCAGTTGCGCTACCAAGAACTAAAGGAGCAAATCTCACATAAACAGTAGCTTGACCATTTGCAGATTCTGAAGGAATCTGTAACACATCAGAAAAAGCCGTCCCATCTAAAGAAACCTCAAAACCTTCTGTTGTAGCTATATCAATTACAGAATTCAAATTATCACCATCAACATAAAGCGTTAATGGTGTTGAGTTTGACAAAACCTGAGTATCATCAAAAATAAAACTCATTGTATTCACAGTGACCAATGGAGTAATACTCAATCCTGTTCCGTTTAAATTTAATGTTCTAGTAGTCGCAGAATCACTTTCAATACTAACTGTACCAGCAATAGGGCCAATAGAATTCATTACTGGAGAAAACCTTAGGTACAATGTATTCTCTAAACCATTAGCTTCACTTTTACTAATTGTAAGCTGATTAGTAAAATTTACATCATCTAAAGAAATTTCAAAATTTGAAGTAACAGTAACTGACACATCCGAAGAAAGACTCGCTCCTTTAATAATTACATTTTGAGAAGCAGAATAACTCGCAACATCAACTTCTCCAAAAGAATTTATCGCTCCTGTAACTATTATTTTAGATTGTTGGTTACTATCATTTGATGAATCATCACTACTACAATTAACGATAAACAATAAACCCATTAAGAATATCAACACTCCTAGGCTCTTTTTAAAATTACTAGTTTTCATAAATTGATTGGTTTTTTTACAAGATAAAAATTATAAATGATATTTTTCATGAAATCATAAAATTGACATTAAAACATTAGAAAAAAATGATAATTTTGAAAAGAATGAGTACAAATCTTCAAACTCCGATAGACTACCTTAAAGGTGTTGGCCCTAATCGCGCAGATTTACTGCGAAGTGAATTAGGAATTCATACTTTTCAAGATTTGATAAATCTTTTTCCTAATCGCTATTTAGACAGAACGAAGTACTATAAAATCAATAGTTTACAAAGAAACAGTGCTGAAGTTCAAATTATTGGCAAAGTCATTGGATTCAAAGAAGTGACTCAAAAACGAGGCAAACGACTCGTCGGCACCTTTGAAGACGATACAGGACGCATGGAATTAGTATGGTTTCGTGGACAAAAATGGCTAAGAGATACCATAAAGCTAAATACACCATATGTGATTTTTGGAAAAGTAAACTGGTTTAATGGCGTATTTAGCATGCCACATCCCGATATAGAATTACAAAGTGAGCACGAACAAAATCTTCGCTCATCGATGCAAGCCATTTATCCTTCAACAGAAAAACTTTCTAATAAAGGCATAACAAATCGCATAATGACGAAGATCATGCAAAATTTATTTTTGGAAACCAAAGGACGCTTCGAAGAAACACTCTCTGAAGACCTAATTTCAGAACTCAAATTATTATATAAAAATGAAGCGCTTTTCAACATACATTTTCCAAAAAATCAAGACCTATTAGCACGTTCAGAATTTCGATTAAAATTTGAAGAATTATTCTACATTCAATTGCAATTAATTCTTAAAAATTTAATTCACAAATCCAAGATTAAAGGCTTTCCTTTTGAGTCAGTCGGAAATTATTTTAACACCTTTTACAAAGATCATTTACCTTTCGATTTAACCAATGCTCAAAAACGTGTCATCAAAGAAATTAGACACGATTTAGGAAGTAATGCACAAATGAATAGACTACTCCAAGGAGATGTAGGTTCAGGAAAAACAATAGTCGCTTTCATGTCAATGTTAATGGCACTTGACAACGGTTTTCAAGCTTGCCTAATGGCTCCAACTGAAATTTTGTCAGTCCAACACTACAATGGATTAAACGAATTGTCTAACAAACTGAATATCAGCATATCAATACTAACAGGCTCAAGCACTACTTCAGAAAGAAGAAAAATTCATGAATCCTTAGAAAATGGAGAATTACAGATCTTAATTGGCACTCATGCGCTACTCGAAGACAAGGTGAAATTCAAAAATTTAGGACTTGCAATTATTGACGAACAGCATCGATTTGGAGTTGCTCAACGTTCTAAATTATGGAAAAAAAACACCTCTCCTCCACACATTTTAGTGATGACTGCAACTCCAATTCCGAGAACATTAGCAATGTCTGTTTACGGCGATTTAGACATCTCAATTATTGATGAATTACCACCTGGAAGACAAGCTATAAAAACGGTTCATCGATTTGACAAAAACCGTCTTAAAGTCTTACGATTTATACGTGATGAAATTGAAAAAGGAAGACAAGTATATATTGTTTATCCATTAATCCAAGAAAGCGAAAAACTAGACTATAAAGATTTGATGGATGGCTATGAAAGTATCGTTAGAGATTTTCCGCTACCTAAATATCAAATCTCCATTGTTCATGGCAAAATGAAACCTGCAGACAAAGAATATGAAATGCAGCGTTTTGTTAAAAACGAAACACAAATCATGGTAGCAACTACTGTTATTGAAGTTGGTGTTAATGTTCCAAACGCATCTGTTATGATTATTGAAAGCGCAGAACGCTTTGGATTATCACAATTACACCAACTTAGAGGCCGTGTAGGTCGTGGTGCAGAACAGAGTTATTGTATTTTAATGTCGGGACATAAGCTAAGTCAAGACAGCAAAGTACGATTAGAAACTATGACTAAAACAAGTGATGGATTTGAAATTGCTGAAGTTGATTTAAGACTTCGTGGACCAGGAGATATAATGGGAACTCAACAAAGTGGTATTTTAAACCTTAAAATTGCAAACATTATTAAAGATAAGGACATTCTTCAAAGTTCTCGTTTCTATGCCAAGCGGATTTTAAATAACGATCCTTCATTAAAACTTCCAGAGAACAAAACTATTTTACACACTTACAGACAACTCAGTAAATACAAGAACATTTGGAATTATATTAGTTAAAACTAACAAAATTCAGTAATTTAATTACATCCTTATTTCTTTATAGATTTTCTATCTTTACGAAATAAACACATAGAAAAATGAGCATGCTTCATCTCAAATTAGAAACAGATCCTCGTTGGGCAACCATAGCTGAAGAAAACATAGAAGAAATCCTTACAGATCATGCTTGGTGTGAACAAAAAGCAGCCACAAACGCTATTACCATTATTACTCACAATCCGCAATATGAAGACTTAGTTACAGAATTACTTGAACTTGCCAAAGAAGAATTGGAGCACTTTCAGATGGTTCATAATATCATCAAAGAACGTGGCTACACATTAGGTCGAGAAAGAAAGGATAGCTATGTCAATGAACTATATAAATTCATGAACAAAGGCGGAAGTCAGTTACAAAGCATGGTTGATCGTTTATTATTTTCAGCAATGATTGAAGCCAGAAGTTGTGAACGCTTTAAACTGTTATCTGAACGCATAAAAGATTCAGAACTGTCGAAATTCTACTATGATTTAATGGTAAGTGAAGCTGGTCATTATACAACATTCATCACATTCGCTAGGAAGTACGGAAAAGACATTGATGTTGATAAACGCTGGAAAGACTTAGTAGAATTTGAAGGCGAACTCATTAAAAGTTATGGGAAATCAGGTAGTATTCATGGGTAAGTATTTTCAAGCAAACCTTCTGTTTTAACATTTTTTTTACATAGTAAACCCAACTAATACTATAATTTCGCTTTGTGAAACACAACACAACATCAACTATTTTAAATCTTATATTAGGATTTTGCTTTCTTGTAGCATATCCTAACACAGATGTTAGTTTTAATTCTGAAATCCATTTAGAGGTTTTAAAAAGTAAAACTGAAAGCTCTTCAGTAAAATCGGTAAGCCACTTACATGCAAATGATTATTCAGAAAGAATTACGACACACAATCAAAATACATTTACACCTCAATATTTAAAAAAACATTCTGATGCTGATATAAAATCAAACATCAGTAAATATCAGACCTTAGTAAAACGCAACAAATACCTCCAGTACTCAAGAAATCTTTTTCTAAATTTCTTAAATACTGACATTATCTTTCCTTTTCATACATTCTGGTAATCTGTTTTAATTTTTAAGCATCATTTATTTGACAAAAAAATTAATTAGGCATTGTAATCACACAATACCTACATAACAATACTTTTAACTTAATATTTCAAAATGAATTTAGGAATAACAATCACGTCAACAATACTCGTGTTGATAGTCGCTACACCTGTTGTACTTATGCAACAACAACAAAAGAATAAAGAACGAAAGCTCATAAAAGCATTAAAAGCATTCGCTAGTAAAAACAACTGCTCGTTAACAGAATACGAAGCATTTAGAAATTTTGCAATTGGATTAGATAAAAATAAGAACCAATTGTTTTTTTATAAAAAGAGCACTACAAGTGAAACCCTTGAACACATCAATCTTAATGAGATTAGAAGTTGTAACGTTTCAAACTTAAAAAAACCAACTCGCAAAGATGCTGTTGGCAATACTGTTAGACTAGAATTAATCTTAAACCCAATTAACAATAAAAACAACAAATACAACATTGAAATCTATAATCAAACTGATGATTTTCAAATAAATGGGGATTTAGAAATCGGTCGTAAATGGGAACATATTATTAATGATAATATACGCTAATTATTTTTTTTTAGAAACAACTTATTAAGCTTTGATACATTATATTAAGGCTTAATAAGTTATTTCAAATAAAAATAGTAAAGCATAACTAAATCAATATCTGTTTTTAACAAAATTGACGCTGAACATAATACGACTTTCACTATTTTTGTTAGAATATTCTGTAAATTAACACAAAAAGTGTTCGTAGAATTTAAAGATGAGCTCATTAAAAGTTATGGAAAATCAAAAAGCACACACAGACAATCTTATTCAATTAATTATGAAATCTCATTTTGTCCTATTGCTCTTAACGTTCTCATTAATTTTCAGCTGTGAAGATCCACATAAAGAAATCAGTTCAATAAACCCTGAAAATTGGACCAAACGAGCTATTAAAATTAATAAAGCAGACAGCCTTCAATTTGGAAAAACTTATCTTTCCATCTACTCGCAGATCTATAGTCAATCTGAACATAAAACACACAATCTTACTGCGATGGTAAGCTTAAGAAACACTAGCGACAAAGACACTATTTACCTATTAAAAGCAGACTATTTTGACACTCACGGCAAATCGGTTAGATCATATTTTAACCAAACGATTTATTTAGCTCCTTTAGAAACTACAGAAATCATAATTAACGAAAAGGATATTACTGGAGGCACAGGATCTAATTTTATTTTTGAGTGGAAAATTCCAAAAAACTGTCCAGAGCCCTTATTTGAAGGTATTATGAACTCCACGATGGGACAGCAAGGTTTATCATTTGTGACTCAAGGACACCGAATTAAATAAACATTTTTAGTTAAAAAAAGCGCAACGTTCATCTAAAACTAAAGCTTATAACGATTTTTGAACCTTGTTTTGAGAAGAATAAATTAGCAATCTAAGGTTTTGTATTTCCCAACATACAAACTTACATAACTATTAATTGCTTACTAAAGCATCTACAAAACTTGTAAATTCAGTCTTAAAATCGGTGTATTTATCACCTGTTGCAGGACCATTAAAACCAGTATGAATTTTACATACATTACCTTTTTTATCAATAAAAATTGTCGTTGGATACGATAAGACATGGTTTAACATAGGTAGCCTTTCTTGAGCTTCATCTTTATCTGAAGTTCCGTATTGCGCCAATAAAATCGGATAGCTAATTCCAATATCATCCTTTAAACGCTTAATGTTTTCAAAGGCTTTTTCTTTAGTTTTAGCATATTCAAAAGCTAATGCAACAAACTCAACATCCTTGCTACTTCTTGTATTATAGTATTCAGAATAATATTTACTTTCATCTAAACAATTCGGACACCAAGTTCCCATCACCTGAACAACAACAGCTTTGTTTTTAAATCGATAATCAGACAACGAGACCATATTTCCATCAGCATCAGGAAACTTAAATTCTAAAGTTTCGTAACCTTCTTTTAGAAATGTGAGGTCATTTGCATTTGGTAATTCATAAGATTCGCTTCGTTTAGCAACAAAAGGCTCTTCCCAATGGCTCCCAGAATAAAATTTACCATCCATGGTGTCACCATTAATTTCTGCAGTAAACAAAAACGCATGAGCACCATCAAAAGTAGACAACCTCATAGTATTACCATCTATCAAGCCTTCTAAATATCTGTAATCTCCTGTTGTTGTCCTAAATGTACCCGTAACATTAACACCATCTTGTTTAAAAATTCCTTTAGCCATATACGTTTCAGCTTCAATATTTGGACTAAAAACAACTTCCCAGTTTCCTGCTACATTTTGATTGGTTGTATTTGTTTCAGAAGCAAAACGCTTACTGTTTCCAAATTCTGCAGTAAACGGAACTACGCGACCCAAATCTTCTTTTATAAAATTACCTTTTAAGCTACCTTTATTTATAACCGCTTCAACAAACCCATCAAATACTGGTGTTTTAAAAACAATTGTATCATTTGAATATGTAATATCATTTACCAAAATCACCTCTTCAGCATTAAAAATCTTGAGAGACTGAGCTGAAGTCACTTCAAAAATAAAAGGCAAGGCTTCATCTGGAGTCAGTTGAAGTTCTGCTCGCCAAACACCAAGTTGTAAATCATTGCTATCTTCCGTTTTACAAGAGAAAAACACAAGAGATAATAGAAAAAATCTTAAAACAAATTTCATAATATGGAGATTAATGAACTAATAGTCTTGACAAATTTAAAATTCTTACAAAGAAAAGACAATTATCCATTATTATAACTACATAGTATTATTATCTTTGTGGCTTGATTAAAGTACAAAAATGAAGATTTCATACAATTGGTTACAGCAGTTTTTGAAGATCGACTGGCCAGCAGAACAAACTGGCGAGCTTCTTACTGATTTAGGTTTAGAGATTGAAGGCATTGATGCTTTTCAATCGGTTAAAGGAGGATTACAAGGCATTGTCGTTGGTGAAGTACTGACGTGTGAGCAGCATCCAAATGCAGATCGCTTAAAAATAACCACAGTAAATATTGGTAATACTAACCCTCTACAAATTGTTTGTGGAGCACCAAACGTTGCAAAAGGACAAAAAGTTCCTGTAGCAACAATTGGAACAACATTATATACTGCTGAAGGAGAAGCTTGGACCATAAAAAAAGGCAAAATCAGAGGTGAAGAAAGTCACGGAATGATTTGTGCCGAAGATGAGTTAGGATTAGGCTCATCTCATGATGGGATTATGGTTTTAGATGCTGATACAAAAATTGGAATCCAAGCTGCTGAATTATTTAATGTAGAAAATGATGAGGTATTTGAAATTGGCTTAACACCAAATCGTGCTGATGCCATGAGTCATTTTGGAGTCGCTCGTGATTTAAAAGCTGGTTTACTGCAAAAAGAAATCAATAGCGAATTAATCACACCTTCTGTTAGTTCCTTTCATGTTGAAAATAGAACTCTTAAAATAGATATTGACGTTGAAGATAAAACCTTAGCACCTCGTTATTGTGGTGTCACTATTTCTGGATTAAAAGTCGCAGAATCTCCTCAATGGCTACAAAATAGACTAAAAGCAATTGGCTTAACACCAAAAAATAATATTGTTGACGTTACTAATTATGTGCTACATGAATTAGGTCAACCTTTACACGCTTTTGATGCCGCTAAAATTTCAGGAAATAAAGTTATTGTAAAAACACTTCCTAAAGGCACAAAATTCACAACTCTTGATGATGTTGAACGCGAATTACACGAAGAAGATCTTATGATTTGTGATGCTGAAAAACCAATGTGTATTGCTGGTGTTTTTGGTGGTACAGATTCTGGAGTAACACAAAACACAACGAATATCTTTTTAGAAAGTGCATATTTCAATCCTGTTAGTATTCGTAAAACAGCGAAACGCCATGCTATGAATACAGATGCATCTTTTAGATTTGAAAGAGGTATCGATCCGAATATTACTGAATATGCTTTAAAACGTGCTGCATTATTAATTCAAGACGTCGCTGGTGGAGATATTACAAGTGATTTATTAGATTTTTATCCAAATAAAATTAAAGATTTTCAAGTTCGTTTGAGTTTTGATAACGCAAAGAAATTAATCGGTGAAGAAATTCCGAAAGAAACGATAAAAAGCATCTTGACATCTTTAGATATTAAAGTTAATAACGTTACTGAAACTGGATTAGGACTAACAGTTCCTGCATACCGAAATGATGTACAACGTGAAGCCGATATTATAGAAGAAATATTGCGTGTTTATGGTTACAACAATATTGGAACCACTGAAAAGTTAAACGCTTCAATTTCTAATACTTCAAGATTTGAAGATTACAAACTCCAAAATGTAATAGGTAACCAATTGTCTTCACAAGGCTTTTTTGAAATACTTTCTAATTCATTAACGACACCTAAGTATATTGAATTAAGTGAGCAATTAAAAGAAGAACACAACGTAGAAATGCTCAATCCGTTAAGTAACGACTTAAGTGTGATGCGTCAAAGTTTATTGTTTTCTGGATTAGAGGCTGTTAGCTATAATATTAATAGAAAGCGAGATAATTTGAAGTTATATGAATTTGGAAAAACCTATCATAACTACAATGGAAATCGCGAAGAATACAAACGACTGTCTGTTTTCTTAACTGGAAACAAAAATACTTTGCGTTGGAATTCTGCAGCTCAAAAAAGTGATTTCTTTTATTTAAAAGGCATTGTCAATAGTACATTAGAACGTTTAGGTTTTTCAAATCTTAAAACCTCTCCAATTAAAAACGATGTATTTAGTGAAGGGATTAGCTTATCACTTGGAAAAACGAAGTTGGTTGATTTTGGCATTATTAACAAGAAGATCATAAAGCATTTTAGTATTTCGCAAGAAGTACTTTATGCTGAATTTGATTGGGATAATATTGTTGATCTAGCAAAACACCAAAACATTAAATTTACAGATATTCCAAAATACCCTGAAGTAAGACGTGATTTCGCTTTGCTATTAGACGATCAAATAACTTTTGAAGACATCGATAAAATTGCAATGCAAACGGAAAAGCAACTGCTTAAAGATGTTGACTTATTTGACGTGTATCAAGGTAAAAACTTACCAAAAGGAAAGAAAAGTTACGCTGTGAGTTTTACCATTCAAGATGAGAAGAAAACCTTGACAGATAAACAAATTGACAAAATCATGAATAAGCTCCAAACTAATTTTGAGAAACAGCTTGGTGCTGAATTGAGATAACAAAAAAGCCTTTTCATTTCGAAAAGGCTTTTTTATTATTTTATTGCTACTAACGTGTCAACGAAACAGTGCCTGTGCAAGTCTCTCCATACCTAGTACAATCTGACCCAATAACATCTGTTCTGCTACTTTGTGAAGTTCCATTAAACGTATTGGTAACCTTATCATAAGTTAAAGTCATAGAATTAGTAGCTGTTTGAAAATTAACTCCATCACATGCTGGTGAGAAAAAATCTTGATAACTTAAATTTATAGTTAGAATATTATTTTCAAAAGTAAAACTATTTGTCAAATAATTACCATTGGAATCATCAGGTAAAATCGCTGTATAATCTTCATTTAAAGTTAAAAGCTCACCAGATCCATTATCCATAAAAGTATCACCATTTGAAACAACACAATTAGAATTTTCAGCAAAAAACCATCCTCCAAAAATATTAGTATAGGTCTCAACATAAGTAAACGCCCCATCAACTTCTTGTAGTACCATTTTATAAGGTGTCAATTCTAAAATTGTAATGAATGATGTATCTCCATCTGCTGTTTCAGTAATGATGTTACCGTTAACTTCGTAGTTACTAGGTATTTCATCGGATAACTCACAAGCATCACCATAAAACTCGGTTGCAATAAGTTGATTTTCGGTGAATTCAACTGTAATATTGCAATCATCAACATCAAATGTGTTTACTCCATTTTCCGTTTCGCCAACAAGATACCAAGTTGCAATTAATAGTTGAGCATCTACAGGCTCTGAACCTATGGTCGCTGATCCAAAAGCAATACAACCATTATCATCAATAACCATAAGGTAATAGTTACCGTCTCCTGGAGCTACAATAGAATCAGTGATTATTCCAGTATCTACATCTCCTGTAGACCAGTAAAAGGTATAACTTGCTGTATCTCCATTAACAATAGCAACTAAAAGATTTCCTGGATCTACACCTATTATGACTTCCAAATCTGAATCTTCACATTGGTTTTCATCTAAAGTAGTATCTGGTGTATCTGGCGCATCTGGATTAGTTTCCTCAACAGGAGGCTCAGAAGCTGAAGCTGCTCCAGCAAAGATAACTGCTGCTAAAACTCCTGCCAATACTGTAGGAGCTGTAACCACCAAAATTGCGGCACCTGCAACACCAACACAAACACCTAACCAACCTTTAACCGCATTCCATTCAATTCCTGTTACATTACTTGCGTTTCTTAGAAGACCATAACCTGTAAAACTATCTCCATCATATTCTACTGTAGTAAAATTAATAACTGCATCAGACATCGTAATCCAATCTCTTTCATAAACAACATAGTTTACCAATCCATCTTCAGGGTAAATAAACTTATGAATAATATCATCTTTTAAGCCATTAGTTTCAGAATACAGTAATGAGACTCTTTGATTATCATCTAAAATAACATAATCGACTTTATTTGAATTGTCAGCATTATACGCAAAACTTTGAATCTCCAAAGGCGCTCCATCTCCATCTGTTTTTCCATATACATAAGTCGTAGCATTATCATTATCCATATAAATTTCAGATAATAATTGCCCTTCAGAATTAGGAGTATTTAAATACTCTATATATTCGTTATTTGGATCAGGTGAATTGTCAGAATCATTATCATCTGAACAAGAAAAAACAACGATAATTAAACTAAATAAAAAGTAAAAGCGAATAAAATTTTTCATTATAAATGGGTTGATTAGTAAACAAACAAGTTACAAAAATTAATTAAGGTCAGAATACTTAATAATTAGTATACTTTCACACAAATAAATTGAGAAAATCATTAATGAGCTTCAAGCAAACTTTGAAAAACAGCTTGGTGCTGAATTGAGATAACAAAAAATCATTTTATTAGCATTTTTTTGTGAAATCTAAAAATGAAAATGCTTTATTTTTGTCGATAATTGTTATTCAAAATCATTGAGACCATCTACGTTATTTTTATTTTTTTTCTTCTCATTTTGTTCAAACTTTGTTCTATCACAAAATATACAGCCTACTAAGCGTATAGACAGCTCTGAAACATCATGGACATTACTCAAATATGACACAAAACTAACTTTTAAAGCCGTAGGCCATTCCTTATCAAAGCCTGCAACATGGAAAAGTAGAGATTTTACAAAATTAGGAATCCTTTTAGCAGGAACAACGGCATTGACGGTTGCAGACAATCCTACAAGAGACTTTTTTCAAAATCAAAAAAGCAATTTCCCTAAAGTTGTTAGAGATTTTGGATGGTATTTTGGTAGTCCGCAAAACTATTTTATAGCTAATGCTGGACTATATGGTTTTGGATTAATCACAAAGAATGAAAAAGTCAGAAAAACGAGTGTTCTAATAATTTCATCATCAATTACAACCGGATTGATACAAACAATTAGCAAATCAGTATTTGGAAGAGCTAGGCCTGGTTCTGATTTAGATCATTTAGATTTTAAACCATTTTCAAGTGAGGCGAAATATCATTCATTTCCATCAGGACATACAGCACTTTCTATTACCATGGCACATGCCATAGCAAAGCAGTTTGACAATACTTGGACGAAAATTGGAATATATACTATTGGAGCTATTCCTCCTATTTCTAGATTAATTGATGATGCGCATTGGATTACTGATATTGCTTTTAGCGCAGCAATTAGCATTATCGTTGTTGATAGTATTGATAAATATCTTTTCAATGAAAAAACTTATGCTTATTCTCAGAAGAAAAAACATATGTCTTGGAATTTAAAGTTTGGAGGAAATCAAATTGGAATTGTAGGCTCTTTTTAGACATTTAATAATTCATCTGTAAAACTATTACAAAATAATATGAAAGCTTAAGGTTTAAAATTTAAATAATACTTAATTTAGTAATACAAAAAATAAAACGACATAAAACATGGCAACAATAACATTAGGAGGAAATACCGTACACACCTCTGGAACACTTCCTGAAATAGGCTCTCAAGCTCCAGATTTTAAATTAACAGCAGTAGATTTATCAACTAAAACATTAAACGATTTTGCAGGACAAAACCTAGTATTAAACATTTTTCCAAGTGTAGACACAGGTACTTGCGCACAATCTATGCGAACTTTTAATAAAGAAGCGAGCGCATTAGACAACACTAAAGTATTATGTATTTCTAAAGATTTACCTTTCGCTTTTGCTCGTTTTTGTGGTGCTGAAGGCTTAGATAATGTCATTAGCTTATCAGATTACAAAACAGGTGATTTCGGAACTAACTATAATCTTAAATTTACAGATAGTGTTCTTGAAACCTTATTATCGAGATGCATTATTGTAATTGATGTAAAAGGCAAGATTATATATACTGAACAAGTACCAGAAATCTCAGACGAACCTAATTACAAAGCTGCGCTAAACGCATTGTCTTAGTTTTATGTCAAAAAAAGATTCTTTTTTAGTCAACCGATTAAAAAGCGTAGGTCATGCTTACAAAGGAGTTGTGCATCTTATAAAAACAGAATCGAGTATAAAAATCCAAGTTTGTATAGCAATAGCTGTAACTATAACTGGGTTTTATTTTGACATTTCTAATACAGAATGGCTCATACAAATTGTTTTTATTGGATTAGTTATGAGCCTGGAAGGTATGAACACTGCTTTTGAACACATTTCAGATTTTGTACATCCCGATACTCATGAACATATCGGAAGAATAAAAGACATTGCGGCTGGAGCCGTTTTAATCGCGGCAGTTTCTGCTGTAATTGCCGCATTGATTATTTACATTCCGAAAATATTTTAAGGTTAACAACTCCGTTAATATCTCATCGCTTTAAATACTTTAAAGTTAGGATAAACGTTAGTAATTTGTATTTTTGTTTTACACTAAGAACCCTTTAATGGCGAAGAAAAAAACTAAGACTAAAAGCAAAGCTAAAGCAACGCCTAAACTAAAAAAACCAAGTTTTAAATTATCAAGTCAACAAAAATTGATTTTTGGTAGTTTATTAATAATTCTTGGCGTCTTATTGTTTATAGCATTCTTATCATTTTTCTTTACTGGACAAACTGACCAAAGTACACTCACAGAATTTTCTTCAAGAGATGTCGAAACAAAAAACTGGCTCAACAAACTTGGTGCTTGGGTAAGCGACTTGTTTATCAATAAAGCTTTTGGTGTCTCGTCATTTATTTTTTCAGGGTTATTATTCCTTTCTGGAGTTTATGTTGCTCTAGATATTAATAAATCTAAACTACTTAAACATTGGATTTGGGGAACACTGATTGCTATCTGGCTATCTGTTTTCTTTGGTTTTTTCGCACACAAATACGATTCACTTGGTGGAACTATAGGTTTTGAAATGAATAGCTTCTTTCAAGATTATATGGGAAAAATAGGCACTGTACTCCTACTTGTTTTTATTCTAATAATTTATTTAGCCATTCGTTTTAAAGTTACTGGAGAATCTATTGTAGCCCTTTTTAAGAGAGCAAATAAAGAGCTTAAAGACGAAATTAATTCTGTAAAAACAGCAAATGAAGACAACATAGTTCCTTTAGATAATGATTTATCTGCTGAAGCTGAAGACATAAAATCTGCTTTTGAATTAAACATAGCAGAAGTTGAACCTACGATTGAAAACCATTCGAAACCAGAAAAGAAGACTGAAACTCCAAAAGTAAAAATCAATAAACCTGAACCCGAACTAGAGATTGAACCAGAGCCTGAGTTAAATATTGAAATTAAAACAATTGAAGAAGAAGTTTCAGAAACTGATAACCTATCAAACAAATTGGTTGAAGATTTCGGACAATTTGACCCAACTTTGGATCTAAGTAAATTTGAATTTCCGCCTTTAGATTTATTAAAAAAGTACAATACTGAAGGTATTACTATAAATCAAGAAGAACTTGAAGAAAACAAAAACCGAATTGTAGAAACCTTGAACAACTACAAAATTGGTATTGCAAGTATTAAAGCTACAATTGGCCCAACAGTAACGTTGTATGAAATTGTGCCTGAAGCAGGAGTACGTATTTCTAAAATCAAAAACCTTGAAGATGATATTGCATTATCGCTCTCGGCTTTAGGAATTCGTATTATTGCTCCAATTCCTGGCAAAGGAACTATTGGTATTGAAGTGCCAAATAAAAATTCAACCATTGTATCGATGCGATCAGTAATTGCATCACAAAAATTTCAAAAATCAGAAATGGAACTTCCTATTGCTTTTGGAAAAACCATTAGCAATGAAACCTTTGTTGTCGACTTAGCAAAAATGCCACATATGTTGATGGCAGGAGCAACTGGACAAGGTAAATCTGTAGGTTTAAATGCCGTTTTAACATCATTATTATACAAGAAACATCCTGCAGAAGTTAAGTTTGTTTTAGTTGATCCAAAAAAAGTTGAACTTACGCTTTTTAATAAAATTGAACGTCATTACTTAGCGAAATTACCAGATAGCGAAGAAGCTATTATTACAGATAACACCAAAGTGATTAACACGTTAAATTCGCTTTGTATCGAAATGGACAATCGCTACGAAATGCTTAAGAATGCCATGTGTCGTAATCTTAAAGAATATAATGCAAAATTTAAAGCACGTAAACTAAACCCTAACGATGGTCATCAATTTTTACCTTACATTGTTTTAGTCGTTGATGAGTTTGCAGATTTGATTATGACTGCTGGTAAAGAAGTAGAAACTCCTATTGCTCGTTTGGCTCAATTAGCTCGTGCTATTGGAATTCACCTTATCATAGCAACTCAACGTCCTTCAGTTAATGTAATTACAGGTATTATTAAGGCAAACTTTCCAGCTCGTATCGCTTTTAGAGTAACGTCTAAAATAGATTCGAGAACCATTTTAGATGGTTCTGGAGCAGACCAATTGATTGGTCGTGGTGATATGCTATATACCTCTGGAAACGAAATCACTCGTATTCAATGTGCATTTGTAGACACTCCAGAAGTTGAAAAAGTTACTGATTTTATAGGTGCACAAAAAGGGTATCCTGATGCTTATTTATTACCTGAATATGTAGGCGAAGAAAGTGGCACAAGTATTGATAACAATATTGCAGACAGAGATAAACTGTTTAGAGAAGCTGCTGAACTTATTGTAATTGCACAACAAGGTTCTGCCTCTTTATTACAGCGAAAACTTAAACTGGGTTACAACAGAGCTGGACGGTTAATCGATCAACTTGAAGCTGCAGGCATTGTTGGAGGTTTTGAAGGCAGTAAAGCCAGACAAGTTTTAGTTCCAGATTTAGTAGCTCTAGATCAATTATTAGAAAATGAATCGTAATTAAGAAGTTTATAACTAACATTAATTTTGAAGATGAAACAAATAGTACTAGTAGTAATAGTTTTAATAAGTTCATTTGGTTTTGCCCAAGATGCAGAAACCTTACTTAATGACGTGTATGACAAAACTAAATCATATGAAAACATATCTATAGATTTCAAATATGTTCTTGAAAACACGAGTGAAAGCATTAATCAAGAAACTCGAGGAGATGTTGTTATACAAGGTGATAATTATGTGCTAAACATACTTGGTCTTACTCAAATTTATGATGGCACAACACTCTATACCATAAGTCCAGAAGATGAAGAAGTCACTATTTCTTCGGATAATACAGAAGAGGAAACTACAATTACGCCAAGTAAAATGTTGTCATTCTACAAAGAAGGTTATACTTATGAAATGGATATTGTTCAGAATGTAAAAGGAAGAAAAATTCAGTATGTAAAATTAAATCCAATTGATACAAATTCTGAAATAAAGCAGGTATTATTAGGTATTGATGCACATACAAAACACATCTACAATTTAATTGAAATTGGAAAAAACGGCACAAAAACTACCTTAACTGTTAATTCTTTTAAAACGAATGAGCCGATTTCAAAAACCTTGTTTACATTTGACAAAAGTAAATATGGAGACTATTATATTAATAGACTCGATTAGGCCATTAACCATCAATGAAAATACTAGATAGGTACATACTAACGACCTACTTAAAAACTTTTTTGAGCGTGTTTATTATACTCATGCTCATTTTTGTTTTACAATCTATTTGGCTATACATTAGCGAATTAGCAGGAAAAGACTTAGCCGTTGGTGTTATATTAAAATTCTTATTATATGTAACTCCTACTCTAATTCCATTAATATTACCACTTACTATTTTGTTAGCTTCAATTATGGTTTTCGGACAATTTTCTGAAAATTATGAGTTTGCAGCTATGAAGTCTACTGGGATTTCGCTTCAACGTGCAATGCGAAGTTTAAGTGTTTTTATAGTGCTACTTGGCTTAACTACGTTTGTTTTTTCAAATTATGTCATTCCTTGGGCGAATTACAATTTTTACAACTTAAGAAAGAACATTGCAAAAGTACAACCTGCAATGGCCATTGCGGAAGGACAGTTTAATGACATTGGTGATTACAACATAAAAGTTCAAGAAAAAAGCGGAGATAAAGGTCAGTTTTTCAAAAACGTTGTGATTCATAAAAAAGGAGTTCGTCGTTCTGGAAACTCAACTGCAATCATTTCTAAAACTGGTGAATTAAAGAGTAATCCAAATTCAAACATTCTCCAACTCGTATTATTTGAAGGTAATTATTACGAAGAAATATTTAGTAAAAAACCTAAACAACGCAGCAAAAAACCCTATGCAAAAAGTTATTTTGAGGAATACACAATTAATGTAGATCTAGAAGGTTTAAACGATGTAGATATCGATGACAAAAGTTATGATAATCGTTACAATATGCTTGACATAATCAGTCTTAACTATACAATTGACAGTTTATTTGAACAGAAATCAGAGAAATTAAAAGATTTTTCAAACACACTTTATGCACGTTCAACTTTTGAAAATCTAAATCAGAATATTACGACCAAAAAAGATTCAATCTTTAAAGGAGATATTTTTAGTTTATATAAAAACACAACTAAAATACAAATACTTAATCTTGCAGCTAACACTGCTTCCAGTTCGATACAAATTATATCTGCAAATAAAAAACAGACATTTAGATCTACCAAATGGCTAAATGAACACATTATCTCACTACATGAAAAGTATATATTAAGCATTGCCTGTATAATTCTGTTTTTTGTTGGAGCACCTTTAGGAGCATTAATTCGCAAAGGAGGTATTGGCTTGCCTTTAGTTATCGCAATATTATTGTTTTTAACCTATCACTTCATTGGAATTTTTGCAAAAAACAGCTCTTATGACGGAACATTAAACCCTGTTTTTGCAACTTGGTTATCGACGCTTATCATGCTGCCTTTAAGCATCTATCTTACTCGAAGAGCAACAAAAGACAGACAATTATTTGAATCTGAAGGTTTATTAGAGCCTCTAAAAAAACTCTTTGGTTTAAAAAGAAAAACACTCATTTACAACACAAATATTTTAAAAGCAGATTCTGAAGCTTATGAAACATTAAACAGCTACGACAATAAAAAATTAATTGATGTGGTTAAGCACTATAGAAAATATGACTACAGCATTGAATACAAAAATTCTTCATTACAATTATTAGAATCTAGAGGAATTTCGCAACAAGAATTAAAATTTGGAGGTAATCTAATTGATTATGACTACGAAGAATCAATACGTTTAAAATATTTATACGAAGAAAACTCAAAATTAGCTTTCATCCTTTATGCCATAACATTAATACTAATACTTCCTGGTTCAATTTTGAAAAACAATGGTTTCCCTTCTATTGGACAAACCATATTTGTTTGCGGAATTATAGTCGGAGTATTCTATTTGTTTGCATTTATTAAATCCTTTATAGACAACTCAAATTTATATAAACATCTAGGCATAAGTAATGTTGCTAATGCTTTAGTATTTGCAATTGGTGGTTTGCCTTTATATTTTCTGTTTTACTTTTTTCAAAAGAAAAAGATTAGTGAAGATTTAAAAGTCAATAAAACGGATGACGATGCAGAACATCAATCTGCTAACAAATCAAATCTCTTAGAAATAGAAGGAATAGAAACAGTCTTAAACGATTACAAATCGTATTCAAAATTTGCCCTAATATTTTACATAATTGGCATTGTATTGTTTGTTTTACACTTTGTATTTAAAAACAACAACTTAGCAGCAGCTGAAAGCGCTACCTTAGAGCTATCTGCAATTTCAGGTCTTTTATTTTTAATTTATTACATCGCTTCTAGTATTTATTTTAAAAAGATTTATAATCTTATTAATCGAACGTCAGACTCTCAACTTATAATGACTGTTTTAGGATTTATCATTTATCCCGTTATATATTTAAAAAGGCGAAATAAAATAACTGAAGACTTTTCAGCATAGAAAAAATAAGCCATATCTTTGTAATTCTAATTTATCGTTATGCTCAGTACAATGACAAATACTAAAAATTCAGCAAAAATAGAGCTCAATACTATTTCTGAGGCCATAGAAGACATTAAAAACGGAAAAGTCATTATAGTTGTTGATGACGAAAACAGAGAGAATGAAGGTGATTTTCTTGCAGCATCAAGTAAGATAACACCTGAAACCATCAATTTTATGGCCACTCATGGTAGAGGTCTAATTTGTGCTCCTTTAACCGAAAGTAGATGCAAAGAACTTGAGTTAAACATGATGGTAAATAACAATACAGATCCTATGGAAACTGCTTTTACTGTTTCTGTAGATTTGAGAGGAAATGGTGTTACCACAGGAATATCTGCAAGTGATAGAGCAAAAACGGTTCAAGCGCTTATTAATCCAAATATTAAGCCTTTTGAATTAGCAAGACCTGGTCATATTTTTCCACTTGTAGCTAGAGAAGGTGGTGTTTTACGACGAACTGGACATACTGAAGCTGCTATTGATTTCGCAAAACTTGCTGGTCTTGAACCTGCGGGAGTTATTGTAGAAATCATGAATGAGGATGGAACCATGGCAAGGTTACCTCAGCTTATGAAGGTAGCTAAAAAGTTTGATTTAAAAATTGTATCCATAGAAGATTTAGTTGCTTATCGCATGGAACATGACTCATTAATAGAGAAAAAAGAAGACTTCAATATCGAAACTAGATTTGGTAATTTTCGTTTAAGAGCATATCAACAAACAACTAACAATCAAATACATATATCTTTAACAAAAGGGAGCTGGACCAAAAATGAACCTGTACTGACTCGAGTTAATGCGACTTTGGTAAATAATGACATTTTAGGAACACTTACCAACAATGCTGATGAGAAATTAGACGATATGTTTAAGGTTATTAATGATGCAGGAAAAGGCGCTATTATTTTTATTAATCAGCAGTCGCAATCTATGAATCTTTTAAAACGATTACATATTTTAAAAGATAGTCAGGTAGAAGGTAAGGTTACTAAAGCGCCAAGAATTGATATGGATAGTAAAGACTTTGGAATTGGAGCTCAGATATTACATGACCTGAATATTCACAAGCTTCGTTTGATTTCTAATACTGAACAAACTAAACGTGTTGGAATGATTGGCTATGGATTAGAGATTGTGGAATATGTTAATTATTAATTCTTTTGCTCTAAACCCTTAATTCTATCTTCTAGAGTTTTATATATTTTTAGTTCTCGTTTCAATACTTCAATTTCATCTTGTTGTTCTTGTATCGCTTTAATTAACACAGGCACTAACTCAACATAACTCATCGATTTATAGTCGCTTTTAGTAATTATTTTTTCTCCTGTTTCTGGATTAGCGTCTATGTCATCGTTAAACACAACTTCAGGAATTAAGACTTCTACCTCTTGCGCTATTAAACCTAGACGAAAACGATCGTCAATTGAAAAATCTTTATTATACCTATACGTTACTGGATTAAGACTTAAAACCGTTTCTAAACCATAAGGTATTTCTTTAATAGAATTTTTAAGCCTTCTATCAGAAAAATTCACAAAATCATCAGCTACCACATCATCCCAATGTTCTGTTGCTGTATTATTACCTAAATCATATCCAGAAACACTTCCACCAAAAGGTACAATATCTCCATCTAAACCTAAATTATTTGCTCCAAGATCGGCAACTTCTAAATTATTCAAAGACAATGTTGCATTCGTATGAGTTGCATTGACATTACTGATAGTTACGTTACCATTAAATCTCAAAACATCTGTATCAAACTCTCCATAGATTAAAGCTTCAGTGCTATCTGCATCAGAATTTTCAATGTATAATTTATTAGAAGCTGTTTCATTATATCCTGCTTGATAGCCAATAGCGATGTTATTTGACCCTGTTGAATTACTGAATAGAGATTGAAACCCATAAGCTACATTATTATCACCTATATCAGTTGAATTAAGAGACTGATATCCAATTCCTACATTTCGATTATCTGAACTATCGTCATTTACACCTGCTCCAATGCCTAAAAAAAGAGAAGAACCGTCATCTGAACCATCATTATCAGATTTACCATCAACTAGATCATTTATTTCATGAGTGACGGTTGAATTAGCCCAAGTAACATTTCCAGCTCCATCAGTTTGTAAGACTTGATTTATAGCGCCATCTGCGGTTGGGAATTGATATGCGCTATTGATATCTAAAGTGCCGTTTACTCTTAAAAGATCATTATCAAATTCACCATATATAAGCGCATTATTTGCATCTGCGCTTGAATTTTCTATATATAATCTATTAGAACCTGTTTCATAATAACCTGCACGATAACCTAACGCGATATTATAAGACCCTGTTATGTTTCGATATAATGATTCAAAACCATAACCGACATTATAATCTCCTGAATCATTAGTACGCAAACTTCGGATTCCAATAGCAATATTAGCATCACCTTCTGTATTTAAATCTAAAGCGAAAAGACCAATAGCTATGTTTGCGCTTCCAGTTAAATTATCACCTAAAGCTCCAGTACCAAAAGCAATATTATAATTTCCTTCAGTATTATCATGTAAACTGTTATTTCCAGTCGCAATATTAGAGTTTCCTGTTATATTACTAAATAAAGATTGATACCCAGTAGCTACATTACCATTTCCTTCTGTATTTTGTCGTAAAGCCCTATAACCAGTTGCTGTATTATAATCTCCTTCTCTATTAAGATACAGAGCCCTAAACCCTGTTGCCACATTTAGAGTACCTGTTGTATTTAAAGATAAAGCTTGATACCCTATTGCTGTATTTTCACTACCTATAATATTTGAACTAAGAGATTGATAACCAACTCCTACATTATGATTATTTGAACTATCATCAATAAAACCAGCTCCAGTTCCTAAAAAAACAGACGAGCCATCATCTGAGCCATCATTATCAGATTTACCGTCTATTAAATCATTAATTGCCCTTGCTCCATTGCCAATTGGCAACCAGCCTGTTCCATGGTTGTAGTAATAAAACCCTGGCGCATTAATTCCAAACGTTGTTGTTAGATACACAAGCATTGCGTTTTGATTAACATTAACTCCTGTTGGAAACACATCTACTTTAGGAATAAGTATACCATCTGTAGATGTTGGAGCAGCTTGATTTGATGATCGGATATCTAATTGTGCTTGAGGATCTGTTGTTCCAACACCAACCTGTGCAAATGAATTAAATATAAACACATTAAATGCTATACTAAGTATTAGTTTTTTCATATTCTAAATGGGTTATTTCTTATTCTTTATTAAAACTTGTGCTTTTAATAACTTTATTATTATGAACGATCTTCAACTTATAAAGTCCCTTTTCTAAATGATTAATATTTATAAGAATTTGCTTCTCATGAACCTTTTCAAGAGTTCCTATGTAAGATTTCTTTTTCACATGAATAGGTTATAGCAAGTCAATGCTTTAAATTCATGATAAATGTAATTGACTATAGAAAAGAGTTCTGTAAATTTTGTAACAAGAGCTGAAACTATTGTAACATACGTATGAATAATCTACTTTTAATGCGGAATGGAGTTATTTTTTAGCGTATTCTGAAGGTGTACAATTGTAAAAATCTTTAAAACATTTGCTAAAATATGTATGGTCATTAAATCCAACACTGTAACCAATTTGAGAAATATTAGTATCAGATTCTTTAAGAAGTTTTGCTGCTAATTTTAAACGTTGAGAACGAATAAACTCTGATGTTGTAAGACCAGTTAGTGCTTTTAATTTTCTATGTAATTGCATTCTGCTCATCCCAATAGCAACACTAAAACTATTGGTACTAAATGAAGGTTCTACCAAATTAGAATCTAGAACATTTTGTAATCGTTCTAAAAATTGCTCGTCTATATTAGTAATGCTAACGTCTTTTGGCAATAACACTAATTCTTGGCTGTAACGTTCTTGTAATAAACGCCTATTTTCGATAAGTTTTTTGACTTTAGCCATTAGAATTTTTGAATTAAACGGCTTGGTAATATAATCGTCTGCGCCTACTTCAATGCCTAGCAATTCATTTTGATCTCCAGCTTTTGCAGTAAGTAGGATAATAGGAATATGGCTAGTTCTTTCGTCATTTTTTAATTGTTGTGTTAGCGCTACACCATCTTTTACTGGCATCATAATATCAGAAATAATAATATCTGGTATGGTCTCAAACGCAGCTTCAATACCTTTTTCGCCATTTGATGCTGTTACAATATTATAGGTCTCTTCAAAGGTTTGTCTTAACAACAGTCTTACATCATCATTGTCTTCTACTAATAATAAAATAGGTTGTTCGTTATCTACAAGTTCTACTGTTTCTACTGTTTCTACTGTTTCTACTGTTTCTACTGTTTCTACTGTTTCTACTGTTTCTATTGTATTTATTTGCGTTGCGGCTGGAGCAATTACAGTATTATCTTCTTTTGACTCTATAAATTGTTCATTTTTAAAACTAATCTTGTCCACAGGTAATGTAACTGTAAAAGTGGTAAATGAGTTCGGTGCACTTTCTACTTGTATTTTTCCTTTGTTTAGATCCACTAATTCTTTAATTAATGCTAATCCAACTCCAGTGCCTTGATTTTGCTCGTTGGTTTGGTAGAAACGTTGAAAAACATGTTTCAATTCTGTTTCTGTTAATCCTTTACCAGAGTTTTTAACCTTAAGTTGAAGTATGTCGTTTTCAATAAAGGCATCGCATGATACAGTTCCCTTTTCAGGAGTATATTTTATAGCATTAGATAAAAGGTTTACACAAATTTTTTCTAGTGCATCTCTATCAAAATAGACGTTCTGATCATGTTCATTTAAATTTAAACTATAATTAATTTCCTTTTGTTCTGCAGAATAAGCAAAAGACTCACTTATTGCTGCAATAAAATTAATAGCATTAGATTTTTGAATGTGCAACTTTAATTGACCAGCATCAATTTTTGAGAAGTCTAACAATTGATTAACAAGTGATAATAAACGCTCAGAATTTCGTTTAGCAGTTTGAAATTGTTGTCGTTTTTTATCTGATATGGTATTATCTTCTAAAGTGGCCTCAATAGGATTAGAGATTAAGGTTAAAGGCGTACGAAACTCATGCGTAATATTGGTAAAAAAGTTAGATTTTGCAATATCAAGTTCTCTAAGTTTATCAGCCGTTTTTTTTCTATTTCTGAAAAGAATAAAGAAAAAGACTCCTATCAAACCGATAAGTAAAATACCACCTATTAGTAGGTCTCGTTGATTCTTTTTTTGTTGAAGTGCTAATTCATTTTCAGCTTTTAACGAGTTAATCTCTTTATCTCTTTGTGCTGTTTGATATTTTCCTTCAAACTCCTTAATCTTCTCAGCGATTTGAATCTGACTTAATGAATCTTTTATTTTATATCCAATTTTGTTTAGATTATTTGCTTTTTCATGCTCACCCATTAAGGTATAAGTGTCTGCCATCACAAATGCCAATTCCTTTTTAATAAGACTATTATTGGTGCTATTATTTAATTGAACACCTATTTGAGACCACGATAAAGACTTTTCAAAATTATTTTTTCTTAATGAAAGTTTTGCTAATTCGAGCGCATTAGTGGCTGCTTCTAAATTAAAGTTTGATTGTTCAAAAAAATCGAAAGATTTTGTAAATAATGTTTCTGCTTCAACTAATTGATTTTTATCCAATTTAATTTGAGCGAGTGTAGTTCCAATATCTGCAGCATTTCTTAAGTCATTAATTTTAAAAAAGAAGGCCTGTGAATTGGTTAGAATGCTATCTGCTTGGTTTAGTTTCTTCTGCTTAAAATACAATTTTCCTAACTCTATATTATTGGTGCTCATATAATATTCTGCAGCAGCAGCTGGCAGTTTTTCAAACTGACTGTTAGCCTTTAGGTAATATAATTCTGCAAGATCAGGATCATCAAACTTTAAATATATGCCTCCTAAATTCTGATAAGCTGCAGCAATGACATCTGGTCGTAAGGCTTTATTGATATGCATTGAATCGACCTTAAGAAAATAAACTTGAGCTTTTTCAATAAAATCTTGTCGTGCATAAATAGTTCCTAAGGCAGTATAAGTATCTGCTTTGGTCATATATGAAAGTTCAATATCTGAATTGATATTTATTAAAGCCTTATTACACGCTATTTCTGCTTCATTGTATTTGGTTAAGAGGTACAAATTCCGACACAAACCATTGTAAGCTATAGCTGCACCTATGTTATATTTTTCTTTTTCTGATCTTCTGGCAGAACTTTCTAAATAATATAAAGCTGAATCTGTTTGTTGGGTTCTTCTAAAGTATTGGGCATATAAATATTCGGTATCTGCAAGCCCCTTTTGATAGTTGCTTTTTTCTGCAATTTTAAAACTCTTTCTAATGTAATAAAGTGCACTATCAGGTTTAGGATTGATATGTTGAATTACCTTTTTCTTGTTTTCGGAAATTACAACTGAATCTTTATAATGATTGTTTTGAGAAACAACCGAGTTTAGATATAGTAAGAAGAATAAAACTATTAAGTATCGCATATATATCTTTAATTTCATTTAAATATAAGTAATAATATAAATAACAAATATATTAGGATTACACCTATTGTAACATAATCTGTTACATACGCAACATTATAAAATAAAACCTAAAAAAGGCTTAGAATATCTTAAAACAAAACGATCTGAATGCGTTTTACCATCTAAAAATTTCGCTAATATTAGGACCCATTTTCATCTTTATAAACTGATTATTCTTTGAGTTTAATTTCTCTAAAACTCAATAAATAATTAAATTTATTGGAACACTTCATTTATAAGTTTTGCCATTAATTGTGCTCTTTCTTTAACTTCATCTTCGGTCCAAGATAATTTAATTAAGCATGATATGTTTCGACCAATAAAATGATCAGATTGTGAAAAGTCTTTTGTTTGAAGTTGTGATAGAACTATTTTCATTTCTGAAGACAATGGATACAAAGATTTAGCATCTTTTAAATGATTCCATTTGCGAACATAATGCCAATTATTATCAAAGTAATTCCAACACGCATCAATGCCATTATCTTTAAATGTAGCCGAAACTTTTCGAGCTGTTTCTAAATCTGGCAAAAAGAAGTTCAAAAACGCATAACTTTCTTCTCCTTCTTCGGGAACTCTTCTAAATGTAACACCAGGAACGTTACTTATTGCATCACGTAGAATAGAATAATTCTTTTTCTGAATGGCTATAAATTCTGGCAATCGTTTTACCTGAGCCAATCCAACAGCAGCATGCAATTCTGAAATTCTAAAATTATAACCTAAAAATGGATGTGTTTCGGCTCCTCTGTCACTACCAATATGATCGTGTCCATGATCGCTATAATGATCCGCATTTCTATAATAGTCTGGATTATTTGTGATAACTGCTCCACCTTCACCACAAGTTATAGTTTTTACAAAATCGAATGAAAAGCAACCTAAATCTGCAATACTGCCTAAAGGTTTTCCTTCATAAGTTCCACCTATAGCTTGACATGCATCTTCAACAAAAAGAAGATTATGCGTTTTACAAATGTTTTGAAGAGCATTCATATTCCCCATGCTTCCGCACATTTGAACAATCATAACCGCTTTTGTCTTTTCAGTAATAGCGCCTTCAACGGCTTTGGGATCTAATGTAAGTGTATCATCAATATCTACTAGAACAGGAATTGCTCCAAGCATCATAATCGCTTCAAAACTCGCTACAAAAGTAAACGTAGGCATAATCACCTCATCACCTGCTCCAACACCAGCAGAAGCCAATGCAACAGAAACTGCAGCAGTTCCACTAGACACTAGTTGCACATGGTTTGTCTTGAATGTGTTTTGAAGTTCTGTTTCTAAAGCTTTAGCTTTCCAATGGCCTTTTCGCATGCCATCAAAACCATAGCGCATGAGCACTCCATTATCTAATACATCATTGACTTCTTTACGTTCTAAGTCGCCAAATAATTCAAATCCAGGCATATTAGTATTTGGTCTTAGTCTTTAGAAAAGTCATAAACTCTGAAACTGTCTTCGAATTTATTTCAGTTAACGCCTTTTCTATTGTATTTCCTTTTTCATCAATAAGCACTAAAGCTGGTACAATTTTACTTTTTGTATAATGAGCCGCTAAGCGCTTATTATAATCGTCGGCAGATATATCTAGTTTTAAAAGCACAAAGCTAGACGAATATTTTTTGAATTGATCTGAATTAAATACTTCATCCTGTAGCACTGTATAATTCTCATTAGTAGAATTATCAGTTACAAAAACTAATATTGGATTTTTAAGTGTTTCTGAAGTTTTGATAGCTTTCTTATAATCAGTAAACCAATTTTGAGTATTAGTTTGTGCTGAAAGATTTACACTAACGATAAGTAGGATTATTATGGCTATTTTTTTCATGGTATTAATATTACAGTGAATAAAACAAATATAACATATTAGTAATGTCGTTCAAAACAATTATTAGAATTATAAAGTGATCACTGCATCATCAATTGTTTTTCTGACTTTTTTAAATGCAGCAAATTTATCGTCTTCAGCGCGATAACCAATTGGAAGCACCAGAACAGATCTTAAATTTCGTTCTTTTAAATTCAATAAAGCATCATACTCTTCAGAAATAAATCCTTCCATCGGACAAGCATCAATGCGTTCAATAGCACAAACAGTCATTAAATTACCAAGAGCTATATATGCTTGTTTTACAGACCATTCTTGACGCTCTGTTTTAGACATATTTTGCATCATTGTCTTTAAATCTTTTCTGTATGGCTCAAGAATATCTTCAGGAGTTTTTCTTAAATCGGCTACTGAATCAAATAATCCATCGACATCAGCATCCAAAATATCATCTTGAACACAAATCACTAATAAATGTGATGCATCGACTATTTGATTTTGATCATATGAATGTTTAACAAGTAAGTCGCGTTTCACTTTGTCAGTTATCACAAGTAAACTTATTGTTTGCAACCCAAATGATGTTGCAGTAAGATTAAACGCTTGTTTAACAATAGATACTTTCTCTTCTGAAAGCAATTTTGAAGCATCAAATTTTTTTGTGGCATAGCGCCATTTTAAATGATCAATAGTAGTCATAGCCTTGTCAATTATTATTGCAAAAATACGTTATACACATTTGAATTTAAACACTAGAACTATTAATTAAATCAATAACTATATAATTTGTTTTAAAAATATCAGGTTTTATTTGAAAGAATTAAAAAAGGGTTCTATATTTGCACTCGCATTTAGGGAATACCTAATGAGACACTACTGGAGAGTTGGCAGAGTGGTCGAATGCGGCAGTCTTGAAAACTGTTGAGGGTCACACCTCCAGGGGTTCGAATCCCTTACTCTCCGCCAAGATTTATTCAAAATCGACGAAAGTCCTGTAAACACTATGTTTATGGGACTTTTTAGTTCACCCTAAACATCAAAAAGTGTATTAAAAACCATTCTGTTGGTGACCCAATCGGTGACCTTTTTTATACCTTATTTAGGTCACCTAATTTGTTAATAACTGTTTATAAACCAACGGTTTAAACTTATTTAAAGACCTCTATATTTTGTAAATTAATGTATAATTTTAAAGGTCACCAGAATGAACAAAACATTTGGATTATTATTCTACTTGAAGAAAAGTAAAGTAGATGCACAGGGCAAATGCCCTATTTATTTACGTATTACTATAGATGGTAAACGTACAGAGGTTAGTGCAAAGCGTACTATCGAGATTGAAAAATGGAGCAAAGAAGCCAATAAAGCAATTGGACGTACAGAAGATGTACGAGAACTTAATGCCTATTTAGACTCACTTACTACAAGAGTCTATCAAAGTCAAAGAGATTTAATTCAAGATAATAAGCGTGTAACTACAGAGACTCTAAAAAACAAGTTTTTAGGTGTTGAGGATAAACAAAGAACACTTAACACCATCTTTAAAAACCACAATAAGCAAGTAGAAAAATTAGTTGGCAAAGAGTTTTCACCAGGTACTTTAGAACGCTATAGAACAGTAGCAAAACACTTAGAACGGTTTATGTTACATCAATACAAAGTTAGCGATGTAGGTATTAAAAGAATAGACCATCAATTTATCACAGACTTTGAGTTCTATTTAAAAACAGTTAGAAACTGCGGTCATAATAGTGCTATTAAATATATCAAGAACTTCAAAAAAATAGTCCGCATTGCTATAGCAAATGATTGGATTACTAAAGACCCATTCCGTAATTATAAAGTGCGTATTAAAGAAGTAGAACGTCATTTTCTATCTGAAGAAGAAATACAATCAATGTTAGATAAAAAACTACATACACCTCGTTTAGAGCAAGTGCGAGATATATTTGTGTTCTGTTGCTTTACAGGTTTAGCATATAGTGATGTTAAGAAACTTACTAATGATAATTTAGTGTTTGGTATTGATGGAGACAAGTGGATAAAAGTAAAACGTACCAAAACAGATACACGAAGTAATATTCCACTATTACCAACAGCTTTAGAAATTTTAAAGAAATACGAGAACCACCCAGAAGCAGTAACAAAAGGAGTATTACTTCCTGTACTAAGCAATCAAAAGTCAAATGCTTATTTAAAAGAAATAGCAGACTTGTGTGGTATCAATAAAAACTTAACCACACATTTAGCTCGCCACACCTTTGCAACTACTGTAACACTTTCTAATGGTGTGCCAATGGAATCTGTAAGTAAAATGTTAGGTCATAAATCACTAAAAACCACACAACATTATGCTAAAATATTGGATAGAAAAGTGAGTGATGATATGGCAATATTAAAACAAAAATTTGCTGATAAAAGAATTGCAGACGATTCAAAGCGAATAGCTAATTAACACATATGCACAATGCATATAAGTATATACTTAAACCCTTGTTAATTCAAGGGTTTTTTTGTTGAAAAAAGCACTCTTTTTGTTTACAAGTGTTAATAAGTTTGTTTTAATCAAAAGTCAAAATGTCGTAAATTAACACAATATAAATCAGGTGTTTACACCGTTTAATACATTTTAATAAAGAATGACATTTGAAGTAATTACAAAGGATGATTTAAAGACTCTCAAACAGGAAATCATTACAGAACTTAGAACAATTTTAGGAAGCCAAACAGAGCAAAAAAAGTGGTTAAAATCAGCAGACGTACGTGAGCTATTAAATATCTCAGCAGGTACATTGCAGAATTTACGTGTAAACGGTACTTTACCTTATACAAAGATGGGTAAAACGATGTACTATGAGTATGACGATGTAGTAGGTATTTTAATCCAAAACAAGAGTGCATAATGAGATTATATATTCCAGAGAATTTGGATATAGATCAACTTATGTATGACAATCCACCGAACTTTAAAAAGTACAAATGCAAAACTGATAAGTTATTGTACATTATTCATTTAATTAATGCTTTGCCATTAATGAATAAAGACTTGTTGTATGAAGGCTACGTGCCTTTAAACGCTACTATGCTTCAAAGCAAAATATCAAACTACAAGGAATACCTTGACTATCTTCTAAATGATTTAAAAATAATTGAATCAGACGGTCAATACTTTCCAGGTTATAAATCTAAAGGTTATCGATTAATAGAAGAATACAAAACAGAAATTGTATCAGTTTCTATAAGAGAACAAGTTTTTTCTAATACGCTTAAAGTACATCGCAATAGAATAAAAGCGTCGGTTACTCATCTTGATTACTTAACAAAATGGTTTGATGATAAATTGCAGATTGATATAGATTATGTAAACGAATTTTTGAAAGAAGAATTTAAGCTAAAAGAAAATAATGATGCGTTAAGAGATTATGACAGAAGTAGAAAAAAATTCAAAGAACCAATTGCACAATTAAACCACGCTAAAATTAGTGCCGAAAAAATAAATCGTGGAGAATACTATTTAATGCACGATAGTAATGTTTACAGATTCCATTCCAACCTTACGAATATGCGAAGTGTTGTTAGGAATGCAATTACTTATGATGGCCAAAAATTAATTTCGATTGATATTAAAAACAGTCAACCTTATTTAAGCACCATATTGTTGAGTCGTTCATTCTGGATTGAGCAAAAAAATGAGCCAAATCAAGAAAAGTCTTTATCAATTTCATTTAACGAGCCCAAAAGTTGTCACAATTATGCTTTTAATGATATAAATACTAATAAGTATAAAGGTGTTAATGAGATTGATGATAGAATGAATATATCACAAATAAAGATACACGATAGTGATTCTTACATTATGTTAGGAGATATTGATAAGACCCTTATGAATAAAGAGTTTAGTCAGTATATAAATCTTGTAGTGAGTGGTACACTATACGAGTTTTTAGAGCAACAGTTTAGTCAATGCTTAGGTGAAACCTTCTCAAACCGTAAAGAAGTAAAAACAGCAGTATTTCAAGTGCTATTTACAGATAATAGATTTTTGGGGCAAGAAGAAGCAAAGCCAAAGAAGATGTTCAAAGAAATGTTTCCATACGTCTATGAAGTCTTTAGACAGATTAAGAGTAAGGATAAATCACTACTTCCAAGATTATTACAGAGTATTGAGAGTTACTTAATGATTAATGTTATTGCAAAGCGTATATCAGAAGAGTATCCAGATGCGTTTATATGTACCATACACGATAGTATTTCTACAACAGAAGAATATGTAGATGTTGTTGAGCAAATAATGATAGAGGAATTATCTAAGGCTATTGGTCATCCACCAAAATTAGCTCGAGAAGAATGGTGTAAAAGCAATATGGTAAAGCATCTTGGAGCTTTGAAAGAAAAAGCAAGAGTGGTTGCATAAATAACCCAACAGAACCCAATTAACCCAATGGGTTCTTTGGGTTTAATATTTAGTAAGATATATTCCTAATTACTGCCAAAAGAATTATATTTTTAAGGCTTAATAAATTAAAATACTCTGGTCAGAAATATGTCAAAATCAATAGACAACCTAAAATACTTCTTGAAAGAAATGTTCCAATTCAATGAAAACGATTTGGACTTCGGAATCTATAAAATATACAACCTTAAACGTAACCACATAGAAAGCTTTATCGATGGAGATAACCCTAACGATTTAGAACCAAATATTGTAGAAACATTAAAAGAAGTAAATCTTGCAAACCAAAAAACGGATGCTCTTGATTTGCATAATTTTTTAAAGGGAATAAATAAAGAATCACTTTTAGAGGAACCAGAGAAAAATTACGATAGAATTAAAGGTCAATTGGAATTAGATTTAGAAGATGAAAATGAAAAAACTAAATTAATTGATACACTTAACAATCTCACAAAATCAGAAAGTATTACTGACGAGCTAAAAGATAAAATCTACAATCATATACTTGGGTTTTTCCAAATGTATTATTCTAACGGAGATTTTGGATATAATGACAGGAGTAGAGATTTATACAAAGTTCCTTACGAAGCAGATTATAATGGTAGTGACACAATGTTTCATTGGAAGCATAAAGGCAGTTTATACATTAAAACAGGTACATCTTTCAATGCGATTAAGTTTGAATTAAATGGAAAAAAGATAGAATACCGTTTAGAAACAAATGAAAACAGCGAAGATGAGGGAACAAGCCAAAACAACAACAAGGACAGTCAACTAAAACATTATCGTTTTGCCAGAATCGAAAAAATAAAAGACAAGGCTACTAAAGAGACTATTTATCAAGTTGTTTTTAATCTTTCTGATGCATCAACCTCTAAAGTAGATATTTATAAAATAATTTATAAAGAGGTATTTAGTGAAACCGATATAGATAAATATTTGGAATATGAAAATATTAAAAAAGATGGTAAAATCGAGACTAAACAAGTATTTGTAGACTTAACTAAAGATTTTGACAAAGTACAAAACGGAGCTATAAAAGGTTTATCTGCTTTACGCCAAAAGAAACAAAAAATTGAAAAAGAAGTAAAAAACAATTTTGATAGAGGTGTGCGCTTATATGATGAAGAAACAAAACAGTTTACAGATGAAACTATAAAAACACTTTATACATTAGACCAAAAATTAAACAGTTTTTACATTGGTAATGATGCTGATTATTTTATACACGAAAACCTAAACGAGTTTTTAACCAACGAGAAAAACAGATACGTTAAAAATTACATTTTTGATGATTTAGAAAGCATATATGCAGGTAAATTAGATAACACCACATTACTAATTGCAAAGGCTTTTGATAAAGTAAGCACACGCATTATTGAGTTTTTAAGTACTATAGAAGATTTTCAAAAACACTTATTTACTAAAAAGAAAAAAGTAGTAGAAAGCGAGTATTGTATTACAGTAGATTATATAGATGAAAACTATTATCAAGAAATTTTAGAAAACAATGCTCAACTACAAGAGTGGCAAAACCTATTTTCTTTAGAAGTAAAAACTATTGAAGATATAAAAGCCAACCCAACTTTAGTATTAGATACCAAATGCTTTAAACAACCAGATGGCACAAACCCATTAAAAGATAAAATACTTTTTGAAATAGACGATTTAGAAGATAAAACGAATGGTTTATTAATTAATTCTGAAAACTATCAAGCGTTAGATATTATAAATTTAAAGTTTAAAGATTCTATTTCTGGTATTTATATTGACCCACCATATAACACGAGTAAAGATGGTTTTATCTATAAAGACTCTTTTAAATCATCTTCTTGGAGTTCTTTGATTAATCAAACTCTTCAAAAATCCTATAGTTTATTGAATAGTGAAGGTTCGTTTTTTGCTAGTTGCGATGAAAATGAATTTCTAAATTTTGGTTCATTATTACAGTCAACTTTTAAAAAGCAAAATCATATAGAGACAATAACTTGGAATAAACGTGTTCCTAAAAATGATAAAGGAATTGGTAATATTCACGAATTTATTTATTTGTTTACAAAAAATTGGGATGAAAGAAAGAAAAAAGAACTAAGCTTTCTAATGCTGAAAGATGATTTGGAGGTCATATACGATTTTGTAGATAAATGTAAAAGGGAAGGTTTATCTATTGAAGATTCAAGAGTGAAACTAAAAAAGTTTTATAAAAAGCAAGGCTATGATAGAGGAATAACACTTTATTGCGAGCTTGATTCTAAGTATGAAATCTGGGGAAAAATAAATATGTCTTGGCCAAATGCTAATTCACAAGGAGAGAAATATGAGGTTATTAACCCTGTTACTAATAAACCAGCACCAGCACCAGATAGAGGTTGGAGATGGACAAAAACAACATTTGAACAAGCAGAAAAGGATGGTATGGAGTTTACTTTACCAGATGGTAGCTTAATGAAAGGAAAAATTTGGTATTCTACTAATGAAAAAACTCAACCAAGCTCGATAACATACTTAAAAGAAGTTGAATCTTTCCTATTAAGGTCTATACTAAGTTTTAAAAGTGATGGAAGTATTGAATTAGAAAATATGGGATTAGGTGGTATAATTGAGTACCCTAAACCAACTAAACTGATTGATAGAATTATTTATTCAATGAATATTCAACAAGGTTATATTTTAGATTTTTTTGCAGGCTCAGGTACTACTGGTCATTCTGTTATCAATCAAAATCTATCAGAAGAGAAAAAAAGAAAATATATTCTAATCGATATGGGTAAACACTTTAGTACTGTTTTAAGACCAAGAATATGTAAAAGTGTTTTTTCAAATAAATGGCAGTCAAAATCACCATCAGGCTTAGGTTCACCAAAACACATTTTTAAATACCAAATATTAGAACAGTATGAAGATGTTTTAGATAATTTACAAATATATGAAGGTGCATTGCCTGAAAAATTACCAATAAAGTATTTATATAAACCAGAAGAAAATAGTTTAGATACTACACTAAATCTATTTACACCTTTTAGCAATACTATAAGCTATGGGCAACCTACCCAACAAGGATTTATAGATATAGTAGAGACTTATAATTATTTACAAGGTTATTTTGTAAAGACTATTAAAACGTATGAGTTAAATAAAAAGTACTATAAAGTAGTAGAAACTACTAATGGTATTTTAGTTGTTTGGAGAGTTATTACAATAGATGAAGATGATAGCAAACAAGTTATTGAAATTGCGTCTAAATATAAAAATATTCATACTATAGAAGTAAATGCAGAATTTGCTACACTCAATTTAGATAAAAGCAATAACTTAAAAGTAGAAGACACGGATATAGAGCTAAAAATCATTTCTAAAGAAGTATTTAACCAATAATAAAACGCAATGGAGTTAAAATTATATAACTATCTGCGTAAAGAAGGGTTAACGCATTCCGATGTAGATTTTAGAGAAACTGTTTATCAAGATAAATTAGAGCTGTATGATACAACTTTAGGTTTAGATGTAGATATTTTAAGTAGTGTACAAAAGCATTTAAAAACATACAACACCTATTTAAAAACAAATCAACAGCAAGAAGTAGCCCTACGTTACTATCAAATATTAGCACTATACTTTACAGAGTTGTATCTCACTAAAAAAGAGGAACACGATTTTGAATATAAACAAGAAAAGGAAGAATCATTAGCCTATTGGATGGCTACAGGTAGTGGTAAAACAATTATTATGCATCTTAATATTTTACAATACATAGCACATTGTAAAAACTTTAGAGATTTTGAAATTATAATGACAACACCTGGTGTAAATTTAATAGACCAGCACGAAAGAGAATTAACACCTTTTATTGAGTTTCTAAATACAAAATATCGTAACACAGTTCGTTTAACAATTGATACTACATCAGCATTATTAAATAAGCCTAATGACTTTTTCGATTTTCCGCAAAGCAAATCTTACCGTAGATTAATATTAGTAGATGAAGCACATATTGGGTTAAGCACAACAGGTACTACAGGAACAGATGGAGCTTTTATGATGTTAAGAAAGCGTTTAAACATAGAAAATAGTTTCTTGTTTGAATATTCAGCCACCTTTCATAATATTAGTGGCGATTTAGAAAAAGATTACGAAAAGTCAATAGTTTACGATTATAATTATAACCTATTTTACAAAGATGGTTATGGTAAAGATTATTACTTTCAACAAGTTGGGGATGATGTTTTAGAGAAAAGTTTTGATGATAATTTGCATAGAAACCTATCTGTAATTAATGAAAAGATAGACTTATGGCACAACATAGATTATTCCGTTCAAAAGGATATTTTTAAAGCCTCACAGCATCCAGACAAGCCTTTAATTGCATTTATGGGTAATACGGTTAACAACAAAGATAAGTCTGCTAAAAACGAAGACCCAGAAGTTTCAGATATTACAAATATTGTCAATTTTTTAGCTGATTTATCTGATGAACAAAAAGCAACATATAAGTACCTTTTTAATGAAGAGTTTGCAGGTAAACTTACGCTTACACGAAATCCAGAAACTGATGATGAAATTCTAATATCTTATGGTAATGGTGGTTATTGGGGAATTGTAAATGTAGGTAATGGAGCAAAGTTTATCAACGATTTAGAGAATGATAACGTCATTAAAAATCCAAGAGATAAAGTAATTGTATCTAATATAGAACGCTATTCATTTAAAAATATAGACAGTCAAAACTCACCAATAAATGTATTAATTGGTAGTAGAAAGTTTGCTGAAGGTTGGAACTGTTTTAGAGTATCTGTAATTGGTTTAATTAATTTAGGAAGTTCTAAAGGAAATAAGATTATTCAAATATTTGGTAGAGGTGTTCGTATTAAAGGATTAAAAAATAATGGTAAACGTACCTTTCCAGAACATAATGAAGATTACTTTAAATTAAAGAATACAAAAGAAGAAGATAAACTTCGTAAAATAGAAACACTAACAGTTTTTTCACTTAAAAAATCATATTTAGAAACCTTTACAGGTGCAGTAAATAAAGAGTTAGAAATTGTTAAGAAATATGAGATTGAAGTAAATCCAAGCATCATAAAACTAAATGATAATACAGAAATAAAATTTGAAGAGTTTAGAAAACGTATCCCAATTTTTAAATTATCTAAAGTAGATATTGCACAGCGAAGAGTAAGTTTATTAGCTAATAATAGTTTTAAAGTAAAGTTCAATCAAAACGGAAGCAATAAAGAAGATACAGTAAATAATTTCTCAATCAATTTAGATTATAGACCAGATAGAAATACAGAAGGTGTAAATATTAAAGGAGAATTAGAAAATTTTATAAAGTATTATAGTGTATTTATTAACCTAAATAAATTACAAAATATAATCTCTGAATTTCAAGAGGATAATGGTTTGTACATTAATGCTAATAGCAAACAAGTAACGATAATTGATGTTCTAAATTATATTAATGAAATAAACTACAAATCATCTATTGATACTACAAATATTGAGTTCATTGAAAATATAGTAATTCAAGTAACAACAGACTTTTTAAAGAAGTTGAAAAATAAAGTAAACTGGTATATCAATAATAGTAATTACCAATATCAAGAGCTTTTAAATCAAAGTACAGATAAAGTAAAGGGAGATTTTATTGATAAATATTACATCCTTAAAACAATAGAATCTACTAAAGAATCAAGAGGTAAAACTACCTTTAAAAAGCAAAAAGAAATTGATAAAGAGGTAACAGATTTTGAAAATGAAATTGATGCAATAGCTGAAAGCTTAAAAATAGATACTATTGGTAATCATATATACAATCCACTATTACGAGAAGTAAGAAACAATGTAGATGGTGAAAAGGATTTAAAAATTACACCAGACAAATTAAATGCAGGAGAAAAGAAATTTGTTCAAGATTGTGCAAATTACTTTAAAGACAATAAAGATTTTAAAGATTACGAAATCTACTTAATGCGTAATGTAGAAACCTTAAAAAGTATCGGTATTTACTTAAATGATGATTCACAAGTATTTTATCCAGACTTTATTTTATGGATGATAAAGGAAGATACTATCCATATCAATTTTATAGATCCAAAAGGTCAAATGGGTATACAAGATGCAACCACGCTTTTAGATAATGAAAAAGTAAAAATCGCAAATAAAGCAAATAATGATACTTTGGTTAGGTTAGAAAAAGAGTTGTCAGAAACGCATAACAAAACCTTTATTCTAAACTCATTTTTATTGTTAAGGGATAGTTCTGTATTGGGTTTTAATAAACCAAAAGAGTGGATTAAAGAGAAATTGATAGATAAGAATATCTTTAGATTAAATTGGCACGAGACTGATGAAAGAGAAAATAAAGTAGCTGTAGATAAATTACCTGATAATAAGAGTTATTTAGACTTAATCGTAGATTGTATAAATTAAATATGAAAGCAAACGAACTACCAATTATAAATTTTTTACAAGCACCAGATGTGCAATTTGTAATACCTGTATATCAACGTAATTACGATTGGACTAATAATGAGTGTAAAGAACTATTAAATGATATAATAGTTGTAGAAACCACAAACAGAGGCACACATTTTATTGGTAGTATTGTTTTTATACACGAAGGCGCATATAGCACAAGTGAAGTTAAAGAATTAGTTATTATAGATGGTCAACAAAGACTTACAACTATTAATATCTTATATGTAGCATTATATCGTTTTGCAAAAGATAACGATATGCAACAAGAGGCAGATATGGTTTATAATAAGTTCTTAGTCAATCAATACGTTCAGCAAGAATCAAGTAAATTAAAATTAAAACAAACAGACACTAATTCATTGGCATTTAAAGCAATAATGAATAGCACGGAAAATGAGTTTGCGCATTATTCAAATGTTATAGAGAATTTTAATTATTTCAAATTAGCTATAACTAAAGATAGTTTTAATACCATACTCAATGGTTTAAAACGCCTCATATTTGTTGAAATTTCTTTAGAACGTGGTAAAGATGATCCACAACGTATTTTTGAGAGTTTAAATTCAACAGGTTTAGATTTATCTCAATCCGATTTAATTAGGAATTATATTCTTATGGATTTAGACCCAAAAAACCAGTATAAAGTATTTGAACAAATTTGGAACCCTATTGAAGAAAATGCAAGAGACTTAACAAAACAGAAATCTTTAGTATCATCTTATATTAGAGATTATCTCACATTACGCAATAAAAAAATACCTAATAAAAACAAGGTGTATATAGAGTTCAAGAAGCTATACACTATAAAAGATGAAGCATATCATCAAGAGTTAGAAAACATCAAATCGCTTTCTACACACTACAAGAAGTTTATTAATCCCTCTACAGTTCAAGAACATAGTATAAGAAGAGAATTAGAATATATTTCTCGTCTTGAAATTAATGTAGCATTTCCATTTCTACTGCAAGTATTTGAAGATGCAGAAAATGGTTTAATAACAATTGAAGAATTAATTAAAGTTTTAAAATTAATACAGACGTATACGTGGCGAAGATTTGTTGTTGGCTTACCTACCAATGCTTTAAATAAAATATTTATGACATTATATTCTGAAGTAGATACAGAAGAATATTTTGATTCCATAGCGTTAGCATTAATAAAAAAACGAGGTAGTGCAAAGTTTCCGACAGATGAAGATTTAAAGACAGCTTTAAGAGATAAAGATTTATACAATATTCAATCTAAAAACAGAAACTATATGTTTGAGTTATTAGAGAATTTTAATAATCGTGAATATGTAGATACATCTAACGAAAATATAACGATTGAGCACATCTTTCCTCAAAACCCTAATGAAGATTGGAATAAGAACATTACACCAGATGATTATTTTCAATTCAAAGAAAAGTACGTTAATACAATAGCAAATTTAACCCTATCAGGTAATAATGGCGCTTTAAGTAATAAGTCTTTTCAAGAAAAAAAATCAATGAATAGACAAGATGCTGAACAAGGTTATAATTTTAGTCGTCTTTGGTTGAATGATTATCTTAAAACAATTGTTAATTGGGATATTAGTAATTATGATGAACGCTTTGATTTAATCTACAATAGGTTTTTAAAGATTTGGGAATATCCTGATGTTATTATACCAAGTGCAGATAATATTGAAGAACAAAATATATTTAATGCAGAATCACCTACTCATAAAAAGTTAGAATATTTCATATTTGAAAATACTAAAGTAGATGAAGAGGTAATATCTCAAATGTACGTTTATGTAATTCAAAAACTGTATGAAAAGAACCCTCAACTATTATTAGAAGCAACAGACATTTTTAAAATTACTCGAAATTCTGAAGATTTTAGAACACCACAAGAATTGGATAATGGATATTTTATAGAATCTAATTTAGATAGTAATTCAAAGTTTAGTAGTCTTAAAAAACTACTTAATCTATTTGAGCTTGAAGATGAGTTAGTTATAAAATATGAAGATAAAGAAAGTAAAGATTCACAAAATAGATTTGCAGTACGTAGAGAGTTTTGGAAACAATTATTACCTCAAATAGTTAATACAGAATTATTTGGTAATGTAAACCCAAGTAAAGATCATTGGTTAAGTTCAGGTGCTGGTATAAGTGGTTTAAATTACACTTTTGTAATAACCAATAAATATGCACGGATTGAATTAGGTATAACATCTTCGAGTAAAGAGAAGAATAAAAAATATTTCAAAAAATTATTAAGTCAAAAAGATAGTATTGAAAAGGCTTTTGGAAATGCTCTTGAATGGGAAGAATTAGCAGAACACAAAATGAGTCGTATTAAGTATGAGCTAACTGGTGTTAATTTATTTGATAATGCTGATTGGGATAAAATGAGTGAATTTTTAATTGAATACTTACCAAAGTTTGAATCTGCATTACAACCTGCAATTAAGAAATTGAAATAAATGCACCAACTCACCAAAACAGATTTTAAGTATTATTTAGATTGTCCAGAATCTATATGGTTATTAAAAAATAAACCACAGGTATATCCTAAAGGTGAGTTTTCATTATTTGCAGAGAAATTAATTAAAGAGGGTTATGAGGTTGAAGCCTATGCTAAACAGTTATTTACAAATAGTTTAGACTTACCAGAATATGGTAGTCCTGTAGAAACACAACAAGCATTAACTGATAGGCATACTATTTACTTTCAGCCATCATTTAACACTAATAAAGACGTATTTGCACGTATAGATGTATTAGAACGTTTAACAGATGGTACGTGGCATATTTATGAAGTAAAATCTTCTACCTCAATAAAAAAAGATAGAAAGCATAGACAAATAGAAGATGCTTGTTTTCAGAAGTATGTACTTACAGAATGTGGTTATATAGTTTCAAAAGTTTCTATTATTCATTTAAATAAAGAGTACGTTAAACAAGGTGCTATAATCCCTAATGAATTATTAGAAATTACAGACGTTACAGAAGCAGTAAATGGTATCTATTCAACAGTAGTAAATACAATTAATGCAGCATCAAACTTTATTAATAAAGAAGCTATTAATGAAACTGTTTGTTCTTGTAAGTATAAAACAAGGTCTAATCATTGTGATGCATTTGAGTATTTTAATAGTGACATTCCAGAATATAGTATTTATGAAATAGGTCGTATTTCAGCAAAAAAAGTAGGTTTATTAGCAGATAATGAGCAATTAGCAATTATTGATATTCCTTTAGACTTTGAGTTAAATGTAAACCAACAAACACAAGTAGAATCTGTAAAACAAGAGCAACCTATAATTAATCAGCCTAATATTAAAAGGGATTTAGATGTTTTAAAGTTTCCATTACATTTTATAGATTACGAAACTTATGCAAGTGCTATTCCAAGATTAGATGGATTAAGTCCGCATAAGCATTTAACCTTTCAAGTATCAATTCATACACTTACAGAAGATGGTACTTTAACACATTTTGAATATTTATTGGATGCTATGAAAATGCCAATAGATATGATACAAGCAATGCAAGACTTTACAGGCAGTACAGGCACTTTTATATCGTGGCACGCAAGTTTTGAAATAGGAAGAAATAAAGACTTAATAGAATGGTTACCGCAGTTTACCAATTATCTCACTTACGTGAACGAGCATACTTTTGATTTAGAGACGATTTTCAAAAAAGATTATATAGACTATCGTTTTCACGGTTCAAGCTCAATTAAAAAAGTACTACCTGTATTATGTCCAGATATAAGTTATTCAGATTTAGATGTTAATAATGGTACTATGGCATTAGACACTTGGGGAAGAATGATATTAGATAAAGACTTTAATGAAGATAAAGAAGAAACAAGAAAAAACCTTTTAGATTATTGCGAATTAGATACTTTGGCAATGGTTAAAATATATGAAGTATTAAAAGAAACTATTAAATAAAGACTTATAATAAGTAACATAGTAACTCATTATACTACTAATAGTAAAGTACTTAATAAAGTTACTTATGTAGTTTTTGGTATAAATTTTGTTTTAAAACAAATAAATTACATAATTTTGCACTATATTTAAACAACAATGGCAATAGCAATTAAATCAATACCAGTATTAAAAGATAAAGCAGCAGCTCACTTTACTTCTAAAGTAGCTGAAAATTCTGCTAAGAAATCTTCTGTTGATTTTTCTAAGCAAACTTCAATTGCAGCAAGGATTTTAGCTAAAGCAAAAATATAATATATTACTTTGGGTTTTCTAAGTGATAATTGTACTCTAAAACTTTATAATCAAGATATAATAGATAGTTGTAATCCTTTTGATTGCGACCATACCGATTTAAATGATTTTTTTACTAATGATGTAGATAATTATTCATCTGAACTTTTAGGAAAAACGTATTGTTTTACTTTAGATAGTGATCCAACTATTATTGTTTGTGCTTTTACTATATCTAATGATAGCATAAAAACTACACACTTACCAAATTCAAGAAAGAAGAAAGTAATTAAAGAAATACCTCGTCCTAAACAAATGCGAAGTTATCCTGCTGTACTTATTGGTAGATTGGGTGTTCATAAGGATTATAGAAGTGTTGAAGGTGAAGAAGATAATACAGGTAAACAATTAATGGACTTTATTAAGTCTTGGTTTATTGATGGTGCTAATAAAACAGGTTGTAGGTTTATAGTTGTAGATTCATATAATGAACCAAGGGCATTGAGATATTATGCTAAAAATAGTTTTGAAAGTTTATTTTCTTCAGAAGAACAAGAAAAAGAATTTACAGGTTTACCAACAGAAGCTTCATTGACAACAAGGTTAATGTTTTTCGATTTGATAGTTCTTACTAAATAATAGGTTTTCATAAGTCCCCACAACCCAAAACCCAGTTTTTTCGTACCTCAAAATCCTCTGTCTTTTGTGTTGTTCCGTTACCATACAAGTTCAGCGTTTTTTCATCTTTAAGGTAATAGCATATTGCAATTTGGTTTTAAGAAAAATAAAACCAAACTGCAATAAGCTATTCTGTTATTATTTTATCATAAAACCCTAAACTCACCCAAGCTATGTTACATAATAGAAGTTATAGGTCCGCTTCGCACAATTTTTAAACGTTTATATTTTAGAAAGATAAAAAATAGTCACTATAACTGCTATTATGTAAAATATCCGACATATCCCACGCTCACATTGGGACTTCAAAGAAAATAACGTTATCTCATTCAACTGCACAAAACCATCGTTAAGTCCAAGTATTCCTTACCTCAAGTCTTTGTTTGTTTCATTTCGCTAACTTTCATATTAAAACAACTTAACAAGTAATAACCTATGATAACAAAGACAATAGAAATTCAAGAAATTACAGTAGATGAATTGGCAGATAAAGTAGCAGACAAATTATTAAATAAGATAAAAAGCTATTTAGATGAATTGCACACTAATGAAAGTGATGTATATCTAACCAGAAAAGAAACATCAGATTTTTTAAAGATTAATATTACTACACTTTGGAATTGGACAAACAAGGGTAAAATAAAAAGCTATGGTATTGGTAATAGAAGATATTACAACAAGCAAGAAATCATAGCCTTATTAAAGAAGAATGAGTTGAGGTAATAAAATAAAAAAGAAAGCAAATATAGGTAGCTCGCTTCAGCCAACGCTAAATACTGTAAAGGTCAAGCCCTACGGGTTTTGAATAAAACTTTTTTAAGAAGCCACGTTAATAAGTTTCAAGATTTAGAATAAAAAACTTTTATCCAAAAACCTTGACAGCATTATCCACGCTACCTTTTACATTGGCTGTCTTTTTTCTTTTCTTTAAAAATATTGGCAAAAGAAAAAGCCCTATAAAATTAATTATAGGACTCTTTCAGCTTCAAAGGTCAGAATGAAACTATGCTACTTCTACGATGTTTAAAACGTTATATGCGCCATTTTTAAGCGGATACTGTACACCATTGATTTCTTGGAAGAACTCAACTAATAATACGTAAATATCGTTCCCTGTTCCTGTTGGTACACCTGCTGGAGTTAGTGTTTGAGTTGCAGAAGTTGTATCAATTGGAATATTTATAGTTGGACTGTACTCGATTGTACTTTCTGATGTTGCAAAATCTACTTTTAAATAAGCAGAAGCAAAACTAACGTGCGTTGCGCCTATTGGATAAGCAATATCGTTAGTAGGTGTTAAATTTGGAATAACAATTTCACCAGTAGCACCATCTACAGTAAAAGGTGCAAATAATACTGAACTTAATATCGCTCTATTATTAAAGTCCAAGCCTTTTAAAGAGGCTTTACCTTCTGGTGTTGCTAATCCTGTAGCCACATTTCTTTGACCTCTTACAGAGGTTGTATCAAAGTTTTTAATTTGTGTCATTTTTTGAGTAACACGACTTGAAACTCGATTGTCTTTTGCTCTAATCATTAAGTTTCTTACAGAAGTCCTTAATAACTTCCCAGATGTTGCAGAACTACCAAATTCTGAACCATTTTCACGAGTACGTTCAAACGCTGGATCATTTTGAATACGTTCCTTAGAAACACCGCCTTTAGTTTTTACTAAATAGCCCTCTTTTGCTTTGTAAAAAGTTAGATTATCTAACGTTCCTTCTAACTTAATAATACCTTTTAACTTTGCCATAACTAATACATTTTTTGATGATGAATATTAAATATACGGACTATTGACTATCAATGTATTAAGGTGCTTCCGAAGTGTTTATAAGTTGCCAAAACTTCCGAAATAGATAGTTTTTTCAGTACGATAATTGTCGTATATTGTATATAAGAGCTTTATAGCAACGGTATAGATAAAGCATAGTTAGAGTATTAATTTTAAATTTAAAGTGAATGAGTAGAATCTGTATTTACCCTAAAGACGTGCAAGTGGTAACAGGAAAGAGTGAGCGTTATGGCAGAACAATAATCAAAGCGATTAAAGAACGCCTTAACAAAGAAGCTCATCAGTTAGTTACTATCGATGAATTTTGCGACTTTATGGGCTTTGAAATCAGTAAAGTACAAGGATTAATCAAGTAAATTCCTTATCTTTACTTCAAGGTATTAAAGGTGACCTATTAGGTGACCTCAAAATGGAACAGGACAGAAACAGCAATAAATAAAGGCATTAGAGATGGGTTCACTTACCTTACTCTCCGCAATACCCTTGTTAATCTATTGATTTTCAAGGGTATTTTTATTTAATTCTCTTTCCCATTTTTATTTATTCTGAGTTTTAATGATAAATATCATTTTATACATTTTTTTTTCTAAATAGATTTAAAGTCTATACATAATTAGTGTGTCTATTATGAAAACAAATGTTTCTTATTACCAAAACAAACATGAGTTCCGTCTTTTCGTAACCAAAACATTTTCAAATCTTATTCAATTAAAAAAAGAAGGCAATCAAACGTCTTTTAATGAATTGGTATTAAAAATAATGCCCGAAATACGAAAGTATGTCAACGGAAGACTCAATACAGCAATAAAAAAAGGCCATTTTTCTAAAGGAAAATATAAAGCCGATGATTTCATCGATCAGCTCTTTATTGAGATTTATGATCGCATTGAAGGTGTTGAAAATGAAAATAGTTTTTACCTCTGGTTATTCAAAAAAACCAATGAATTATTGGAAGATATCATTGTAGAAGAAGAGTTTGATGATTTTTTCTTTAAAAATATTGAAGAGTATTCTAAACCAGAATGGGATGAAATGCAAGAGAAATTTAGCACAGATGGAGATGGAGATTTAATTATGATTGAAGATTTAGATGATATGTCTTACAATCATAATAATTATACATTAAACCATGTATTTGTAGAAGATAATGAAAAAGCTTTGGTTGATAAATTAGACAAGAGTATAGATGAAGAAAGAATCCAAAATCATATAGCAATGGTTTTACACAATTTACCTTCAGACATACGTAATGTTTATGAATTATTCACAAATCAACACATAAAACTAGAAGAAATTGCTCTTATAAGAAATACTACGATTGAAGACGTTGAACAACTATTAAAAGATGCTAGAAAGACTTTGCAAGTGAGCTTATTTAATAGATATACTGATGATAGTTTGAATGAATAAATAGATTCCTTAGGCTTTTATGGAATCATAAACATCAATTTTGGACTTAATTATTAGTGAATTTCAATTTAAACGAAGAATCATTTTTAAATGCCTCCATAGTTGCATTATAACCAATCTCAAATATGGCTCTAAGATATTTTTTATCAAACGTGCCATACTTACTTAATGCTTTAGGAGCTATTATTATGTCACAAGTATTAAATTTTCTGTAATCCTCTTTAACAGATTTTAATTTAAAAGCACGCTCTACAACATTATGAGAATGTTTTAAATCCTTAATTGTAATGGCTTCAAAGTCGTTAACATAGCTTCCAATAATTATATCACAATTAGGTTTCAATACATCTACAGGAAAATTATTAAGCACTCCACCATCAATATATAAAGAGTTTTCAATTTTTACTGGTGCAAAAACTCCAGGAAAAGCTGCCGAAGCCAAAATAGGTTTTATTAATTCTCCTTCACTAAATATTTTAAGATTACCTTGTAAAATATCTGTAGCAGTAATTATTAATGACTTTTGTAACACACTAAAATCATCTTCTTTTATATAGTTCCTAAATTGAGGATAGAACTTTTCGGTATCAATAATACCAGGCTTACCAAGGGCATATTTTTTAAAGTCTAATAACTGAGTATCTCTAAAAAATTTAAACATATTTTCCCAATCATAACCATAAGCATACAAGGCACCTACTATTGCTCCAGAACTTGTTCCAGAAACATGTGTTGGAAAGATTCCGTTTTCTTCTAAAGCCTTTATAACACCTATATGCGCTGCTCCTCTAACACCTCCTCCAGACAACACTAAACCAATATTCATTTTTTTTAAGTATTACATGTATTTTGTAAGGAATGTAAAAAATTCTTTCTTTAAATCAGTATACATATGTCGTTGATTTTCAATTTTATCTCTAAATTCTAAATGTTCTTTAAAATAGATTCTATCTAAGGAATCTTCATGAAGTTCATCATGTTTAGAGATGTTATGTTCATGAGTATTTATACTATTCATCATTTCTTCCATTATATTATTATTAATAATGAAGCGATTCTGAAAGTAATCCAATTTTTTCAAGACCTCTTTATCTGTCCATCTTAAGACAAGTTCATCTAATCGATTTTGAAAGGACTTCATTTCGTCTCTCCAAAATAATAATTCATTCTCCCATTGTTTATGCTCAAAATGAAGATCAGAATTTTGTACTACTTGAGTTTTCATAATTGAAAAATTTTAAGATTAATAATCTTAAAATTAATTCTAAATAGCATCAATTAAAATGATATAAATCAGTATTCTATATGATTTATATCATTTTTTTCAGGACATGATTACTATACATTTGAAAGGACAATTGCAATCTAGTTATGTCAAGTATCAATAAAATCAAAGCTCGATTTGAATCTTTTTTAATAGACATTGGTGATTTATCCTTCTTTACTGGACGCTTTTTTAAAGAAGTCTTTAAACGGCCTTTTGAGTTTAAAGAATTACTAAATCAATGCTACAACATGGGAAATAAATCCTTGTTATTAGTTTGCATTACTGGTTTTATAATTGGATTGGTTTTAACCTTACAAACACGTCCAACTCTTATGGAATTTGGAGCTGTGTCATGGATGCCATCTATGGTAAGCATTTCTATTGTTAGAGAAATAGGACCAATACTAACTGCATTGGTTTGTGCTGGTAGAATTGGATCTGGTTTAGGTGCCGAAATTGGCTCAATGCGAGTTACAGAGCAAATTGACGCCATGGAAGTCTCTGGCACTAATCCTTTTAAATTTCTTGTAGCTACTCGCGTTTTGGCTGTTACACTTATGCTTCCATTATTAGTTATTATTGGTGATGCAGTGGCTTTATTTGGTTCTTTTTTAGTAGAAAATGTAAAAGGAAATGTGTCCTTCATTCTATATTTTAATCAAGTATTTGACGCTTTATCCTTTGGAGATATTATGCCAGCTACTATAAAATCTTTCTTTTTTGGTCTAGCAATTGGACTTGTAGGTTGTTATAAAGGGTATTACTGCAAAAAGGGAACTGCAGGCGTTGGAAGAGCAGCAAATTCTGCGGTAGTTTTCACCTCTTTATTATTATTTATAATTGATTTCATCGCTGTTTTTGTAACTGATATTTTCTTTGATTTATGACAGATAACAACCACATACCAAAACAAGATATCGTTCTAAATATCAAAGACTTACACAAAAGTTTTGGAAATAACCACGTGCTTAACGGCTTTAATTTACAACTTCATCAAAGTGAGAACTTGGTGATTATGGGAAAATCAGGTTCAGGTAAATCCGTCATGATAAAATGTTTGGTAGGTTTAATGGAAGTCGATAGTGGTTCAATTTCTGTAATGCGTAATGATATTACAAAATTAGACCAAAGCGCTTTAGATATTTTACGTGCTGATATTGGTTTCTTATTTCAAGGAAGTGCTTTGTATGATTCAATGACAGTACGAGAGAATTTAGAATTCCCTCTAAGACGACATTCTAAAAGGTTTGAGAATGATAGCGATAGAGAAGCTCTAGTTATTGAAGCCTTAGAAAATGTTGGATTAAGAGATGCTATCGATTTAATGCCTTCGGAATTATCTGGAGGTATGCAAAAACGAGTCGCCTTGGCTAGAACACTCATCTTAAAACCCAAAATAATGCTTTATGATGAACCTACAAGCGGTTTAGATCCTATTACAGCAAAAGAAATTATTATGCTCATGCAAATTATTCAGAAAACATATGGAACCTCATCACTCATCATAACCCATGATGTCGATTGTGCTCGAGTTATTTCAGACAGAATGATTTTGCTTATTGATGGTATCGATTATGCAACTGGTACATTTAATGAATTATCAACTCATGAAGATCCTAAAATAAAGGCTTTCTTCAAAAATTAAATCATTATGAAACAAACAAATTCACAAAAACTCAACTTAGGACTCTTTGTTATCATAGGCACTATTCTCTTTATAACTGCTGTGTATCTTATTGGTCAACGTCAAGATATGTTTAAAAAAACATTTACGATTAGTGCATTTTTTCAAAATATAAATGGCTTACAAAAAGGGAATAATGTACGTTATGCAGGAATTGATATTGGCACAGTAAAAGGAATTACTATGAGTAATGATTCTACTATTAAAATAGACATGAATATCGATGAAAAAATCATTGTTCACATCAAAAAAGACGCTATTGCTACAATTGGTTCTGACGGATTAGTTGGCAATATGATTGTAAATATTGTTCCTGGAAAAGGTGTTTCCGAAGTCATAACGAATGGAGACATCATCAAATCCTATAGTAAAATTGGAACTGATGATATTTTAAACACGTTAAATACAAGTACTGAAAATGCTGCGATACTCACTTCAGATTTATTAAAAATCACTAATAATATCACGAAAGGAAAAGGTACGATAGGTGTTTTACTGAATGACACTATTATGGCGAAAGATTTGAAACAATCCATAACGAATCTGAAACTGGCTAGTCAAGGTGCTTCAAATACAATTAGAGAAATAAATGCTATTGTTTCTTCAGTAAAAACAGCTGACAATACAGTTTTAGGCATGCTACTTAATGATTCAATTTCAGGTAAAAAACTAAAACATATTGTAACGAATCTTGAAAATTCTAGTACAGAGATTGAAGCTTTATTGAACAATGCCAATACAATTGTAGATGACTTTAACTCAAGTGAAGGCACTTACAATTACATAGTAAAAGACACATCTTTAGTGAATAGTTTGAAATCTACACTAAAAAACATCAATGAAGGCACAGATAAGTTCAACCAAAATATGGAAGCTTTAAAACATAATTTTTTAACTAGAGGTTATTTTAGAAAACTAGAACGACAAGAGAAAAAAGAAGCAAATAACACTAATAAATAAATTCAATTTTTTGTCACAGGAATTTTAATTACAATACTCACATCTGGCCAAAGTTTAGAAACACCATCAGCGCCTTTATGCAAATCGTAACAAACTTTATTTAAAGTATCTAGAGCTTTCTCTGCCTTCCATTTTATTAAATGTAGATTGGTATTTACAAATAGAGTATCTTCTTTTAAGTTATAATTATAGGCTATTTCTTCTGTTATATCATTCATACTTAACGCTAAAATTCCTTTTCCAGAATCAGCATTTAGTATTTCACCTTTAATGATTTCAGTATTAAATGTATTAAAAAAGACATCACGAAGTTTTACGTCTCTAATCTCTAACTTAGAGTTTACCGACTGCGTTTTAATTGAAATCCTAGATGTTTTTAGTAACGTTTCTATAGATACCGAATCACTAGCTGTCTTAATTTCAAAGTCATCAAAAACACCTTTTACGCCCACTTTTTCTGTGAATTTATAAGCAGTCCAACCAACTGATTTCCCTTGAGAGGTCATGGAGTAATTTGCATCTGTTTTGGTAAGTTTTTTTTCTGAATTATTACAAGAAAACAGTAAGATTAAGATTACTAAATAAGAACTGATTTTTTTTAATGGCATCATTATGAATCACGTTTAATTAAAAGACTAAAGGATTTAAATCGTATTTTTTTAAAACTGAAAGCAATTCTACTAACGGAAGTTCAATAGAATAAGTACCTGTATAAGATGGACACATTACACAGTCATCAAAATAAAACGCCACATAAGTATCGTTGAGTACGAAGTTGTTTTTACTTTTAAAAAAATCATCTGAAGATAATTCCCAACAGTCATAGTACACGTCTCCTTTTCCTATTTTTTGGCTTATTTTTTCATTTATAAGTGTGACTAATTCATCTTCTGAACCTTCATTAAAAAAGTCCTCATAGGTCATAAAAACACCTCTATTTAAATCAAAATTAAAACCATCAAAAGAATAGCTAGGATGCATTGCACCAGAATAAAAATTCTCTTTATAAAAAAGCACACTCATAAGCTGATCATTAACGATATAAATTTTATAATCTATATAACGCTCTTCTCTAAATTTTGAGGCTGTAATACTATCACACAATAACTTGCTCTCTATAATTTCAGATTCGGTTTTAACCACATTTGCATAATAATTTTCAATAAACTCATTAAAATTTATGTGCGTAGGCTTAAAAGATTCATTAAGTAATGGATAATTAAAATTTATAGTGTAATCCTTCTTATCTATGAGATATTTTTTCTCGATAATCAATTTCTCAAACACTTCTCTTTCGTCTTTTTTTTCAATCAATCCTTTTTGCTTTATCTTAATGGAAATTGTTTTATCCAAAGGCTTAATATCCTTTTCAGAAGTTTGAATCGTATCTACAACCAGTGAATCTGTGATAATAGTGTATTCAACATCATTGAAAGAGTCTTTACGATAGTCTTTTTTACAACTTGTAAAGACTAAAATCAGCAATACTAGGTATAAATATTTCATAACGCTATTTCAAATTAATTCTCATTGCTCTTTAGGCGCTTTGCTAAATTAGTTAAACTACGATTTTCAGACTATGATTTTCATCAGGTATCTCATCTTAAATCTTAATAACGACAAAAAACCAATTGCTGCTTATGACTATGTGATTCTTCACTATTTTATTTCATAAGTAGTGGTTACTATAAATTTAAAATGTTTTAATCCGCTAATAACATAAAAGCACCTTCAAACAAAATTGGAATATCTTTCAGATCTGATGTATTTAAAACTTCTATAAAATCTTCTGTAGTACTCCCTACATCTAATTTCAATGTATCAAAAGTATACTGTGTTGCTTTTGTATCTAGTACTAAAATAAAATAATTATCTTCAATTTCAACTACAGCGTTCCTTGGTAATGACCAACTCTCTTTAGAATTTGTAATAATTTCTGCTTCAACGAACATACCAACTATAAAATTTGCTTGTTTTTCATCATCGATATGAGCGTGTATTTTGACAGTTCTATTCTTTTCATCTATGGTTGTACCTACCAAATGTACTTCAGCTTCAAATATTTTGTCTGAAGCTTCAGGGATTTGAAATTCTATATTTTGCCCTTTTTTAATATTCAAAATATCTTTTTCAAATACCGATAATTCTAAATGAATATGCTCTGTATCTACAATTTCAATAATAATATCTGCTGGTGATACATAAGTTCCATTACTCACATTTACTTTTGTTACATAACCTTCAATAGGTGCATATAAATTTATTTTTGAGGTCATTAGACCATTCTCTACAGATGAAGGATTAATGTTCATCATCGTTAGTTTTTTACGTAGTCCATTATATTGCGCCAAACTACTTTTATAGATGCTTTCTGCTTTTAAAAAGTTTTTTTGCGATGTAATATTCTCATTGAATAGCGTTTTTTGCCTTTCGAATTCTGATTTTAGATAATTCAATTGCTCTGCAACTTCTAAATATTGTTGTTGTATTTCAACAAAATCTGGATTTTCAAGCGTAACTAAAAGTTGTCCTTTTGCTACCTCATCACCAACTAACAAAAGAGTTTTAGTGATGTAGCCACCAAAAAAAGCACTCACATTTGCTTTATTTTGTGGTGGAACATCAATCATTCCACTAGTCTTAATTGTTTGATTAAAGACGTGTTTTGTAAGTGTTCCCAATTGCATCTGTTCACCTTCAAATTGTGAGGTGCTGACTACAATTTTGCCGGAATCAGCTGATATTCCATTTTGTGTATTGCTATTTTTATCGGAATTCCCACAAGCCATTAAAACAAGTGAAAATAATAGGATATATATGTATTTCATTAGAATTGATTTTATAAGATTAAATAATTTATGGCAATAACAGTTTGATTATATTTATTAAGATTATTGAGATATGTTAACTCGATATCCATTGCTGTTTCTATACTTTGTATGTATTGAAAGAAATCAATTTCACCTTCTTTAAAAGTACGTTCTGCAGTTTTAATAATTTCTTCGGAAAGGTTTTTTCCTTGAATCTCATAATAAGAAATAGCTTCGTCATACTGTTTAAGTTTTGCTAATAACATTTTATATTCTGCTATCAATTTTATTTGGTAATCTAGTTTTTGTTCGACAACAACTTCTTGTGCTATTTTTGAAGCTTTAATTTTTGATGAATTCCCACTAAAGAGCAGAGGGATTTTTAGACCAAATTGATAACCTTGTATGTTCGTGTTTAAACTGCTATTTGAACCTTGAAAATACTCAACACTTAAGTCTGGAAGCAGATCTTGTTTCTCCTTTCGATATAATGCTTCGTAATAGTTTTTAGAATCTTCAAAAAACAAAAGTCCAATATTGTCTTCTGTTGAAATACTTTCCAATTTCAATTTCAATAAAGGTTCATCTATAATTTTCAAACTATCAACCTGAACAACTTTTTTCAATTGTTCAATATTTAAAATAACGTCTTGTTCGGCTTGTTTATAAAGAGTATTTAATTGTTTTTGCTTTGATTTAGCAGTAATCATCTCTAAATAATTGGTTTCTCCCAATTCAAAACGTCGTTCTGCTGCTTTTGCAAAATTTTGATATAAACTATCCAAATATTGAAAACTCTTCGCTTTGTTTTTAGCATAACTTAAATCATAAAATGCTAAATACACATCACGTTTTAAAGATTGCAACCTTATACTGTAATTTGATTCTTGAACTTTATACTGTGCTTTATTTACTTTTTTATCAGCAAAATAGACCGTTGGAAATTTGAAGTCTTGAGAAATCCCAAACACTTTCAAAGGACTTCCATTTATTGCCAAATTATTCTCATCATAATTATAATAAATCGATGTTTTATCAAAACTAAAGGCGCTTCCAATTAAAGCATCTGCTTCATCAACTTCTAACGATGAAGCTTTTAAACCAGCATTATTTTCTATAGCTAAATTTAAAGTTTCATCAATAGTTAAAAGATTTTGCTGCGCATTCATTGTCAATGAAAATGCAATTATAAGTACCGAAACACTATTTTTTTTATTGATTTTCAGTACTGATTTCTCTTCAAACCAAGCATATAAAACAGGTAGTACGACTAAAGTTAGAATCGTTGCGCTAACCAATCCACCTATAACTACTGTAGCAAGAGGTCGTTGTACTTCGGCTCCTGCATTGGTAGAAATTGCCATTGGCAAAAACCCTAAAGCTGCTGCAGCAGCAGTTAATATTACTGGACGCAAACGTTCTGAAGTTCCTCGTTTAATACGTTCTTCAATATTAGTAATTCCTTGTTCTTTTAATTCTTTAAAATGTTCAATAAGAACAATACCATTTAATACAGCAATTCCGAATAAAGCAATAAAACCAACACCTGCAGAAATACTAAAGGGCAAATCTCTAATCCATAACAACAAAATACCACCAACAGCAGATAAAGGAATTGCAGAATATATCATTAATGCCTCTTTAACTGAATTGAAGGCAAAATATAAAAGGATAAAAATAAGCACCAAAGCAACTGGCACTGCTACCATTAAACGAGCTTTAGCACTTTGTAAGTTTTCAAATTGTCCTCCATAAGTAATGGTGTAACCTGTTGGTAGTTTTAACTTACTTTTAATAATAGCTTGCACATCATCTACAACCGATTGCAAATCTCTATTTCTAACATTTACACCAACAACAATACGTCGTTTAGTATCATCTCTAGAAATTTTAGCAGGTCCAGTCGTGTATTTAATTTCAGCTAATTCATTCAATGGAATTTTTATTCCTGTTGGTGCATCTACGTATAAATTCTGAAGACTTTCAATATTTTTTCGGTGTGTTGCATCCAAACGAATAACCAAATCAAAACGCTTTTCACCTTCAAAAACGCTACCAGCAGTTTTACCAGCAAAACCCATAGAAATAATTTCATTTAAATCTGATATATTTAAACCATAGCGTGCAATTTTATGACGGTTATAATTCACACTCATTTGCGGCAATCCTTCCACTTTTTCAATGACAATGTCAGATGCACCATCAACATTTTGAATGAGCGATTTTATTTCATCAGCTTTCGTTGCTAAAACAGACAAATCTTCACCAAATATTTTTATAGCAACATCTGCTCTAACTCCTGTAATTAACTCATTAAAACGCATTTCGATAGGTTGCGTAAATTCGACTTCCATTCCTGGAATCACAGTCAACGCTTCTTTAAACTTATCAGCCAGTTCATCTTTACTTTTAGCTGAAGTCCATTCATTTTTTGGTTTCAATTTGATAATGACATCACTTTCTTCCATAGACATTGGATCTGTCGGAACCTCAGCAGCACCAATTCTACTTACGACTTGGTCTACTTCTGGAAAATTATCCAGTAGAATTTGTTCAATTTTAGTAGTAATCTCAATGGTTTTACTTAATGAAGTCCCAGTTTTTAAAACCGGTTGAATTACAAAATCACCTTCATCTAACGTAGGAACAAATTCGCCTCCCATTTTACTAAAAACCCAGAAACTTGTTACCAATAAAACTACTGAAAGTGAAATCACTATTTTTTTATGACCTAATGCCCAATTTATAATTGGACTATAACCTTTATTCAAGAATTTCATTATGCGCACTGAAACATTTTTATCGCTTTGCGCTTTTGGTTTTAAAAACATTGAAGAGATCACTGGAACATAAGTCAAACAAAACAACATGGCTCCTATTAATGCAAAACTGAAGGTTAATGCCATTGGTTTGAACATTTTTCCTTCAACACCACTTAATGATAAAATAGGAATAAACACAATGAGAATAATCAATTGTCCAAAAATGGCAGAATTCATCATTTTAGATGCACTTTTGAGTGTAATAGCATCGACTTTTGACTGCTGCTCTTCTTTAGACAAAGATTTTATTTTAACAACTTGAGCTGTAATCTGAAAAGCAATGAACTCTACGATAATAACTGCTCCATCTATAATAATCCCAAAATCGATAGCACCTAAACTCATCAAGTTTGCATCAATTCCGAAGATGTTCATTAATGAAATTGCAAACAGAAGACTTAAAGGTATCACTGAAGCTACAACCAAACCAGAGCGCAGGTTTCCTAATAAAATGACCACAACAAAAATAACAATGAGTGATCCTAATATTAAGTTTTCGGCAACAGTAAAAGTAGTTTTACCAATAAGTTCACTGCGCTCCAAAAAACCATTAATGTAAACACCTTCAGGTAAAGCGCTTTGAATGGAAGCTACACGCTCTTTTACTGCATCAATAACTTGTTTAGAATTACCATCTTTAAGCATCATGATCTGACCAAGTACTTTTTCGCCTTCACCATTTCCTGTAATAGCTCCAAAACGTGTGGCATTACCAAAGCCTACATTAGCAACGTCTTTTATATAAATTGGTAATCCGTCATTTTTTACAACAATATTTTCGATATCTTCAATAGAAGACACCAACCCTTCTCCTCGAATAAAAAAAGCCTTGTTTGTTTTCTCAATATAACCACCACCAGCAACGCTATTATTTTTCTCTAATGCAGTATAAATATCTGAAATTGCAATATGCATTGCTTTCAATTTTTGAGGATTAATAGCGATTTCGTATTGTTTTAAAAATCCTCCCCAAGTATTGACTTCAACCACTCCTGTAATTCCAGACAATTGACGTTTTACAATCCAATCTTGAATAGTCCGTAACTCTGTAACAGAATAACGATTTTCAAATCCAGGTTTTACATCTAATACATATTGATAAATCTCACCTAATCCTGTTGTTATCGGACCCATTTCTGGTGTACCGAAACCCTGTGGAATTTTCTCAGAAGCCGATTTTATTTTTTCAGCAATTAATTGTCTTGGTAAATAGGTTCCTAAATTTTCATCAAAAACTATAGTTACAACTGAAAGACCAAACTTTGAGACCGAACGGATTTCTTCAACTCCTGGTAAGTTAGCCATTTCCAATTCTACAGGATAAGTAATAAATTGCTCTACATCTTGAGTTGATAAATTTCTAGATGTCGTAATGACTTGAACTTGGTTATTTGTAATATCTGGAACTGCTCCAATAGGTATTTTGGTTACAGAATATATTCCGAAACCAATCACAAATGTGATAAATAGAAGAATAATAAGCTTATTCTTTAAACTAAATTTTATAATATTTTCTAACATAATTCATATATAATAATGGCATAAGCTATTGACTACAGCTTATATTAAAATAATTTTTAACCAATTATAAATTATGCGAATCTTGGAGGCTGAAAAACAGCAAGTTTTTCAAATAAGGAAGACGATTCCTTGTATAAGAAATTTAAAGGAATTTCAGTAAAAGAAGAATATTCAATATTACAACTAATCGAATTTAAAATAAAAGACGAATTAATATGCGTAAGTTGATGCTGACTATCGTTAAACGGTAAGTCTTTATGTTCTTCGTGCTCACCAGCATGTTGGTATTTAGCATCTCCATAATGTTCAGCTATAAATTCAACAAATGAATCGCCATAAGTTTCTGCATGATAATTAGCATGCTCCAATAAAATTTTGAATTTTGAAATGTCTTCAAAATTAATATTGAAACTTTGAATAAGAATCAAAAAAGAGAATATTATGGCTAGTAATTTACTCATAAGCTTTACGAAGATATTAAAAACACATCATTTCGTCTGTAGCAAATGTTACATATTCTAGAATAAACATCATTAAAACTGCTTCTAACTTCATTACTATTCATACAAAACACTTCTTGCTAATTAATAGAACAACTATCTCCTCCTTTTTTAACACCTAACTTCATTAATATGGTTTCTAACAAACACCAATTTGTAAAAGCAGATTGAATTAAATTCACACCAATAAAAACCGTAAACCACACCCAATTTGGACTCACATAAACGGTCAAAACGACACTTAAAAGTACCATAACACCAACGATCACTCTAAAATATGTATTTAACATTTTAATAATTTTTAAATTTATATAGATCTTTCTATAGGAACCACAACCGCTTTTATTGGGTTGTTCGTTTCTAGATTATTATTAAATTCTTTTATTAAATTGAACAAAACATCTATCTTTTCATCTTCAGTAAAAGAAAAAAACATTTCCGAATCTGCTCCACTTTGCTCACTAACAAACCAACTAGAAGACATCTTTACAGATGCATCAGCTTTAAAACCCTCAATATCAGATTCACTAAAATTATTTATTTGAGCTTGTTTAAATAATCTGATAATATCCTTTTTGTAGTAATCAACTACAGTAACTATAAGTAATTTCATTATTTTTTATTTTAATATCTTCAGTTCGAGTGACTCCGAATACTTTAGAATTTGTATCGAGAACCATTAAAACTTCTCGATACAATTTTTAAGGCTATACTTTGGTATCTTTAATCAAAGTATATTTTGATTTCGATAATTTAAAAAACCACTTGAAGAGACGAACCTTTATTTAAAGTTCTTTTTCTCTATCATATAATACACTAAAGGCACCACTAATAATGTCAACACTGTTGAAACAATAGTTCCTCCCATTAATGAAATTGCTAATCCTTGAAAAATAGGATCAAATAGTATTACAAATGCTCCAATAACAACGGTTCCTGCTGTTAATAGAATTGGTGTAGTACGCACTGCTCCTGCTTCAATTGCCGCTTGTTTAAGTGGTATGCCTTCTGCTGTTCTTATGTTTATAAAATCAATCAGTAATACAGAATTCCTAACCATAATTCCTGCTAAAGCAATCATACCAATAAAAGACGTTGCAGTAAAGAATGCTCCCATAATCCAGTGTCCTAAAATAATTCCGATTAAGGATAAAGGAATCGCAACCATCATTACAATTGGTGCTTTAAAGTTTTGAAACCAGCCTACAATTAATATATATATTAAAATAATGGCTCCTAAAAAAGCAATTCCTAAATCTCTAAATACTTCTAAAGTAATTTGCCATTCGCCATCCCATTTTACAGTGTAATTATCTTCAAAATCTGGCTGACCTAAATACATTTCATTTAATTCGTAGTCTTTTGGTAATGGAATCTCTTTCAATTTCTCTTCCATTCCTAGAATTGCATACGCTGGGCTTTCTAATTCACCAGCCATATCTGCCATGACGTAAACGACACGTTTTTGATTTTTACGATAAATACTTTTTGCTGCTGTAGTCTCTGTTATAGTGACCAAATCTGCAATTGGAATCATATTTCCTTGTATCGACTTTACTTTTAATTGCGAAATATCAGTGATGGTTGATTTTTCCTTTTCATCTAAAGCCAATACCAAACCAATTTGATTTACCGCATCTTCATCATATAAATTGGTGATCGATCTGTTAGATAACGCCATATTCATGGTGTAAGCAATTTGTTGTGGTGCCACACCATACAACATCGCTTTCTCTTTATTGATATCGAACTGATATTCGGTTTGGTCATCTTCAACCATCCAATCAATATCTACAACATCATCTGTCTTTTTTAATATACCCTGAACACTATTTGCTACTTTTATTTGCTCATCATAATCTGGTCCATAAACTTCTGCAACAATTGTAGATAATACTGGTGGACCTGGTGGAACTTCTACTAACTTCACATTCGCATTATATTTTGAAGCAATTTTCTGAATCTCTGGGCGCAATAATTTAGCAATATCATGACTTTGTACAGTACGTTCTTCTTTGGCTAATAAATTCACTTGAATATCTGCCATATTAGAACCTCCACGTAAATCATAATGACGAACTAAACCATTAAACGTAATTGGTGCCGACGTACCAACATAATTTTGATAATTTACCACTTCTGGTCGAGTAGATAAATACTGTGAAATCTCTTGAGTCACAACTCCTGTTCGCTCTAAAGTTGACCCTTCTGGCATATCAATTACAACCTGAAATTCATTTTTGTTATCAAATGGTAACATTTTTACGGCAACCGAATTGGTAAAGAACAAGACCATAGTTCCTATTAAGACTACAAAAGTTCCTATTAAAAAGATCCAACGTTTTCCTCTACTCTCTAAAAGAGGTCTTTCAAATTTGTTATATATTCTATAAATAAGTGTGTCTTCTACTGCTTTTTCAGGCTTTTCCTCTGCTTCTTTTTTATCTTTTTCTCTTAAGAAAATATAACCTAAATAAGGTGTAATAGTTAAGGCTACAAACAAAGATAAAATCATAGCAATTGATGCTCCAATTGGCATTGGCGCCATATATGGACCCATTAATCCTGACACAAAAGCCATAGGTAAAACCGAAGCTATAACTGTAAATGTGGCTAAAATTGTTGGGTTTCCAACCTCGTTAATCGCATATAAAGCAGCTTGTTTAAATGGCAAGCGTTTCATCTTAAAATGCCGATGCATGTTTTCTGCAATAATAATCGAGTCATCGACCACAATTCCTGTCACAAAAACCAATGCAAACAACGTGATTCTATTGAGCGTGTAATCCATCATATAGTAACTCAACAAAGTCAAAGCAAATGTAATTGGAACCGATAAAAACACGACCAATCCTCCTCTCCAACCCATTGCAAGCATAACCACAATTGTTACAGCAATGATAGAACCTATAAGGTGCCACAACAACTCTGACACTTTATGAGATGCTGTTTCTCCGTAATTTCTAGTCACTTCAACATGTACATCATCTGGAATTAAAGTCGTACGCAAATGATCTACTTTATCGATAATAATTTCCGAAAGTTTCATCGCGTCTGCGCCTTTTCGCTTCGCAACAGAAATGGTAACTGCTGGATATTCCGATTTATAATCAGTAGACTTCTCACTTCCTGCTCCAAATCCTAAACTCACATAATTCTGAGGCACTTCTGGTCCATCAATAATTTGTGCCACTTGCTTTAAATAAATAGGTTGATTTTGTTGCACACCAACGACTAAATTTTCAACATCTATAACCGATTCTAAAAACTCACCAGTAGTAATCAAAAATTCAGTATCGTTTTTATCGAAACTCCCAGAACTCATTTGACTATTATTCGCCTTTATCATTTCAGAAACCGACAAGAAGTCCAAACCACTTGATGCCAACTTATCTTTATCTAAAACAACACGTAACTGACGATTTCTACCTCCAATTTTATGTGTCGTAGAGACGTCATTTACCTTTTTTATTTCCGCTTCCAACTCAAGTGCCATTTGACTTAATTGGTAGTCGTCATAATGTTCACTCCACAAGGTCAATCCCAACATTGGCACATCATCAATGGCACGTGTTTTTACCAAAGGAAACGTAACACCTTGAGGCATTTGATCCATGTGCTTGTTTATTTCGTTGTATAATTTTACAAACGAACGCTCAATATCTTCGCCAACATAAAACTGTACAATGACCATTCCTTGTTCTTTCATCGATGTCGAATACACATACTCTACACCTTTGATATTCGAAATTAATTGCTCTAAAGGCTTAATTACTCGTGACTCAACTTCTGTAGGACTTGCGCCTGAATAACCTACAAAAATGTCTGCCATTGGCACATCAATTTGCGGTTCTTCCTCACGCGGAATTAAAAACGAACTATACACTCCAACGACCATAAACACAATCATTAACAACACGGTTAACTTCGATTGCATAAAGACTTTGGCAATTTTTCCTGCGATTCCTTCTTTCATTTGAGTTTAATATTTTGGGCGTTTTAACAGGCTATCCACTATATCTTTTTACTTGTTCTCGATACAAATTTGCTTAGGCAAATTCACTCGAACTGACGTAAAAAGGATGTCGTTTCTATCCTTAACGCGGCTTTTTAGTTATTGAATTGAAATTTTAACACCATTAAATAATTTTCCTTCAGCAGAAACTATGTAAGCTTCATCTGCATTTAAACCAGATAACACTTCTACTTGGTTTCCAAAAGTTCTTCCCAAACGTAACCAACGTAACATAGCTGTATTACTTTGACTTATGGTGTACACTCCAGATAATTGCCCTTTGGTTACAATAGCTTCAGTAGGAATTAAAACCAGTGTTGATTTTGCTATTCTTTCTACTGGAAACTGAACCGTTGTAAACATTCCTGACAGGATGTTTGCCTCTGTTTTTTCTATAGCTATTTTCACTAAATATTGTCCGCCAGTATTTTTGGCAGATGTACTCACTTCTGTAACCTTTCCTTTAATGGTTTTGTTGATAGATTTTACTAAAACATCAACGGTTGTTCCTTTTTTAATTTCAGAAATTTCAGATTCTGGAACCATTGCCATCACTTCAAAACTCTCTGGAGTTTCTATACTAATTAAAGGTATTCCTGGATTTGCCATGTTACCAGCCTCAACAGTTTTACTAGTAATCATTCCACTAAAAGGCGCTGTAATATTACTATAAGCAAATTGTGCATTGACTTCGTTTTTCATTTGGTTTGCCGCTTCTAAACGTGCTTTTGCCATCTCGAAATTCGCAGTCATATCATCCAACTCTTTTTGAGACGCACTATTATCTGCAAACAAATTTTTAAAACGATTATAATCTTTTTGGGCATTATTAAAAGCAGCTGTAGCTTCTGTAATCCCAGCATTTACTTGAGCACGTTTAGCCTGTAAATCACTATTATTAATAGAAACTAGCAATTGACCTTTTTGAACGTTATCACCAACATTAACATGTACTTTGTTTACATACCCCATCATTCTGGTGCTTAAATCTGCACTGTTAGTGGCTTGAATTTTTCCGCTTACACTTAAAAACGGACTATTACTATTTGTTTCTACTTGACTTACTTTTACAGCTATTGCTGGTGTGCTATCTGTAACTGGTTTTTTGTCTTCGCTTCCGCAGCTTGTTATAAAAAACACTGTTGTAGTTAACGCTAGTAAGTAAATATATATTTTCATTTTGTAATTTGTTTATTAATTAGGTCTCGACTGCGCTTGACCAGATAATACTCTGTCTCCTCGAGTGCAGTCGAGAGGTTTTATTCTTTAGTTAAAAATTGTAAATAGGCTTGAGCATAATTATATTCAAAAATGGTTTGATAATATTCTAATTGCTTTTGTGCAAATTGTGTGTCTGCAATCAATAAATCTGATGTTTTTTCTAAACCTTCTTTAAATCTGTTCGTTCTAATTCGTAAAGATTCTTCAGATTGCTCTAATGCTAAAGCAGTTAATTTTAATTTGTTTTCTGCATCTGTAAAAGCTCGTTTTGCTTTGTTTAATTCCAAATTACTTTTAGAGACATATTGTTTGTATTCTAATTTTGATTTTTCGTATTCTGATTTACTTTTTTGAGCCTTTCCAAAACGTTTAGAACCTTGAAAAACATCCCAAGTTAATTGTGCTCCAAATAAATAGCCATTAGCACCACCATGAAAAACCTGATCATCATATAGTTCATAACTTCCAAAGGCATTTAATCGTGGTAGAAACGCCATTTTATCAGATTTACTCATCGCTTCATAAGCATTTGAAGCAAATTGCATAGCTTTAATATCTGAACGATTTTCAGAAACTGTTGTATCTTCAATTGAAAACGTTGAAACCACCAATTCATCAGTTGGTGTATACATAACATACGATTCATCATTCATTAAAAAAGACAAATAATTGGATGCATTTTGCACATTGCTTTTAGCCATTTGCAATTGATTTTGAACTTCGGTTACTCGTACTTCAACATTTAATACATCAGCTCGTTGTAAATACCCTTGTTCAAAACTGTTATCTGCTAATTTCTTATTAGCATTAGCTGCTTCTAATGTTGTTTCTAAAACCTGCACTGCTTTATAAGCTAATTGTAATTGCATGTATGCTTTTTCAACTTCAAACGCTAAATAATCTTGTGTACGCTTCGTCTTTAATGACATGGCTTCCATTTTAGATTTAGCAGCTTTACGTTGAAATAAACCATCCATATTGATTAATGGTTGTTGAATTTCAAACTTTGTCGCATAGTTTTCTATCTGAGAAGGATCATTTAATAATGCTGGATTGAAATCATTTTGCGTTAAAATTTCCTGATTCAATTTAGATCCAAAAGCCATTAACGGATTTGTAGTCGCCATTGCTGTATGACTTGCTGTAATGTTTGGAAAAAACACAGCATTAGTTTGTCTGTAATCTGCTTTAGCTTGATTAAATTCTTCTTCGGAAATTTTAATACTTATATTTTTTTCAGACACTTTAGATAAAACCTCTGTCATAGTAATAGGCACTACTTCTTGCGCTTGAACTAAAAAACTGAAGACAGAACCAAATCCTAGGATATAAAAATGTTTTTTCATCAATTATTGATTTATTGTACAAATTTACATCAGATAAAGACCGAAGTCAGTAACATAAGTTACCAAGCCAAGAGTCATTTATGAGGACGTATGTTATGTTGTTTACTGCTCTTGACTTACTTTTGTAAAGTATATGGATTCATTAACTCAAATCGTATTAGGTGCAGCTGTTGGTGAGGCTGTGCTAGGAAAAAAAATCGGAAATAAAGCCATGTTTTATGGTGCTATTGCTGGTACAATACCTGATTTAGATGTACTTGCTATTCATTTTACTGATACTGTTTCTGCGCTATCAATTCACCGAGGTTTTACACACTCGATTGTATTTTCAATAGTATTTGCTCCCCTTTTCGGTTGGATTGTTTCTCGGTATGAAACATTTAAAAGTTTTAAAGATTGGTCATGGTTATTTTTCTTGACATTTGTAACGCATCCTATTTTAGATGCACATACAACTTGGGGAACTCAATTATTTTGGCCATTTGATCTACGATTGGCGTTTAAGACTATATTTGTTATAGATCCGCTTTATACAATACCATTTTTGGTCTTTTTGATTCTTACACTGAGGCAAAAACACTGGACCCAAAAACGTCGTTTATATAATAAAATTGGGTTAATAATAAGTTCATCCTATTTATTACTTACCATATTTTTGAAATGGATAGCGTTTAACCAATTTAAATCTGCTTTAAAAGATCAAGACATCACCTATCTGCAAATAGACACAAGACCTTCGCCATTAAATACAATTCTTTGGAGTGCTAATGTGGAAACTGAAGACGCTTATTTATTGGGAAACTATTCCTTTTTTGATACTCAGCCAATAACTTTTGAAACTTATCCTAAAAACCATCAACTCTTAGGCGATCTTGCTACCAACGAAAAAGTACAACGTATGATTATAATTTCTGAAGGATGGTATATGATTTCTAAAAAAAATGGAATTCTTTATTTTAATGATTTGCGATTTGGACTTTTAAGTTTAGCACCAAAATCTAAAAACTTTGTTTTTCAATATAAAATAGAGACAGATAATTCTGGTAAGGTTCGATTTATTGAAGCTCCTAAAGACAAACGAGATGGAAAGAAACTGTTATTTGAATTATGGATGCGTTTAAAAGGAAATTAAAACTAGTTTCTTTACAAAAAAAGGCATTCATAATTACTTATAAATGCCTTTAACCAACCAAAAAAAACTGATAATCACATCAGTTTAACCAAATATTACTGCTTATATGTTGCATGACATTGCACACAATAATTTAACGTATTTGATAATGCAGTAAGGGAATTATCTTTATTTCTTTTTTTAAAAACATCACTCATTGCATCAGCACTTTTATGAAATTCTAATCCTAAATTCTCAAAAGCTTTATCTCCAAAAGAAGCACACATTAAGCGCATTTCTGTTGTAGACCCTAATTTTGTATAGGCAATCATTGAGGCTTCATCATAGTTTTCTTGTGACAATAATAATGTGATTTGTTGTATAGCTTCTAAATGACTTCTCATATTAGAAAGTTGATGATTTTTTTGCATAGGATTCAAATTAAGTGATATGCGTCCATCATCAATTTCCACCTTCTGCTTAAAAGTATGATCTTCTTTTATGTTTTGTTCAACAGTATTATCTGCTGCTTTTATTATTCCTTTTTTTTGTTCTTCATTACAAGAGAGAAATCCTAAAAAACTCAAACAAATTGTTGTCATTACTAAACTTCTAATTTTCATCATCCTTTGTTTTATCTTGTACCTCCATGTCCTCCAGCCACTACAAGCATTATTTTCATGCTTAAGTAAATGAATTTAAAAAATTGAATTATAGGATTCATCATTTTAAATCTTTGATATTTTGAAATTCTTTGTGTCATGTTATTATCATTTTTTATTCAGGAATTAACCACCAAAATGGTCGCATTTTTGCTTTGTAAATAAAGGCATAATGCAATGCCAATTTTAGCCAATGTCCTGCTAAACCAATTTCCCCAAAGGTTTTCCCTAATTGTCTTCCTTGCGTTTTTGGATATTTCTCATAATCTGGAACAATTGGATAAGTTGTAATGCTAACACCACTTCCTTGTGTTATTCCGTAACCAGCAGAAGCGATACATGCAGCTCCCATATTTCCCATTGATCCTTTATGGTCTAAAGATTCTTTTCCATTTTTTATAGAATCAATAATATTATCTGCGACTAATTTTGCTGTAATACCAGATGGCATTCCTGTACGTGGTGGTGCAGGTGAAATATCGGTTCCATTTTTACTTTTCCTAGGTTTTGAAATGGCATGTGGTGGTGCAAATGCAATCCCTGGAGCAAATATGTTTTTATAACTTGGATTCTGATAGGTTTCTGGCCAATCTTTGACAGACCATTCTTCATAAGGTTTTGGTGAATAATCTGCATCAACAATCATAAATCCTTTGAATAGTTTTTCTGTAATATCATTTTTGTTTTTATCGTAAGCTTTAAAACCATGACCAGAAAACGAAGGTATTAGCATTGCAAAATCATAGGTTTCTGTTTTATATTCTCCATCAAGATTTTCATAATGCGCTAAACCATCTTCAATTTTATGAACACCTGCTCCTATTATCCATTTAATGTCTCTATCTTCAAAAATCATCTCGACCATTTCGCTAGATTTCATAGTCATACTACCATAACTCAATAACATGCCATCCATTCCAAAATCGCCTAATTTATGTTCGTTAGCAATCCAAGTTACTTCAGCCATATCTCGCACATTATGCCTACACAATTCCTTTTCTACATTCAATATATATTCAAAAGCAGCACCTTGACAAGTCGATTTAGCATGACCTGTACCAATCAAAATTTTTGCTTTTTTTCCTTGTTTCATCTCTTGAATCAAAGCATTCAATCCTTCCCAAGCATGATCTGCGTGTGTATAAGTACAAACCGAATACGTTTTATTTTCACCAGGAGTCAACCCTTCAGTTGCTTCAAAATTCAGTTTTGGTCCAGTCGCATTTATTAAATAGTCATACGTTATTTTTTCTTGTTGGCCTTTATTATCTCCTTCTACATATTCTGCTAAAACATATGGTTGTTCTTCATGCATATCACCTTCAGGAAAAAACGAAATCGCTTTAGCTTGTTTAAAACCAATCCCTTTCTTCTTATATAAAGGTGCTAGTGGAAATAAAATTTTTTCGGATTTCATTCTTCCAATTCCAACCCAAATATTAGAAGGAATCCATTGGTAATTACTGTTAGGAGACACCACTACAACTTCGTGTTCTTTTGATAATTTTCTGCGTAAATGCGTTGCTGCAACATGACCAGAAATACCTGCTCCTAAAATGACAATTTTAGACATTTTAAAATATTTTTAATAAAGGTAATTCTCTTTTTAAAGCTGTACAGTAACTTAAGTTACATAAGGATATTAATTCGTCTTCTTGTAACTCAAAACTGCTAAACCATTCATAACAAATGCATAAAGTGCTGTTTTTAATAACTGAGGAAGAATATCAATAAAGCCAGAACCTTTAAGCATTACCATACGCATCACCTCTACAAAGTATTTTACTGGATTAAATTCTGTTACAATTTGTGCCCATTTTGGCATGCTTTCAATTGGTGTAAACAAACCACTCATTAGAATAAAAATTACGACAAAAAACCATGAAATAAACATCGCTTGCTGTTGTGTATCTGTAAAATTTGAAATGAATAAACCGATACCTAAAACCACTAAAATATAAATTGATGTGTAGAAATACATGAGTATTATACTACCAAGCATTGGGACGTTAAATATGAGTCTTGCTAAAATTAATCCGACAGTTAGCAAGCCCATTCCAATAACCCAAAACGGAAAGAGTTTCCCTATTATAAACTGACTTTTTTTAATTGGTGTCACATTAATTTGTTCTAACGTACCAATTTCTTTTTCTCTTACTATATTCATTCCTGAAAGGAACAATGTAATCATAGTTACTAATAAAACTAGGATTCCTGGAACCATAAAAGTTTTGTAGTTCAAAGTTTCATTATACCAGAATAACGGAATAGTTTCAATAGTAGTTGGTTGTATTTGTTTATCTGAAACCTGCATTAAATCAACTTTTAAGCCTTGATTAAAACGTTGGATAATTTGTGTAACATATACATTTTCAACACCAGCAGCTGCACCATCAATTGCATTAATAGTAACACCTAAATTGTTATGCTTTTCTTTTTGTAAATCGCGTTCAAAAAAATTTGGAATTTCTAAAACCACATCGACTTCTCCATTTAGCATGGCTGCATTTGCAAATGCTTCCGAAGGAAAATCTGTTAATACATTAAAATATGTGGATGCATTAAATTTTTCAACTAAAGCTCTTGATGTTGATGTATGATCATTATCAATATAGCCAAATTTAATATTCTTGACTTCAAAAGTGGCAGCATTAGATAAAATAACAAGCTGTAATAACGGCAAAACAAAAATGATAGGAAGCATGCCTTTATTTCTAAAGATTTGCTTGAATTCTTTTTGTATGATGTATAAAATTGTTTTCATATTTCTTCCATCGTAGGCAGGAATCTCTTTTAATTTACAATACCTACAAGGTTTTAAAAACCTTGCACGATATACTTTTCTACTCTAATCTTATTTTATATTTCTTCACACTTAATGCTATAAAAAACACAGTCATTCCTAATAAAATCAAGGTTTCTTTCCATATAAATTCTAATCCTACACCTTTTAGCATAATGCCTTTTATAATGATGATAAACCATTTTGCAGGAATGATATTACTAATCACTTGCAATGGTAAAGGCATACTAGAAATAGGAAAAATAAAGCCTGATAATAAAATTACTGGAAGCATTAAACCCATTAAAGAAATCATCATTGCGGTTTGTTGAGTTGCAGAAATGGTTGAAATTAAAATCCCTAAAGCCAAGGCACTTATTATAAAAAGAATACTTTCTAATCCTAATAAAAACAAGCTTCCTTGAACTGGCATTTTAAAAATAAAAATGCTTAGCAAAACGATAACTACTGCATTAATTATTGATAGAAAAATATATGGAAACACTTTACCAACAATAACCTGAATTGGTTTTAAAGGCGACACTAAAAGAATTTCCATAGTTCCTAATTCCTTTTCTCTAGTTATGGAAATGGACGTCATCATTGCAGAAACCAACATTAAAATAATCGTCATAACACCAGGAACAAACATGTAAACACTTTTTAATTCTGGGTTGTAAACCATACGCGTTTCAGGTATAATTTGATAAACGATTGTCATGTCTTTATTCAATTCTTTTTGATATTTCTGAAGAATAGCATTTACATAATTACTGATGGTATTTGCTGTATTTGGATCTGTAGCATCTGTGATTATTTGAATCGTTGCTTTGTTGTATTTTATGAGGTTTTTACTGAAGTCCTTTTCGAAATTTAAAACTGCCTTTATTTTTCCTTTTTTGAAAATGGGTTCAATATCAGATTCTCTGTCTATAAATTGATTGATGCTAAAATATTTTGAAGCTGAAATTTTATTGATAATTTCGTCAGTAGTCGCATCTTTCGAATGGTCTAAAATTGCAATATCTACATTATTGATTTCATTAGTAATAGCGAAACCAAATAACATAATTTGAGCAATAGGCATTCCGAAGAGAATAAATAATGAACGCTTATCTCTAAAAATATGATAGAATTCTTTTTTTATGAAGCCTATAAAACGTTTCATCCTCTCGCCAATTTTAAAAATACATCATTCATATTATCTACTTCAAACTGTTCTTTCAATTTCTTTGGAGTGTCTAAAGCTTCTATTTTTCCGTTTACCATGATGGAAACTCTATCGCAATATTCGGCTTCATCCATGTAGTGTGTGGTTACAAAAACGGTTGTTCCTTCGCTAGAAGCTTTATAAATCATTTCCCAAAACTGACGTCTAGTAATAGGATCTACACCTCCTGTTGGCTCATCTAAAAACACAATTTTTGGATCATGAAGTAAAGACACTGAAAACGATAGTTTCTGTTTCCAACCTAATGGCAAATCGCCAACGAGCTTATTTGCTACTTTTTCTAATCCTAATTCTTCAATTAAAATTGCCAATTTTTCTTTGATTTGCTTTCTTGACAAACCATAAATACCTCCAAAGAATGTAATATTTTCTTTAACGGTTAAATCGTCATATAAAGCAAATTTCTGACTCATATAACCAATATTTTTTTTGATATCTTCTGCTTGACTATAGACATCAAAACCTGCTACATTAGCTTTTCCTGAAGTTGGATTAGAAATACCTATTAGCATTTTCATAGCTGTTGTTTTTCCTGCGCCATTTGCACCTAAAAACCCAAATATCTCACCTTTATTCACTTCAAAAGTAATGGCATCAACAGCTGCAAAATCTCCAAACATTTTGGTTAATCCTTCTACTTGTATGACGTTGTTATTGTTCATTTTTATTATTTAAACCTACAAGATTTTTAAAACCTCGCAGGTTATTTTGCTAATTCCATAAAAGCATCTTCAATGGTAACTTCTGTTTTTTTAATGTCTATATGAGATAGATTGTTTAATTCTAAATACTGAAATAAATCTTTCGGATTAAAATCTATTCTACGATCTGTATAATGCACATATTCACCAAAAGGATACACACTATGGTTGTATTGATACGCCTTTAAAGCTTTTATGAGCTGATATGTATTATGAGCTCTAACATTATAGATCTGTTTTAGATAATGTTTCACTATGGCTTGAGGTGTGTCAATTTGTAAAATTTTTCCGTCTTGAATTAATGCAATTCTATCACACAAAGCAGCTTCATCCATATATGGCGTAGACACCAAAATAGTAATCCCTTTTTGCTGTATGCGCTTTAGCATTTGCCAAAATTCTTTTCTAGAAACTGGATCCACTCCAGTAGTAGGTTCATCTAAAAATAATACTCTAGGCTTGTGGATTAACGCACAGCATAACGCTAGCTTCTGCTTCATTCCACCAGATAATTTCCCTGCTCTACGGTTTTTAAATGGTTCTATCTGAACGTAAATTTCTTTTATTAAATCGTAGTTTTCTTCAATGGTTGTACCGAAAATAGTTGCAAAGAAATTCAAATTCTCTTCAACTGTCAAATCTTGATAAAGTGAAAATTTCCCTGGCATATAGCCAACACTATTTCTGATCTTTTTATAATCTTCAACCACATCAAAACCTGCAACCGTTGCTTTACCTTCATTAGCAATTAGTAAGGTTGTTAAAATTCTAAACAACGTTGTCTTACCTGCTCCATCAGGACCAATCAACCCAAAAAGCTCACCTTCTTTGACATTAAATGAAATGTTTTGTAAAGCCTTTACGTTTTTGTAATTTTTTGATATGTTAGAAACGGAAATACCCATTATTTTATCAAAATAAAATTACTGTCAGTTATTGCACTTACCTCATGTTTAACATCTTGAGTAATCATTACATAATCTCCTGCTTTTAATGTTACATCTCCTGATTCATCTTTATAAACCGCTTTTCCAGAAACACAAATTAAAATTGTTGGTACATTACTAACATGTTCTTTTAACTGTTCTCCTGAAGCGATTTGTAATGAAATTACTTTTCCTTCTTCTGCTTTGAGCAACAATTTTGTTTGAACCGCTTTATCTTCTGTATGTAAATCTTTTAAATTCATTTTTGGGTAATTATTTTTAGATTGATTTGTTATGTTTTCAGTGCTTTTACAGCCAACTAACAACAGTATTCCGAGTAATACAATTAGATTCTTCATGTGTCTTATATTTAATTATTTGTGTCTATCCACATTTCTGCAGGCATACCGATTTTTAAGCTTCCGTCATTTTTAACATCTACTTTTACAGCATACACTAAAGCAACACGTTCTTCTTTAGTTTGAATGATTTTTGGTGTAAATTCTGCTTCCGAAGCGATCCAACTAATTGTTCCTTTATAAGATTTCATAGTATCTGCATCATCAATTTTTACGGTAACTTCTTGTCCGAATTTAATATTTGCCAATTGGGTTTCGCTGATATAAACCCGTAATTGCATTGTATTTAAATCTGCGATTTTATATAGCGGTTTTCCAAAAGTTGTTATTTCGTTAGGTTCGGCATATTTGGTTAAAACTGTTCCGTTAACAGGGTTTATGATTTTACTTTTTTCAATTTGATTATCAATTTGTTTTAACTGTACATCTATGCTTTTTAGTTCATTAACCACTGGTGCATTTTGGATTTCAACACTTCTAATTTGGTTTCTAATGACATTAATTTCTCCAGTAACATCATCTAATTGTTTTTGAGTACCAGCATTATCCTTTATAAGATTTTCAGCACGTGTTTTATTAATGTTAGCTGTTTTTAATTTTGAATTTAACACAGAAATTTGAGAGAGTACGCCTTTAGATTTTGAACTAATTACAGCTTTAGAAACTTTTAATTGTTCCTGTTTTAGATCTAATGGAATGGTATCAATGTAACCAATGAATTGTTCTTTTTGAAGCACGTCACCTTCATCAACATTCAACTGCATTAGTTTTCCATTATTTTCAGCAGAAATAGTTATTTCTATTGCTTCAAAATTCCCATAACCATCAGCCTTTCCGTTATCATTTCCACAGGAAAACAAACTAAAAATGATGATACTTAATCCTAATATGCGTGTGTAATTTTTCATATATTTCTTTTTATTGTCCCTTAATAACATTATAATTTGCTTTTGCGAGTTGTAATTGAATATTATGTTTTATTAAAATATTTTCATCTTCGTATAAATTGGTAAGCTCTGTGATATATACCGAAGATGTAATCACACCATTTTTAAGTTGGGAATCTACTGTTTTAAGCACTTCATTTCTAAGATTTAAAATCTCTAAATCAGAAGCTATAAAGTTTTCTATTTTATCGATTTCTTGCTGTTGTTGATTCAATTCAATATTTATATTCAGCTTAAAAATTTCTGTTTCATTATCTACAATATCTTTGTTGATTAATAGTGATTCACGTTGTTTTTTATTTGAATTCCAATCGAAAATATTCCAATTGAACTTCACTCCAACTGTATAAAATGTTTGAAATGAATTATCAAGCATGTTTAATCCAGGATTTCCATAACCACCAGTCGCAAAACCATGTAATTTTGGTGAATTTTGTTTAGACAATAGATTTTCTGAATTATCAATTTCTTCTTTTTTAAGTTGAAATAATTCGAGTTCTGGTCTATTCAAATCCGATTGAATTTGAGTTTCTATAAGTGGATTTTGAAATTGGGTTAAAGCATTTAATGGCTGGCTTATTAAACTTGAAAGTGTCGCAATGAGCGTTGCTTTTTGGCTTTCTAACTCTTTAGATTGTTGACTTATTTTTAATAGTTCGACTTCCAAGATCTTGTCTGAAGATGGCAAAATAACACCATACTTTATTCCAGATTTAACTTCTATAAGCTTGGCTTCTAATTGCGCTTGCTTTGCGTTTAATAATAACTCAGATTTTTGAGTTAATAGTACAGAAAAATAAAGTTGATTAATTTGTTGTTTTAGTTGATACAAACTAATCTCAACCTGTTTCCTTTTCGTTTTGAGTTGCGCAGATTTCACTTGTAATGAAGCGTTCGTTAATCCACCATTATAAATTAACTGATTAACTGATAACGTTGCACGATACTGGTCTTTGTTTAAACCTTCAATATTGGCATTTGGAATAGGAATTTCTATCACATCAGATTGATACGTTGCTTGAGCATCAAAATTGAATTGTGGTAGTTTTGAAGTAGAAATTGCTTCAACATCCAATTTGTTTTGCGCATCTAATAGTTGTGATTGCTTTGCTAGTGGATAATTTATAGTTACAAAATTGTAGCATTCCTCCAGCGTGATGCTTTGTTGTGCTGCAATTGGCAATGCAATTAGAAGCATTAAAATGAGGATTAATTGTTTCATTTTATGTGTTTTTTAGCGAATTAATAATAAAGTCGGAAACTTCTGTTTTACGATCTTCAATTAATTGTTTGTAATCTTCATCATCTGTATTTGTAAATGCCATGATTAAGGGTTTTGCTACAAATGGAAAAATATTTAAAGCCACAATATTGATAAATAATTGCTCTGCACTAATTGGTTTTATAATGCCATTCTCAACTTCACCTTTAACTTGTTTACTAAATTTTTCAAGATTTGGAAAACCTGGATTGCTTTTCATTTTTAAAATAAACTCTGGATTTCTATTGAGTTCTTGAATAACGAAGTTTGGCAAATAAGGATGCTTAACAATGAATGTTATATAATTTAGAGTAAAGTTCTTCACCTTCTCTTCAATAGAAGAATCATCATTTAAAATCGCATTTAATTGAGGTGCTAACAAGGAGAATGCGTTTTTAAAAACAGCTTCAAATAATAATTGCTTGCTTCTGTAATAATAATGAAGCATTGCTTTATTTATACCTGCCTTATCTGCGATTTCTTGCATACGAGCTCCAACCATTCCTTTAGATTGAAATACATTTTTAGCTGCATCTAATATTTGTTCTTCTGTATTTTCGTCTTTCTTTTTTGTCATTTTAACTATATAGTTTAACCAATTGGTTAGTAAATTTACAAAAAATAATCAAACACAATACTGTTTGATTATTTTTTAACTATCTATTAAATTTATTTTGAATTATTTTAGCCAATATGAGTCCAAAAAAGCCACCTAAAGCAGACACTAACAAATTGATTGTTAAACGAAATCCATCAAAATCTCCATTATTCATAATAGCCCAAGGGTCGAAACCTAATCGTCCAAAAGTTTTAATAAATAAGATACTTCCAAAAACACCAATCAAAGTATTTCCTTTAAAACCGAAAGTATATTTTTCATATAACTTACCAAATGCATTGGAGGAAATTATTCCGATTAAAATACTGATTAATGAAATTAGTGTGCCTGTCATGATGGTATGAATGTTCTAATGGCCATAATCCATGTTATCAATTTTCCCGCTCATCAACCTTTTTTGAATGATCATGTAAACAACGATCAAGGCAAATCCAATAATTCCCCAAATTACAGCAACAGATAAACCATATTCTGATGCAGATGTATTATAAATAGTCAAATGCTCATTCACATCATTAATAGACGGTAATATTACAGGAAACAAAGATGCTAATGAAGATGTAATGCCACCTAAAATCAACAAGGTTGACAATACAAAAGCATGACTATCTTTTTTGATTTTTTTTATAAAAAACAGCCCAATCAATCCAGTTAAATAAATGATCGGAAATATCATTAAAAAAGGCTTTTGAATAAAATTATCTAATGAATTTGGATTCACACTTTGCCATACAATTAAAGAGAAAACTGTAAGGATTGCCAAAGCAATATTTAATTTAGAAATAACGCCTTTAAGCTTGATATTTATTGTTGAATTGGTTTTTAGAATGATCCAATTGGCACCATGAATTGCCAAAGTAACCACAGTAATTAATCCAATAATAATTGTAAACCAATCAATAACTCCAGGATGGTCTGTTAATGGACTAAAACTACTATCCCATAACGGTAAGAAAAAATAATGTCCTTCATGAGAAGAAACTCCGTTTTCAACGCTTCCTAAATTAACACCTCTAACAATATTACCTAAAGCGATTCCGAAAAATAACGCTAATAACAAACTAGAAACACCAAAGGCTTTATCCCAAATATCTTTCCACATTTGATATTTAAATTGTCCTCTAAATTCTAATCCGATGGCTCTAAAAATAATTAACCATAATACAATTATTAATGGCAAATAAAATCCACTAAAAACTGACGCATAAAAAGTTGGAAAAGCCATAAATAGCATTCCTCCTGCTGCTACTAGCCAAACCTCATTAGAATCCCAAAACAAACCAGCAGATTTAGTAATGACTTCTTTGTCTTTTTCATCTTTTGCAAAAAATAAATGAATAATTCCTGCTCCAAAATCATAACCGTCTAAAATAAAAAACACCGTTAGAACAATTCCTATTGCTATGTACCAAAATATTTCCATATTAATGTTTTTGAGGTGTTGGACCTTGGTTAATAGTTTTACCGACTAAGACTAAAAACAACAAGCCTAGTAGCATATATAAAGCGACAAAACCGAGTAAAGTAAATAAAGTATTACCTGATGAAACCGTAGGCGATACACCATCACTTGTTCTTAACAAACCATAAACTAAATAGGGTTGTCTTCCTAATTCTGCTGTATACCAACCTGTAAGATTTGCGATATATGGAAATGGAACAAGAAACATTATCGTCCAAAGTAATGGCTTAATGTTGTATAATTTTTTTCTCCATAAAAAGAAAAGTGCTAAAGCCATAACACCTATAAAAATAGTTCCTAAACCAACCATTATATGATAGGAATAATATAAAGCTGGAATATTATCTGGCAATTCATGATCTTCAAATTGATCCATTCCAGGAATTTGTTTATCCCACTCTTGGTAGGTTAAAAAGCTTAATATATTAGGAACTGCAATTTTATTGTCTAGTTTTTTATCGACCATATTAGGTTGACCAATAAGTACGATTTCGGCTCCAGCTTCTTCGGTTTCAAAAACACCTTCCATAGCTGCAAATGTTCCTGGTTGGTATTTTGCTACATTTTTAGCATTCCAGTCTCCTGTTGGGAAAGCAACTAAAACACTTGAAATTAATCCAAAAACGACACCTGTTTTTAAAAATAATCTACCATATTCAGAATGCTTATCTCTTAAAATATAAAAGGCTCCTATACTTGCCATCACAAAAGCAGACGTTACAACAGATGCCAATTGATTGTGTAAAAATGCTGGAAATAACCAAGGATTAGTAAAAAGTGCTGAGAAGTTTTCTAATACATATTTCCCATTCTCTAAAATTTCATAACCTACAGGATGTTGCATCCAAGCATTGGTTGCTAAAATAAACCAACCACTTGCCCAAGACCCAAAAAACACTAAAAAACCTGTTAAGAAGTGTAGTTTTTGTCCCATTAATTTTTCACCAAAAATAAATAGTGCTAAAAATGAGGATTCAAGAAAGAAAGAAAACATACCTTCCATAGCTAAGGTTTGGCCAATAATTCCGCCTGTTAACTCAGAGAATTTTGCCCAATTGGTGCCGAATTGAAATTCCATTGGAATTCCTGTTACGACTCCCATGGTAAAATTAATGGCAAATATTTTCATAAAAAACTTTGCTGCATTATTATATTTTTCAATTTTAGTTCTGAGGAATTTCCATTTAAAATAGACTATCATTAGCGATAATCCCATGGTTAATTGCGGAAAAATGTAGTGGAATGTGATAGTAAATGCAAATTGCAATCTATCATAAAAAATCATATCTTCCATATTTTGAATTTTGATTATAAAAATACAACACAAACGATATATACTGTGTAACATTTATCACAAAAAGCCTCTAGAAAGAGGCTTTTTAAAATTATTTTTCAACTATTTAATTATTTTTTTAGAATGCTGTCTAAAACTAGATTTTTATCTAGTTTTTTAGTACAAAAGAACCAGTCTTTACAATCTAAATCTTCGGTAGATGTCATTCTTTCTTCAGCAACACCACAAGATCCTGCTGGAGACACAATCACATCATCTCCTGGATTCCAATCTGCTGGTGTTGCCACATTAAATTTATCTGAGGTTTGCATCGCGATTAACGCTCTATATAATTCATCAAAATTGCGTCCTAAACTTAATGGATAATAGATTAAAGCTCTCACAATGCCTTCTGGATCTACAAAAAAGACAGCTCTAACAGCTTGTGTTTTACTTTCTCCTGGTTGTATCATACCATACTTTTTGGCAACATTCATAGAAATATCTTCAATTAATGGAAATTTAACCTCAATGTTTTCCATACCATTAAATTTAATTTTATCCTTAATCGTTCTTAACCAAGCAATGTGGCTATATAAACCGTCAATTGATAAGCCGATTAAATTACAGTTTGCTTTTTTGAACTTTTCCTCTAAATGAGCAAATGTCATAAACTCAGATGTACAAACTGGTGTGAAATCTGCTGGATGACTAAATAATATTGACCATTCACCTTTATAATCTGAAGGAAAATTAATTTCTCCTTGCGTTGTTGTTGCAGTAAACTCTGGAGCTTTATCACCAATTCTTGGCATGGTAAAAACTTCTTCTTGCTGTTTTGTTGTTTCTAAAGTATTCATAATTATATCTAGTTTTAACGATTTAATAGTGTAAAGTTACTCTACAACACATTCTTAGTTTGTAACATTTGTAACTTAAACTATACCAAATTCATATATAAATATAAGTATCATCAATAGTAGAGAAACAGTACAATTTCATAACTGAAACATGATAAAAATCATCTTAAAAAAAAGCGCTATATATTATCTTTGCAATAATGAAAATTAGCGCCTATATATTCTCAATAGTTTTAACATCTCTACTTCTATTTAATAGTACAAGAGTAACGTTCACTTATGCGTATTACAATTTAGATCCTGTTGGCTTTGTAGAAGCATTATGCGAAAATAAGGACCAACCAGAATTAGAATGTAATGGAAAATGTCATCTAAAAAAAGTTGCTAAATCTCAAGATAAAGATCAGAAAACTCCAGAAAGTATAATCGATTTTAAAGAACTCACTTTATTTTCAAATGCATTTGAAGCCATAGTTTTTCTTCAAAAGAAAACTATAAAAAAACAAAACCCTATAGTTTACCAAAACCTATATTCGTTCAACAATACAAACGTTTTTTTTCATCCACCTCAAGCATAGTTTTTCTTCAATTACTGGTATTTATATCTACCACAAACATTTAAGTTAACTATAATATTCAATACATGAAAACATTATATAGTGTGCTATTATGCACGCTAATTACAGTTATGTCTTATGGTCAAGAGCAAAACGAAACCAAAAAAGACACCATAAAACAAAAAATCACCAAACTAGATGAGGTGATCATTACTGGAAATATTAAAAAAGATCCAGTACTAACCGTTGTTTCTAGTAAAAATGACGAAAAGATTGTGCAACCCAAAAATGTTGCCGATTTATTTAATAATATCAATGGATTTTCAGTTATAAAAAGAGGAAATTATGCTATTGATCCTTCGTTTAGAGGTGCTCAATACGAGCAGTTAAATATTCAGTATGATGGTGGCACAAAAGCTATGCATGCTTGTCCGAATAGAATGGATCCCATAACAACACATATTATTCCTGAAGAAATTTCAAAAATTGAAATTATAAAAGGTCCTTACACTGTCAGATATGGAACTACTTTTGGAGGTATTGTAAATTTAGTAACTCAAAAACCAGATTATGAAGATGATGGCATACACGGAAAAATTTCTGGTGGCTATGAAAGCAACGGAAACTCATTAGTAAACCTAGCACAACTACAATACATTCAAGAAAAATATGACATCGTGGTTAATGCTGGCTATAGAGATTTCGGGAATTATGAAGATGGAAATAGAACAGAAATCCCTTCCTCTTTTAGAAGCACAGATTACGGCATTAAATTAGGTTACAACTTCTCTGATGATCAACGTTTACAAGCACATTGGAGGCAGTCTTTTGGTCGTGATGTATTACATGCTGCACTTGCAATGGATACAGAATATGATAATAGTAGCATTTTATCATTAGATTATAAATTGGATAATATTGGTGAAATCATAAAATCATTTACAACAAAAGCCTATTATAGTTACGTAGATCATTTAATGACTAATGATAACAGACCTTCGTTTATGATGATGGAAGCTTCATCTGCTGTAGATGCAACAACCATTGGAGGAAAATTAGAACTCAACTGGAAACCATTAGAAAAACTAAACATGTTTTCTGGTTTTGATGCGATGCATATTTCTAGAGATGGTGGAAGAACAAGATTAGTCAAAATAATGAATGGCAACATGTTACCAATGCCTATAACGTTTAATGATAAGGTTTGGCAAGATTCTTATATTACAGATTTAGGTGTATTTACAGAAGCAAAATATAGCATTAATTCAAAAATTATTTTTACAGCAGGATTACGTTACGATAATGTAACTTCAGACATACAAGATCCTGAAGCCGACTTTGAAGCCATGTACGATTTAGAAAAACGTACAGAACACAATGTAAGTGGAACCGTTTCTATAAAAAACAGAGTATCTGATCATTTTACTTTAGAGGTTGCTTATGGTCGTGGTGTTCGTTCTGCTAATATGATTGAGCGTTTTATTAATCACTTTACTGTAGGCCAAGATCCATATGAATATATTGGAAATCCTAATTTAAAAGCTGAAGTTAATAATCAATTTGAAATAGGTTTTAAAGGTAGAGAGCCTTTGAAAAATGGATTTAATAGCTTTACATATGAAACTTCTTTCTATTATTCATTCTTTGAAAACTATATCGTTGGCGTCATAGACCCAACCATAACACGTAAATTTAACCCGACAACAAATCCTACAAATGTAAAGGTATTTCAAAATATAGACGAAGCTTACAAAACTGGATTTGAAGCTATGGCTCAAATCGATTTTCTAAATGACTATTATTTTAAAACTGAATTTGCCTATGTATATGCAAAAAACAAGGATTTAAATGAATCGTTGCCTTTAATATCACCATTTAATACGAAGCTAAGTTTAGGTTTTCAAAAAGAAAAATTTTGGGGAAACATACAATACAATGTAGTATCTAAACAAGATCATATTTCTAGAAGTTTTGGTGAAACTGAAACCGATGGCTACCAAACTTTAGATATACGTTTTGGCGTAAAACCTATTAAAAATATAACTTTAGGCGTAGCCGTAATTAATGCTTTTGATGAAACTTACAACAACCATTTAAACTTCTCTTTCACTAATCAAGCAGATTTTGGACGAACATCAATTACAGAACCAGGACGCAATTTTTCTGCCTTTTTACAATATAAATTTTAACAGATATTTTAATAGTAGACAAAAAAAGTAGCGCATTTATATGCGTTACTTTTTTAAAAATTAAGAATAATAGTGATTACTATCTTTCTTTAGGTTCTCTTTTATCCCTATCGTTACTGGTCATAGAGTTAACTATAAATCCAATTAAAACGAAACAAACTAGCCCAAATATAGTAATCATAACAACACCATTAGTCCAGTTCGATAATGCAATGCTTTGAGAAATCATAATATTTAATATTTGTTGGATTGAATTCTAAAATTAGAGTATTACACTAAAAATTAATATGATACTTATCAGTAATTTAAAAAATCCATCAATAAAAACAGTAAGTATTGGGCTAAATAACACAAGCATCTTAAAAAGTAAAAGTGTTATCTTCAAATGAATTATGATCCCTTAGAAGTAATAATGTTTATAATTTCATCTTTTTGAAGCACACCTGATTGTCGCCAAACTTGCTTCCCTTTTTTAAACAGCATAAGTGTTGGCACACCTCTCACTTGATATTTTGCAGCTAAAGCTTGGTTCTTATCGACATCAATTTTTATAATTGCTACTTTATCTCCTAAATTGTCTTTTACCTGTTTTAAAATAGGACTCATCATTTTACATGGTCCACACCACTCTGCAAAAAAATCTACTAAAACCGGTTTATCTTGATTTATTAATTCTGAAAATTTACTCATACCTGACTTGATTTATTTATCAAAAGTAACACTCCAAATACCTCTAATTTCATTTATATTATATCCTAAAGCCTTATCGTTTGGATATAATTGCTGAAGCTTATTTAATGTTTCATTAGTTACAGACTGATTTGGTGTGCCATGACATTTCAAGCACATATCATTTGTAATAATAGGATAATATACATGGACTTTTTCTTCTATTTCTGCAACAATAGGTTCAATCTCTAATTTATTTTTTAATTGCTTTTTAAAGGTTTCGATTTTATTTATTTCAAATGAATTCGCTTGGTTATTTTGATTTCTAGGTTTATCTGAAACACGTTTGATATTAGCATTATGTACTACAGACATACTATCTGTTAAAGGATATGCTTGTTCATTGCAAAAAGCTAAAGCTTCTATAACGCCTTTCTTTTGAATTGTACCCATGAGATTTTTACCCAAAACTGCTTTCGTTGATAGTGCATATGTTAAGCCACGTTCTCCATACGGCAACTTTTCAAAACTAGATTGCGCCTGTTGCTTGTGCATTCCTTTTCCTTTATTATTTCCCTTGCCTTTTTCTTTTTTACCTTTAAAATGATCTTCAAACCAAATTGGTTGCTCTATTTCATTATCAAACATATAATCTGCTATTTGCTGAATAGTTTCATCTGGAAAAGATTGCTTAGGCATTAGTCCAAAACGTTTTACGGCTCCAAACATTTTAGCATCATCTTCTTTTGGATTCTTTATCCAAGCTTGCATGGATTTTATAAATTCATCTTTTGAAGTATTACTGTCTATATAATGTTTTTTTATAGCAATCATTGGAGGTCCTACTCTATCATCTTGACTAGCTGTTGGACTATGACACACATAACAATTAGTCTCCATTAACTTTTTACCAGGATGAGCACTTTCTCCTTCAAGCGTTTTTACTGAGGTAAGTGTTGTATTCTTTTTTTCATTATTACAACTAAAAATGAATAGAGATAACGTAAAAATAATTAATGTTTTTTTCATGATTTAATAATTTAAAATGCCACCTTTTAAATCGTAAATCTCTTTGAAGCCTAACTCTACTAATAATTTGGTTGCCCTTTGACTTCTACTTCCAGACCTACAATATAAATAAACTGGTTCGTTTGGATCTAACTCCTTAAAATAAGCTATAAAGGTTTTTCTATTTAAGACATCTATATTTAAAGCATTTTTAATATGTTCGGAATTGTATTCTCTACTTGTTCGTACATCTATAAGTTGTACATTCTTACTTTCAATAGCTATTTTATAATCGCTAGGTTCTAAAACTTTTATTTGATCTAATTGCTGTGCAGTCATCCCAAAAATTGAACTAAATATTGACATTACTAATATTATTTTTCTCATACTATTCTTATTAAAACAAATTTATAGGATTAGACAGACTTATATAGTAACTTTTGTTACACATGAAAAGTCAATTATTTTGCTTGCTTTTTAAGTTTTTTCAGAACAAATGCTACAACAACTTTTGACATATGGAAACTCATCAACTCACAATAAGCAATTAGACCTATCCAATAAAATTCTCTAGTATTTATTGTCCCTTTTTATCTTCACCCAAATTCACTTTTAATTCAGGAATTTTAATCAGCTCTATTGTTGTTGATGCTAAAATAATTTTACCATTTGTGTTTTCAATTTCCATTCTTATTTTATCATTCAGAAGATCCTTTATAAACCTACGTTTCTTGAAATCGACAATGTATCTCAAATTGAATTGGATCCAATTATCAGTGAGAGATATGGCTAAAGTTGGATCAATTTGTGCGTCTTCAATGTAGTATTTATTAACGACACTTTTCCATTCGGCTTTTGAATTTGTTGTGTATTCTGAAAGTACTTCCGAAGCTATTTTAATTATCATTGACTTTGCTAAATCAATATCAGAACCATAACGAATAGGTAAATTAAATTCGTCCCAGATAAACGGAAAATCTTGGGAGTAATTATAAATTGGTCCTTTAAAAACGAAAGCATTACTTAATTTCACAATTCGACCACTGTAATTATCACTACTTACCCATTGACCAATTTCCATCATAGTGGTATAAATACTATCGACATCAATCACATCTCCTTTAATACCATTGATTTCAATGCGATCACCAGGCTTATAGACTTTCACTAGAAAAATATAGACAGAACCTGCAACGCTCAAAATCAACTCCTGTAAGGTAAAAGCCAATCCTGCAGTAAACAAACCTATTACAATTGTAAAATCTTTGATGGTTCCCGAAAAGTAAATAATTGCCAGAATGATTAACAAAGCATAACCCAAAATTTCGATACCTTTTTGAGCTTTATAACGTATGACAGTGTTTGTAATCTTCTTTTTTAAATATCTTCTAAGCAATTGAATGCAAAACAATACAACAATTAGGATCATCATAAACTTAACAATACTCCATATAAAAGGATTAGTGTTAATCCAGTCTCTTAATTGTTCTATTTCTGTCATTGAGAATCCATCTAAAGTTTTTCATAAAAGTTCACCTTATTTCTAAGGACAATAAGTTCAGACTGAAGAGATTCTACTTGTTTTAATAAATTGTAAATAACATCAATACCTTCTAAATTAATATCTAAATCATAATGCAAACGCATCATTTTTTCGACATCATTAAGCTGATTTGTTTTTAAATAATTGTCTTGATCAGTAATTGTAATCTCTACTAATTCGTACTCCTGTAATGCATTTACAAAGCTAATTGGAACATTATAATGTGTACAAAATTGTTGGATTGAGATGAGCTGTGTCGTGTCCATGTTATCGTAATTTTGATAATTCTGTTAAGAGTTCTTTTTCCTTTTCAGTAAGTTGTGTTGGCGTTTTTATAAGATAAGTAATATATAAATCTCCAAACTGTCTTTCCTTTTTATACTTCGGAAACCCTTTTCCTTTGAGTTTTACTTTTGTTCCGTTTTGAGTTTCTGGTTTAACAGTTAATTTCACTTTTCCATTAAAAGTATCAACAGTTATATCGCCTCCTAAAAGTGCTTTGTATAAATCTAAATCTACCGAAGCATATAAATTATCACCATCTCTTTTAAATTGCGATGTGTTTTTTATTGAAAACTCAATATACAAGTCTCCATTAGGTCCTCCATTAACACCTTTTCCACCATGTCCTTTAATTCTTATTGTTTGTCCATTTTGTACACCAGCAGGAATTGTAATTCTAATATTTTTATTATTTACCGTTAATGTTTGTTTGTGTGGATTATAAACATCGTTTAAATTAAGTTGTAATTGCGCATTAAAATCCTGTCCTTTAAACTTGACTTCTCTTCGTTGACCTCTAGCATTTCCACCTCCAAACATAGAGCTAAAAAAATCTGAATAATCACTATCACTATAACCACCTTGCGAAGATTGCTGTCTGGCATTCTGTTTTTGCTGCTGCTTTGCTTGTTCGTAAGCTTCTGATTGTTGCCAATGCTCACCAAATTCATCATACTTTTTACGATTTTCAGGATTGCTTAATACTTCATTAGCCTCATTAACTTCTTTGAACTTTTGTTCTGCTTCTTTATCGTTTGGGTTAAGGTCTGGATGGTATTTCCGAGCTAGTTTTCGATAGGCTTTCTTTAATTCGCTTTCTGAAGCACTTTTGGAAACTCCCAACACACTGTAATAATCTATAAATGCCATTAGCTTTTGTTATGGGTTTTGGTGTATTGTTTTAATATTTGCTTGAGACTTTCAAGATAATCTTCCATAATCTCGATAGTCATATTAGGATGAAGTTTATCTGGCATCGTTAAAGGGTTTTCATCTAACATAACATATAATTCAGGATAATTAACCTCAATACTTGTAGTGAGTGTTATGATTTGATTTTCTATGTCTTGGAGTGTTTTCATAAAATATAGAGCACTAATTATATCATATATTTTTTAAGGCCATTTCAAGTTTCGCAAGCATAATCAACTCTGCTTTATTAATACCAGAAAATGCATAAGCCACAGCCGAAGCAGTTTTTAAAATTAAAGACTTTACCTTATCTGTAAATAAATGCGCTTGTTCTTTTTTATAGTTTACAAAATCGTTAAAACAAATTTCTGCACTTGTTAAGTCTTCTTCATTTAACCAATCAAAAACAATTTCTATTTGGTAAGCTGCATCAGCACCAAAGGCATCAAGCACATCATCAACTTCTAGCCATTGCTGTTTTACAAGCGCTTTTAATTTAGCAAATTCCAAATCTCTTACGACACCATCAGAAGCGGCTATTGCATAAAATAATTTTCCTAAATTTTGATAAAACTCGAGCGTTAATTTTTTTTGAATTGTCATACCTTCAATTTTAATTTACATAGTAAAAATAGAGTTATCATAACATAAAAAGAATGATATAAATCAGTTAAACTATTACATTAAAACTTTAGAATTAGTTGTGACTTATAATATTGAATAGGATTAGCTATCTTTATGTTTCTTTAAAATCAACCTTCAAAAAACATGTTTAAGCAAGATCAAGAGATTTTTAATATCCTTTTAGAGTCCGTTTCAGAAGGCGTAATTATTGTGGATGAACAGCAAAACATTGTTGAAGCCAACAAATCTGCAGAGTTAATGTTTGGATACAAAAGTAAAGAACTGTCAAATCAGCATTTAAACATCTTAATACCGCAAAATTATCATGCCAACCATGGCGAACATTTTAGAGGTTTCGTAAGAGACCACAAACAGCGTCGAATGGGACATGGTCGTGATATTTTTGGCGCGAAAAAAGACGGAAGTATTTTCCCTATTGAAGCTAGTTTAAATCCTTTTACTGTTTATGGTCAGAATTTTGTCATGGCCTTGATCGTTGATATTACAGAACGAAAAAAATTAGAGCAAGAAAAAAATCATTTATCAAAAATTATTCTAGAATCCTTAAATGAGATTTATGTATTTGATGCAAAAACACTACAATTTATAAATGCTAATGTTGGTGCACAAAAAAACATAGGCTATAGTTTAGAAGAAATTATTACGATGTCACCTGTAGATATAAAACCTAACTATACAGAATCGCAGTTTAGAAAAGAACTCAAATTACTCAATCAATCAACTATTGAAAAAATCGAATTTGAAACGATACATCAACGAAAATCTGGAAGCACATACCCTGTAAATGTTCACCTACAACGCTCAAAACTAGGAGATAGAGATGTATATGTTGCTATTATTTTAGACATCACAGAACAAAAAAACTATACTGAAAAATTAGAAAAGACAGTTGCAATACGAACTAAAGAATTGAAAACGGCTTTAACTGCTGAAAAAGAACTCAATGATTTAAAAACTAAGTTTTTATCAATGGTATCGCATGAATTCAAAACACCTCTAAGCGGCATTTTAACTTCTACCATTTTATTGAATAAATATAAACTGACAGAGCAACAAGACAAAAGAGAAAAACATGTTAAAACAATTACAGACAAAGTACAATACCTCAATACAATCATAACTGATTTTCTTTCTATAGAAAAATTAGAAAAAGGTAAAGTCAATTATAAATTTACAACCTTTAAATTAAGTAAAGTTTTAAATGAAGTCATCTACAATGCAAACATGCTACTAAAAGATGGTCAACAAATCAACTACCCAGAACATATTGATGATATTTCCTTATATCAAGATGAAAAAATTGTAGAATTAGCATTATCTAATTTAATATACAATGCAATTAAATACTCTCCAGAGAATACCAATATAGATATTGAGATTACTCAAAATAACGATAGAACGACGTTTAAAGTTATAGACAATGGTATTGGAATTCCTGAAAAGGATCACAAAAACATATTCAATCGTTATTTTAGGGCAGAAAACGTCTTACTTATACAAGGCACAGGGATTGGATTAAACATTGTTAAAGATCATTTAGAACATTTAAATGGTTCTATTTCATTTGAAAGCCAAGAACATAAAGGCTCAACGTTCATTATAGAACTTCCAAACCAAGCGCAATTATGAAAAAAGTACTATTAATAGAAGATGACATAGTATTGAGAGAAAACACTGCAGAGTTATTAGAACTTTCTGAATATAAGGTGCTAACAGCTGCGAATGGACAAATTGGTCTTGAAATGACTAAAAAACACAGACCTGATATTATTATTTGTGATATTATGATGCCTATACTTGATGGTTATGGTGTACTCAAAAGCTTATCTCAACATCAGGACACAAAGTTTATCCCTTTTATATTTTTGTCTGCTAAGACTGAACGACAAGATGTAAGAAAGGGAATGGATTTAGGTGCAGATGATTATATAACAAAGCCCTTTAGTGAAGATGAAATTATTAGTGCTATTGAAAGTAGAATTGCAAAAGCTGCCATTTTAAAAGACGAAAGAGAATCTTTTCAAAACAATTCAACAACTTCTGAAGATGAATTAAGAACCTTAGATGATTTAAAAAACTTTTTTGATGACGATGGAACTATTTTAAATTACAAAAAGAATGATATTATTTACAAAGAAGGTCATAATTCAAACTTCATTTATTTAATAATTAAAGGTGTTGTTAAATGTTATAAATTTGATGAAAAAGGTAAAGAATTAACCACAGATCTCCACAAAGAAGATGATCTTTTTGGATACACCTCATTCACTAAAAACATCCCTTACAAAGAAACTGCTATGGCTATGAAGGATTTAGAACTAGTAGGTGTTTCTAAAACAGATCTTAAAAAGATTTTAATCAATAATCATAAAGTTGCGTTAGAAGTCATTCAATTACTAACTTACGATATTACAGGTGTAAAAGATCAATTATTGCAAATGGCTTATAGTTCTGTACAAAAAAAGACTGCCTCTACTATTTTAAGATTTGCAGAAAAAATTAATGCAAAACCTCAAGATCCCATAAAAATTTCACGTAATGATTTGGCCAGTGTTGCAGGTATTGCTACAGAGACATTAATTAGAACCATCTCTGATTTTAAAAAACAAGGTATTATAGAGCTGGAAGGTCGAAATATTAAAATTTTAGACCTTCAGAAATTGCAGGATATCTATTAATTATTTTATCTCTTTTTTGAATATGAGAAATATCATATTTTTTTAATCCTCTACCATTTAGATTTGTTCATATTGAGAATTATAGATAATGAACATTTTACTTCCTACAGACTTTTCAGATAACGCATTCAATGCTATAAAATATGCTATCGCTTTTTTTGAAAATACATCTTGTAATTTTTACCTGCTTCATATTAATAACTTAGAAAACCTAGTTGCTGCAGACATAGGTTATGTACCAACAGCAGAAGTTATAGAAAAAGCATATACTAAGCCGTCAAAGCAAAAACTAAGAGACTTATTAAAACAAATTAGTTCTAAAGTTAAACACAATGAAAAACACAAGTTTTATACTTTAACTGATTACTCTTTTTTTATTGAATCTATTAGAAAACATGTTGAAGAAAAGAAAATAGACATGATTATTATGGGTACAAAAGGTGCCTCTGGACTGAAAAAGTATATCGTTGGAAGCAATACAGGAGATATTATTACCAAAGTAAAATGTACCACTTTAGTTGTTCCAGAACATGCTAACTATTCAAAATTAAAAGAAATTGCCTTTCCTACAGATTTCACTTTATCTTATGACATAAACACATTACAACCTATTACAGACATCTTAAATACGATAAAACCGAATTTAAGTATTGTTCATATTAACAATAAAGATCTATCATTAAATACTGAACAACTTACAAGTAAAGACCTATTAAATGATTATTTCGAAGATTTTAAACCTAGTTTTCATTTCCTTTCTAATAAAAAAGTAGAAAACGCTATACAATGCTTTGTTGAAAGTAGAGACATCGACTTGATTGCCATGGTTGCCAAAAATCTAAATTATTTTCAAAGTATTTTGTTTCACTCAAAAGTAGAAAAAATAACATATCATACGCATATTCCTTTTTTGGTATTGCATGAGTAAAAACTATAAATTATTGATATTTCAATTTTCTTAGCAAAGTTTTGGGGTTGGTCTCTTTTCAATGCCATATATTACTTTTTTTGACTATCGTAGAATACATCTAAAGGACTACAATAAAGTTTTACTAATGGTAGGATTAATAAAAACCTACATCTGATATATATCATAGTTTTTACATTATTTCTTCATTAATTTTATTAGTGAATGTTAAAACTAATCGTTATGCTATCGATACTACTTCCTACCGATTTTTCAGAAAATTCAATGAATGCTATTAAATATGCCTTAGAATTTTTTAAATACCAGAAAACGACATTCTATTTCATGCATGCTTATCAAAATGAGTTTTACGACCATGATGATCTCAAATCACGTGACGTATTTGAGGATGTTTTGGATGGTGTTAGAAATAAATCTCAAGCTAACTTAGAAAAGTTGCTTAAAACTGTTCAAGAAATTTCACCAAACCCGAGGTTTACCTTTCAGATCCTTTCAGCATATAACACATTAGTTGAAGAAGCAAACCTTATTGCAGATGCTAAAAATATAGATTTGATTGTCATGGGAACAAAAGGTAAATCAGACAAACGACATATTATATTTGGAAGCAAAACATTTCAAGTTTTAAAATATGTAAAATGTCCAGTTCTAGCAATTCCTTCCAATTATACTAATACACAACCCAAACATATTTTATTTCCAACCAATTATATGATTCCATATAAACGAAGAGAATTAAAACTATTGGCAGTGTTGGCAAAATCATACAGAAGTGTTATAGATGTGCTATACATATCTAAAAGTGATAAATTATCAATACGTCAGGAAGACAATAAGGCTTTTATTCAAAAATCATTATCTGAAAACGACGTGAATTTTAAACATAAAAATGAAAAAAAAGTAACTAATACAATATCATCGTACATCGACGAACAAAACATAGATATTATTACAATGGTTAATACACAACATTCCTTTTTAGAAGATATGCTATTTCCATCAACCATTGATGAAGTAAGTCTTGGATTAAAAATACCACTTTTAGCAATGCAAAATACAACGCGTTAAGTAATTTAAATTCACAGTATTATGAAACAGATCCTTTTACCAACAGATTTTTCCGATAATTCTTGGAATGCCCTTAAATACGCTATTAAACTCTTTAAAGAAGAAACGTGTACGTTTCATTTATTAAATACTTATACTCCTATTATTTATAATGTTGAATATGTTCTTGGTTATCCAGCTCAGTTTGGCTTAGGAGATGCTATTAGAGAGACTTCAGAAAAAAACCTTAGTCAATTACTTGTAAGAATTTCAAAAGAATTTGATACCAACCCAAACCACAACTTTGAAACCATATCAAAGTTTGACACTCTAATTTCTGGCATAAAAGAATTCATTTACAAACACCCTATAGATTTAATAGTTATGGGAACTAAAGGCGCTACAGGAGCAGAAGAAGTATTATTTGGGTCTAATACTGTACATGTATTCAAAGAAATTAAATATCCAATTTTAGCTATTCCATCCAAATTCAAATTTGAAACACCACATGAAATTTTATTTCCAACAGATTTAGAAGTAAACTTTAAAGACTCACAGCTAAACATTCTTAAGGAAATAGCCGTTTTAAATCATTCAAGAGTTAATGCCATACATGTTTCAACAGGTTATAGTTTAACTGATTTTCAGGAAAATAATAAATCAAATTTAGAATCCATATTCAAAAACACGGCTTATCTATTTCATAATATCAAAAGCATGAATATCACTGATGCCATCAATCACTTTCAAGTGAAGCATAAAATTAATCTTTTGGTTATGATTAACAATAAACATTCATTTTTTGAAAATCTATTCTTTAAGAATACGATCAAACAAATTGGGTTTCATTTAAATATTCCTTTTTTGGTGATGCCTTCAAAAAAATAGTTCGCTAATGATTTTAATCATTTAACAACACAATCATAAACATGAGTTTTTTAAGGATCATTTAAATTTTGCAGTCATGAAAAAAAGCATACTTATACCAACAGATTTTTCAGATAATGCATGGAGTGCTATTGTTTATGCATTAAAATTATATAGTGATGTAGAATGCACATTCTATTTTCTACATTCAACCAACATGAGATTATCAACCATGTCAAATATTTCTAATAAATTATTAAGAAGTATTTCAGATAAGGCTTTTAAAGAGCTTGAAGAATTGAAAGATATGGCCGAAATTTCAAATGCAAATTCAAATCACGAATTTAAAATTATTTTAAGTGCTACAGACCTACTAGACACCCTAAATGTTTCGATAGAAAAATACAATATAGACCTCGTTGTAATGGGAACAAAAGGAGCTACAGGTGCAAAAGAGTTTTTCTTTGGAAGCAATACTGTACATATTATAAAAAAATTAAAACGATGTCCTGTTTTAATTGTACCAGATGAATTTGATTTTATTGAGCCAAAACAAATTGCGTTTCCTACAGATTTTAATCATTTATATGATGATAAAGAACTAGATCCATTAAGGGATTTAGCAGAGCTTTACAATTCAAAAATTTTACCTGTTTGCATTCTTTCCAATGAAAAACTCACAGGCAATCAAGAGATTAATATGACTCAGCTTGAAAAGCATTTAATGAATTATAATACAAGTTTTCATGTCATGCCAAATTATGCAAAAAAGACAGTTGAAATTAATGATTTTATAGAGTTATTAGAAATAAATATGCTAGTAATGATTAACTATAAACACAGTTTTATTGAACGCATTCTGAAAGAACCTATTATAAAAAAAATCGGCTTTCACCCATTGATTCCATTTTTAGTAATTCCAAGTTTAAGCTAACCCATAATATTTAGTGCATACATCTTTAAAGTGGAGCAGGTTTATAAAATTTAATTATGAAAATTGAAAATATAGATGTTATTAAATCCTCTGGTGAAAAAGTCAAATTCTCACTAGACAAATTGTATTTGTCACTTAAAAGAACTGGAGCAGATGATATGATCATCAATCAAATTCTAGATAAAGTTCGTGATGAACTATACCAAGGCATTTCTACAAAAGAAATTTACAACAGAGCTTTTGCTTTACTTAAAAAAAACAAAAATTTACTCGCTTCAAAGTATAAACTCAAGAAAGCTATTTATGAATTAGGTCCAACAGGATTTCCTTTTGAACGTTTTGTAAGTGCCATTTTAAATTATTCAGGATATAAAACCAAGGTTGGCACGATCCTACAAGGTAAATGTGTATCGCATGAAATAGATGTTATCGCTCATAAAAATTCTGAAGCCACCATGATCGAATGTAAATTTCATAGCGAACAAGGACTTAATTGCAATGTTAAAATACCATTATACATCAACTCAAGATATCAAGATATTAAAGCAAATTGGAATCAAAATCAAAAAAAAGAAACCTCACTATCAGAGGGTTGGGTTGTCACAAATACAAGATTCACTAAAGATGCACTACAATACGGAAGCTGTGCTGGTTTATATTTATTGAGTTGGGATCATCCCAAAGACAATGGTCTAAAAGATAGAATTGATCGATTAGGTTTATATCCAATCACAGTTTCGACCTTACTAACCAATAGAGAAAAACAATTTTTGTTAAGTAGAAATGTTGTGCTTTGTAGAGAATTGATACAAGACCGTTTTTACTTAGATCATTTAGGCATCTCAGAAATGAGAAAAACTAAAATTACAACTGAAATTTTACAATTATGTGACTAAATTAAGCACTATGGAAAAATTTGTTAAAATCAACTTTTTAGGAGCAGCTGGAGTGGTCACTGGCTCAAAATTTCTCATCGAAACTTCAGAAAAAAACATCCTAATCGATTGTGGTATGTTTCAAGGGCTTAAAGAGCTAAGAGAAATGAATTGGAACAATCTTGATATTGACGTTTCAACTATTGATGTTGTGCTATTAACTCATGGCCATTTAGATCATGTTGGTTACTTACCGCGTTTAATAAAGCAAGGTTTTTTAGGTAAAATTATTGGCACTGCACCAACCTTAGCAATCGCCGAAATCATTTTAAATGATAGCGCTAAAATTCATGAAGAAGAAGCCAATAAAGCAAACAAAGAAAAATATAGTAAACATGAACCTGCGCTTCCTTTTTATACTGCCAAAGATGCTGAAAACACTATGAAACGTTTTGAGGTAGAAATCGAAGATAAATGGATTCAATTATCAGATCACATTTCGTATCGTTTTCAATATAATGGCCATATTATAGGCGCTACATTTATAGAAATTGATATCAATAGTAAACGTTTTGTGTTTTCTGGAGATGTTGGTAGACAAAATGATTACCTATTAAACGACCCTAAAACTCCAGAATGGGCAGATTTTTTATGTATTGAAAGCACCTATGGAAATAAAATTCATCCGGAACAAAATGCAGAAGATCTTTTAACTGAAATTATAAAAGAAACCATACATAATCAAGGAAATTTAATCATTCCTAGTTTCGCTGTTGAACGACTACAAACGCTTATGTATATTCTTTGGAAACTGTACAATGAAAATAGAATTCCGAACATTCCGATTTTTGTTGATAGTCCTATGGGAAATAATGTCTTAGACGTTTTTAAACGTTTTCCAAAATGGCATAAATTATCGCCTCAAGATTATGAATCTATGTATAATCATATGAACATCATTCAATCTTACAAAGAAACTTGGGAAACTATAGATGATAAAAGATCAAAAATTATAATTGCTGGAAGCGGAATGGTTACTGGAGGAAGAGTTCTCACCTATTTACAACAACTTATAGATGAACCTTCTACAACGGTTTTATTAGTTGGTTATCAAGCAGAAGGCACTCGTGGAAGACAACTTCAAGATGGTGCACATGAAATTCGTTTTTTCGGAAAATATCATCCTGTAAATGCTACCATAAAAACCATTGAAAGTTTATCGGCTCATGCAGATCAAAAGGATTTAATAAACTGGATGAGTGCGATTAAAAACACTCCTAAACATATTTATTTAATTCATGGAGAGCCTACAGCATTAGATGCGTTTAGAGTAAAAATAAAAGATGTTTATAATTGGAATGCTAAGATTCCCAAATTAACAGATGTAGAGAAAGTAAGTCTTTGAAAAGCATAAATAATAATATATCAAACTGATATTTATCATTTTACAAAGCATAATTAGTTAGTAACTTAGTTTTAGAAAGTTAATTTAACCTTAAAACCATGTCACTCACTAAATTTAATCGAGGAAGCAGGCAATCCTCATCAGTAAATTACAAAAATGACATTCTTTGAATTAACAAAAATAAGCTAAATAAAAGTATGAAAAAATGATTAAAACTTTATAATAATCAAGAAGTTAGGTTGTCGTTAGAGGGCTGCATTTTTATTAAAAAACATAACATGAAAACAATACAAACACAAGTACGCTATGTTGAATGGCTCAGTCCAAAAGACATGCACTTAGCTTCACAAGAATGGTTATCTGAATTGAAGTTTATCAAAGATGAACATCTGTTTTTTGAAGACCTAATAACAACTTTTACGTCTCAATTAATTGAATCTGGAAAATTTTCAGAAAATAAAGAAATTATTGATGCTGTAAATAGATCTCAAAAACGAAACAATTTATTAATTGAAGCCATTAAAGTTCATGAAAATGACCTTCAAATAATGGTCGATGGAATAGATCAATTAGACGAAGAGAAAGCTTATACTAAAGAACACAGTGGTTTAATGATTGCAATTGCTGACTTCTTAAAAGAATATAAATCATTAAAAACACAACTCTTCAGTATTATAAAAAAAATCAAAAAAGAAGACAAACAAAAACACCTAATTGATAAAAAGTAACTCAAATAAAATTGTTATGAAAAAATCAATCTTAATAATCACAATTGCTCTTTTTATGGGTTGCTCTTCGACTCAATTAGAAGAAAGCTGGAAAAACCCAGATATTGATACTTACGAACCTTATAAGGTTCTAATTGTAGGATTAACTTCTGATGAAGTAGCAAGACAACAATTCGAAGTAAAACTTAAAAAAGAGTTAGAACTAAGAGGCTCTGAAGCTATAGTTAGTTTTGATATATTAAATCATACTTCTAAAACTGATAAAATGAGCGAAGCAGAGTTAAATGCTTTAGAAAGTCAGCTTATCGAAGATGGGTTTGATACGATTCTACTTACCAAAATTGTTGGTGTTGAAGAAAAAACCACCTATCGCGAAACCGATAATGGTTACGATGAAACCACTCGAAAATTCAAAGATGAATATTTAATGCATCAAGATGTATTTTATAATCCAGATTATTATAATAACTATACAGTTTATAAAGCTGAAACTTCAATGTATTGTATTTGTCCAACTAAAGACAGAGAACTCATTTGGAAAGGTTACATCAATATTACAGATCCTCAATCACAATCAATTGAAAAAACTGTAAATGATTATGTAAGATTAGCTATCATTGTTTTAGAGGAAGAACATCTCATTAATCCCTTAGTTATACATAACGTGGAAACCACTGAAAAAATAGTTCAATAGCAGCTTTAATCTATATTTAAATCGAATAAGCATAAATTCGAGTTTTAATGTTTTAAAAACGAATTAAAAACACTTTGAATATGCTTTAATTTATAAGAACTATTCTAATCCTATTATCATTATGGTATGATTCAAATAAAACCTTACAAATAGATTTAAACTATTAATTATCTTGAGTTTAAGGAAAAAGATTCGCATTATAAAAAAGTTATAAAAACATCATTAAAATCAAGATGTTTTTAAAGCAATATTACCAATTAGAATAAAACAAAAATATAAAATTCATTCACCCAGTTTTAAATTCTAAAATTGTATATTGAATCTCATATTGGTAGAATTAATGAAAAAGATAATCATCCCTATAAACTTGCTTTTTTCTAGTCTTATGTTTGCCCATGGAGATTTGCATGATCGGATTCAAAATACAACAATTGAAATTAAAAAATACCCAGATAGTGCTTACCTATATTTTAAACGCGGTAAACTCTATTTCCAACATGAATCATATGATAAAAGCCTTATTGATTTAAAAAAATCAAATGATTTAGGTTATTTTTCAACAGAACAAAAACTAATCTTGGCCAAAAATTATTTTAGGCTTAAAGACTACAATCAATCTTTGTTGTTAGTAGAAACTATTTTATCTAACAAGCCTCAACATGTACAAGCAATTAAACTTAAAGCAAGAAATTATTTTGAACAACAGCTGTTTCTTGAATCAGCTAAAGCATATCAAGATGTCATTGCATTCTCTAAACAAACCTTCCCTGAAAATTATATTGAAGCATCAATTGCCTGGGAAGCACTTAATAACCAATCAGGAGATGTTAATGCCCTAAATAGTATTAAAAGAGGCATTGAAGAGTTAGGCAACATCATTAGTTTATACAATCGTCTAATTGAATTAGCTATTAACAAAAATGATTACAATAGAGCTATCAAAGCACAAATGGAAGTTTTAGAATTCTCTACTAGAAAAGAACTTGCATACTATAAATTAAGTGAACTATTTAACTTTAATAAAGAGTATACAAAAGCTTTAGAGCATGTAAAATTAGCAAGAATTCATTTCAACAAATTACCTGCAAGAATACAAAACACACCGTCAATGAAAGAGTTAAATAATAATATTGAAATTAAAAAGAAATCATTAATTACTAAATCAAGAAAATAGTTATGATTAGTATCAAACCAATAAAAAACTCAAATTATATGACGAAAAGTTTATGCATATTTGTGTTAATCTTTTTAGTTTCAACTCAAGTTAAAGCACAAAATGAAGATTTAATTTCTTTAGGTTCTGAATGGTCATACTACGATAACCAGAATGAACCAGCTGCACAAAATTCTAATGTTTGGTATTCTAATGCTTATGACGATTCTTTATGGGCATTAGGAAATGCAGAATTAGGCTATGGAGATAATGATGAAGTAACAGTGGTAAATAACGCTACCAAAGTACTATATGTGCGTCAAACTATTACTATTACAGATCCATCAATTTACCAAGCTTTAATATCTAATCTTGTTTATGATGATGGTGCAGTTGTTTATTTAAATGGTCAAGAAATATGGAGAGTAAATATGCCTACAGGTATCATTAATTACAGTTCGTTTGCAGCTTCTAATAGTTCAGATAACGCATTAGTTACAAGCTCTTTTTCTAATACACTTCAAATTGGTGATAATGTTATTGCTGTTGAAATTCATCAACGTAATGCTAGCAGTTCTGACTTAAGTTTCGATTTAGAATTAAAAGGGTCTTTATTAGGCGAGATTAATATTAATCGTGGTCCATACTTACAAAAAGCTAGTGCTACTAGTATGGTAGTTAAATGGAGAACTGAAACACCAACTGAATCAAAAATTAATTTTGGATTGTCTTTAGGAAACCTAACTCTAACCGATGAAGAATTAAGTTTAAAAACGGAACATGAGTTAGAGCTGACTAATTTAACTCCTAACACAAAATATTTTTACGAAATAGCAAATAACAGTGATGTAATATTACCTGAATCCGCTGATTTGTTTTTTGAAACACATCCAACTATAGGAACAAGTGATCCATATAAATTTTGGATTTTGGGAGATGCAGGAACAGCAAATAGTAATCAGAGAGATGTAAGAGATGCCTATTACAATTATATAGGCTCTAATCATACTGATGGCATTATCTTTTTAGGCGATAATGCATACGATGATGGCACAGATATAGATTATCAAGCTGCTATTTTCCAAAACATGTATGAAGATAAATTAAAGAATACCATTTCATGGTCTACATTAGGAAATCATGATGGCTATAGTGCAGACTCTAACACTCAAACTGGACCATATTATGATATTTTCACTTTTCCAACAGCTGGAGAATCTGGTGGTATGCCATCTGGAACAGAAGCTTATTATTCTTTCGATTATGGAAACATCCACTTTATTGTTTTAGATTCTTATGACACTAATACTAATATTGGAGCATCAATGTACAATTGGGCTCTAAGTGATGTCCAAAATACGATGCAAGAATGGATCGTCGCTGTATGGCATCATCCTGCTTATTCTAAAGGTTCACATGATTCTGACACAGAGAACAGACTTGTCGATATGCGTGAAAACTTTCTTCCAATGCTAGAATCTAATGGTGTAGATTTAGTATTATCTGGTCATAGTCACTCTTATGAGCGTTCCTATTTTTTAAATGGTCATTATGGAGATTCTGACTCTTTTAATAGTGCTTCTATGACTGTTGGTGCTAATGGTTTTGGTGATGGAAAAACTGATGGAACAGGTTCTTACACAAAACAAATTGGCAATCCAGATGGTGCTGTATATATTACTGCTGGTTCATCAGGAAAAACAAGTGCTGGAGATTTAGATCATGAGGCAATGTATTACTCCGTTAGTCAACTAGGATCTTGTGTCTTAGAAGTTGATGGAGATACAATGCATGTAAAATTCATTAGAGAAACAGGAGCTGTGGATGATTATTTTACGATACAAAAAGAAATGTGTACTGTAGGCGATTCATGTAATGATGGAAATGAAAATACTATAAACGATGTTTTTGATGTCAATTGTCAATGTTCCGGAACTTTAGTTTCAGAAACACTTATCGATTTTGCATCTACTTGGTCCTATTACGATAATGCTGATGAACCTTCAGCTCAAGGAGCAATAGATTGGAATGACAATACTTATGATGATTCAACTTGGTCAACCGGAAATGCACATATGGGTTATGGAGATGGCGATGAAGCACAAGAAGTAAATACTGCTACCAAAGTATTATATACACGTCATAATTTTAATGTTGCAGATTTATCGACAATTCAGGCTTTAGTTTTAAATTTAATTTATGATGATGGTGCTGTAGTATATCTTAACGGACAAGAAATAATGAGAACTAACATGCCTGAAGGCGGAATTATGTACAGTACCTTTGCATCATCTGTTAGTACTGATAATTCACTAGCAACCGAAGCATTTTCAAATCTGCTTATACAAGGAAATAATGTAATAGCTGTGGAAATTCACCAAGTTAATGCTGGCAGTTCAGATTTAAGTTTCGATTTAGAATTAAAAGGACATGATGCGCTACTATTTATTAATAACACTTGGTTTCCTAATTCACCAACTAGTACTTCTGGAAACAATAATGCTTTAGTGTATAATAATACATATACCATAAATACAGATGTTACATTAAACAATTTGATTGTAAACCCTACTTCAACTATTGAAGTTTTACCAGCATCGTCTTTAGTCGTAAATGGAAATATTGATAATAGTGGTACAATAAACTTAAATTCACAATCAACTCAATATTCAAGCCTCATTGTAGAAGGTGAAGTTTTTGGCGAAGTAAATTACAAAAGACACATTAATGGCTATAATGGAACGTCAGGTAATGACTTAATTTCTTCTCCTGTTTCTGGTCAAACCTTTGGTGATTTTGCTCAATTAAATCCAAATATTTACGAGAATCCTAACAATACAGATCAAAAACTATTTGGGCCTTTTAACAAAACGACAGGAACTTATCAAACCTTTTCGATAGCCTCTGGATCTCCTGAATTAACAACAAATTTAAGTAGTGGTGTTGGCTACCGAACCGCTAGAGATGAGGCTGAAGACGGATTATACGGAACAACATTTACATTTTCAGGAAAAGTGGTTTCAAGTAATGTTAATGTAGGTCTAGTAAATTCTGGACCTATTGAATCTAAATGGAACCTTATTGGTAACCCATACTCTTCTTATATTAACGTTCAAGGTTTTCTTAATCATGAAGTTAGCTCTGGTGTTACTAACATTAATTTATTTGATACTAATACTGCTGCTATTTATGGATATGATGGTAATTCTTCAAATGGGCGGATTGTTTATAATTTAGCAACTACAACTGCTTCAACTGTTATTGCCCCAGGACAAGGATTTTTTGTAAGTGCTGATGCAATTAATGCTCCACTTTATGATTTAGAATTTACTCCAGCTATGCGTTCTCTTGGAACAGCTGATGATTTTATTTTAGGACGAAATAGTGAATTAACCTATTTAAAACTGAGTGCGAGTACTAATACAAATACTTATACCACAGATTTTTATTTCACAGACAATGCAACTTTAGGTTTAGATTCTGGATATGATGCTAGTGTATTTGGTGATTCAGCTCCTAGTTTTGCTATATATTCTCAATTAGTAAATAATAATCAAGGAATTGATTTTGCTATACAATCTTTAAATTCAACTGATCTTAACAACAATCTTACAATTCCTCTAGGTGTTAATGCTACGGAAGGACAACAAATAACTTTAAATATTACTAATACAACTTTAGATGAAAATATAAATATTTATCTTGAAGATAATGTAACAAATACTTTTACTTTTTTAAACACATCTAATTATTCCTTTACTACTAATTCAAATCTTAGCGATGTTGGACGTTTCTTTTTACATTTTCAAAATGATCTCTTATCAACGACAGATAACGAATTAAATAGTTTGGTGATTTATAATACATCGTCACCTAAAATTTTACATATTAAAGGACTAGTTTTAATGCCTACTAAATTACAGTTGTACGACATTCATGGTCGTTTAATTATGTCCAATCAGCTAAAAACAAATGAAAACAATCAACAAATAGATTTGTCACATATTAATTTAGGAGTATACTTTATTAAAATAACATCTCTTAGTATGAACTTATCCAAAAAGATAATTATAGATTAAAAATTTAATAATATCATATGTTTGAGATTACTTGATCATAATTCTTCTTAAATCAATTTCATTTATACCAATACTTAAAAGTTCAAATTTCCATATCTAAAATTTCAGTCTTACATTTGGCACAATAAATGTTGAATGTATCGTTATTAAACAAAACCGTACTCATGAAATACATCCTTTTAATTATTTCACTTTTTGTTTTTACTTTATCCCAATCTCAAAATAAGGCAATTGGTACAAACGAGAACCTTACGTTTAGTGCATCTTATAACATGTCTGGTCTTCTTACAGAACTTGCTCAAGTCACTTTAGAAACAAGTGAAGTAAAGACATCGAAGTCTACATTATTGCGTTTAAAATGTACAGCTGCAACCTATAGCAAATGGGATAGTTTTTTTAAAATTCGTGATTTATACGAAAGCTATGTTAGCCCGAAAAGCTTGACACCATATCTGTACAAAAGAGATATTAACGAAGGTGGTTATGAAAAATTTATACAATATAAATTTAAACGCAAGACTAATACTGTCGAAAGTATCAAACGTAAAAAAAGAGGTGATGGAACAACATGGGAACAGAAAAAAAACGTACCTATCAACGCTTCAACCAAAGACTTAATAAGTACAATTTATAATATTAGAAATCTAGATATTCACAAAGCAAATCCTGGTGATAGTCAAGTATTCAAAATCATTTTTGATAATGAAGAGTTTTCAATTAATGTTAAATATCTTAAAAAGGAAACTTTACAAACTAATCTAGGAAGCAAAGAATGTTACAAATTGGCAATTTCTATCAACAACAGCAATGTTCTTAAAGGCAACAATGATAACCTTTTATGGCTAACAGCTGATGCTAATAAAATTCCAGTATACGCTAAGTTTAAAATTGCAGTTGGTAGTGGTGAACTTAAAATTAAATCCGCAACTGGGTTAAAAAATTAAATGATTATGAAAAAATTAGTAATTGTATTAGGATTTATTTCTGCCATTTTAGCTGTAATTCTTGCAGTTACACCTTTATCCAAAATTGCATATATACCAGGTGTTGTCGCTTTAATTATAGGAATTCTAGCCATCAATTTATCTAAAGAAAAAAAAGATTCAAAAAAATCAATTCAGCTCATTTTTTTATTAACCATTATTGCATTAGTGGTTACAACATATAAGTCCGTTTTTAATACTGCGGAAGTAGGCAATACTGAAGAATTACAAGAAAAGGAAAATGAATCTGAAGAAGAAGCTATTGAAGAACTTAACGACCTAGAATTAGACGAGGTAGACTTTGAATAATTTTATTTTAAAATTAAACAAGTTCAAAACTTCTATATTATCTTTTTTTTTATTTTATTTGACTGAAAATTAGAGTGATATCGATATAACTCTATTTTTTTATAAATAGAAATTAAATACATGAAAGCCCTCATAGTTGCCTCAGCACTCACACTTGTTGGTTCTTGCGCTACATTAAGTCACACCAAAAAATTGCAGAATATTAAAGATAGTATCGTTTTTACTGATGCTAATATCATTAATAATTATGCAAATACGATTACTGTAGCTGAACTTAACACACATGTATATAAATTTTCTTCTGATGAATTTGAAGGTCGAAGAGCTGGCGAACCTGGACATCATAAAGCTGCAAACTATTTAAAAGACTACTATATAAAAGAAGGAATTGCATCACCTTTAGGAACTGATAATTACTATCAAATTGTTCCTGAGTCATTTTTTGATAATGGCATAAAAAGTTCCCCAAATGTGATCGCTTATATTAAAGGCACAGAATATCCTGATGAAGTATTAATCATTTCTGGCCATTCAGACCATGAAGGTTTTACAGAAAAATTCATTTATAATGGTGCTGACGATAATGGTTCAGGAACAGCAGCAATGCTAGAAATGGCTCAAGCTTTTAAAAAGGCCGAAAATGAAGGGTTCGCTCCTAAACGAAGTATAGTCTTTTTACACTTTACTGGAGAAGAAGTTGACTTAACAGGCTCAAGGTACTATACAAAACACCCCGTATTTCCATTGCATAATACCATTGCAAATCTTAATATAGATATGATAGGTCGTGTTGATGATTCACATGAAGACAATCCAAATTATATTTATTTAATTGGCTCAGATCGATTGAGTACAGAACTTCATTATATATCAGAATCTGCTAATGAGAATTTCACTAAACTTGAATTAGATTATCGCCTTAATAGCGATAGCGATCCAAATCAATATTACAGCAGATCAGATCATTATAACTTCGCTCAAAATGGTGTGCCAGTCATTTTTTATTTTAATGGAACTCATGATGACTATCACGAACCTACAGATACTGCAGAAAAAATAAACTTTCCCTTATTACAAAAACGCACCAAACTAATCTTTACAACGGCTTGGTATATTGCTAACAATGAAAAACCTATTAAAGTTGATCTAGATTCATAGTTCCTGTTAAAATTTGTTAAAGATAATAGTCAATAAAAATCTAACCTCATAGATTTTCGTATTATCGCATTTTAAAACACGTAACAAAAATGAAAAAGAATTTACTCCACGGAATTCTATGTCTTTTAGCAATGTCATGTGCTAAAGAACCTGCAGATCCAACTAAATATGGCAACACAATTACCTCAGACGATCTTAAAGTACTACTCTATAAATTTGCTTCTGATGATTTTGAAGGCCGAGAAACAGGTGAACCTGGTCATGATATGGCTACAGATTACTTAAAAGAAAAATATATAAGTATGGAAGTCGCTTCTCCTTATGAAAATGGTCAATATCTGCAAGAAGTTCCTTTAGAACGTCAGAAATTGCCAGAAGCAAATATAACTGTGAATGGAAAAAAAGCTACTATTTATGATGATTTTATCCCTTCTAAAGGTGTAAATGTCCAATCATTAAAAGTGAATCAAATTGCTTATGCTGGCTATGGAATTGATGCCGAAAACTATTCAGATTATAAAAACCTAGACGTTAAAGGTAAAATTGTTGTCATCAAATCTGGTGAACCTTTAAACACTGATAGCACTTATGTTACAACTGGCACAAAAGAAAAATCGCAATGGACTTCTGGAAGAAGAGCTAGAAATCTAAAAATTGAATCTGCAAAAAATCGTGGTGCCAAAGCTGTTTTTGTTTTGAATGCTCCCACTCATAGTTACTTTTCAAAACGCTATGCAAAAATGGTTGACACAGAATATGAAGGTTCAATAAGATCAGTAGGTCATGAAGATGATATTTCCGATTTTATAATTAGTAAAGCTTTTGCCAAACAAATAGTAAATGATATTGACACAAATCATACACCTAAAATTATTGACATTGAAATTGAGTTATCTATTAAAAAGAATTTTGAAACTTTTAATTCCAATAACGTCGTCGCTTTCATTAAAGGCGACAAAAAACCTGACGAAATTATTGTGATTTCTGCGCATTTAGATCATTTAGGAATTGAAGATGGTGAAATAAGTAATGGTGCTGATGATGATGGATCAGGAACCGTTGCCATGTTAGAAATTGCTCAAGCATTTAAAGCTGCTATTAAAGATGGATATTCTCCAAAACGTTCTATTTTGTTCTTGCATTTAACTGCTGAAGAAAAAGGACTTCAAGGCTCTAAATATTATACAGACGTTAACCCAATTTTTCCCTTAGAAAATACAGTTGCAAACCTTAATATTGATATGATTGGTCGTGTAGATAAATTACACGAAGAGGATAGGAATTATGTTTATGTTATTGGTTCTGATATGTTAAGTACCGAACTTTTCAAAATAAGCGAAAATGCAAACCAGACCTATACTAATATTAATTTAGACTACAGATACAGTAACAAAACAGATCCTAACCGTTACTACTACAGATCTGATCACTATAACTTTGCTAAACACAATATCCCTATTGCCTTTTACTTTAATGGAAAGCATGAGGACTATCATAGAGCAACAGATACTCCTGACAAAATTCAATATGACCTTCTAGAAAACAGAACTCGTCTTGTGTTTTATACGGCTTGGGAATTAGTAAATAGAAAAGATAGAATAATTGTTGATAAAGCTGAAACTATTGAATAAGTATTCACCAATTGTCACATAAAAAAAGCGATACTTTAATAAGGTATCGCTTTTTTTTATAGACTAACATGAGTCACACAAAAAGTCTTCAATTTTCATTGAAGACTTTTGCTTTTGGGTGGAAGACCGGGTTCGAACCGGCGACTTTCGGTACCACAAACCGACGCTCTAACCAGCTGAGCTACAACCACCATATTATTTTATTTAAACTCCGAAAAGTTTTCCAAAAGGAATGCTCTAATCAGCTGAAAAAGAGCCACCATTTAAATTGGACTGCAAATGTAAATTATTTCACAGTTATGACAAAGACTTTTTTTTAAAATTATTACTTCAAATCAAACAAACTATCTACAGCAACATAACGCTCTACTGTAAAGCCTTCAGCATACTCTACTCCTACCAAACGACCTAGGTCTCTTGCTCTGTAATTTATACTATCAGTAAAATTTTTACTCGAAATAGGTGTTTGAGGCTCCTTACTATCAGGATCATAAAACTGTGTTTTATAAGCTAATACAGATGCCATTTTAGTATCTATAAAACCTGTAACATCAACTGTTAACTCTGGTTCTATATTTTTCCACTGTATGTAATGATACACTTGTTTTGGTCGCCATTGCTTTTGTTGGTTCCCCTCAAGTTCTGTTTCTATTTTTATCAATCCACTTAAAAAACAAGCATCACTGACCAATTTACTTCCTTTTCCATGATCTATGTGTCTATCATCAATAGCGTTACAAAGCACAATCTCAGGTTGATACTTACGTATCATTTTAATAATTTTTAATTGATGACTCTTATCATTAACAAAAAAACCATCAGCAAAGGCTAGATTCTCTCTAACAGAAACACCCAAAATTTCGGCTGCATCACTTGCTTCCTGATCTCTTGTTTCTGCAGTTCCACGTGTTCCTAATTCACCACGTGTTAAATCGATAATTCCAACTTTTTTTCCGTTTGCTACTTCTTTTGCAATGGTTCCACCACAACCTAATTCTACATCATCTGGATGCGCTCCAAAAGCGAGTATATCTAATTTCATTTTCAAAATATTTAAATGTCGTAATAACTGTTGACGACATTTTTAAAATGAAACACTTAAAAACATCAAGCAAGAATTATAAACAAATCAAAATTAACTTAAAAAACAAAGCTACCATTTATAACTCAATACTACTCACTCGTTTTCGTAAATATTTTATGCATTAATTTTAATAAAATTTAGTGAAAATCACAAAAGTATATCAATAAACCATTCCATGATATATGTCATATTTAATCCTCGGCATTACTTATAACTTTATATTATAAATAAAGGTAACGTCTTATGTATCTAATGCTTATCATATTAATAATCACAATTACTCTTTTTGTTTGGGGCAAATTTACACCAGACATCATTGCTTTATTATCTATGATAAGTTTGTTCCTTTTGGGAATACTAGACCTAAATGAAACACTGAGCGGATTTAGTAATCCGACAGTCATAATGATTGCTGCTCTATTTATTATTGGTGAAGGACTCTCACAAACTGGTTGGACAGCTGTAGCTGGGAAAAAATTCATAAAACTCGCTGGAAAAAGCACAACAAAATTACTTTTAATAACAACGCTTGGCTCTGGAATTTTATCAGGTGTTGTAAGTAATACAGGAACAGTAGCAACCATGATGCCTGTAACCATTGCTTCAGCTTGGAATATTGGAACAATGCCTTCAAAGTTATTAATGCCAGTAGCTTTTGGCTCTAATACTGGTGGACTTCTTACTTTAACTGGAACTCCTCCAAATATAATTGTAAACAATACAATGATTGAAAGCGGATTAGAAGGCTTCTCCTTTTTTGAGTTTGCGCTTATTGGTTTACCTCTATTACTAATCACACTTCTATATTTCAAATTCATAGGATTCAAATTATTACCTAATAACAAAACGAATAATAAACCTGTAGATATTAGTACTACACTTCATAAATGGATTGAAGCCTATAAAGTTGATGATGATTATTACCGACTTAGAGTGAGGTCTGTATCTCCTCTTTTAAACACGAAACTAGGTGACTGGAATTTTGAAACAGAACATCATGTATCTATAATCAGAATCAAACGAAGACATCCTAACCTCCTCAAAGGAAATGATCCTTTTATTGAGTTCCCAACCAATAGTACAGAATTCATGTATCATGATATTATTACTGTAAAAGGTAATACTGAAGCTATAAATGCTATCATGATACAATTCAGATTAGGTCTATTACCCTTAGAGCCTATTGCAGATGAATTACAAAACAATCTTATTAACCAAGAAGTTGGCATGTCTGAAATCATTGTAACTCCAAAATCTATTTTAGTCGGAAGAAAAATACGTTTAGGGAATTTCTTTAAGCGATTCGGAGTTCAATTAATGGCTGCTTCTCGTAATAATGTTCCATTTACTGAACGCGAAATAATTATAAAAGCTGGAGATGCCTTTTTAATTAGAGGTGCTTGGAGTGACATTGAACAACTTAAAGAACATCATGAAAACTTAGTCATTATTGGTAGTCCTGAAGGCATTGCAAAAACTGTAACTAATATTACATTTAAGTCTTATGTAGCACTATTTGCTTTAGTACTAATGATTGTATTATTAGTATTTAAATTAGTTCCTGGAGCAATTGCTGCACTCATTTCAGCAGGTATTGTTCTACTATTTGGTTGTGTTCCTATCTCTAAAGCATACAAAGGAATAAGTTGGATTAGCGTGATTATGATTGCAGCAATGATACCTATGGGATTAGCACTACAAAAAACAGGAACTGCAGAATTAATTGCTAATGGCTTAGTTGATACTCTAGGAAGTTTACATCCAATCGTATTACTTGGAGGTGTTTTTCTGTTAACAACAACATTTAGTCAAGTCATTAACAATTCTGCAACAGCTGTACTTATGGCTCCAGTTGTAATTATTTCAGCTAGTACACTAAATATGTCTGCAGCACCTTTTATGATTGCTGTTGCTATTAGTGCATCTACAGCATTTTTAACACCAGTTGGCACAACAACCAATGCCATGGTTATGACTGCAGGAGGCTATAAATTTTCAGATTATTTCAAAGTAGGTTTCCCTTTATTGATACTATTTCTTATAACAACACTACTACTCGTGCCATTAATTTGGCCATTCTATAACATTTAAATTATTAATCATGAAAACACTTTTAAAACAACCAAATATGAAAACAAGAGACCTTAGGAAGTACGGATTAAAAGACACAAATGCACATTGGAATCTTTCCCCTGAAGAATTACAACGCATCACTGTTGAAAAAGGCATGGGAAAAGAAACTAAAAACGGAACACTAGCTGTCAACACAGGTAAATACACAGGACGTTCACCTCAAGATCGCTTTATTGTTAAAGACGATTACACTAAAGATCGTATTTGGTGGGGAAAAACAAACAAAGCCATTTCATCTGAAAACTTCGATTATTTACAATCTGAAATCACTAAATATTTAAGTGGCAAAGAAATTTATGTAAGAGATGCATACGTTTGTGCAGATCCCGAATACAAAACTAATGTTAGAACTGTCACAGAATATCCTTGGTCTAACATGTTTACTTATAACATGTTTTTAAGATCTGACGAATCTGAACTTGAAAATTTTGAAGAAGAATGGTTAGTGCTTTGCGCTCCAGGATATGAATGCCCAGAACCAGCTAAATATGGTTTAAGGCAAGGGAATTTTTCATTGTTAAACTTCACTAAAAAAATTGCTCTCGTTGGCGGTTCTGCATATACAGGTGAAATAAAAAAAGGGATCTTTTCTTCTCTAAACTTCATATTACCTGTAGAAAAAGAAGTCTTACCAATGCACTGTTCAGCAAATGTTGGTGAAGCTGGTGATACTGCAATTTTCTTCGGATTATCAGGAACTGGAAAAACAACTTTATCTGCAGATCCAAATCGTAAACTTATTGGCGACGATGAACATGGTTGGACTGCAAACAACAATATCTTTAATTTTGAAGGTGGTTGCTATGCAAAAGTGATTGACCTTACTGAAGAAAAAGAACCAGATATCTTTAGAGCAATTAAGCCAGGTGCTATCTTAGAAAATGTAATTTTCAAAGACAATGGTGAAGTCGATTATATGGACAGTAATATTACGCAAAATACTCGTGTAAGTTATCCTATTTATCATATTGATAACATCCAAGAACCTTCATTTGCTGGAAATCCAACAAATATTTTCTTCTTAACCTGTGATGCGTTTGGCGTCCTACCTCCTGTTTCAAAATTAACACCAGGACAAGCGGCTTATCATTTCATTTCTGGTTATACAGCAAAAGTTGCAGGTACAGAAGCAGGAATTACTGAACCAGTTCCTTCATTTTCAGCTTGTTTTGGCGAACCATTTATGCCTTTACATCCAACTAAATACGCAGAAATGTTAAGTAAAAAAATGCAAGATGCAGGTGTTAATGTTTGGCTAGTAAATACTGGCTGGAGTGGTGGTCCTTACGGAACTGGCTCTCGTATTAAACTGAAATATACTCGAGCAATGATTACTGCTATTTTAAATGGTGAATTAGATGATGTCGCATTTGATCAACATCCAATATTTGGATTATTTATGCCAAAAGCTTGTCCTAATGTGCCAACTGAAATTTTAGATCCTATAAATACTTGGGAACAAAAAGGAAATTATATCAGTAAATCAATTCAGCTAGCACATTCATTTCACTTAAATTTTGAAAAATTTGCAAGTGAAGCTTCAGATCAAATCATTGAAGGTGGCCCATTAATTGATGAGCATCACCACTTAAATGATCATGTATAAACTATAAACAAAATGAGGTTGGCAACGACCTTGCAAAGGTTAATCCATAACTCTTAAATTAGCCAACCTCATTTTTATTTTTCACTATAATTCATTTAAAGAACTATTATGAAACGCTATTTTATTAGTATAGTGTTTTGTATCACTACCTTTTTGTCTTTCGGACAAACAAATCCGGAAAAAGAACTAGGCAGTTGGTATATGCTTTTTGGAACACATCAAGTTTCAGGTAAATTAAGTATAAATACAGGAATACAATTAAGAAACTATGAGGTTGTTTCTAATTACAACCTGAATTTACTCTATACTGGAATCAATTACAAAATTGACTCAAACATATTATTCACTTTCAATTATGGGTATTTAGATATTGATAAAAGCATCGAATTCACAAATATCAAAAATACAATTGAACATCGCTTTTGGGAACAATTATCATTCAAACATAAACTTTCAAAGATTCCTATAAATCATAGATTCCGTTTTGAGCATCGCTTTCTTCATGACTTAACTGACAATAGTATTCAAAATCGAATTCGGTATCGATTAGGAACACATATTGACTTAAACCAAACTTTTTTTATTGTTGCAAATAAAGAGTTTTTCTTAAATATTAAAGGAGAAACATTTAGAGAGAATCGGTTGTATTTTGGATTAGGGATAAAGCTGAACAAACAGTTCAAACTTCAATTAGGTTATTTGAATCAACATATAAACAACTTAAATTTAAACCGATTACAATTTGGGCTATATATTAAAACTGATTTACGAAAAAGAAATAATTCCAATTAACTAAGACGTCCATTCCTTCTGTTCATCTTCAGTTAAAAAAGTCCAGGCCACTACTCTACTAATCTTATTTCCTAAAGAAAGCTGTAGAATTTTAAAATCAGTAACTCCAAGTTTTTTCAATGATGCTTCCATACTTAGAACGTGTTGGGTTTTAGATACCAAACAGGTATACCAAAAGCAATTTGTTTTTAGAAGCGAGCTTTGATACAAGTAATTATGAACAAAGGCTTTCTCTCCTCCTGGATACCACAATTCTTTTGCAGTACCACTAAAATTGCGTGCAACTTTATCCGTTTGTTTTCCTAATCCTTTTTGCTTCAACAGTGTATTTTCATTAGCTTCTGCTTCATTTTTGTAAAAAGGCGGATTACAAAGTACTGCAGAAATATGTTCCGAAGGCAATAAAACGCCATTTAAAATAGATTGTGGATCATCTTGAAATCGCAATTCTATATGCTTGCTTAAACTATTTTTTTCTACAATTAACTTAGCATTTTCAAGCGCTTTTTTATCAATTTCAGAAGCTATAAAATTCCAATTGTATTCTTTATGACCAAGTAATGGATAAATGCATGTTGCTCCTGTTCCTATATCAAAAACTGTAATATCTTTTTTTAATCCTGAAGCCTTCAGCAAATCATTTAGTAAATGAACATATTCAACTCGCCCTGGTATTGGTGGACATAAGTTCTCATCAGGGAATTTCCAATAATCAATTCCGTAATGCGTTTTTAATAATGCAGAATTAAGATACTTTACCGCCTTAGGATTTGCGAAATCTATAGTGTTTTTAGCGTATTTACTTTCAAAGACAAATTCTGCTAATTGAGGAAAGTTAGCTATAAGTTCTTTAAAATTATAGTCTTTAGAATGTTTATTATTTTTATGCACAACTAGCTGTTTTTATTTTAATTAAAGCCTGTTTAATATCATTTTTTAAATCCCTAAACGTTTCAATTCCTACAGAAAAACGAATCAATTGATTACTAATTCCAACGGCATCACGTTCATCTTGAGTTAAAAGCGCATGAGATGTTTCAGCAGGCAATAACATCGTACTTTCAACACCTGCTAAACTCATTGATGATTTTATTAAATTAAGTTGGTTTTGAAATGCCATAGCATCAATGCCTTCAACTAATTCAAACGATAGCATTGCACCAAAATCATGCATTTGGGATTTTGCCAATTCATGTTGCGGATGATGTTTTAATCCTGGATAATTTACTTTAGCAATAGCACTATGATTATCTAAAAACTGAGCCAACTTCTTAGCATTTTTGGTTTGAGCTTTTACTCTCAATGTTAATGTTTTCATACTGCGCTCTAACATCCAAACTGTAAAGTCACTCAAACTTCCTCCTAGATTTTTACCAACATTCCAAATGCGTTCAATATGTTCTTTTGAACCTGCTACTGCTCCAGCCAAAATATCGCTATGACCACCTAAATATTTCGTTGCAGAGTGCATAACAAGATCAATTCCGAAGTCAATCGGATTTTGATTAATTGGACTAGCAAAAGTATTATCAATTGAAGACAAAATTCCTTTGGATTTTGCCAAACTAGCAATTGCTTTAATATCTGTAATCGTTAGCAATGGATTTGAAGGTGTTTCAATATGAATCAATTTAGTATTCGGTTGAATGGCAGCTTCAAAATCTGAAACGTCATAGCCATCAGTAAATGTATACTCAATTCCGTATTTAGAAAACTCTTCTCTAATAAAGTTAGTCGCACCACCATATAAGGTATTTTGAACAACCAAATGATCTCCTTTTTGAAGAAATGCTAAAAACATATGACTAATTGCAGCCATTCCGCTTGCAAAAATGAGCGCATCTTCAGTATGCTCTAAAGCAGCTATTTTTTTGACTAAGTGTTCTTGATTTGGTGTATTAAAATAACGAGGATAGCGTTTAACATCGACGTTATCAAATTGATATGAAGTGGATAAATATATAGGAGAAATTGCACCTTTAAACTGTTCGTCCTTAATCTCACCAATGTGAGTACAAATGGTATTGAGACCTAACTTTTTCTTTGACATAACCTTATGCATTTTAAAATTTAAAGTTAATGAAAAAAGTACAGTTCGTCGAACATTGATGCACCTCAACAATTGTATCCGAAAGGTATTGATTATCAGCACTCTTTTATTTATATTCGTGACAACTAACTAACAAACTATATGTTTAAAGCTGTATTATTTGATATGGATGGTGTTATTGTTGACACTGAACCACTTCACCATAGTGCGTATCATGAAATGTTTAAAGATGTAAATATTGAAGTTTCTGATGATTTGTATGCCTCTTTTACAGGACAATCTACTTTTACAATTTGTGAGCAGTTAATAGCGCATTTTAATTTACCCTTAAGTCCTCATACGCTTGTTGATATCAAACGTGATCATTTTAAATATTTATTTGAACATGATAAAAGCTTAGCATTAATTGATGGTGTTCTTGATCTTATAAAAGATTATCATTCTAACGGAATGACTTTAGTACTAGCTTCATCTGCATCTATGGTAAATATCAATCGTATTTTTGAACGCTTTGATTTAAATCAATATTTTAAAGCGAAAATTAGTGGAGCTGATTTGGTAGCTTCCAAACCTCATCCTGAAATTTTCATCAAGGCTGCGGAATTATCTGAACACAAACCTGATGAATGCTTTGTGATTGAAGACTCTACTAACGGAATAGTCGCTGCAAAATCAGCAAACATTTTTTGTATAGCATTTAATAGTCCACATTCAAAAGGACAAGATTATTCAAAAGCAAACGTAGTTATTGAAAACTTTAGTGAAATCACATACAATAAACTAAGCGATTTACTTAGTGCTGTATAATACTATGACCTACTTTTAAGTAATGTATTTTGTTCTTCAATTAATTCAGTAAGCTTAGATAATAACTCAATATCTTTAGGAGTTGAAACCACCTCATTTTTAGGGTCTTGAGCTTTATCTCTTAATCTATTCATTCCTTTTACAACTAAAAATACTGTCAGCCCTATGATTAAAAAATCTAGGAAGGTTTCAAATAAGACACCATATTCAATCGCGACTTCTTGAACTGTGATTTCTCCATTAGCATTTGCAATAGCATCTCTTAGAACATACTTTTTATCTTGATAATTAAGTCCATCTGTCATTAATGATAATGGTGGCATGAATACTTTTTTTACCAATACATCAATCACTTTATTAAAAGAAGCACCAATAATAATACCAATGGCCATATCCATCATATTACCTTTAACCGCAAACTCTTTGAATTCTTTAAAAAATTTCATAAGATTCTATTTTTTATAGAATTTGACATACTTCCTATATGCGAAATAACCTAGAAGTGCAACAGCAATTAAGATTCCAGCTATATATTGATAACTTAAAATCTGTTGACCAGATTGATATGAATGCAATCCTGAAAGGTAAAAGTTAACACCAAAGTATGTAAATACGATAAAGGCAATACCTATTATAGAGGCAAAATTAAATCCGAAACGCCCTCTTAAACCAGGAATCAAACGCATATGAATAATAAATGCATAAGCCATAATACTAATCAATGCCCAAGTTTCTTTAGGATCCCAACCCCAATATCTTCCCCAACTTTCATTTGCCCACATACCTCCTAAGAAGTTTCCAATGGTAAGCATGATAAGACCAACCGTTAAAGCCATTTCGTTAATGATTGTAAGCTCTTGAATGTTGAGCAACATTTTTTGTTTGTTCTTTTCAGTAGTAAAAATCATCAATATCATTACTGTGACGCCTAAAACCATTCCTAAGGTAAATGGTCCATAACTTGCAACTATAACAGCAACATGAATCATTAACCAATAACTATCTAAAACAGGTTGCAAGTTTGAAATTGCTGGATCCATCCAACTCAAATGCGCTACCATTAAAAGCATAGATGTTACAAAAGCAGTCGCAGCAACAGTTATATCTGAAGATTTATTAAGAAATAAACCATAAAATGGAATCACGAAAGATGATATGGTAGAACCTAAGGTTTTTTCTTTTGCTCTGTCTTTTCTTCTATGTGCCAGCATTAACCCAAATAACATTGTTGCCCAAGCCACATAAATTATTGATTCATAAGCATCACTCCAAGGTGCATGTCCTGAAATGTACCATCGCACAATTAATCCAGCAGTATGAAGTAAAAACAAGAAAACTACAATACCTACTAAAATTTTAATACTAAGGCTTAATATTTTACTATAAGATTTAAAAATTTGAATTATAATTAAAACAAACAATATAACACCTGCATACATATACCAGCTGAAAAGCTTCTTAAAAATATCGTATTTATTATATAGAATTTCAGCTTTAACTCTATCATCAGAAATCATTACTTCACTACCTAATTTCTGTTGGTTTTTTTTAAATCCTTCAAGAAGCTTGTTTGAATTGGTATAATCACCTGTTTGTTTAGCTTTATACAATTCAGAAAGGTAGTAACCGAAACTATTTTCGATAAATTTTCCATAGATAGAATCGTTTACTTTTTCTTCAAATTGTTCTCTATATTCTATTGGAGAAATCCACGTATTTTTTTCATCTTCTGGAACAGGAAAAATCTTTAAAGAACGTCCTTCAATCGTATTAAACAAAAGACTGATACGTTGGTCTGTTTCTTTAAATTCTTTCTGAAAACCATTTGCAACTTGATTTTTGTAGGCGTCTTCTAGATAAGGTGCTAATTTATAGCTTCCATCCTGCTCTAAAAAATCTGTAAGAGCTACATACTTTTCACTTTCGTCAACACCAATGATATGTCTAATAGAATCTCCTTTGCGCTTTGCTAAATATATCATTGGAACATTATACCAAAACAACGGACTTTCCTGCATTGACAAGATAACTTGATTTGAATCGAATTCTTCGTAGTGATCTTGTTTACTAACCTTACGTAAGACTTCTGAGCCATAAGTATTCATAGGCATCATTCGTCCGCTATAATCTTGAATCACTAATTCTCCAAATACATCTGAATGCGATTTAGGTGTAATATTAGCTCTAATCACAGAATCAATCTGCGCTTTTGTAGGCTTTACAATCTTAACTTCACTACCATGATCATGTCCATCATTTGCTGAATGCTCTTGAGTAAAACCTAAGAAACCAAGGCATAATAAAATAATAGAGAGTAGCTCAGCTTTTTTAGATTTCACTTTATCAAGCGAACGTTTAAGATCTGCGAATCTTGTTCCTTTATCAAACATAATAGCCATCAATCCAAAATACAGTAGCATATATCCTAAATAGGTTATCCAAGTTCCCCATTGATCATGGTTTACTGAAAGTTTTGTTCCTTTTAGGTCTTGATCAAAACTTGCTTGAAAAAACCGATATCCTTTATGATCTAAAACATGGTTCATATAGATGTGGTAATCAAAATCTCCTTGCTCTTCATCAACTACTGTTACAAGACTTTCAAAGGCAGAAAAGCTATCTTCAGTTCCAGGAAAAACATCAGCATTAAAATCGTTTAGTTTTATGCTAAATGGTAATTCCTTTACCATAGCACCATACTTCAAAGCAACATCTAAACCTCCAACTTTAACTTGCTCAAATTGTCCGCTAATATATTGTCCACCAAGAAGGTTAACCGTTTTTGTTTCACCATTAGCAGTTATGTTCATTACGATTCCATCTTCACTTCCTCTTAACATTTGTGAACGTTTCACAAGCTCAAACTGGCCTTGAACGACAGGTTTTGGAAACACCATTGACAAGTTAGCGATTTGATATCTTGAGCGCAATACTAATGGTTGCAACGAATCTTTTACCAATTTGCCAGTAGCTCTAGTTGCCATAGTCATGTAATCCCCTTCAAAAGGCGATTCAATAAAAATTCCATTAGTGCTATCTGTTGTGATATTGATAGCTCCTTTTTTAGGGCTATTTAGAGTAAACACTAAATTATGAATGAGTTGATCTTCACCATCTTTCAAATAGTGATTGTGAGGTTCTCCTCCTGAGGATTCAACAATTTTTAAATAAGATTCTCCATTATCGCTTGGAACGATATCAATTTCAGCACCTTTTATAAATTTTTCTACAGCTAAAGTCACTGGTGTTCCATTATATTCTGTAATAATGTCAAGATCATTATTTAAACGCTCTGAAAAATCAACACGTTCATTAACTACCTTACGTTGCGCTTTTCCATCTATAACATAATCACCATCTATATATGCAGTAACAAAAATATCTCTAGTAAGAAAGTTATTTGTGGTTTCACCTTCTCTAATAGGCATCCAACCTTCATAACCAATGTATCGCGTAATTCCTGCTCCAATAAATATAAAAATGAATGCCAAATGCAATGTTAATGTTGCCCATTTTTTCTTTTTATACAATCGATATCTAAAAAGATTTCCAATAAAATTAATTGTGAACAAGACCATGATAAGTTCAAACCACCAAGCGTTATAAATCCAGTATCTTGTGTATGGCGTTGGAGATGTTTCTTGACTAGCATCTAAAAAAGTACCAGTAATCATTGCTGCTGCAAAAACAATAAATAAAATACCTGTTAGACGTGTTGAAAAAAGGATATTAGTAATTTTTTTTAGCATAGCTTTTGATTGAAATTTTACATAACTTTTTTAGCTGTGCAAAGGTAACTATTTTAGTTCATTTACATCTAAAGAAATCCGTTCTAAAAAGTGTTAAAAAGATGCGATTGAGTTATTTCTGTCGTGCTTCAAAAATCTTTAAATACATAAATGCACCCATTTTTCGAGCTCTTCGTTTGGCATTTTCTACTACTTCACCTTCAAATAATTCATCTAAAGTCTCATACCAGAGGTTAAGCCAAATTCCAAAATGAAGCTCTGTTATTGAATGATTAAAATTTTCATCAACTTTAACATGAGCTTCAAGCGGGTTTCCATAATACTTTTTCTCGAGCTTTCTTGTCATAAATAAACTGGTTTCCCAAAACGCAGTTAAATGATTTAAATGGTCTTCCCAATGTTTAATAGTATCATTAAAAAATGGTCCCAAAACCTCATTTCGCCTTACTTTTTTATAAAACTCAGAAACCAATAAGGCTATGTCTTCTCTATTTTGAATGTCCTGTTTCATTACTTGTAAAGTTAATTGTTTAAAACTAAACAGGAAATCAAAATAACATAATTTATATGTCGTAATTCTATTGTATTTTAGCAGTATGATTTCAGTAGTAATATTAGGAGCAGGCAATGTTGCCACGCATTTATATAAAGCATTTCAAGCATCAAAAGACGTCACTGTTAAACAATGGTATAACAGAAGTTTAAAAACAATTGAAACGTATAAAAATAAAGTTGAAACCACAGATGACCTGTCAAAATTGGTAGAAGCAGATGTTTATATTTTAGCCGTTAATGATGATGCCATTGCAGAATTATCGTCTCTATTGCCATTTGAAAATAAATTTGTTGTGCACACTTCAGGAAGTGTAAGCCCTTACGATATTGATAAAAAAAATAGACGTGGTGTTTTTTATCCGTTGCAAACCTTTTCAAAGGCCGCTCCAATAGATTTTTCTGAAGTTCCGCTTTGTCTAGAAACATTAAGAAGAACAGATTATGCCCTTTTAAAAAAACTAGGTGCTAGTATTTCTGATCATGCTAAACGCGTTAATAGTGATCAACGTGCTTCACTTCATTTGGCTGCTGTTTTTGTGAATAATTTTACAAATCAGATCTATCGCGTAGCACAAGAAATCACAGAATCTCAAGGCGCAGAATTTGATATGTTAAAACCTTTAATTCTAGAAACTGCGAAAAAAGTGCATCATATGTCGCCATATAGAGCGCAAACTGGTCCAGCGAAACGCAACGATAAGAAGACCATAAAAAAACATTTGAAAGCGTTAGACAATGAGCATCACGAAGCCATTTATAAACTGCTGACAGACTCAATCAAAAAAACTCATGGAAGATAAAAGCTATAAAGAACATTTACACAAAATCAATACCTTCATTTTTGATGTAGATGGCGTACTCACTGATGGTACAGTTACCATTATGACAAATGGTGATATGCTAAGACGTATGAATATTAAGGATGGTTATGCACTAAAAACTGCTGTTGATGCTGGATTTAATATTTGCATTATTTCTGGCGGAAGTAATTTAGGTGTACAAAAACGTTTAGAAGGTTTAGGCATTAAAGACATCTATCTTGGAGCTCACAATAAAATTGATCAGCTCAACGAATACATTGAAAACAAGAATTTAAAATTAGAGAACATTCTATATATGGGAGACGATATTCCTGATGTTCCTGTGATGAAATTGGTAGGATTACCTACGTGTCCACAAGATGCAGTTTACGAAGTTAAAGCCATTAGCAAATATATTTCTCATAAAGATGGTGGCAAAGGCGCTGTAAGAGATGTGATTGAACAAGTCTTGAAAGTTCACAATAAATGGGATGGTAATTTTGATGCCAAATACGATTAATTTTCAGAGTAAAAAACTATAAAACCTTCAATCCTTGCCTATTTTAAATCTTATTCGTTACAAGAATTTATTACTAATTATAGTAGTTCAACTCTTAATCCGATTTGCCTTATTTGAACCTTTTCAGATTGATGTAAAATTGAATCTGCTAGGCTATTCCCTATTAATTTTAGCAACAATTTGTATTGCTGCTGCAGGAAATATCATTAATGACATTTACGATATCGAAACTGATACTGTAAATAAACCTGACAAATTAATTATAGGTAAATCTATTTCAGAGAAAACGGCTTTTAATCTTTATATCACTTTAAACTTAATTGGTGTTGGACTTGGGTTTTATTTATCACATAGTGTTGGTAAAAGCGCTTTCTTTTCCATTTTTGTAATTATTTCTGCAGCATTATATGTCTATGCTTCCTTTTTAAAACAGACTCCTGTTATTGGTAATATTGTTATTTCATTACTAGTAGCAATGAGTATTTTAATTGTTGGGATTTTTGATTTGTTACCAGCTATTACTGAAGATAATAAAACAACACAGATTACATTTTTTAGAATTCTTGTCGATTACGCTGTATTTGCATTCCTTATAAATCTGGTTCGTGAAATGATAAAAGACATTGAAGATATAGATGGTGATTACAATGCTCAAATGAATACACTTCCGATTGTTATTGGTCGTGAACGTGCAAATTATATTGCAATAGCGGTTAGCTTATTACCAATTATTGCAGTCATTTATTTTATAGTCACCTATTTATACAAGCAACAAATCGCAATTGGTTATTTTCTAACCTTTATTTTGGCACCTTTGATTTATGCTACAATTAAATTATATAATGCGACTTCAAAAAAACACTATCATTATATTAGTACGACATATAAAGTCATCATGCTTTTAGGAATGTTATCTTTGTTATTATATCCTTTTATTCTGAAATAATTTAGTTTATGTTAAGCGACAAACTGAAAAACCACAATCTCATTTTAGCTTCTGGATCTCCAAGAAGGCAGCAGTTTTTTAAAGATTTAGGTCTTGATTTTGAAGTAAGATTAAAACCTGTTCACGAAGAATATCCAAAACGACTCAGACACTTTGAAATAAGTGATTACTTATCGCAATTAAAATCGCTTCCATTTAAAGATGATTTAAAACCAAACGATATTCTTATTACAAGTGATACTATAGTTTGGAATGATGAAAAAGCCCTCGGAAAACCTTCTAGTAAAGAAGATGCTTTTAATATGCTACAATCTATGAGTCATAAAACTCACGAAGTGATTACCTCTGTTAGTTTTACAACAGCTTCTTCTCAAAAAACCGTAAATGCGATTACTAAAGTTACCTTTAAAGAACTTACTGAAAAAGAAATCATCTACTATTTAGACCACTACAAACCATATGACAAAGCAGGCGCTTATGGGATTCAAGAATGGATTGGTCATATCGGAATTACAAGTATTGAAGGATCCTATTTTAACGTCGTCGGTTTACCTACACATTTAGTTTATAAAACATTAAACAGTATGGTTTAGTTAAACTATTTCTAAGTTACCTTTACTGTTTAAATAAGACATTATAATTTTCTAACTATGTTTTTTGAAACTTATCAAACTGAATTGATCTTAACTGCAATAGTACTTCTATTTCTTTTTATCATTAGAATTATAGCGCACACATTAGTAAGAAAAATAGGAAGAAAAAGCGGAATTAATGATGCGCGAATTAAATTGATTTGTCGGTATGTTTCGGTTGCTCTTATTCTTATTGCATTACTTATTGAAGCCTTTGTTTTTGGTGCTCAATTAAAAGAAGTTACAGTATTGTTTTCTTCAGTATTTGCAGTAATAGGTATTGGACTTTTTGCAATTTGGTCTATATTAAGTAATATCACCTCTGGAATTATTATGTTTTTCAATTTTCCTTATAAAGTAGGCGACAAAATTGAGATTCATGACAAAGACTTTCCTATAGAAGCAATTATAGAAGATATTAGAGCATTTCAATTACATTTAAGACTAGATAATGGTGATTTGGTAACCTATCCCAATAATCTAATGTTGCAAAAAGCAGTGACTCTCGTTGAAAAAGATGCAATAGATGACTTTTTTGACGAAGGAAGTGATTCTATTTAATAAAAAAAATCCTTGAAGATTTTACCTCAAGGATTTTATATATTAAAATATTAGATCATTTATAAAACGGCCTTAGCCTTTCTATCTGGAACTATTGAAGAGGTATCATATCCTGAAAACTTTTTCATATAATGCTTTACAGTAGAACCATAAGCATCTGAAAAATTCTGATGACCATAACTTCTTAAGTACTTCTTTACAGAACCTGGACCAGCTAAATGTGCTGCAGCCAAAATACCAGACTCAGTTACCAAAACACCATTGATTTTCTTTCCATCAAAACGCTTGATATCTTTTCTAAGAATCCATTTGTTACGCTCTGCATTGGCAAGAAACGCTTTTTCCTGTAATTCAGGATTGTATAAAAATTGATTCGGATTGTAAATTCCAATCATTTTTAAAGTTTCAGCTCCAAATTGGTACTTTCCTAAATACCCTAAAGTATTTACGGTAAAATAGTTTCCTCTTGATTCTTTAAAGGCTAAAGCTTCTTTAAATCCTGTATACGATTTTCCTATATAAGGGAAATACGTGTGCTTTTTTTGAAAAGGATTTGACAAATGTGTTTCTGTAGCTTCAGTTGTTGAAGCTACATCATGTTGAACTGTGAAGTCCAATTCTAATCCCTCAGTCGAATACATAGCGACATCTAATGAAGGGCTCGGTTTTAGTGCCATAAACATAACACTACAAATAGCTAGAGGGATAGCAAAATAATTACTTACTTTATTCATCATAATAGCTAACTTTATGTATGGTAATATTGTCCCTTTAATTACCTTACAATTTCAGCATGCAAATATAAGCCATTTTTTAAATTATTGAAAATAAGCAGTTAAAGTGTTGTTAAAAGTAGATGTAATGGAACTTTACCGTCCCTTTATCGTTGAACTGCATGGTTGGAAATGGTACTTTAATCGTGTTAAAAACGTCAAACAACGATCTCAGCAGCCTAGATTTTGTCTTGATTTTCGACAAATCGACGTCTAAACTCAGGTAATATTGACGCTGTCTATTCTGACTTATGAATAAGTTATTAACGTTTTCGCTTTTTCCAGTTAACATTCCATCTGCACCATAGCCAAAAGCGACGTTTAGCCAACCTGGAAGTGTACTCGATTTTACAAAAGAATTTACATTTGCACTCAACCAATAGGTCTGACCATTATAATCTTTTAGGAATTCTTCCATGAAACCATCGCCTAACTTATCAGGACGCAGAGATGCATATTTTGTTTGATGAAACGAATATTTTAATAAGATGCGTTGTTCTTTCCAAAGTAATTCTTGTCCGATATACAATCCTGTACCTGCTGCATTTGCTGCCATATCAGACCATGAAAATCCCCATTCTGCGCTGTAACCATCTAAAACTTCAACAGCTGTGAGAAATGTAAACCCTAATGTAGCACCATATATTAATTGATCTTTTTTATTGACACCACTCCATTTTAAAACATCTGCTCCAACTTTTCCTAATTGATAGGCAGAAAATGCATGACCAAGTTTATCCATTTGAAGCCATTCATCTGAATCATTAATCGTATGAAAATTAGAGCGCGGAAAATCTTTATACCATAATTGATCTAAACCAGCTAAAGTTAAAGCACCTAAAGCGACTTCAGTGATTATAACGGTATTTCTTCGTGACGTATTTAAAGTATCACTTGGTTTTAGAAAAGTATCTAGTTTAGACTGTGAAAATGAATTGATTGACACAAATAAAAGAAGACAAATATGTGCCAAACGATATTTCACTCCTATCTATTAATGCCTTGAGATGATAAATACCTCTGATATTCTCTTGCATTTACATTGTGTTGAGATAACGTTTTAGCAAACTTATGAAAACCAGGTTTTTTTGCATTTGCTGCGAAATATAAATACTTGTGTTTCTCGAAATTCAATACAGCATCTACAGCAGAAATGTCTGGCATAGCAATCAATCCTGGAGGCAATCCAGCATACTTATACGTATTATATGGAGATTCTATTTCTTTATGAATATTAAGGACTCTTTTGATTACAGTGTTTTTATATTTTGGTAGTTTATAAGCAGCAAATTTTAATGTTGGATCCGCTTGTAAAGGCATGCCAATTCTAATTCTATTTAGATACACTCCAGCAATTCTCGGTTGCTCGACAGACTGTTTTGATTCTTCATAAACAATTGAAGCTAAAGCCATCACTTCATCTCTAGACAATCCTATTGCTTTTGCTTTGGCATTTCTATCCGTATTCCAAAAGCGATTATACTCTTTAAGCATTCGGTCTCTAAATGCTTCTCCTGATGTATTCCAAAACACCTCATAACTATTGGGAATATACATGCCTAAAGCTGTTTTATCTGAAAATCCACTTGACTTTAAAAATACGTCGTTTGTCATTGCTTCGATTAATGACAAGCTATCAGCTTCTATTTGCTGACTTACACGTCCTGCTAATTTCTCAAGAGATTCTTGATTATTGAATGACAATTTTATAGGTTTATTTCCAATTCGAATAGAATTGATAATATCATTATTACTCATTCCTTTTTTAATAACGTATTTACCAGCTTTTAGATTAGTGGTGTATTTTTTTTGAGTTGCTAAAGCATCAAAGCCATCAATATCAATTAGCAAAGGTTCTAATTGTTCTCTCACGTCTTCGTAAGAAGCATTACTAGACACATAAATATAAGCTTCGTTATTATTAAAAGCAGTATTCGCTTTAAACATGGCTCCATACACAAAGTATGCAAAATAAGCTGCTACTAACAAGCCGATAAGTGCGATTGCCCAAAGTATTTTTTTGATATACATATTATTTCAATATTCGTTGTAAGAAATATTCATTTTTGAAAGCACCATTAACTAAATTCCAGTCTTTTTTAAGACCTACAATTTCAAAACCATGATTCTTAAACAGTTTCAAACTCATTCTATTGTCTTCGGAAACATTACAATATAATTGTTGCAAATCTAAATGATTGGCAGAATAATCAATTAGTAATTCTAAAGCTTCATTGCCAAATCCTTTTTGTCTATTAGCTATATCTTTTATTAAGACACCAATTCCTGCGCGTTTATTTTTAAAATCGAAATCAAACAAATCTATAAGTCCGACTGCAAGATTATCAGAGTTACAAATCACCAAACGCAATTGCTTTGCCTCAAAAATATCTTGATGAGCATTTTCAAGATACTGCTTGATTAAAAATCTGGAATAAGGCGTCATGGTATTACTAATTTCCCAAACCGACTGATCATTTTCAATCTCATAGATAAAATCTAAGTCTTCTGGCTCTAAAGCACGCAAATAAATATGTTTACCTTTTAGATTTATCATTAAATTTCTCCTTTAAAAACTAGAGTTGCTGGACCAATTAACCAAATATTCTTATAACCTTTATCTACTGTTTCAAAAGACACATTTAAAAGTCCACCTTGTGTTTGCAGTGTTATTACATTCTTTTCCGTTTCACCTATAAAATGCATTGCTAGAGCTACTGCTGTAACACCTGTTCCGCAAGATAGTGTTTCATCTTCTACACCACGTTCGTAGGTTCTTACCGAAAAATTAGTCGTAGTGTTTTTAGACACGAAATTCACATTACTACCTACTTCATTATAAGGTGCTCCATATCTAATTTGATATCCTTTAGTCTTGATATCAAGTTGTTCTAATTCTTCTTCTAGTTGCACATGATGTGGAGAACCAGTATCTAAAAACACATGCGTATTATGATTTTCAATAATTGAAACATCTTGCATTTTCAAACTCACAATAGCATGATCAATTGTAGCTTCATGAAAACCATCTATAGCTTCAAAAGTTGCTGAATCTTTTATAATTCCAAGATACTTTGCAAAAGCAATAATACATCGTCCTCCATTACCACACATCGAACTTTCATTTCCGTCAGCATTATAATACACCATTTTAAAATCTGTTGTAGCATGATTCTCTAAAAGAATTAATCCATCAGCACCAATTCCAAAACGTCTGTCACACAAAAACGCGATACGTTTCGTGTCTTTTTTATCAAAAAACTGCTGACGATTATCAATCATCACAAAATCGTTTCCTGTACCTTGATATTTATAAAAAGTCAATTGCATATGGATGCAAATATAGGAATAATGCCACGATAATTATAGTGTTAAATGAGCGTTAAAAGTGACGTTAAAAATCGTTAAAGTTGAATTGCGAATTCAATAAATAGCTAATTTTAATGTTACCTAATTATAAATATATTTAAAAAATGAAAAAAATCTTAACTTTAGTATTTGTTTCAGTATTAGGTGGAGTAATTACATTATCTGCCTACAAACTATTTTTGGAAAAAGAAGATCCCATCACTGTTCAAAATTCAGTAGAACAGCCCTTTTTTGTTCCAACAAATTATAAAACGAACAACGCTAATTTAGTAGCAGCAGAACACCATAGTTTTGTAAATGCTGCAGAAAAAACTGTTGACGCTGTTGTTCATGTTAAAAACACAGCTTTAGTTTCTGCTCCAATGACGATGCAAGATTTATTCTTCGGAAGACAACAATCTAAACGCGCACAAGTAGGTACTGGAAGTGGTGTTATTATTTCACCAGATGGATACATTATTACCAACAACCATGTGATTGCTGGTTCTGAATCTATTTCAATAACTTTAAATGACAATAAGATATATGATGCTGAACTTATTGGAACCGATGAAAAAACAGACATTGCTCTTTTAAAAGTTGAAGCAGAAAATGAGTTGCCTTTTATCACTTTTGGCGATTCTGATGCTGCACATATTGGTGAATGGGTTTTAGCAGTTGGCAATCCGTTTAATCTAACATCAACAGTTACTGCTGGAATTATTAGTGCAAAAGCAAGAGATTTATCTGGTAGAAATTCGCAATCTTTTATTCAAACTGATGCAGCCGTAAATCCAGGAAATTCTGGAGGAGCTTTGGTAAATACCAATGGAGAACTCGTTGGAATTAATACAGCTATTTCGTCTCAAACTGGATCATATATTGGATATTCGTTTGCTGTACCAAGTAATATTGCCAGAAAAGTTGTAGAAGATATTATAGAATTTGGAAATGTTCAAAACGGAATTTTAGGCGTTTCACTTCTCAACACCAATTCTAAAGAAGCCATTGAAAAAGGTCTCAATGAAATTAATGGTGTATATGTAGCTGATGTCACTGAACAATCAGGAGCTGAAAAAGCTGGCATTAGAACTGGTGATATCATCAAGAAAATAGATAATATAGAGATTTCTAAATTTTCAGATTTAAGTGGCTACCTCAAAACCAAACGTCCTGATGATGTTGTAAATGTTGAAATTATTAGAGATGATAAAGTAAAAACATTTCCAGTTTCACTTTCAAAAACTGACATTCTTACTGTTACTTTTATGAAAATGGAATTGAAGAATCTTTCAGATGAACGCAAATTAGAAAGTGATATTGATTATGGTGTTGAAGTTGTAAGAAACAATAATGATTGGTTATCTGAAAATCTTGGCATGTCTTCAAATTATATCATTACAGATATTAATAACATTAAAATAAAAAGCATTGAGGATATTTCTGTATTAAAACAAAAATATGGCGCAAATCCTGAGCAATACATTAAAAAAATCGGACTTATTAATAAAAACGGAGAGCGTGAGCAATTTTTAATTCGCTAAAAACACTAAATTTTTAGCACAGAAAACCCATTAAAATCAAATGAATTTAATGGGTTTTTTATTTTTCAAAAAAACGCTACGAAAACGTTTGAAATATATTATTTTTGCAAACTGAAACAGAGACGTTTTTACAATTTTAAGAGATTAAAGTTGAAGCGTTAAAACAAAAACACAACACACTAAATTTAAAACAATGAGTTTGAACGGAACTTATGAAAACGAATTAGCTTTTCAAGCAGATCGAAGAAGAGCAACAGTAGAATTTATTAAAATCGTGAGCGACCTTTGGTACGACAAATCTATCGAATTGGTATTGTTCAGAAACCAATTAATTGATAGAAATGTTAGCGAAATTTTAAATCTGCATGAGTATGCTGGAGAATTTGTACAAAAACCAATTTCAATTTTTGATTCGGTAGAAATAGCACAAGCTATTAAAACATTAGACCTTCCTCCTGCCAAATTAGACATTGGAAAACTAACTTACGAGTTTCACTTAGAAGACCAAAAGTATAGTAATGCTACTGGTTTTGTCGCTAATAAACTAAAAGGCGCTAAGAAAAATAAAAATATCAAACCAAAAGACGTCGTATTATACGGTTTCGGAAGAATTGGTCGTTTAGTGGCTAGAGAATTAATGACTAAAACAGGTAAAGGAAGTCAATTGCGTTTAAGAGCTATTGTAACTCGTGGAACGATTAACCAGACTGTTTTAGAAAAAAGAGCCTCTTTATTAAGAAATGATTCTGTACATGGTGATTTTTCAGGAACTGTAATTGCGGATGCAAAAAATAGTGCTTTAATTATTAATGGAACAACGGTTAACATCATCTCTGCGAATGCACCAGAAGATATTGATTATACAAAATATGGTATTAAAGATGCATTAGTTATTGATAATACAGGAGCCTTTAGAGATAAAGAAGCGTTAAGCAGACACCTAAAATCAAAAGGTATAAATAAAGTATTATTAACAGCACCAGGAAAGGGAATTCCAAATATTGTACATGGCGTAAATCATTTAGAAAATGATCCAGATAAAGTCGATATTTTCTCTGCAGCGTCTTGTACTACTAATGCCATCACTCCTATTTTAAAAGCCGTTGAAGATACATATGGAGTTATAAGTGGTCACTTAGAAACGATTCATGCGTATACTAATGATCAAAACTTAGTTGATAATTTCCATAGCAAATACAGACGTGGACGTGCAGCTGGATTGAACATGGTAATTACAGAAACTGGAGCTGGCAGCGCAGTATCTAAAGCATTACCATCTTTTGAAGGGAAATTGACTTCAAATGCAATTCGTGTACCAGTACCAAATGGATCTTTGGCTATTCTAAATTTAGATTTAGAAAAGAAAACTTCTGTTGATGCTATGAATGCAATGATGAAAAAGTATGCATTAGAAGGTGATTTAGTTGAGCAGATTAAATATGAAATGAGTGATGAATTAGTATCTAGCGATATTGTAGGAAGCTCAGCGCCTTCAATTTATGATAGTAAAGCTACAATTGTAAGACCTACAGGCAAAAACACCATACTTTATATTTGGTATGATAACGAATATGGTTATAGTCATCAAGTGATTAGATTAGCTAAATATATTGCTAAAGTTAGACGTTTTACTTACTACTAGTAGATAGAACATCTAAATTTATTTTTAAATCGTATATACTTTAGCCTCACAATTTGTGAGGCTAATTGTTTAATTATTTTGAAGTAAATCTTTATAATTTTATTATATTGTTCCCTAATAATCACACTATTAATTTTACCAACCAAGATGAAATTATTTAAAACGCTATTACTGTTAATATTTGCTGCATTCTATATAAACGCAAATGCACAAGATGTAGACGAAACTGATAAACTATCACTCAATAGTGGTACAATCGATAGTCAGTTTGAATATGTCTTTAGAAAATCCGGAAACTTTAAAGGCACTAAAGGCCAAAAATACGAAGCTGTAAAACAAGCTTGGTTACTCAAATTAAAGGCTAACGTTTTAGATTCACTAAAAACCACTTACCAAGATCTTGACGAAACACAAATAGTAGTAACAACTCAGGCCAAAACTATTGACGATTTAAATACTGAATTGACTAATACTAAGTCGGAATTATCGAATACTATTTCAGAAAAAGACAGTATGCAATTGTTTGGCATGCAAATGACTAAACCCAACTACAGCATGTTTTTATGGAGTATTGTTGGTGTGCTTTCTGCATTATTATTGTTTTTCATTTATAAATTTAAGAACAGTAATTCGACAACAAAACAAGCTAAGAAAACATTAGAAGAAACTGAAGAAGAATTTGAAGAGCATAGACGTAATGCTTTGGAGCGTGAACAAAAAGTAAGACGTCAATTACAAGACATGATTAATGAGCAGAAGAATGCTTAATAATTTGTCATATTGAACTTGTTTATTCATTAATACTTACTTTAAAGTATAAAATTCATAACTCTTTGAGTTCAGTATCTTATAACAATATCAATAAAAATCTGTAATTTCGATTACAGATTTTTTTATACATTACTATGTCATCATGCTGAACTTCTTTATTCATTGATAATTATTTTAAATTAAGTATTTATGAATCTTTGATTTCAACATCACACAAAATTATATTTTCATGAACATATACCAAGCAAAATATAAAAATCTAGAGACGTTAGTTCCATTATTTGATGCCTATCGTGTATTTTATAAACAAGAATCTAACCTAGATGACGCAAATACATTTTTAAAAGAACTTTTAAAAAAAGAGAAATCTGTCATTTATATAGCAACAATTAATAACAAAACTGTCGGATTTACTCAATTATATCCATTGTTTTCTTCTGTATCTATGAAACCTATGTATTTGTTAAACGATTTATATGTTGACTCAAACTATAGAAATAAAGGCATTGGTGAAGCTTTAATTAATAAAGCAAAACAATTATGCAAAGATGAAAACCAAAAGGGTTTAGCAATTCAAACAGCATTTGATAATCCAGCGCAACATCTATATGAACGTTTAGGTTTTGTTAAGGATACAGATTTACAGTTTTTTTGGAAGTGTTAATTAAGATCAAAAAGTCTCCAAACTTGCGCTTCTTTAAACCACCCAATTCACATATCTTTGCACACTATAAACAAAACTAATGCGCATAGACATCATAACCGTATTACCAGAATTAATCAAAAGTCCGTTTGAAGCCTCAATCTTAAAACGTGCAATTGAAGCAAAATTGGTAAGTGTCCATTTTCATAATTTACGTGATTTTGCAACAGGTGGTTACAAAGCCATTGATGATACACAATTTGGTGGAGGCGCTGGAATGGTCATGATGGTAGAACCAATTGATAAATGCATTACAAAATTACAATCTGAAAGAGACTACGACGAGATCATATATATGACGCCTGATGGTGAACGTTTAAATCAGAGCATCGCTAATCAAGTTTCAATGACAAAGAATATGATTATTCTTTGCGGACATTACAAAGGTGTAGATCAACGTGTACGTGATAAATTCATCACTAGAGAAATTTCAATTGGAGATTATGTATTGTCTGGAGGCGAATTAGGAGCTGCTGTGCTATGTGATGCAGTGATCCGATTAATTCCAGGTGTGTTAGGCAATGAAACTTCTGCCCTAACCGATTCGTTTCAAGATGGATTATTAGCACCTCCTATTTATACAAAACCTAGAGAATATGATGGTATGAAAGTCCCTGAAGTTTTGTTTAGTGGTAATTTTCCTGAAATAGAAAAATGGCGAGAAGAGCAAGCGTATTTAAGAACTAAAGAACGTCGTCCTGATTTGTTGGATGATGAATAAGGCAAAATAGTAAGTTAAAAGGCATAAGAAAATAATATTTCATCATTAAATATTATTATAAATAACACAGAATCCCTTTTACCTTAAACACTAATGCATCTGTGTTAAGGATTGCAGCATTGTTGAAGCTCCTCGCAGAGAGCGACTGCGGAAAGCCTGACCTTTTGCCATCCAATTATGATTAAAAACCTAGTAAACATGAGCAAAAGGGAACACCCAAATCAAATTCTAAAAACTTTTATCTTTTAGCGTTCTACTTAAAACTTTTTAATTATCTTTGCAGCCACTTTTGGATTAACCTCTGGCGAAAATCGTGAATGTTGGTTTGGAATAATTTATATAAATATAAAAAGATGAGTTCTTTAGTAAAATTTGTACAAGACGAATTTGTAACAAGAAAAGATTTTCCAGAGTTTGGAGCTGGTGATACAATTACAGTGTATTACGAAATTAGAGAAGGAGAAAAAGTACGTACACAGTTTTTTAGAGGTGTCGTATTACAACGTAAAGGTTCTGGTAGTTCAGAAACATTTACAATTAGAAAAATGTCTGGAACTATTGGTGTAGAGCGTATCTTCCCAGTTAACTTACCTGCACTTCAAAAAGTTGAAGTTAATAAAAGAGGAAAAGTTAGAAGAGCAAGAATCTACTACTTTAGAGGCCTTACAGGTAAAAAAGCAAGAATTAAGGAAGTTAGAAGATAATTTTCTAATTAGATATAGAATTAAAGCCTTGACAATGTCAAGGCTTTTTTGGTTATGAACTTTTGTTAATAACTTCGGTTCATAAAATGTGAATATCTAAAGTCTGTAGGTATTTGAAAATCACAAACAAAATCATAATTTAGCATAACAATTAACAACAAACATTGTTTGGTTTTGAATTAAATTTTGAATTTATGTTAAATTGCAATAAAGTAACGTTCTTTATATTAATTGTTTTTTGAGATTTTGGAGTCGCAGGTGTATGCGTGTTAGCCAAAAAAATCATGAAGCTTTAAAAGGTGTTGAATGTTTAGGCAGTTGACAAAAAGAAAAGTGGAAAGCTTGGAAAAAGTAACAGGAGCGAAAGCAAATGAGAATAGGAAGAGCAATGTCTTAGAAACGTCCAACGTGAAAACGAACAGATAGTGAAAAAGAGATCAAGAAAATCAGTTAAAACCGAAACAAAGTAATAACAGGTCAATACATTTTGAAAGTTATGAAATGTTTCATTGAGATAGTAAAGCTTGAACCGAAATGAAATGTGGGAATGTAAATTCAGCGATTTCAATTTTAGCAGCAATGTTAAATAGGTCATGTTAACACTAGATCAAAAAAGCCATGTCAACGTAGTTTTGCTACAGTGATATGGCTTTTGTTTTTTTTATATACTTCCCTTTTAGTACTTTTAGCAATCTAGTCACATTATATGGATCTCAATTTTATAAACGATAAAACCTTTACTGGTGTCTCCTATACTTCTACGTCTTTACCAAAAGGTGAATATGATAATTGCACGTTTATAAATTGTGATTTTTCAGAATCTTATTTGAGTTCCATTAGTTTTTTAGAATGTGTGTTTATCGATTGCAACTTAAGCATGGTAAAGACTAAAGGCACAACTTTGAATGATGTTGTGTTCAACAACTGCAAATTATTAGGATTTCCTTTTCATGATTGCAATGCTTTTTTATTAACCATCACTTTTAATGATTGTCAGTTAAATCTAGCCTCTTTTTTTAATTTGAAACTTAAAGCAACCATGTTTAACACATGTAAATTGGAACAAACAGATTTCACAAATGCCGATTTGAGTGCATCAAAATTTATAGAATGCAATCTTTATCAAGCCGTTTTTGATAACACTAATTTAGAAAAAGTAGATTTTAAAACATCGTATAATTTGACAATCAATCCCGAAACAAATCGGATTAAAAATGCTAGTTTTTCAAAAGAGAATGCTTTAGGATTATTAAATACATATCAAATTAATATAGAATGATTCTGTATGTGCTTTTCCTCTATGTTCATTATAACATTTCACTTTATTAACTATTAGTTTATTTGTATATTTGCTAGGCTTAAAAATTAGGCAATTCAGATTAAAATAAATTCTAAACTTCTTATGGCAAATACTCCTACAATAATTTACACAAAAACAGACGAAGCACCAGCATTAGCAACACATTCGTTGTTACCAATAATAAAATCATTTACCGCTTCTTCTGAAATAAATATAGAACTTAGAGACATCTCATTAGCCGCAAGGATTTTAGCGACTTTTCCAGAATTTTTAACTGAAAATCAACGTGTTCCTGATGCCTTAAAAGAATTAGGAGATTTGGCTAAATTACCAGAAGCAAACATTATTAAATTACCAAATATTAGTGCTTCGGTTCCTCAATTAAAGGAAGCCATTAAAGAATTACAAGCTCAAGGTTACAAGTTGCCAAATTTTCCAGATGAACCTGAATCAACTGAAGAAAAACAAATTCGTTCTCGCTACGACAAAATAAAAGGAAGCGCAGTAAATCCTGTTCTTCGTGAAGGCAACTCAGACAGACGTGCTCCAAAAGCCGTTAAGAATTTTGCAAAGATGAATCCGCATTCTATGGGAACATGGTCTTCAGATTCTAAAACACATGTTGCAACTATGGCTCATGGTGATTTTTGTCATACTGAAAAGTCTGTAACAGTTTCAAATGCTATAGATGTGAAAATTGTACATACCGATGCTTCTGGAACAACAACCACATTAAAAGAAAGCACGCCTTTACTTGAAGGTGAAATTATTGATGCTTCAGTGATGAGTAAAAAAGCGTTATTAGATTTTCTTAAACGAGAAATTAAAGACGCAAAAAACAACAATGTATTGTTTTCATTACATATGAAAGCAACGATGATGAAAGTTTCAGATCCAATTATTTTTGGTCATGCTGTTCGTGTATTTTTTGAAGATGTATTTAATAAACATAATGCAACTTTCGAAAGTATAAGTGTTGATGTCAATAATGGTTTTGGCAATCTAATCGGAAAATTAAATGAATTACCTGAAGCAAAACGTTTAGAAATTGAAGCAGATATCAAAACTGCTTTTGCTAACGCTCCTGATGTCGCTATGGTAAATTCTGATAAAGGCATTACTAATCTTCATGTTCCTAGTGACGTAATTATTGACGCATCTATGCCAGCCATGATTCGTACTTCAGGACAAATGTGGAATGCTGAAGGCAAACAACAAGATACTAAAGCTGTAATTCCAGATAGTAGTTACGCAGGATTATATGCAGCAACTATTGATTTCTGTAAAAAGCATGGAGCTTTTGATCCAACAACAATGGGAACCGTTCCAAATGTTGGATTGATGGCTCAAAAGGCTGAAGAATATGGATCTCATGACAAAACATTTGAAATTGCTTCAAACGGAACAGTTCAAGTAATTGATGCTTCTGGAAATATTTTAACGTCTCATGAAGTAGAAGCTGGAGATATTTGGAGAATGTGCCAAGTAAAAGATGCACCGATTCAAGATTGGATAAAATTAGCTGTCACTAGAGCTAGAGCTTCACAAACACCTGCTGTTTTCTGGTTAGATTCAGAAAGAGCACACGATGCAGAATTGATTAAAAAAGTAAATCAATATTTACCAAATTATGATACGTCTGGTTTAGACATCAGAATTTTGTCTCCTATTGAAGCTACACATTTTACACTCGCTCGTATTAAGGATGGAAAAGATACAATTTCTGTAACTGGAAATGTTTTACGTGATTATTTAACAGATTTGTTCCCTATTTTAGAATTAGGAACTAGTGCAAAAATGTTATCGGTTGTTCCTTTAATGAATGGTGGAGGTTTATTTGAAACTGGTGCTGGTGGTTCTGCACCAAAACATGTAGATCAATTTACTAAAGAAAATCACTTACGTTGGGATTCTTTAGGAGAATTTTTAGCACTTGCAGTATCTCTAGAACATTTTGGAGACGTAAACAATAATACTAAGGCAAAAGTATTATCTGAAACTTTAGATGATGCCACTGAAAAATTATTAGCCAATGGAAAATCGCCTTCAAGAAAGGTAAATGAGCTAGACAACAGAGGAAGTCATTTCTATTTGGCATTATTCTGGTCTGAAGCTTTAGCAAATCAAACACAAGATTTAGATTTAAAAAATGAATTTGCACCAGTGTTTAAAGACTTACAAACTCATGAAATAAAAATCGTTGACGAATTAAATTCGGTTCAAGGTCAAGCAATGGATATTGGTGGCTACTACTTGCCAAATGAAGTAGCCACATTTACAGCAATGAGACCTAGTGATACATTCAATAACATTTTGAAATAAAAACTGACTTAAAGAGGCCATTAAAGAATGGTCTCTTTTTTTTAATAGCTCTATATGACTAAAGAGGACTTCACTAATTGTTATGAAAGAATTAGGCCTTATATTCATAAAACGCCTATACTCACTTCTAGCCTTTTAAATAAACTAGTAGGTACAGAACTCTATTTTAAATGTGAAAATTTCCAAAGAGCAGGAGCTTATAAAATACGTGGTGCTACTAATGCCATCATGCAACTTTCAAAAGCAGAACAGCAAAATGGAGTCGTCACACATTCGTCTGGAAACTTTGCCCAAGCACTATCACTTGCAGCAAAAAATTTAAATATAAAGGCTTATATCGTTATGCCTTCTAATTCTCCTCAAGTCAAAAAAAATGCAGTTTTAGAATATGGAGGAAAAATTATAGAATGCGAACCAAACATAAAAGCCAGACAAGATCAAGCTGACCAAATAGCGAATGATACTGGAGCAACCTTTATTCATCCTTCAAACAACCTTGATGTTATTATTGGTCAAAGTACTGCTGGATTAGAATTGCTTGTAGAACATTCAAATCTTGATTTTATAATGTGTCCAATTGGTGGTGGAGGATTAATATCAGGAACAGCGTTAGCTGCAACTTATTTTTCTGACCATTGCAAAGTATTCGGAGGAGAACCTATTGAAGCAGATGATGCTTATCGCTCTCTTATCAGTGGGAAAATTGAAACCAATATCACCACAAATACAATTGCTGACGGATTAAGAACTCAGTTAGGATCTCACAATTTTCCTATTATAAAAGAACATGTAAAGCAAATTATAAGAGTAACTGAAACTGAAATAATTGAAGCCATGCAACTCATTTGGGAACGTATGAAAATAATTATTGAACCTTCAAGTGCCGTTGCTTTTGCAGCAGTATTAAAAGAAAAAGAGACATTCAAGAATAAAAAAATTGGCATCATAATTTCTGGAGGAAATGTAGATGTAAATAATTTACCCTTTTAGTGTAACAATAATTAAAGTCATTCGTTTAACCTAAGTATAATTCATCAATCAAATAAATCAATCACAAATCATGAAATTTCCTCTTAGAGTAATTCTACTCTTATTTTTAATAAGCCCATTAGGTCTTTTAGCTCAAGAAAAATACACACTTAGTGGTGTTATTACTGATCAAAGCAGTAATGAAACATTAATTGGCGTTAATATTTTATTTCCCGATCAACAAACAGGAAGTATCACCAATGAGTATGGTTTTTATTCCATAACTCTTCCGTCTGGCACTTACAAATTAGTAATTAGTTATTTAGGGTTTCAGAATATTGTTAAAACAATTGATTTAACTTCGGATACAACTAAAAACTTCAGTTTAATTGAAACGACTGAATCATTAGATGAAGTTATCATAACAGAAGATATTGAAAAACTAAATATTAGAAAACCTCAAATGAGTGTTAACGCGCTCTCAGCAAGTACAATTAAACAAATTCCAGTTGTATTAGGTGAAGCAGATGTTATAAAAGCAATTACAATGTTGCCAGGAGTTACTACTGCAGGTGAAGGCGCTTCTGGATTTAATGTTAGAGGTGGTTCAGCAGATCAAAACTTAATACTTTTAGATGAAGCCATTATATATAACTCTTCGCATTTGTTCGGTTTCTTTTCAGTATTTAATCCAGATGCTATTAAAGATTTGCGGTTATATAAAGGGGGAATTCCTGCGCGATATGGTGGACGTGTCTCTTCTGTTTTAGATATTTATCAAAAGGAAGGAAATAGTAATGAGTTTCATGCTAATGGAGGAATTGGTTTAGTGTCTAGTAGATTGTTAGTTGAAGGTCCTCTAAAAAAACAAAAAGGCTCCTTTTTATTAGGAGGAAGAGCATCTTATGCACATCTATTTCTACCGCTTTTCGATATAGACAACATTGCATATTTTTATGATTTGAATACCAAATTAAGTTATAAACTAAACCAAAATAACAATATTTATTTATCTGGCTATTTTGGGCGTGATGTGTTTAGTCTTAATGATAGTTTTAAAAACACATATGGTAATACCGTTTTAAATTTCAGATGGAATCACCTGTTTTCAGATAAATTATTTTCTAATCTTTCCTTAATTTATTCAGACTATTACTATGGCTTAAACCTAGACCTTATAGGATTTGATTGGAATTCAGGTATAAGAAATTTCAACTTAAAATACGATCTTAAACATTACCTAACCGATAAAGTAAAATTACAATATGGTATAAATAGTATATATCATAAATTTAATCCTGGTGAAATAGAGCCATCCAATAGTGATTCAGGAATAAATAAACAAAAGTTAATTGATAAATATGCTTTAGAAAATGCTTTATATTTTGATATCGAACATAAATTAAGTAACAAATTAACAGCTTCCTACGGATTGAGATACAGCAATTTTCTAAGATTAGGTCAAGATGAATTAAATGTCTATACAAATGACAAAGCCGTAATCTTTAATGACCAACTTCAAATTTACGAAAAAGCCGAACCTATTAGTACCGAAAAATTTGATCGCAGTGATATTATTGAAACATTTAATAATATAGAACCTCGTTTAGCTCTAGCATATCAATTAAATAACAAATCTTCTATTAAAGGAAGTTACAATAGAATGACGCAATATTTACACTTACTGTCTAATTCAAATTCACCTACGCCTTTAGATGTTTGGACACCAAGTGGAAAATATGCAAAACCTCAAATATTAGACCAATACGCAATAGGTTACTTCCGCAATTTTTCAAATAACACATACTCATTAGAATTTGAAACCTTTTATAAAACTGTAAAAAATAGAATCGATTACATCGATGGGGCAGACTTAATTGCAAATGATGCAATTGAACAAGTTATTTTAAATGGAAAAGCTAGAGCTTACGGTTTAGAACTACTTTTAAGAAAAAATGAAGGACGATTTACAGGTTGGTTAGCATATACACTTTCAAAATCTGAACAACAAACAAAAGGAAGAACACCCAATGAAACTGGCATAAATAATGGTGAATGGTACAATACACCTTATGACAAAACTCACGACATCTCATTTACAGGAAGCTATGAATTTAACAAAAAATGGACATTTAATGCAAATTTTTTGTTTCAAACAGGTCAGCCAGTAACCTATCCAAATAGTCAATATGAATATAATGGCATTAGAATACCTAATTATACCAACAGAAATGAATATAGATTACCAACGTATCATCGCCTAGATTTATCTGTTAATTACACACCAAAACCAAATAAAACAACTGGATTTAGAGGTCATTGGGTTTTTGGTGTTTACAATATTTATAATAGAAGAAATGCAGCTTCAATTAGCTTTAGCCAGAACAGAGACACATCTAAAAATGAAGCTCTAAGACTGGCAATATTTGGAATTGTACCATCTATATCTTATAATTTTAAATTTTAAATTTTAGAAATGAAAAAACTCATATACATAACGCTCCTATTTTTCGCATATTCTTGCGAAGATGTAATTGATTTAGAATTACCTACTTCAGAACCAAAATTAGTTATTGATGCATCTATAGATTGGATTAAAAACACTAGCGGAAATGAACAAAGTATTAGATTGAGCTTAACAGCTCCATATTTTGATCTTGAAGTTCCTCCTGCAAATGGTGCTATTGTAAATATTACCGATAGTAACAATAATGTTTTTGAATTCATAGAAAATGAGAATACAGGAATCTATGAAAATAATGCATTTATACCAGAAATTAACGGAGTATATAATCTAACGGTAATTTATAATGGTGAAACATATTTTGCTACAGAAACACTTAAACCCGTTAATGAAATAACTCGTGTTGAGCAAAATTTAGAAGGTGGATTTTCTGGTAATGAAACAGAGATAAAAGCTTTTTTTAATGATCCAGGAGAAGAGGAAAACTATTACTTTTTTGAATACACTCCTAGCTTACCAGTGACTCCTACCTTAGACACTTTTAAAGATGAATTTGTAAATGGTAATGAAATTTTCGGATTATATATTGAAGAAGATTTAGATTCAGGGCAATCAGTGATTATTAGAAACCATGGTGTTTCAGAACGTTTTTATGAATTCATGTTTATTTTACTCCAACAAATAGAAAGTGGTGGAGGCGGATTTGAAACTCAACCTTCTACAGTTAGAGGCAACTGTATTAATCAAACCAATCCTGATAATTTCCCTCTTGGCTATTTTAGACTGTCAGAAGTTGTAGAATTGGTTTATACAGTCGAGTAGAGTAAATAAAAAAAGTATTATATCTATAATATTTTGGGCGTTACGCTTTGATAAAACAAATCAAAGCGTCGTGCTATTCGTTGTATCTTTTTGAGAAAAAACTCAAAAAGGATGTCACTTCTATCACTAACGCAGTAGAAAAATTTAGTTATTTTTACACTATGACATTCACAAAAACCACTGAGCAAGATTCAAATTATAATCATTTAGAAAAAATGACTATAAATGAATTATTGACCAACATGAACAACGAGGATAAATCCGTTCCTTTAGCTGTAGAAAAAGCAATTCCACAAATTGAAATACTAGTAGAACACATAGTAACTAAACTAAAAAAAGGTGGACGCTTATTCTATATTGGAGCTGGCACAAGTGGACGACTTGGTATTTTAGACGCTTCAGAATGTCCTCCAACTTTTGGAGTATCTCACGATTTAGTTATTGGTCTAATCGCTGGAGGTGATACAGCAATTAGAAAAGCTGTTGAATTTGCTGAAGACTCAACTTCTCAAGGTTGGAAAGACTTAGAAAGTTATGATATAAATTCAAATGATGTTGTAATTGGTATTGCAGCTTCTGGCACAACACCTTATGTGATTTCAGCATTAGAGAAATGCAATTCAAATAATATAATTACAGGCTGCATAACTTGTAATCAAAATAGCCCATTATCTAATGTTTCACAATATCCAATAGAAGTTATTGTCGGACCAGAATTTGTCACTGGAAGTTCTCGAATGAAAGCAGGAACTGCTCAAAAACTGGTCTTGAATATGATTTCAACATCCACTATGATTAAACTTAATAAAGTAAAAGGTAATAAAATGGTTGATATGCAACTTAGTAATAATAAACTTGTAGATCGTGGAATTAAAATGCTAATAAAAGAGCTTAACATTGATAAAACTGAGGCAGAATTATTATTAGAACAACATAAAAATGTACGTTCTGCAATTCAAAGCTTCAAAAATGGAAACTAAAAGAACAGATAAAGACATACTATATAAGGGGATTAAAACAATGGGACTTACATTAGTATTAATGTTTCTAGGTCCTACTCTACTTTATGTTGCTTTTTCTAATGAAGAAAAACCGCTTTATATTCCTTTATTAATTATCGGTATTTTCATTTGCGGATTAGCAATTTACTTCGCCTTTAAGGGGTTAAAGACAATTATGGATAGTATGTTTAATAAAAAATAGCTTCCGTTAATTTCATATACAAAGAAGTTCTTAAATTGTTTAGGATTAAACGTTTACAACTATAAATTATTAGAAATAAATAAAATTGTCTACTTTAAAGGTTCTAATATGCTTTAATGTCCATTTTAAAAAAATCAAGTAGTCTCTTAATATGCTGTATTTTATGCATCACCTCTTTTGCTCAACAAAAAATTAGCAACACCAAAATTGCAGATTCACTCGAAGAAAACAGTGGTCAATATTTAAAATCTCTTCCATATAGAACACTTGCACTAGAAGAAACAAACCATTCTGAAAATTATAAAAAACATATTGAAGCCAAATGGAATTTCACAAAATCATGTATTCATGAAGGTTATGGTGGTTTAGAAAATCACACAAAAGCATTAGAATATTCTATAAAAGCTAGAGAAATTCTCAACACGTCTTCAAATCCAAGTATTTGGTTTAAATATCAAATTGCTAATCGTATTTATCATCAATATGGTTATACTCAAAATTGGAAAATGACTTTGGTCGAGGCTAAAGAAAATTTAATAATATTACAAGATACATTACCAGAAGAACACATTAAAATATTGCGTATAATAGACGATTTAGGCTATATAAACACGAAACTAAATGACTATCAAACATCCTTAACATACTATAATAAATCTATTGCCTTATACAAAACACATCATAAAGAAAACAAGATAGATTTAGCCATGAACTATAATGTTTTGGCTAATAATTATAAAGCATTAGGACTTAAAAACAGAGAACTAAATTCTTTATTATTATCTGCCAAATATTGGGAAGAACTTGATAAAAGATATAATAATTCAATTTATAATACCTATAAAAAACTAGCATCATGGTATTTGTATTATGGTGATTATAATTTAGCCGAAACCTATTTAAATAAACAATACATTATTATTGATTCGGTAAAACATAAAAAAGCGGAATATAAATTTCAAAGAAGGCATAAATATTTAGATTTATATTCAAATTATATTGACCTAAACTTAAAAAAGAAAGCTTATGTAAAAGCAAAAAAGTATATTGATCTCGCCCAAAATGAGCTAAAATCGTCAACAAGAGAATTTATTGAAGATGTAAAGTTTGAAGCATTGATATATTCATATAATTCGCAATTACCAAATATCTCTGAGAAAGAATCTATTAGGTTTCTTAATGAAGCCATTGATTTAACTACAACATACAAAGCACAATTTTTTTTAGACCCAATACCTTATCAAATTGCTCTTTTTGAAAAATATAAGGACTTAAAATATGACCTTAAATCCGAAGAACTTTTAAAAAGCATTTTAATCAATTCCAATCATGATAATGCACATGAACAATTCTATTTAACAAGTAATTACGGCAATATTTTTTCTAGAAAAGGAGATTATAATACTGCTGATCAATATTTTATAAATGCATTTAAACTATTATTAAAGGAAGGTTCTAATAGTATTGATTTAAGGACATTAAAAAGTAATCAACTAAAGGATTTTGATTCATTTGAAGCCATAAATAGCATATTATTAATAGCTGAAACTTATTTTAATTGGTATCAAATTTCTAAAAACATATCGCATTTAGATACATCACACAATATATATCTTTTAGCTTCTGATGTTTTAAATAGCCTCTATTTGGGGAAAAGATATAATGAAAACTTATATAACACCTATAAAAGCATAGAAAACGGACTTATTAAAACTTTAATTCCTGCATATTCCGAAGAAAAAATAGTGTCCTCAATTGAAGCTTTAGAACATTCAAACTCAAAATTAACTTGGTCAAAATTTTTATTTAATAAACAAAAACATAAACTTAATATTCCAGACAGTATTTTAAATACAGAAAGCGATTTAAAAAATCTAGTCAATTACTATCAAAATAAATTATTTTCTAAAGATGAAAATAGTCAATTTCAATCTGATGCTTTAAATACACGACTTAAAGATTTAAAACTTGAGCTATCTAATTTACAAGATGTTATAAAAAATAATTACACTAATTATTATTATAGAAATTATAATACGTTTAAGCTTTCCACATTTAGAAAAACTTTAAATAAACATCAACTAGTTATAAAATACATATTAAATGACAATCATTTATACTGCTTTACAATTTCAAAATCTAACATTGATTTTAAAACATTAAACGTTTCAAATTCAATACAAAAAGACGTCTCTAATTATGTAAAATCATTATCCACTTTTAATTCTGAAAGCACAAAGTATTTAGAAAAATTAAAACCTATTATTCAACCATTATTAGAGAATAACACACATAAAAATATTACTATTATTCCTGATGAAATTTTAAACTACCTGCCTTTTGAAACTCTGTTTTCTAAAGGCGATTTCTCAACTTATAATACAAGTTACGCATCGTCTTTAACGTTATTAAACGAACAAAATAATCTAACCACAACTGACGAATTACAAATTGGAATTTTCTCAACAAATAATTCATCATCAGAACTACCGAGTATTTTAAAGGAAACCAATTCAATATTAAATTATTTTTCTGGAAAGCAATACAAAAACACAACAAAAGAAGCCTTTTTAAAGGCTGCTAACCATTATGACATTTTGCATTTGGCTATGCACTCTAATATTAACAATGTAAATCCAGATTTTTCAAATTTAGAATTTACTGATGGTAATTTATTGGTAAGTGAATTGTATAATGAAACCATAAATTCAAAATTAGCGGTTTTAAGTGCCTGTGAATCTGGAAGTGGAAACTTTGAAAAAGGTGAAGGCATTCAAAGCATTTCTAGAGCCTTTACATATACAGGAATTCCAAGTACTGTTATAAGTTTATGGAAGGTTGACGATTTAGCAACGTCGAAAATTATGAGTGCATTTTACAAACATTTAAAACAAGGGAACACTAAAGATGAAGCACTTAAAAACGCAAAATTAGACTATATAAAAAACACACCTGAAACAGCATTACAGCATCCATATTATTGGGCAGGTTTTATTATTTCTGGTAATACAGATGCTTTAGTTGTAAGTCATTCTAATTATTTATATTTTGGAATTGCTATTCTTTTTGTTGTTGTACTTTTCTTTTTCTTCAGAAAGAAATCATAACTTTTTAAGCAATGTTTTAGCGTCTTCTTTTTTGAAAGTTACAGATGTATCTTCAACGAATTTAGTTAATATCATTTTCGCATTCTTAATATCATCATTCTTTAAATAAGCCAATGCTAAATACCATGGTGTCATTTCTGAAACAGCGTCTTTATACTTTAAATGTGCCTTAAACTTTGAAATAGCTACATCAGTTTCATTTAATTCTAAAAGCGAAATACCTTCGTAAAATAATAGTTCAGAATCTTCTGTAGAAGTATATAATTTATTAAATAATTTTTCTGCCTCTACATAATCTTCTTTTTGATACGCAATAAAAGCTTCTACTTTTTCTGTTTTAGAATTTTCATTTCTAACAATAGGCTGTACAATATTTTTTGCTGGCTCATAATAACTTGCATAAAGGGCTTCACTCGAATACTCTTTGTTGAAATAAGTATATGTAAACGTCAATACTACTATTAGACCAATGCTCGCTGCAACTAACCAGATTCTTTTTTTTGGTGTTTTGCTCTCTTTTTTAATAGAATGATCTAAATTTTTAAAATGTTGTTTTAGTTTTTGGTGTTCTTTTTTATGAATCGCATTATTAACACGCACTTCAAAATCGACTTTATTTTTAAAATCAGAATCTGTTTTTATTAAATTATCAAATAGCTTCTGCTCTTCTTCAGAAAGGCAATTGGAAAAATAATTTGCTATTAATTGTTCTTTATCCATTTTGTTCTTGTTTGTAAACCAAATTCTTTAAAGACCTTAAACATCTTGATTTCTGACTTTTTACCACATTATAATTATCATAATTAAAATAAGCTTGAATCTCTTTTAATGTTAATCCATCATAGTAAAACAATTTTAATAGTTCTTTGCACTTTTCACCTAAATCTTCAAAAGAATTATTTACGTGTTGCTGTAAAACATCTATATCTTCATTATAATTTAAAGGCAAGCAAAAATCAACTTCTGAAATATATTCTTGTTCAAAAGCTTCACTTTTTTTTATGGCTTTAAACTTCTTATAAATCATAAACTTGCCAATCGAAAATAGATAGGTTTTAATACTACTATTTAATGTCTGTACTTTTCCATTTACAATATTATCACGTAGTGCTATTATTGCATCTTGATAAATGTCTGTAATATCTTCTTCAGGTAGGTCAAAATGATTGGTAAACTTAAAAAATGGTAACCTGTAGTTTCTGTATATAGTATCCAACAACCTTAGATCCCCTTTTTTAAGAGCCATTTTTAATTGTTCAAAATTGGGTTCAATCATTTGTTATAGAAACACTAGAAAGGTTAACATGTTTTTCTAAAAATACTAAAATAGAAGAACGCATAAAAACTCATGTTAACCTTTTTTAATTTAATGTACTAATAGGTATAAATAGCTAAGCTAGCGTAAATAAGTGATTATCTATAACATCAAACATATCTTAATAAAAACTTGGTATGTCGCTTTCTATGTATTAAGTACTTCAATAACTTTTTCTCAAACTCAAAAAACATTTCAACAACTATCTATTAAGGATGGCCTTTCACAAAGCTCTGCCATTTCAATAGCTCAAGACAGTACTGGTTATTTATGGATTGCAACACAAGAAGGCTTAAATAAATACGACGGAAAAACATTTATGCACTACAAAAAACAATTTGAAGACATTACAAAGGCTAATTACAGTAAGTTAGGAAAGGTATATGTTGATAGAGAAAACGTAATTTGGATAATAACAAATTCAGGAAATCTAGAAAAATTCAATAGAAAAAACGAAACTTTTAAAAAAATAGAATCTATTAAAGATGTTAGTGCCATATTTCAAGACACGAAGCTAAACACCTACATTGGCACCTATAATAATGGCTTATATAAGATTGATAAAACCACTAAAGATACGCTTCAAGTATTTAAAAAAGAAGACTTTCAGAAATCTATATCTAGCATTATTCAACAAAAAGACGCAGTAATAATAACTGCATTAAATGGTGTTATAAATTTAGATATAAACACAAATTCTTATTCAAATAACTCACAAACTAAAGCTTATTATAGCTGTATTGATATATTAAAAGATGGCTCTCAAGTAATTGGAACTTATGGTAATGGATTGTTCATTCAAAGCAATGGTGAATATATTCCATTTAATACTTTAGGCAAATCTTCGCTACCAAATAACTTAAATATTCAATCGGTTTTAGTCGATAAAAACAACAAACTATGGATTGCAACTTATGGACAAGGTGTTTATGTATTAGATTTTGAACAAAAAACGATTAATCATATAAAAGTTAATAAAAATGATGTGTATGCCATTCACTATGATTATGTTTTAAGCTTATTTGAAGATTATTCTGGTATCGTTTGGATAGGTACAGATGGCGCAGGTTTAAGTTATTATGATGAACACCTTTCCAAATTCAACATACTAACAAACAACCAATTACCTATTGATGTAAGTGTAAATCAAATTAGATCTATTACAAAAAACAACAAATCAGATGATTTGTGGTTAGGGACTTTTGGAGAGGGCTTAACCAAAATAAATTTCATTACTAATCAACATAAAACATATACAACACAAAATTCTAAAATAAGGTCAAATAGAGTTGTTAGTTTAGCAATAATCGATGATGAGTTATGGATTGGTCATCAGGATTTCGGTTTAGAACTATTTAACAAAAATGGGGAATTCAGAGCATTGAATAACAAATCTAAAATAAAATTTGATGCACAAACAGTTTGGAATATTTTTAGAGATTCGAAAAATAGAATTTGGCTTTGCACCAGAGAACATGGATTATTTTTATATGATAAAAACAAAGGTGTAATAGATAATTATAGATTTGAAAAAGGAAATCTCAATTCTATACCAAGTAACAACATTAGAACGATTACTGAAGCTAAAAATGGTTTATTATGGATTGGAACAGACGATAATGGCATTTGTTCTTTAAACCCTGAAACAAAAAAAATTACACCACACAAAAAAATAAATGATAAAATAAAATCATTGTTAGTAGACAACAAAAGATCTATTTTATGGATAGGTACTTTTGGAAATGGACTAAAATCATATAATACTAAAACAAGAGAAATTAAAACATATAATACCGAAAACGGAATTTCAAATAATGTCATTTATGGCATATTACCAGATAACAATAATAATTTATGGTTGAGTTCAAATAAAGGGATTTGTAAATTTAATTCTGAAAATTTAGACTTCCCAAACATTATAAACTACAATATTCATGATGGTTTACAATCGCTAGAATTTAATACTGGAGCATATTTTAAAGATAAAAATGGACTCTTATTTTTTGGCGGATTAGAAGGTTTAAATTGGTTTAACCCAAATTTATTAACTACAAACCCAGTAAAACCAAAAACGGTTATTACAAAACTAGAATTATTTAATAAAAAACATAAAATCCTAGAAAACGAAAAATTTAAGCATAATCTAAATACATTCACTTTTAATTTTGCTGGACTACATTATTCCTTACCAAACAGAAATAGCTATCAATATCAATTAGTAAATTACGATGAAAATTGGATACAATCAGGAAATAACACTATAGCACATTATTCAAAACTTAATCCAGGTGACTATACTTTTAAAGTTAAGTCTAGTAATTATGATGCTGTATGGAATGATATTCCTGCTACTTACAGTTTCACCATTTTACAACCTTGGTATTTAAGTTACATAGCTCTTGTTTTTTACTTCTCAGGCTTTTTCCTCACCATTTATGGTGTATATAAATACTTGAAATGGAAATGGCATATGAATATACAATTACAATTAGAACAAGAAGAAACAGAACGATTAAAACAATTAGACGAATTTAAAACCAAACTTTACACTAATATTTCACATGAATTTAGAACGCCATTAACCTTAATCTCTGGCCCTATTGATAAACAACTTGAAAACCCTAAGCTCTCTAAAAATGATAAAAAAGAACTGTCGTTAGTTCAACGAAATTCAAAACGCTTATTAAACTTAGTAAATCAACTTCTAGATTTATCTAAGTTAGAAACTGGCAATCTTAATTTAACTGTTTCAAATGGAAATTTAGCCGTTTTATTAAAACAACTTGTTGCGGCTTTTGAGTTTAAAGCAAAAGAAAAAAATATTGAATTTAACTATAATATTCGACCTATAGATAAAGCATGGTTTGATAAAGATGTCATTGAAAAAATAGTGATTAATCTACTTTCTAACGCTATAAAATACACTAAAAAAAATGGAAGAATTCATTTTAACTCAACAATAAAAAATGGCCAAATTATAATTTCAATTATCAATAACGGAAATATACTTACACAGGAAGAGCTTAGTAAATTATTTCAGCGTTACTACCAAAACAATAAAAGCGCAGATGGCGTTGGTATTGGCCTGTCTTTAGTAAAAGAGTTAGTTATTTTATCACATGGAAATATATTAGCGAATACTATAAATGATGATGAAATTCAATTCACTGTTACGCTTCCTATTGAACGTTCATTTTTTAATTCTTCAGAAATAAATGAAGATCAATTATTTGAAACTAAAGAAATAACAAATCAAGAAAAAGATTATTCAACAACTAATAAAACTACATTTAACAATAACAAACCATTACTTCATATTGTTGAAGACGATGATGATATTAGACAATATATAGCTTCAATTTTTGAAGAAGACTATACTATTAAAGATTCTATAAATGGTGAACAAGGCATTGCTAATGCAATAAAAGAAATTCCAGATATTATTATTAGCGATATTATGATGCCCAAAGTAGATGGCATTGAACTCTGCAATACATTAAAATTAGATGAACGAACAAGTCATATTCCAATTATTTTGCTTACCGCAAAAAGTGGCGACCAAAACGAGATTATTGGTTTAAAAACAGGTGCAGACGATTATTTCGTAAAACCCTTTAATAGTAATAAACTTAAAATTAAAGTTGAAAAATTAATCGAATTACGTAAACAACTACAGCAACGCTATAGCAATTCACTAGAGTTAAAAGACATTACAACAACTTCAGTAGACCAACAATTTTTAAGTAGGCTAAAAAGCGTTTTAAATGAAAACATGACTAATACAGATTTTTCTTCAGAAGTATTAAGCAAAAAAATGTTAATGAGTAGAATGCAACTACATAGAAAATTAAACGCATTAACAGGATTGACTACAACACAATTAATTCGCAACGAACGATTAAAAATTGCTATAACACTATTAAAGCAATCTGAACTTACCATTTCTGAGATTGCCTATCAAATAGGCTTTAACACACCTTCCTATTTTATTAAAAATTTTAAAGATGTTTACAAATGCACACCTTTAGAATACGCATTAAAATACACTTAGTCAGCCACTTATACTAAATGTTACATAAGTGTAACGCAATGTTACATAAATGACATGCTCTTTTATGCATTAAAAATAGTTTTACAAAAGCTACCCTTAATACTATAATTAATGACACTAAACAATGAAATACAAGAAAAATCAAACCAGAAACAGCATATCTTTTTAAGTATAGACCACTTAAATGATGGTCGTTATGTTTTAAATATTATGATAAAAAATAAAATTATAAAATCTATAAAACTGAAGAAATAGTAAGCTGCTATTCGTCATTTTTAAAAAATATTAAAGAAGCTATTAATCAGTTGAGTAAAGGGAGTAACAAATAAAATGTGGAGTTAGCGTTGCTTCCTTTTCTTTTCAAACTTTAAAAACATAAAAAAACAAATAATAACGATATAAAACTTAATACTTATGAATACTAAATTAATACTCATACTAGCAGCCGTTTTTACACTCTCAATTAGTTGCACTGAAGAAGATGCAAATGAAATAGTTGAACAATTAGAAGGATTAGATGATTGTCATCAGAATGTATTAACAGAAATGCTTGCTATATATGAAGAATATGAAACACAAATAGCAGCAGTTTCTGATTCGGATCCTAATTTGGCTTGCCTGGAACGAGAACGAATTGCAAGAGATTTTCTAATGGAATTTTTAATTCTTGAATCCGGTATTAATAATACCAACACCCTAGAAAATGCAGGATGTCTTCCCTATCAAATAGATTCACTTCTTAACGAAGTAGGTAATTATATATCGCTTTTTGATGAAGAGATTTTACGATATGAGGAGTGTGAGTGGTAAAATCTAATTAAATACTATTTAAAAAGCAATTAATAAGAATTGATTGGTGATCAACTATTTAAAATAAAAAACACAATGAAAACCACATTAAAATTAATACCGTTTTTGATTATTATCACTGTTACCATTTTGTCTTGTAGTAAAGATGATGACAATCCTAATGATACAGCACAGCAACAAGACACATATACTAATTACAGTGTTGCAGGAAACCAAGTAAATGGCACCTATAACATCGTTGTTGAAGACCTTAACAATCCCAGCATATTAGCCTTCGCTAATGTATATCCCGAAAGCAATTCGCAGACCTTAAAAATAGCAGGAATGGGATTTGTAGATACTACACACATGCTAAATGTAGGCATGAGTATTCCTGCAAGAACTGGATTGGTTGAAATTTTAGATGACCATCCAGATTTTGATTTGGGTTTTGGTTTTGAGGATGTTGGGCTTGAAGCAAAATCTATATCAGTCAATGTCCTAGAAATTGAACGCAATGATAATTATGTTATTCATATAAAAGGCACATTTAATGGGATTGCGGTTTACAAGCATACAGTAAATGGTGATGAAATTGAAGAAACACATATTATAGATGGTGAGTTTGAGTATAATATAGCGCAATAACACATTAGTTAACAAGCTGTAACTTTCAATAAATAAAAATGACAACCATCAATTAATTTTTGCAAACAACTATTAATCAAATAAATATATCATGAAAAACATTTTAAAACTTAGAAACTTTTTTGCATTAATCATAGTTATAACCCTACTTTCTTGTAGTGATGATGATAGTACTACAGATGACCGAAATAATGATTTCGAAATTTCTTATGTAGGATTCACTATAGCAGGACCTATTACCAATGGAGATTATGAGTATAGAGATGTAAGTAGTAACGATGAATTTAGTACCCTTGGTTACTTCTATAATGCAGATGAAGACCCAGATTTATCTGAAGATGAAATTCAATTATACATTGGTAAATCGTTTACAGAATCTAACTTTTTATTGGTATCTCCGCCTGAAATTGGTATACACAATATAGGGAATCAAAATGGTGATGATTCTGAAATTAACATCGTATTAGAATCTATTGGAGAAAATTACAATGCTAAAGAGGTGAGCGTAACTATTACAGAATTAGAAATAAATGGTGATTTTGTAACCCATTGCAAAGGCACATTTACAGGAGAATTCTATAGAAATAATTCAGATATCACTGATGTACATGAAATCAATGGCGATTTTGAAATTAACAATTAATAATTATAGCTTTCAATATAGTACATCTCTAAAAGAAAAAACTTAACCTAATAATCTAATAGTAATATCGAGGTCACCAATTAGGGTTTCTAAGGGTATCCCTCAAGAAATACATACAAACCTTTAACCGTAATTTTATTAGAAATAATAAACATAATTAATAATTCACAAAAATCATGAAAAACATACAATTCAAAAAAACCGTTTGCATTATTATATTTTGTCTAATACCTATTATAGGTTTTGTGCAAACAAACGAAATTTGGGGAGTTACTAAAAACGGAGGTGCAAGTAATAATGGTACTGTTTTTAAAACAGATACTAACGGTAATAATCATACTGTAGTACATGAGTTTTTTAGCTATGAAGGTAACGATCCAAATTTTAATTTCCCAATGGAAGCTAGTAATGGAAACATTTATGCAACAACTAGTTTTGGAGGAGTTTACAACCAAGGTGTTCTTTTTGAATATAACCCAACAACAGATACGTATTTAAAAAAATATGACTTTCATTATTCTTCAAATATTCAACCAATACCCTCAGGTGTTCAACCAATAGGAAGATTAATTGAAATTAATAACAAGCTTTACGGAATAACAGGAAGAGGTGGCCAAAATGGTAGTGGAGTAATTTATGAATTTGCTTATAACACGAATACATACACGGTTCTTCATAGTTTTAATAATACTGATGGTCGCAATCCATCAGGAACATTGTTACATGCTACAAATGGTAAACTCTATGGAATGACAAGTAGAGGTGGCACAACAGATGATGGCGTTATCTATGAATATGATTTAAGCACTAATATTTATACAAAAAAATTAGATTTTGATGACAATATAAATATTCATGGTAGTGCGCCTCTAGGGCATCTCACAGAAGCATCAAATGGTTTAATATATGGAATGACAAAAGATGGAGGAGAAAATAATGTAGGTGTTCTTTTTCAATTCAACATTTCAACAAATGAATACGAAAAAAAGCTTGATTTTAATACATCTGGAAATAATGGTCATAGTCCATGGGGTGGTTTAATTGAAGGTCCCAATAATTCATTAGAATTATATGGTATGAATTCTGAAGGATCAATAGGTGATGGTGGTGTTTTATTTAAGTATAATATTACAACAAATGAATTGTCAGTTTTGAGAAACTTAAATCCTAATTCTGAAACATCTTTAGGGTCTTGGGCTAAAGGCAGTTTGTTTTTAGCACAAAACAACAAATTTTATGGTACAACACCAACTGGTTACACAGAATACGGAACTATTTTTGAGTTTGACCCCGTAACACTGCAATCTTCTGTTCTACATACATTTAATAATTTTAATGGGAAATATCCTGATGGAGATATCATACTAACTAATAGTGGTGACATTTATGGATTAACAACCCAATTTGGTTATGAAACATACACCAAACCCAGTGGTGCATTTTATAAGTTAAATATTAATAATAATGAATACACCGAATTATTCAAGTTGAATTATATGCCAGCAGGAGCTTTACCCGAAGGTGGTCTTACATTTTTACCATCAAATGGTAAGCTTTATGGTATGTCTAAGCATGGTGGCTTATATCATACAGGAGTGATATTTGAAATCAATCCAACAACTAATACACATACAAAGTTAGTGGAATTTGGAATACTAAACCTTGGAAATAATACTGGAGCTATTCCAAGTGGAAACCTCACACTTGCATCGAATGGATTATTTTACGGATTAACAGAGCAAGGAGGACTAAATAATATAGGAGCAATAATTGAATTTAATCCAATTACAAATTCATTAACAGTAAAGCACCACTTTAATAATATTGGTTCATTTCCAATGGGCAGCTTATTATTAGCAACTAATAATAAATTCTATGGTTTAACATCGGCTGGAGGTGATGGAGGAGTTTTTATGGGTACCCCAATACAAGGAGGCATAATTTTTGAATACGACCCACTCAACAACACTTTTAATAAACTTCATGATTTTAAAGTTGTAGATGAAGATGGAGGTAGTAACCCCTACGGAAGTTTAATTGAAGGTTTAGATGGGTCTTTATACGGGCTGACATCAATGGAAGGCATTACCAATGAAGGAGGTTTATACATTGAAGAGGCAATTTTTAAATATAACTTAACTACAGGTTATGAAGTATTACATAGTTTTAATAACGATGATAATTTTGATGGAGACAAACCTCTGGGGGATTTAATTCAAATTAATAATGGTAAACTTTATGGGTTAACTAATAAGGGAGGTACAAATAATAATGGTGTTATTTTTGAATATGATTTAGTATTGAATCAATTTACAAAAAGACATGATTTCTCAATAAACGATGGGATAAATCCTGAAGGAACATTAATTGAATCGTCAGTTGATGGAAAACTTTATGGTGTTACTACATCTGGAGGTATTAACAATCATGGAACTATGTTTAATTTCGATCCAAATACATTTGTTTTCACTAAAATTTTTGATTTTAATGGCATTAACGATGGCAGTTACCCTGTATCTATAAACATATTCAATACTGAAACTTTATCAACTAATAATCTGTCTTCAAATAATGAAATATTAGTTTATCCAAACCCAGTAAAAAACTTTATTTATTTAAAAAGCACAGGGAATATAATAACTTCCAAAATATATAATAATATAGGCCAATTCATTTTTGAAACTAAAGAAGACAAAATTGATTTACGCAATTTTATTGATGGTGTTTATTTTGTACATATAATAACAAATCAAGGTGTTGAAATAAAAAAAATAATTAAAAACTAGAAACTATAAAAGTAAAAAAACTATGCTTGTCGATTTGTTATCTATACTATTTTAGTATTAAGGTTTAAGAAAATCAAAAAACATATAATTAAAACTGTAATACTTTGAATTAAAAAGAACTTAGATCTTTTTATTCTATATTCATTCTGTTTAAGTGTAAATTTTATATCATTAACATCTTTCTTCATAAATAAAAAATTATTTAAAAAAAACAAATAAACGAATATCCGATAGACATTAATAAAAATGCTAAACTAATTATTGCAATTAAGAACACAAAAAATCTAATCTCTATAAAAAAACTATCGAATCTATATTTAACCTTAATAAAACTCAAATAAGAATTAATATAAACATATTCAAAAGCAACTTGAATACTTAATATCATTAATATACTCTCATCTAATTTATTTTGTCTCAAAATAAACTTTTTCTTTTTTGACTTTCTCATTGCTTAGATATTTAATTATTAAAAAAACTTAAACTATATAAATATCAAGAGATTACAAAAAATTATTGTAAGTATGTTTAAATAGTTAAAAAAGGGATAGAATAAAGATCTAAAATATATGGTATATAAAAAAAGCCCTTCATATTACTATGAAGGGCTTAAAAAAGGCGACGACCTACTCTCCCACAAATGCAGTACCATCGGCGCAAATGGGCTTAACTTCTCTGTTCGGAATGGTAAGAGGTGAGCCCCATCGCTATAACCACCTTAAATCTTTGGTTGTTATAAATAATCAACACTAATATCTTAACATATTGAAAAAAAATATCATAAAAATAATATTGCAACTCTAAAAAAACAGGTGTACAATAAGCCTATGGGTTATTAGTACTACTCGGCTATGACATTACTGCCTTTACACCTATAGCCTATCAACGTGGTCATCTTCCACGACCCTTTAAAGAAATCTCATCTTGTGGTAGGTTTCGCGCTTATATGCTTTCAGCGCTTATCCTTTCCCAACGTAGCTACCCAGCAATGCTCCTGGCGGAACAACTGGTACACCAGAGGTTAGTCCAACTCGGTCCTCTCGTACTAGAGTCAGATCCACTCAAATTTCTAACGCCCACAGTAGATAGAGACCGAACTGTCTCACGACGTTCTGAACCCAGCTCGCGTGCCACTTTAATGGGCGAACAGCCCAACCCTTGGGACCTTCTCCAGCCCCAGGATGTGACGAGCCGACATCGAGGTGCCAAACCCCCCCGTCGATATGAGCTCTTGGGGGAGATCAGCCTGTTATCCCCGGCGTACCTTTTATCCTTTGAGCGATGGCCCTTCCATGCGGAACCACCGGATCACTATGCTCTACTTTCGTACCTGATCGACCTGTATGTCTCTCAGTCAAGCTCCCTTATGCCATTGCACTCTACGCACGGTTACCAAGCGTGCTGAGGGAACCTTTAGAAGCCTCCGTTACTCTTTTGGAGGCGACCACCCCAGTCAAACTACCCACCAAGCACTGTCCTTCTCTCGAAGTTAGACTCTAGATAAGCAAAGGGTGGTATTTCAACAATGACTCCACAACGCCTAGCGACGTCACTTCAAAGTCTCCCACCTATCCTACACATTACTTATCCAAAACCAATACTAAGCTATAGTAAAGGTGCACGGGGTCTTTTCGTCCCACTGCGGGTAATCGGCATCTTCACCGATACTACAATTTCACCGAGCTCATGGCTGAGACAGTGTCCAGATCGTTACACCATTCGTGCAGGTCGGAACTTACCCGACAAGGAATTTCGCTACCTTAGGACCGTTATAGTTACGGCCGCCGTTTACTGGGGCTTCATTTCAGATCTTCGCCGAAGCTAAACCCTCCACTTAACCTTCCAGCACCGGGCAGGTGTCAGGCCCTATACATCATCTTTCGATTTAGCAGAGCCCTGTGTTTTTGATAAACAGTCGCCTGGACCTTTTCACTGCGGCCCACATTTCTGTGGGCGACCCTTCTCCCGAAGTTACGGGCCGATTTTGCCTAGTTCCTTAGCCATGAATCTCTCGAGCACCTTAGAATTCTCATCCCAACTACCTGTGTCGGTTTAGGGTACGGGCTGCTTCACTCGCTTTTCTTGGAAGTCGCTTCTCTGGATTATCACCTTGACCGTAGTCTCAGTGTACTATCGCGGTATTACTACTCGCTTCAACGTACTATTCCGTCAGTACGCACCAAATACACGCCTCCGTCACTTTTAGTGTGAGCAGGTACAGGAATATTAACCTGTTGTCCATCCACTTCCCCTTTCGGGTTCGCGTTAGGTCCCGACTAACCCTCAGCTGATTAGCATAGCTGAGGAAACCTTAGTCTTTCGGTGTGCGGGTTTCTCGCCCGCATTATCGTTACTTATGCCTACATTTTCTTTTGTAGCTTCTCCAGAATGCCTCACAGCAAACCTTCGGCGACACTACAATGCTCCCCTACCACTTTTACAAGTCCATAGCTTCGGTAATATGTTTATGCCCGATTATTATCCATGCCGAACCGCTCGACTAGTGAGCTGTTACGCACTCTTTAAATGAATGGCTGCTTCCAAGCCAACATCCTAGCTGTCTAAGCAGTTCAACCTCGTTTATTCAACTTAACATATATTTGGGGACCTTAGCTGATGGTCTGGGTTCTTTCCCTCTCGGACATGGACCTTAGCACCCATGCCCTCACTGCTGATTAACATTTTATAGCATTCGGAGTTTGTCAGGAATTGGTAGGCGGTGAAGCCCCCGCATCCAATCAGTAGCTCTACCTCTATAAAACTATAAATCAACGCTGCACCTAAATGCATTTCGGGGAGTACGAGCTATTTCCGAGTTTGATTGGCCTTTCACCCCTACCCACAGGTCATCCGAACACTTTTCAACGTATATCGGTTCGGGCCTCCACTGTGTGTTACCACAGCTTCACCCTGCCCATGGGTAGATCACACGGTTTCGCGTCTACCACTACTAACTAAAGCGCCCTATTCAGACTCGCTTTCGCTACGGCTGCGGACCTGAAGTCCTTAACCTTGCTAGCAACGGTAACTCGTAGGCTCATTATGCAAAAGGCACGCCGTCA